>JAZKBI010000016.1:0-104879 GCA_040388705.1 Bacteroidota bacterium | reverse complement strand
TTAAAATTATAGAATATTAATCAGATACCTTGGTTATTAACACAGAATCTATGTTTCTATGTGGTTCAATAGATAAAGTGAACAAACACAAAGCGAAAATTGGAAATGCACCCCCGTTAACCGGTATTAACAGGGAAGTCCCTTTAAAAGCCTATATTTAGTGAGTTCTGCGCCTGCCTGCAAACACCTTCCTAAGACAATCGCTCTACGTTTCAATTACAAATTATGGTCGCCCAATATAAGCAGATCCGCTTTTTGCTTGTGTAAACCCGTTATACATGAACCCGAAAAAGAAGAAATTAAAAATAATTCCTACTTGGCCCTTTATTGACAAGGATCCGGATATGCTGGCTGCCGGCGATAAAAAAGCCACAAATGAAGAACTCAAAAGCGCCAATGAAGAATTGATCGGCGGCAATGAAAAAATGCAGTTCCTGATCGAAGAACTGGAAGCCAGCAAAGAGGAACTACTTACCATCAACGAATCACTTATCAGCCTTAACGATGAGGTTACAGAAGCACAGCAGTATGCGGAATCCATTGTTGCTACCATCCGCGAACCCTTACTCGTACTCGACAAACATCTCCGGGTAAAAACAGCCAACAATGCTTTTTATAAGACCTTTGAAGTAACCAAAAAGGACACTGAAAACAAACTCGTGTACGATCTTGGCAATAAACAATGGAATATTCCTGCCTTACGCACTTTACTCGAAGAAATATTACCACAGCGAACAGATTTTGTTGATTTTGAGGTGAGACAAACCTTCCTTGGCATCGGCGAAAAGATATTGATGCTGAACGCAAGGCGTGTTGTGCAAAAAAACCAGGGCGAAGAATTGATCCTGCTGGCACTTCATGATGTGACAGAAATAAGGATGCGCAGGCTTGAATTACAGGAAAAAGAGAAAGCCTTACAAAACAAGGATCTGCGTGAAAGACAAGCTGAACACTTAAAATTAGAGAAGCTCGTATCTGAACGAACCAAAGAACTCACGGTTCAGAACCATGAAAAAGAACAGCGTGGTGCAGAATTGATCGTTGCCAATAAAGAGTTGGCTTTCCAGAACGACGAGAAAGAAAAACGTGCCGCTGAACTCATCATTGCCAATAAAGAACTGGCTTTTCAGAATATAACGAAAGAAAAGCTTGCCGATGAATTGATCATAGCCAATATTGAATTGGTTTATCAAAATACAGAAAAAGAAAAAAGAGCGGCCGAGTTAGTGATCGCTAACAAAGAACTCGCTTTTCAGAATATAGAAAAAGAAAAAAGAGCGTCTGAACTCATCATTGCCAATGAGGAACTTGCTTTTCAAAATAAGGAAAAGGAAAAAAGAGCGGCTGAACTGATCGTCGCCAATAATGAGCTTGCCTTTCAAAATAACGAAAAAGAAAAACGTGCAGCTGAACTCATCATTGCCAATAAAGAATTGCTTTTTCAAAATACAGAAAAAGAAAAAAGAGCGGCCGAACTGATCATTGCCAATAAAGAACTGGTTTTTCAAAATACTGAGAAAGAAAAACGTGCGGCTGAATTGATCATTGCCAATAATGAACTCGCTTTTCAGAATATAGAGAAGGAAAAACGCGCGGCTGAACTCATTATCGCCAATAAAGAACTACTCTTTCAGAATACGGAAAAGGAAAAACGTGCCGCTGAACTAACCATAGTGAACACTGCCCTCGCCCTTCACAACGAAGCGAAAGAAAAGCAGGCAGCAGATCTCATCGTTGCGAATAAAGAATTGCTCGCTTTTGCCTATATATCAAGTCATGACCTGCAGGAGCCTTTGCGTAAGATCCAGATCTTTACCATGCAACTGATGGAAAAAGAGTACACGATACTAACTGATTCCGGTAAAAAATATCTTGATAGGATCCATGCTGCAGCCTGTCGCATGCGTACGCTCATCGAGGACCTGTTGCTGTATTCCCGCACTAATATCACTGAACGGATGTTGGAAAAAGATGGCCTGCTGGCTATTATTGAAGAAGTAAGAAATGATCTTTCAGAAACCATCCTTGAAAAAAAAGCGACCATTAAAACCGGAGACCTTGATGAAGCTTTTATTAATCATTCGCAATTCCGCCAGGTAGTGAATAACCTTATTGCCAATGCACTTAAATTCTCCAAACCGGGTATACCACCACAAATCACGATTAACAGTAAACTCGGTTCTGGCAACCTGTTTCGGCTAAAAGATCCAGGCCTGCACACAAATTCTTTGCTTCCTGAAAAAAATTATTGTCATATTAGTTTTGCAGATAACGGGATAGGTTTTGATCCGCTATACAAAGACAAGATCTTTGAAGTGTTTCAGCGTTTGAATGGCAAAGAAGAGTATACAGGTACCGGTATCGGCTTAGCCATTGTAAAAAAGATCGTTGAGAACCATAATGGCACCATATCGGCTAAAAGCGAATTAAACAAGGGCGCCACTTTTGATATTTATATTCCGGCAGCATAATTCGGGTCCTGTCACAGAACTGCTATCTAACTATCGCGGGATCAATACATATGCAGTAGATAGGGGTTCATCTTTCAATCAATTAATGCAGAATAGCCGGGCTGCAGTTCAAATTATCGCTGATTTGAACCACATAGCCACATAGAAAACATAGGATTTCACATAGAATAACTATGTGTTACAACTATGTGCCTATGTTTCTATTGTGGTTCAAAAAATAAGGTGAACAAACACAATGCGAAAATCTGAAATGCACCATATCGGCGATTAGGCCGGAAGAAGCCGGTTATATTCCGTATATTTAATAGTTCTGCGCCTGCCTACACCCTACACCTTCACAAAGACAAACGCTCTACAACTTCGATAGCCAAGCCTGCAATTGATAAGCACTTGAGGATCTAATCTATTGAAACAAGTACTAAAAGTAACGAAATGAGAGAGAAAGAGCTGATGATATTACTTGCTGATGATGATACGGATGACTGTCTTCTTTTTAAAGAGGCATTGGACGAATTGCCTGTTTCCGTGCGGCTTACCACCGTTCATAACGGTGAACAGCTGATGATACTGCTCAATGAAAATGAAACCCAACACGACATACTTTTTCTTGACCTGAATATGCCCCGCAAAAATGGTTTTGACTGTCTCTCAGAGATCAGGCAAAATAAAAAACTAGATGGCCTTGCTGTAATACCTATCTCAACCTCGTTTGAGCAGGATACAGTAGACCTGCTTTACAAGAACGGGGCCCAACATTATATCCGTAAACCAAATGAGTTCTCGCAACTGAAGCGCCTGATACAAAATGGAATAACGATCGTTGCAGAAACACATACGGCACAAACAGTGAAAGAAGGATTTGTGCTGTTGGGGGAGAGTTAAAAACATGAAAACAGATAAGGGAAGTCCACCCGTACTTTCATCCAATACATTTCCGGTTGTTGGTATAGGCGCATCTGCGGGTGGCCTTGATGCATTTAAAAAACTGTTGAAAGCGATACCTGTAGATTCAGGAATGGCTTTTGTGCTCGTTCAACACCTTGATCCCAATCATGAGAGTATACTTCCCGAGTTGCTGCAAAAAGTTACCAAAATACCTGTACAGGAAATTTCAGATGATATCAAGGTTTTGCCGGATCATATCTATATCATCCCAAGTAATAAAATGTTATTGGCCAACGATGGTGTGTTACAACTAAGCCCCCGACCGGTAAAAAACAAGAATGAACGTAACCTGCCCATTGATCTTTTTTTTACCTCGCTGGCTGAAGTACACCAGGCGCAAGCCATCGGCGTAATCTTATCAGGCACCGCATCAGACGGCACAAAAGGATTGAAAGCTATTAAAGACTATGGCGGCATCACTTTCGCACAGGATGAAGCTTCGGCAGCATTCCAGGAAATGCCTCATAACGCAGTGCAGGCCGGTGTTGTAGATTTTATTCTTCCACCAGGTGAGATACCGGCAAAACTTCTCGAAATAAAACAACAGATCGATCGCGGCGAAATGGAAATGCAGAATGTTCCCGGCCTGGAGGAAGATGTTTTTAAGAAGATCCTTTCCCTTTTGCGGATCCGTAAAGGAACTGATTTTACGTATTACAAACAAACAACCATCCGCAGACGCATCTTCCGGAGAATGCTGCTCAATAAAAATGATTCTGTACTCGATTATCTTTCTTACCTGCGCAAAAACAAACCCGAGCAGGATGCTTTATACCAGGATCTTTTAATTCCGGTTACCGCTTTCTTCCGTGATCATAAAGTCTTTGACCATTTGTGCGAATCGGTTTTCCCTCAATTGATCAAAAGTAAAGCAGCCGGCGAGTCTATACGCGTATGGGTAGCGGCCTGCAGTACAGGCGAAGAAGCCTATTCTATCGCCATTTGCCTGAAAGAGTTCATGGGCGACAATCCTGAAAAAGCACAGGTTTTTGCGACTGATATAAGCGAACCCGCCATTACAAAAGCAAGAACCGGTGTTTATAAGAAAAGCGATGTAGAAGGGATCTCTGCACACCGCCTGCAGGAGTTTCTTACCAAAACGGGCGACAATTACCAGGTATCAAAAGAGATCAGGGATATGTGTGTTTTTGCCGTGCATAATTTTCTGAAGGATCCACCATTTGGCAAGATCGACCTGGTAAGCTGCCGCAATGTGTTGATTTATATGGAATCTTACCTGCAAAAAAAAGCACTCACTACTTTTCATTATGCGTTGCAGCCGAAAGGATTTTTATTGCTCGGCAGATCAGAAACAACCGCCGGCGTGCCCGAACTTTTTGCCATAGCAGACAAGAACGATAAATTATTTTCAAGGAAAGATGTGCCCGGCAGGTTCATGCATGTGGCAAGCCCGCGTGTAGAGCAGGGCTTGCAGGGCCTCTCTGTTGATGCGAAACCGGAAAATCCTTATACCGATTTTCAAAAAACTGCCGACGAGATCATGTTGCGTAAATACACACCTGCCGGTGTGGTGGTAAATGAGTCAATGGATATCGTGCATTTTCGCGGTGTTACAGGCACCTATCTCGAGCAAGCGCCGGGTAAACCCAGCCACAACCTTTTAAAGATGGCAAAGGTCGGTTTGTCGTTTGAGCTCCGGAATATTTTACATAAAGTAAAAAAAGAGAATACTGCAGTTACAAAAGAGAACATTCCCCTGCAGGTTGATGGCAACACGCGTATGATCACTATTGAAGCGATCCCTTTGCCTAATATTGTTGAGCCGCACTACCTGGTCCTTTTTCATGATACGATCGTTTCTACAAAAACGAGCCGCTCCAGTACACGTGTTATGTCGAAAAAAGATGAAACACTTCTCCGTATTGAGCAATTGGAAAAGGAACTTGCCCAAACGCGTGAAGACATGCACAGCATTACCGAAGAACAGGAAGCAGCCAATGAAGAGCTGCAAAGTGCGAACGAAGAACTTTTAAGCGGTAGTGAAGAATTGCAAAGCCTGAACGAAGAACTGGAAACGAGCAAAGAAGAATTACAAAGTACCAATGAAGAACTCACCAGCCTTAATGACCAGGTAAATGCTGCACGCCATTATGCCGAATCTATTGTCGCCACTCTTCGCGAACCGGTGCTGGTACTGGATAAGAACCTGCGCGTAAAAACAGCCAACGCATCTTTTTATAAAAACTTTCATGTAAATGAAAAGGAAACGGAAGGTGCATTAATTTATGATCTTGGCAACAAGCAATGGAACATACCGCAACTGCGCCTGTTGCTGGAAGAGATCCTTCCGCAAAAAACGATCATTACAGATTTTGAGGTAACACATATTTTTCCTGTGATCGGTGAGCGCGTAATATTATTAAATGTAAAAGAACTGACGCGGGAAAAGGCTGAAGAGAAATTGATACTCCTCGCCATTGAAGATATCACCGAACGAAGGCATCACCAGTTAAAAGAAACCAATGCACAGAACAGGATCATCGAGATCCAGCATGAACATGGAAAGGAACTGGAGCAAAATGTAAAAGAGCGCACGCTGGAACTAAGCGAGGCCAACGAATTATTATTTCAAAAGAATGATTCGCTTAAAAAAATGAATGCAGAACTGGAGTCGCTGACCTTCATATCCAGTCACGACCTGCAGGAACCCTTGCGAAAAATACAAACCTTTGCAGATCGTATACTCGAAAAAGATTTTGCAGCATTGTCCAGTGCCGGCAAAGACTATTTTAACCGCATACAAAGCACTGCCAGGCATATGCAAACGTTGATCGAGGACCTGCTTGCGTATTCGCATACCAGTGTGATCGACCGGAAATTTGAAATCATAGATCTTCAACAAATCCTGGAAGAAGTAAAACTGGACCTGGCGGAACGCATCCTTGAAAAGAAAGCAGTGATAACAACAGGCAAACTCGATCATATCTTTATCAATCATTCACAGTTCAGGCAGGTGATCAATAACCTTGTGATGAATGCATTAAAATTTTCAAAACACGAAACGGCATCACGAATCAATATAGTAAGCAGGATCGCTTCTTCTTTAGATCTGCAGGACAAAAACCCTGCCCTGGGTTCTGGCCGGTTGTTACCGAAACAGTACTATTGTCATATCAGTATTTCAGACAATGGTATCGGCTTCGATCCTATATATGAGCACAAGATCTTCGAAGTGTTCCAGCGTCTGCACGGCAAGGAAGAATATACCGGAACAGGTATCGGCCTCGCCATTGTAAAAAAGATCATCGATAACCATAACGGTTTCATCACAGCAAAAGGTGAATCAGGCAAGGGTGCCACGTTCGATATATATATACCTGCGGCATGATTTTTTTATGGAATGTATCGCTAACATTTTATCATGCCTCCGGGCCACGCCTATGTATACCAAGATCCCATCGATAGCCAACGACACGGTTCTCCCGTCAATTTTTCACATAGATTCTGTATATTTAGAATCGTTTTAGAAATTATAGCCTACGATGAGAGAGACCATTATACAGCTTCTTCTTGCCGATGATGATATAGATGATTGTGATCTTTTTAAAGAGGCACTGGAAGAATTGCAATTATCAACGGAGCTGAACATAGTTCATAATGGAGAACAACTGATGCAATTGCTTGAAGAGAAAGCTGGTGTGTTACCCAAAGTTCTTTTTCTCGACCTGAACATGCCAAAAAAAAACGGCTTTGAATGTCTCGCAGAGATCAAAAAGAATGATAACCTGAAGAATCTTCCTGTGATCATTTTTTCTACTTCTTTTGACCGTGATATTGTGAACCTGTTGTTTGATAAAGGCGCACATTATTATATCAGTAAACCCAATGAATTTGATAAACTAAAAACGGTTATTCATAAAGCTTTGTCTGCTGTTACAAAAGACGGCGACGAAAAACCCATCCGTGAAAATTTTATACTACAGTCCTAAATCTTTTTTTGCATGACGCACCAACTATTATCCAACGATCTTCAATTCCTTTCAGGAGGCGGAGAAATGGGTGCGCTTACGCGTGAAAAAGACTGGGCCGAAACATCACTGGGTGATCCTGCCACATGGCCGCAAAGTTTACGCACTACACTCAGCATTGTATTAAATTCAAAATTCCCCATGTTTCTTTGGTGGGGACCAGAGCTAATTTGTTTTTACAACGATGCCTACCGGCCAAGTCTTGGAACAAATGGAAAGCATCCATTTATTCTCGGGTTACCGGCAGAGCAGGCCTGGCCTGAAATATGGGAGGTGATCAAACCATTGATCGACCAGGTTCTTTCCGGAGGCGACGCTACCTGGAGCGAGGACCAGCTCATTCCGATTTTCCGCAACGGGCATATGGAAGATGTTTACTGGACCTTTAGTTACAGCCCCGTGAATGATGAGTCAGGAAAAGTAGCCGGTGTATTGGTAACCTGTTCAGAGACCACTGAAAAAGTTAAGATGCTTGCCGAAGCCAAAGAAAGAGAGAACCGGTATCGCAAGATTGCAGAAAAACTCAATATAGCCATTGATGCCAGCGGCCCAGGTAGCGGGGAGTGGGACATTCCCGCTACCACAGAACTGGAAAAACAGGTACAGGAACGCACGAAAGAACTTATCCGTTTAAATGAATCGCTTGCAAGAAGCGAAGCGCGTTATCATTTAATGGTTGAAGAAGTAGAGGATTATGCGATCTTATATTTGAATCGTGAAGGCATTATCGAGAACTGGAACAAAGGCGCCGAAAAAATAAAAGGATATACCGCTGAGGAGATCATCGGTAAAAGTTTTTCCGTTTTTTATCCTGAGCGGGAAAGAAAGGACCGGCTTCCTGAAACGCTGTTACAACAGGCTGTAGAAAAAGGCAAAGTCATACACGAAGGCTGGCGGGTGCGAAAAAATGGTACCCTGTTCTGGGCCAGTGTTGCCATCACTGCAGTGCATGATGCACAGCATAATGTGGTCGGCTTTTCAAAAGTTACACACGATCTTACGGAGAAAAAAGAAGCAGATGATAAACTGAAAATCTATGCAGAGCAATTGGAACAAAAGAACCTGGAACTCCAAAAAATGAATTCAGAACTGCAATCATTTGCCTATGTATCCAGTCACGATCTGCAGGAACCTTTGCGGAAGATACAGACCTTTGCATCGCGGATCATATCGAAAGAAATGCAAACCTTATCTGATACCGGCAAAGATTATTTCAGGCGCATGCAGGAAGCTGCTGCAAGAATGCAGACATTGATACAGGATCTCCTCGCCTACTCACGCACCAACACCACGGACCGTGCATTTGAAAATATTGATCTCGCCGATATTGTGAATGAAGTTAAAACTGATATCAGGGAAACGCATACCGAGAAAGAAGCTGTGATCGAGGTGGGAAAAATGTGCCAGGTAAATATCATTCCTTTTCAATTCAGGCAATTATTATATAACCTGATCGGCAATGCCATCAAGTTTTCAAGGCCGGGTATCATACCGCATATCACAATACACAGCGAAATGATCCGTGGTAATGCAGTAAAAAATGTTTCACTTGCCTCGCAGAAAACCTATTGTCATATCAGTATTGCAGACAATGGTATCGGCTTCGATCCCCAATACAAAGAGCGAATCTTTGAAGTGTTCCAGCGCCTGCACGGCAAAGAAGAATATTCAGGCACGGGTATCGGCCTTGCGATAGTAAAGAAGATAGTAGAGAATCATCACGGCAGCATCACGGCAAGCAGTGAATTAAACAAGGGTGCAACCTTTGATATTTATTTACCGGATAATATCGGCAAGGACGCTCCTGCAGTCTGAAGCATAAACGAAGTGTTTACATTTCATGGCAACCAAAACCATCAACATGAGAATTTTATCCTTACTGTTGTCTGTAGGCAGTTGCCTGTTTGCAGGTATGCTCAACGCACAAAGTACTGATCTAAACTACCTGACATCGGGCGGCAAATTACACCCGCTGCAAGCCATAATGGATATAAGGCATTATACCATTGGGTTGGACATTGATATCCCCGCAAAAAAAATAAATGGTTACACAGAGATCGATCTGCAATTAACCAAATCAACCGATACTCTTTTATTTGATCTTGTTCATGTACTCACGGTTAAAAACATAAAAGTGAATGAGCGCGAAGTAAGTTTTTTCCAAAAAGATGATAAGATCTTTATCACTTCGCGCGAAGGATTTAAAACCGGCAAACAAAAAGTATTCATTGGTTATGGCGGCGAACCACCGCTGGCTGTACGGCCACCATGGAGCGGTGGGTTCACGTGGGCAAAAGATACAAACGGAAATCCCTGGGTGGTGATCAACTGCCAATTGCAGGGAGCCAAGATTTATTTTCCATGCAAGGACCACCCAAGCGATGAGCCGAACGAAGGGGTTGACCTGTTCATCACTGTTCCCAAAGAGCTGGTGGTAGCGGGGCCTGGTTTATTACAGGATGTTCGTAATGTTGGCAGCAAACAGGCAACTTATCATTGGAAAACAAATTATACCATCAGCAATTATTGTGTTGTCTTCAACATCGCCAAATACAAAGTGGTGGAACGAAAGTATACAACCATTAATGGCAACACAGTGCCCATGCAGTTTTATGTGCTGGAAGAGGATACTGCTTTTGCACAACATGTACTTGATCTGAAAGCAAGGGATACACGCATACTGGAAAAATATTTTGGTGAATACCCCTGGGTAAAAGAAAAGATCGGCGTGGCAGAAGTACCTAACCCCGGTATGGAACACCAGACCATGATCACTTTTGGCGGAGATCATTTCAAATACCAGAAAGTTGGCGGCCAGGATTATTCCGACAACCTTTTTCACGAATACGCGCACGAATGGTGGGCCAATAAAGTAACCAATAAAGACTGGGCGCATATGTGGATACAGGAAGGCATTGCCACTTATGCCGAAGCACTGGCATTCAGGGAACTTGCCGGTGAAGAAGCGTATAATGAAGTGATCGCCGGCCACCTGAAAAGTATTCGAAACAAAAAACCCGTAGTACAGGGTGAAGGAATTACAATGGCCGACACTTACACCGGAGATGTATATGTAAAAGGTTCATTCTTCATGCACACCTTACGATATGTATTGGGTGATGCAGTATTTTTTCCAACGTTAAAAACGCTGGCTACCGACCCGGCTTACACTTACAACAATTTTGTAAACACCACAGATGTGGAAGAACTGTTCAGCAAACGATCCGGCAAGGACCTGAAACCTCTGTTCGATCTTTACCTGCGTACAACGGATCTTATTGAGATCATTGTTGCACCAGCCGGTCTCCAGAAATACTCAGTGAAACTCATTAATCTCTCCATGGCGCTCCCGATGGATATTACTACTGATTCAGGCACGCAGAAGTTAATGATCGATCAGAAAGGAATAACGGTTACGTCGAAAACCCCTCCGGTTGTTGATGCGAAAGGATATTATTTGAAGAAAGTACACCCCCCAGCCCCCTAAAGGGGGAGTTAGTATGGTTTCCCCAAAAAGAAATGCGATACATAACATGCATCGCATTTCTTTTTAGAATTCGTTTCCAACTCCCCCTTTAGGGGGCTGGTGGGTATTACGGCGCCAATCGCTCAATCACCCACCCACTCTCCTTCAAACTATACTGAATCCTGTCATGCAGCCTGCTGCTTCTTCCCTGCCAGAACTCGATCACTGAAGGACGCAGAATATAACCACCCCAATGACCCGGTCTTGGGATAGCTCCTGTTTCAAATTTTTTCTCTAAGGCTTTCAAATTATTTTCGAGCACATCACGTCCATCGATCACTTCACTTTGTGGTGAGGCCCAGGCGCCGATACGGCTGCCTATGGGGCGTGAGTGATAATAGGCATCGCTATCTTCTTCGCTTATTTTTTCAATACCACCTTCTATACGAACCTGGCGCTCCAGTTCTTTCCAGAAAAAAACCAATGCTGCATGCGGATTCTCTTCTAGTTCCTTTCCTTTTTTACTCTGGTAATTGGTAAAGAATACAAAACCTTTTTCATCAAATCCTTTCAACAAAACAATACGCGCCGAAGGACGGCCCTCACTGTTAACCGTTGCCAGCGTCATCGCATTTACTTCGTCTATCTTGCTGTTAACTGCTTCGTCCCACCAACTGGTGAATTGCGCGATGGGATCAGCAGCAACATCGGCCTCATCTAATGAACGTAATTTGTAATCGGTGCGGATGTCTGAGATGGAACGCTGCATACTTTGTATTTACTTGAAGAAGTCAAAAGTAAAAATTAAAAAGTCAAAAACGAGATCTCATTTTTGACTTTTTAATTTTTACTTTTTAATTATTTTTTATTCCGTAACCTCCAGCTCCTTCATCTTATGCTTACTCGAAACAAACGTATACACCGCAGGAATCACCAGCAATGTAAGGATCAATGAAAAGAGGATTCCACCCACTACCACAATACCCAACGGTATACGGCTGGTTGATGCGGCACCTAAACTCAATGCGATGGGTAATGCACCTAAAGATGTGGCAAGGCTCGTCATTAAGATCGGACGTAGCCTTTGTGTGGCGGCTTCTATTACGGCTTCGCGTTTTTGCAGACCGAATTTTCTTTTCTGGTTGGCGAATTCAACGATCAGGATACCATTCTTGGTAACCAACCCGATCAACATGATCATTCCAATTTCAGAGAAAATATTCAGGGTTTGATTGAAGACATATAAACTTAACAGGGCTCCCGCCAATGCCAACGGCACGGTTAACATGATGGTGAACGGATCGAGGAAACTTTCGAACTGTGCAGCCAAAACGAGGTAGATCAATATCAGGGCCAATCCGAATGCAAACATAATATTGGAAGAACTTTCCGAATAATCCCTTGATGGTCCGTTCAATGATGTTTGATAGCTCTCATCTAACAATTTAGCAGCGATCGCATTCATCGCATCAATACCATCACCGATGGTCTTTCCTTCGGCTAATGATGCAGAAATGGTTGCCGCTTTATAACGGTTAAAGTGATACAAAGTGGAAGGGTTACTGCTTTCTGTAAGGGTTACTACCGCATCCAATGGAATGCTTTCGCCTTTTGCATTTCTTACATACAGGTTTTTTATATCATTTGGATTGTTACGGTTATCCCTTTCCACCTGCGCGATCACCTGGTACTGAAAACCATTCATGATAAAATAAGCCAAACGGCCCCCACTGAATGCGGCCTGTATCGTTGCCACTACATCCTGCGTTGACAAACCAAGATCTTTTACTTTCATCCTGTCAACCGTTAACTGGACTTCCGGTTTATTGAATTTAATGTTCACGTCAACATTTGAGAATGTTTTGTCTTTTCTTGCTTCCTCCAAAAATTTCGGAATGATGTCTTTTAGTTTCCCAAGATCCTGGTTCTGCAATATGAATTGAACAGGTAATGAACCGCGCGAACCCAATCCAACAGAAATGGTTTGTTCCTGAACGGCAAATACTCTTGCGTCATTAAAACGCGCCAGTTTCCTGTTAAGATCATTGGCAATATCATTCTGAGTCCTCGTTCTTTGATCCGCATCAATCAAGGCAAGCCTGGGTTGCGAATTATTACTACCTCCAAAACCGCCGCCTACTCTCGCGAATACAAAATCCCTTTCCGGAACAGAATCATACAGATAATTGGCGATCTTGTCGGTTACCTGCGACAGCGCATTGAAGCTGGTACCTTCCGGTGGGGTAACGGTAAAACGGATGCTGCTTCGATCTTCCAGCGGCGCCAATTCGCTTTTTAATCCGTTCATAATAAAATATATCATACCGGCGCAGATCAATACAATGATCCATGCGGCCCACCTGATCTTCATGAAACCCAGAAGCAGTTTTCTGTAGCCGTTCTCCATACCAACAAAGAAAGGCTCTGTTTTTTTATAGAACCATCCTTCATGCGCATTTTTTGAACTGAGGTAAACATTCAACACGGGCGTTATGGTAAGAGATACAAATGCAGAGATCAATACCGCCGCTGCTAGTGTCACTCCAAACTCACGGAACAATCTTCCAACAAATCCTTCGAGAAATATTACCGGTAGAAATACAACAGCGAGTGTAATAGAGGTAGAAATTACCGCGAAGAAAATTTCTTTACTGCCTTCCAATGCAGCCTTTCGTATAGGCAGGCCCTCTTCCAGTTTTCGGAAAATATTTTCCGTTACAACAATTCCATCATCCACCACCAGCCCCGTTGCCAGAACGATACCTAAAAGTGTAAGAATGTTGATAGAAAAGCCTGCAAAATACATAACAAAGAAAGTGCCGACCAAGGAAATAGGTATATCTATCAAAGGGCGTATGGCAATAAGCCAGTTACGGAAGAAGAAAAATATTACCAATACAACGAGACTGAAAGAGATCAGCAAAGTATCTTTTACTTCATCCAGCGAGCGACGGATATTTTTGGTATTATCGATCAACACATTAAAATCAATATCAGCCTTATTGGTTTTTTTGATCTGGTCGAGACGTTTGTTAAACTCATTCGCGATCTCAATATTATTAGCGCCTGGCTGCGGAATAATCGCGAGGCCAACGGCGTTTACGCCGTTGTATTTCCAGGATTGCTCCAGCTGTTCAGGGGCGAGTTCTACTGTAGCAACATCGCCCAACCTCACAATACCACTCTCATCTTCACGGATAATCAGGTCGCGGAATTGCTGCTCATTCTGCAATCTTCCCAATGCGCGGATGATCAGCTCGGTATTGTTACCATAGATCTTTCCCGGCGGCAGTTCAATATTTTCCTTGTTAACTGCAGTGCGGATATCAGTGAAAGCTACATTATAAGCATTCAATTTATCAGGGTTCAACCATAAACGCATCGCATAACGTTTCTGCCCGAAGATGTTTACAGAGCTTACATCTTTAATGGTCTGTAATTGCTGTTGTAGTACATTCTCAGCATAGTCACTTAATTCAAGTAAACTTTTTGTATGGCTTTGTACAGCGAGAATCAAAATAAAATCACTGTTCGCATCTGCTTTTGAAACAATCGGTGGTGCATCAATATCCTGTGGTAATCCTCTTTGTGCCTGTCCTACCTTATCGCGTACATCACTTGCAGCCGCTTCAAGATCAACGCCCAGATTAAACTCAACGGTGATATTACTGCTGCCCAAAGAGCTCGAAGAAGAAATAGATCGGATACCTGGAATACCATTCACTGTTTTTTCAAGGGGTTCAGTAATCTGGCTCTCAATGATATCGGCATTTGCGCCGGTATAACTGGTGCTGATGGAAATAATGGGCGGATCAATGGCAGGATAATCGCGTACAGCCAGGAAAGTAAATCCCACAACGCCAAACAAAATGATCATCAGGTTCATCACCGTGGCAAGCACCGGTCTCTTCAACGATAGTTCGGAAATATTCATAACTGGCTGACGGTTTTGTTAGAATTTGGGAAATTTTGAAATTTTGGAATTGGGAGATTTTGAAATTGTAGGAGGCCCTGCGTTGGAAAAAATTTCCCAATTTCCCAATCCCAAAATTCCAAAATCATATCCCCTGATTAATTACTTAACTGGTCAAGCGTTTTCACCCCACGCACTTTGAGTTGTGCTTTTGGTTTGGCAAACAACACACCCGTTACCACCACCGAATCACCTTCTTTTATTCCTTTGGTTACTTCCACATTGCCGGCCTGTCTCGCACCTGTTTCCACATTAATAAATGCTGCTTTGCCGCCTTTTACCAATACCAGTTGTTTATTCTTATCATCGGGTATAATGGCATTAGTAGGAACCAATAAGCCTTTTACATCTTTGCCCGAGGTAACAAATACTTTAACATAGGCGCCCAGGTTTGCTTTATTACTCTGCAATACCGCGCGTACTTTCAGGTTACGGGTACTTTGGTTCACCTGTGGTTCTGTGGCTATGATCACCGCTTTTATCTTTACCTGTTTGTCGGCATCTACCTGTACATCTACTGAACTTCCTTTTTTGATAAGGTTGCTGTATTCTTCAGGGATCGTGAAATCGATCTTGATCTTGTCTAATTGCTGGAGGGTAGCCAATACTGTAGCCGGTGAAACATACGCACCCAGGCTCACCTGGCGCAGACCTACCACCCCGCTGAAAGGCGCTTTGAGAACGGTTTTATCAATGAGTGATTGTGTGTAAATAATATCCGCCTTGTATCCATTGATCTGGTTTACGGCAATATCATAATCAGCCTGGTTCACGCCTTGTATCGATAATAATTTACGCAAACGCTCTTCTGTCCTGTTTGCCAGGTCGAGCGCCACTTTTGTTTTACCCAATTGCGCCTGCAGGTCCGCATCATTGATCTTGGCAATAACAGTACCCTGTTTGATGTATGCACCTTCGGGAATATTCAGGAAAGTAAGACGGCCACTCACTTCGGGATGCAGTTCAACTGACTCATTGGCTACAACTGTACCATTCGCTTCAACCGAATTGGTAATGGGTTGTGGTTTTGCAATAAGCACATCCACAACTACCGGCGGAGCAGCACTTGGTTTACCATTATTTACTGGTTCTTTTTTGCCCTTACAGGCTGTTATCAAAAGCAAGGCGAGCGGAAGGAGATGCAAACGTTTCAAAGGCTAAGATTTAAAGGCTGCTAAAGATAAAAATATTTTATATCTGCCTCATAGTTAATATATAATCGGCAGGGTATATAAATAATTCGGTCTAATCATCAGAATGCTGTTTTTGAAGTGTAAATTCATCAGCGAAAGCAGTTTTCACTAACGGTTGTTATCATTAAGCGCTTTATGTACCAGCTAACACAGAACCATCCTTCCAAAAGGGCGTTTATAACCGGCGCAGCATCAGGATTGGGCAAAGCTTTCTGCCATGAACTTTCAAAAGACGGGTGGACCATCGGCATGGCCGATATCAATACAAAAGAACTGGAAGCTGCGGCAGCCGAGATCGAGATGTCCGGCGGCAAACCATTGGTATTTCCATTAGATGTGTCGGATAAGGATCAATACAAATTAGTGGCCGAAGCATTTTTAGCAAAAGCCGGTGGTATAGACCTGCTGTTCAATAACGCGGGTGTTGGCGATGGTTCCCTGTTTGAGGAATACAGTATCGAGAACTATGAGTGGATGGTGGGCATAAACCAAATGGGCGTAGTGCATGGCTGCTGGTATTTTATTCCGGCGATGAAAAAACAAGCATCGGGCCATATCATCAACACCGCCAGCGCCGCAGCCATCGGATGCGCGCCAACCATGGGCGCTTACAATATGACGAAAGCCGCAGTAGTAGCCATCAGTGAAACCTTATATGGAGAATTGATGGATCATAATATACAAGTCTCATGCATACAACCCACTTATTTTAAAACCAATGTGATACAGTATGCCCGTGGTGGCGAGCTGGTGAAAAAAGCCACGCAGATGTTCATTGAGAAATCAGGATTACAGGCCGATGAGGTGGCGCAGGAAATATTGGCTCGCGCCGGCAAAAAAGAATTGTACATCATTCTTCCAAAAGAAGCCAGGAAAATGTGGTTGATCAAACGCCTTGCACCCACCTGGTTCAGGAAAAAAGTGAAAGAGCAGTTTATGTATGCAATGAGTGTAGCGATGAGGAGGAAATAGGATTTACAGGAAGCGGTAACATCAGGATATTTATAGTAAGGGCTTTAAACCTTAGTAGTGAAATAAAACCCGGTAGCTAATCGACCTTATTACCTTATTCAAAAATGCTTTAATCACGCATGATCAAATAAGCTAATAAGGTTAGGTGAACTTATCGGTTGATTTTCTACTAAGGTTCGAAGCTTTGAAACAGTCATGTTTTACAAGATATAGCACTTTATGTTTTAGTGATAATATAGAGTTATGACAGCCAACCAAATATTCAGTCTCGAAGGAAAAGTTGCTCTTATAACCGGCGCCAGTAAAGGTATCGGCGAAGCCATCGCAAGATTATATGCTGCATGCGGCGCAAAAGTGGTGATCAATTCACGCAAACAGGAAGAATTGGATAAAGTAGCAGAAAGCATCAACGCCGAAGGCGGCCAATGCACAGGTATCGCCGCCAACGCGGGAGATATTGAAGCCTGCAAAATATTGGTTCATAAAACCGTGGCTTTACATGGAGGAATCGATATCCTTGTAAACAACGCCGCGTCCAATCCTGTTTACGGCCCTGTAGTGCAATGCGAAGAATGGGCCTTTGATAAAATCATGAATGTAAATGTGAAAGCTCCGTTCGAATTGGGAAAACTGGTTTATCCCATCATGAAAGAACGTGGCGGAGGAACTGTGATCAATATCAGTTCTATCGCCGGCATCACACCCGATCCCGGTTTAGGAATGTATTCTGTTTCAAAAGCTGCATTGAATATGCTTACAAAAGTTACGGCCAAAGAATGGGGCGCAGATAATATAAGAGTAAATGCGATTTGCCCGGGACTGATCAAAACAAAATTCTCCGAGGCATTGTGGCAGAATGAAAAATGGCTGAATCATTTTGTAAAACAATTGCCCATTGCAAGAATGGGAACGGTGGAAGAAATTGCGGGGCTTGCTTTGTTTCTTGCTTCCAATGCTTCGGGTTATTGCACCGGGACGATCTTTACCGCTGATGGTGGTGTTACGATCTGAGATATTAAAAGTAAACGGCAATTTACACATACAGAGTCGCTTTTTTTCTTCGTTTTTCTTCTATTGCAAATATTTCGATAAAAGAAAAACGAAGAAAAGAAGAGAGGACTAAATTCAAACCTCACTTAATCATGGAATCTGTTTTTGCTACCGAACGATTGAAGGAGTTACTTCCGAAAGTAAAAGCTTTTGTATTGGACGAATTGATCCCGCTCGAAAAAGATCACGCAACACGACCATTTAATCAAACCGAAAAAATATTACAGGAGAAACGAGAGAAGGTAAAAACGCTCGGATTATGGAACCTGCATAGTTCGAAAGAAGAAGGCGGGATGGGATTAACTCTCTGCGAGTTTGCACAGTTGAGCGAAGTATTATCACTCGCACCTTATTACGGACAATACACTTTTAATTGTCAGCCGCCAGATATCGGTAATACAGAGCTCATCAGCAAATTCGGATCTGCCGGGATCAAGGAAAAGTTCTTACAGCCTCTATCAGAAGGAAAGATCCGCAGTTGTTTTTCCATGACGGAGCCTGAATATCCCGGATCAAACCCCACACGCATGGCAACAACTGCTGTTCGCGAGGGAGACGAGTATGTGATCAACGGCCATAAATGGTTCACTTCTTCAGCTGATGGCGCTGCTTTTGCCGTGGTAATGGCTGTTACAAATGCAGACGCTACTCCACACCAAAGAGCCAGCATGATCATTGTTCCGACCGATAATCCGGGTTTTGAATTCATCCGCAATATTCCCGTGTTCGGCGAGGCCGGTGAAGGCTGGGCAAGCCATGCCGAGATAAGATATAATAACTGTCGCGTGCCTGTTACCAATCTGATTGGTGAAGAAGGAAATGGTTTCCGTCTTGCACAGGAACGTTTAGGGCCTGGCCGCATTCATCATTGCATGCGATGGATTGGTATTGCAGAAAAAGCATTTGACCTATTATGCCAACGCGCCGCAACAAGAGAGATGGAAGAAGGTGTGATGCTTGGCGAGAAGCAATTCATACAGGGTTTTATTGCCGAGAGCCGTGTGGAGATCGATGCATCACGTTTGCTCGTGTTACGCACCGCGTATAATATTGACCAGGCAGGCGCCGCATCTGTACGCGATGAGATCTCAGGCATAAAATTCTATGTGGCCAACATGGTATTAAAAGTATTGGACCGCGCGATACAAACGCATGGTGCATTGGGATTATCAAACGATACCATCCTCGCCAGCCTGTATCAACACGAGCGCGGCGCGCGTATATGGGACGGGGCCGATGAAGTGCATAAACAAAATTTAGCATTAAGCATTTTAAAAAAATACGGCTTAGACATCAAGAAAAAACGATAACCCCTCTGTGCAACTCTGTGTCCTCTGTGTCTCTGTGGTGAAGCCTTCGCTTCGATAAAATATGTAAATAACTCAAATGCTTTTTTCACCACAGAGACACAGAGAACACAGAGTTACACAGAGAGAAACTTTAATGCATGAATAATACAACTGGATTGAAAGAGAACGAATTAAATCTTTCATCACTCAATCAATATCTACAACAACACGCCCAAAAAATTGGTGAGGTAAAAAGCATCACCCGTTTTACCGGCGGTTATTCTAACCTTACTTATTGCCTGCAAACAGACAATAAAGAATTTGTTTTACGCATGCCGCCCGCAGGCGTCAATATCAAATCGGCACATGATATGGGAAGGGAGTTTCGTGTGCTCTCATTATTGAAACCGAATTATGCAAAAGTGCCAACTCCAATATTTTATTGCGAATCTCCTGAGATTCTTGGCTCTCCTTTTTACGTAATGGAAAAATTAAACGGCATCATTCTTCGTGCACACAATGCACCGAAAATGAATATACCCGCAGAAACCATGCACCAACTCTCCGCCGCATTAATTGATAACATGGTGGCATTACACGCATTGGATATTACTGCAACAGGACTTGAACAATTAGGAAAACCCAGTGGGTATGTACAAAGGCAGGTAGAAGGCTGGGTGAAAAGATATTACACCGCAGAAACAGACAAGATCGATTCGATAGATGCAGTTGCGGATTGGATCCAAAAAAATCAACCGCGCGAACAGGCTCCAACTTTTTTGCACAACGATTATAAATACGATAATCTTTTATTAAACGAAAATGATCTCACACAGATCACAGGCGTATTGGACTGGGAAATGTCAACCGTTGGGGATCCATTAATGGATCTCGGCGCTACACTTGCTTATTGGTTTGAAGAAGGTGAAGGCGATGTTTTCAAACACTACAATCTAAGCTGGCTCCCCGGAAATTTTACGCGAAAAGAGATCATCAACCGCTATGCAGAAAAAAGCGGGCGTGATCTTTCTGATATCAATTTCTATTATGTATTCGGCCTTTTCAAAAACGCCGTGATCGCGCAACAGATCTATCATCGCTGGAAACAGGGGCATAGCAGTGATGCAAGGTTTGGGGCGCTATTGCCGATGATAAAACTGCTGGGAGAAAAAGCAAGTAACCCCCCAACCCCCTGAAGGGGGAGTTGAAAACTGCTCAAAAAATGAAACATAAAAACTTTGAAGGCCACGTTTCTTTTTGAAGGAACTATAATTAGCTCCCCCTTCAGGGGGTTGGGGGGTTACTCCTCGTCCTTCCTCCTCAACGCCCCCTTCCAATCATACCTCGTTGTTTTATACTGTTCGTATGCCTGCTGAATATAATAACCCAGTTCAAGATCATTCAGCAACAGCATCACTTCATAGTCGGGCCTGAAGTGTACCATGAATGTATCCAGTTCAGGTGATTGCAGTTTGGTGAGTTTTTTTACAAACAGTTTGTTATAGCGGCGGTTCACGTATTTTTCCTGTTCCTCCGCAAGCAGTCGCTTTTGCAGGTTGAGGATACTGCGGTTATGCTTAAAACGGAACATATTGATGATGGCATCAAGATCAAAGCCAACGGTTAATCCACCGGGATTATAACCGGAACTTTTTGTTAACCCGAGTGTTGGCTTTTTAAAATCAAAAACTTTGGCGTAATCTCTCCGGTTCTGTATCGAATCCAGTTTATAGTAGCTGTTGCGCACTTTTACCTCAGGCAGTTCTGTTGCACGCAAATGGATCATCACGTTAAAACTTTCGAGGTTGCTGATTGTATCAACCGGGTATTTCATGGTGGTCTTGCCGATAAGTGTGAACCAGATGGAATCTTTGGCGCGAACGGTAATGGTATATTTTCCAAGCGAATCGGTGATCGCACCCCTTCCGGATGTACTAATCACACCCACAGCCTCCAAAGGACGCCTGGCGGTAATATCGTACACGGTACCGCTGATGGTAACATACTGGGCGCCCGCTTTCTGCAGCATACATCCAAATACCAGTACAAGTATGATTCCAACAACAGGTAGCCTTTTACTCAAATCCATGATTTAGGCTGTAATATTAAAGCAGGGTGGGCAGAGTACAAGGGATGTGAGGGGAATTAACGTGGCTTTTACATACGTTATAACACGAATTAAAACGAATTACACGAATTAGGGCGAATGATTGCGATTTGTTTGTCAATCCTGTGGTATCAATTCGTCTTAATTCGTGTAATTCGTGTTTGCCATAGGTTGCCTGCAATCAGAATTTCGTATCAATAATATACGGCAACATCGTCCGCCACGTAGGCCAATCATGTGTTATGTCTGAACCCCAAACATCAAGATCATACCATATCCCCTTGTTATATAACACACCCGCAAAACGTTTGGACGCGTCCGGGTCCTCGTAGGAACCGCTGCCGGTATAGATATGTATGTGGTGGCTCGCTTTGATCTTTTCGAGGTACCAGTTATCGGTAAGATTGGGTAAATAGTGTTCGGGGCTGTTATAATATACCTGGTCGTCGAAGAAGCCCTTGGTGTATTCTGTAAGATTATATACGCCGCTCATGCTGATCACACCATTAATGATATCGGGCCTTTTCAGGAACAGGTTCATCGCATGCAATGCGCCGAAAGAAGCACCGCAGGTGTAGATCATCGTATCGGGGCTGGTTGCATTGCGGATGAATGGGATCACTTCATTGAACACATATTCGTTGAACTGGTTCTGGCGGATGGCTTTGTGTGCCGGTTCCATCTCATTGTTCATCCAGCTTTCCTTGTTCATACTATCGATGCTGAACACGCGCATTTTCCCTGCTTTGATGTATGGCGATAGCGCATCTATCAACTGAAACCTCTCATACTCGAGGTAATCTGCCGCAGCGGTTGGTATCAGCAACAAAGCAAACCCATAATGGCCATAAGAAGCGATCGGCATGTCTTTTCCTAAAGCGGGGCTGTACCAGGAGGTGAGTTCTCTGTTCATAATAAAAAATTAGAAGATCGTTGTGGGCCTGCCTGTCGGCAGGCAGCAAAAACAACCTGCGTTGCGAATAGTTGATATGCCTGATTTTCCAACACGAATTACACGAATTTTAAACGAATGATCACCGATTTGTTGATCCGTTATGTGTTTCTGGAATCCATTCGTTTAAAATTCGTGTAATTCGTGTCCACAATTCCTGCCAACCGGCAAGCTCGCAATGTTCTGTCAATCATCAATACAATTCTTCTTGATCTCCTTCCAAAGATCACGATAGCACTGCGCTGCATAACTGCTGTGTGCAAAGGTTTCGAGCGGCGCTTCGTTGATACCCATTTTTTCTACATCACTCAAATAAGGGATGTAGCTTTTCAGGAAATATTTATCCTTATAAAATTCATTCATCACTTCATGGTGCAGGTTCTTACGATGATCCACCATGCTGAAGAAACATTTTACTTTGGCAAGATCCAGGTCGTTCTCTTTAAAATAAGAAGCCACTGTTTCATAAGAACGGATAGATAAAGTGGTAGGGATATTAGGCATCAATATCCAATCCACACCCGAAAAGATCGCGTCGTGCAATATGGAGATGCCCGGCGGGCAATCCAGTATCACCACATCGTAGTCTTTTTTGAGGGTGCCCAACAAAGTAGAGATCTTCTTTTTTGATTGCTTCATCTCGTGCAGCAAAACATCAGCATGACGCGCAGAGAGATCTGCAGGGATGATATCAAGGTTTTCGTAGGCGGAACTTTGCACCGCATCCAGCAGTTCCATTTCGCTGCTTAGCAGTTTTCTTGATTCATTTTTGGCTGTTGATTTGGCACCGAGATAAAAGGATGAGGAGCCTTGTGGGTCCATATCCCATATCAAAGTTTTATAGCCTTCTTTGGCAGCTAAATACGCCAGGTTAATGGTGGCGGCGGTTTTACCTACACCACCTTTGAGGTTGTAAAGTGCTAGTGTGACCATGCTCTAATATAATTAATAATTAGTAATTAGTAATTAATAATTGTCGCGTGCAACCGGATTTTACAATGGATATTATCGCTTTTCCATGATCTAATATAATTACTATGCTTCCCGCAATCATATTAGTCTCAATTACTAATTATTAATTGCTAATTACTAATTAACCTAAACCAGCCACCCCAAAATCAAACAAACCAACACAATAAACGGTGCGGCGATCTTATTGGTCCGAAGCAATAAAAATGTAATGATCACGACCACCAGGTCCCAGATACCGATAGATTCTGCCTTGATGAGCGAACTGAGAAATGTATCCTGCACCAGGTAACAGGTGGCGCCGGCCATGATGCCGACCACGGCTGCATTGATGCCTTCCAGCGAGCGATAGATGACCGCATATTTTTTCAGGTTGTGCCATACAGGAAAGAAGAAGAGAACCAATAAGGCACTCGGGAGAAAAATTGCGATCGCGCCAATAACGCAACCCAGCAATTGCATGAGTGGGCCCTCATCATGCATAACCATACCGCCGGTAAAAGCGCCAATAGAAAATACGGGACCGGGAATAGCGCGCACCATACCGGAACCGGTTAAAAAGTCTTCACGTGTTAAACGGAGTACCGCGCGTTTACTTTCCTGTACCCGTTTGGTTTCAGGGCGCGTTACATATTGTTCGTACATCAGCGGAATCAATACATCACCGCCGCCAAAAACAAGGCTGCCGAATCGGTAGGAGTTCTCAAAAAGATTAATGGCTTTGCGGTGCTTCCAGTTATTATTGCTGGCAGTCTCTGAAAGAGACCCGGCAAGACCGAATACGGTAAAAAAAATAAGTATGTTACCCCATTTGATTTTTTTTGGAGGAACGCCTTTTTGCGGGATTCGTTTATCGCTGAAATTGGTTGCGATTCCTCCTGCTACAATCAATGCGGGGAAGATCCAGGGCGTTTTAAAAGCCAAAAATGTAGCGATGGTCGCAAAGATCATGATCACGATCGTGATCGGGTTATAGATCGCTATGCCAAACATGCGGAAAGTGGAATAAGCGATAAAGCCAATCGCCATCGGCCGAACAAATTTGAATACACCCACCGTCACTCCCATATCCTCCATATAATCCAGCAGGAAAGAAATGCCGCCCATTAATGTGCAGGCGGGTGTAATCCAGATAAGCAAGGTAAGTATGGCTAAGGGCAGACCACCTCTTTTATAACCGATCAGCGTAAGTGTTTGGGTGGATGATGCGCCGGGAAGCAACTGGCAAAAACCATTGTATTCGAGCAGCTCCTGTTCTGTCACATCGCGGCGTTGCTGCACAAATGTTTTGAGCATCATACCCATATGTCCCTGTGGACCACCCACAGCAGTTATGCTATGCCAGAACACAGCTCGCAAAAAGGGGATATGGCGCGTTAGAACCACAGAGGGGGCTTGGGTTTACTGGTAATTTAATAAAAAATAATATGTGTTTAGAAACAAATAGGCAGGATGACAAATAAAAAAGGAGGAACTATTGATTTTCCTCCTTTTTTTGAACGCTAATATTTTGAAATTTTGGTCCCGCATTTGCGGGAGGGAGATTTTGGAATTGGTCTGGGTGCGTGCACCGAAAGAAATTTCCCAGTTTCCCAATTCCAAAATTCCAAAATTTGTTTAGCCCTGCTATTTCTTCAATCCAATCTCCCTCAATCGTTCATCCAAATATTCCCCTGCTGTTGCATCGGGATACGCTTTTGGATGTTCCGCATCAATACAACTATCTAAACAAGCCAGGCTCATCTCGCTTCTCGGATGCAGGAAGAAGGGCATCGAAAAACGACTGGTATGCCAGAGCTCTCTCTTAGGATTTACTACGCGGTGAGTAGTACTGCGTAATTTATTGTTGGTGAGCCTTTGCAGCATATCACCCACGTTCACCACGATCTGTTCCGGTAATGAAGTTACGCCTACCCATTCATCCTGTTTGGTAAGGATCTGCAAACCATCTGCAGACGCGCCTACCAGCAAAGTGATCAGATTAATATCCTCATGCTGTTCTGCACGGATCGCGCTTTTAGGTTCATTGGTAATTGGAGGATAGTGGATGCAACGGAGAATGGAATTTCCATTGTGCACATACTTGTCAAAATAGTGTTCCTCCAATCCTAAATACAATGCAATGGCCTGCAATAAAGCTGTTCCGCTTTTTTCAAAATTACGGTAAGCATCATACAGTGTCTGGTTGAAAGGTTTGATCTCATCGACCGAAACATTTTCAGGATATTCTGATTTGATGGGATCGTTATCGGTAACCGTTTGCCCGTATTGAAAGAATTCTTTCAGATCCGGTGCATCGCTGCCTTTGGCATGTTCCCGACCAAAACTGGTATAACCACGCTGGCCGGCAAGGCCTGCTACTTCGTATTCAAGCTTTTTCTCCAGGGGCAGTGAAAAGAACTGCTGAACATATTCATATTGATGGGCGATCAATTCATCGGGTACACCGTGATTTTTTACGGCCACAAAACCCACTTCTTCGTAGGCCTTACCTAGTGACTCAACGAATGCCGCTTTACGCTGCGGGTCGCCACTGAGGAAATCTGCCAGGTCAACTACTGGAATAGACATAGTCGTTAGATTTTAAAGTGAAATAATAGATCTGTCAAAATCCGTCTGGAAAATTACAAAAGAACCGGCAAATAACAGATAGTGTAGATAAACTGGTTTTGATGGAGATTTTTATCAACTTTAAGGCATGATCCGGAAATATTGCGCAATACTGCCATCGGTCTGCCTGCTGTTCGCAGCCTGTAGTAATAATTACCATCGTTTTGCATCCAACTATCCTTTTGTTGCAGAAACAGGTGTACCGGATTACAGTAATCTTGATTATTGGGCGGCGCATCCCGGGAAATGGGATCCGTCAGACAGTGTTCCGCTTCCTTACCGTGAAAACTATCACCCCGATACAACAGTGGATGTATTTTTTATTTATCCAACCACCTATACCGACAAGAAAAAAGCATTGGGTTGGAACGCTCCTGTGGACAATGCCGAATTGAATGCAAAAACCGATTACTCAACCATTTTATTCCAGGCAAGTATTTTTAATGAAGCCGGAAGGGTCTTCTCGCCACGGTACCGGCAGGCGAATTATTTTTCCTATCTGCCCATCACAGCAAATGATACCGCACACGCGATTGCAGCTTTTGATCTCGCGTATGAAGATGTGAAGACAGCCTTTCTTTATTATATGCAACACTATAATAACGGCAGGCCCATCATCATCGCTTCGCATAGCCAGGGCGCTACGCATGGGAAACGTTTACTAAAAGAATTCTTTGATGGAAAAGAGCTGCAAAAAAAATTAGTAGCCGCTTATTTGATCGGCATGCCGCTGGAACCGGATTATTTCAATTCGATCAAACCCTGCAATTCACCTGCACAAACCGGCTGCGCCATTAGCTGGCGAACATTCAGGGAGGGGTTTGAACCGGATTATGTTCAAAACGAAAAATTTGTTTCCATCGTAACCAACCCGCTTACCTGGGATGCGAATATTCCATCCGCCGACAGATCATTAAACAAAGGAAGTGTATTGCTGAAATTTAATAAACCGGTAAAAGCAACCGTAAATGCAAAGATCAATCACGGTGTATTGTGGACGGATAAGCCGCGTTTTTTTGGTAATATTTTTTATACTTCTAAGAATTATCATGTCGCTGATATGAATTTGTTCTATTTAAATATTAGGGAGAATGTGAAAGAGAGGGTGGAAGCTTTTAGGAAAAGATGATGGATGTTAGATGAAGGTTGACAGAAGTGGCGCTGCTGACATCTAACAACCGTCATCTGCCAACTGATTTTACTGACCAGGTTACCTATTCGTGCCAATTCGTGTAATTCGTGTAATTCGTGTAACATCTAAAAAAGATAGGTCCCGCCCACAGACGAGACCCATATATATACCCCCAATTGAAAAAAGACTATTGTTTTACGAAGCGGATGGATTTAATAAATGTATCCCCGCTGAATGCATTCATAACATAGCGGCCGCTGTTCAGGTCGCCCATGTTGAGTTCCAGTTGGTGTTTGCCTTCGTCAATATTGGCCACAACTGTTTTAGCGATGCGCCCTTCAATATCTAACACTTTTAAAATAAGACGCCCGGTCTTATTGGCCATTACCGTAACGTAGCTCAGGTTGTCTACAAGGCCCGGTTGCAAATTCTGGATATACATACTCTCTGTTTAAGCTGTTATTATAAAAATGTCATTCCACCGGGGTAATGTAATGACACGTCTATTGTTGTGATCGCTGCTCAAATATCACAAGTATGATGCCAATAAATTTCATTTGCGTACAGAAACGGGGAAATTCCCGTTTCTTACAGGGATTTTTCTTCTGCAGACGGCTCCATGAGCACATATTTTTTTACATCATTGATCAGCATTTCATCCATCACAGCAACGATGTTCCTATAGCTCGCGCCATCCGTAGGCTTGATCAGGATGATCGCATCGGCTTTGCTGCCAAAACGCTCCTTTACTTCCCGGATCTTTTGCTGAATAACCGCACGAAGCCCGGCTACCGAATAATTGGTGGATTGCGATCCTTTCTGGTCGAGGCCGTGATAGTAATGGATCACGTCATCATTTTGTAAAATGAGGGAAATGGTTTTGGCCTCGCCTGCCGTATTGGGTTCCGTCGTTGGTTTATCATCCGGCACAACAATACTCATTCCTTTGGATTCATGCATGGTTGTTGTAAAAATGAAGAAAGTGATCAGTAGAAACCCAAGATCTACCATCGGCGTAAGATCAATACGGGTAGATAATTTTTTGCTGCGGATACCGGAGCGCTTGCTGCGGTTGTCCTGTTGTTGAATTTCGGACATAAGCGTTTTTTAAATGAGACGCTGATGTGGGGAGGATTCCATAAAAGGTACAAGGATCAAGAAACAAGAATCAAGAGACAAGGGGCCTACTTTCTTTTCTTGGCCGCGGTTTTTTTCTTCGGGGAGTTTTGGGATTTCAGTTTTTCTATCTCGCGGTTCATTTGCTGCATGAGATGTGTAAGCTTTTCTACATCCTGTTTGGTGGCAAATCCATATTGGTTACCCGGGTCTTCAAATTTGGCGGCGGGTGTGTTGTCTCTAAAGAATACGGTAACGTCTACTTCTAAGATCTCGGCGATTTCCAGCAGGCGGGTGGCGGAAGGGTCGGTTTCTCCTCTTTCAATTTTTGCATAGGCGCCGGCGGTGATTCCTAAGTCCATTGCCATATTATCCTGGGTTAAGTCTTTGCTTACCCTGAGCTTCCTGATGCGTGTTCCAATCGTATTTTCTTTCACACTCCAAAATTCCTGTACCTATTATTTACCAGCTGTCTTTACAGTTAAGTAATATGTACTTAAAGTATATTTAATTGTCTTAATAGTTTAATATTGTTCTTTAAAGACAATTCGCACGCCAGAAAATCAGGATTAACTGAATGCCCACACTCCATTGGATAGGAAAAGAAAAGGTGATGAACCATCACAGGGATGTGCCTTTTCGGGTATTGGAGCATGAATATGGGTTTACCAATGGTCACATAGGCAGTACGGAAACCGACAGCGGCAACAAAATCATTCACGGAGATAACCTCGAAGCTTTAAAAGCATTATTGCCTGAATATGAGGGAAAAGTAAAGTGTATATATATAGACCCGCCTTACAATACTGGAAAAGATGAATGGAAATACAGTGATAAGGTTGATCATCCACAAATAAAAAAATGGCTAGATCAAGTTGTTGGAAAAGAAGGCGAAGACCTGAGTCGTCATGACAAATGGCTTTGTATGATGTATCCAAGGTTAGTGCTGTTGAAAAGAATGTTGATGCCGGAAGGGGTAATATTTATTTCTATAGACAACAACGAAGTGTTTAACCTAAAACTAATACTCGATGAGATATTTGGTCCAATGAATTTTATTGGAAATATTATATGGGAAACTGCTACCGATAATAATCCAACGCAAATCTCAACAGAACACGAGTACGTTCTTTGCTACGCCGCCAACAATAGTTTACAAGGGCATTGGTATGCAAAATCGCTGGCTGCAGAATCTATCCAATCCAAGTATGAAGAGTTAAAGAAAAAATTCACAAACGACATTGACTCAATTCAAAAAGACCTTAGAAAATGGATAAAGGCAAACAAAGATTTATTACCTCAAGTGACCCATTATGATAACGTTGACAAAAAAGGAGTATTTCATGATGCAGATGTTGCTAACACAAAATTTGGAGGATATAACTACGAGGTAATACATCCTGTGACAGGAATGCCTTGTAAAATCCCTGAGAAAGGTTTTAGGTTTCCGGAAACGACCATGAAAGAATTGATCGAAAACGACGATATAATGTTTGGATCAGATGAAACTACTTTGATTAAGCCCAAAAAAAGACTAGATACAGTAAAAGATAGATTAAGAAGCGTGATCTATGAAGACGGCAGGGCATCTACAAAAGAATTAGAGCAAATGTTTCATAAAGATTTTTTTAAGAACCCTAAATCTGAAACGATTGTTCGTCGCCTACTTAGTTTTTGTACATCTGATAGTGATATTGTCCTTGATTCCTTCGCCGGATCCGGCACTACCGCCCATGCCGTGCTCAATTTAAATAAACAAGATAGCGGTAACCGAAAATTCATTTTAATAGAAATGGAAGATTATGCCGAAACAACTACTGCCGAAAGAGTCAAACGGGTGGTAACCGGTTACAATCATACAGAAGGAGCAGACGGTGCTTTTGACTACTACTCATTGGGAGAACCGCTATTTATTGGGGCCAACAATGAATGTCTGAATAGCGCTTTGGGTAAAGAAAAAGTAAGACAATATGTTTGGTATAGTGAAACAAGAACAGTATTCCCAACCGATACAGAAGCATATACTGAACAATATTTCCTGGGTAAGAAAGAAGAAACTGCTTACTATTTTATTTATGAAACAGACAGTCTGACCACTCTCGACTTTGAAATGCTCAGCACCATCAAGGTAAAGGCCGGACAATATGTAATCTATGCAGACAACTGCCTGTTACCGACAGATTTTATGTTGAAAAAAAATATCGTTTTCAAAAAGATCCCGAGGGATATAACCCGTTTCTAAGATGGAACTAAAGAGCTATCAACATAAAGTAATCAAAGACCTGGAAACTTATCTGGGATATGTGCAGCAGTATAAGAAAACCGACATTGCTTTTAATAAATATTGGCAGGATCGTATCGGTACTTACAACCCAATCACGAATGAAGGGATGCAGCCATATAAGAATACCATTCCAAATGCTGCCCATGTTTGTATTAAAGTTCCAACAGCAGGCGGCAAAACTTTTATTGCTTGTAATGCTTTACACTCCATTTTTAATGCATATTCCAATGAAATACCAAAGGCAGTAATCTGGCTGGTACCCTGGAGTAATTTACTGGATCAAACCGTTTCCAATCTTCGCAACCCGGATCATCCTTACCGGCAAAAATTAGATGGTCTTTTTAACCATCGCGTAGAAGTGTATGAGAAAAAAGATTTGCTGCAGGGTTCAAATTTTAATCCAACAGTTGTAAAAGAACAGTTATCCATTATTGTGATGGGCTTTGCCAGTTTGCGCGCCAAAAACAAAGAAGACAGGAAAGTTTATCAGGAAAACGGGCAGCTTGCTTCATTTGCAAGTCAATACAAAAGCAAATCACACGTAATGGCTAATACGGATGATACTTCATTGATCAATGTGATCCGCAGCCTCCATCCGGTGTTAGTGGTCGACGAGAGCCACAATGCAGAAAGTGATCTAAGTGTAGATATGCTGAATGCACTTAATCCTTCTTTTGTTTTAGACCTAACCGCCACGCCAAAAGATAACAGTAATATTGTTAGCCTTGTTCCGGCCATTGAATTAAAAAAGGAGCACATGGTTAAGCTTCCCGTGATTGTTTACAACCACCACGACAAAACCGATGTGATCAACAGTGCACTGCACCTCCAGCGGAAACTAGAATTACTTGCATTAGAAGAAGAGAAACTGGGAGGAAAATATATACGCCCCATTGTTTTGTTCCAGGCACAATCTAAAACCAATGAGGATAATACCACTTTTGAAAAACTGAAGGATCAATTATTAAAAGTAGGGATACCGGAAACACAGATAAAAATCAAAACCGCTGAAAAAGATGAGTTGAAAGGACTTGATCTGATGTCGAGAGATTGTGAAGTTAGATATATCATCACCATTAACGCTTTAAAGGAAGGATGGGATTGCCCCTTTGCTTATATACTGGCTTCTCTTGCTGATAAATCATCTGCGGTTGATGTGGAACAGATATTAGGTCGTGTACTGCGCCAACCCTATGTAATGAAACATATTGCCGCTTTGCTGAATGTCTCGTATGTACTAACTGCCTCTGCGAAATTTAACGAAACGCTAGACAATATAGTAGCTGGTTTACAAGGTTCCGGGTTTAGTGGAAAAGACTACCGCGGTAAAGACCAAATGACGGAGGAAGAGAAGCAGCAGGCAGCACAAGAACAATTAGGGCAACTTTTATTTCCGGAAGAACAGGAAGCAAAGGCAAATACAGAAGATATTGAAGTGGGAAGAATTTGGTTTGATTCTGAAATTACATCAGGCGCACTACCACAAGCAACAGTTATTACGGAAATAGAACACATGGCTGAAGCCCAGGATCGCGAAATGGCAGCCATTATTGAACAACAAAGTCAGCAACCCGTTGACGAAAATATTTTTCAGGAAATGGGAGACAAAGTAAAACGGTACAAAATGACTGAGGCCAACAAAGCATTGGCTTCGGGTATTGTATTACCCCAGTTTTTCTTAAGCGTTCCTAAGAGCGATATTTTTGGAACGGACAGTATGCTACTTAACCAGGAATCTCTATTGAAGAACTTCAAACTCAACAACGAAGATTCAAAAATTGATTTTGATCAAATCACTTCAGACTTATATAAGATAGATGTTGAATTAACAGGTAAGGATGAATATACGCCCCGCAGGATAAAGATAGAAGATCAATTACTTAAAGATCCAATTATAGAATACATTCTGGCAAAACCAAAAGAGAATCAGATAAAAGACATCTCACACCAGTTAATACAAATGGTTGGGGATATGTATCCTATTTCAGATCCTGAGATCAGAACTTATATTGAAAGGATTTTAGGCGGATTAACTGCTGATCAATTGCAGGATATCCTTTCCAGGAAGTACAGTTACGCCGCTAAAATTAAAGAAAGGATACGCCAGCACGCTGATGCTTATGCCGAGGGTCAGTTCGATGACATGGTCAAAACAAAAAAAATACAAACAGAGCCTGTTTGGCGTTTTCCTGATATGATTGTACCGGGCATGCTAGGTTCGTCTATTACCAAGTCATTGTATGAACGTGAAGGTGATATGAATAATTTTGAGACAACCGTTATCCAGGACATTGCAAGTTTACCAAATATTGCTTTCTGGCACAGAAACCTTGGTCGAGGAAAAGGATTTTCTATCAATGGGTTTAAGAGTAATCATTATCCTGATTTTATTGCAGTTACTACATCGGGTAAAGTTATTATCATAGAAACCAAAGGGGATGACCGCGACAATTCAGACAGTGCTGCTAAATGCCGTTTAGGCAATACATGGTCTGACAAGGCAGGTGATAATTATTTTTATTTTATGGTGTTCGATAAAAAAGATATTCCGGGAGCGTACAACGCGGACAAGGCGAAGGATTTGATCAAGAAGGTTTAAATATTTATTGCATTGGCATGTTAAAGCAATCACTCGCATATCGCATCTCGGGAAAATTTATTGATCACTTTCTCTTTGGGCTATTTGATTTTTTGCTATATCTATAGCTCTATGCAGCCTATCAAGTAATATCTCCTTCGACGGCAGAATAGTAAAGTAATCGGCTACTTTTATATTGCTTTTGTGTAATTGCAACAGTTCAACATGCTCTGGGCTTTTACCCGTACAAAGCAGCAGGCCAATAGGTAAATTTTCACCCTCTACCATTTCGTGTTTTTCTAAATAGTTCAGGTAGAGCTCCATCTCGCCTTTGTAGGCCGCATCAAAATTTCCAATTTTTAAATCTATGGCAATTAAACATTTTAACCGCCTGTGATAAAAAAGCAGGTCAATATAATAGTCTTTATTGTCTACCATTATTCGTTTTTGGCGGGCCAAGAACGAAAAGTCGCTACCCAGCTCTGTAATAAAGCGCTGCAATTCAGCTACAATTGCTGACTCCAAATCTCTTTCGGAGTAGGTATCTTTTAGTCCCAAGAAATCTAAAAAGTACGGGTCTCTAAAAACCAGATCGGGTGTAATTTGTTGTGTTTGTTTGAATATTGCCAATTCCTGCTTAATGGTTTCTTCCGGCTTTTTGCTAATAGCAGTTCTTTCGTAGAGCAGGGAATTGATGCGCTCCTGTAATGTTCTTGTACTCCATTTTTCAATTTTACACATTTCAATATAAAACGCCCTTTTCAGCTCATCATCGATATAAATTATTGATTTTATATGTGTCCAGGTCAATTGTCTCCGCAGTGCGGAGACAATTTGTTTGTCTTGAATTATCTCTGCAAAGCGGAGACAATGCCTCAATTGTTTTTCATTCCAACCAGTACCATATTCTGCTTGTAATTGCAGTGCTAGTGATTGCACTATCTGTTTGCCGTATTCAGCCCGTTTATCGGCAAGTATCTCTTCATTTATTTTTCTACCAACATTCCAATAAAGCATAGTTAAAGTCGCATTTACTGCTACAGCTACCCGCTGTTTGCTTTCATCGATTAGCAGTTTTATTTCGTCTATTAAAAATCGGGAGGGTTTTATTTCTGTAGGCATTGCTTCATAGTTTGGAGTTTATCCTAATATCGGTTTTCGTTCTTTGGTGGACCTTGCATAGTGGGAAACGCTAACTGTATCACACTATGAACAAAGGAAATAATTAGAGTTTGTTTTTCATAGAGTATTAATACGCTGATAGTGATGTAAAAACACTCTTAACTTTTCGGCCAAACAACCGTTTTTAGACACGGCGCTCCGGAAGATCGGTTTGCCTACTGATATATTACCGCGATGAAGTAAATCTGCAAAGGTGGACAGTGCAGTCAACTCAATTGTCTCCGCACTGTGGAGACAATTGAGTTGACTTTTATTCCAGACGTGGCCGTATCGCGTTTGTGATTGCAATACAACTTTTGATAAGTTTGAAGCTTTCCAAAAGTTAAAGGCAGCTATCAGGCACAGAAAAGCCCGCTCATGCAGAACGGGCTCTTCACAAAATCAATATTCAAATCCGCGATCAATTCCCAAACACACTCAAAAACTTGATCCGCATAATTTTCAACTGCTCCCAGTTATAATTATTCTCACTCAATTCTTCCTGCGCTATTTGGAGGGAAGAGGTTTGACAACCTTTGAAATACTCAATGATCTCTTCCTGGTCGTATTCATCGAGCCATTCGTCGATGGCATAGTCGAGGTTGAGTTTGGTGCCGCTGGCGGCGATGGTTTCCATTTCTTCGAGGAGCTCATCGAGTTTGAGGCTCTTGTTCCTGGCGATGGTTTCTAATGGAATTTTTTTATCAACGTTCTGGATGATGTAAATTTTGTTGTTGGCTTTATTGGCCACGCTCTTCATTACAAAATCATCCGGCTTTTCAATATCGTTTTCCTCCACATATTTCGCGATGAGTTCTACGAATGGCTTGCCGTATTTAATGGCTTTGCCCTTGCTTACGCCCTGGCATTTTTCCATTTCTTCCAGCGTAGTGGGATAGATGGTGGCCATATCCTGCAGCGAATTCTCGAGGAAGATCACGAATGGCGGGAGGCTTTTTTTCTTGGCTTCTACTCCACGCAGTTCTTTCAGCATCTCGAATAATTTGTCATCCGCTGCCGCGCCTGTTTGTGAGGCGTTCTCTCCTTCATCTTCATCAAACTGTGCGTCTTCAAATAAATTGTTCAGCACAATTTTAAAGGAGGTTGGTTTTTTTATAAACTTCTCTCCTTTGTCTGTGAGCTTGAGTAAGCCGTATTCTTCAATATCTTTTTTGATGAGGTTCTCCAGCAACATCTGTCTCACCATACTGTTCAGCAAATGAGCATCAGTGTCGGTGCTGATTCCAAAAACGGGCAAAGCATCGTGACGGTAAATATTGATCTGTGGTGTGAGTTTACCCATGGCTACGTTCACCACGTAATCGGTGGTAAAACGTTCGTCCAGTGCTTTGATCACTTTCAGCATCTTCACCACTTCGTCTTTGGCTTCTATTTTTTCTTTCGGATGTTTACAATTATCGCAGTTGCCGCAATTGGGTGTGTCCCAGTCTTCTCCAAAATAATGGAGTAGTATTTTACGACGGCAAACAGCGCTTTCGGCGTAGGCTACCGTTTCATCAATGAGTTGAGCGCCTACTTCTCTTTCGCTTAAAGGTTTATCCCGCATCAGGTGTTCGAGCTTGGAAACATCTTTGTGTGAATAGTACAGCACACAAATACCTTCCATACCATCACGCCCCGCGCGGCCGGTTTCCTGGTAATAATTTTCTATTGATTTGGGAATATTGAAATGGATCACGTAACGGATATCCGGTTTATCAATACCCATTCCGAATGCGATGGTGGCAACGATCACCTGCACATCTTCATTCAAAAATTTATCCTGTCTGTCTGCACGTAATTTTTGATCAAGCCCGGCATGATATGCAACGGCTTTGATGCCATTGGCCATTAAGATCTCCGCCAGTTCTTCCGTTGTTTTGCGGTTGAGCGTATAAATGATCCCGCTTTTTCCTTTGTGACCAGTAATGAATTTAACTATGCTCTTGATCGTTTGTTCTTTTTCGATCTTCGGCTGTATCTCGTAATAGAGATTGGACCGATTAAACGAAGAAAGAAAAATATTCGGTTCACGAAGGCCGAGGTTTTTTACAATATCACTTTTTACTTTGGGTGTTGCAGTTGCTGTTAAAGCAACCACAGGAATATCGGGGTTGATGATATCCATCATTTCGCGAAGCCTTCTATACTCCGGTCTGAAATCGTGGCCCCACTCAGAAATACAATGCGCTTCATCCACCGCGAAGAAAGAGATCTGCAGGTCGCTGAAATAATCGAGGTTCTCCTGTTTGGTGAGCGTTTCGGGTGCTACGTATAAAAGTTTGGTCTTGCCGGCAGTAAGGTCATCGCGAACGGCTTTTATCTGTCCTTTATTAAGTGATGAGTTCAGGAAATGCGCTACTTCATCATTTTCGCTGTAACCGCGTACCAGGTCAACCTGGTTCTTCATCAAAGCGATCAATGGCGATACAATAATGGCGCAACCCGGCATAATCATCGCGGGTAACTGGTAACATAAACTTTTGCCACCGCCCGTGGGCATGATCACAAAAGTGTCCTGGCCGCTCAACACGCTGTTGATCGCCAGTTCCTGTGTTCCTTTAAATTCGCGGAAGCCAAAATATTGTTCGAGTGCACCGCAAATATCGTAGGTATGGGCAATTTTTACGGGTGTTGCTTTGGGGGCAGCAGTCTTTTTTGAAGGTGCAGCTTTTTTGGGAGCTGCTTTTTTTGCAGTAGTAGCCATGTATCAAAAATCAATTTTCTTCCCTACTTCGCGGGAGTAACAGGTAATAATATACTTCATTTTCCGGACTTTATCGTGTAAAAGTTATCAATCCGGCGAGGCAATAATCCAGTTAGTGTTCCCTGGTCAGGAGGAAGTTTTATAATAAGGATGGCGAAGTTAACGAAGTATCATGGCAATATGTATGGTTAACCGTTAAAGTTTACCTTTGTTCGCCATGAATTCATCCATCGCTCAAACCGCCTTGCATACCATACAATTAGAGGCCCAATCCGTTGCAGGGCTGGCCGCTTTTATCGATGCTTCTTTTGAAAAAGCCGTTCAAACCGTGCATGCAGCAAAAGGCCGCCTGGTGATCAGTGGGATCGGCAAAAGCGCTATTGTGGCCCAGAAGATCGTATCTACGCTGAATTCCACCGGTACGCCTGCTCTTTTTATGCATGCGGCCGATGCCATTCATGGCGACCTGGGTATGATCCAGGAGGGAGATGTGGTAATGATTATCAGCAAAAGCGGCGAAAGCCCCGAGATCAAAGTATTGGTTCCCCTGATCAAAAATTTTGGCAATACCCTGGTAGGGATGGTGGGAAATACGGAGAGTTTCCTCGCGGTAAATGCCGATATCCTGTTAAATACTACGGTAAGTAAAGAAGCCTGTCCCAATAACCTTGCCCCCACCAGCAGCACCACGGCCCAGATGGTTATGGGTGATGTGCTGGCTGTTTGCCTGATGCAACTGAATGGTTTTACGGGTCAGGATTTTGCAAAGTTCCACCCGGGAGGTAACCTTGGAAAACGCCTATATCTAAGGGTCAGCGACCTTTATACAGCTAATGAGAAGCCAGCCGTATTGCCTTCGGCCACCTTGAAAGAGGTGATCGTTGAGATCACAGAAAAAAGACTGGGCGTAACCGCAGTTATCGATGCCGACGGGCAATTAGCAGGTATCATTACCGATGGCGACCTGAGAAGGATGCTGGAAAGAAGCGACAATATTCAATCAATCACCGCAAAAAACATCCTCTCTGCCAATCCCAAAACCATACAGCCTTCTTTATTGGCCGTGGAAGCGCTGGACACATTACGGAATAATGATATCAGCCAGTTGATCGTAGCTGAAAACGGTAAGTACCTGGGTATTTTACATATTCATGACCTGGTGAGGGAAGGAATTGTTTAGAAAAGCTTTGAGCCATCAGCTACGAGCCATGAGCTAGGCTGGAACATTTTGATGGCCGCTTCCCCGTTACACAGACCAGGCTCGCAGCTCATGGCTCAAAGCTCATAGCTTAATTACAAATAAAGCCTGTAATATTGCAGCGCAAAATTGCCCGTTATCTAACTTTCGAATTAATGAACAAGCATCACTATGTTGCGATCATGGCAGGCGGTATCGGAAGCCGTTTCTGGCCAAGTAGTCGTACTGCTTATCCAAAACAATTTCTTGATATACTGAATACAGGGAAATCACTTATCCAGTGGACATTTGAGCGTTATGCGGCCTTTATACCGGCAGAGAACATTTTCGTGGTTACTTCTGAGGAGTATTGCCATATTGTAAAAGAACAGCTGCCCGGGATACCTGAGGAAAATATCATTGCCGAACCAAGCCGTAAAAACACGGCTCCATGTGTTGCATATATTTCATTTAAGTTATTGCAGAAAGATCCTGAAGCATCGCTGATCGTAGCGCCCAGTGATCATATGATTTTGGACAATGAGAATTTTCGCAAGATCACTATACAGGCCCTCGATTTCGTAAAACATATCAAATCCTTGGTAACATTAGGCATCAAACCAACGCATCCGAATACGGGCTACGGGTATATACAACATGAACCCATGGCTGTTGCTGACGGTATTTATAAGGTAAAGACCTTTACCGAGAAACCAAATCTTGAACTGGCCAAGACCTTTCTTGCCAGCGGCGATTTTCTCTGGAACGCGGGCATCTTTGTGTGGCAGGTAAAAAATGTGGTGAAAGCATTTGAAATGTATCAGCCCGAAATGTTCGACCTGTTTGATGGCGAAAAAGAAAACCTGAACACACCCAAAGAGAAGGAAGCTATTAACCGCATCTATCCTTTGTGCACCAACGTCTCGATCGATTTTGCCATCATGGAAAAGGCGGACAATGTGTACGTGATCCCTTCTTCTTTTGGGTGGAGCGATCTCGGTACATGGAACAGCGCATACGATAATCTCGAAAAAGATTATCTCGGTAACGCTGTGGCCGGTGAAAATGTAATCGTGATCGATGCGACCAAGTGCATGGTGTCGGCCCCCAATAAAAAATTAGTTGTATTGCAGGGTATGGATGATTTTATCATTGTAGATACCAAAGATGTATTACTGATCTGCAAGAAGGAAAAAGAACAATCGATCAAAGAATATGTGGCTGAGGTGAAGAGGAATAAGGGAGATAAATATTTATAAGGTAGCTGCGAGCTATGAGCCCTGAGCTGTGAGCCTGGCGGTATTTTACCGGGAGCTCACAGCTTTTTTTTGTGACCACGCAGGAAGCCGTGAGCTTTGTGGTTTTGGCTCAAGGCTCATAGCTCACTGCTCTTAGCTTTTACTAACGGCCGGTCGCTTTTTTGTGTGTGATTAATTATTACATTTGAAATCCTGCTACTGGCAGGCAGGCCCGCCTGCAGGCGGTACACCCGATAGCTCGTTTTAAAAGTACTAACCCATTGTATGCCGCAGATAAGAACCGTGATCACAGGTACGGGAAGCTATATTCCCCCGAATATCAAAACCAACAGGGATTTTGCCACACAGCAGTTTTATGGAGAAGATCACCAACCGATTGTAGCCGCCCCCAATGAAATTGTAGATAAGTTCAGGGATATCACCGGAATTGAAGAACGGCGTTATGCAGATAGTGACATGAACACATCTGACATGGCCACTATGGCCGCACGCAATGCGATCAAAGATTCAGGTGTTGATCCTGAAACACTCGACCAGATCATTGTGGCACATAATTTCGGGAACGTATTAAAAGATACTATCCAGACAGACGCGTTACCTGCCTTATCATCCCGAGTAAAACAATCACTTGGCATACGAAATCCAAATTGTGTTGCGTATGATATTTTATTCGGCTGCCCGGGTTGGATACAGGGCGTGATACAGGCTGATGCCTATATCAAATCAGGCATGGCAAAAAAATGCCTTGTCATCGGCGCCGAAACATTAAGCCGTGTGATCGATATCTACGACCGCGACAGTATGATCTTCAGCGATGGCGCAGGTGCTACGATTATCGAAGCAGTTCCTGCTGATGAAACCGAAAGTGGTATCCTTGCCTGCAGCGTACAGAGCCATTGTGTGGATGAAGCCTTTTTTCTTCAATACGGAAAATCTAATTTTCCCGATGCAGATCCCGATGTTCGTTACATGAAAATGAAGGGGCGCAAAGTATATGAATACGCCATCAAGAATGTTCCGCTGGCTATGAAAGCATGTCTGGATAAATGCGGCCTGCAGGTAACCGATGTAAAAAAATTCTTCCTGCACCAGGCCAATGAAAAAATGGATGAGGGTTTTGTAAAAGCGCTTTACAAATTATACGGACTGAAAGATGTGCCCTCAGACATCATGCCCATGAGTATTCATAAATTCGGCAACAGTTCCGTTGCCACCATCCCTACTTTATATGATCTTGTAAAACATGAAAAATTCGGCGCCCACGAAATAGAGCCGGGTGATATCATCATGTTTGCTTCTGTTGGAGCGGGGATGAATATTAATGCGATTTGTTACAGGGTGTGAGGAAGATTTTGGAATTTTGGAATTGGGAAATTTTGGAATTGCTGAAACCCGCCGCCCGAATGGAAATTTCCCAATTTCCCAATCCCAAAATTCCAAAATCCTAATACCCTCTCACATTCTTCCCCTCAATATAATTTAGGAAAGCTTTGTTCACAACCCGATTTCCTCCCGGTGTTGGATAATTTCCTGTGAAATACCAATCACCTGTATTGGTTGGGCAACTATCGTGAAGGTCCTCGATGGTTTGATAGATGACCTGTATATCGATATTGAGCTCGGGCGGTGTAATGAGTTGCGCGATCTTGTCGGAGATCTCCTGGGTGGTAAATGGTTTATAAACCTGGCGCACTACATTCTCAGTATGCAATTGATTATTGCGTTGCAGTTCTTTTATTTTTTCATGGATCTCGGTGAGCACATCTTCCATGTTTCTTTCTTTCAATAAAGCGATGGCTGCGCGAAAAGCGATGAAATCGCCGAGTTTACTCATGTCAATTCCATAACAATCCGGGTAACGGATCTGCGGGGCCGATGAAACAACAATTATTTTCTTAGGTTGCAATCGCGCCAGCATACGCACGATACTTTCTTTTAAAGTGGTTCCACGAACAATGCTGTCATCAATTACTACTAGTGTATCCTCGTTGCGGCGAACAGTTCCGTAAGTGATATCGTATACGTGTTGCACCATTTCATTCCGGTTCGCGTCTTCTGTAATGAATGTGCGGAGCTTAACATCCTTGATCGCGATCTTCTCCTGGCGGATCTTTCGCGTTACCATTTCTTCCAGTTTCTCCGGCGTGAAATCATTGCCCCAACTCAGTATACGTTCTACTTTTATTTTGTTGAGATACTCTTCCATGCCTTTTACGAGGCCGTAAAAAGCAACTTCGGCGGTGTTCGGTATATAAGAGAAGATGGTATTCTTGAGATCGTAACTGATACTTTCCAAAACGGTCTTGCTCAGGTGATGACCCAATGCAATTCTTTCGCGGTAAATTTTTTCATCACTTCCGCGTGAAAAATAAATGCGTTCGAAACTGCAGGCCCTTCTTTCTTTGGGTTCAAGGATCTTTTCTATTTTATAATTGCCTGCGTCATCAACGATCAATGCGGTTCCTGGCATCAGTTCCAATACTTCATTCTCGCCTACATTGAATGTAGTGCGGATAGCCGCTCTTTCACTTGCTGCAACGATCACTTCATCATTGATATAATAATAAGCGGGACGGATCCCGTGTTCATCACGCATTACAAAACTGTGGCCGTTTCCTAATACTCCGCCAATTGTATAACCACCATCAAACAGTGGTGTTGCTTTTTTCAAAACAGTCGCAATATCGGCAGCGTTAGGATGCGCTTCGTCTTCCTTTGCTAAGAAATGATGCAAGACTTCCATCATCGCCGCAAGGTCGCTTTGTTTTTGAAATTCTCCGGGATCCATATTGATCAGGTCGAACAATTCATCCGTATTCACCAGGTTAAAATTTCCCGCAAGTGCAAGATTTTTTCCCGGCATCAAATCCCTTTTAATAAATGGGTGACAGAATTCAGCATTGTTCTTCCCTTGGGTACCATATCGTAAATGGCCCAATAGTATTTCTCCCAAAAATGGTAGGTGGCCCTTCATCAGGCCCGGATGTTGTTTGATATCCGGCTGGTATTTTTCCAGTTCCGTTATTTCCTGTCCTATCTTAAAAAAAAGATCGGCGATGGGTTGTTGTGCACAACTACGCATGCGGTGTAAGAATGGATTGCCGGGTTCAACATTGAGTTTTACTGCGGCGATACCCGCCCCGTCCTGCCCGCGGTTGTGCTGTTTTTCCATCAGCAGGTACAGTTTATTTAACCCGTACGTGACAGCGCCATGTTTTTGCAGGTAATAGGAGAAGGGTTTTCTTAAACGAATGAAGGCGAGCCCGCATTCGTGTTTAATATCATCACTCATGGTAGTTATTAAAAAGAAGTGGCGAAGTTACAACTCCGCCACATTTTTTATCGTTAATTATATACAGTTTCCAGTTCCAGGTGCAGGGTCTGCGCCAGCCACAGGAATTCTTTAACAAAATTGTCGATGTTGGCCTGGAAAACAGGGTCGATCAGGTTTCCCTCGGCATCAAATTTCTTATCCACCAAAGGCGTTACCAGCATATGCGGAGATGCGATACCAAAAAGCGCCGGTATCAGCAGCAGCAATTGCTGTGTTGACCGCATCCCACCCATTGGCCCGGCCGAAGCCGTTACAATACCGAATGCCTTATGGCTCTGCTTTGGAAAATGGTCAAGCAGGTTTTGCAGGGCCGGCGAATAGCTGCCATTGTATTCCGGCGACACCAGTATAAAAGCATCTGCGGCAAACATTCGTTTAGCTAACGGCTTAAATGCATCGGGTGCCTTTTCCTCGCTGGTAAAAACCTGTTGTAATAAGGGCAGGTTCCAGTCGCGCACGTCAATAATGTTAATCGTATGATGCGTTTTTTCTGAAAGATATTTTTGTAAAAAAACCGCCACCCGGTTTGAGGTGCTGTCTTTTTTAGGGCTGCCTGATATGATCTCTATATTCATACTCACTCCGATTAACCGGATATTTTTTGTTTACTATCACCATTTGTTTAGTGAAATCTCTGTGTAGCTCCGTGTTCTCTGTGTCTCTGTGGTGAAGTTTTCGCTTCGATATTTTTTCACCACAGAGACACAGAGAACACGGAGTTGCACAGAGAGAATCGCCTGATATAAATAACATGTATTATTACTCTTTGTTCACCAGCTACAATCTCCTGCTTTATGATATCAGGAAATATTTCCGTTGATCTCCACTTCACCCCGCAAGGTTCTTGAAACCGGGCACAATTCGGCTATCTCTAACAGGCGTTGCCTTTGTGTATCATCAATCTCGCCATTTACCCTGATCGATTTAGTAAAGATGGTTTTCTTTTCCACTCTTTCAAGGGTTACGGTTACTTCAATTTCTGCTACAGGCCATTTTTTTCGTTCAGCATACATGCGCAAAGTAATGGCGGTACAACTGGCCAGCGAAGCTTCCAGCAATTCATCCGGTGCGGGACCAGCATCTGCTCCTTCTTTTTCTAACGGTTCATCTGATAAGAATTCGTGTCTGCCATTCTGCAGTTTTACGGTGTAGTTGGCGGAAGCGATGGTGGCGGTTGTCATGGGAACTATGTTGAATAGGAAAGGTACGTCACTGCGAGGCACGAAGCAGTCTGTGTTTCGAATAACAGACTGCACGTTGAGACACAGATTGCTTCGTGCCTCGCAATGACGGACTTGCTGCTCAACTACCAGTTACGCCTGCTTGATCATCTGCACATTCAAATGCAGTTTCACTTCATCACTCACCACAACACCGCCTGCTTCTGTTACTGCACCCCAGGTTAATCCAAAATCTTTCCGGTTGATCTTACCATTGATCTCGAATCCTGATTTTACCTGGCCGTAAGGATCGGTTGCGGTACCACCATGCTCCACGCTCAATTCAACTGTTTTTGTATGATCACGGATAGTAAGGTCGCCGGTTAAGGTGTATTCGTTATCACTCTTTTTTGTGAAGCTCTTTGATATGAAGCTGAGCTTTGGAAATTTTTCAGCAGCGAAAAAATCATCGCTCTTTAAGTGTCCATCACGCTGTTCATTGTTGGTAGAGATGCTGTTCACATCTGCTTCAAAAGAAATTTTAGCATCGCTGAAATCAGCGGCTTCGCTTTCCATGGTGGCATCAAATTTTGTAAAGCTACCTGTTACGTTGGTGATCATTAAGTGTTTTACTTTAAAAGTAATTTCACTGTGTGCTGCATCGATTTTGTAAGTTGACATTTTATTTGTTTTTAGGTTGTTTAATATTTTTCGTCATTTCGAACGAGCGAAGCATCGTGAGAAACCTCATCTCGTTTAGTAGATTTCTTCTTAAAAGCTCATTTCTCGTGATGAGTTTTCTCGTCGTTCCTCCTCGAAATGACGTGCTTTGTTCTTATTCTTCAATCAACACCCCCATCTTCCCCACCTGGTAATCACGAAATGCTTCCATTAATTCCGTCTGGCTGTTCATTACAAACGGGCCGTGGGAGGCAACAGGTTCATTGAGTGGTTCACCGGTTCCGATGAAGAACTGGGTGTCTTCCAGCGCTTCGAGTTCAAATCCTTCGCCGTCATTATTGAATACGGCTACGTATTTACCATCCACTTCGCCGTCGCCGGTTACATTTACTTTTCCATCCATGATATAGATAAAAGCATTGTGTGTTGATGGAACTTCGAAAAAGAATTTCGCTCCTTTCTTCATCGTTGCTGTGAAAGTATTTACGGATGACAATGTTTTGACCGGGCCTTTCACACCATTCAATTCTCCCGCGATCACATTCACTGAAGTGAGTTGGTCTGCAGAATTAACAACCGGCGTTTCTTCCGCGGTCAACGGTTGATAGTTGGGTGCATCCATTTTATGTTTGGCAGGTGTGTTTACCCATAACTGGATCAACTCCTGTCTTCCGCCGATCTCATGAATATCTTCAGGGGGCCGTTCGCTGTGTATCACACCCATCCCTGCATTCATCCATTGTGTGCCGCCAGCATAAACAATATTGTTGTTCCCGCGACTATCACGGTGATGAACGCCTCCTTTGAAAATAAAACTCACAGGAGAAAATCCGCGGTGCGGGTGTGGCCCAACACCTGCATGTTTTGTATCAACACGCGTTGGCACTTTTATATCTGCATGATGCAGTAATAAAAACGGATCTACCTGTTCAGCTTTGTGAGAAGGGAACGGTTGCCTGATGGGCATGCCGCCCATATCCATTGGCTGCGCATATAAAATGCTTTTGATAGTTCTGTTCGTTTTCATAATTACACTCCTTTTATTTGCATGGGTACTTCTACCAATAATATTTCAGCATCGCTGTCGGCTTTGATGTTGATCGCATCTGTCTCCGAAACACCGAATCCATCGCGTGCTTCAAGTGCCTGATCATTGATGGTTACATTTCCGTTCAGGACAAATGCATACACGCCATTGCCTTCTTTATGCAATTGATAGGTTGCCATAAAATCTTTTGAAAAATTGCCGAGAGAAAACCATGCATCCTGGTTGATCCATACTGCATTTTGATCATCAGGTGCAACAACGGTTAATATTTTATTTAACCTGTCTTCGGGTTTGAATGTTTTCTGTTCATAACGGGGTTCAATATTTCTTTCTTTTGGAAAAACCCAGAGTTGTAAAAATTTTACGTCTCTATCGTTATTCGCATTTGTTTCGCTGTGTGCGATACCGCTTCCGGCGCTCATGATCTGCACATCATTTTCACGAATGATCTCATCTCTTCCTGTACTGTCTTTGTGGTGCAGGTCGCCAGATAAGGGTATCGATACGATCTCCATGTTCTCATGCGGATGTTTACCAAAACCCATTCCTTTAGAAACCGTATCATCATTCAACACACGCAATGCGCCGAAATGGTTGCGTTCAGGATTGTGGTATTCCGCAAAACTGAAACTATGGTAACTGTTGAGCCAGCCGTGATTGGCGTGGCCTCTTGTGTTTGCTTTATGTAATATCGTTTTCATAATGTTTATTTTTACGTGTATATACACCTATTTTTTCAAAAAAAATCGGCTCCCGATATGGCGTCCCTATGGAACTAGGTTTTTTTCGGTTGCTCTTACTTTTTCAAGTAACAGGTTTAAGTGTCCGGCATCTTTTTCTGTGATGGCCAGCAACTCGTCTGTTATGTTGTTCACCATGATCGTTGATGCATCTAAAATACTTATGCCACCCTGCGTTAGCGTGATCACTGTTTCCCGTTTATCGAGGGCGGACGTAGAACGCTTTACCAGTTTTTTTAACTCCAGCCTGTCAATGATTCGCGGCACGTTTGAGCTTTTTTCGATCATGCGGCAGGCGATATCCCTTACACACATCTGTTCGGGGTATTTTCCTTTCAGGATCCGGAGCACATTGTACTGCTCATGCGTTAAACCAAATTCTTTCAACTCCTTGCTGATTACCGTTTTCAGCCACCAGGCCGTATACAATATATTTAACCCTGCCTTCTGCACTTCGCTTTTGAATTTTGTACTTTGTATGGCCTGTTCTAATTTCACAACACAAATGTATGTATATACATTCAATTTACCAAATTTATTTTCGGAGCCATTTTGAAATTTTGGAATTGGGAGATTTTGGAATTGTTTCGAGTGCGGGAACCGAAAGAAATTTCCCAATTTCCCAATTCCAAAATTTCAAAATCAAAGAAGGCCGGGCACAAAAAATCCCGTACCACAAAAGCACGGGATCCATTATTTATGCTACCAGGTTCGCTTAATTATTTCTTGCCTGCGCAGAACCCGCCGCAGCATTTCTCCACTCGTCCAGGCTGCTGCATGAAGCAAATTGTTTATCAATAGAAATGAAATAGGTGGGGATATGATCCTTAAACCATTTTTCGAGCGCGCCGGTTTTCTTTCCTTCCAATGCACGTTTAGCAACGCGGTCATAATCTTCTTTCAAGTTCTCGCGGTGTGGCTCGGTGCGGTTTCGCAAATAAAGAATACGTACGATCTGGCCATTCTGCTCGTCTTTCGCTACCTGCGGAACAGAATAGCTACCCGGCTTCAGGTCCTTAAGGAAAACAACTATGTCTTTGTCGAGCTGGTCAATGGTGAGAAAAGTAGTTGCGGCGCCTGTTACAGGATCCCTTCCGGTTTTTGAACCCGCGCTGAATTTGCTGTTCTTATCGTCACTGTATTTGCTAACGGCAGCACCAAAACTTAAAGATCCGTCCACCAGTTTCCGGCGAACACTATCCAGCAATTGTTTTGTTTCATTGATCTCGTCTTCGGTTACCGGCGGAATGCGAAGAATATGTTTTACCACCGCTTCATCACCCGAGCGGCTCACCATCATAATAATATGCAGTCCAAATTGTGATTTGATCACTGGTGAGATCTGCCCTTCTTTCAATTTAAACGCGGCTTGCAGAAACGCCGGATCCCATACATTCTTATCATTCCTGTTCAACGTGTACTGGCCGCCATTTTCCTTTACACCCGGATCTTCACTATAGAGTTTGGCCAACTGGTCAAACTTTTTCGGGCCCTGTGCTTCTACCTGTTTTTTGTAATCGTATAATTGTTTGGATACGTATTCTTCTACGTCCTTATTTGCTTTTGGATGGATAACGATCTCGCTTAGTTCGATCTCGCTTTCATAGAAAGGCAAACTGTCTTTCGGGATCTTACTGTAATATGCTTTTACTTCTGTAGGAGTGATTTTGATCGATTCAACGATCTTGTTCTGCATCTGCTCTGATAATTTCCTGTCGCGGAAATTATCCCTGAAATCTTCCTTGATCTGGTAAACCGTTTTGCCCGCGATCTCTTCCAGCACATCTTTTGATCCATATTGACGGATCATGTAACGGATCTGGTTTTCAAGATCTCCATCCAGTTCCTCATCGCTTACATGCAGCGAATCTTTCTGTGCCTGCAGGATCAGCGCCTTGCGGATCAACTGTCCTTCCATGATCTGGCATTCGGTAGGAAGAATAATATTTTCCTGGCCGGCAGCATTTCTCTTGATATCATCCATGGCATTCTTGATATCAGACTGAAGGATGATCTTATCACCCACCTGTCCAACGATCTTATCGGCCACCACTTTTTTCACCTGCGCAGATCCTGTAACGGCTGCACCTAATCCAAGCACGATAAGAGAGAATATAAGCTTCTTCATAAGTTTCTATATCAGTCAAAAATAGTTATTCGGTGTTGTTTTTGTTGGGTAGTTAAGGCTTTTAACAAAAAATAAGCTGTGAGCTATGAGCCATGAGCTGTGAGCCTTTGAACGCAAAAGGTATAAACAGTTTTCGCCGTCTATACCTTCTCCCTAATAGCTCGCAGCTCACGGCTCAAAGCTCGTAGCTGGCTTTCTACAATGTTCTCTTCACTTCCTCTTCCTCAAACGCTTCCACTATATCGCCAACCTTAATATCATTGTAATTCTTGATGGTCAATCCGCATTCCATGTTGGATGCTACTTCTTTTGCATCGTCTTTGAAACGTTTCAGGCTGCCCAGTTCTGCGCTGGCGCCTTCGCCTTTTGGATATTCAACGATACCATCACGGATGATACGGATCTTGCTGTTACGCGCGATCTTTCCTTCGAGTACAAAACATCCGGCAACGGTGGCCTTATCAAATTTGTACACTTCGCGAACTTCCACGTTGGCAGTGATCTTCTCCTGTAATTTCGGTTCAAGCATACCTTCCATCGCGCTCTTGATCTCGTCGATCGCCTGGTAAATGATGGAGTATAATTTGATCTCCACGCCTTCTGTTTCAGACAGTTTATTTGCCTGCATCGAAGGACGCACGTTGAACCCGATAATGATTGCATCAGATGCTGTTGCCAGCAATACATCACTCTCAGAGATCTGTCCAACGCCTTTGTGTACCACGCGTATCGCGATCTCTTCGGTTGATAACTTCTGCAATGAATCGCTCAATGCCTCTACAGATCCATCCACATCACCTTTAATGATGACGTTGAGTTCTTTAAAGTTACCGAGCGCCAAACGACGGCCGATCTCATCCAACGTAATATGTTTTCTCGCACGCAATCCCTGCTCACGCAGTAACTGTGCACGTTTAGTAGCTGTTTCTTTTGCTTCTGCCTCATCTTCAAACACGCGGAATTTTTCACCGGCCTGTGGGGCACCGTTCAATCCCAATATCACAACAGGTGTTGATGGCGGCGCTTCTTCAATACGCTGGTTACGCTCATTGAACATCGCTTTTACACGTCCGTAATTCTGGCCTGAAACGATCAGGTCGCCCTGGCGCAGGGTTCCGTTCTGTACAAGGATGGTGGCTACATAACCGCGGCCCTTATCTAAAGATGCTTCAATAATGGTTCCGCTTCCTTCTCTTTCAGGATTGGCTTTCAGATCTAATACTTCTGCTTCGAGCAATACTTTCTCGAGCAACAGATCCACATTCAATCCCTGTTTGGCAGAGAGCTCCTGGTTCTGGAATTTACCGCCCCATGCTTCCACGAGGATATTCATCTGTGATAACTGCTCGTATATTTTCTGCGGCTGTGCGCCGTCTTTATCAATTTTATTCACCGCAAAGATCATCGGTACACCCGCAGCCTGTGCGTGGCTGATGGCTTCTTTGGTCTGTGGCATCACCGCATCGTCTGCAGCAACCACGATGATCGCGATATCCGTCACTTTCGCACCACGTGCACGCATCGCGGTAAACGCTTCGTGACCCGGTGTATCAAGGAAGGTGATCGCTTTACCATTTGGTAAGGTTACCTCGTAGGCACCGATGTGTTGTGTGATACCACCGGCCTCACCCGCTACTACGTTAGCACTACGGATATAATCGAGCAAAGATGTTTTACCATGATCCACGTGACCCATGATGGTTACGATCGGCGGTCTTGGAACGAGTTCTTCTTCACCATCTTCGTCATCATATTCTTCCAGTTCATCAGCATCTTCGATACCGATGAATTCAACTTCAAAACCAAATTCACTGATCACGAGTTCAATAACTTCCGCATCCAGGCGTTGATTGATCGATACCATGATACCGAGGTTCATACACTTGCCAATTACATCGGCAAAGCTTACATCCATCAGGTTGGCGAGTTCGCTCACGGTTACAAACTCGGTTACCTGCAGTTTGTTGTCAACTACCTCATCGCCCATGTTCTCAGCAGCTTCATCACGTTTGGCACGACGGTATTTTGCTTTGAGGCTCTTACCACGTCCACCGGTTCCCGCAAGCTTGGCCTGCGTTTCGCGGATCTTTTCCTGTATTGCTTTCTGATCGATTTCTTTGTCTTCGCGACGTGTTGCTGGTCCACCACTACGGTTTCCTCCGGCGCGGTTACCGCCACCACCTGGTCCGCCACCACGGTTAAATCCGCCACCACCGCCTTGTCCGCCACGGTTATCACGTCCGCCGCTATTGTTATTGGCGGGAACGATTGGGCGATTAGGGCCGGTTGGCCTTGCATTCGGGTCGCGCTGTGCACCACCGCCTGCGCCTGCCTGTCCGGGTTGGCCCGGGGCGCCGGCTTTATCAACCGGGATGCGTTTGCGTTTGCGTTTTTCATCCCTGCCCATAGGCTTGGGACGTGTATCGCTGTTAATGGGCAATTCTATTTTACCAAGGATCTTGGGGCCTTCTAATTTTTCTGCCTTGATGTTCTCGATGGTTGGGCCCGTTTCTTCTTCTACCACAGGCGCCGGTGCCGGTGGCGGAGCAATTACTTCTGCAACAGGCTCAGCATCTTTCTTTTTAGGTTTCGCTACCGGTTTTGTTTCGGCAACAGGTGCGGGCGCCTCGTCTGTTTTTTCCTCTTTCTTCTTAGCCGTTTTCTTCGGGCGTGTTGAAGAATCTATGGCAGACAGATCGATCTTATTGATAACCGTAGTTCCTTCAAGTTCCGGCGCTTCAATTTTTGTAACTTCTGCCTCAACAGGTGCAGGTGCTTTTTCTACAATTGGCTCTGGCTTCGGCACTTCTGCCACTACTACCGGTGCGGGTTCTGCAGGTTTCGGCTCTTCTTTTGGCGGGGTAGATTTCTTTTCATCTTTCCTGAAAGTGATCTCTTCCTCGTCTCTTTTTTTCTTGCCTTCTGCCTGTGCGCCTTTGGGTATCTCTACCTGGTCGGCTTTGTTCTTGGCAACTTTATCGCTCTGGAACTCTGCCTGCAGTGCATAGTATTGGTCCTCCTGGAGCTTTGCGGTAGGCTTCAGGTCATCGCGGTTAAATCCTTTCTTCACCAAAAATTCGACCAGGGTATCCTGGCCAATATTGAATTCTTTGGCGGCTGCTAACAGTCTCGGTAATTTCAGTTCTGACATTCAGTGTTTTTTGGTCCATGGTCATAGTCGATGGTCCATGGGCTATGGACTATGGTCCATGGACGTTTATATTAATATTATGCCAACCGACTCTCTATCGACAAAGATAGTTGGTTCTATGCTGCTTATTCCTCTCTGTCAAACTCTTCCTGCAAGATCCTTCTTACTTCTTCGATCGTTTCTTTTTCCAGGTCGGTCCTTCTTTCGAGCTCTTCCGCTGATAATTTCAGGATACTGCGTGCAGTATCGCAACCGATGCGTTTGAATTCTTCGATGATCCATGGTTCGATCTCATCTGCAAATTCATCCATATCGATATCAAATTCATCAGCCACTTCTTCATCTTCACGGTACACATCGATCTCGTAGCCAGTCAATTCGCATGCCAGTTTGATGTTTACACCGCGGCGGCCGATAGCCAATGAAACCTGGTCGGCTTTGAGGTAAACTTCTGCATGTTTCTTATCGTTGTCCAGTTCCATATAGCTGATCTTGGCCGGCGTTAACGAACGCTGGATCAGCAATTGGATATTGGTGGTAAAATTGATCACATCAATATTCTCATTCTTCAATTCGCGAACAATGCCATGGATCCGGCTTCCCTTCATACCCACACATGCTCCAACCGGGTCGATCCTGTCATCATATGATTCAACGGCCACTTTCGCCCTTTCTCCCGGATCGCGAACGATCTTTTTGATAGCGATCAATCCGTCAAAGATCTCAGGTACTTCTATTTCGAGCAATTTAGCAAGGAATAAAGGACTTGTTCTTGAAAGGATGATTACCGGTGAATTATTTTTCAGGTCAACGCGCGCAACTACTGCACGGATGTTTTCCCCTTTTTTGAAATAATCCTGCGGGATCTGTTCTGATTTTGGAAGGATCAGTTCATTGCCTTCTTCATCCAGCAATAACACTTCTTTTTTCCAAACCTGGTACACTTCCGCGCTGATGATATCACCGATGCGGTCGCCATATTTTTTAATTAATACATTTTTCTTCAGGTCGCTGATGCGGCTGGCCAGTGTTTGTTTGGCGGCGAGAATAGCGCGGCGGCCGAAATCGAATATGTTTACTTCTTCGTATAATTCTTCACCCACTTCAAAATCGGGTTCTATCTTGGATGCCTGTGTATAGGCCACTTCCGCCAACGGATCCATCACTTCACCGTCGTCAACAATTGTTCGGCGGCGGATAATTTCAAGGTCACCTTTCTCCGCGTTCACGATCACATCAAAATTATCATCGCTTCCGAATTTTTTACGGAGCAATGTTTTGAATACGTCTTCCACCACTTTCATCATGGTTGGACGATCGATATTTTCTGCGTCTTTGAATTCCTGGAATGCCTCAATCAGGTTGATACTTGCCATAGTTGTTGTTTTTTGCTTCGAGCCGTGAGCTATGAGCTATGAGCCATAGGCTGCGGCTGGATTTGAACGTTTTTGTTTTGTGTTTGGCTCGCAGCTCGTAGCTCAAGGCTCAAAGCTGCCCTTTAAAATTTGATTTGAACGATTGTTGTTTTTATATTGTCAAAAGGGATCACCAATTGCTGCGTTACCGATTTTTTGCCTTTCCCTTCTGTGTGTTCTATTAAGATATCCGCTTCTGTTACTGAGAGCAGTTTGCCTTCTTTTTTGGTATCGTCGTTGAAGGTTATTTCAACATCCCTGCCAATGTTTTTTGTGTATTGGCGGGTCATTTTCAACGGTTCGTCTAAGCCTGGTGAAGAAAGTTCCAGCGAAAAATCGCCTTCAGGATACATCCCGCTTTCTTCGATCAGTTTATACAGTTTACGGTTGAAACGCACACATTTATCGATCGCCATCCCCTGGTCTCCATCAATAAACACTTTAATGTTATTGGTGGGTTTAATGCGGAGCGACACCAAAAAATATTCCGGTTCTTCCCCCAGTATCCCGCTGAGGAATTTTTCCAATTGTTTTATCTCTGCTTCGTTTGCCATACCAAAAAGGAGAAGGGAGCGGTAGCCGCTCCCTTCTGTTGATTCTTTGTATGGTGCAAATGTAGGTAAACTGTGCCTAAACTTCCAAATTTCTCTTTAATACCAGCCGTGAGCTGCGAGCTATGAGCTATGAGCCGCCCGCTCACGGCTCATAGCTCGCAGCTCATAGCAGTTTTCCTGTTTTTAACAAAAAAGAGCTCTTTTTGCCTTTACCTTTGCGTTCTTATGAAGTATATTTTATACGCGTTCCTTATCTACTTGGTATACAAGATCGTCGTCGACCTTGTAATACCTGTGAGTAAAGCCACTTCGCAGGTAAAAACCAAGATTCGTGAGATGCAGGAGCAGCAACAAGCGCAACAAGAACAGTATCAACGCCAGCAAACCGCTCAGGCACAACAAAAACCAGAGGAAAAAACTAAGGGCGGGGATTATATTGAGTTTGAGGAAGTGAAATAAATTTCATTTCTACCTCTCCGTCCGTTGGACACCTCCCCTAAAAGGGGAGGACCTTCTAACATCGCACTGCTATCTTAGTGTCGTCTTCCCCTCCCAGGGGAAGATGCCGAAGGCAGATGGGGTTAGAGTCCCAAACCTAAAACTGTCTGTGGTTTTACCAAATGCACCACCTGCAACCCCAAATCCCTTGCTGCATCTACATTCTTAACCGTATCATCAATAAAAAGCGTTTCAGCAATATCTAATTGTTGTTCGTTAACTATTTGCATATAAGATGCAGGATCCGGTTTGCGCAATCCCATTTCGTGTGAGTAGTATGCTTTTGCAAAACATGAATTAAACTCCTTTCCTGTTTTTTCTTCGAATGTTTTAGCGAAGGATTCGTAGTGGATGATATTGGTATTGGAGAAAAGACAGATCCGGTATTTTTCCCCGATACGGAATAACCATTCATTGCGTTCCGCGGGAAAACCGATCAACAGGGCGTTCCAGGCATTACGGATGGAATCATCGGGAAGATCGCATTGACAGATGCGGCGGATATGATCAAAAAAATCCTTGGTTGGTATTTTCCCTTTCTCAAAATCGGAAAAAAAAGTATCGGCGCTGTATTGGTTATACAATTTCGCAAAATCGTGAACGCCCAGATCCTCAAATGCCTTGTGTGTAAGGCCAAAATCGATATCCATTAATACGCCGCCAAGGTCGAATATGATGTTTTTGATGGGTTGCATCCGGCAAAAATAAGCGCTGAACCAATGAAAATTTTCGATTTAGTTAACCTGGCAGAAATGAATTGAGTTCATGCTTCAGGTTGGTTCCTTATTTTTTTTCATTAGGCGCCGGAAACCCGTGGTGGCAGGTATAGCAGGTGACCGGCATAGTTGAGTCTCCTATTACCGGCTGATTTTGGCCAAAATATTTTTTGTTCAATTCGAGCGTCATGCGCATCATAGAACGGGCGGTATCTTTCGTTGATTTAGCATCACTGGCATAATCAAATTTCTTTAATGTCTTGTCTTCCACATGGCAATAATCGCAGGTTACGCCTAAGCCGTCACCACAATCTTCTACCATGATCTTATTCAGGTCTTTTTCACTGATATCTTTTGGAAGAACTTTCAGGTTAACAGGTTTGTCCTCCCGCAGGCCTGTAGCAGATATGGCTATAAAGGAAAGACATATAAGGAGAATGAGAATACCATTTTTCTTTCCTGTTATTTTTAAGATGCGTGAATACATATATCAGTTATAAAGATTGTTATTCGTATCGATTTGAAGATCGGCATCGCAAATTTTATTGCAAGCTCAATAAATATACACGAAAAGACAATTCTAACCGCCATCGCAGGTACCACCGTTTCGGTGCGGAGGCCATCCATAAAAAAATTTCAAAAAAAATTTGCGTAGTTAAATAGCTACACATATATTTGTAGTCAAATAGCTACGCAATGAATTTAAGACGAGACGTATTTCAGGCAATAGCCGACCCTACAAGAAGGGCCATACTCCTGCTGGTTGCTTCGCAATCTATGACAGCGGGCGCGATCGCTGCAAACTTTGACACAGCAAGGCCGACCGTTTCAAAACACCTGCAGATACTTACCGAATGTGCATTGCTTAAACAGGAGCAAAACGGCAGGGAAATTTATTATCTTATCAATGCAAAAAATATGAAAGAAGTAGCCGATTTCATTGAACCGTTCCGGATCATGTGGGATGACAGATTTAATAAACTGGAAAGCATCATGAAAAAATACAAAACAAAAAAATAGATCCGTATGGAGCGAAAAACAAAGATCACTACAGAAGACGGCAAACAGGACCTTGTGATCACAAGGGAATTTGATCTGCCATTGGACTTGCTTTTTAAAGCGTACACGGAGCCCGATATTGTTGCACAATGGATGGGAACAAAAGTGCTGAAACTCGAAAACAAAAAGCATGGCAGTTACCAATTTGAAACAACTGATCCCAAAGGAAACAAACATGGGTTCAATGGCGTGATCCATGAGTTTAGTCCGAATTCCCGGATCACACGAACATTTGAAATGGAGAATACGCCGTTTGCGGTTCAGCTGGAATTCCTGGAATTTGAAAAGCTCTCTGAGGAAACAAGCAAACTCACCATGCATATAATATATAGATCCGCCGCAATCAGAGAACAGATTTTGAAACTACCCTTTGCACAAGGAATAAATATGGCACATAACCGATTGCAGGATATTGTAAAAAATATAAAATAAATAGTATGAAAAAGAGAAACAAAATTATCTATTGGATCGCCACAGCCTGGCTTTCTTTAGGAATGGTTTCAACCGGGCTCGTGCAATTGTTGAAAACAAAAGAGGAGCTCGCTCTTTTTACGCACCTGGGCCTTCCTGTTTATCTTCTTACCATACTGGCGATCTGGAAATTTTTAGGAGTCATAGCTGTACTTATTCCTAAATTTCCTTTGTTGAAAGAATGGGCCTATGCCGGGTTTTTCTTTGTTATGTCGGGCGCGATCTTTTCTCATTTAGCTATTGGGGATGGTGCCAAAGAATATTTCGGCCCGATATTATTACTGATCCTGACTGCAGTATCCTGGTATTTCAGGCCCGGAGACAGAAAACTCATTTCAGTTGATAAATAAAATACAATGAAAACAAAAACAAACAATGACCCTGGCAAGGAATTGTGTATCACAAAAATGCTGGATGCTCCTATTGAGTTGGTTTGGGAAGTATGGACTAACCCTGAACATATTGCCAACTGGTGGGCGCCTGCCGGTTTTACCAATACAATCCATACTATGAACGTAACTGAAGGCGGTGAATGGCGTTTAACGATTAACGGACCCGACGGAAAAAATTATCCGAATAAAAGCATCTTCGGTGAAATCGTTCAACAAAAAAAAATCGTGTTCCAGCACTATAACCCAAATTACCTGGCTACCATTGTGTTTGAGCCACATGAGAAAAAAACCTTCATGGAATGGACAATGGGGTTTGAAACAACTGAATTGTTCGACACAGTAGTCAGGGTTTTTAAAGCGGATGAGGGCTTGAAACAAAGTGTTGAAAAACTATCTGCCTATTTAGAAACACAATTAAAATAACATAACAAAGAATAGGAGTCGTACACATGGGAACTATTCAACAAATAAAATAACCTATGAGCAAGATTAATAGCCATAAAAAACTGGCGCCCGCCCAAAACAAGCAACTACTCAGTGTTTTGAAAGATCGATTTGATAAAAACAAGGCCCGGCACAAAGGCATTGAATGGGCAAGCGTTCAGGCAAAGCTGGAAGCCGACACGGAAAAGCTTTGGTCGCTCAATGAAATGGAAGAAAGCGGCGGCGAACCCGATGTTATTGGCTTTGATAAAAAAACAGGCGAATACATTTTTTACGACTGTTCAGCAGAAAGCCCAAAAAGCCGCAGAAGTATTTGCTACGATCATGAAGCACTGGAATCGAGGAAAGAACACAAACCCGAAAACAGTGCAGTTGAGATGGCATCCGATATGGGTATTGAGATCTTAACTGAAGAAGAATACCGGGAACTGCAGCAACTTGGAAAGTTTGATACAAAAACATCGAGCTGGATAAAAACACCTGCTGCCATCAGGAAACTTGGTGGCGCCGTTTTTTGCGATCGCCGTTATGATACCGTTTTCCTGTACCACAATGGTGCTGAATCTTATTATGCCGCCAGGGGGTTCCGGGGATCGCTAAGAGTCTGAATTTTGTACAAAAAAATTACTATGACAAAGACTGAAATGAATCCAAAAGTTGATTTTTATTTTAGCAATGCCAACCACTGGCAGGAAGAACTGGAACAACTCAGGACTATCGTTCTTGATTGTGGGCTGGTGGAAGAATTGAAATGGGGCTGTCCCTGCTACACATTCAATAAAACCAATATTGTATTAATACATGCGTTTAAAGAATACTGTGCACTTTTGTTTTTTAAAGGCGCTTTGTTACATGATGTCGGTAGTATTCTCGTTCAGCAAACGAAGAATGTGCAGGCTGCGCGCCAGGTGCGGTTCACCAACGCGAAGGAAATAATTAAAATGAAAAAGATCCTGAAAGCCTACATCTATGAAGCCATCGAAGTGGAAAAAGCTGGATTGAAAGTAAAATTAAAAGAGACCGCAGAATTCACCATCCCTGAAGAATTTCAAAATAAATTAAATAAAAAGCCAGCGTTGAAAACTGCGTTCAATGCGTTGACGCCGGGACGACAGAGAGCATACATTTTTTATTTTTCTGCACCCAAACAATCTAAAACGAGAGAAGCAAGGGTTGAGAAATATATAGCGCAAATTCTAAAAGGAAAGGGGTTAAACGACCTCTAATTGGCTGCATGAGTAGAATTAATTCTAAAGTTAAGAATGAAAATACCCGAAACTAAAAAACAGATACTCGACGAAATCGTTAATGATCTGAAGAAAGTTGATAATCTCGTAGCTGTTGTGCTCGGCGGTTCCCACTGTATTGGAACGGCGAATGAGAACTCCGACCTTGACATCGGCATATACTACTACGAAGTATCTCCATTTGATATTGAACAGGTAAAATTAATTGCCGGGAAATATAACGTTGATGATACAATGACCGTCACCGGTTTCTATCAATGGGGAGCTTGGGTAAATGGTGGCGCCTGGCTAAACACTGCATCAGGAGAAGTGGATATTTTATACCGCAATATCGACCAGGTTCGAGCCACTATAGAAAAATCCGTGAATGGAATATGGGAAAATGATTTTGAACAACAACCGCCCTTTGGCTTCTCTTCCGTTATTTATCTTGCAAAAACGAACTACTGTTATCCACTTTACGATCCTTATCATGTGATAAAGGAAATGAAGGAAGAAGTCAGGCATTACCCGCTGAAACTTAAACAAACGATCATACAGCAATCATTGTGGGCCGCCGAATTTGCACTTTGGCAGGCGGAGAAGTTCGCCAGAAAAGGGGATATACATAATACTGTTGGTTGTTTTACCCGCATCTTAAAAAATATTACTGACGCATTGTTTGCTTTGAATGAATTGTATTCTCTCGGTGATAAAAGTGCATTTCTAAAAATTGTACAGATGCCAAAATGCCCGGATAACTTTAAAGAACAGGTGGAAGCAATTTTAAGTATCAACAGCCATACTTTAACCGGCAATGCCGGGAAACTAAGAAATTTATTTTCACAGGTAACAGCGCTGGCAGGTGGAATGTATCAACCCTATTTCCAGCTTTGAGATGAATGATCTAACATCCGGTTGTTTTTAAACCTCGTTCCGGTTTACCTTTTCTACTGTTAATTAGGAGTTCTATTGTGACACTGAAGGCCTTATAGCTCTTTTATAATCAATTGATTTGCAATATAAATACCCCGATCGAATCCAAACACTGACCCAAGACCCAAAAAAATTATTTTCCTAACTAAATATTTAGTCTTAATTTAGACTAATAAATTAGTTAGGATGAAAAAACTTACACAGGCGGAAGAACAAATTATGCACGCTTTATGGTCGTTGGAGAATGGGGGATTCTTGAAAGACATCATTGAGAACTTACCTGAACCCAGGACACATCACAATACAGTTGCTACACTTTTAAAAATCCTGGTTGAAAAACAATTCGTGGGTATCCAGAACCCGAACAGAAATAATTTTTATGTCCCGCTGATCTCTAAAGAGGATTACACTGAACAAAGAATTGCCGGTTTAACTGAAAGTTTTTTTGCCGGCTCATATTCCAGCGTGATCTCATTCCTGGTAGACAAAAAACAGATGTCGATCAAAGAATTGGAACTATTGCTTAAACAATTAAAAAACAAATCCCATGAATAGCCAGGCCATTTTCATGTATGTTTTGAAAACCATTTTGGTTGCCGGTATCTTTCTAAGTTATTATTGGGTTGCACTTAGAAATAAAAAATTCCACTACTATAACCGGTTTTATTTGTTGTTCAGCCTGGTATTGAGTATTACCATTCCATTGCTGAATTTCAAATGGATCACTGTAGACAAACCGATCAGCTTTGGATCGGGCGAGATCCTGAATTATATAATTAATGCCGGCGGAACATCGGTCGCACCAGCCTGGAACTGGATCGACTGGGCACTTGCCACATGTATCTTAATTGCTGCCGGGTTCTTACTCGCAATGGTTATCAATATCAATAAAATTTATTGGCTGAAAAGAAACTCGGTCGTTACCAAAATGGAGGATATTGATTTTATCGATACCGAAGAAGACGATGCCCCATTCTCCTATTTAAAGAACTTATTCTGGAAACGATCCATTTCATTAGAACAGGAAGAGGGCAAAAAAATATTCAAACATGAGTTAACACATATTCAGCAGAAACACACATGGGACCGTTTGTTCTGTCAACTATTGTGTTCCGTATTGTGGGTAAACCCTTTTTACTGGATCATTCAAAAAGAGTTGCTCACCATTCACGAGTTTATAGCCGACGAAGAAGCCATTGGTAATTCAGGCACGGAAAGCTTTGCAAAAATGCTATTGCAGACACATTACGGAGATCATTTTTTACAACCAACCCAATCATTTTTTTATTCATCAATTAAAAGGAGGCTGTTTATGTTAACCACATCAAAGAACACACGGTATAGTTATCTGCGGAGGCTGATTGCATTGCCCTTACTGGTGTTAACCATGGCTATTTTTTCTTTCAAGGTAATTGCCAAGGAAGAGAATACAATTACCGGCAACACCAACGCAAGTTTTTCTAAAGAGCAAACTGCACCAAAATTTAAGACAGTTCCGGATACTAAAAAAACCGGCGCTGTTAAAGTACTGCCGCCATCCTCTTCAACGAATAAAGACAAAGACCCAAGGACTTTTACGGTAGTTCAGGAACCAGCAAAATTTCCTGGTGGGCAGGATGCATGGCAGAGGTTTCTTAGGCGGACCTTGAACCCGGATATAATAAAGAAAAAAGGAGGACCTCCGGGCAAGTATACCGTTCAATTAAGTTTTATAGTAGATAAAGAAGGAGCTATCAGTGAGGTAGAAGCATTAACTGATCCGGGCTATGGTTCAAAAGAAGATGCCATAAGGGTTCTTTCATCCGGTCCCAAATGGATACCGGCAACACAGAATGGAAAAAAAGTGATTTACCGGAATAAACAATCGATCACCTACCTGGTTTCAGAAAAGTAAATAACACTTTAATCTTCTTCATTTATCTGCCCCTGCATTTTATGCGGGGGTTTGTTTTGTCACTGTTAGTCTCCATTTTTAAATTCTTCATTAAGGCAATCAATCGCTTTTACCGAAGCAGCGATGAACATGATGGTTTTACTTATGCAGCCACCTTGTACAAATCACGATTGACTTGCACGTCTGTTAAATGCCGGTTCAGGAGCCTAACAAGAGAATAGTCCATGATTAGCATAGTTTATTCTATTGTAAATAGAGTACGCGCGAATTAGTTTTGATGGTTGCTCTTTTTAACTAAAATGCAGGAGATTTTAAGGATACGCAACTATTCGCAGGATCATGCCAAACGAATCGCAAATATGGACCCAATTTCAACATGGGAGCGTTGATGCCTACGAAGCATTGTACAGTAGTTTTGCCCCTCCCTTATATAGTTACGGGATGAAGTTTACCAGCGATGTAACGATCGTTGAGGATTCCATTCACGATGTATTTTGTACACTTTGGACAAGCCGCGAACGGCTAAGTCAGCCGGCCTCCGTAAAAAATTATCTTTTCAAATCTCTCAGAAATAGTATTCTCAGGAAATCACACAAGCCCTTTTTCCTGCTAGGTGATGATCAAAACCTGGACTTTCATTTTGAATTGGCCATTGATGAGAAACTCACACAAAATGAGGACATGCAGTTTGTAAAATGGAAGGTAGCGCAGGCCCTGGAAAAACTTAGTTCCCGCCAGCGGGAGATCATTTACTACCGGTTTTATCAAAACCTTGAATTTGATGAAATTGCCGATATCATGAATATGCAGGTGAGAGCCACATACAAACTTACCTCCCGTGCGCTGGAAACGCTTCGCGGCCTGCTACCGGCAGAGCAGTTTTTTTCGACCCCTCTTCTTCAGTAAACAATAATTTTTACAAGCTCTCAAAAAAAATAAATTTTTTTTGGGGCACTTTACCTGCTTCCCTTCTATTTAGTTATAGAACACGACCAATCTGAAAAATCATTTGGTCAAATTATTCCAAGACTAAATAAAGTTTCATGAGAAAAACAATCGTTGCATTGTTTCTGCTGACAGGATTTAATGTACTGTATTGCGATGGACAGGAGAGAAACGCCATCGCCTTTAATGCCAGGTATGAAGGCCATGATACTGCCAAACCATTAAAGGATATTCTAACCCAGATACAAGACGCTTATAAGATCAACCTGTTGTTTGAGACAAAACTGGAAGGCGTGGTTACTTCTTACAGTTTAAAACCGAAGAAAGGTGTTGACCAGGTGCTAAAAGAATTACTGTCACCACTCAAGCTAACCTGGGTTAAACTGGATGAAAAAAATTACATTATCAAAAGCAGCCAGGCGCAAACTGAAAAGAGCGTTAGTTCTGAGAGTTTGTATACTGAAACCACCAGCCCAGGCAACAGACCTGTTCCGGAGAAAAATGGTATAATGATACCCGTATCCAATTCCGGTACAAGTACCGCTGCAACTTATAATTCTGCCCTCGCATCAAAAGACACGACAAAAGCTTTAGTGACCATAAAGGGCAGGATCGTATCCGAAGAAAAGGGTGAAGCTATTGGTTTCGCCAGTGTATTTTCCGGCACCAACTATGCCGCATCGTCGGATGCCCAGGGATACTTCAGCATTGCTGTACCGGCAGCCATTAAATCTCTTGTTGTAAGCCATGTAAACTACCAGCCAGTAACGGTACAGATCAGGCCGGGTGAATCGCAGTTGGCTGTATCGATGAAGTTGCGTACTGAAATGTCTTCGGTAACAGTATCAACAGGTATGTTCACCAGGAAAAGGGAAAGCTTTACAGGTGCTGCTGTAACCTATACGGCAGAGCAGTTGAAAATAACAGGCAATCAAAATATTCTTCAGAGTTTAAAAACACTGGATCCTTCTTTTGTTGTGATGGAAAATAACGAGGCAGGCTCTGATCCGAATGCGGCACCTTCTATCCAGGTAAGGGGACAAAGCAGTTTAACTACCAATACACTTAAGGACCAGTTTAATAATGATCCCAACCTTCCACTTTTCATTATGGATGGCTTTGCTGTTTCGTTACAGGCCATCAATGATCTTGACATTAACAGAATAGCCAACGTTACTATACTGAAAGACGCCTCTTCTGTAGCTATGTATGGTGCACGTGGTGCTAATGGTGTAGTAGTTATTGAAACCAAACGCCCGGTTGCCGGTAAAATGAGGATCACTTATACAGGTGATTACAGCGTACAGGCGCCTGATCTCAGGGGTTATAATATGATGAATTCATCTGAAGAACTTCAATTTGAAAAATTAGCCGGACGTTATAAGCCTTATCTCTTCAGCTGGTTTAACCAGAATTACCTGGATGATCTGTATAATAATCATCTGATCAATATTCAGAAAGGAGTAAACACCTATTGGTTAAGTGAGCCGTTGCGAACAGGTATTACCAAAGGAAATTCAGTATATGCTGAAACCGGCGATTCATCTTTACGCCTGGGTATTGGCTTCAGCCTGAAGCGTATCGATGGCGTAATGAAAGGATCAGACAGGGAGAACATCAGTGGCAATGTGGACTTCAGTTACCGCAAGAAAAATTTTAACCTCGTTAACTCTACTTATATAAACGGTTATACTTCTGATAATTCCCCTTATGGTAATTTTCAGAATTTTGTAAATGCACCCGCTTATTTTGCCAAACGCGATTCAGCAGGTAATACACCAACATTTCTTGAAGTAAGTAAAGATTATAATGGCAACACGTTTTACGTAAATAATCCATTATACAATGCCACTCAATACGGCATCAATTCTTCAAAAAATATAGGCTTCAGAAATAACCTGCAGCTTACTTACAATTTTAATGCTTACCTGCAATTCCAGGGCGCGTTATCCATCTCAAAAAACACAACAACCAATACTTTATTTATTGCGCCTGAGAATACAATGTTTAAAGACAGCAGCAGTTTCGGAAAAGGCTATTACTCAAACGGAACAATAAGTGCATTTAATTACCAGGCCAATGCTTCAATGGCATACGGCAGGTTATTCAACCGTGTACACATGTTAACGGTTAACCTTCGCGCCGAGCTGGAAGAGAATAACAACAGTTCCTTACAATTCGCAGCCATAGGTTTCCCGGGCGGAACCAATGGCAATCCTGCTTTTTCACACAGCTACCAGAATAACTCTAAACCTACCGCAGCTACCAGCCTTTACAGAAGAAACAACATGATCGGAAGTGTGAATTATACTTTTGATTACCGCTTTTTTGTAGACGCCACTTACAGGATAGATGGTTCTACCGCTTTTGGATCGAATAAGAAATTTTCAGGTTTCTATTCCGCAGGTGTGGGCTGGAACCTGCAGAATGAATCTTTTCTCAAGAACGTTAGCTGGATCAATACGCTTCGGGTTCGATTGAATACAGGCACAAGCAGTAACCAGAGTTTTGGAGCTTTAACTTCTGTATCCGTTTATTCGTATGATAGCTATGTAAACATATTCGGCCAGGGTCTTGAATTGACAACACCGGGCAACCCCAATCTCCAATGGCAGAAAACAACCCAAACAAACCTGGGAACAGATATTACTTTATTCAAAAATAAGATCACCATATCCGGCAACGTGTATAAAAAAATCACAGACCCGATGGTGTTTGTTGCCCCCTTACCATCCTCCACAGGTATTGGAAATGTAGCCATGAATGGCGGACGTATAGAAACACAGGGAATGGATCTTACTGCCCGTTATGTGATCATCAACCGCGCAAAAGAGCAGATCTTATGGAACGTGAGCGCTAACATGGGTATGTATAAAAGTGCCTACCAGAATTTCAACAATACATTGGATGCTCTAAATAAAACAAATCAAAAGAACCTTGTTTTAACCAGGTATGCTGATGGGTATAGTCCTAATGATCTGTGGGCCGTTCCATCACTCGGTATTGACCCAGGTACCGGCCAGGAAGTATTCCTGAAAAAGAACGGTCAGAGCAGTTTTGCATACGATGCAAACGATGCAGTGAAAGTAGGTAACTCACAGCCCGCAGTACAGGGAGTAGTAAGCACTTACCTGAGCTGGAAAGGCTTCAGCGTTTCAGCTGCATTGCGTTATAGTTTGGGTGAAGATATTTTCAACACCGCTCTTTACAACAAAGTAGAAAACATCTCTTATACATCTATCGGTAATAACCAGGACAAAAGAGCCTTGTACGACAGGTGGCAAAACCCCGGAGATATCGCACAGTTCAAAGGCATCTACCTGGTATCGGCTGTCGGAACCGGTGCTACACCTATGTCATCAAGGTTTATCCAGCGCGAAAATTATATTTCCGGTGAATCATTTAGTATCGGCTATGATGCATCCGGTAAAAAATGGGTAAGGGACCTGAAGATGCAGAGTTTTCGTGTGAGGTTGTATGCAAATGAGTTATTCCGCATCTCTACTATTCAACGCGAACGTGGTACAGCCTATCCTTTTGCAAATACATTTTCATGCAGTATCAATACAACATTTTAAACCTGTCATATGAGAAAAACAGTTCAATATTTATTATTCATGCTGCCGGTTTCCCTTGTACTGGGCTCCTGCACAAAATGGCTGGATGTTAAGCCGCAGGACAAGTTCACAGATGTACAGATCTTTTCATCAAAGCCATTATTGTTGCAGGCTATGAATGGAATTTATCTATCCATTTCAAAAAACACCCTGTATGGTGATAATCTCACCATGTCGGTACCTGAACTATTGGCACAGAATTACAATATTCCTGTGTCGCATAGTTATACTGCCTATGCCAGTTACAATTATGCCGATGCTACAGTTGCTGCAAAATTCAGCACCATCTGGGAAAACGCATATGCAGCTGTGGCCAATGCAAATATATTTCTGCAAAGTCTGAATGCTTCTCCAGGCATTATTTCCCCGGCGCAGGATTCAGTGCTCAGGGGTGAAGCGATCGCACTCAGGGCTTACCTGCAGTTTGATGTGTTAAGACTTTTCGGGCCTATGTATAATTCATCCGATTCAACATTACCCGGCATTCCATACTATACAAAAACAACATCGGGTTATAATCCATACCTGCCTGCCAATGCAGTAATGGATAGCATCACTGCTGACCTGTTAAAAGCAGAACAGTTGCTTGCGAATGACCCTGTAATTCTTTACGGAGTGAAAGGCAACCCCTCTCCCAATGAAGATCCATTTTTTCAGAATAGAAATTTACGGATGAACTATTATGCCGTGAAAGCATTACAGGCAAGAGTATATATGTACAGGGGCGATAAGGTTAGGGCTTATGCTGCAGCACAAACATTTATACAGAGCACCACATCAACATTTCCATGGGTCTTATTTGCGAATGTGATTACCAATAAAGCCAACCCCGATCGTATATTTTCAACTGAACTGGTATTTTCATTACAATGCCTAGACATGTATTCCAACTACAGCACCCATTATGATCCGGGTGTTTTGGATGCGAATATTTTTGCTCCGCTTGATGCTCGGTTAACAGCGGTTATGGAATCTGCCACTTATCCAAATGATTACCGCCTGAATCCTTGCTGGATCTATCCAAATACAGGAACCAAAACATACCGTACATTTTACAAATACGCGGATGTTTCTTCTACATCCACCTCTTTTCGATACACCATGCCAATGATCAGGAAGAGTGAAATGTATTATATCGCTGCAGAATGTGCGCCTGATAATACCACTGCCCTGGGATACCTGAACACAGTAAGGCTTAATCGCGGACTCCCCAATCTTACTGCCGGAACTGTTGCAGTACCTGAGATACTGAAAGAATACCAGAAGGAGTTCTATGGCGAAGGACAATTGTTCTACTACTATAAAAGAACCAATGCTTCTGCGATTCCTACAGGCAGCGCTGCCAGCGGTAATATAACGATGGATAAAAGCAAATACGTTTTGCCATTGCCATTAAGCGAAACAGGATTTCATTAATAGTGCCCTAATAAAAAAAGAGAAATCATCAGTATGAAAAAAATAAAATATTCATCCGCAATTCTTCTGGTTGTTGTAACCTGCTTTCTTTCGTGTAAAAAAGAAGACATCCCCACTTACAGTGGTAATACGGCAATCTACTTTACTAATAATTATAGAAATAATGTAGACAGCGGGATGTTAACTTTCAGCTATTCCCTTTCATCAGTAAAAGATTCCGTTTTCTCTATCCCGGTTTCAATAATGGGTATGGCCGCTGATGTGGACAGGGCTGTTAAAGTAGTGGTTCTGGATAGTTCAACAGCAAGAGCAGGTGTTCATTACGAACTGCTTTCGCAAACATTTGCTATCCGCAAAGGCAAACTGGCAGATACGCTCAAAATTAAATTGTTAAGAACAGCCGATATCCAGAATGCAGCTGTTTCATTGATACTGCAATTGAAGCCTAACGATTATTTTACTACCGATATGCAGAGCGTTGTTACCAACTCAGTTACCGGTAGTTCTTTCAGCTTCTTAAAATACCGGTTAATGGTGAATGATATTTTATCCAAACCAAAATATTGGGGAACGAGTACGATGGGTAATTTTTCACGTAAAAAAGTTTACCTGACTGCATCTGTACTAAACCTGCAGTTGACGAATATGTTCGATATATTATTGAATAATACAAACTCACAATCGCTTCCTGCTCAAACTTATTGGGGAAGATCTATGCAGATTTATCTGAACCAGCAAAAAGCTGCCGGAACACCGGTGTATGATGAAGATGGCAGCCTGATGATCATGGGCTCAAGTGTACAATAACTAACATTCATTTTAGTATTAGAACTAATTAACTGTTTACAATGATAAAAAATAAAGCACATTGGATTATCGGTATACTGCTTGCTGTTTTTGCCGGCGGTTGCTACAAAGACATGGGTAACTACAGTTATCATGATATCAATACAATAGCTGTCAAATTAGACAGCTCTTATATAGCTGTCTACGGCCAGCGTTTTACCATTCAGCCAGGTATACAGATGACAATGGATATGGCTGCGAACATTGATGATACTTCAAAATACAGTTTTGAATGGTATATCATCGACCCTACGTACATTCCGGTTCCGAATGCAAAATTCCTGTTATCAACAAAGCGTGTCCTGGATACCGTGCTGAGTTTGAAACCCGGTTCCAACTATCCTTTGACTTTTAAAGTAACGGATAAGAAAACCAACGTAAAATGGGCAGGCAACTCTCTGCTTACTGTTTCAACAAGCATTTTTGAAGGATGGCTTGCACTATGCGATGTAAATGGAAAGAGCAGGTTGGATATGGCCAGTTGGGACAATGCCAGTTACAAACTGATCCCTTCAGTTCTTGATTCTGTTGCATCCGGATTATCGATGAATGGGAAACCTTATAATGTAAGTTTTTGCACACAGTCAGGTGCATTAGGTTCTGCGTTAGCAAATGCGATTTATATTTCTACTAGCGAAGGTACCAATCGAATAGACCCGGAAACATTCAAATGGAGTTCAAACATGAACATACAATATGATATGCTGGCCCCGGTTTCTTCCGGTTTTATAACGGATATGATGCATCCCACAGCCGGACAATCTAATTACCTGCATAGTGTTGATAGCAACTTATATTGGTATTACAGGCCGTTACAGTTTAACTGGGGCGCAACCATCAATGTAGTAACAGGTGAGGCCAATCCATTTAAAGCCGCACCATTTATTGCGGCACCTGCCGGTGCGATGCCATACGGAAGTATCATTTTTGATGCCACTAATAAACGGTTTCTCAGGCATATAAGCTCAACCGTGTCCTGTTCTTTAATGCCCAGTACCGGTATGACGCTGTTCAATTATAATAACATGGCCATGGATCTGGTGTACATGGGTTTTTCGACATACAATGGAGGAGAAGTTTGTTCGGTATTTAAGAATGCAGCCACCAATAAATTCTACCTGGCCAAGTTTACATTGGCTGCTACTATTACCCAAACTTATTACGCGGAAATTACAGGTACCAATATAGCCAATGCCGAAATGTTTACTGTAAACCCCGATTATGGTTACCTGTTCTATAATGTAGGCGGTAAAGTGTATGAGTATGATCTTGGATTGAAGAAAAGTATTTTAATGTTGGATAAAGGAACAAGTGGTATTTCAATATTGAAATTTCACCCATTTCAGAAAGCAACTTATCAAAACGGTACCAAGCAAACCCTGTATAATAAATTGATAGTAGCCAGCTACGATCCCTCCAAACCAGCCGGAACTGCCGGTACGCTTGAGCTCTATAACGTACCGGGCATCAACGGAAACATAACATCTTATTTATCCATTCCAGGTTTTGGTAAGATCAAAAGCCTTACTTATCGTGAACGTTAAAAAATGCATCAACTAAAAAAAATACTAATGAAAAAATCCGGATTGTTATTTTTTGTCGCGCAGTTTGTATTGATTGCCGTCCTACACGCGCAACCAGGAAAGATCACTATTATCGAAGGCGAGAATGGCCGCGATATTAAATTTCCTGTTATCCTGTACAACGTGCAGGAAGGAAATAAAGAAATGTATGCTTCCTCTAATCTTACTTCTCAGAATAAATTTGCGTTTGCCATTCCTGATTGCATAGAAGGGTTTTATTACATTACTGATACATTGAAGCGACGATTTACCCGTGTGTACTTAAAGCCGGGTGACCACCTGGTTATGACACTAAAAGAAAAAGGCGATTATGTAGTGAACGAAGGCTCTCCCGAAAACAAGATCCTTGAAAAATGGTGGAACCTGACCGTTTCACTTCAAAAAGCATCTGATGTGCTGGATACCGCGTCCTACCGGTCTTTTTTTCCTTTGTTTGAAGCTATGTATCCGAAACTAAAGCCATTTAAAAATACCGTTGCTACACCTAACCCGCGGTTTAACACGATGATGAAAGAAATGGTGGACTATGAGCCGTATAAATGGGCAACTGCCTTTATGCAGTTACCGCATTCTGTTCATCCTACACCGGACCAGATCCCTGATTCTTACAAAAAGATCATAACAGACAATCGTTGGTTTAAAAATACCCATATCCTGCAGGACGGTAATAGTGCGGCATATATGCGTTCTTATATTTTTGTAAAGCAGTCGATCCTCGCAGACAAATCTGCGCCAAAGCGTTCCTCAGCCGAACGCTTTGCAGAGGCACTTGCCAGTTTTGAAAATGATACGTTGAAAGGCGTTTATATGGTTAATAATCTGTATCCATTTTATACGTATCAGTCGTTCGTAAATATTACCGATCCTAACAAGCAATTACTGTTGACCGCCCGGACAAAGTTTTTATACAATCGGGAGCTAAAAAAAATAAGCACTTTCGGCTCAGGTAGCCATGCCTACAATTTTCAATATGTTAACACTAAGGACTCGTTGGTTTCATTAAGAAGTTTGAAAGGTAAAGTGGTAGTGTTAGATATGTGGGCTACCTGGTGCGGCCCATGCATACTTGAAATTCCTCACCTGGAAAAACTGGCAGAAGAACTGAAAAATGAAAATGTTGCTTTTGTAAGTATTTCTACTGATGGTGCCAACAGCAAACAGGTATGGCAGGATTTTGTGAAGAAAAAATCAATGGGTGGTATACAATTGTATACACATGGTGAGAGAGACCTGATGGATTTTTACGATATCCAGACCATCCCTCGTTTTATGGTGATCGATCAGAACGGCGACATAGTATCTGCCAATGCTCCTCGCCCTTCAATGCCGGGAATGAAAGAAATGATCCTTAAAACATTGTCGGGAAATAAAACAACCGCTGCCAGCAAATAGTTATTCCATATAACAGTTATAATGGTAAAACTATTTGGGTATTTTCAGTTATTATTCTATAGCAAGATCTAACAGTATGAAGTCAGGAATCAATAGATATAAAAATTATTCAGTCAGCGATTTTGTTTGGGATGAAGACTTTGTCCGTTGCTGTAAAAACAACACCGGTGCAGGACTTGCGTTTTGGAATGAGCTCCTGGAAGCCTACCCGGAACAGGAGAGAAATATGAAAGATGCAAGGGATTTTATATTGCACGCTAAAATAAAAGAGGAGCAGCCTTCACCAATGCAACTGGAAAATATCTGGCAACGCTTACAATCCGCTCCGCAGGTTTACAAACCTGTTGCTAAGGTAAGAAAGCTTGGCTGGTTGAAAGTGGCAGCCGTGCTGTTGCTGATAGCAGGCGCCGGGGCGATAGCATATAATGTTTATTTGCGAAAAGAAACAATAAGTACACAATATGCAGAAACCAGGCAAGTAGAATTACCGGATCATTCCAGGATCACACTCAACGCAAATTCAACGGTAGCGTATAATAAGAAATGGAATGGAACAGAACCGCGCGAGATTTGGTTAACGGGAGAAGCCTACTTAGACGTTAATCATCTTCATACCGGAACTGCACCCGTAAAGCCTGGCGAACGGTTTATTGTTCATGCCAATGGTGTGGATGTAGAAGTACTGGGAACTTCATTTAATATTTACAACCGCCATGGCGCCTCCAGGATAGTACTGAACTCGGGAAGCATTGAATTAAAGTTTGCTGATAAGAAACTTGCCAATGTATTGATGAAGCCCGGTGAGATGGTCAATTATTCAAAAGATGTTCAAAGCGTAGAAAAAAGAACCGTAAACCCTTTATTGGCAAAAGCATGGAAGGAGCACCGATTGGAATTTGATAACGCTTCGTTGAAAGAGGTTCTTGAACTATTAAAAGATAATTATGGATTGGAAGCCGATGTAGCGAATGTAGAATTGTGGAATAAAAAGATCTCGGGAACCATTTCTTCCGATAGTCTTGACATAATTGTAAAAGCCCTCTCGGTGTTGCTGGATATCCATATTGAAAAGAAAGGCAACACGCTTCTTCTGAACAAATAAGAGCAGCTATTATTTTTACCTGAATAAAATATACAAAATGAAAAAGATACTAATTGTAACCGTATTGCTGATGGTATCCTGTGTTTCCGCCATGTCGCAGGTACAAGAACCGGTAAGTCTTACCTACAGCGCAAAAAAAACAGATGCGGTTACCTATGAAATACACATAACAGCAGCGATACAAAGTGGTTGGCATATCTATTCGCAAACAACGCCAGCTGGTGGCCCTGTTCATACAACTGTTACATTCAGCAGTAACCCTTTGGCGATAATAACAGGAAATGTAAAAGAAGTGGGCAAGCTCGAACAACATCACGAAAAATTATTCGGTGTTGATGTAAAGCAATTCAGTAACAAAGTAGATTTTGTACAGATCGTTAAACTGAAAAAAGCTTTAAAAACAAATATCGCCGGTAGTATAGAGTTCATGGTATGCAACGATCAGCAGTGTTTGCCACCTGCTACCAAAAAATTCTCCGTAGCGCTCAAATAGGCTAGTTATAAAAATGTATAACTGCTATCACAAAAAATATTTTCTCATGTGCATTTAGTTTTGGTGCATACCAGGAAGGATTTCCATCCATCCTGTTTTCTTACAGTTGGTTTTGCGGTATGCTGTGTAAGGCGGAAGTGATTGTCTTCCGCCACATAGTAGATGGTTTTTACGCGAAGGTTCAAAATACGATCGTGTTTACCAATTGAGTCTGATTTAGACGTCTGCTCAAGTTAGTATTAGTCGTTTCTAAAGCTGTTAGTGGAAATCATTTGGCCATTTATCAACTGACCGTGTTTCGAAAACGGCGCAAAGATCTTCAGTAAGGCTGCGCGGCATGATCTTTTAATCACTAAAGGGATGCGCAACCTTTTCGTTCTCTTAGCCGTTTTTATCTCCTTTTCTACCTTGGCACAAGATGCATCCGGGGTGATTATTCCCCCCACAGCTGTTAAAAGACGGGATACGATAGGACAGAGGGATTTAATAGATGTAGCCCGGGACCTTTTCAAATTCCGTGCTCCCAAAGCCATCAGGGAAGAGCGTGGAAAGAACGTATATTTTTCATTGCTGCCTTTCAACAGTTCCGTTCCGGGCGGAAGCGGCCGCGCACTGATCACCACCACAACCGCCGCTACTTATTTCGGCCCTAAGAACACAACCAATATATCCAGCGCCACCTTCACACCCTACTGGAGTTTCAGTGATCGTTTTGGATTGCCGCTACGAACAAGTATTTGGCTAGCCAATAATACCTGGACGATACAGGGAGATATGCGTTTCCTTTTTTATCCGCAATATACCTGGGGTGTTGGCGGGGTTCGCCCCGAGGATCAAAAATTATTGGTAGATTATAAATACGTCAGGGTTTACCAGAGTGCACTGAAGAAAATTACACCGTACTTCTTTGCGGGTGGTGGTTACCATCTCGATTATCACCTGAATATAAAGACAGATGATTCGGTGGTAAATCTGAAGCAGTATACAGGCTACAATGAAGGCACAGGCAGTAACTCATTCGCATCTGGTATTTCGTTTGACCTGTTGTATGATACGCGGAACAATTCCATCAACCCATTGCCTGGTGTATATGCGAATATGGTTTACCGCATCAATCCGAAAATACTTGGCAGCAACGCTAACTGGCAATCTTTGTACCTGGATGTCAGGAAATACATTTCATTAAATCCAGCCAACCGATTGCAGCAGAATACACTCGCCTTGTGGTCCTATGTGTGGACAGTCTTTAATGGCCCCACACCTTTACTGGATCTGCCTGGGATTGGATGGGATCCCTATAACCGGTCCGGCCGTGGGATAGATCAAAACAGGTATAGCGGCAAAACGCTACTTTACTTTGAAAGTGAATACCGCCGCGACATTACGAAAAACGGGTTATTCGGTTTTGTTGTTTTTGCAAATGTTAACAGCGTAACAGACGTGAACAACAAGTTTACCGGTATCAACCCGGCGGGTGGAGCAGGCTTGCGCATAAAGTTCAACAAAGGTTCGAGAACGAATATTGGTATTGATTATGGAATGAGTAAAGATTACAGGTCCATCATATTGAATTTGGGTGAAGCGTTTTAAGAACAGGCAAACTTCAAACCGGAATCAACTGATCATTGCAATCGGATTTTGGAAGGAATATGATCAACCTAAAAACTCACTTTAGCTTTCTTGTCAACCCGTAATACCGATTGTTGCTGAAACATGGTCTTGTACCAATACCTGAGGCTGTCGATCTGTTGTGATTTTTGAGAAGAGCTGTTATAATTATGTATAACAAGGTAGCTAGGTTCAGTTATCAGCTTATGTGTTACAGGATCAAGCCAATTTCCCGAGGCTTTTATGACGGTGCAACCTTCTTTGTACACTTTTGCAATTTGATTATTCCTAAAATTTGTCCACTCAGTTTCTGTGATCATACTGCCATCGGGCCTTGTTTGTCCAAAATACAAATCAGTTTCTACCATCCGCGTAGTTGAACAGGAACAAAGAATAAAACAAGCCAGGATTATTTTGCGACACATAAACCAAAGCGGTTTAATAGTGAGTGATAATTTGGGCATGACGCCAACAATATATTTGCTGAATCTAAACGCTGTTTTATTATTTCGGCTATCCCACTAAGATAAGAATATTAACAGGATTTTGAAATAGCCGAAATCTTTTGGATGCATTTTAAATTTTCGCGTTGTGCTTGTTCACTTTTTTTTGAACCACATAGCCACAACTTGTCCCGCCAAAGGCGTGGATAGAAAACATAGGATTTCACATAGAAGAACTATGTGTTACAACTATGTTTCTATGTGGCTATGTGGTTCAAATCAGCAAGAATTTGAGATGGCCCAGTCTTCATTCGGGTTTTGGTGTTTAGCAGAGACCGTTTCTTTGCCTTTAAAGGATAAACCATACCGTTGGTAAAATAAAAAGATCACTTAACAAAAAATTATAATTTATAGGGAGTTTATAAATCTATTTTTGTATACTTTTCAAGTAACCAAACTAACCGATAGAAAGTGCGTTATTGCTCTGTTTACTTTTTTTCGTCATTGAGCTTTGTGAGAAACCGATCCTCCATTCCTGTATTCTTAATAGGGTGCTGTTTTTTTGCAAATACGATATGGGCGCAACAGGTTGAAAAGATCTACATTAATCCGAAGAACCCCGGCATTCAAAAACAATCAGGCTTTGTTGACTCCATAAAATTTACACCATTTGAAACTGTTGCAGGAATTAGCTTTAGTGAATATGCTAACGTGCAGATGACGGAGAAATATTTCCTGGTTAACGATTATACCGCAGGAGTGTTACACATCTATGCAAAGACAGGCGCCTTTGTTAAGAAAATAAACTTTAAATCGTTTGCCAACAATTTATACCCCGCATACAACGCAAGAACAAATCAAATTGTATTCTTTGGCAATAACAGCAACTATACACTTACCTCGAAAGACAAGGTAAAGATCCAATTGGATTGGAGCAACGAACACAACCTTAAGTATTTCAAAAAATATGTGATCGATCTGAATGATACTACTTTTGCGATCAAAAAAGCCAAGCCTGATAAATATGACCTGATAGGCGCCCGTTCTTTGTATGCAAATCAGTATATCCTGGCAAAAATTACGACCAGCCCTTTATATAAAGACAGCACCGGGTATGAAGTGAACATATATGAGAATGAGAAACTCCTAAAAAGCTATTTCCCTTATAACCGTGTGAATGAACCCAAATTCCTGTTCAGCGAAGAAGGCGCGTTTACCGCTTCTTCAGACACACCCTATATTTCTTATCTGACGAGGCCCTACTGTGATACCGTATATAAATTGGTAAAAGGCAGCTTATCTCCCCTTTACCAATTAGTAATGCCTCTTGAGAACAGTCTTCCTGCCACATTTTTCACTGATGCATCTGTAACAAAAGCTGAAAGGGAAAATTTTAGAAGAAACAATGGATGGGCATTTCACCAGGTTTATGATTTTTATGAGAACTCACGGCTGATTTACATTACCATGAGTTTTTTTTCACACTATGAAGTTTTTGTTTATGATAAGCAAACCAAAACTGCTTATAACGCCACTAAAATAAAAGGAGATCCAAAACAATATAACCTGTCACTTTTAACACCATACAATGTTATGCGGACGGGTCATAAATTTTATAAGTTACTGAAAGCAGATCTCCTGATTTCTTTTTTCAAGCAAAACCCTGATATAGCGGTTCCCAAAGAACTGTCTGCATTTTTACAGGGAACTCCCGATAAAAATATGCCGGTGGTGGTAGAATTTACGCTTAAAGATTAACGGATGAAAAAACTATTCCTGGTCCAGGTATTGATAAGTTGTGCTGTGGTGGCTTTTGGCCAGGCAGGAAAACTAAAAGCGGTTGTGTATGACTCAACAACAAAAACACCGCTTGAACTGGCAACCGTAACGCTGTTTAACCAGGATTCAAGCCTACTCAACTACCAGTTATCTGATAGGAACGGAATCGTTTCTTTTGATAAACTGTCGCTTAAAAACAAAGTGCTTATCAGTATCAGTTATGTAGGATACAATACATATAGTTCCGTTTTGCAGCTGACCGGGAAAGATTCCCTGCATGTTCTCCTTTCCCTTAATACGAAAGATACCAGCTCGGTAGTGGTAACCACCAAAATTCCTGTGCGGATGAATGGCGATACGCTCGAGATCAACCCGTCTGCGTTTAAATTGAAAGAGCACCAGGTTGTGGAAGAGTTATTGAACCAGGTACCGGGAATGACCGTATGGTCAGATGGAAGCATCACGGTATCGGGACGGAAAGTGCAAAATGTTTTTGTAGACGGGAAGCCTTTTGCGGGATCAACAGATCCACGTATTGCCACGCAAAACCTTCCCAAATCTGCTATCGATAAGATCCAGTTATACCAGGAATATGACAGGGCGAATATCGGGAACCAGGGACAGCAGCAAGCGGATTCCATTTTATCGATGAACATAAAATTGAAGGAAAGCGCCAAAAAAGGCTATTTCGGAAAAGGCGGCGCTGGCTATGGTACAGATGACCGGTTTGAGTCGGACCTGGTGATGCAGACCTATGATAAAAAATCCAGTTTAGGTTTTGGTGGTGGGTATAATAACATAAACAAGGATATCGGCAGTCTTGAATCGATGATGCAGAACAATACATTCCGTACAATCAATCCCGATCTGTCCAGGGTGGGCAGGTTCGGGGCAAGCGGGATCAATAAGAACCATTCAGTGGGTATATCGTTAACGCAGAATTTTTCCGAATCCAACAACAGCAGGCAAAACAACCGGTTAACCGTTAACTACAATAAGAACGGGGGCGATAGTTGGGTTACCAACCTGCGCACGCAGAACCGGATTGTTGCAGGATCCGAACAATTGATCAAAGAAGAAGGTCAGCAGAACAACATCAGCAACAACCATACGATAGGGGTCAATTATTTGAAGACCAATTCGTATAATGATAACATGAACCTGAGTGGAACAGCCTCTTTCCAGGACAGGAACGGGATTTCATCCTCTCATTCGGCAACTGCTGATGCACAGGGCTCACCTCAGAGCACGAATGACATATTTACCCGGCAAACCGACCGCTCCGACAATCAATACCTGAACCTGAATTTCGGAAGGAATGATTTTGACCAGCCGCTTACGAACGTAAACATGTCGGCTAATATGCAACGCTCCCATTCTTCTTCTGAAAGGAACGTGATCAGTGTGTTTAAATCGATGACGGTGAATAATAAGGATACTTCCTACAACCGCCGTTACCTTAATAATAACGAGACTTTTAGCGCCCGCGCAAACCTCACATATGGAGGTTTCAGGCGCCTGCTGTTTGGCAGGTACAATCTGGGCGGCATTGATCTCAGGCTGGAACAGGCGTTTAATTATTCCCAGACAAACGGTAGTTCGCGGGTAAGTGATTTCGATAGCTCTGCAAAAAACTATGCTGTCAATAATAGCCTGAGTAATGAGAATACCAGGAGAACAATCAGTTATGTTCCAGCTTTGTCTGTAGCAAAATCTTTTTCAAAAAACAGGTCATCGGGTTACAGGAGTATAAACCTGCAGGCAAAATTCATGGAGGATATCAGGTCGGAAAAAAATGCATCTACCATAGCCTGGCGCAACCTCGACAGGTCTTTCCATTTTTTCAGGTATGATGCAGGGCTTAACTTTTACAGTTACACTGCCAGGAAAAATAATTATAACGCTTCGATTAACTACAGTAAGAATTTCGACTATCCCTCCATCGATGCATTATACACCATCGTGGACGATATCAATGCCTATAATATAACGGTTGGTAACCCCGCACTTAAAAACCGCGTTAACCATAGCCTGGGCATGTACACCAGTTACACTACGCAGAACCCGCAATCGCCCTATGCGGTCAATGCGTATATAAGCGGGGGGTACAACCGGACTCAGAACCCGGTAACTGACAGTGTGATCAATGCGCCATCGGGGAAAAGAACTTCGTATTTTATCAATGCCGACAAAAGCGAGGATCTCTATATGAATTACAGTGCGAATATTTCAAAACGGATAAAGAAAAACACACTGCAGCTTATGTATAGCGGAACCTTTGGTTCAGGCAATCAACCCAATTATATCGACGGGATCTATAACCTCAGTAAAAGTACGCGGTTATCGAACCTGGTTTCGCTCCGGTTTTCTCTTGGTTCTGTTTTGGTGCTGAGTATCGCGGAAAGGCTGGATCATAACAAGGTAGCACAAACCGTGAGCCAACTCAATAATTTCAGCAACAGCAGCAACACTACGAATATCAGCGTGAACGTCAACTACCCGAAAGATGTGAGCTTTGGCACTACCCTGGATCATGTCAACAACTCCAGTCTCGACAAACCCACCATTCTCTGGAATGCGTTTGCCACCTGCCGGATCATGAAACAACAGGGAGAGTTAAAGCTGGCTGCCATGGATATCCTGAAACAATACAGGAACATCTCAAACAGCGTAAGCGCCTATGGAACCTCAACCAGTATCACCAACGGCCTGCAGCAGTATTTCATGCTGACGTTTGCGTATTACCCGAGGAAGTTTGGGAAGAGGGCGGGAGAAGCGAAGGGGGAATTTTAATTATACTTTTAGCTTGCCATAACCAGTCTGGATGAAAAGAAATATGATCAGTACTGTTTTTTGTATTATGATCATCAGTGGATGTGCCAATCGTGCCGGCCTGGTTTCTTTTAATAAGAATGCCCATATCGAAATCTATGCACGTGGTTTTTATGATGCCCGGTCACCCGTTTTTTTTAGGCTATATTTTCAGGGATGACCATGATTTCCAGGACTGCCGGCTGTTACGATTTTTTGAAAACAGTCACCGCAACGGTGAGATCATACTTAAAAAATAAATCTGTCAAGGAAAACTATTTTTTAAATACATCAGGTTGTAAATAGGACCGGAGCAATGTTTCATTTTCGATCCTGATGTTTTTGTCTTTGGAGACAATTACCTTGTCTTCGATCAACTGTGTAATGACTCTGAAAACCGTTTCATAGGTAGCACCAACAAAAGCAGAAAGATTTTGGCGGGTAAGGTTCATTTCGATAAAACCGTTTTTATCGATGCCGAATTGGGTTCGCATCAACAGCAGCGCATCCGCCACCCGGCCTCTTGTATCCATGTGCACCAGGTCGCGCATACGTTGTTCGGCATCCTGCAATTCGTCAGCGTAAAAAAGAAGCAATTTGTAGGTGAGCGAAGGGTTCATTTTCAACGAAGCCTGGAAAAACTCCGCGTCCACAAAACATAGTATGGTTTCTTCGAGGGCTGTTGCAGAAACGGGATAAACTGAATGGCTTCCCAATCCCCGGTGACCCAGTATATCGCCAGTTTTTACAAATCTAAGAATGAGCTCTTTGTCATCGTTCCATCTTGTATGCACTTTCACTTTACCGGAGTACAGGAAAAAAATACCGGTAACTGTATCGCCTTTCATAAAAACCGGTTCGTTTTTTTTCAGGCTGATGTTTTTCCTGTGTTCCCCGATAAAGGCAAGCCATTCAGGAACGCTATTGCGACACATAAAGCAGCTTGAAAGGTCACATATTCTGGTTTCTTTCTTCATAAAAAGATAGCTTCAAAGTTAGGGTACCTGTCAATAAAAATATTGGCTATATCGCCTACATCATTCGAATTTGCAGATTTTCTTGCCGAAAAATATGATTTAAATCATATTTTTGTACAATTATTGACCACCAGCCAACAGATGATGAAGAACGCGTCAGAAATTATTCCGCTTTCCCCCTCTTTAGAAAACACCACCGAAGACAATACAGGTATTATCCACGATCCGGACTTAACTACCCGCGTTTTGCCTTTAAGCCTGCAGGCCATAGTAAACGCAATAATAATAGGAGTGGTCGCCAAAGGCCTTGTACTGCTGATTGAACTGATCACCAATCTCGCGTTTTACCAGCGATTTTCATTCCGGACTGCAACACCTGCCGGCAATACGCTGGGCTGGATGGTTGTCATGGTACCCATTGCAGGAAGCCTAATCGTTGGCGTAATGGCCAGGTTTGGATCGGCTGCAATTCGCGGCCACGGAATTCCGGAGGCAATGGAAAAAATCATCATGAACGAGAGCAAAATTCCGCCCAGGCTTACTTTTTTAAAGCCCCTGTCGGCAGCAATCTCTATTGGTACAGGTGGGCCTTTTGGCGCAGAAGGGCCGATTATAGCCACAGGTGGTGCGTTTGGTTCGCTTACCGGGCAGATCATGCGGATCTCTGCCCAAGAACGGAAGATCATGCTGACGGCAGGTGCCTGTGCAGGAATGGCGACTATTTTCGGTTCACCGCTTGCTGCAGTCATGCTTGCTATTGAATTATTGCTGTTTGAATTTTCACCCAGGTCGATCATACCTGTTGCTTTGTCCTGTACCACCGGCGCGGCTATGCACCTTTTTCTGTTTGGCAGCCATCACGTTTTTGAAATGCTACCGGTTGCTGAACCTTCAGGAGTGAACCTGGTAACCTATATAATCATGGGGCTGATTATCGGTGTCATTGCAGCAGGCGTATCCAAATCGGTATACTGGGTAGAGGACCTGTTTGAAAAACTACCCATCCACTGGATGTGGTGGCCGGCGATCGGAGCCATTGCGGTTGGGGTCACCGGTTATTTTGCTCCAGCAACCATGGGAGTTGGTTATGAAAACATCACGGGACTTTTAACGGGTAGCTTAAGTATTACCACCCTGTTGGTTTTGTCTTTTCTCAAATACATTTCCTGGGTTTTGTCTCTCGGTAGTGGGACATCTGGCGGGACACTGGCCCCGCTGTTCACTATCGGTGGTGCCTTCGGAGCGCTTTTGGGACTATTGATCCAGCATCTCTATCCTGCATCACATATCAGTCTTCCAACTGCTGCCCTTATCGGGATGGCTGCTATGTTCACCGGTGCATCTCGCGCTATACTGACAGCGATCGTTTTCGCATTGGAGACAACCGGCAATGTGCATGGGCTGCTTCCTTTGCTTGGTGCGTGCACTGCAGCGTACCTGGTTTCTTTTTTTCTGATTAAAGGCAGTATTATGACCGAGAAGATCCAGCGCAGAGGAGTAAGAACACCCCAGTCTTTCGAGCCCGATGTTTTACGCACGATCGGCGCGGGAGAACTCGTGAAAAAAGTGTCCATATTGGTCAGTGCTGGTACAACTGTAGGCGATTTACGTACCTGGAGCACTTCACATATTTCGAGAAGGGCTGACGATCTTTTTATTGTAGAAGATGAGGATGAAACTTTTGTGGGTTATGTGGAACGCAAGAAAGTATTTAATAAACAGATTGCGGATGAGGTAACAGTGCGACAGATCCTCTCACCGAAAGAATACTTTGTGACGGAAAACATGCATGCTGGCGCCGTTGCAGAAATCATGGGAAATGGAAAAATGGATGTGATTGCTGTATTGGACAATGCTGTGGACGGCAAGATCACAGGTATGATCAGTGCAGCGGACATAATAAATGTATACAGCGCAAAGCGATTTCATGAAACCAAATTCGAACGATCTCTTTCTATCCGAAGAAGAACACTTCGGTATATCATCAAAGGGCGGACAAGTATCCGGGCAAGGGCAACACGAGATTGAATTTTTATAAATATAAAAGGAACCTATTGACACATTTGCCGTTTACATTTACTTTGGCAGGTATCCTCAACACGGTTAGTGATAGAAAATTATTTTTTAATTCAAACCGCGAAGTCTCCGCCCAGGCGGAAGACATTCGTGGCGAACACTTCGCGTTTTCTGCATCAGCGTGATGATGAAAACATTGCGGAGAAAGGAAGGCACCAGACAGCATGCTTTGCGAAGTATTCATTACCACTACATGCCGCCTGACCATTAGGAGAAAAACTTCTTGGAAAAATAGTTCACTCTGTCTAATTTCATATTGCTGTTGAAACCTTTGGGCGGCGTCAACACCAAAATGATCTCAACATCAATCGTTTTCTGATGCAGTACAAAGATCTGACAGAGCTTCGAGAGGAGAAAGAACTGGTCATTTTGCTAAGAGATGGCGACGAACAGGCATTTGCTACACTATACCGCAGATATAGCGTTTCCCTCCTGAAAAAACTTGTTTGCCTGGTGAAGGATGAAGAAACAGCTAAAGAACTGCTGCAGGATATTTTTTTGAAGATCTGGGAAAAGCGGGCAGTCCTTGATCCTGAGCGTTCTTTCGGCGCCTTCCTGTTCAGGATAGCAGGTAATAAAGTTATTGATCACCTGAGAAAAGCAGCCTGCGACCGCAAACTGATCGCTCATATTACGCGGGTGGCTACCGGCGGAGCAAACAACACAGAAGAAAGTATCAATTTCAGGGAAAGTAACGCTGCCCTGCAAATGGCCATTAATAGCCTGCCTCCGCAACGTAAAAAGATCTTTATCCTCTGTAAGCTCGAAGGCAGGAGCTATGATGAAGTTGCCCAACTCCTTGGTATATCATCCGGTACAGTAAACGACCACGTTGTGAAAGCCACCCGTTTGGTCAAACACTATTTTATCGCCAATGAAGTTGCCTTGCTGCTGCTGGTTTCTTCTGCAATCGGCGCTGCGGTATAACTATTCCTGTTTTTCTTACTATTTTTTTCAACCCCGGGCATATGTTTCTTCGCATTCATTCGTATTGGTATAAACGACTGCTTGGAAAATCAACAGCTTAACGCACTTTTTAGCCGGTACCTCGCAAACAAATGTTCTGAAGAAGACATCAGCGTTCTTTTTCAATATTTCAATACAGACCGAGAGTCTGAACTCCACCCCCTTGTCCTGGCCGCAATGGAAGCGCCGGATGCGGTGGGAAGCGATGAGCGCCTGCAACAGGTGGCTGATTCGGCATACTCCATCATCATAAATACCATCCGTGAATCGCAGGTTGTACAGCAAAATCCGGTGCCAGTTGTATTTATTCGGCGCCGCAACATCTGGCGCGGTGTTGCAGCGGCCGCGTCTGTTATCATCATTTTAGCCAGTGGAGCCTTTCTTTATAATTCCAAATCGAAACAGGCGCCTGTAACGCAGCCGTCAGTTGTTGCTGCTGCCCCCCAAAACCTTGAGCCGGGCGGCAACAAGGCCATCCTGGTTCTGTCAAACGGCAAGCGAATCAATCTCAATAACGCAAAGAATGGTGAACTGGCCAAAGAGGACCAGGCCATCATCCGAAAAACAGCTGATGGGCAGGTTATTTACGAAGCATCAGCGCCTGCCGAACAGCAGCCTGCTGCAATTGCCTATAATGTGTTAAGTACACCCCGGGGCGGCAAATACGATTTGACTCTTTCAGATGGTACAAAAGTGTGGCTGAATGCTGCTTCTTCTATCAGGTATCCTTCTGTATTTGCGGGAAGCAGCCGCAGCGTAGAGATCACCGGCGAAGTTTATTTTGAAGTGGCCCATGATGCTTCCAAACCATTTACAGTGTCTGTTGCGGGACAAAAAATTGAAGTACTCGGAACCCATTTCAACATTAATGCTTATAGTGATGAGCCTGCCATCAAAACTACTTTGCTGGAAGGTTCGGTAAGAATTTCAAATGGAACAAGTAGCGCGGTTTTGCAGCCAGGCCACCAGGCAGTGGTACACGCAGACCAGCGCATCATCATAAACAAGGACGCAGATGTGGAAGAAGCGATGGCCTGGCACGAAGGACTGTTTAAATTCCAGGAAGCGGATATAAAAACAGTGATGCGGCAATTATCGAGATGGTATGATGTAGAGGTAAGTTATGAAGGCGAAGTTCCTAAACGGGTATTCTCCGGGAAGATCTATCGAAACATTACGGCATTGAAGGTGGCCGATGTACTCAGCTATAAGCAGATCCATTTCAGGATCGAAGGAAGGAAGATCATAGTAATGCCATAATTATTATTATTAAAAACTGACCAAATGAAAACAGCAAAACCAAAACCAACCTGAGGAAGGTTCCGCCCATAAAAAACCGCAGAAGTGGTTCGAAGCACTTCTACGGCAAAAGGGCAAAGTATTCCCGTAAAACGGGATCGATAATCTGTAGATCATTTTTACTTTAACCCAAAACAAAACTAATGAATTTACCCAATTGTTTCCTGGCCATACCACGCGTATGGCTGCCCCCAAAAATCGCATTGGTGATGAAACTGATAACCTTTATAATGATCCTGGGCCTGGCAGATGTCAGCGCCAGGGGATACAGCCAGCGGATTACACTCGATGAGGTGAATGTGCCGCTGAAGAAAGTACTCAAAGCCATTGAAGCACAATCGCAATACGTGTTTTTTTACGATGCGAAAGATGTTGAGCAAATGGTAAAAGTGCAGGTTAAGAGAGCATCAATAGAAGAAACCCTGGCTGCCTGTTTCAAAAACCTTGCCCTCGATTACAAAATCGTAGACCGGACCATACTGCTGCAGGAGAAAACTTTGGTCGCCACACCCGCAGAACCGGTGATGCTTCGGATTCCGGTTAAAGGTCGCGTAACAGACAAAAACGGAAATGCCCTTGCCGGCGCATCCGTAAAAACCAGGAGCGAAAGCAAAGTGACCGTAACCAACGCAGAAGGCTCGTTTGAACTGACCGATGTGGACGAAAACGAAACGATCATCATAAGTTTTACCGGCTATATTACCCGTGAATTCGCCGCAAAGAATGTTGCGGCCCTGAGCGCGGTGTCGCTTACGGAAAGTGTGCAGAACCTGAACGAAGTAGTGGTGGTGGGTTATGGTGTACAGAAAAAAGTGAATCTTACAGGTGCTGTGGTACAGGTTTCCGGAACGGATATCGGCAACCATCCTACGGCTAATCTGACCAACTCATTGCAGGGATTGCTGCCGGGATTAAATATCCAGGCAAATACCGGTGATCCCAGTGACAAACCTGATATCAATATCCGTGGATTCAACTCCATTAACGGCGGTTCGCCCCTGATACTCATAGATGGAATCCAGGGCGACATCGACCGCGTTAACCCGCTCGATGTAGAGAACGTAACAGTTTTGAAAGATGCTGCCTCCGCTGCGATATACGGTGCGCGCGGCGCCTTCGGGGTAATTCTTGTTACCACCAAAAAAGGAAGGGATGGAACTATTGTTGTTAACTATACCAACAATTTCGGCGCCACCACGCCAATTGTGAGAACAGACTATATCAGTGACCCTTATGTTTATGGCAGAACGGTCGATGCTGCACTATCGGGGTACAATGGCACCAATTATACCGGCTGGACTACCGAAGCGGATTATGACAAAGCGCGGCAGGTGGCGGCAGGTACACTTGCGCCGTTCAGGGAAAAACAAGCTGACGGGTCTTACAAATTCTTTGACAATACCAACTGGTATGATCTCATCTTCAGGCAATGGCAGCCGTCACAAACACACAATATTTCCATCTCGGGTGGAAATGATAAAGTGCAGGCATACCTCTCCGGAAGGTCATACAACGTGGGCACCATCCAAACAAATGTTGGGGCCAGTTTGGTTAAATACAATATCAAAGGGAACATAAATTTCAAAGCAAACAAGTGGCTTGAAGTTGGCGACAATATTTCTGTGAGCACCTCTAACCAGATAGACTATGCAGGTTCCAAAAGCGGGTACAGTGGTATCTATAATGGCAACACCTATTATTTCCTGTTCCCTTTTATGCCGAGCATGATTGACGGTGTGCCATATGATTACAATGGTTATGGCCAGATCGCAGCGCTTGCCAACCGTGACAACTATGCGCGCAACTATTCGGAGCAATTGGTGAATACCCTTAGCGGTAAAATCACCCCTATCAAGGACCTCGTATTGAATATCGATTACAGCAATACGATCAACCAGGTTGCGAATACCGTGAGGGAAAATCCTATAACCTATCTAACCACCATTAAGGCTATACCATCCACTGTTGGGGTTAACAGCCTGACTGAAATCCGCAACCGCAATTATTACAATGCACTCAATGTGTATGGTACTTATTCAAAAAGCCTTGCCAATGATGCGCATCATCTGAAACTGCTGCTGGGTTATAACCAGGAAGAGTTCAATGCAGATAATATAACCGTACAGCAGGGCAACCTGCTCATCAATAACCTGTCAAGCTTAAATTTGGGCACCAATATGTTGCAGGCTACCGGTTCGGGTAGTGTTTGGTCAGTGATGGGTTATTTCGGCAGGTTCAACTACGACTATAAAAATAAATACCTGCTGGAAGTTAACGGTCGTTACGACGGGTCATCCCGTTTTCCGGCCATCAGCAGGTATGGATTTTTCCCTTCTGTTTCTGCGGGATGGTACCTGAGCCGCGAAAATTTTTTCAAGTCATTTAAGAATACTGTTAACACGCTCAAGCTGAGGGCATCTTACGGCCAACTCGGTAACCAGAATATTGATCTTTACACGTTCTCACAAATTCTTTCTACCGGGCAAACCGGCTGGCTGGTAAACGGCTCACGCCTGAATTATGTGGGTGCCCCGGCGCCGCTGCCTAGCGTTGTAAGCTGGGAAAATTCCAAGACGATAGATTTTGGCGCTGACCTGGGTTTCTTCCACGACAAACTCACGGCTTCATTTGACTGGTACCAGAAAGATATCTCCGGAATGTATGTACCCGGTCAGCCACTGCCGGCGGTATTTGGCGCTTCAGAACCCAAGGAAAACATTGCGAGTTTGCGCGATCGGGGTTTTGAATTGTCGCTCAGTTACCATGACATGTTCAACGTAAAAGGCGCCCCACTCCGTATAAAAGCTACCGTTAGTCTATACAATTTCACCGGCGTAATAACCAAGTATCCAAACCCCAATGGGTTAATGAGTTCTTTTTACGAAGGTCAGCAGCTGGGTGATATCTACGGTTATCATATAAACGGCCAGTTCCAGAGCGATGCAGAGGCGCAGGCCTACCAGGCAAAATTCACCAATCCATCAACGAGCCTAGGCCAGGTATATAATTATGAACTGAACATTGTACAGAATACCCAGTTCAAAGGACTGCGCGGCGGAGACCTGATCTATGCGGATGTGAACGGGGATGGCGCAATTAACAAGGGCAACAATACACTGGCCAATCATGGCGACCTGGTGAAGATCGGTAACGCCATGCCAAAACTTCCATTTGGATTTAATGTCAGCGCTGAATGGAAAAACTTTGACCTGATGATTGCAGGAACCGGTGTGATGCACCAGGACTGGTATCCTACCGGTAATATTTACTGGGGCAGTTATGAAAGGCCTTACCTGTCGTTCATCCGCAAAGACCTTATCACCAATGCGTGGACGCCGGAGACTCCGCAAAATACCTACCCGCAGATCAGCAGGGGATATGCATCACTTGGCGCATTGCGCTCACTTGGCGAGGTAAACGATTATTATCTCACCAATGTTGGCTACCTGCGTATCAAGAACCTTACCCTTGGTTATACACTGCCTGAAAAACTCACTAAGAAAATAAGTATTCAGCGCCTTCGGGTATACTTCAGCGGCGAGAACCTGTTTACCTGGAGTTTTGGCAACCTCACCAAGTATATCGATCCTGAAACCGCGGGTTCAGGCATCAATTATTCAAGCCCGGGTAATGCAACAACCATTGCAAGGGCAGGAGAATCGTATCCTTTAGGAAAAGTGTATTCATTCGGATTGAGCGTAACATTTTAAATCAGCAGAAAATGAAAAAAACATTTATAGCCATCATCGGTTTGTGCTTTCTTGTTATGACCGGTTGCAAAAAAGACTTCCTGGATGTAATCCCGCAGGACAAGATAGACGCAGACGCATTTTTTAACAACGCAACGGACCTTAACGTATATACCAATCGTTTCTATGATCTGGTACCGTTGTCATCATCAACCATTTATACGGTTTATACCGACGATGCCTCGTCAGATAACATCATCCCCCTGCTGGCAGCAGACCGCGTAAAGGGCGCCAGGGTGGTACCGGTTGCGCGCGGAACCGGCGGTTGGAATTTCGCGAACCTAAGGTCCATCAATTATTTCCTTGAGAATTACCAAAAATGTCCTGACGCTGCGGCAAAACTTAAATATGGCGGTATTGCCAGGTTTTTCCGGGCTTGGTTTTATTATGATAAGGTAAAAACTTTCGGAGATGTACCATTATACACGAAAGTGCTGGAGGCGAGTGACCCTGATCTTTATAAGCCCCGCGATTCGCGCGTCCTTGTAATGGATACAGTGCTTGCTGATCTCGATTATGCCATCAACAACATTCCCAAGGCCGTACAGTTGAATACAGTAAGCGGTTATACTGCACTGGCATTAAAAACGCGGATATGTTTGTTTGAGGGAACATATAGAAAATACCATGGACTTGGCAATTATGATAAATTCCTTACCGAAGCAGCGGCTGCTGCCGAAACGCTGATGACATCAGGCGCCTACAAACTGTTTACAACGGGCGGGCCAACGGTTGCTTATAGGGAATTGTTTGCACGCAAAGACCAGGACGTTACGGAAACCATCCTTGCCAGGGATTTCAACAAGGATTTCCAGGTGAATGGCATCAACTATTTTATGACGTCTGCCACAGGCGGTGCATATGGCATTCCAAAAGATTTTATCAATAGTTACCTGATGAAAGACGGAACGCGCTTTACCGATATCCCTAATTACCAGACAAAGCAGTTCTACGATGAAATGCAGAACCGCGACCCACGCCTTTCCCAAACAACGGTTGGGCCAAATTTTGCAGCATATGGAGAAACGGCCAAGGAACCCGTTACCCTTAGTATTACAACTACAGGATACAGGGTGTCAAAGGCATTATCAACGAGAGACCAGTGGGTATCCAATGGGTCGTATTCCGACCTGATAATTTTAAGGTATGCAGAAACGCTGCTGAACTTTGCAGAAGCTAAAGCAGAACTCGGTACCCTTACCCAGGCCGATTTGGATAAATCAATCAACCTGCTGCGTGCAAGAGCGGGCATGCCAAATATGAACCTGGCGGCGGCCAATGCAAGCCCCGATCCGTACCTGTTTACACAATACCCGAACGTGGAAAGCGGCGCCAATAAGGGAGTGATCCTGGAGATCAGGCGCGAGCGCAGGATAGAAATGTTCAATGAAGGCCTTCGCTGGGATGACCTGATGCGCTGGAAAGAAGGCAAAAAGCTGGAGCAACCCATGGTGGGTATTTATTTTCCAAGCCTCGGCTCATTTGACTTTGATAACGATGGAAAAACAGATGTATTCCTGCACAATGGTAACGCTGCGGGCGCACCCGCCGGAACAACCAGCATCATTAATGTAAATCAAAAGGCTTTGACAAACGGAACATCCGGAAACTTCTATCCATTAAAAGGTATCACGATCAGTTTTGATGAAAGTAAAGATTATCTCTACCCCATTCCGCTGGAGGATATTGCCCTTAACCCAAAACTGACACAAAACCCAGGTTGGAAATAGTTTTTGATAGTTGATCTCTGATTACCGAAGTGCTGTTCCGTACAGCACTTCTTACTTTTTTAGAAACGATTTAAAATACAAAATGTGTAACAACAAATTCATGCGTGCCGCTGTGTTGCTTTTTTTTGTGGCCATAATAACCTGTACAAATGCGCGGGCCGCATTTAATATGGGTCGGGATACCATTACAAGTCGCCCCGCACAAAAGGTAAATAACAGCATTCTGGCGCAAAAAATTTTTCCTTTCTTCCTGAGTATAACAAATAATGCAGGCAGCAGTTCCCTGCTAAAGAGGGATGCTTTACTGCATAAGATTACTGCAGCGCAGCAACGCCGCTGGAAGTTGGCACTGCGAAGCTGCGGCAATGTTGACTGTTTGGCCGATTCCCTCAAATGGAATGACCAGGAACGGTTGCAGGCTGGCAACAGGTTGCAGGAATTGTACCGCAGGAGCCCAATATTCCAAAAGCTTATCAGCCGGCTGAGAAGCAACCACTTGTATGCTGAAGAAGAAACTGATCATGATACGGTGTTTCTCCGCACGGCCTGGAACACAAGCGTTATGGCGGTTAATTATATATTCGACACTTACCTGGCAGGCAAACCGCCTGTCTATGTAAAAATTGATTCGATCAGCTTTGAAAAAAACGATCCCGGATTTGATGCTAACTTTCGCAATGAAGTTGCCAGGACAATAAACACACCCGAAGATATAAAGGGATTATTTTGGACAAGGTCCGTTAATACCGCCCTGGCATTGCTGCACCTGAATGGCAGGGATGAAGCAGCAAGATATGAACCCTTGAACGGCGGTTACAACAACGCAGCCTTTGCAAAAATCTCGCAGATTAAATGGAAACAATTTGCCTATAGTATGATTTTGATTCCAGGGCTGGGCCCGGAGAAACCCGGGGTATCACTTGACCCCGGCGGCATCAAACGCTGTATTGCCGGAGCTGCAGAATACAGAAAAGGCCTCGCTCCTTTTATTGTGGTTTCGGGCGGCCATGTCCATCCATTCAAAACACCATTCAACGAAGCCGTAGAGATGAAAAAATACCTGGTGAATGAACTAGGTATTCCTGGCAATGCAGTATTTATTGAACCTCATGCGCGGCATACCACTACCAACCTGCGTAATGCAAACCGGATGGTCTACCGTTTTGCATTAGATTCTGCAAAACCCGTATTGATCGTTACAGACAGCAGCCAGGCCGCATACATAACAGGTGGCATGGCAAAAACAGCAATGCGTGACCTTGGTTTTTTGCCATACCGCAATGTGACCCTGATCGGCAGCGGAAGGGTTGCTTATTACCCTGTAATCCAATCACTGCGTATAAATCCAAAAGATCCGCTGGATCCTTAAGCAATTAATTATAGAAAACTCAACCCGTTATTTATGAAGATCCTACCCGGTATTTTGATGATAGCCCTTTTTCTCCTTCAGCCAAATGCATATGGCCAGGCACCCAAAATCAAAGCACAATACACCAGGGCCGAAGAACTGTTGGTTACAGGGGAAATCCTTCCTGTAAAAAATATTTATCACCGCGTTGACAGTACGGCTTATCCCGACATGCCTTCCGTGGTAAAGCGTTTGCTTACCCATTCAGCCGGAAAAGCGGTTTGTTTTACTACCAACAGCCGGCAGATTTCGGCAAAATGGTGCGCAACGGAAGCCAGACCCTATCCCAATATGACCGCTATCGCTAACAAAGGCCTTGATTTATATATTAAGATGAATGGTAAGTGGCAGTTCGCAGGAGTTGGCCGTCCTGATGCCGTTTGCACGGAAGCGGTGCTGGCAAGTAACCTGGCCGAAGGCGAAAAGGAATGCCTGTTGTATTTACCTATCTATGATGAAGTAAGCCATGTGGAGATTGGCACCGACATAAACAGCAACATCAGGGCATCAGCCGAGCCTTTTAAAAAAAGAATACTGGTATATGGGTCCAGCATTGTGCAGGGTGCATCGGCCGGCAGGCCCGGCATGGCTTACCCCGCAAAGATGTCGCGGCTCACCGGCTATCATTTCCTGAACCTTGGATTGAGCGGCAGTGCCAAAATGGAACCGGCGGTTATCGCTATGGTGAATGACGTGAAGGCAGACGCATATATTCTCGACTGCATTCCAAACTCTTCAGACCAGGTGATCAGGGAACGGGCCCTGAACATGATCATGGCAATCCAGAAAGCACATCCGGGAAAGCCAATCATTTTATTGAATACAATTACCAGAGAGCAGGGATTTGTTGATGAGAAAGTAGGCAATATGGTTCGCGCACAGAACAATGCAATAGACAGTATTGCCGACGGCCTGGTAAACAGAAAGACAAAGGATTTTTATTTCATTAATACAAATGGATTCCTGGGCGATGACCACGAAGGAAGCACGGATGGGGTACATCCTAACGACCTTGGTTTTTACCGTTTTGTTGACAAGCTCACCCCTGCTGTAATGGCTATCCTGAAAAAATATTTTTAAGACACACCCTGTCGTAATACCGGCTGTGAAGCGCTATCATCTATTATCATTAAATTGGACCTCGAAAAATTACGATTATGTTGAGAACGAAGTTTGGAACCGCGGTTATTTTTTGTGTCTTGTGCAGTTATTCCATGGGCCAGCTTCCCGGCAAAACCAAAGAAGGCGCAGTACTGCTACCCAATGGCTGGATGCTGAACCCCGCCGGCCGTTCCATCCCGCTGGGCGACCTGCCAATGAACATGCAGGTGTCGCATAATAAAAAGATGATCGCAGTAACCAACAATGGGCAGAGCAAACAGACCATTCAACTGATCGATACCAAAACAGAAAAAGTGGTTAATGAACAACCTATCCAGAAAGCCTGGTATGGTTTGCAGTTCAACGCAGCAGATGATAAGCTGTATGTATCAGGTGGCAATGATAATTTCATCCTGGTATATCCTGTTGTGCACCAGAAATTAGTAACACCTGATACAATCTTCCTCGGTAAGCCATGGCCGGAAAAGATCAGCCCGACAGGTATCGCAGTCGACGACCAGCAGCAGATACTCTATGTTGTTACCAAAGAGAACAACAGCCTGTATGTAGTGGATCTGCCCACCAAAAAAATTGTTGCGCAACTGCCATTGGGCGCGGAAGCCTATTGCTGCCTGCTTTCGCCAGACGCATCAACATTGTATATTTCACTCTGGGGTGCTGGCAAAGTGTTGGTCTTCGATACCAGGTCAAGATCGGTTACCGGTAATGTAGCCACAGAAAATGCGCCTAACGAATTACTGCTGAATAAAAAAGGCAACCTGCTCTATGTTGCCAATGGCGGTGATAATTCTGTTTCGGTGATCAGCCTGCCTTCAAAAGAGGTCATCGAAGTAATTGCCGCAACGGTTCATCCTACCAAATTAACCGGGTCCACTACCAATGGCCTGGCATTGTCTGATGATGAGCGCGAGCTTTATATTGCCAATGCAGATAATAACTGCCTTTGCGTTTTCAATGTGGCCACGCCGGGGCAGAGTAAAAGTGAAGGCTTTATCCCTACCGGCTGGTACCCGACCGGGGTTAAATATTGTGAGGGAAAAATCTGGGTAGCCAACGGCAAGGGCTTTGCCAGCATGGCCAATCCAAAAGGGCCGCAGCCTGTTGACGAGTCTGACGACAGCGGCCTGCATGAAGGCTCCACTCCAAAAAAGCGGCTGCAGTATATAGGTGGATTATTCAAAGGCACTATGTCTGTGATCGACCGGCCTTCGCCTGTGCAGTTGGAGAAATATACAAAGACAGTTTATTCAAATACACCCTTTGGCAAATCGCAACAACCACCGCAAAGCGGGCATCCTTTGCCGTTTAAAGCGGGAGATGTTAGCCCGATCAAATACGTGTTTTACATCATCAAAGAGAACAGGACTTACGACCAGATCCTTGGCGACGTTTCAAAAGGCAATGGCGATCCTTCGCTATGCCTGTTTCCTGAACGGGTAACACCGAACATCCATGCGTTGGTAAATGAATATGTTTTGCTGGATAATTTTTATGTGGATGCCGAGGTAAGTGCAGATGGACATAACTGGAGCATGGCAGCCTATGCCAATGATTATACAGAGAAGACATGGCCTACGCAATATGGCAAACGCGGCGGCGCAGGTGATTATGGCGGTAACCGCAAGATAACCCACCCGCGCGATGGTTTCATCTGGGACTACTGCAAACGTGCGGGCATCAGCTACCGGAGCTATGGCGAATTTACCGACGGCAAAAAAGCCGTACTGCCATCGCTCGAAAAGAATTTCTGCCGCGGGTTTCCTTCTTTCAATTTTGAAATAAAGGATACCACCAGGTACCGCCTTTGGCAGGAAGACTTTGACAAGTTATTAGCGAAGGACGAGGTGCCGCGGTTCAGCACCATTAAATTTCCGAACGATCATACCAGCGGTCAAAAATTGGGTAAGATCACACCCACAGCAGCCATTGCCGATAACGACCAGGCGGTGGGCTTGTTTGTAGAACATTTGTCGCATAGCAGCATCTGGAAAGAGTCCATCATTTTTATCGTTGAAGATGATGCGCAGAACGGTCCGGATCACGTGGATGCACACCGCTCACCCGCATTGGTTATCAGTCCCTATATCAAAAGAAAACAGGTGATCAGCACCATGTACACCACCAGCGGCATGCTGCGCACCATGGAACTGATCCTCGGCCTGCCGCCGATGAGCCAGTACGATGCAGCAGCCAGGCCCATGTACGAATGTTTTAACGCTATGCCGGATCTTAGTTCCTACACCCACCGCGCCACACAGGTAGATCTCGACAAAAGGAACATAGCCAATAACAGGAGTGCAAAATTATCCGAATCATTCAGCTTCGCGCGCGAAGACGAAGCGCCCGACCTGCAACTGAACCAGGTGATCTGGAAATCAGTGAAAGGCGAGCAATCAGTAATGCCTGCGCCAAAGCGAAGTGCGTTTGTGATTGTGGAGAAGAAAGGAGATGATTGATTACACCAGGGAGATGCCGCTTGCCATTGTTGATCGCCTGACCACAGGTGTTCGGAACAGTTTGTGTTATTTCAATACACTCGGGACTGGAAGTCCCGGAAAGAAGATCTATATCACCTTTGCCCACGCTCTAAAGAGCGTGGCAAAGAGTTCTGCCAACTTTGCCACGCTCTTTAGAGCGTGGGCAAAGAATGAAACGCTACCCTTTCCCTCCGGGATTTCCAACCCCGCGTGTGTTGTATTTTAATCTTCTGAACTGTTGTCATCGCCTTCTCCCAATTACATGTCCATATCTGTTCCTTGATACTGAACAGCTTACCAAGCCTTCCCATTTAAATCATGCCATAACGTGACAACCATCATATTTTTCAAATGAAGCATAGAATAATTTGCGTTTTTAAATACAAAAAAAATTGCAAACTATGGAGAGTCCAGTTGCTCACGCTAAACCCGAACGTGCTACTTCAAAAAAAGCATCTTCTATTGCCATTATGGATGGTAACGAAGCAGCCGTACATATTGCTTATAAAACAAGCGAAGTATGTGCTATCTATCCTATAACACCTTCTTCAACCATGGGTGAGTGGGCCGATGAATGGAGTAGTGATAATAAAGAAAATATTTTTGGGCAAGTACCCAAAATAATAGAAATGCAAAGCGAAGCGGGTGCGGCCGGTGCTATACACGGTGCATTGCAGGGTGGTGCCCTGGCTTCTACGTTTACCTGTTCACAGGGGTTATTATTAATGATCCCCAATATGTACAAAATAGCCGGTGAATTAACACCTACCGTTTTTCATATTGCCGCCAGGGCATTGGCAACACATGCACTGTCTATATTTGGCGACCATAGTGATGTGATGGCGGTTCGCGCCACCGGTTTCGCTATGCTCTTCGGTAACAGCGCGCAACAGGCTCACGACCTGGCAATGATTAGTACGGCCGCTACTTTGCGTTCCAGTATCCCTTTCTTAAATATTTTTGATGGCTTCCGTACATCGCATGAATTGAATGAAGTTGACATTATACCAGACTCCATCATCAAGGAAATGATCGATGTGAATGATGTGGCACGCCACCGCCATCGCGCATTAAACCCTGCAAACCCGTTTATACGCGGCACGGCGCAAAATCCGGATGTATATTTCCAGAGCCGCGAAGCTTGTAATGAATATCACTGGAACGTTCCCAACATAGTGGAAGACGCTATGCTGAAATTTGAAAAGCTTACCGGACGCGGTTATAAATTATTTGAATATTATGGCCATGCGGAGGCTGAAAATATTATCATAATCATGGGTTCGGGTGCCGGTGCCGTTCATGAAACGGTTGATTACCTGAACAGTGAAGGAAAAAAAACCGGGTACCTGCATGTGCATTTATACCGGCCGTTCTCTCTAAAACATTTTATTGATGCATTGCCAAAGACGGTAAAAAATATTGCCGTGCTTGACCGTTGTAAGGAAACAGGCGCCATAGGCGAACCTTTGTTTATGGATGTGATCAATGCACTGCACGCGGGATGGGGACAGCCGATGCCAAAAGTAATCGGCGGCCGCTATGGCCTGGCGTCTAAAGAATTTAACCCCGCCATGGTAATGGCGGTGTTCGCTGAATTGGAAAAAGACAAGCCCAAAAATGGTTTTACAATTGGTATCGATGATGATGTTACCCATACCAGTTTACAATACGATAAACTTTTTTCATTGGAAGGCCAGCATCTCTTCCGTGGATTGTTTTTTGGATTGGGTGCAGATGGTACCGTGAGCGCAAATAAAAATACAATCAAAATTATTGGTGATATTACCGATAACCATGTGCAGGGATATTTTGTGTACGATTCAAAAAAATCGGGGTCGCTAACCGTTTCGCATTTACGGTTTAGCGGGAAGCCCATCCGCTCTACTTATTTGATTAACTCGGCCAATTTTGTGGCTTGCCATCATTTTCATTATTTAGAAACATACGACATACTGAAAGATGTACAACACGGGGCTACTTTTTTATTGAATGCTCCTTTTGACAGTAAAGATGTATGGCATAACCTGCCCCGGAAAATACAGGAAGAAATTATTGAAAAAGAACTTAAGCTATATGTGATCAACGCGTCTAATGTGGCTAAAGAAACAGGCATGGGTTCCCGTATCAATTCTATTTTACAAACCTGCTTCTTTGCCATCTCCAATGTAATGCCCAAAGAAGAAGCCATCACCGCTATTAAACATGCCATTCAGAAAACATACGGTAGAAAAGGCGAAAAGGTGGTGCAAAAAAATTTCGATGCAGTTGATAAAACACTCGAAAACTTATCATTGCTGGACTATTCGAATTTCGCCATTGGCCATAAAGAGATTTCGCCCGCTGTTTCGGGCAATGCACCTGATTTTGTTAAAGAAGTATTAGCCAAAATAATCGCCGGGGAAGGTGATGAATTACCTGTTAGCGCTTTTCCTGCAGATGGAACATATCCCTCTGCCACCACCCGCTACGAAAAAAGAAATATCGCCGAGCAGGTTCCTGTATGGGATCCAGGCCTTTGTTCGCAATGCGGCAAATGTTTTTTTGTTTGTCCACACGCCGCTATTCGGCCAAAAGTGTACAACAACGATTTACTCGTAGACGCGCCGGATTTCTTTAAACACACCGCGCCTGTGGGTAAAGAATTTTTTAAAGAAACAGAATCTTACACATTACAGGTTGCTGTAGAAGATTGCACCGGTTGCAACCTTTGCGTGGAAGTTTGCCCGATAGAAAGTAAAACGGAACCCGGCCATAAGGCGATTAATATGAGGGATGTATTGCAACTGAAAGAAACAGAAAAACAAAACTGGGATTTCTTTATTTCACTTCCGGATATAGACCGTACAAGAGTAAACCGGAGTACTGTAAAAGGTTCGCAATTGCTGGAACCATTGTTCGAATTCTCCGGCGCCTGTAGTGGCTGCGGCGAAACACCGTATTTAAAATTACTCACCCAGTTATTCGGCGACAGGATGATTGTTGCCAATGCCACAGGCTGTTCTTCTATTTTTGGCGGCAACCTGCCAACAACACCCTGGAGCAAAAATGCACAGGGCCTTGGACCGGCATGGGCAAACTCGTTATTTGAGGATAACGCGGAGTTTGGTTTAGGCATTAAGCTGGCCACCGACATGAAACGTAACTACGCTATTTCTTTACTAAAGTCATTACGTGAAGAAGTAGGTGCCGAACTCTCCGATACCATTTTGGGTAATGTGGAAGCCACTGAAGCAGAAGTGATCCTGCAACGGGTAAATGTGAATGCATTAAAAACACGCCTGAAAAATATTAATACCCCCGACGCCCGGTTATTATACCCAATAGCTGAGTTCTTAGAGCATAAATCCATGTGGATTGTAGGTGGTGATGGGTGGGCTTATGATATTGGGTTTAGTGGACTGGATCATGTTTTATCAACAGGTGAAAACGTAAACATACTGGTGCTGGATACAGAAGTGTATTCCAATACAGGCGGACAGAAGTCAAAATCATCACCACTTGGAGCGAGTGCCAAATTTTCCATCAAAGGAAAAACGACCGGTAAGAAAGACCTTGCTATGCAGGCTATCGCGCACGGAACCGCTTTTGTTGCAGAAATTGCCATGGGTGCCAATGATGTGCATGCATTGAAAACCATTCTTGAAGCTGAGGCTTATCCGGGTCCTTCCCTCATCATTGCTTATAGCCATTGCATTGCGCACGGGTATGATATGTGCCATGGTTTAGACCAACAGGAGCTTGCGGTTAAATCCGGTTACTGGCCACTGTTCCGTTATAATCCATTAAAAGAACAGGGTAGCCGTTTTATACTGGATTCGAAGGACCCTTCCATACCATTAGAAGAATTTATGTATAATGAAAACCGTTTCGCCACTATAAAAAATAATTACCCCGATAAAGCCACGGAATTTTTGGCATTGTCTAACACGGGTATGAAGCAACGATGGGATAGGATACAGGCATTAAAAGCACTCTGATGTTGCGTTAACCCAGCTGAGCTGTGGGCCCGAAAACAGTATTTTGCTGTAATTGGGCATCAATGCAAAATCCGATTGCATTGATCAGCTGATGCTGGTTGAACGTATTTTGGAGTTATCGGTTATCTTTTTTGGACACACTTGTAATTACCGGATATTAACTTTTAAAAAGGAAAAAATGAATAAGAAATATATCACCACTTCGCTTATGCTGGCAGTGCTGGCAAATGGTAAAACGGCAGGACCCTTGTGTGTTCCGGAAACAAAAGCCTCTTTGGAAAACCACCTTATCTGGAAAAGAATAATTCTTTTATCCGAGCATTCGGTTGTTATGCCGGTAGCCCGGGTGAATTGAAAACATCATAATATGCGGAGCGCCTAATCTTATGTCATCCCGTATGATGCAAGGCTTCGTTAAAAGTGATCCCGCATTGGCGGGGGTGGAACAAACCTGAAATTTTTTCCTTCTTCGCATCGTGTCCGCCAATAGTCAAAGAGAGGATTTGTCGCGGATGTCTTCCGCCTGGGCGGAGAATCCGTGAGCAGGGTCTTCGGCTACGCATAACAACCCTGCAATAGAGATCAGGTTAAATTCATACCCTGTAATTCAATGTAAGGAATCACAGAAAAACACTGGTATCCTCAGGTAGTTTGTGGTAACGATACGAGCGCACAATTATTTCCTGATCAATTCAAAAAATGCCTTTTTATATGTCTCGGAAATCGGTATGAAATGATCTTTGATCCTGACCCTGTCTTTTTCAATTGAATCAATTTTTTGCAGAGATACCATATATGATTTATGGATGCGGCAAATCTGTCCGGGATCGATCTCCTCTTCAAAATCGGCGAATGTTTTAAGTGTCATTACTTTTTTATCGGTCATATGAATGCGGCGGTAATCGCGCATCCCTTCAATAAAAAGAATAGCATCAAGCATGATCTTTTCGAGTCGAAATTCAGTTTTGATAAAGATGAACTCCCGGTTAACTGCTGGCGTTCTCTTTGAGATATTGGCCTGAGCCCTGCTCACAGCTTGTAGAAATCTTTCAAAAGTATAGGGTTTCAGCAGGTAATCAGTTATGTTAAGGTCATACCCTTTCAAAGCGTATTCATGGTAGGCGGTTGTAAAAATCACCTCGCAGGACAGATCAGCTAATTCCAGCAACTGAATACCGGAGAACTCGCCCATATTAATATCAAGAAACAGCAAATCCACTTCGCTGGTTTTCAAAAACACCAACGCATCCATAGCATTTTCAAAACAACCCGTCAATTCAAGAAAAGGGATTTTCTGAACATATTGCCTGGCGCGTTCCATAGCCAATGGTTCATCTTCTGCTATAATACATTTAATCTGCATGAAAATATAGACGGAGGTTTACACGGTACATTCTGTCTTTATTGGTGATCTCCAGTACATGATTTGCCGGATACATTAATGCTAAACGCTTCCTGATCAATTCATTTCCCAATCCGCCATGTGTTTGTTCCGGAGGGTTCTCACTATAGCTGTTTTCACAGGTAAACGATAACTGTTTTTCTGTGATCACAAACCCGATCTTAACCGCATTGGCTACTTTATTACTTTCGGCATATTTGAACGCATTCTCAATAAAGGGGATAAAGAGCATCGGCCCGATCAGTAAATGTAAAGTCTTGCCGGTTACGGTATAATTGATAAAATCCGGGTTACTCGTCCGGATCTTTTGCAGTTCAATATAATTTTCAATATAATCAAGTTCCTTTTGAAGGGGGATCTTTTCTGCCTTTGTTTCATACAGCATAAAACGCATGATGTCGGATAACTTCTTTAAAAAGGCGGATGCCTTTTCTCCATCCTTCAGTATTAATACATCGATATTATTGATCGTATTAAATAAAAAATGCGGGTTGATCTGCGATTTAACAAGCGCCAATTCTGTTTCATAATTTTTTTGATTCAATTCTTCTTTCAGTTTGATGTCAGAATACCAGTTAATAAATCCACGTATCACCAAACCGATCGTTCCGTGTATGCCTACGAGTACGGATAAGAACACGATGATTCCTACCTGGTCCTGCCATCCAAGACTCAAACTTTTGGTATTGAACAAAAGCGAAGAAAGTAAGATCCCCGCATAAGCACTCATAATACAAGTGATACCCGCTGAAATAATCAGGCTGAGAAATTTCTTTCGATATAAAAATTTGGGAAAGAGTACTGAATAGAAAATATAAAATCCGATAACTTCAAATAAAATAAAGTTGATGGTTATCGGTGATGCAAAAAGCACTCTCACCAATGCCGATAACGGCCCATGCCTGTAACCATTCGGTACAAAAAGAAGAAACCCGAATATCAGGAACAGGTACAGTAGCCAATAACCGGCGTGCAGCAATACGATAAACGATCTTTTCATAACCGCAGAAAAACTATCCTTTTTCCTTTTTGGTAATATACAGGATATAACTCACAATAGTGATCACTACAAAATATCCAACCGCCATCACATGAATATTTACCGAAGGGATCACAGCTCTGCCACCGCCGTGAGATTTTAAATAATTAAACATAGTGTAAGTGTAAGGTAAAAGATATCCATATTTCCACGAGAGAACAGCAATGGCTGCGATCCAGCAGCAAATACCTAAACCAACCGGCACAAGAAAATTCTTATATTGTAAACTAACCAGGTATTGAATGGCGATCACCGGCAGGCAATCAATAAAAAACAAAAAATTCTCCCGTATAAAAATGGCAAATGGGATAGGTGCTTCCGGATAATGAACCCCTCCTACAACCAAATAAGGAACCAATGCTGACAAATAGATCCCGATATTAAATAACAGGAAGAACTGGAACATCATCACAACGATTACGCCAAGTTTTGAAAAGAAAATAGTTGTGAGGCTGAGTGGTGTTGTATGTAATTGTTTCCAGCAATTATTTTTATATTCCAGTTGGGCAATAAGACTTGTTGCCAGGATCACTCCCAGGGGCAGAAAAAAGATCGACATAGACTCCCATGCATTGTCCCAATGTTTGAACCAGAAATTCGGTGCCGCATATATTGCAGGAAGTTTGGAAGGATATACGATACGCACAAGGATAATAATAACCGGTGTAAAAAAGCCTCCGATCAATACGATCCATGCAGCAAGACTTCTTTTTCGCTTGAGCCATTCACTTTGGAAACTGTGTATATAAGCGGTTACCATATTTTAATTGTTGATTAAGTCGATAAAAATTGCTTCCAGGTCATTTTTTACAATGCTGATCTCGTAAACAGCCACGCCATTGTTTACGAGGCGCCGGTTGATGTCTGCGATCAATTCCTTTGGTATCGCGGGAACCATTATCTTTCCATGACCGTATATTGGCACAAGGTTATTCTCCACCATTATTTTACCGGCTTTAACAGTGTCGTCTGTTTCAAAAACGATTGACAAGGATTGCTGTTGTTTACTGATCAGTTCTTCCAGCGTTCCCTGGAACATCATTTTTCCTTTATTGATAACCCCGATATGACTAACCAGTTTTTCTATTTCCGATAAGAGATGGCTCGATATAATGATCGTAATACCTTCCTGCTGGTTTAACTGTTTTAACAGTTGCCGTATTTCAATGATCCCATTGGGGTCCAAACCATTGGTTGGTTCATCAAGTATTAATAAAGTAGGATTGTGAAGCAAGGCAATAGCGATGCTCAGTCGCTGCTTCATGCCCAATGAAAACTGTCCGGCTTTTTTATTTCCTGTACCGGACAGCCCAACCAGTTTTAAAACTGCAGGAATGCGGTCTTTCGGGCATTGATATATTTTTTGTAAAACGCTTAAATTTTCAACAGCAGTTAAATGGCTGTATATGGAAGGACTTTCTATCATTGAACCGATCTTTCGCAGGCTTTCAACCCTGCTCTTGTTGAAAGATTTTCCAAACACGTTAATATTACCCTGTTGTTTTTTTAACAGCCCCAACACTAATCGTAAAGTGGTTGTTTTTCCTGCACCGTTTGGTCCCAGGAATCCGTATATCGAACCTTCGGGAACCTGTAAATTAATACCCTGCAGCACTGTTTCATTCTCAGAAAATTTGTAAGTGAGGCCGGATGTTTCCAATAAATAATTCATTTCGATTGTTTGCCGGGTGGTTAAAATGTTTCAGGAGTTACAGTGTTTAAATAGGTTTGTGCCCTCTTACACTATGTTAACTTTCACTTTATTCCGTAAAACTAACGGCAACCATAGCCATTCGCAATTGTGTTAGGCTTATTGCGGGAAGTATTCTGCAAAATGGGTATTTCGTCCTGCAAAATCACTTTACCATGCGCAAAATAAAATCGTGTGCGGTTTTCAATGTGTAAATTATTTTCAAAGAGTAGCCAATTCAAACCGCAATTTCTGATTACGGGTGTCATTTGAGACGAACACGATGCGGAGAAGGAAAAGAGAGGATTAGCCGTGGGTGCTTCCGCCTGGGTGGAGACTCCGCGAGAAGGGTTTTCAGCGAAACATGGCCTTCTCACAATGAAGAGACCTATTGACATATATGCAGTTACATTTACCTTGGCAGGTATCCTCAACATGGTTAGTGATAGAAAAATAGTTTTTTAATTCAAACCGCGAAGTCTCCGCCCAGGCGGAAGACGTTCGCGGTGAACACTCCGCGTTTTCTGCATCAGCGTGATGATGAAGACATTGCGGAGAAGGAATCCTTTAAGTGATATAACTATGCCCCTTCCACCGATGCGGAATAATTCACATGGTTATGGGCCACATTGCTTAGGGCCGAATCCGCATGCTTCTCTTCCTCCAGTGTTTGGTGAAGGAGGGCCGCAACCTTTTCAAGTCCTAAGTTATTGGCAAGCTCTGCAAGCCCGCCATAAGTGGAGATCTCGTAATGCTCTGCTTTCTGTGCTGCGAGGATCAGTCCAACATCACGCGTGGATGTTCCCTTTTCGGTTTCCTCAATGATACCCTCTCCTTCTTTTACGATACCGGCCATGGCTTCGCACTTCTTCGCCTGCGCTTTTTTGCCAACCAGTGCGAATACCTTTTCAAGTCTTACCACCTGGCCTTTGGTAACCGTGAGGTGCTCAGCAAAAGCATCTTTCAGTGCCTTTGAAGTAGCAGCTTTCTGCAATTTGGGAAGGGTGGTAACCAGTTTCTTTTCTGCCCAGTAAATATCTTTCAGCTCATCTTTAAAAAATTCCAGGAGCATGGAATTGACTGGCGTTGCGGTTGCAACATCTTTTTTAGCGGTAGCTTTCTTAGCCGTAGCTTTCTTTGCTGCTTTTGCCATTGTGTATAGGTTTTAACATAAGGGTATAAATCTCATGCCATCCTAAGCGGAACTGTTTATTTCTTCTCCTCAGTGTTTTCGCTGATAGAGAAAGAGAGGTTCGCCGCTTTATGAAATATACGGCCATTTTGTTTCGAACAAACCAATCTTGGCTACACCTATGGTAATATAAGTGTGCAATTAAATGGCAGATGGCCTATTTACCATTTTGGATAGACTTTTAGTGGTAGTTTATGTGGATCAGAGTTGATCTGTTGAGGGATAACATAATTCGAAAAAAAAAATCTCAATTGCAATTGGCCTATAGCTCAGTTGGTTAAAGCACCACAGGTGTTCGGAAGAAAATGAATAACCCTGTAAGGGTGACCTGTTCGTAGAAATATTGCGTGTAATAATATGGAAGCTCCGTAGGAGGAGCGATCTGTAAATACAAACGATCTATGCTAATAATCGACTGCAACTTCCCATCCTCATAAAATTTACAGGTCGCTCCTCCTATGTAAAGGTATGTGCTGCATCAGGCAAGAAAAAA
>JAZKBI010000015.1:121236-161329 GCA_040388705.1 Bacteroidota bacterium | reverse complement strand
GTCAATAGTCAATAGTCAATAGTCAATAGTCAATAGTCAATAGTCAATAGTCAATTGTTGATCGCAATTTCAACATTTTTATCATTCACTATTGACTATTCACTATTCCCCTTCACTTCACATTCCCATGTATCCAATCACCGATCAACTGCAAGGCTGCGGGAGAAAACGTTTCCTCCAGTTTCTCATAATCATCCTGCGGTGTTTTACAGGTCTGGAACATGTGGTTGATATTGGGCAAAGATTTTACCAGGTAGTTTTTATTCTTTCCTTTTTGCAAAGCGGCTTCTATGCCTGCCAGGTTTTCTTTGCTCGTTACCTGTACATCACTTTCTCCATTGAGCGCCAATACAGCACATTTTACTTTTTGAAGCGCTGGTGCGGGTTGGTAGTTAAAGAAATAATTTGTCCAGTAAAGTGCATGCGCCGTTTTCATAATATCTGCCCAATCTGTAAATGGTTTGTCGCCTTTTACGGTAAGCAACCTTGTTTCCATGGTATCCGGTACATTGCGTTTCCATGTGTTATACGCAACATGTATACCTCCTTTGATACTGTTATAGTCTGTACTTTTTTTGAAAGCGGCAAAACAGTCGCGAACCAACTGCGTTGCTTTTTCGTGATCCTTTTCATTCAGACCCGGTTTTATCATGCCTGCGTCCATCTGGTAATTCCAGATATCTCCTCCGGAAATGCCGGGTCCTGCCAGCAACACAATAAATGCCACATCATTTCTGCGCGAAGCAACAAGCGGGGCGATCATGCCTCCTTCGCTGTGACCGATCAATCCAATCTTTTTGCGATCAACATCTTCGCGTGATTGCAGGTAAGTGATACCGGTCTCTACATCTTTCGCAAAATCTTCGCTGGTTATTTTATCAAAATCATTTCCTAATGTGGTGCCGCCGATACCCCTGTCATCAACCCTTAAAACAGCAATACCGTTTTTGGTGAGATAGTCTGCCAACACCGCGTACGTTTTGTGCGTGCCAATTGTCCCGTCCCTGTCCTGCGTACCGCTACCGGTGATAATTATCACGGCAGGAAATTTTCCTTCGCCATTCGGTTTCGTGAATGTGGCGCCATAGTGTACGGATTGATCCGCGTTCTCATAGGTAATGTCTTCTACATTGTATGGGAAAGGCGCTTTTGGCGTTTGCGGCTTAAAGGTTGCTATCGGCAAACTGGCTTTTTCCACATCACTCATACGTTTTACATTCAGGTCGAATACACCGCCCCTCTGATTAAATACGCCGTTGATCGCATCATGCCCGTCCCATTTGCCTTTATAGGTTGCGCCTAATACGGCCATTTCGCTAAGCAGGCTGTCGCGGCTCAGCACTATTTTACTTACCTGGATGCCTAATGCTTTCTGCTGAGGTATATCCAGGCTTGCGGAATAACCGTTGCCGCGCTTGCTGATATTGAATACAAATCGAATGTTGGTGCCCCCCGCGTTGATCGATCCCTGCCAGCTACCAGCAAGATCCTGTGCGTGTGAAGCAAAGCAATGACTGACGAATAGAATAACAATTAGTTTTTTCATAAAGAGTTATTATCGTGTTGATGTTTTTTAAAATAGCGATACGAGAAAACGCCCGGGATGACCACCATCAGGAAAGTAACACTCATCATAAAAATAAAGCCGGCCATGAAAGGAAGTAATAAAGTGCTTATCGTAATCAATATGCCGCCCGGTACCCATATCCTGGCAACCAGTTGATGTGTTTTGCGCCAGTTATCTTCATTCTCCAATGTCCACGGCGTTCGGAAACCGACAAAATAATTTGGTTTGATGCTGTGCATGTAATTTCCAAGAACAGAAAACATAAGGCCCATAATAGGTAATAATACTTTATTGATATTGAACGACCTGTTTGCACTTGAATATACTATGATGATACTGAGGGCACATAAAAAGATCACCAATACCAAGGCTATTTTATGGTATAGCTCCGGGGATTGGCCCGCCGCCTTTTTGGGATCGATCTTAGGAAGGTTTTTGATCAACAGGTACAACCCTGCCGATACAGCAGCCATTAATAGTACAACAAAGATCAGCGATGCCTTCCCCGCGTAGCCATTCGGGTTGCCACTCATATCGAAATGGATAGGAACGGAATCGGGTAGCGAGGCATAGATAGTGGCTGTATAAATGGCGGGGATACAAATAATAAAACAAACCAGCCATGTTTCGAATGGAGTTGCCTTTTTCATATCAGGATTTCTTTTTTGTTTTGGTAAACTGGATGAACCATTTCAACATTTCGTCCATCACAGTAGTGTTGAGTGAATAATAAATGAACTGGCCTTCTTTAACAGAAGTTACCAGTTCAGCCTGCCGTAACAGGTCAAGATGATGCGAGATGCTCGGCTTGGAAATATGGAACCTGTCTGCAATTTCGCCGGCAGTAAGGTCGCCATCCTTGAGTATTTCAAGTATCTCCCTCCGGGTAGTATCGTTCAGGGCTTTGAATAGCGCGTTCAAGGTTTTTGTTTTTATATATTTAGACAAATATCTAAATACTGTCTGAATAATCCAAATTTTTCTTTTCCGGGTAAGTGTATTCGCCGTTCATACCAGACCGTACAGATGTGTCATTCCATTCATCCCTGCCTTTATGATTTTGTTAAGAAAATGGTTGAAATGCAGTACCAGACTGCGTTTTGGCGTATTTCTGTTTATTTTTTGAATACAGGATCTTACCGTTCATAACATGCAGGATGGTTAAAATGTTTTTCCATCACAATTCAAAAACTGGGTTGATGAGAGATTCTACATTTGGTTTGTCAATGTGAAAATGACATCAACAACACTTAATTAAAAACAGAAAAACAAACCATCATGAAAAAATTATTCATCGCCGCCCTTATAATGGTAGCAGCAGGAACAAGCGCTTTTGCAGCAGACGTAAAAGTGAACAACAAAGTAAAAACCAATTTTGAAGCCATGTTCTCAGGAGCAGAAAATGTTTCCTGGAGCGCAAAAGATCTTTACATCAGAGCCTCGTTTACACTCTTAGATGAAACCATGGAAGCGTATTTCGGAACCGAAGGTGAACTGATCGGAACAAGCCGCGCAATTGAACTGAAAAGACTGCCTTTAAGCGCTATCAAGAAGATCAAAAAAGAGTATGCTTCATACAAAGTAACCGATACCATCGAATTTGAGCATGATGGTGAAAGAAGCTACTATGTATCATTGGAAGATGGTAACAAAAAGCAGATCCTTGAAGTATCTCTTTACGGAACTGTAACCGTTTACAAAGGCGCTAAAAAATAGTAGTAACAAACATAGGTTAGGTTGCAAAATGAGAGGAGCTCCGCTATGCGGGGCTTTTCTTTTTTACAAAATCGTTCATGGTGATGAAGTCTGCTTCTTTTTTCAGGTCGCTCAATAACCTGTTCAGTTTTTGCAGCAATGGGTCTCCGTTCAGCTTTTTGGTAAAAGCCGGTAAACCGTACGATTCAGTATCTGTAAATTCCCATGGATGAAAATACAGGCATATGTATCCGTCTTTCTTCAAAGTTTGCAGCGCCAGCATTTTAAAAATGCCATAAGGAAGATTCTTAAAACTTAACCAGAAAAGAGGCACACGCAGCAAAGGAGATACAGAAGCCGGTACACGCATCATTCCATCATCTGTGTACATTGTTCTTGGTAAGTGTAAATTATTATAACGCCCGGGTAACCAGGTGGGATTAACAGAAGAGTCGTATGAATACCCTGCTTTCTTTACTTCCTGCATGGATACTTTGCGCATACGCGGCATGCGTAAGCCGGTTACGGGTTTACCGCTGATCTCTTCGAGTTTAGTTCTTGAAGAGAGCAAATGTTCATTCGTAAAATCGGAATGATAAAATGTATGTGACGCGATCTCGTGTTGCGAAGCCAATTGTTTGATCGCATCTGGATAATGCATCGCAAAATTAGCAGTAGTAAATAAAGTGGAAGTGATGGAAGGATCGGCAAGAATGGGTTGGATAGCATCAAGCCCTTTTTTTCCAACAAGCATCTGTTCTTCGGGACTGATGAAAAAATTGTATTCAAGTGGCATATCAAATTCTTCCACGTCAAAACTCAGCAGCACATACCTGTTCATGGTACCAGGTTTGATTCTTTGATAATATAATGCGGCCGCTGTTTGCTTTGCATGAATAATTTACCAAGATACATACCTATAATGCCAAGGATCATCAACTGCAATCCGCCAAAAAAAGCAATGGTAGCGATCATAGATGCCCAACCCGAAATGATATGCCCAAAATAATAACTGTAAATAATATAAGGGATATACAACAGGGAAAGGATAGAAAATATAAATCCAAGATAGGTTGCGATGTATAATGGACGGATGCTGAATGAAGTAATTCCCTGTAAAGCAAACCGAACCATTTTCTTCAATGTATATTTTGATTTGCCGTGGGTTCTTTGTGCAGGATCGTATTCTATGCCGATCTGGTTGAACCCCATCCATTTTACCAGCCCGCGCATAAAAAGGTCGGTTTCTTTAAAGGCACGAAAAACTGCCACTACTTTTTTATCCATCAAACGAAAATCTGCAGTGCCTTGTTCCAGTTCAATATCGGAGAGGTTATTGATGAGGTTATAAAACATGTTCGATGTTTTACGTTTCATCAGAGGCATTTCTTTATGGTCCTTGCGGATAGTGTACACAACATCATAACCCGCTTCCCATTGTGCGATCATTTCGGGGATGAGATCGGGCGGGTGTTGCATATCGCCATCCATCATGATCACGCCATCGCCATCAACCAGGTCAAGCCCGGCTTTTAATGCATTCTGGTGGCCGAAGTTGCGGGCGAGAGAGATAAAAAATACCTTAGTGTCCTCTGAAGCAATGCGTTTAAGTTCGGCCAATGTGCCGTCATCGCTCCCATCATCTACAAAAGTGAGGGTGTATGGGTAAGAGAGGTTGGCAAATGTATTTTGTATAGCAGCCGTTATCACGCGGATATTCGCTTCTTCATTGCAAACCGGGATAACGATCGAGATCCTCTTTTTCATCAGGCAACTGCTTGGGCTGGAATTAATTGATAAGCAAAATACGATTTTATTAGTTAGAAGTCAGGAGATTGAAATAGTACTACTAGTTAATATTTTGAAACTTGGGAGCTAAAATTTGTCTGCATAGTAGAGGTGAGATATAATTTTTGAACCACATAGGCACATAGGAACATAGATCATAACACATAGATAAATGGAAATAAGACAAATAATTTGTTTTCGTTTTTAATAAAGAATAATAAAAAAACTATGTGACATCCTATGTATCTATGTGCCTATGTGGTTCAATATTTTCTGTCGCGCCTCAAGACATTAATTAGCAAGTAGCATGGATGTATTTTTGCCAAACTGTAAATTATAGCAACTTTATGCTGCCTGTTTATTATATACCTCTTTTGTTTTACTAAAATCCTTTGTCAACAACTGGTAAACCAACACACACCAAACCACAAAACAAGGCAATGCTTTTAACGAATAAGGTAAAATAAAATGTTCCCGAACATAAGGTGGGAAAAGATCCGTGGCAGAAAGGCTGGTTAACACGATCACGAAACCGAGTAAGAAATTGATGAATTTGCTTCTGGGCTCATCCTGTATCATATACCACAACGCGATACCTGTAACGGCGATCACAAACGTAGAGGATTCTGCAGAAGAACTGAATATAACTACGCCGATCATCGCAAAACATAAATAGCTGGTTCGGAATGCAACCTGCTTGTATTGACTAATCCGGAGAAATGGCAGGGCATACAGTATCGCAGCAGGAACCGTTATTAAATAGTTATGCAAATGATCGTAGCCAAACATGCGTCGTATCATTCCCATTACAGAAATATCCTGCATGAGGCTCTCATCTGCCGCATCAATATTTTGCGCATTTTTTTGTACCAATGCATTGAACCAGTCCTTATACGATTGAATAATAAAGGCCGGAGAAGAAATGATCATCGGCAAACAAAACAATACAACAAACCAGAAAAGGAACGAGGCCACAAATTTGAGTTTGTGTTTTGAGAACCAGAAAAAGGCGATGCCTACAACACCATAGATCTTTACCCATAACCCGGCCACAATAAAAAAGGCTGCCCAGAAATCTTTTTCTTTTTCAACCAATACAAAACTCAGCAATATCCATCCGGTAAGCATGGGATTGAATTGAACATTGTGTATCGCGGTCATCATTTCTACCAGGCCGATCAATAAAATAATATTCTGTTGTTTTTCGGTTAACTGTAACTGTCGGATGGCATAGAACAGGGCCCATGCGTTGACAACACACCATAAAAAGCAGCCGAGATAATCCGGCAATAGCGCAAAGGGCGCGATCAATATGCTGAAAACCGGTCCGTAGTGATTGATATCGTTGTACTCACCCGGGTACAGGGCGTATAGATTCTTTTGCTGTAATGTGTGTTCAAAAACCCCGGCGAAAATATCGTAGTTGTTTATGGCCGCATGTCCGCGGCTGATCTCGGCGAGCGCGGCGAGCATCGCTAACAGGAACCAGAGAAATACCGGCACAGGTATTTTCCATTTACCAATTGGTATGTTGCTGAGTAATAACTTCATATGGGGGCTAAGCAGGGCGAAAATACCGGTAACATTTCGCCTATGGAAAAATAAATATTTCCGGGCCAAAAAAATTACTTTTGCCCCTCAAATCAAGAACCATGAGTAAAGGACCCGTTTCGCAGTTCATACAACACCATTACAGGCATTTTAATGCAGCCGCATTGGTAGATGCAGCCAAAGGATATGAAACACATCTGCTGGAAGGTGGTAAAATGCTTGTGAGCCTCGCAGGCGCCATGAGTACCGCCGAATTAGGCATCAGCCTTGCTGAAATGATCAGGCAGGATAAAGTAGCCATCATCAGTTGCACCGGCGCCAACCTGGAAGAAGATATTATGAACCTGGTGGCGCATAGCCATTACAAACGCGTTCCCAACTACCGAGAGCTTACCCCGCAGCAGGAATGGGAACTTTTAGAGAACCATTATAACCGCGTAACAGATACCTGTATTCCTGAAGAAGAAGCATTCCGCAGGTTGCAGCAACATATCCATAAAATATGGGCCGATGCCGATGCTAAGGGCGAACGATATTTCCCGCATGAGTATATGTACAAGATGCTGCTGAGCGGTGTGCTGGAGCAGTATTACGAGATCGATCCAAAAAACAGTTGGATGCTGGCCGCGGCCGAAAAAAATCTCCCGATCGTGGTACCAGGTTGGGAAGACAGTACCATGGGTAACATATTTGCATCTTATATCATAAAAAACGAATTGAAAGCAAGCACCATGAAAAGCGGTATCGAATACATGGTATGGCTGGCTGATTGGTACAGGCAGAACAGCGGCGGTAAAGGTGTAGGTTTCTTCCAGGTGGGTGGCGGTATTGCCGGTGATTTCCCGATCTGCGTGGTGCCAATGATGTACCAGGATCTTGAGTGGCACGATGTTCCTTTCTGGAGTTATTTCTGCCAGGTGAGTGATTCCACTACTTCGTATGGTTCTTATTCCGGAGCGGTTCCTAATGAAAAAATAACCTGGGGTAAATTAGATATTCATACACCGAAGTTTATCGTGGAGAGTGACGCTACTATTGTGGTGCCGTTGATCTTTGCGTATTTGTTGGGGTGGTAGAATAATGCAAAATTAAAAAGTCAAAAATCAAAATATGGAAAAATTTCTCCGATTTTGCTTTTTGACTTTTTAATTTTTACTTATGCCTTCAATTATCTCGCAGGCATATTCAAAGGAATATCCCTTTTCAGCATAGCATCCTTGTTGGCAATAACCCATCCTGTATGGAATACGAGTTGAGCCCGTCTTGACATAACATCAAACTGGATCTTGTCAACTGTATCTGTCAATTGATGGTAATCGGCACCTAACATCCCATCATAATAAAATAAGATAGGAACGCCTTTTTTAGCAAAATTGTAATGGTCGCTACGATAGTAAATCCTGTTCTGATCGTTAGGATCATCATATTTATAATCGAGGGCAAGGTTTGTGATGTATTGCTTGTTGATCGTTTCGCTGAGTGTAGACAGTTCTGAACTCAATTTATCGTGACCTATCACATAAATATAATTCAGTGTATCACCTTTGCGTGATGAGTCTCCTCTTCCGATCATATCTGTATTCAGATCTGCAGAAACTTTAGCAAGGTCAACAGTCGGATGATCTCCATAATACGCAGAGCCTAATAATCCTTTTTCTTCACCACTAACGGTCATGAATACTAATGTTCTTTTTGGTTTGTGACCTGCCTTATAAGCAGCGGCAAATGCTTCTGCCTCCTGGATAACACCTACGCTTCCCGAACCATCATCATCAGCACCATAGAATATTTGGCCTTTCGCATTTTTACCGAGGTGATCATAGTGGCCCGTCATGAAAACATATTCATCTTTTTTGCTTGTACCGGGTAAGATACCGATCACGTTGCTACTTTCGAGTGTTACGGTACTTCTTTCCGCAGAAACCACGAATTCAGAATAGTAAGTTCCTTTATTGATATTTTTCAGATCTGCCAAAGCGATGGTTGAAGTTCTTCCCATCAAAGCAGAAGCAACCGCGTTAGAAACAGAGGCAGTAAAGAAAGGGGCTAATGTTCCTGTTGTGGTACCTGCTGCAGGAGCAGCCGGTGCAACGATCGACATACGGCCTTTTGTTTGTGCAGGCCTGCGGTTAGGGGCATTGAAATCGATCACAGTTACGAGACCGATACCACCTAATTTGCGTACAGATTCAGCAGCAGTAGGTGCACGATAAGGGCGTGGAGCGCCGGCTGCTTGTCCACCGTTACCACCACCACCACGGACACCAAAAGCTGGAGCAGCATTGGGGTTGTCTAGCACTAAAACGACCTTGCCTTTTACATCCAGTCCTGCAAAATCGTTCGTGCCTTTCAAAGAATCTACTATACCATAGCCGGCAAATACAACTTCGCCATATTTCCAGTTTCCTGATGTAATACCGAAAGAATAATCCTTGTCAAAATCAAAGTTCTTTCCGTTCACCATTAATTTACTGCTGGTCAATTGATCCTGGTAAACAGGATACAGTTGTTGGTAGCTATCGCCATTTCCTGGCAGCAGGCCAAAGCTTTTGAATTGTGATTCGATCCATGCAGCAGCCTTTTTTTGTCCTGGAGAAGCAGTTTCGCGTCCTTCCATGTCTGCACCGGCCAGGATAGTTAGTTTTTCTTTCAGGGCCTGTGGTGTAATCGTTGCGGCATATTTTGCCGCATTTTCATCTCTTTGCGCCAGCGCCATCGTTGTTGCGAAGGGCAGGCAGAGCATCAGTAGTTTTTTCATCATGTAATTATTGTTAGGGTTAAGAGCATGCAACTTTAGAAACACGTGTGGCATGGCGACCGCCTTCAAAAGCTGTCGTCATAAATAATTCGATCATCTGTTCTGCTAAAACCAGCGAAACAAAACGGGCGGGTATGCAGATGATATTGGCATCGTTGTGTTTGCGAACGATCACGGCCACATCATTCTGCCAGCAAAGCCCGGCACGGATGTGTTGGTGTTTATTGGCAGTAATAGCTACCCCGTTGGCGCTGCCACAAAGCAGGATGCCAAAACAGGCTTCACCATTCTCTACACTCGAAGCAACCGGATGGGCAAAATCAGGGTAGTCAACAGAATCAGGAGAATCGGTACCGAAATCTTTTACCTGGTAGCCTTTTGCGGTTAACCAGCTGATAAGGGAGGTTTTATATTCAAACCCCGCATGGTCGCAACCAATGGCGATGGGTTTGGACGGATCAAAAACAAAACTCATGTGTATCAATTAGGGGGACTAAGATAACAGATATGGACTAAGTGGGGTTAAAAAAATGTACGAATGGATGAGGAAGGGTTTGGGGTTTTGTGTTTGTAGTTTGTGGTTGTGCCTAAACACCAAACCACAAACTACAAACCACAAACGGGTTAATCCCACTCCTCTTCATCTCTTAACGCTTCCTGTTTCTTAACCCGGGTAGAAACGATAATACTTAATTCATATAAGATCCATAATGGTGTGAATACAATCATCTGACTCATCCAATCGGGACTGGGAGTGATAAAGGCGGCTACAATCAGGATCACAACCACCGCGTATTTACGCGTTTTTTTAAGGAACGAAGGCGTGATCAGGCCGATTTTAGTAAGAATGAATGCCAGCACCGGGAGCTCGAATGCCAGCCCGCAACCCAGAATGATATTGGTTAAATTATCTAAGTAATCTGCGTAAGTAGGTAAGGTAACGATGGTATTTGTGGTGCCTAATTTAAAACCCGCCAGGAAATTAAAGGTAAAAGGGCCGAGTAAGAAATATCCGAAAGCCGCGCCGCAAAAGAAGAAGAACGAAACCCAGAAAATAACGAAACGGGTGTTACTCACTTCTTTTTCTTTGAGGGCAGGTTTTACAAAACGCCAGAATTCCCAGAATATAAAAGGGAAAGCAATGATGATACCGCCGACCAGCGCCATAGAAATACTTCCCAGGAACTGCCCGCCGAATGTATTGGTGATGAGGTTCACTTTTACAGGCGGCATACAAAGCGCTTCGCCCATATGAGCCCAGTGGCTGAACTTGCAAAGTGCACGGTAGCTGATAAAATCCGGGCTGATAGGGCCCTGCACAATATTGTCGAATACCCAGTTGCGGTAAACGAAAATAAAGATCGCCCCCACCAGGATGGCCAATACAGAACGGATGATATGTGTTCTTAATTCTTCAAGATGATCAATGAATGTCATCTCCGATTTCCCCGAACCCCTGTTTCTATTAAATAGTGCCATTACTTTCTTTGACTGTTATCAGTTCGCGAAGTTACGTGTAAGACAAACATAAAAACGGAGGATTTTAGCGAAGAATGGCACGCGGATGACGCGGATCGGGCGGATTTTAACGGATTTTAGTCTTTGATCCGCGCCCATCAGTTTAATCCGCGTCATCCGCGTGCCATTTCCCGCAAAAAGGAAGGTTCATGATTGTAAGGAAGTTAGGATCAACCCAAGTTTTTCTGCCAGCTGTATTAAGTTTTCGTAAACAATTACATGATCGGCACTTCCCGCGGCAGTAGTTGAATGTTCGGAATTTTTATTTCGCTGGTAGAAAACGGGTTTGATTTCGCAATGACGTACTAACGTGCTTTGTGCTATCGTAAAACCTTCATCTCCACCGATTCAATTCTCGTATCACTCACACTAAGAATATCAAACTTATAATCATCCACAATAATCGTCTCACCTTTTTTGGGAATGGCCTGGTGGGCGTTGATGATATAGCCGCTAAGCGTTTCAGATTCGCTTACGGGAAATTTCATATCGTATTTTTCATTGAGATAATCCAGTTCCATACGGCCGCTGAGGATATACTGGTCATCTGATAATTGTTTTTCGATGTCTTCTTCTACATCGTATTCATCATGGATCTCGCCGAAAATTTCTTCGAGCACATCTTCCATCGTTACAATGCCAGCGGTTCCACCAAATTCATCAACCACCCATGCGATGCTTTTCCTGTCTTTGGTGAATTTGCCAATGAGATCGGTTGCGCTCATACTTTCGGGTACGGCCATGATGGGATGCAATACAGAACGGATCGAATCGGGTTTCTTAAAAAGATCCAGTTGGTGTATGTAGCCAATGATCGAATCGATATTATCATCATACACGATCAGCTTGCTTAATTGTGTATTGATGAAAACCTGTTTGGCTTCTTCCACCGGTGTATTAATATCGAGCGCTTCTATTTCTGTGCGTGGTACCAGGCATTGCCTGATCTTTACCATGGGCAGGCTCAATGCGTTTTCAAATAATTCGGTGTTCAGTTCCTGGCTCTCTTCATCCTGCTCTTTTGTTTGCTGGAAAAAATGTTCGAGATCAACTTTTGTAAACGCATCGCTCCTGTCTTTTACGTTCACGTTGAACATATATTTCAGGATCCATTGCGAAACATTCACAAAGAAATTGGTAAGGGGAGAGAAAAGTGTATGAAAGAATTGCGCAACGGGTGCAAAGAAACTCAACAGCGTATCGTTCTTCGCCCTGAATATGGCTTTCGGTAAAAATTCACCAAATAGTAAAACCACCATCGCAGAGATCAATGTATCAAAACCAAGTTTCAGGTATTCATTCTGGAAATGGAATTTAGTGAGCAGTGTGATCCAGATCGTTTGCTGCATTAATTGGTGTATCAGCAATCCATAAATTACGAGGAAGAGGTTTAGCCCGATCAAACAGGTGCCGATAAAACGCGCGGGGTGTTCAATAAAATTGGATAAGATCAAACCGGATTTTCTTCCCTGCTTCTTCTTCAGTTCAATACTCAATCGGTTCGCAGAAACGAACGCGATCTCGTATCCTGCAAAAAAGCCGATCAGGATCAATGTTACACCTATCCAGATAAGGGTATACAGCTCACTCATAATGGAAAATTACAGAAAAATAGTTTCCCGCAAAGGCGCCAAGGAGCGAAGGGCGCAAAGAAAAGGCATATAATTCCTTCCTTTGCGCCTTGGCAACTTTGCGTCTTTGCGTGAAACAAACACAAGTGCCCTGTAAAAACAGGGCACGGACCGATAATTAACAACATGAGAAAATCGGCTGTGTGAGATTGTGGGAATATTGAACACTGAGCAAGGAATTTTGAATGTTGAAGTAAGATCTCCGCTTCTTTGAAGATTCTTAAAAAAACGGGCAACCCACTTCAACATTCGTCACTCCTTGCTCAGCATTCAATATTCCTCCGGCCTATTTAAAATCAACCGTACAATTCGTACACTTCATATCTATCTTCAACCCTTTGCCATCACCTACTACTGCGGTGAACCTGGCTGGGCTGGTTCCTTCGTTTCCCCATACTGAGCCGCGTTGTTGGCCGGCAACCGAGATGGTAGAACCAAACCTCGAAGCCGCTGCGGGTGCAATAGTATTTACGAGGAGTTGCTCTTGCTTGTTGAGTTGTGTGCCGGTTGTTTTTTCGTCGGCAGCAGCCGTTGTTTTTTCTTCTTTCAGTTCTTTCTTTTCAAAATTTCCATACACAGAACTATATCTTCCTGTAAAATCTACTGAGTAACTTTTTGTTTCACGGAGCGGGATGCGGATGTCTGCGTATTTATCATCTATTTTAATAAGGGTAAGTGCAGGACCCACTTTCCTGATCTTCATATCTGCATTCATGCCATCCACTTCTAATGATCCGTTCAATTTGGTGATGCGAAGGTTACCGTACGCCTTTCTGCCACTTACCTCACCGGCTTCTTCCAGTTCATATTCATCGCTGGTGCTGCGCATGATCATCTTTTTGGCGGCGGCCATTTCAATGGTAGAAGATTTGCTTTCAATATCAAGGTCATCAATATTTCTTGCGCTGAAGCGGCCATTGCTGAATTCAATTTCTGCCGTTCTTACATCACCAATATTGGCATTTGAATATTTTGAACGGAGCGATAATTTGCCAAGATTTTCTGCTTCCAGGTTACCATTGGTGATGTCTACATTTACATCGCCGATACCTGCAGGAAGTGTTACATCAGAATACTTGCTTTCAATATCTAATTTGCTGCCGGCAGGAACGGTAACGGTTACAATTCGCTTCAGGTTGGCTTTTGTGCCGATATTCTGCCCGCTGCCATTAAAAACTGCTACACCGCCGCCCACTGATCCGTTGTTGTATACAATACCCGGTGTTGTATAGGAAAGCAGGGTGCCGTTTGCACTTACAGTTCCTGATTTTATTTTTACAGAAGAACCCAGTGTTTTTAAAGAGAGGTTCACTTTTTCCAGCCACTCATCATCCGTTAATTTTGTTTCACCATCATAATAAATAGTGGTGGTTACTTTTACTTTGGGTTGGTCCCATGTTTTGATAACGATGGCGCGTGAAGAGTTTTCGATATAGATCTCCGATGTTTTGCTCACAGCGATCTCTTTGCTTACTTCTTTTGATTTGATATCCTGGTCCTTGAAATCTTTTCCGGAATAAAAAACTCCGTCGGAAGAATAAGAATAACCGCTGCCGATAGTAGTTGCCACTACAGGCGCTGAAGATTGTACTGAGTTGAGTGATGATACAGCAGGAGTATTGGTAACATAGCCGGAAACCGACTGTTGAGCCGTAGCGATAGATGCTGTACCCAGTAACAGGCAGCCCAATAAAGTATTACGCATATTTGTTTTCATTTAATAAGATGTTTAGAGATTCAGGAAATAAGTTTTGGTTGAGTCAACGGGACCGCGGCTTTGTTTATAGCGGTTATTGGTTTTGTTCATCTCGGTTTGTAACTGTTTGAGGGTATTGAGTTTTTGCTGATACAGGTTGATGAGCTGATCAAGTAACTGGTCATTCATGCCGCGCTTTGCAATGTCTGATTTGATCACTTTTTCATCTTTTTCCATCTGCCTGATCTGTATTTTGAAATCATTAAAGTATTCCGGTGATTCGGCGTACATCGGCATACTACTAACCCTGTCGCGCTGCAGGTTGATCACCTGTGTAAAACTGTTTTCGAGATTACGGAGATTGGCTAGTGTCTCCTGGCTGTTTACAGGTTGTGGTGCGTTGCGGGTTGCGGGTTTGTGTTTGTTTATATGATCTGTTGCTTTGGCAATAAGAACAGGGTCATTTTTTTCAATAATTACCGGATCTTTTTTTACCGGATCGGTTGTTACGGGTGTTTTCTTGTCAGTAACTGTTGAAACGGTTTCTATATGAACGGTTTTCTTTTCACTGAACAAATACCAGGCACCGATGCCCGCTAGGGCAAGTATACAGGCAGCCACCGCCCAACGCGTGATCATTACGATCACCGGCTGCTTCTTTTCTGCCTGTGAAGCCAGCTGGATATTCTGCCAGACCTGTGGACGGGGCTCATCCAGGTTCAGCTCATCAGCGTGGTGTTGTAAATATTTTTTTAACTCATCCATGTATTTGTAATTGCTTCGTTATTCTCTCTTTTAATAATTGCCTTGCCCTGTGGTACTGGCTCTTACTGGTTGATTCGGATATTCCCAAATGGTCGGCAATGTCTTTGTGACTGTAATCTTCCACCACAAAAAGGTTAAATACCTGCCGGCAACCATCCGGTAAACCTTTTATTTCTGTGTGGATGATATCGAAACTCACGGTCTTCCACCATTCTGTTTCATCATCGGCTACATTGTTTCTTTCATCTTCCCATTCATTCCAGTAAAAATTCTTTTTGCCGTAGCGGATGCATTCATTTACTACGATCCGTTTCAGCCAGCCGCCAAACTGTAAAGGATCTTTCAACTGTACCAGGTTCCGGAAGGCTATAATAAAAGCATCCTGCAGAACATCTTCTGCATCGTTGCGGTTCCCAGTCATGCGCGTACAGATGTTAAACATGCTCTTGCTATATTGCCGGTATAGCCAGGCCTGCGCCTCTGTATCGCCCTTGCAGGCTTTTCTCACAACAGCCGTTTGTATGGTGTTAGCCTGTTCCAATGGTTCTCGGTATAAAGAGGGAGGAGGAGGTAAAAGGTTGGAAAATGGTGGGATATTTTTTAATAAAATTAGTATAGTACTGCCGGCCCTGTGCCACCCGGGTCTGCTGCAGGAAAACTTCGCTTAGCCCACTTAGCCAGATCTTATATGGGTCTTTTTCTCCTTTCCACAGCATTTCACGGTTATTGTGCCGTTTGTGCCATTTCATGAGTACTTCCGTAAAGTTTTCCATCTTCCCAGCAAATATTCAACAAAAACAATGGCATCGTTCTAAATTATACTATTTCATTGGCATGATAAACCCTGGGGCGCCGGGAAACCAAACAATATGGAGACTTAAGAAGAACTGTTTATGATCTTAAACGGTCTTATTCAAAGCGAAGGATGAGCGAAAGATGAGCGAAAGATGAGCGAAGGATGGCCATAAATGGATCTTACTTCGAACCTGCTCAGACCTGGCCATGTGTTTTGAGGCTACACAATGCAGTCTACTCCCGTAACACAACGGAATAGCGAAGGACAAAAACACCACTAATTTGTGCGGATTAATGTGTGTTTGAAAAGGGGGAGGAAAAATTTTGGAATTTTGGAATTGGGAGATTGAGAAATTTGTCGAACAATTCCAAAATCTCCCAATTCGAAAATGGTCTTAGGAGAGGTCCATAAACGGCTTATTCTGCAGGATGCCTTCTATTTTCACCAGCACATCATCTGTAAGAAGCGTCAATGCATCCAGCGCTTTCAGGTTTTGGATAAGTTGGTCAGGTTTGGTTGCGCCGAGGATGGCGGTGGTTACATTGGGGTTTTTAATTGTCCATGCGATGGAAAGGGCGGCTAAGGAAACACCCAGCTCATCGGCGAGTGTTGCAAGTTTTTTTGCTTTTTCCAGTTTGGCATCCTGTATCCAGCGGTTCTTCAGCCAGTCGAAACCTTCTATGGCCAGGCGGGAATCTTCGGGGATACCGTTATTGTATTTGCCGGTTAAGAAACCTGCGGCCAGCGGGCTCCAGATGGTGGTGCCTAATCCTACATTCTTAAATACGGGCAGGTAGTCCTGTTCCATTTTAAAACGTTCGAACATATTGTATTGCGGTTGCTCAACGGTTGGGGCGATCAGATGGTATTGATGGGCCACCCTGTGTGCTTCCATAATTTCTGCGGCGCTCCATTGGCTGGTTCCCCAGTACAGGATCTTTCCCTGCTGAATCAGGTTGTGCATGGTCCAAACCACTTCTTCTATAGGCACGCCGGTATCGGGGCGGTGACAGAAATAGAGATCGAGATAATCGGTTTGCAACCTGCCCAAAGCTTCATGGCAGGCTTCTACCAGGTGTTTGCGGCTGAGGCCGGTTTGGTTGGGTTTATTGTCTTTTCTCCAGCCAAAATATACTTTTGAGGAAAGGGTGTAGGAGGTCCTGTCCCAGTTTTTGTTTTTCAAAACGCGGCCCATCATGTTCTCGCTTTCGCCGAATGCATATCCTTCGGCGTTATCAAAAAAGTTGATGCCGTTATCATAGGCAAGGCCCATCAGTTCATCGGCGCTGTTATCGTTGATCTGTTTGTGAAAGGTTACCCAGCTGCCATAACTCAATACGCTAAGTTGTAAACCGGTGCGGCCCATTCTCCTGTATTCCATGGTTAGTTTTTTTAGAAAAGCAAGTTAAGGGATGTTGGGAGATGTTGGGGGGGCTGGATACTTGATACTGGATGCCGGAGAATAGCATTAAAGCAACTTCCTGAAAATTGATTGGAATTCGCCTGACGCTATCAAATGCTTCACAACTGTCAAGATTTCGCTTCTTTCTATTGAATCGATTAAGATTAAATCAGATGCCCAAAAATATTTGCCTGCCAGGCACTCACCAGATATTTTATAATTTTCTCTTAAGGTTTGTATATTTTGAAGCGTAAAAAAAGTTGCGACATATCTTGTTCCGTCGTTGAATGTGATTATAACATCACTGTTGTCATCATACTGTTGCCTTTGCCCATCTAATGGTATTTTGACTTCGCTTTCAATCCAAAGGGTGGCTATTTCGTTAGTGCTTTGCAATTGTTAGTTTTTTAGTGTTGGTGTACCTTTTATAAAATATACAGATGTAATATTGTTTAAACTGAAATCAGCTAATCGGGCAGCCGTATTTTGTAACTACCCAATAAACTCTTCCATATTTCCCCGACTGATAATGTGCGTAACAGCACCGGGATAATTGGATGTAAAAGTCTGCGGGAAACGGATCTTTGTTTTCTCGTTCCATTTAAATTCATAAGCATTCAGATTACCGCTTGTATCTTCTATTAAATCGATTTCCTGTTGCTGTGTGGTTCTCCAGAAATATTGATCCGCATCAAGATTATGATAACGCAGGTATTTCATCCTTTCAGCAATAATAAAATTTTCCCATAAGGCGCCGGTATCTGTTCGGGAGCCGACCGCATTGAAATTGTTGATGATGGCATTGCGGATGCCGCAATCATAAAAATAGATCTTCTTGCCTTTTTTAATTTCATTCCTCACATTCCTGTTCAAAGCCGGCAGGCGGAATACGACAAATGTTTTTTCTAAAAGGTCAATGTATTTTTCAACGGTTCCTTTGTCTGCATCGATCACCTGGCCCAGTTCAGGATAACTTACTTCGCTTCCTATTTGCAGGGCAAGTGCTTTCAATAATTTTTCCAGTAATACAGGTTTTTTTACCTGTTCCAGCATCAGGAGATCCTTATATAAATAACTTCCCGCCAACAGTTTTAATAGTTCCTGTTCCTCACCTTCCTTAGTAACAATTTCAGGGTAATAACCGTATACCATACGATGTTCGGTCATGCGTTTTTCGGTAAGCAGCCCGTGGTGTTTTACCATTTCTGCAAAACTTAATGGATACAACATGAACTCATACTTGCGGCCGGTTAGCGGTTCGTTCGCCTGGCTTGATAAATCAAAGGCTGATGAACCTGTTGCAATAACCTGAATGTCTTTTAGCTGGTCTGTAAAAAGTTTAAGTGTTAGGCCAATATTCGGTATCCGTTGCGCCTCATCAATAAATACAATATTATGATTGGCTGCTATTGTTTTTAATCTAGTTGAAGTGGTATTGGTTAGTAACTCCCGAACATCTGCCTCATCTCCGTTGAGGTAAAGCCATGATTTAGGCTGGGCTTTTAATAATAATTCGATCAATGTTGATTTTCCGCATTGTCTCGGTCCAAACAACAGGATCGCTTTTCCCTTAAAAAAACGGGCTTCAATAATGGATTGAAGACTGCGATGTATCACTTTTTTCGATTTCAATCTCTAAAATACATAATATTTTTCGATTTCAATCTATAAATATTATGTATTTTATGAGATTATGGTCGAATTTTTTATTTAAGTTATTGATTATCAACAATATTGTAAAACTCCCTTGAAAACAAGGTGGCTGTCGGCATGTTTTGTGTTCTAAATGTAACGGGGATTCAAGAGAGACTCTGCCATAAGATCTCAATACAGTTACGGATTAGGTATCAGCTTTGGCCTTTTCTTTCCCGTATCTGCAACTGCAGCGGGTGGAGCAGGTGGCGGCGCGGTAGTAGATTGTGTGCTGTCTGGTATATAAAAGAAAGAGTTGGGATCGGGTTTGAAAAAGGTAATGTTCGAAAGATCCTGCGTGGCTGTCATTCCATTAATACCCGTGATCAGTGTGCGGCGATACGTTCTGCTCATGATCACTTTCCGGTTGGTATAAAATTTTTGTGCAGCCTGGTCCCAATAAAGATCCTCGCAAAAAAGTGTATCGCCTTTGGTGTTGAATACAACTACACTGTCGCGCAGGTACACTTTGTTTTCACTTTCTCTATACCTGCCAAACAATGCGCGGAGCTGGCTTTCTACTTTGGCACTGTCGTTAAAAAAATCAACGTGTAATGATTTTGGAAATTCAGCCATGTTACCACTGTCTACATATCGCATCAGTAACGGAGCCGTTAAATGCGCGCGCATTTTGCCGTTCATGCTGAGATAGCTTTCAATATTCCTTCCTTCTTCAATATTTTGTCTTTTCCTGCTTAGCTCTCTTACTTCATTCACATCATTCTCGCAGGCGCACATAAAAAAGCAGCCGGTTAGAATGGCTGCTTTAATTAGTTTTTTATGGAGAAGTTGATTAGTCATACTTGCGTGGAACAAACCAAAGATCGCTTAAACTGATCCCTAAAGAAAGTTGAAAATAGCTTTCTGTGATATTATTAACAGCCGAACCGCGTTTGCCAAACTGCAAAGCCGTGTTCAGGAAAGTAAACTGGTTATCGTAAGCCCTCCATTTACGGATAGGTAAACCTGCGCCGAAAGAAACAGCATAATGTTTCAGACCGTTGCCATCAGGGTTCAGGTAATCCTTCCCGGTCATAAAGCCTACACGATAGTTAACGTTGTTCCAGTAACCGATACCTGATAATGGATCGGGACAGAACTGTGCGCCAACTTTAAACTGCCAGCTGTTCGATAACCTGTCGGCCTGGTCGTAAAAACGGTAATTGCTCCATTGGGTAGCGGTGTATTCCATACCGATGGACCACATTTCAAAAGTTCCTCGTGTGCCGGTGGTTGCCTTATGAAGCGTAATACCCGCCGCATACGTAGAAGGGATCTGTACCGTTCCTTTTATATTGTGTAGCTCCGAAACGGAATCAATTTTTATATCACCCGAGGTACCTACTGTATACGTTTGTTTAGATTGATCCTGTGTGGCGCTGAGTTTTTGTTGTAAGCCGCCGGTAAGTCCGAAACGGAGTAAATAATTTTCCGTGGTCTTTGTGGCTGCAGTTACTTTTTTGGCAACAGAGAATTCATATTGCATACCGCCATCAAGGAAAGCACCGCCAAAATTGGTTACGGTAGAGGATTTGGATTGATAGTAAACAACGGTATCATTGATAAATGCCTTCCGGGTAGCAATGTCTTTGCGGCCGAAATTGTAACCGGTATTAAAACCAAGGCTGAATCCTTTCCATCTTTTTCCTATGCCTACAAACACCTGGTTCAAACCACCGCTTCCCTCGTAAATGGTTTGTAAACTATCGCTTGCGATTCTTTCCCTTGTTTCGATGGAATAGCTCACTGTGCTCAACGGTTTCAGTCCAAACGCCATGCCCCATCCTTTCGCTTTTTGAAGCGGAACACCAATGGCAACATAAGAAGGGATAAAATTATTGGTCGAGAATTTACTGGTGGGCGTTTTACTTGCCAGTGATCTTGAGTCTATGGTAAGGCCAAGATCAAAGTTAACCATGTACATCTGGCTATAAGTAGCCGGGTTACTGAAATTAATGGATTGCCCTACATTGTTATTCGCTCCATCAGCATATGCGGCAGTTAACCCGCCAAGGGAACGGCTGATAATATGCTGGTTGGTATAATATTCACCAAGGCCATACCTTGTAAATGGAGAGTTCTGTTGCGCCTCGGAGCTAAGCAGAAAAAAAACCGGTAAAAGTGCTAAGCAGAGCCTAGCGATTATTGTACTCACTGATCGCATACAAGCCTTTGTAGATTAAGTTAGGGTCGGCAAATATCTTGTTTTTAAGGTGCGGAACAAAAAAACCCATATCCCCCCCGGTTAAGAGCACGTTAAAGTTGCTGTATTTCAACGCATAAGCTTCGATAATTCCATCGATTTCCTTACACATTCCGAGGATAACACCGCTTAAAATGTTGGTTTTGGTGTCGTAACCTACCAACGGAAAGCTTGATTCGGGCTTGATCAATGGCAATAAAGCGGTCTGCTCATGCATGGCCCTGAACCGCATATTCATGCCCGGGGAGATGCTTCCGCCGAGGAATTCATGCGCATTATTCACATAATTATAGGTAATGCAGGTTCCCAAACCGATGGCCAGGTTATGCTGTTCCGGGAAAAGATCAACTGCCGCCGCGCAAATAGCCAGCCTGTCGGCCCCGATCGTTTCGGGTTTACCAACCGGTGTGGTCAGCGGGAGTTTACTTGTATGATCGAGTTTATGAAAGCGGGTGTGTTTGGCAAGCAGGCTCTCGATCTCCAGCGGGTGTTTGATAACAGATGATAAAATGGACTTAGCCGGTTTGTATTGATCGATCAATTCCTGGATAGAACTTTCTTCTGCCGTATAAAGAACCTTTTCTTCTTTAAAATCCCTGTCTTCAAAAACAGCGCATTTTAAACGGGTATTGCCGAAATCGAAGCAGAGGGTGGTTTGCATGTAGCGTTGTTAGGGTGACGTTGTTAGGGTGAATGGTGAATAGTCAATAGTGAATAAAATTCAAGAGCTCATTCACTATTCACCATTGCCTATTCACTATTTAAAAATCAAAATTAAACCCTTTCATCTCTTTAAAATGCCCATTCAGCTGGATCTTTTCTTTCAGGTTCTCCATTCCCGCTACCACGGGTAACACTTTGCGGAGGTGGCGTTTCAGATATTCCAGTCTTTGCATTTCAAATAAGAGTTGCAGAACTTCGTATTCTTCTTCGATCGATAATCCTGCGTGATGGGCAATATCGTAGCTGGTCAACAACTCATCGGGTTTGGAAAAATCTTTGGTTACATTCAACAGTTTGTGCAGCTCACGGATGCCCGCCACTACTTTCCGCAACAATTCTTTATGGCTCATTTCTGAGTTGGGAGGGTAGTTAACGATGGCACCGCTGTATAGTTTTTCTGGAATGGATCTCACTATTTCCAATATCCTGAAAACCTGTAAGCCGTTTGTGCGGATATCCATTTTTCCATCTTCATACACTTCTACTATTTCCTTTATCTCAACCAATGTACCCATTTCGGAAATACCCCCGCTTACTACCGGCGGTATGCCAAAAGGTTTTGCTTCTGCATAACATTCATTGATCAGTTGTTTGTACCGCGGTTCGAATATGTGAAGGTTTAGTTTTTCACCTGGATAAACCACCATCGCCAGGGGAAATATTGGAACAAAATTCGTCATGCAGCAAATATATTAAAAGCGTGCCTATCGTTCAGGCTGCTTTAGCGTCCCGACCGATCAGCGCGCCGATCGATTCAGCTCTCTTAGTCTTGTATATTTCAGCCATGTATACCATGCATTCATTTTTGCCACGATAAACCCGGCTTCACCATCTAAAAATCCCAAACGGAAGAGATAATTTTTTATAAAAGAAAATGCAGGCGCAGCGCGGCATTGTATCCAGGAAGCTTTCTTTCCCTGTGAATGATATTTCTGCGCATTCAACATAGCGTAATTCACAGTTTTGGCAGCAAACTCTTCTATGTTCCGGGATGTGTAATGATGGATATATCCTTCCTTAACGGTAACCGTTTTCGTACCTGTAGGAAAAACGAGCCCTTCATGCACTGCTGCTTCGTTCCATGCAACATGGGTACGGTTGTACAAACGCACATGCTGATCATTGGCCCACTCACCAAAACGGATCATGGTATCTGCGAAAAACGCCCGGAAACGGATATTATAAACAACTGTGGTATCGCTAAGTGTAAACGTTTGTAAGTGTTTAACCAGCCCATCATCAAGGATCTCGTCTGCATCTATGGATAAGATCCAGTCATGTTTGGCAACAGCAACCCCTTTGTTCTTGTTGATGCCGTATCCTTCCCAACCAGTTTCTATCAATTTTGCGCCGGATGCTGTAACGATCGATTGTGTACCGTCTGTGCTCCCGCTGTCAACCACTACCACATCATCTGAAACCGATTGCGCGGCTGCAATGGTTTTGCCGATGATATGCGCTTCGTTGCGGCAAATGATCACAACGGAAATGAGTTTATTCATGTAACGGCGCTGTTAATTTCTGTTGCCCAAAGAAAACAATAAAAGCCAGGATTACCACGCCGTTCTGTCCTTCGAGCGTATCGTCAATTAAAAATGGGATCAGAGAAGTCAATGATAAAACGATGGATAACCCGCTATTAGAAGTGGCTGCAAATAACAGCAATAGTAAACCCGCAGTAAAACAGATCAATCCCGGCCAGCCGCTACCTGCGCCATACACCAGCCATTCATTGGCGGGCAGGAATCTTTCATAGAACAGGCTGGATGGATGATTGCTTTGATGCCATTGATCCACTTGATTCAATATATCTCCAAAGCCAACGCCTCCAAGCGGGTGTTGCGTTGTGATCTCATAACCCGCACGAATCGATAGCCATCTTGATGCATCACCATAACCTGGCATTATATTTCCTTTGGAATAATTATCAAAATCATACATCACGTACTGGATACGGTTGCGAAGGGTGGGCATGGTATAATAATAAAACGAAGCAATGGCGGTTGCGATCACAATAACAGACAAAGCAGTCTTCCATTTTTTCTGAACAATAACGGCGTACAAAAAATAAAATAAACAACCAGCATATAAACAAACCAATCCTGTTTTCGCGGCAAGAATATGCAGGTAGGTTACCAGAAAAACAATAACAAGAAACAAAACTGGCCGCATGCTTTTTTGCCTCCCAGATAAGAGGCAGCGAAAAGCAAGCAATATGGCTATTGCAACGAGCCAGCTGAAACGGATATGGTCGTTATCTGCAGGAGTGGGTAATGTTTTTGCTTTCAGATACGCATCTTGAATCGCCGTGGAATATTGTAATAAACTCCAGCAGCAACCTATGCAAATAACCAGCAAGAAGATCCATATGATCTGTTCCCATCTTTTTTCGGATAATTGAACAGATGATAAACCAAGCATCATGGTAAGCAAAGGAAGTTTTACGGAGAGGCTGTTCCACCACAATCCTTTGTTTGTACTCCAGTATCCTGAAAGAAGAACAGGTAACAAAAGCAAAACAATTGCGAGCAGGTAGGTTCTTTTTATTTCCTTCAGGTTAAAAAAGAACGGAACAACGATCAGTACAGATGCAAAAGAAACCATCGCGCGGCTCACCATTAAACCAATAAACAGCAAAACCAGTGATGCAGTGATCCATTGTTCGGCCCATTTATTTTTCAACACTCTTTGCATCATGTGCCGAAATTCGTTCATCCAGTTTACTTTAGCAATCATGTGGGAGGATTTATTACAGGATATATTACAAGGCAACAGCCGCTCGCTCGCCAGGGCCATTTCTTTGGTGGAGAATGAAATGGAAGGATATGAGCAGTTCCTGCAGCAACTTCCTGCTTCACCAGCAAAAATCATTGGCATTACCGGTCCGCCCGGTGCTGGTAAAAGCACATTGGTTGATGCATTGATCGGCGAGATCGTTGCGCAGGATAAAAAAGTAGGTGTATTGTGTATCGATCCTTCCTCACCCTTTAACCTCGGCGCTTTGCTGGGCGACAGGATCAGGATGAGCGAATGGTACAATCACCCCAATGTTTTTATCCGTTCACTCGCAACACGTGGAAGTCTGGGAGGCCTGCATCCAAAAATTATCGAGATAGCAGACGTGATGAAAGCGGGCGGTTTTGATCATATCATTATTGAGACCGTAGGCGTTGGACAAAGCGAAATAGAAATAGCCGGCCTTGCTGATACAACCGTTGTAGTGGTGGTGCCCGAAGCGGGCGATGAAGTGCAAACCATGAAAGCGGGATTGATGGAGATCGCCGATGTATTCGTGGTAAATAAAGCCGATCGCCCAGATGCAGATACTTTTGTAAAAAATTTACGGTTAATGCTGGCGCCTGCGTTCCATCGCTCCACCCATGAGATCGCTATTGTAAAAACAATTGCTTCGCAGAAAGAAGGGATCAAAGAATTGTTTGAAAAGATAACAGCGCACCAGCAACTGGTACAAAGTTCCGATAAGAAATATTGGTTGCTGGCAGAGAAGGCATTTCACCTGTTACAGCAACACAGGATGAGGGATATTGATAAATCGGTACTTAAAAAGGAACTGGAAGTTTCCGGTAGTATAAACCTTTATCAATTTATTGAGCGATACACTTCTTAATTATTTATCTAAGCAGAAGACCTTACCACTAAAACGCAGAGTAACAAAAGTTCATGCAGATGTTATTCTGTAAAATAATTCAATGAGCGTATTGTATGCCGTTGAAGTAGTAGATCAGCGTACCGTCATCGTCCTTATAATAAGCCTCCGGATATTCAATGGGTGAAGGGCCGCCTGTTATTTTCCAGGCTTTAACCAAAACCTCGGGACCATGGTCACCTGCATTGAGATCGTAATACCCGAACTGTGCGGTCAAACATGTGTTCTTATATTGACCGCCGTTATTGTCGAACTTTTGCGCGTCATCAATAAACAGTTTTCTTAACTGACCAAGGTTCAAAAGTGGTGTAGTATTGAGTGAGGTTCCTTTTGTGAGGTCACCGCCCTGAAAATCGAACACACCATTTTTAAAATGAAAGAGCATCGGTTTATTAAAGATCCTTTCTCCGTTGGTGTATTGATTAACTCTTACAACCTTATTCTCAAATTTAGCAAAGGGCGGAAAGAATGTTTGCGTAGAATCTTTCTGATACCTGTAATACTGGAAATTATTGTTGGGAATATTGTTCTGTGCCAGCAAATTATCAGCTGTTATAATATCCGCAGCAGCAATGCTATGTGCAGTAACGGGAATGATGACTCTTTGAATACAGCCGGGATCCTCTGCCAAATAGAGCGTGTCCTTCGTGCAGGAAGCAACCAGCAGACAGGAAAAGAGTAAAAAATATAGGTAGCGTTTCATGGCAGTATTTACAGCTTGACACACCCGGAAACAAAATCGTTGCAAATTTTCAACACGAATTACACGAATTAGAGCGAATTATCTCCGATTTGTAAGTTCACTATGCGTTTATAGCGCTCATTCGTTTTAATTCGTGTAATTCGTGTCGAGTGTTTTCGATCTACCTGGATCGATTGTCGGCATCCTTGTTTAATTCCTTCTCATTCTTCCACCATTTCCAACCGATATAACCCATGATGGCAAATGGCGCGGCAGCGAGGTACAGGATAGCGGAGTTTAATGCAGAAGCAGGGCCCTCACCCAATTGAGAAGCTGTTTTGGTACAAATAGAGCACTGCGCATTCAAACAGGTAACGCTGAACGCGGAAAGTATGATAAAACAAAACAATACTTTCTTCCTCATCTCATAATTCATTTCTGCTGCAAAGATATGACTGTAAATAATGCAGAATCGTTAACTTTCTTTTTCAAATGAGTCATGTGGAACCACGCAGAAGATTTATACAGCAAATGGGGTTATTGGCAGGCGCTTTTTCTGCCAACAGCCTGTTTAACCAGTTACACGCGGCATCCTGGGACAATGCTTCGCAAAAAGTACAGGGGCTTTCTCCTGAAGCGGTTACGGCCGATGAAGACTACTGGGGCGTGATACAACAGTCGTACACGGTTGATTCGAACCTGATCATTTTGAATAATGGTGGCGTTAGCCCATCGCCAAGAGTGGTGCAGGAAGCTGTGGAACGATATAATAAATTATCGAACCAGGGCCCGTCTTACTACATGTGGCGTATCCTCGACCAGGGACGTGAACCCCTGCGGCAGAAGTTGGCCGTACTAGCGGGTTGCTCTCCCGAAGAGATCGCCATCAACCGGAATGCATCGGAGGCGTTGAATACGGTGATCTATGGATTGGATCTGAAAGCAGGTGATGAAGTGATTGGCACCAAACAGGATTATCCCAATATGATACAGGCCTGGAGGCAGCGTACACAACGCGAAGGCATCGTGTACACACAATTGAATTTTCAATTTCCGATAGAGAACGATGAAGAGATTGTTTCTGCTTTTGAAAAAGCGATCACACCCAAAACAAAGATCCTGCACATCACACATATCATTAACTGGATAGGCCAGATCATGCCGGTGAAAAAGATCTGTGCGATGGCAAAAAAACATAACCTCGAGGTAATTGTTGATGGCGCTCATTCATTCGGCCTGCTCGATTTTAAGATACCTGATCTCGGTTGCGATTATTTTGGCACGAGCCTCCATAAATTCTTAAGTGCGCCAGTGGGTAGCGGCATGTTATGGATCAAAAAAGAAAAAATTGAAAAGATCTGGCCCCTGTTGTGTAACAGCGAACCGCGCAGTGCAGACATCCGCAAGTTTGAAACGCTTGGTACTCGCAGCTTCCCGATAGAACAGGGAATTGGCGAAGCGGTGAATTTCCAGAATGCGATCGGTAATAAAAGAAAAGAAGACAGGATCCGCTACCTGAAAAATTACTGGGCCAAAAAAGTAAAAGACATCCCCAAAGTAAAAATTCACACTTCATTCAAACCCGAATATTCCTGCGCTATCTGCGGCGTAACGGTTGATGGGATGACACCCGGTGAATTGGATACTGCCCTGTTCAACAGTTATAAAATTCATACAACTTCCATCGTTTGGGAAAATATCTCCTGCGTACGAATAACACCGCACGTGTACACCAAACTCGAGGATCTTGATAAACTGGTTCTGGCAATTGAGGAAATTGCGGGGAGGAAGAAGTGAGGCAATTTTGGATTTTGGAATTGGGAAATTTTGAAAATGAACGTCATTTCGAATCCCGCACTTGCGTGATTCGAAATGACGCCCTATTCAAAATATCCTAAGCTTTCGTTGCTTCAGCAGCTTTCACAACAGGTTTTGTGTTCTTTGTTGCTTTAGCGGGCCTTGATTTACCAAATGAGCCCTGGAATCTTTTTCCTTTTGCGGTTTTTTTGTCGCCTCTTCCCATGATTTGTTTTTTAAGAATGAGCGGTAAAGATACAAAAAAACCCCCCACAGTACTGTGAGGGGCAATTCGTTGTTTTTTGGACAGCAATTAGAGCTTAGCGCTTAATTCTTTACCTGCTTTGAATTTAGCAACTTTTTTAGCTTTGATCTTGATCGCAGCACCGGTTTGTGGGTTACGGCCTGTACGTGCAGCACGTTTAGACACCGAGAAAGTTCCAAAACCTACCAAAGTAACTTTATCACCTTTTTTCAGCGTTTTAGTAACAGCGCCTACAAAAGAATCGAGGGCAGCATTTGCCTGTGTTTTCGTTACGCCTGCATCTTCAGCGATCTGAGCAATTAATTCAGCTTTGTTCATAGATGTGTTTTTAAGATTTTAAATAGAGCGACAAATTTATTCGCTTTTCGCAATCAGCAAAATATTTTTATTTATTTTTTTAATTGTGTTTTTCTTCTAAAACCCCTATGTATAAAGGATTTCAGAAGAATGCCGGTTGATATGCAATTGTTTGCATATTCATTAAAAGGTTCTGAAAGCCTTGCTGTATAAGGCTTTAGGATAGAGATCGCTGTAATTCAATGCCCACGCAGGTTTCAGCGGAATATAGCGAAGATTTATGATTGCCAAAATGAATTTTCAAACTATCCACACTCAATTCACAACTTCCATTAAAGAACGGAATGCAACAAAATTATTTCCCCATTGGTCTATAAGATCCTTACGCAAAGCAGGAGAATACACTTCAATGTATCGATCGTAATCTTCTTTTGTATTTGCAGAATACTGCACTGCATACGTGGGTCCCTCGCTATCATCTACCTCAAGCAAACGCACGATCCGGTATTCAGTAAAACAATTCTTACTCATTACTTCAGGGATGTGTTTTTCTTTCATCCACTGCAGCCAATCGGTATGAATGGATTCGTTTATTTTGAGAGTTACGTTGTAAATCAACATGAATTAGTAATTAGTAGTTAGTAATTAGTAATTGAGGAGATGCTGCACTATGTAGTTTTTAATTACTAACTACTAATTCCTAATTACTAATTGAAATCAGTTTTTTTAAACTTTAAAGGCTGCATAAATCGGGCAATGATCACTATGCTTTACATCGGGAAATATTTTGGCATCCGTAATTTGCGCCTTCATGTTTTTTGTTACGCAGATATAATCTATCCGCCATCCTTTATTCTGCGCACGCACTGTTGGAAAACGTTGGCTCCACCAGGAATAGGCGCCAGTGGCTGTTGGATTTAGTTCACGGAAACTATCCACCCAATCGTTCTGTAAAAAAGAATCCATCCATGCCCTTTCTTCAGGTAAGAAACCCGAAGAATTTTTATTTCCTTTCGGGTCGTGAATGTCTATTTCTTTGTGTGCGATATTGTAATCACCCACTACAATTAATTTCTTTCTTGTTTTGCGCAGGTCCTGTAAATAAGCAAAAAACTCATCGAGCCATTGGTATTTATAGGTTTGCCTTTCATCGCCGCTGGTGCCTGATGGATAGTAAGCATTGATCAATGAGATATCGCCAAAATCAGCACGGATCACCCTTCCTTCAAAATCACTTTGCTCAAGCTTGTGGCCGTATTCTATATTGTCGGGTTTTATTTTGGTAAAGATGGCCACGCCGCTGTATCCTTTTTTTTGCGCGGAGAACCAATAGGTTTCATAACCAAGATCTTCGATCTTTTTATAGTCTACATTATCCTTCATTGCCTTGGTTTCCTGCAGGCAGATGATATCAGCGGGATCGGTCTGTAACCAATCTGTAAATCCTTTGTTGATGGCCGAACGAACGCCATTCACATTATAGGAAATGATTCGCATGTGGGTTGTTTTGGGTTACTCAAAAAAACGATTGAACCCGATCATAAATAACTGGTTCAGTAATTCCGGGGATAAAGATGCATCAAAAACAACAAATTTTTCAGGACTAAATTTTCCCTGTGCGATACAAATCAATTTACTACCCAGGTAAATCTCTTTGACCGTATTAGTGAACCCGCTGCATTTGATAGTGAAGTTCTGGTTGCCGATGGTTCCGGTGGCAATATAATCATAGGTAAGCCTTGCTTCTGGATTGGCGGTACTGATCGTAAAGAACGAAGTATCGTTACCATTGGATATCCTGTTCGGATATAGTTTTTTGTTTTCGTCGGGAATATGCTTCAGGATATTGAACTGGGCAATTGTGTCCTTCTCCTGCAGAAGATAGTGGAATTTGCCGATCAGGAAATTAGTAAACGTGAACGGGGCCATCTGCATATTACCTGGGTCTATCTGGGTGGTCAATTTCAGGAGATAGTTTTTATCACGGATCACATCACGGCAATCCTGTCTTAAAAATACAAAATCGGAACTCCCATAATGAGCTGTATTTTTTATCGCAGTGGTAATATCATTTGGGTATTTCTGCGGGTTCTTGCCTTTCAACATTACTTCTTCATATAAAGCCGGTCCCAGGCGGATCATTTCTGCATTGCCTGCATACTGATAGGTACTGATGTTTTTGGTCGTTGATACAAAAATTTTTGACTGATTGAAAATATTGGGAATAATAAAATTTTCTGCGAAGTAAGCCGGCGATGCTTTTATCTCCACCATTTCCAATTGATTGGCGGGATTAAACAAAATATTGGTAACCGCCTTAAATAGTCCGATGAAAGCCTTCGGAGGCGTAACGATTTGTCGCAGGCGACTGTCACCTCCAAAATACCTGTACCTGTATACGATGCCCATGCTTTGGGTTTCAGCCGCGGAGACCACCACATTTAACTGCTCGCTGAATGCAAGGGTTTTATCAGCATTGATCAGTGAACCTTTGATCAGAAATACACTTTTTGCCCTTTCTTTAATTGCCGTATCCGTAGGTATATTATCAGGGTAAGCGAAAAAAGTGGATGGCTCAACTTCAAAAAGATCAATGTATAGATGCAGGCGTGAATCATCGCGGGTAAAAGCAAGATCTACAGGAGGTAGGTTGCCGCCGCTATTCAGGTATTCAATATTGGGAAGTGTGGTGGTATCTTCGAGTGGCAGGTGATGATACTGTAGAAGTGTTTTACTTAACTGTGCCGCAATGGTTTTACGGATCTCGTCGTCTTTAAAATAATTCATCGTCATACCGGTTGCCGAAAAACAACGCAATTTTTCAAGTACGATGCTTTTTTGTGCCTGTGCTATGCGCGCACAAAAAATAAAGAGCAGGAAAAGAATGAGTTTTCTCATGTTCATACAGCAGTTTGGTAATGTATCTTTAGGATAGCAAATTCTGTGCTAATTTGATTCAGAACTGAATATAATGATTGTATATGGCAAAAATTGAACGGATCATCCCGGCAAAAGAATCGGTTTACCTGGATGGACCCAAGCCAAGAGTAAATGAATTTTTCTTTGCGTTGGATATTTTCCTGCAATTTATCAAAGGGTTCCGTACCCTGCATTTTGTGGGGCCCTGTATCACGGTATTTGGCTCAGCAAGGTTCAAAGAAGGCGATAGGTATTACGAGGCGGCGAGGGAGTTTGGTAAGCGCATTGCGGAACTAGGTTTTACAACCATGACAGGTGGTGGCCCCGGCATTATGGAAGCTGCCAACCGCGGTGCATTTGAGAATGAAGGGATTTCTGTTGGATGTAATATTAAGCTGCCTTTTGAGCAACAGCCCAATCCATACATGCAGAAATGGATCACTTTCGATTATTTTTTTATCAGGAAAACATTACTTCTTAAATATTCTTACGCATTCATTATCATGCCAGGCGGTTTTGGTACAATGGATGAATTCTTTGAAGCGATCACACTCGTGCAAACGCGGACCATCACCAATTTTCCCATTGTATTATTCGGGAAGGATTTCTATCAGCCGCTAATGGATACTCTCGATGAAATGATATTAAAAGGAACGATCTCCGAAACAGATAAAAAACTCATCTTACTTACGGATGATATAAATGAAGCGATGCAATATATAGAGGCGTATATCGCTAAGAATTTTAAAGTAAAACCGCGTAAAAAACTCTGGTGGTTATTGGAGAAACGATAACCAACCGTGCCTTTGTGCGCAGATTAATTTCTCACACGAAGGCACAAAGGCACGGTTTTATTGCTCAATTTTTTTGCCGGCGGAAATAGTGAAGCCTAAACTCAAGATCAATTCGTACGTTCCAAACGCTTGCCTGGCTGTTCCCTGGTACACTTTTAAATTTGAATAGCTCGCGTAGTCGATCTTATTTGTAAACTCAAGATAAATGCGTTTATAGAAAGTTGCCCTGGCACCGGCTTCTACGCCCATGTTCCATCCACCAAGTTGAAAACCCGGGTCATTCGCTTTTCCAAAGAAACTGTTCTGTACATGCGGGATGAGCGGGCCGATACCTGCTTTGCCCAATGCATCGAGTTTAAAATTGCCTGTTTTACTTTCCTGCCAGTTCCATCTTTTTACAATATTAAAGAGAAGAAAATTTGCGCCATTGTTGAGATAGTAGTAGAAACCGTTGCCTTCTGAAAAATTGATGGTTGAATCGGTTTGCCTTCCATTCAATGTTCCCGAAAGTCTTACCGGTTGCCCATCCTGTATGATATGTTTGGTATGGTCGAAATTGATCTCGAATGCCAATCCCTTTTTGCGATTGAAGAAATAACCTATGCGGTAATTGTATTGCGGAATGCTGATGGGAGTTGTGAGCAGGCCTTCATCCCAGCCCGGGTGATCATGTGAACGTACTCCAACCAACCTGTAATTATTATTCAGTACAGGCTGGTTTACTTTCACATCTGAATGTGTATACCATTCTTTATTGTATCCCCATGAAAAATAAAATTCGCCTTTGCGTTCTTTCTTTTTTTCCTGTGCATGGATGAGTAGCGGAAATAAAAGAAATATGAATAACTTAATTGGTCTCACTGCTCTATAGTTTAATAAACAGTAGCAAAAATAGCGCAACCGATCTAACTCTGCCTAACGGATGCATTTCAAATTTCCGCATTGGGTTTGTTCACCTTATTTTTTGAAACACAGTAGAAATATAGAAGCATAGTTGTAACATATAGGTTTTCTATGTGAAATCCTATGTTTTCTATATGACTACTCGCCCGCAAAGCTCAGGCGGGCGGGTGTGGTTCAAATCAGCGATAATTTTAAATTCACCAGATTTACTCAAGTACAGGGCTCAACCATCTTTCAGCAACATGCAATTCCATATTCTTGCGTCTTGCATAATCTTCCAATTGATCACGTTGAATTTTTCCTACACCAAAATACTGGCTCTTGGGATTGGAGAAATACCAACCGCAAACAGAGGAAGCAGGATACATAGCGAGGCTTTCTGTCAATTGAACACCAATGGTATCTGTTGCTTTCAACAGGTCGAATAGTTTGTATTTTTCTGTATGGTCCGGGCAGGCAGGGTAACCTGGCGCGGGACGGATACCGGTGTATTGTTCTTTGATCAGGTCCTCATTGCTCAGGCTTTCCTCTTTATCATAACCCCAATATTCTTTTCTCACCTGCAGGTGAAGCGCTTCAGCAAAGGCTTCCGCAAACCTGTCGGCAAGGGCCTGTAACATGATCTTGTTATAGTCATCAAGATTGGTCTCGAACCTTTTTAAATGTTCTTCAATGCCATGAAGTGTTACAGCAAAAGCTCCAATAAAATCTTTTTTACCGCTTGCCTTCGGTGCAATAAAATCTGCCAGTGATAAATTGGGTTGATCAGGCGCTTTCTTTATCTGCTGGCGGAGGAAAGAGAGATTTACATATTCACTATCGGTTCTCACTTCCACATCATCTTCTTCACTCGAAGCTTCCCAGAAACCGATGGTCCCTTTGGCTGTGAGCCATTTTTCAGCGATCATTGTATCGATCAAGGCATTGGCATCATTGTATAATTTGGTTGCTTCTTTTCCCACCACGCTATCTGTTAAGATCTCTGGAAAATTGCCATGCATTTCCCAGGTGATAAAGAAAGGTTTCCAATCTATAAACGGTCGCAAAGTAGCGAGGTCAAAATCTTCAAATACTTTGGTTCCGGTAAATTGAGGCGTTTGTGTGGTGTGGTTGTTCCAGTCAACTTTTACTTTGTTCTTTAACGCGTCTGGATAGGTGAGATAAGTTTTGACAGATTTCTTATTATCAAAACCATGTTTCAGTTTTACATATTCCTCTTTCACACCTCCAAGAAAATCCGGCTTCTGTTCTTTACTCAGGAGAGAACCGGCAACCGTTACACTTCTTGATGCATCGAGAACATGCACCACGCCCAAATCATATTCCGGTGCAATTTTTACAGCAGTATGAATACGTGATGTGGTAGCGCCGCCGATCAATAATGGCTGCACCATTCCCCTGCGTTTCATTTCTTTGGCGATATGTACCATCTCATCCAATGAAGGGGTGATAAGGCCACTCAAACCAATGATGTCTACTTTTTCCCGCTGTGCGGTTTCTAATATTTTATCGGCAGGAACCATTACGCCGAGATCAATGATATCGTAGCCGTTGCATCCTAATACAACACCTACAATATTCTTACCGATATCATGTACATCGCCTTTAACAGTGGCTAATAATATTTTTGCAGCGCCCGCAGCTTCACTGTTGGCGGTACCTGCGGCAATATGTGCCTGTTTTCTCGCTTCTTTCTCTGCTTCAATATAGGGCGTGAGAATAGCTACGCTTTTTTTCATCACGCGCGCACTTTTCACCACCTGCGGCAGGAACATTTTTCCCGCGCCGAAAAGGTCGCCCACAATACCCATCCCATCCATTAACGGGCCCTCGATAACTTCGAGTGGTGTGGCATATTTTTGTCTCGCTTCTTCTGTATCTATATCAATGTATTCGGTAATACCATTTACGAGAGAATGTGATAATCTTTTTTCTACCGTATCATTCCGCCATGCTTCGTCCCTTACTTCTACTTTGCCTTTCGCTTTTACAGTTTCTGCATGCGCGATCAGTTTTTCAGTGGCTTCATTGTTATCATTGTTGCGGTTAAGAATAACGTCTTCGCATAATTGTTTTAGCGTTGGCTCGATCTCATCATACACAACCAGTTGCCCTGCGTTTACAATACCCATGTCCATACCTGCTTTGATCGCATAGTAAAGGAATACAGAGTGGATGGCTTCGCGCACGTGGTCGTTACCACGAAAGGAGAAAGATACATTGGATACGCCACCACTTATTTTTGTCAGCGGCATTAATTGTTTGATCTCACGTGTAGCTTCTATAAAATCAACTGCATAATTATTGTGTTCTTCAATACCTGTTGCGATCGCAAAAATGTTCGGATCGAAAATAATATCCTGCGGATCAAAACCGACCTGTTCAGTCAATATTTTATATGCACGGTGGCAGATCTCTACTTTTCTTTGTTTGGTATCAGCTTGCCCCACTTCATCAAAAGCCATTACGATCACTGCAGCGCCATAGGCTTTACAGGTAAACGCCTGCTCAATAAATTTCTCTTCTCCTTCTTTCATGGAGATAGAGTTTACAATACAACGTCCCTGTACACATTTCAATCCTGCTTCAATGATCTCGAATTTTGAGCTGTCGATCATGATGGGTATGCGTGCAATATCCGGCTCACTCTGCACAAGGTTCATGAATGTGCGCATAGCAGATACACCATCAAGCATTGCATCATCCATATTCACATCCAAAACCTGTGCGCCATTTTCTACCTGCTGGCGGGCAACTGATAATGCTTCTTCAAATTGGCCATCGCGAACAAGACGCGCGAATTTTTTAGAACCGGTTACATTGGTCCTTTCGCCCACGTTCACAAAATTTGTTTCCGGCCTTACCACTAACGGTTCAAGGCCTGATAAGCGTAGAAATGGTCTGATCGATATCTTACTCATAATTTTTTTATATCCTGTTTCTTATGATAATTCCGGTTCAAGAACAGGTAGTTCTCTTGGTTGTATTTTCCTTACATTATCCGCAATGTGTTTGATATGATCCGGTGTAGTACCGCAGCATCCGCCCACAATATTTACAAACCCTTCTTTGGCCCATTCTTCAATAAAATGTGCGGTCTCATGAGGCTGTTCATCATATTCGCCCATCGCGTTGGGTAAGCCTGCATTCGGATAAGCTGACGTATAGCAAGCGGCGATCTGTGCCAATTCTTCAATATGGCTTCTCATTTCTGCGGCACCCAAAGCACAATTCAATCCAACACTTAGTGGTTTGGCATGCATCACAGAAGTGTAGAATGCTTCCAGGGTTTGCCCGCTTAAAGTACGGCCCGATGCATCGGTGATGGTGCCACTGATCATTACTGGCAGTTCGGGTTTTTGCTGGTCGCGGAAATATTTTTTTACTGCGAAAATGGCGCCCTTGGCGTTTAGTGTATCAAAGATCGTCTCGATCAAAATAACATCTACACCGCCATCTACCAGGCCCTTGATCTGCTCGTAATAAGCATCCACCACTTCATCAAATGTAACCGCGCGGAAGCCCGGGTTATTTACATCAGGAGAAAGGCTCAATGTCTTATTCAGCGGCCCGATAGCGCCTGCTACGAATTTTGGATTTGATCCGGGATTCTCTGCCAGGTATTCTGTTACAGCGTCTTTAGCACATTTCGCAGCCGCAACATTCAGCTCGTAAGCGAGCGACTGCATATCATAATCCGCCATAGCGATGACGGTGCTGCTGAAAGTATTGGTCTCAATAATGTCTGCCCCGGCCGCGAGGTACTGTTTGTGAATGCCTTTGATGATATCCGGCTGGGTAATGCACAACAGGTCATTATTGCCTTTCACATCCGAGTGCCAGTTTTTGAAACGCTCACCGCGGTAATCTTCTTCGGTGAGTTTATGGCGCTGGATCATCGTTCCCATTGCTCCATCGATCACCAATATCCTTTTTTCTAATTCTTTTCTGATATCCATACAATTCTTTTAGCCTCCCGCCGCGGCAGGAAATTGATTAATAACGAACTGTAAACGCTTTGTAAAGTGTAAGAAGGAGCACCTCAAAACGTTTATTAGTTCGATTTGATCCCGCTGAACACGGGATACAGGCCGAACAATAAACAAATCCGCCTGATATTAAGAAATGCAAAGATAGCGGGTGGGAGGCTTATGACAAAATATATGGAAAAGAGGAGGAAATAGGGAATGTTGAACATTGAGCAAGGAATTTTGAATGTTGAAGTAGGGTCTCACGTATTGTTTAATTGCTCAACAATGACAGAGTTCTAACACGTCAACATTCAAAATTCCTTGTTCGGTGTTCAATATTAAGATGGGTTAAGCCTTTTTATTTTTTTTCCCGATAAAAAAGATCCTTGAAATATTGAAACCCCAACGAACCGCGCCATTACCCCATGAACCGTTGGTTTCATGTATAAAAGTATGCTCGTTCATGCCGGTTGAGTTCGTAAAATGCAGCTGGAACACATGGCCGCCGGTGTTGATATCCACCCCGATCGATAGGGGATCATAGGTATTGTTGAAACGCGTGGCCTGCCAAAAATACTCTGCATTGATGCTTACACGCTTGCTTACCCTTTGCCTTGCGAGGAACCCGATAGCAAACAGGTCTTTGCTGCCGCCTGTTAAAAAGAAGATACGGTTGTAGTGATTATAAGTAGGTGATATCTGTATAGAAGTATGCGCATTCAGTTTGCTGGCGATCAGTAACTGTGCTGTATAATAAGTGCGGTCAGAGCCCGTTACCACGAAAGATGGGCCGAGATTCAGTGTTTTGTAAGCCATAGCGCCTACCAGGTCGATTGACACCGGTGCCCCTGATCCTGTTTTCTGGTGCACAAGACGCCATTTAACGAACCAGTCATATTCTTTAGCGGTACTATAGCGGCCGATGCCGACCATCAGGTTTTTACAGAGCCCGAAATCGAAACCCATGCGCATGGAAGCCTGGTCGAGGCCGAACATTTCGTATATGCCCTGGTTTACGGGTCCAAAACGGTGGTTGATCCTGAAATCCATGCTACCCGGGCTTAGTATCTCAACCGTATGGCTGTTTACCAGGCGGGTTGAATAAAACGTGTTGATCACAGGTTCGTTTGCTGCGGAAGCAGAACTGTCCTGGATCTTAAAAATATCAATCTGTTGAGAAAAGCCGGGTATCGCCATCAGATAAAGGCATACGATGGCCAGTAACCTTTTTGTAAAGATCATCATAAAATAAAATTTAATATATGGGATTGATTATTGGTATTGACAGCTGATGTCAACGTTTACTTTCTCTGTCACAGCGGAAGCGCTCACATTAAAGTCTTTCATCACGATAACAAACTGGCAGGAAGCGGAGGGTTTGCCCGCTTTTATTTCTATTGTGCCATTGGCGGTGATACTTTTTGTAACACCATGTAAAGTAAGGTCGCCTTTCACCGATACTTTATACGAACCATCCTTACTGAAGTTTACATCTGCCAGGTTCACAATATTTCCCTTGAAATCAGCGCGTGGAAATTTGGTGCTCTCAAGATACTGGTCGTTAAAATGCTCTTGCATTTCAGCGAGTTTGAATTTAAAACCCTTGATGAGCAGGCTGAATGTTACCTGTCCATTGTCGGCCATACGGCTGGTTACTTCATTGTTCACTGCTTTTACGTCATCATCTGAAGGCGCCGAAAAACTGATCTTGCCATTTCGCGTAGCAAATATTTTTTGAGCATCCGCAGCATTTACCACGAACAACATTGCGATTATACAAGAGAAGAAAAATTTCATTACTGCTGTTTTATTTATTTTACTAATACACCTTCATTGATCACCACATTTGCATCAGGAATATAACCCGTGCAAATTCCTTTGAATGTAATGGTTTGCCCGGGTGTTAATGCTCCCGGATCAGTTTTAAAAGTACAGTTGATCACTACCATCGGATCATTGGTTTTGAAATCAACCACTGTATTTCCATCCTGGTTTTTAGTTACTGCACCAACCTCACCTGTTAACTCAATGGCTTTATCAAGGTATTTGGTATTGGCATCGGCCTCATTTGTTTTGAATGCATCATACAAGTTCTGTGCCGATAACTGAACGCCTTTTTCCTTTGTTACATCCCTATGGGGTTTATAATATACGTACAGGGCATAACTTCCTGCTGCCACTATACCTAATACTACAAGAACCAGAACCGTTTTTTGCCATGTCTTCCAACTTGCCATCTTTTGCTGATTTGGCTGCAAAATATCCAATGTATTGATATAAAATGATACGGGGTATTAAAATAATGGTTGCCTGCGGAAGAAATTAGTTGGCCGGAGGCCGGGTAATATAAGTCACTCGCCGGGAGGCGAGCGACTACCCGAGCGACTGATGCTACTTTACATACTGCTGAACAGGTAAGCGGTTGGCGATGCTGCGGGCAAGTGTCATTTCATCGGCGTATTCGAGCTCTCCGCCGAATGCGATACCGCGCGCGATGGTGGTGATGCGGCAGGGCAAGTGTGCGATCTTTTTCTGGATATAGTAAATGGTTGTATCGCCCTGGATATTCGGGCTGAGTGCAAAAACCAATTCTTCCGTTTCTTCTTTAATGATGCGTGATACAAGTGATTCAATATTCAACTGGTCGGGGCCAATACCATCAAGCGGTGAGATGATGCCGCCAAGCACATGGTAAGTGCCGCTTAATTGCTGTGTACTTTCAATAGCAATCACATCGCGTATATTTTCCACAACGCAGATCATGCGCTGGTTGCGCATGGAATTGGCGCAGATAGAACAGATGTCTCCATCACTTATATTATGACAACGTTGGCAGAATTTGATATCCCGGCGCATACGCGCAATGGTCTCACCAAAATGCTGTACTTCATTCACATCCTGCTTTAGCAAATGCAATACCAGGCGCAAAGCTGTCTTCTTACCAATACCAGGAAGTTTGGTAAACTGGGCGACTGCGTTTTCCAGTAAGGAGGAAGGTAGCTGCATATTATTT
>JAZKBI010000015.1:0-121136 GCA_040388705.1 Bacteroidota bacterium | reverse complement strand
CTGGATTCTGGATTCTGGATTCTGGATTCTGGATTCTGGATTCTGGATTCTGGATTCTGGATAACTTATTGCGGGTGTAAAGTTAGAAATATTAATGGATCACGCACTATTCGGCATCCAGTATCCAGTATCAGTCTTCCTAGAACACAATCGTCACATCATTATCCCAATTAGCCCTGATGACAACCTGTTTAGGAACCAGGAAAACGATCTCGGGCTGTTTCTTTTCGCTGAATTTGCCCGGATCCCATTTGCCGTTCTTGTTCGCATCGTAAAGGATGCGTACATCGTAAGTGCCCGGCTTAAATAGTTTTCGCTGGAAATCGGCCTGGGTGAGCGGAACAGATTCTACCAGTTTCTCACCTTGAACCAATTGCAAAACAGGATTCTTAGAGAGATCAAGATTTGAAAAACGCAAACGGATGCTTCCATACTCGGTTTCTTTTTTGGTAGCGAAGCGTAATGTATCTGCCTTGAGTAAAGTAATAGTCGTTGAATCCGCCACTGCATCTTTTGCGATCAATAAACGGTAAGGAGAGTTCTCTTTCCATTTGTATTGAAGCGTCACTTTTGTTTTGGTACTGTCCAGCGAAAAAGAATAACCGCTCAATTTGTTGAAGCTGGTATCATACAACGCAAATTTTGTGCTGTCGAAAGCAAAGAGTTTGCGGTTGAATGTAAGCACCATATTGCTGAGAATATCCTGCTGCCCCTGGTCGGCGTCGACGGTGTATCTGAGGCGCTTATCCGGTTCCTTTCCAGGCGCAAGCTTTTGTTGTGTAGTTGTACTGGTTGTTGCGAAGGTTCTTTTTATTTCCTCGAAAGCATACAATGTATCGCGCGGTGTGGTTGCACTGATCGTTACGGGCCGGTTGCGGAATGCAAAAAGTTGCGAACTGTCGTCGTATTTTTTGGTGAAGCGATTGCTTACCGCGTATACTGCGAAATTTCCTTTTGGGAGATTGTGAAAAACAAATTCACCCTTTCCATCGAGACGTGCAAAATATCTTGGGGTTGATTTTTTTGCGGCAGAATCATCGAGATTCCTGTGTAATACCACGAGAAGTGAACTATCGGGAAGCGGTTTGCCTGTTTCTGCTACCAACACTTTGCCGCTATACGTGTTTTGGTCAATGGTATTGCCTGTTGAAAAAGCATAAGTAAATCCTTTGGCAATATTTCCTTCGTTCACATCGCGGATAATATCACCGAAATTGAATGAATAGGTGGTATTGGGTTCGAGGGAATCTTTCAGTTTGATAATAACATTTTTCAATTTATAATCCGGCGACGGGAATTGTTTACCGGGTATGGGAGAAACGATCACATCCAGCGGATTTTGCATTGTTACATATTCATCGAATGTAAGTGTGATGGTTTTTGTGTTCAGGCTCACATTTACCGCTGAATCTTTAGGGAAAGCGCTTACCAGTTTCGGAGGTAAACTATCCCTGTAGCCACCGCTTGGCGGAAGGATATTGGCACAGGAAGAAAGCGTTACAGCACGCAGGATCAAACAAGCCAGTATGAAGAAATAAGTAAACGAACGTTTCATGTAAACGCAAATATAGAACACCGGGCTGCTTAATGGCAAAAAGGATTGTGAAGGGAAACGTAATATTAGAACGGATACCCGGCCGATTAGCGGGTGCGCCCACTATTCGAAAATAAGGGGACGCGAATTACACGAATTGAAACGAATGAACTCGATACCCGCAGGATAGAGCCCCCATTTGGTAACTGCTCTTCTATTCCATGTTTTCTTCTTCGGTCAGATCATGTAAAGCAACGGCCATGTGATTATCTTTTACAAAATTGCACCAATGGCAATCGGGTTTGCCACAGCCGGTATAAAAATCCCTTTGCTGTATCTTCTGCCAAACGGTTTTTATTTGTTGGGTTACGGTGGTGATATCTTCAGGGGTGATGATGATCTTTTCTTTCCGGTATTGTTTTTTCTTATCGGGCTCGATAAAATCGAATTCTGTACTAACAACGTTCCAGTTTTTTGCTTCGTACCGGTCAACCAATATTTTATAAAAAACAGCCTGGCGCCAGTAATCACCGCCATTGGGATCTTTTTCGTGCGGTGGTTTTAATTTGTCTTTTGCTTTATCGATATCACCGGTTTTGTAATCAACTACGTTCACCGATTTTCCATCAAACTCGAGTTTGTCGAGCTTGCCTTTTAGCGGAACGCCTTCTACCACTACATTCCGGATGGTTCTTTCAACAGCCACAATTTTGTTCCAGTTGTAAACGTATTGGGAATAGTAATTGCTCAATACTTCCTGCCCGTATTCCATCCGTCTCGCAAACTGTTCTTTGGTAAAACTTTCGCGGTGACGGTGCATGTACCATTCAAAATCCATAATGAATTCTGCCTTTTCAGGAAAACGTTCCGCCTGCTGCATTTTTTCAAACAATCTTTGCAATGCATGGTGAACAGCAGAACCGAACTCGGCAGCTTCTGATTTACCTGACGGTACTCTTACCAGGTTTTGAAAATAAAACTGCAAGGGGCATTTGAGATAGTTGCTCAATGCCGTAACATTCATCACAAATTTATCGAGCAATTGTGTTATGAAATCAGCTTCGGTCTTTTCTATTTCAGGGGCCTGCACAACCGTAAATTGTATCAGCGCAAATTCACTCAGGGTTTCTGTGGGGATCGATACTTTTTCAACAGGTAATGCATGTATATCCTGTATCTCGGCAATGAACATGGAGGGTTCGAGTTCCTTGCCATCGTTTTTAAAACGGCTGTAGGAAATATGTAAATGTTGCTTTGCGCGTGTTAATGCTACATAAAACAAGCGCCGCAGCTCTTCTTCATCTCTTTGTTTGGGTTGAGAGGAAAACATGGTATCCGGAAAACTATAGCCGCCACCGGGTTTTCTTTTCTTTTCCCAGTTGGATGCATTGCAGCCTGCTAAAAAAACATGTTCAAATTCAAGCCCTTTTGAACCATGCACGGTTAAGAGGTTCACGCCTTTGTCGCTGCCGCTTACCTGCACTAATGGCAAAGGGATGGATTCTTTCTCCATTAGCATGAAAATATTCACTAACTGCTCCAGGTTAAGTTTTGTATTGCGGCGTGCTTCTTCTTTTACAAAATCGAAGAGAGCAGTTAATACCTGGAAATGCCGGTGCTTATCAGGACTTTGCATTACCCAGTTCAACACACCCGTTTCACGGATGCAGTTCTCGAATAAATTTACCAGCGTAACATTCGATACATCTGATATCAACCTTTCGATCGCTTGTGCAGCAACTTTCATTCCTGTGGGTGGGGCGGGACTGAACAGATCAGCTGGCGGTGTATTTATTTTCTCGCTTAATAATTTCCGGAGCGATGTTTTGTTCTCACCAAATCTTCTGTCTGCAACAGCCGTACTTAGTTTCGCAATTTCGATTGGCGGAATATTGAACCAATCAAAGTGAAGGATCTCGAATAACATTTCATCACCGCCGTCGGGCACATCGTGTTCGGCTGCCAGGTACTCCAGCAAAAGGATGAGCTTTTGTGCGAGCGGAATCTGCAGAATATCCAGGTTGCGATTACTGAATACCGGAATATTTCTTTGTGCAAAATATTGTGTGAGTTCTTCACCGTATTTATTTTCTTTATAGATGATCCCGATAGATCCGGGAGGAACACCCTGTTGTAAGAGCTTCTCAGTTTCCAATGTGATATCGATCATTTCCTCGCGCTGTGTTTCGCACTCTTTCAGCAGCGGTTTGTTGGTTGATTGGTTGATCAGTTTATTGGCTGAAGCCAGCGTTTTTGTCAATCCATCTATCTTATTGATCAAACGCTCATCATTCCGGTCGATCAATGTTTTTGAAACATCGAGTATCGGTTGTGTAGAGCGATAATTGTTGTTAAGAACAATGGTGAGCAGGTCTTTTTGATAATTGTTGGCAAAGTCCAGCATATTCTCCACGTTTGCTCCCTGGAAACGATAGATACTCTGGTCATCATCGCCAACCACAAATACATTGGGTTGTTCCCAGTAATTGATCAGCAGTTCTACCAGTTTATTTTGTGTACCGCTGGTATCCTGGTATTCGTCTACCAAAATATATAAGAATTTTTCCTGGTACCGTGAGAGTAAGGGTTTGTTCTCTTCAAAAGCTTTGATCACCCAATTGATCATATCATCAAAATCATAACGGTTGCGGTTGCGCATGAGTTTTTGAAAACGTTCGAATTCATTTACAGCCGCGCGCAGTTTTTCCATTTTTTCTCTTGCCTCTTCGATCTTGTTCTCTTTCAGGTCGCCGGCTTTGAATTGTTTGTATGCACGTTTGTAAACAAACTCTTCGCGGTTCAATATATCCGCGAGATATTCTTCAATTTTCCGGTTGATGAATTCAGGCGCCCATCCTTCACGTTTCATAGAACTGAATAATTGCTGCAGGTTCTTTATTTCGAAATACACGTCACCACGATAACGTTTTAACGGGTGGTTCTTTGGAAATGTATCGATCAACTGTTTGAACAGGTCTATTTTCTCCAATTCGGAAATAGGATCGAGCACCGTCTTTTCAAACAGCGAAAGATTTTCCTGTATGATATCATTACAGAAAGCGTGAAAAGTATAGATGTTTACTTTATAAGCGTCAGGTCCGATAAAACCAAGCAAACGTTTACGCATGGCTACCGCGCCGGCATCGGTGTAAGTGAGGCAAAGAATATTTTCAGGTTGTGTATCCGTATCCAGTAAGATCTTTCCAATGCGCGCACCAAGTATCTGCGTTTTACCGGTACCGGGCCCCGCAATCACCATCACCGGCCCTTCTATTGTATCAACGGCACGTTTCTGCTGTTCATTGAGGTCGTTGTAGATCTTTTCGAATTGTTCTTTTTGCTGTGTGGTGTTGGGCATTGGGTAAAGATAATCTGAATTAAACTTTATTGATTAAAGGCTGTTATCTGTAACATGTCTAAGGTATATTCTTTTAAAGAAGTTCAACGCATCCCGATCACATTAAATGAAGCATGGAATTTTTTCAGTAGCCCTGCTAACCTGGGTGAGATCACTCCCGGTAATATGGGATTTGAAACCATTTCTAAATATCATGGAGACAAAATGTATGCGGGACAGTTGATCGAATATAAGGTCCGGCCGATTCTTGGAATACCGTTGTACTGGATGACGGAGATCACACAGGTAAAAGACAAAGAATATTTTGTTGATGAACAACGTTTTGGTCCATACAGCCTATGGCATCACCAGCATCATTTTAGAGAAATAGATGGCGGGGTGGAGATGGTGGATATTGTGCATTATAAAATACCGTTTTGGTTTTTTGGGGATATAGCGAACGTACTTATTGTGCGTGATCAGCTTAAGCGAATTTTTATTTTTCGTAAAGAGGCTATAGAAACGAAGTTTGGTGTACGGGCGGTGTAACAGCCGGAGGCTGTTGGATACTGGTCACGCGGCAGAGCCGCGCGACTGTTTAACTATTTTATCTCCGTCATCGGGCTCACATTATTATCCCTGTCAATCGCCACTACAAAAATCCGTTTATCTTTTGTATCAGGTATTTTACCGAGATCGATCGTAGCTACTTTATCTGCTACTACTACCTGCACCAATTGCCCGAGTGCGAATATCGCATCAGTATTCAGCGTTAAAGTGAGAACGCCAAAACCTTTGATCTTCTTTTCTCCTTTATATACAAGCTTCACGATATTGTTGGCTTGTTTTTCTATCAGGGGCTGTGCCGGTGCTGAATTGTCTATCCATGGCATTGGTGGTACGAGTGCGGGATAACGATAATAATTATTACGCAGGCTATCGCTCCAGCCATTTGGATTTTTTTCGAAAGTTTTGCTACTGAAATATACACTTCCTTGTGTAGTGAGGTAGCTTCTTAATTTCTGGATCTCATTAGGAATTTCTTTCGGGCTCTTCCATGCGGCATTGCTTCCCGCACGGTAAATACCATGGCCTATATATAAATGTTTGCCGTAACTGTGTTTGTTCCACCAGTCGAGCAATACATCATAGTCGCAAAGATTGTGTCCGCGTTCCCAGTATAATTGCGGCACTACATAATCGATCCAGCCCTTTTGCAACCATAAAAGAATATCGGCATAGAGATCATCATAATTTGTTTGGCCTGCTCTTGTATCGCTGCCCATTGCATCCTGGCTCTTGTTGCGCCAAACACCAAATGGACTGATGCCGAATTTGATATGCGGGTTTACATTCCGTACAATATTGTGGATGAGGAGTATGATACTGTCGCAATTGCTTCTGCGCCAGTCTTCTTTGTTCATGCCATTACCATATTTCAGGTAATCTTTCTGATCGGGAAATTCTTTGCCGGTGATTCGGTATGGATAAAAATAATCATCCATATGAATGCCATCGAGGTCATAACGTGAAACAAGATCGCGTACAACATCCGCCGTATGTTTTCTTACTTCGGGTAACCCCGGGTTGAAATATTTTTTATCTCCATAGATCAAAAACCATTCGGGATGTGTTTTGGTGAGATGATTGGGAGCGATGGATGATCTCAACAAATTAAAAACCGCTCTATATGGGTTGAGCCATGCATGAAACTCCATTCCTCTTTTATGCGTTTCGGTGATCATGAATTCCAGCGGATCGTAATAAGGCTCTGGCGCCAGGCCCTGTTTGCCAGTAAGGTATTCGCTCCAGGGTTCGAATTTGGAAGGATATAACGCATCTGCTGCCGGCCTTACTTGAACCACTACTGCGTTCATCCCATTGCGTTGGTGCATATCCAGCAGGTTGATGTATTCTGCTTTCTGTTCAGCAACAGAGAGATTCTTACTGCTGGGCCAGTCAATATTCTCTACCGTTGCCACCCATACAGCACGGAACTCGTAATTGGGTACAACAACTTGAGCATTGGCGCTCTGGAACACAAAACAGGCAAGAATGAGAATGATAGCGGATGACTTCTTCATGGCACAAAGATAAACTTTAGAATATTGAATATTGAACAAGGAATGTTGAATGTAGAAGTAGGCACTCCTATCATCATTCAACATTCCTTGTTCAGTGTTCAATATTCATTCCATTCATTCCCTCTCCCTCATCTTGTCTAATAAACTGTTAAGGGCTTTGGCCTCCTCCGGGTTAAGTGATTGAAGAATATTATCCAACTCCCCATTTTTGCGGTCGAGTTTTTCGAGCAGGGTCAATCCTTTTTTGGAGATGACGATGTCTACCAGGCGTTTGTCTGCGGGACAAACTTTTTTCTCAACCACGCCTTTTTTTTGCAAACGTTCAACAATACGGCTGGTATCGCTCATCTTATCGAGCATCCGTTCACGGATCTGCAGGGTGCTCAAGGGCGTTTTACTGCCACGCAGTATGCGCAGGATATTGTATTGCTGGGGAGTAATGTCTTCGGCATCCAGGAAAGCCTTGATCCTTTCATTGAGCCAGCCGGCAGAGAAAATAAGGTTCACAGCGGCTTTCTGGTATTCGTTCCGGAAGGTTTGTTGCTGGATATCTTTTTCTATGCCCATTGGAAAAGTTTGGGGTTTGTGGTTTGGAGTTTGTGGTTCCCTAGTGTTGAAGATATCTAAAATTTGCAACGAACCCCAAACCACAAACCACAAACTGACTAGCTCTCCCAAACACTTAGCCCCTCACTGCAATTTGCGCAGATGTCTATGTTTTTGCGGCTGGTGAGGAGTTCGCGGCGGAACTGTTTGTAGTTGTCGTTGTGCCAGGTCTCTTTAAAACTTTGTGTTTTCAGGTTGCCTAACTGGTGGGTGGCATCCTTATCAAAACAGCAGGGCACCACCAGCCCATCCCAGGTAATTACGTTGGAGTGCCAGAGTTTCCAGCAGTGATTGCTGAGGCCGCTCTTTATTTTTACATTGCCTGAAGCATCTTTTTTGTAACGGCTGTATTTATTGTTTAGCGGGATCAGTTGGTGCGGGTCATTCTCATAGTCATATACCTGGGCTGTTTTAAAACGTACCTGGTCAACACCGATCTCTTTGCCGAGTTTTTTCACTTCCTCTATCTGGTGCTCATTCGGTTTTACAACCAGGAACTGGAAAAAAATAAAAGGCGTCCTGCTTTTGAGTTCCTTTTTCCATTTCACAATATTTCTTGCTCCCTCGAGTACTTTATCCAGTTTGCCCCCAATACGGTATTGCTGGTAAACATCTTGCGTGGTGCCGTCAATCGAAATGATCAGCCGGTCGAGCCCGCTTTCAACGGTTTGCCTGGCTTTTTCATCAGTGAGATAATGCGCATTGGTAGATGTGGCCGTATAAATGCCCTTATCATGCGCATATTTTACCATATTCAGGAACTCAGGATTGAGATAGGGCTCACCCTGGAAATAAAAAATAAGGTAGAGCAGTTCCTTATGAATATCATCGATCGTTTGTTTGAAGAAACTATTTTCCAACATACCCGTGGGTCTGGTAAATGCGCGCAACCCACTCGGGCATTCAGGGCACCGAAGGTTACAGGAAGTCGTAGGCTCGAAGGAAATGGAAACAGGCAGGCCCCACTGAACAGGTTTCCCGGTCAGTTTAGTCAGCTGGAAGCTGCTGTACACTTTAGCAGCGTTCCATAACCTGCGTGGGCGCAGCTTGGTTAAAAAATTAATACTATCGTTCCAGTTGAAGTAAGGCATGGGTGTAAAAATACGTTGGAATTAGGAGAATGACCATCGACCATAGTCGATAGTCCATAGCAGTGATAATCAGACCATGGTCAATAGACAATGGCCCATCGACATCGCTCCACAAACTGTGGAAATAATTGTGGACGATTATCCACAAAAATCCCAATTGGTTTAACATTTTATTGGTAAACTAATCACACCTTTTTGCATCTTATATATAGTTCTTTGCTTCGGGACAACGCAAATGCATGATTCTGTATCTTTTAGAAAGGATTAACAGAAAATAAGAAACTAGTGGCATATCATTTGCGTTAATAGAAGTAGAAAGCATGAATATTTAAAACAGATAATTCTAAATTTTTCTCATAAGCAGTTAGTTTTGGTTGCGGTCCCGATTTCCATCGGGACCAATTTTTTTCTAACCCCTCTGTAAAAACTTCCGCGAACTATACCAGTAAGCCAGCAAACAGCCAACGCTGTCGGCAGCGATGTCCCATACTTCAAATGAGCGGTTGGGAATCCAGTATTTCTGAACAAATTCCATGATCGTGCCATATAAGATCCCGCTCAACAGGATCCACACAAACCATTTCTTTCGCTGTTCATTTGTCTGATTGCTGTTGCGAAACGGCCGGCAAAAAAGGAAACACAGAATGAAAAAGAGAGAAATATGCACCCATTTATCAAAATGAATCGTAGCCAGCCAGGGATATTTGGGAATAGTAGAGCCTGGTAAACACAATAAAATAAGGAGGAGGATAAACCAGGCGATTGCCGGTATAAAACGGTTGATTGACAAAATAGAAAGAATTTGAATTTAGGTGGAAAAATAAGCAATTATCCTACTTTACCCGCCACATACATTTGATTGAGGGTTGGGGTTGGAGAGCCGCCTTTTTTCTCGAGGGTTATCGCGAACATAGAGGCATTTGGGATGTTTTTCATCTTACAGAGACCTGCGCAAGCGGTGATCATACCGGCGTCTACCGGCTTGCCATCTACAATTGCCCATAGCTGGTATTGCATATTGGAAGGAGCTTCCGCTAATTTATTGGGAAGCAAATAAACATCCTTCGATTTCTTATCCCAAAATACGGTAACGAGATTTCCTTCTTTTCCGGCGATTCCCGGCATGGATACTTTTGTAAAAGAAGGATCGCTCATTAATTGCATGTTGCTATAAAGGTCAAGCGCCCTGGTTTGTATATTTTGATTTTCAGCGATCAGTGATATATTCCTTACCAGCAACTCCTGGTATGCGGTAGAGGTTGATTTAAACTCTTTATAGAAATAAATATTGAGTGCAGCGCTGGCAATCAGTAAAATAACAGAAGCGGCTGCAACGTACCGGCTCCAGCTAAATGCTACAACGCGTGCTTTTCCTGCTTTTTCAAAATCAAGAACAGATAATAACTGTTTTTTCACCTCCGGGGATGGCATAGTGGCGCCTGCCAGGGCCTGCTTCTCTAAGCTCAGCTCAAACGCGTCAATCGCTTTCCTGATCTCAGGGTATTGACGGCTGAGCTGCTCCAGTTCTGCAGCTTCCTGTGCATCGGCTATGCCTAAAACATAGCTTTCGATCACACCACTTTCTATGTAAGCCTTGATGTCCACTTTATGGTTTAATAATTTCTCTTAATTGAATTAATGCAGTTCGTAACCTCGTCTTTACTGTTCCTAACGGGATACCCATCATCTTCGCTATTTCATCCTGTGTATATCCCTGGAAGTACGATAATTCAACCAGCACTTTGTATTCTTCCTTCAGGTTATACACGATCTTTCTCAATCCTATATGGTCCGTTCGTAATTCACTTGATCCTGCATTATCAGAATCCTCTGTCAGTTCCCGGTTCCGGAGGCTGTTCTGGAAGCCCTTGCTCCGTACGGTATCTATTGATGCGTTCCGGGCTATGTTAAGCATCCAGGTAAATAATCTTCCTTTACTGCTGTCGTACGTATCTACCTGTTTCCAGATCTTCACAAACACTTCCTGCAATACATCATTGGCCAGTTCTTCCTCATTAACAATGTTCAGGATAATGGAATGCAGGGCGCCAGAATAATTGTCATACAGGTAACTGAATACATGCTGGCTCCGTTGCCTTAGCAACTGGACCAGTTCCGGTTCGCTGTATTTTTTTACTACGTCCAATGCAGGTTTACTAAGGTTGTACGATTATATACGAAGGGAATACGTCCTTGGTTTTACCCTACCAGAGAAGCATAAGCGGCACTGTCCATCAGCGCTGTTACAGCTGCTGTATCAGTTACCGTCATCTTGATCATCCAGCCGTCGCCATAGGGATCAGTATTTACCAATTCGGGCTGTTTTTCAAGCAATGGGTTTGTTTCATTTACTGTTCCGGCAACGGGGAGAAAAAGGTCGCTCACGGTTTTCACAGCTTCTACAGTGCCAAAGATCTCTTCGGCAGCCAGTGATTTACCGGTGGTGTTGATATCAACATATACGATATCGCCCAGTTCATGCTGTGCAAAATCAGTGATGCCGATAGTGGCAACATCGCCTTCAAGGCGTATCCATTCGTGATCTTTTGTGTAACGCAGTTCTGCCGGGAAATTCATGAGTTTTAATTTTAGTGATGCAAATATAGAAAGTTTGTGGTTTGCGGTTTGGAGTTTGTGGTTAGGTTCCTGCGGTTGTGACACCCAACTACAAACTCCAAACCGCAAACCACAAACTTGCTAGAACCCTGTCTGCTCAAAATACAGCAACACATGATCCTTAATAAAATTCTCCTGCTCATGTAATATCATTACCGGCAGTTCTTTTACCTGCTTGTAGTGGGGCCAGCCTTCTTCATCGTTGCCTTCTAAAATATAATAACCGCTTTGGCTCAATACTTTGCAAACGGCAACATGCATCAGGTCCTGCTTCTGCTCTTTTGATATTTTTTCTTCCATGAACCCGGTTTCCTGCATGCCGATAAGGAAGAGAACCGCTTCCAGGTCGGGTTTTTTACCGAATCGCTCTACGAGTTTGGCCTCGAGATTCCACCATCTTTGCTGAAAATCGTCTGAAATAAACATAATACGGCAAAGGTAAACCGCGGAAGCATGCCATCATCAACCGGCAAAAGTTATCTTTGCCGCAAATTGACCTGAATATGTTACAAGTGAGTGTATTGCGCAACAATACAGAAGACGTAAAAAAAAGATTGGCCGTTAAACATTTTGCCCAGCCTGAGCTCGTTGATACCATCATTGCATTGGATGATGAAAGGAAAAGACTACAGGCTGAATTCGATACAACACAGGCGCGTGTAAATGCCGCTTCGAAAGAGATCGGTAAAATGATGGCGCAGGGAAACAAAGAAGGAGCTGAATCGATCAAAGCCGATGTTGGCAACTGGAAAACCACACTCGAACCATTGAAAGAAGAGATGGCCAAAGTGGAGAAGGATCTGCAGGATGCCATAGTAATATTGCCCAATCTTCCTTCAGCACAGGTGCCCGAAGGACGTACGCCGGAAGATAATGTGGTGGTAAGAGAAGGCGGAATAAAACCTGTTTTGAGCGAAGGCGCGGTGCCGCATTGGGACCTGATCACGCAATACGACCTGGTTGATTTTGAGACAGGCGCTAAAATAACAGGCCGCGGTTTTCCATTATACAAAGGCAAAGGCGCCAAACTGCAAAGGGCATTGGTGCAGTATTTTTTGGATTATAATACTGAAGCAGGATACACCGAATACATTCCTCCATTCATGGTAAATGAGGCGAGTGCATTTGCTACGGGGCAATTGCCCGATAAAGAAGGACAGATGTATCATGCTACTGCAGATAATTTTTATTTGATCCCAACCGCCGAAGTTCCGGTTACCAATATTTATCGCGATACGATTGTAAAACAGGAAGAACTACCCATTAAGATGACAGCCTACTCTCCCTGTTTCAGAAGAGAAGCCGGAAGCTTTGGAAAAGATGTACGCGGATTGAATCGTGTGCACCAGTTCGAAAAAGTGGAGATCATACAAATTACAGAGCCCGAAAAAAGTTATGATGTACTGGATGAAATGGTTAAGCACGTAGAGAAACTTTTGCTCACTTTAGAATTGCCGTACCGCATTTTACGTTTATGCGGAGGCGATATGGGTTTTACCAGTGCACTCACCTATGATTTTGAAGTATTCAGCGCCGCGCAGGAACGCTGGCTGGAAGTGAGCAGCGTAAGTAATTTTGAAAGCTACCAAACCCATCGCATGAAATGCCGCTACAAAGATGCCGATGGCAAAATGCAGTTCGCACATTCGTTAAATGGAAGCTCGTTGGCTTTGCCGAGAATTGTTGCGTGTTTACTGGAGAATAACCAGGTTGCTGATGGTATTAACCTGCCTGAAGTGTTGCATAGATATTTTGGCAGCGCGAAGATCTGATACCCCCCAGCCCCTAAAGGGGGGGTGTTAGTATTGTTTCCTAAAAGAAATGCGAGTCATCATCATGACTCGCATTTCTTTTAGGATTACTTCTTTGCTCCCCCTTTAGGGGGCTTGGGGGGTTATCTTCTTATCTCCACCGTCGTTCCCACCGGCAGCATCGAAAATATCTCCTCTATAAAAAGATTTTTTGTACTGATGCAGCCTTCCGTCCAGTTCTGGTAGGTATCCACTGCGAAGTCTTCATGTGGCCAGGTGCCGTGGATGCCGATAGAACCACCGATCCTTGCCGAGGCCGGGATCAATCCTTTTGCTTTTCGCTGGTTGAATTTTTCGTAGCTCTCGGTTGTCGGATAATCAATAGAAAGAAAGCTGTTCCATTTTTCATGTTTGCGTTTCATGGCGATATGAAAAATGCCCTCGGGTGTTTTGCGGTCACCCTCCATCATTTTATCACCCATGTCTTTACTGCCAAACACAACAGGGTAAGTAACCAGCCATTCGCCGGAAGAATCGTATATCTGCAGTTCGTATTTATTTTTTATGATGAGTACCTTGTAAGAATACCTGGTTGCCGTTCGAAGAGAATAGGTTTTCGCTTTTTTAAACGAGGTGCTTGTTAAAGCCACCATACCCATCAGCGATAAATAAAAAGGTGTTTTCATTTTCCTGAACGGGATGTGATTAGTTACACTAACCACATAACGCAGCGACTGGTACGCCTGCGCTCTCATCTTAAAGGTTTTCATTGGTTTTTGTTTGAGAGAGCAAACTATGGGATACCAATGTTGTGTAAGGGTTAATTCACCAAAAATTAAGTTAAGGTGTTTTAACGAAGTGAGGTTGTGGACCGTATTTGAAATTAAAATACGGATAAATTATACGTACAAACTTTTTTCCATTCCCCTCAAATCCTTACCCAGCAATAGTTTGCTCGATTTACAGTTAAGATACATAACAAATATAATGGATTGCCGGCAAGGGTATTAAAAGATGATTAAAAGAATGTTTAGGAAAACAAAAAGGCAGGTACAACACGAATTACACGAATTAGAACGAATGGTTCCCGGTTTTCTGATCGGTCCCAAGGGTTTCGGAATTCATTCGTACTAATTCGTTTCTTAATTCGTGTTCACAATAAGCTTCTACCAATTGCTAAACCTTATCCCCACCGTATACGGATACTGCTCAACCCTTGTCACATCTTTCTGCAAACGGTTGATACTGTAACTGCCGTATAATCTTACCGGTCCCAATCCCAGTTCGCCGATGGCAGCAAGGCGCCAGGGTTCGAAATCAAAATCGGCCTTGTATTTTTGTTTGCCGCGCTCGCCACTGATCTGTTTGTTGCGGCTATTGGTTAAATAACCCGCACTTACGCCTGCACTGATACTTAAACCCCTGCGGCTATCGGGTGTGGTATTAATATTCAGCATAAGGGGAACCGTTAAATACTCAACATATAATTTGTTCTTGCTGAAACTGATCGAATCATTGAACACAAATGGCTGCGGATCTTTGCGGTAGCTGAGATTATTATCGTAACGGAAATTATACATCTCCAGCCCGAGGCCGTATTTAAGGTTTACCACATGTTTGATCACATTCAGTTTCTGTATAAAGATCCAGATGTTTACGTTACTCGATTTTCCGTTGATCAGTTTATAACTGTTCTGGTTCACCGCGCCACTGGCTGGACGTAATGTTTTAAAATAAGGCCCTGCCTGAGCAGAAGCATAATCCGTGTTATCGCGCATATTGGCAAAGCCAAGATCCATGATCCACCAGTTGGTGCTGATATTACTTCTCCTGCGTGGTTTGCGTTCAACGCGGTATTCGTAGCTTTCCTTCCTGTTTATTTTTTCCAACTCACGGCTCCTTTCTTCAGAAATGGACCCATTGGCATTTTTCTTTTTTATAATGATGAAGTTGCCGACTTTAACTGTGTCAGAGCTTCTGTTGGTGGTATCTGATTGGGCAAAACTTGTTCCTGCAACCAGAAAGCAGGCTGCTGCGCATACTAAGCATTTCATATATCTCGTTTTTCTTGTTATTTTGATTTTGAAGTAGGACGGGTTTCTGTTTTATCCTCTTCGGTTTTTGATTTGCTGCGGAAAAGGCTTCCAGCTTTCCTGAAGAATCCGCGGAGTTTGTCTTTATTGATCTCTAAGGAACCCAGTAATAAACTTTTCTTTTCATCTTCTGTATCCAGCTCTTTGTAAACGGCCGGTTGTACATCCGGTTCCATTACGGGTGTTTTTGTATAATCAACAGCAATAGGATCCCCTGATACTTTTTCTGTTACGGCTGCAGTTGTACCAAAACTATTGCGCGGGCTAGCTTCAATAATATCCTGTTTTTGTGTTTCAATTATTTTTACAGGAGGTTCATTGTTTACTAATACAGGATCTGTAACGGGAGCCTGATTATTACCAGTTACTGTATTCGTTTTCACGCCTGTTTGTGAATCAACAGTAACTGTATTTAAATTTACAGCTGCAATATTGTTACCCGGTTGTTCAATTTTTGGTTCACCTGTTTTATCAAAACTATTTCCTTTACCAGCGCCCGGCTTCGTGTTGATTGGTGGATTAGCAGCAAAGCCTTGTTCTTCTTTTTTATTGCCAGGCAAAACATTCCAAACCAAAACGATCAAACCGATCAATGCTGCAGCGACCGCTATGCGCTGCCATCCCATATAGAAAACAGGTCTTTCTTTTTTCTCTTCCCGGTACAGCGAGCTTTTATCAGCAAAAACGATCTGTTCCGGTTCCAGCCTGGTTTGTTTCAGTAAAGTAAAACCTTCCTGTAGAGCCGGATGTTGCAATACAAAAGTTTCTACTTTTTCTTTTTCATCAGCATCCAGTTCATTGTCTACGTATAACAGGAACTGTTCTTCATGATTGGCCAGGTTTATTCCGCTTGCTTCATTCCTGTACAGGCTTACCTTTTTATCAAACACCATTTGCTCGGCCGGCAATTGCATTTGCTGAAGCATTTCCAATTCAACGGCGAGCCCCGGATTTGCCTGCACAAACTGTTCAACAGCTTGCTTCTCCGTTGCAGACAGTTCATTGTCTACATACAGCAGGAAAAATTCCTCGTAATTTGATATGGTAACTTCTGGTTTCAATGCTCTGTATATGTTCTTTACTGATTTATTTTTATCGCACATTTTCTGGGCTCACTAAATATTCCCTTAAAGTTAACCTCGCCCTGTGGAGGTAAACTTTAACCTGGCTCTCACTCAATCCCATGATCGAGCCAATCTCTTCGTAACTGTATCCCTCATAGTCCTTCAGCATCACCAGGCTTTTCTGTGTTTCATTGAGGCGGTTCAGCGCATCCATCAGTGTTTTTTTCAGGTTGCTGGTATTTGTAGTTTGAACCCTTCCATCTTCCGAAAAATCTTCTTTTAACTGGATGCGTTTGTTTTTCCTGATATGATCGATCATCTGGTTATACGCTACCGTAAAAAGATAGGATTTTGATTTTTCCGTTTCCACCGCTTCCCTGTTGCGCCATAATTTTTCGAAAGCCGTTTGCACAATATCCCTTGCGTCCTCTTCATGCCGAAGGTTTTTCACGATAAAGCGGTACACATTATCGGCATATTGGTTAACACATTGGTTATATTCTCTCTCGGTCATAAACAGCAGGGATGGTCCGGAATGATTGCCTTGTTTAGAAGTTATACGTGGCAGGCTGCATTTTGTTACAGTACAAAGAAAAAAAATCCCGCGGTAATTGCCGCAGGATCGGGATTTATTTTATGGTTGATACGATCAGGTGATTAATGGTACCATTGGGATTATCGTCTCCGCCGCCACTGCTTTCGGAACAGGATGCCTGTTTTTTGCAACAGTTCTTTTCTGTGCAAATCACTTTTTCAGGCTTGCTTTCCTTTACCAGGAATGCCATAAACGAAACGGTTGCAACAGCCAACACAAACAGGAGAATAAGTTTTGGCTTCATATGAGTAGTTTTTAGTTGTACGAAAGTAATAGTATTTGATACCGGGTGGTAGAAAAAAATGTTAAAAGGCGTTCGTCAGCTATGAGCTGTGAGCCTTGAGCTTCGAGCCGGTTACGCATAGCTCAGAACTTCCTTAATAATCAATCAAAAAACTAACCTTCGGGTAAAAAACCATTAAGCTCACAGCTCGCGGCTCATAGCTCGCAGCTTTCCTCAATAATCAATCACCTGCTCCTGTATCGCTTCCGGTATTGCCCTCCATTCATACTGCTGGTTCCTGAGTTGTGGTTCAAAACCGGCTTCTTTAATGGCTTCCTGCATGGTTTTATAGGTAAAACGGTGCGGGGCACCGGCGGCACTTACCACGTTCTCTTCTATCATAATGCTGCCAAAATCGTTGGCGCCGGCGTGTAAACAGATCTGGGCGGTTTGTTTGCCCACGGTGAGCCAGCTTGCCTGTATATTTTTCACATTCGGCAGCATGATGCGGCTGATGGCGATCATGCGGATGTATTCATCCGGCGTGGTTAAATTATGTACACCCCTGATGCGCGCCAACAAAGTATCTACATCCTGGAAGGTCCATGGAATGAATGCAAGAAATCCTTTTGCATTTTCTGGCTTACGGCTCTGCACTTCGCGGATACGGGTTAAATGGATGAATCGTTCTTCCAGCGTTTCCACATGGCCAAACATCATCGTGGCACTGGTGGTGATATTGAGTTTGTGTGCTTCATGCATAACGGCCAGCCACTCATCAGCACCACATTTGCCTTTGGAGATCAGTCGCCTCACACGGTCCACCAAAATTTCTGCACCTGCGCCCGGGAGGGAATCGAGACCTGCTTCCTGTAAGGCTTTCAGTACATCATGGTGACTCATCTTTTCCAGCTTACAGATATGCGCCACTTCGGGTGGCCCGAGTGAATGCAGTTTTACATTTGGGTACTCCTGCTTAATCGCGCGAAAGGTCTTTGTATAAAAATCCAATCCCAGTTCAGGATGGTGGCCGCCCTGTAACAGTAACTGGTCGCCCCCGAATTTAAAGGTCTCTTCGATCTTTTTGCGGTACGTGGGCATGTCGGTGATATAAGCATCCGCATGGCCCGGGATGCGATAGAAATTACAGAATTTGCAATTGGCGATGCACACATTGGTGGTGTTTACGTTGCGGTCTATCTGCCAGGTAACTTTATTATGCGGTACCTGTTTTTTTCGCATCTCATCTGCCACAAACATCAATTCGGTAAGTGGCGCATGTTCAAACAGGAACATTCCTTCTTCTATGCTGAGAAATTCAAATTGTAAAGCTTTTTGGTATAGATCGGCTAACTGCATGTTCGGGATGTTGATTGCTGCAAAGATAGCTATGAGCTTTGAGCTGTGAACGATGAGCCGGAAAAACCTGCCGGCACCTTCAGAATTCAACGCTTTTGGATAATCATTCAATACATGCGCACTATTGTTAAGTGCCTGCGATTTAATTTTCAACGCACAGGCTTTAACGTTCAACGTACCTGGCTCGTAGCTCACGGCTCATAGCTCGCGGCTCGTTCCCCCTGCATCGAAAACCAACTATTTACTGTCCTCAGAACGGGCCGTCTATCCGTTTCAGGAGAACCTGGTACAGAATATGGCTATATGAATTCGTTTTCAGCGTATTTTCAACCTGCATGAAATTATCCTTAGTTGCTTTTGCTATGCTTTGCGTGGGCCTTACCGGCATGGCCCAGGAAGAATTCGTGCCACCACAGGCCAAACTGATCACCCGGTTTCCTTTTACGCAATTGAGTGGGGGTATTGTGATCGTTCATGCGCAACTGGATAATTATCCCGATACACTTAATTTTGTTTTTGATACAGGTAGCGGAGGCATCTCGCTCGATTCAACTACTGCAGGTTATCTGAAGGTGACCAATGTAAAATCAGAAAAAACCATACGTGGTATTGCAGGCATCAAAACCGTTGATTTTACGATGGATCACACGCTGAAATTACCGGGCCTCCAAACACAGCACCTGGATTTTCATATCAACGATTATGAATTGCTCACCAGTGTTTACGGCGTGCGGATAGACGGTATTGTCGGATATAGTTTTTTCCGGAGGTATATCGTTCGCTTTGATTATGATAATCAATACATAGAAGTGTTTAGTCCCGGCAGTTATAAATACCCACGGGGCGGCTATCTTTTAAAACCCAATTTTTCAACTCTTCCCCTGCAACAGGCGGTGCTGAACGATGAACGGGAGATCCTGAGCCGGTTTATTTTCGATACCGGTGCGGGACTCTGTTTCCTGTTATCAAGGGATTTTGTTGATGACAGCACGGTATTTAAAAAGAACCGGAAATTCTATCCAACGCAGGCCGAAGGCTTAGGCGGCAAAAGACAAATGAGCATTTCCATCGCCAAAGAGATCAGGCTGGGACCCTATAAATTTAAAAGGGTGCCGGTGCATGTTTTTGACGACGAGTTCAATGTAACCTCGTATCCGCTGCTTGGCGGTTTAATAGGTAATGATATCCTTCGTCGGTTTAATGTGGTATTGAATTATCCCGAACAAAGCATCCACCTCAAGCCAAACAGCCATTATAATGAAGGGTTCGATTATTCGTATACCGGCCTCGGTATTTACCAGATCGATGGAGAGATCAGGGTGATAGACGTGATGCCGGGCTCACCGGGCGATAAAGCCGGTTTCCTGCCGGGAGATGTGATCTTTTCTGTAGAAACCAACGCCTCCAAAAACATACAGGCCTACAAGAACATTTTTCAAAACAGCATCGGCAGAATGCGTATTGTTGTTTTCCGCGATCAAAAACCGCTTATTCTTGTTATGGATATCAAAGACATCCGTCGATGACAAAATATTAACCATTGTTGAATGCCTGTCTCTCGACAGGCAAGAATGAACACGAATTACACGAATTTGAACGAATGAATTCTGAAAACACATGACGAATCAACAATTCGGAGATCATTCGTCTAAATTCGTGTAATTCGTGCTTCAAATTCGTGTTATTCGTATTCGTGAAATTCCTTGCTCAGTGTTCAATATTCGTCTTCCCTCCCTATTTTGCACCTCTTTTAATATTTTCTATGATTCAATACGATCGTTTTGTTTTAGATAATGGCTTGCGGGTGCTGGTGCATGAGGATCATTCAACCCCGATGGCGGTGGTAAATGTGTTGTATGATGTGGGCGCGAGGGACGAAAATCCTGATAAAACCGGGTTTGCTCATTTGTTCGAACACCTGATGTTCGGCGGAAGCGTAAATATTCCTGATTATGATGAGCCGTTACAGAGAGCAGGTGGCGAGAACAATGCTTATACCACCAACGACCTTACCAATTATTATAGCCAGCTTCCATCAGAAAATCTTGAAACGGCATTCTGGCTGGAGAGCGACCGGATGCTGAGTCTTGCGTTTGGCCAGAAAAGTTTGACCGTACAAAAAAAAGTGGTGGTGGAAGAGTTCAAAGAACATTACATCAACAAACCCTACGGTGATGTATGGCACAAAATGCGTGAACTCGCTTATAAAGTGCATCCTTACCGGTGGATGACGATCGGTAAAGAACTGAGCCATGTTGAGAACGCGCATATTGACGATGTAAAACATTTTTTCTTCAAACACTATCGTCCCGTGAATGCCATATTGGTGGTAGCAGGAAATGTGCAGCTGGAAAATGTAAAACAACTCGCATCCAAATGGTTTGGTGATATACCTACGGGTGAAAAATACAACAGGCAATTACCGCAGGAGCCAAGACAAACAGAAGCAAGGGTCTCGGAAGTGCAAGCGAATGTTCCGTTAGATGCATTTATCAAAACATGGCATATGGATGCGCGTTTGGATACCGGCTATTATGTAATGGATCTTGCCACTGAAATTTTAGGCGGCGGTGGTTCATCGCGTTTGTATCAATCACTGGTGAAAGAAAAACAATTGTTCTCCAGCCTTGATTGCTATCATTTCGGCAGCACCGATAAAGGCATGGTTGCCATCGAAGGCAAACTGGTAAAAGGTGTGCGGATGGAAGATGCAGCAAAAGGAGTGGATGAAGAAATACAGAAGATACAGGCAACAGCTGTAACCGAAGCCGAGTTACAAAAAGTAAAAAATAAAACAGAAAGTGTGATCGCTTTTGAAGACATGGGTGTGATGAGCCGCGCAGGCAGTCTCGCCATGTACGAATTACTCGGCGATGCAAACATGATGAATACAGAGCTTGCGCGATACCATGCAGTAACCACGGGAGAAATTCAGCAGTATTGTAAAGAGGTGTTCCGGAATGATAACAGTAATACTTTATTGTATTATGCAAAGTAGATGGGCCCGCGTACGGATCGGTTTATTTAATAGTTTAAAAGAAAAAGAAAACAAAGCATGCCAAACAGAGCCACGGCGCCGGATATCATAGATGCAGTGAACATGAAACTGCAGTTAAAACCTTACGATCATTTTACATTGGATAATGGCGTTCCTGTTTACAGCATCGATGCAGGCGCGCAGGAAGTGTTATTGGTAGAATGGGTGTTTTATGCAGGCAACTGGTACGAAGAAAAAAATATTGTTGCCGCCACTACCAACTTCATGCTGAAGAATGGAACGAAAAATAAAAAAGCATTCGCTATTAATGAGCATTTTGAATTTCATGGGGCTTACCTGAACAGAAGTTGTTATAATGAAACAGCTATCATCTCACTGCATTGTTTAAGCAAACATTTGCCCGAGTTATTGCCTGTTGTGGCAGAGATCATCACCGAAAGTATTTTCCCCGAAGAAGAGATTGCCATATATAAACAGAACCAGAAACAACGGTTAGAAGTAAACCTGAAAAAATGCGATTTCATTGCCAACCGTTTGATAGATGAATACGTGTATGGATTTCATCATCCTTATGGGCGCTATACTTCTACATTGGACTACGATAGTTTGAACCGGGAAGAACTGGCCGCGTTTTACCGGAAATTCTACACCGAAGGAAAATGTCTCATGTTTGTAGCTGGTAAACCACCGGCCGATATGGAACAGCAACTGAACCATGCGTTTGGCCAGTTGCCTTTTAACAGAACTACAATACCTGATATCCAATATAACCTGCATCCTGCTGAGAATAAGAAATACAATATCATCAACGATGCGGAAGGTGTGCAGGGTGCGATACGTATTGCGCGGCAGTTCCCCAACAGGCACCACCCTGATTTTTCAAAGGCGCAGGTATTGAATAATATTTACGGAGGATTTTTCGGATCGCGTTTGATGAGTAATATTCGCGAGGACAAAGGCTATACGTATGGTATTCACAGTTACATGCAGAACCATATCCACGAAAGCGCCTGGATGATCAGCACCGAGGCGGGCCGCGATGTATGTGAAGCAACCATTGAAGAGATCTATAAAGAAATGAAGATCCTTTGCAATGAACCCGTGGAAGCAGAAGAGCTCGACCTGGTACGCAATTATATGATCGGCTCACTCCTCGGCGATCTCGATGGTCCCTTCCAGATCATCGCGCGGTGGAAGAATTATATCCTGAATGGATTAACAGCTGACTATTTCTATAATAGCATTAAAACAGTGCAAACCATTTCTGCGGAGGAGATACAGGAGCTTGCTAAGAAGTATCTGAATCCTGAGGAGTTTTATGAATTGGTAGTGGTTTAATTTCCTTTTTCACCACAGAGACTCAGAGAACACGGAGTTTCACAGAGGCCCTCTGTGTGGCTCCGTGTTCTCTGAGTCTCTGTGGTGAAGAAAAAGTACAATTATCCATCTAAACAATAGTTAAAACACCCTAAAAATAATACGGTAAATACTCTTTTGAGGTAGAAATGTGATTTATATGTTTGATGCATGCAAGAACAAGACTACAACCTAATCACACACAAGGTCATCAAATGCGCCATAGAAGTGCACAAGTACCTGGGTCCCGGTTTAATGGAATCTGTGTATGAAGCCTGTTTGTATAGGGAAATCCAAAGTGCAGGTCTTTATATCGAAAGGCAGAAAGTATTACCCGTGGTTTATAAGGGGATTCAATTAGATAAAGATTTCATCATTGATCAGCTCGTTGAAAATGAGATAGTACTTGAACTAAAATCAATAGACGGCATTCTTCCAATTCATGATGCACAATTGCTAACCTATCTCAGACTATCAAACAGAAAATTAGGCCTGCTGATAAATTTTAATGTCACCGTTCTCAAAGACGGTATCAGGAGAAAAATAAATGGTAAATTGAATCATAAATAAAAGGATCATGGGAAAATTCTTTGCTAAAACAGTAGCCACAGCACTGGCTGTTTTGTTTGGAGCGTATATTTTAAAAGGTGTGCATGTTGACGGAACCTTAACGGCATTGATCGTTGCAGCGGTGCTGGGCCTGTTAAACAGTTTTATTAAACCTGTACTTATTATTCTTACGATACCTTTTACACTCATTACACTTGGCTTATTCTTACTCGTCATAAATATCCTCATCGTAAAGTTGGCTGCAGCACTTGTTAGCGGGTTTACAGTAGATGGTTGGTTTACCGCGTTGATCTTCAGCTTTGTGGTTAGTTTGGTTTCTTCCTTTATAGAGGCCTTCATAGGAACAGACAAGGAGCGGGAGAGGTCGTAACCTTTTTTCATTTTCCCCGCAGGCTTCCGGATAACCTGTTTTTCAAACCTCCCGGCGGATTGTATCCCGATTTCTTAACCGTTGCCACCCCGCGGACACATTGTCTATATAAACCGTAATTCCTACCTATTTATAATAGGCTTAGCACACAGTTCACATACATTTCCCATACACTTCACATACATTTTTATATGAAAATGTATGTGAAGTGTATGGGAACTATGTTATAACTGTAAGGTAAAACACCTGTAATACCGAAGCCGCAATGAAGCTGCCAGCACTAAAGCCCCCGGATACCTAAAAGCTGTTTACATGTGAAAAAAACGGGAAACTGCAGATATACCATTCGTCACGCATCTACATCGAAAAGACCACAAGCCTGTTATTAATCTAAATATCGCAAGATTAATTGATTAATCAAGTATATTAGATGCATGATTAAGCTAAAAGTATTCCCCGAAAAGATCATTGCTGAACTGGACAAACAGATAACACAGCATGAAACAATATTAGCCAACCTTCGCGCCGCTCGTGCCTCATGGATTGACTTCAAAGAGCCGCTACCACAGGTTATTCCCGATAACCCAACGCTAACACGTGAGTTAGTATTAGAACTAATTACAGGCTTTGGTGAGCCTATGCAAACAGCGCAAATCATTGAGTTATTGTATGGCAACAAGAGCGATGAAGAACGCTATTATCTCACAAGACATTTAGCTGTCATGCTTAATCAAATGGTCAAGGCTGGGAAGCTAAAAACAGAGAAGAAAAGCGGAGTAAAAGGCAATTTCTTCTATTGATTTAGTACCAAATAAATATTTTCAAGGTATAATTTATTGATTTTCAGTATATTGATACTATCAATTTAGTACCAAAGTGAGCGATTTGCGTATTTTATTTGGATTGTACTATATTTTTAGTACCTTTGAAAAACAAACGCACAAACCATGTCTAAGACTATAGAAATACTTGATGACGAGATTGCCGACTTTATCGAAATCTATACCAAACGACTTGATAAGGCACGGCAGGATAAGCAAGATGCTGAAAGCAGAGAAAGAAGCGCATTAGCTAAACTAAGGGAGTTAGGGGCTCCAGTTTCGGCATCTATTGATGTAATGAAACCAGCGACCGATGCATTTAAGGATGCTTTCGCCCCGTTAAATAAAGTCCTCTTAAGTCGATTCTATAATCAAAGCGATACGATTATTGGGAAGATAAAATTTGTGCTGAATGAGAGTAACGTTCCCATGTCCACAAACCAAATTAATAACAGGTTGTATGAGCTCGACCCTAAATATAACAGCGATAGAAAGAAAACAGCCAAGAACGTTTCATCTGTATTGAGTGTCAATCACGGGACTGGGAAAGCCTTTAAACGATCTTTAAATGAGAATAATGAATATTGTTTCACTATCAACAAATAAAAAACCGCTAACAGCTTTTCGAGGGCGACGTTAACGGTTTTTATGAGTTCAGATAAAAATGGTGGCTATGGTTTAAGAGGAAAAACGGCGCACTTGGACTGCGCAGTTTCCGGATCGTTACCGGATAGTCACCCACTTTTACTTACCGCAAGGTAGGTAATGTTTTTGAATTATGCAAACACCTACTCTATGGTACTAAATTTCAAGGGTTTACCTGCTCTACTAAAAGCTTTGCCGGATGATGCAGCCGCTCGCCACTTCTTAGAGGCTAAACGTTGGGATGGATGTCCCACCTGTCCGTTCTGCCAGTCTAACCACTATTACAAACTCAAAGACGGCAAGCGTTACAGGTGTGGCAATAAGGATTGCCGGAAGGACTACACAGTAACTACAGGCACTTTCTTTGAAAGCACTAAAAAGGATCTACACCTTTGGATAGCTGCCATGTACTTAATGAGTTCACACAAAAAGGGTATTAGCAGTTGCCAGCTCGCGAAGGATATAAACGTTACACAGCGTACAGCGTGGTTTATGCTGCATCGTATGCGTGGTGTAATGAAGCCCAAAACACCGATTAAATTAGAGGGAATTATTGAGTCTGACGAGACGTATATGTCAAGAAAATTTCGCACTGATATGAGCCATCTAAGCCCAGAAGAACGTAAATGGCGTTTAGCGGCTAAGAATACATCCAGTAATAAAGGAATGGTATTGGGATTGGTAGCACGTAAAGGCAATGTAGTGGTGAAAGTATTTGATAGCACCAACGGGGATAAGATTAAGAAGCACGTTAAAGAGGTAGTGGCTAAGAACTCATGGCTATTTACAGACGGCGCAAACCATTACAAAGAAGGATTAGAAGATTATAAACACGATAGCGTTATTCATAGCCGCCGTGAATATGTTCGTGGTGACGTGCACACCAACAACATAGAAAACTTTTGGGGTGTAATGAAACGGGGTATCTATGGCATCTATCACCAAGTAAGTTATAAGCACCTGCAAGCATACTGCGAAGAATACGCATTCCGATACAATAACCGTGGCATAAAAGACTATGAACGCTTTGAACTATCTTTGAGCAAGCCCGAAGGACGGCTAAAATATAAGCACCTGATACATGGCAAGCCCAAAGAAGAAAACAACGACAACCACAAAGAAGAAAGCGAATGGGAGTAATACCAAAACAGGTAAGTATTCCCAAAAGATAAAGGTTGAGGGCACTTTTGACGAACTGCTTACACGCGCCCTTAATACTCCATTAGTTAAGAAAGGCAAGTAGAATGTTTCATTACAATATCCTGGAATATTGTATTTTACTTGCAATTCAACAACTATATATTGAAATACTCACTCTCTGCTCTCCTTATCCTTTTATTTAGTTTAAGTGTATATTCTCAGAAATTTGACTTTTTAAAAGCCCGTAGTCAATTCGGTAACTGCATGATCTATTTTACCGAAAACGATTCGTCTAAAGTGCAATACTCAGGAGGATTTTTTTTGAACTCACAATATTTTGTTACATGTAGGCATTCATTATATAGACATGGTGATTTTAACGACAAGACAAAAATAGACAGTATAATAGTTTATTACAACTTTAGAGAAATACAAGGAGATGAAAAATACTCATATAGTAAAATAAAGGTAGATATACATTACAAATATCAAAATGGACAATATTCTTTTACAAAGAATAAATGGGATGGCGATCAGATTTCTGATTTTATAGTTCTTAAACTAGAAAAAAATACAAATATTAGTAAACCAAAATTTGATTATACAGCCCCAAAAGAAAAAGATAATATTTATTCAGTTGGATTTATCGATGTAAACGGGCTACGTGAAATTGATGCTCAATCTTTTTTCTTGTATGCCGATGATAATGCATATTTTATGTTAGGGAAGATGGACGTAGGGTTTTCCGGATCACCAATATACAATGACAAAGGATATATAATTGGCATTGTGACAGACGGAATTAGGACTGGGGACGATTGGGAAAGTTTTAAACCTAATTTTAAAGAGAAAAGGTTAATCCCTATAATTAACAAAGCCTATGAATCAGGTTATCGAGTGGCTATAGCCTTAAATGCCAAATATTTTTCAGATAAATTAAATGGGTTCCAATAAACCTACCAATGTGAAACTCCGGGCCGTCCATTAGGTCGTACATATACTTCCTTCACGGGGGGAGTTGGTGTTATTTTTGTTTTTAAAAGCTCATCCCACGATGATGTGTCAGTAATAGGTGCCGACGATGCCCCAGATGTATCTATGGGGGCGTTTCTCGAACCTGTGGCACAAATAAATATAAAAGTAGCGCTTGAATAATCTGTCTTTATGACTTTACAGGAAATAGGCGTTAACAGTATTAGGCAAATAATAGTCCTTCTCATGGATAATGTTTATATTTACATTACCCATAAGTTTGACCTCAAACTTTATGTATTGCAGTAGTTGGCGCTACTGCATTCTCATTTTAATGAATCAATCCTAATATTCCTTCCATTCTTTCAACGGCTAAATATTAGCCCATTTTATCTTTCTAAGTTCCTTATTATCAACGATATTTCCAAACATTGGTGATTTTCAGGCAGTTATAAGCCATTTTCTTGTGGTCTTTTCGATGTAATTGCCATTCGTCACGAAATACTACCGCCTGACATTTACCTGATTTTCGTAAAATTGATAACTAATTGATAAATAGTGTTTTATATTAAACCAGTTACAGTCGGCTACCTATTACTGAAAAAAACATGGTACTCGGTGTTGCATAGTACCAAATAATATCCCATCTTTGTGTTGTCAAAGGAGATGAAGAGCACAAAACCTCAACCAACCTTTAAAAACAATATTCAACACATTTTAATAAAAAGATCATGAAAACGCAAAACACAAACTTCTTAGTCAACCTGGGAAAAGACGAACTTAAAAACCTGGTTAATGAAGTAAAAGAAACTGTAGCCACTAACGCCCCCCACATCAACCAGAAAAACGCCTTTGGCGTGGTAGATCTTTGGAACCTGGAGCGCACACGTAGAAACAGGATAGCCAGAAGGCATTACGCTTAAGCCGAACCCTTCTAACAGAACAGCATTCATTCAATCACACGTGCCCCGTTTTTAGCGGGGACAAAAAACTCCGGTTATGGATATTCAGAACACACAAAGTCAGATGCGAAAGGGTGTATTGGAGTTTTGCATTTTGTCCATCATACGCCAGGGCGAGGTTTACCCGAGTGACCTGGTAGAGCGGATGAAATCAGCCAACCTCCATATTCTGGAGGGCACACTCTATCCATTGCTTACCCGATTAAAAAATGCAGGATTGCTTACCTACCGTTGGGTGGAAAGTAACAGCGGCCCGCCACGTAAGTATTTTGTTATGACAGACAAAGGCCTCGAATTCTACAGCGAACTCGAAAGAACCTGGCAGGAACTTGCCGATGCAGTTCACGCGCTTACGCAACCGGTGGAAACCGCAGCATCCGATGAAAACCAATCCCAACCTTAACCAACCATAAAATTGAACTGACATGAAAAAGGTAATTAATATAAACTTTCAGGGCAGGGTGATCCCCATCGAGGAGTCTGCCTACGACATGCTGAAGCAGTATGTGGAAAGTTTGCGCAGGTTCTTTGCTGATGAGGAGGGACGTGACGAGATCATTAACGACATCGAGGGCCGTATCGCAGAACTGTTTGGTGAGAGCCTGAAAAAAGGCAGCACCTGCATCACCGATGATGAAGTGAACCATATCATCGCCAGCATGGGCCGCCCCGAAGACTTCGAAGGCGAAGAAGGAAAAGTGCAATCACAATTAGGTAGCGAAAAAGCTAGCAGCGGTAATAGCGGCGGACAAAACTATACCACCTATACTACAGAACAACCCCGCGGCCGTTTATACCGTGATGAGAACGATAAGATCTTAGGCGGTGTGTGTGGTGGAATGGCAAGTTATCTACGTATCGATCCAACTATTGTAAGATTGGTATTCGCATTGATGAGCTTCGGCGCAGGTACAGGTATACTACTATATATATTGTTATGGATCATCCTTCCTTCAAGGGCGCTCAATAACACTTCTTCCACCAAACGTTTGTATCGTAACCCGGAAGAAAAAGTGATTGCAGGTGTGGCAAGCGGTATCGCGTCTTATTTTGATATCGCCGTATGGATCCCGCGCTTAGTATTTGCACTACCGCTGGTAGCGGGCATCGTAAGTTCCATCTTCAGAAGTGCATTCTGGTTTGATGGCGATCCTTTCCCAAGTATTATGTTCGGATCTTTCGGCGGAACACTATTCGTAGCCTATGCTATCTTATGGGCCGTGATCCCTGAAGCCAAAAGCGCTTCAGAAAAATTAGAAATGCGTGGTGAGAAAGTAGACCTTAACACGATCAAGAATACCATACAGGAAGACCTTGAAGGATTTAAATCACGTGCGGAGAAATGGGGCGGTGAATTCAAAGACAAAGCACAACAATTCGGACAGGAGTTTGGAAACACAGTTGGCCAGAAAGGACAGCAGTTCGGCGCCGAAGCGGCTTATGTAGCCAGGAGCAGCGGTAGCAGGATCGGGCGCGCCATCGGCATCATGTTCAAAGCATTCTTCTTATTTGTTGCAGGTGTAATAGCTTTCGCCTTACTGGTTGCCTTGATAGCAGCAATGGTAGCAGGTATCGGTGTATTCCCTTTAAAGAATTTTTTCCTCGAAGGAATGTGGCAGAATGTGCTTGCATGGCTGACATTGTTATTGTTCCTTGGCGTACCGGTAGTAGCATTCATCACATGGATCATCCGCAGGATCATGGGTGTTAAATCCGGCAACAAATACATCGGCTTTACATTCGCAGGATTATGGGTGATCGGTTTGGTAAGTGGCGGAATACTCGCAGCCTCTATTGCACGCAATTTTGATGCGGCAGCCAAAGACAAACAGGAATATACCATCTCACAACCTGTTACCGGTAAACTGATTGTTAATGTTCCCGATACCAAAGTGAAAGTATATGGCCGTTGGTTTAAAATGGACGGTGTGATGAATATGAGTGATGACAGCCTTTTCCTGAACAATGTAGCCTTGCACCTGGTAAAGAGTAACGACTCACTATACCATATCACTGCAAACAAATACAGTAATGGTCCCGATGAAACAGCAGCCTTGCATAATGTGCAGCAGATACATTACAGTCTTTCACAACAGGATAGTTTGATCTACCTGGACAGGGGATTCTCACTTCAGAAGGGAACCAGGTTCCGCAACCAGCACGTTACCGTGATCATGCAGATCCCCGTAGGTAAAAAGATCGTGATCAAAGGCGCAGTTTCACGCAGGTTAAATTCCTTCCATATCAGTGCAGGCAGAAACGATTGGGATTTTGATGAAGAATGGAGCAGTAACTATGAAGACTGGCACTCAGATGTTGAATATATTATGACAGCAGGTGGTTTGGAAAGAGTGAAAAAACCTAAACAGGAATCCAACGACGAGGAAGAAAACCAGAACGATGCAGTAGAAAAATACAAAAAGAGCAAAGAAGAACTGAAAAAAGAATACGATAAAAAACAAAAAGAAGCGGAGGACCTGAAAAAAGAACTGGAAAAGCCGGTGGATACCACAAAGTATCGTTACCAGAAAGCCACAACTTATAGCATTACTCCGCATGTAGAGAAAACAGCAGCAGCAGAAAAAGTGAATGAAGCGGAAGAAAACCAACCTGCTGCGGAAGTATCAAGGATCGCATTTATGCAAATGGTATTATAAACTCGGTTGAAGTTGGGATTTCAAGAACCCTGTCTTGATCACAGGATGGGGTTCTTCCCTTACTTCTTAAAAACCGGCACAAAAAAAACGTTATGAGAAAAGTATTACTGGTTGTTCTCCTGCTTTTTATCGGAACTGTTTGGTTTGTAAGTCATGTGTTCCGCTGGACCTGGGTAACAAATGGAAAGAATATTTCTATCCGCGTAAAAGAAAACAGCAGTATCTACGAGATCAAAGCATATTATGCAAGGAACAAGACCTACCGCATACAAAGATTCATCGACCAGGAATTACATACCCACGATGTATTCGCCCATGCAAGAATGGATGGCGACATCACATTAGACGACCACAGCAATTTTTATGTGCAGGCCTACCCCGGCAAATTAATTATACGAATGGACAGAAGGCAAAATGATCCTGAAGCTTATTACAGGCTCAAATCCCTTGGCGAAAAGCTCAAATATAAACTGACAGAAGAGTAGAGGACTTATAGCGATATATCTGAAAGCAGCGGAGATCCCGCTGCTTTTTTACTTACACGAATTACACGAATTAGCACGAATGATTGCTGATAATTTGAGCGGACCTATGATTGCAGGGTTCTATTCGTGCCAATTCGTGTAATTCGTGTTCCTAATTCGTGTTCCTAATTCGTGTTCCTAATTCGTGTTGGGACGAACACCCATCTTCACCTATTTTTGCCGGTACAATAATCTAACGAATGAAAAATACCCCGTTCACGCAAAAGCATATCGCCCTGGGCGCAAAAATGGCTGAATTTGCCGGTTACAATATGCCGATCAGCTACACAGGCATCAATGATGAACACGCTGCGGTTCGTAAAAATGCCGGAATATTTGATGTGAGCCATATGGGCGAGTTTATGCTGAAAGGGGAAAAAGCACTTGATCTGATCCAGCGCGTTACATCCAACGATGCATCTAAAATAGCAGATGGACAGGCGCAGTATAGTTGCCTGCCAAACGAACAGGGGGGCATCGTGGATGACCTGATCGTGTATTGCATTGAAAAAAACAAAGTATACATGCTGGTGGTGAATGCTTCTAATATTGATAAAGACTGGAACTGGATCAGTAAATTCAATACAGAAGGTGTTGAAATGCATAACATCAGCGATAAGACCTGCCTGCTTGCTATACAGGGGCCAAACGCAACAAAAATTTTACAACCGTTGGTTGATACGGATATCATGAACCTTAAATACTACACATTCACCAAAGGTAAATTTGCCGGCGTGGACAATGTGGTGGTGAGTGCAACAGGGTACACAGGATCTGGCGGCGTAGAAATTTATTTTGAAGACAAGTACGGAGCTGCCGAAAAAATATGGGATGCTATTTTTGAGATAGGCGGGCCACAGGGATTAAAGCCCATCGGCTTAGGTGCCAGGGATACTTTGCGTTTAGAAATGGGTTATTGTTTATACGGAAATGATATTGACGATACCACGTCTCCACTCGAAGGTGGCCTGGGCTGGATCACCAAGTTCACCAAAGAGTTTACCGCGAAAGAAATTCTTCAAAAACAAAAAGCAGAAGGTGTTACACGCAGGCTGGTGGGTTTTGAAATGATAGATCGCGGGATACCACGTCATGATTACCTGATCAAAGATGCATCAGGAAATACGATCGGTAAAGTAACCAGCGGCACACAGGCCCCTTCTTTAGGAAAAGCGGTAGGTCTGGGTTATGTGGCTACCGGCCATTCTTCATTAGACAGCGAGATCTTTATTGATATCCGCAATACACCGGTGAAAGCCAAAATCGTGAAAGCTCCGTTCGCATAATTTTTTTTGCCACAGATTACACAGATTAACACAGAAAGACCTCTGTGGTAATCTGTGTTGTCTGTGGCAAATTTGTCTTACGTTATTAACAATAATTTCCATTTGTTGAAAATAAATGCTTCCTCCTGCAGATACGGCAGGATAGATTTGTAGCATGATGAAAAGATCATTCCTGTTTACGTTCATCGTTGTGATACTGGCAAGTTCCTGTCATCGCAAAGCGATACCTGGAGAAAGCGGCACAGAAACAGGAATGGCATCTTACTATGCAGAAACCTATAACGGGAAAAAAACCTCGAGCGGCGAGATCTATAATTCATCTGAACTCACTGCAGCCCATAAGAAACTTCCTTTTGGCACCAAAGTTAAAGTAACCAATCTCGCAAACGGTAAAACTGTGAAAGTACGCGTGAATGACCGCGGTCCATTTGTTGCCGGGCGAATTATTGATCTTACCAAAACCGCTGCTAAAAAGATCGATATGCTTGCGGCGGGTGTTGTGAAAGTTAAGATCAGTTATTAATGCGAATCAAGGATTGACTAGAGCCATCGGCTCGGTCCTTATTGTAGCAACGGATTTTAATCCGTTGTTTGTAATCCAACTCGGTTCGAGAGTGCCGTAGGCACGATGCATATATGGATCGAACCTACGGTTCTCACGGAACTCTCAATTTTCCTGTTCAACGGATTAAAATCCGTTGCTACAATAAGGATCGAGGCTACGCCTCTACAATCCTAACTATATGTAGTTTCAACTCTTGGTTCATATTATTAATTAGAACTTTTGGAAAGTTTTAAACTTTTCAAAAATTACCCGCATTTTTTTCTTACGATCAGCACCTGCTCCTTTCCTACAACCCTATATCCATATTCATAGCAGAAATGAAACCGGTTGCCTTTTTTATTTGCAGAACAATGGGTATAGTAATGAAAACTAAAACCTTTATTCTGCATGATGCGTTTGGTTGTTTTCGTGATGAGTTTTGCCGGCGATAACAGTTCCTCAAGTATACGCCGGTTCCTTCGAAGACTGTGATTAATGTTGCGGATATAATTATTGCCATCGCTGTTCAACTGGTTGTGATGTGCGTTGCGGCAAAAATTATTACAGAATTTTTTATCTGCACGTCCGTTAATGTGGTGGTTGCAATTAAGGCAAACTTTGGTTTCTGCGATCATATCTGGGATTTTGATGGCAGGTTACAAACAGTCCGCTAATATATTCAGTGAAATCGAAATTGCGTAACGTATTAATACGCTGAAACAAGGGTTATTTCCCCGTTTTTTTTCTCAATAGTTTTTTGAAATCAGGTTGGTCAAAATCAAACTCCGGCATTTTTGAATCAGATTCATTCACGATCATATCAAAATTCTTAATATTCTCCTTCGGGATATAGAGTTCATAATTGAACTTTTTTTCGGTTTCGCTTTTATATTCCCAAACGGCTATTCTATTTTCCTTGTCGATGATGTATATGTTCAGGATCTCGGGGCGTATAAATCCTTCCATCCTCACAAAATAATCTTTGCTGCGAATTTCCCATGTGTCATTATCTTTTTTTGAAACGGATTGCAGTACATAGGGCATCGGTCCATCTACGAACCAGAACATCAGTAAGGAATCACTCACAATTCGCCTGCCGAGGTTACCCAAATCAGAGGGCTTGTATACGTAATATTTGTTTTTGTACAGGTAGAGCGGAACCCATTCACGCGGGAGATCATCTAATGGAATTTTGCTGAGTGCGATCTTTCTTTTTTTTATGCGCTCGTTGTATGCATCGATGTTTTGATCCTGGGTAAATAAGAAATCGCCAAGTAATTGATGGTTTTTTGAATTCCGGTTGGTATCAATATAAACATTGTAAAAGAAGTGATAGTCAACTCCGTTGTAGATAGTATCCTTTGATCTTTTTATTAAAAAAGTGGTATCATATACCTCTTTGTCACTGATGTTTTTTGAACGGACAGATTGCAAAGGTTCATTACCATGCGAAGCAAACATCCATAAACCAAGCAGTGCCAAACATATATTCATAAAAACCTGTTGATAGCCTGCACTAATCTACTTATTTTTTAGAAAACCCGGTCGGGACGCTTAAGCGGCCTGAACGCTAATGCTCAAAGATTCTTTTACAGATACTTGTGAGATCACTCATTCTGATCAATCACCTGCTGCAATTGTTTCGCCGAAACCACCCCAGATTGCCGCCAGACCGGTTTACCTTCTTTGAAAAGAATAAAAGTGGGAACGCCCTGTATCTGGTAATCCGATGCAGTTTGCGGATTTTTGTCTACATCCATTTTCAGGATCGTCGCTTTATCGCCTATCCTTGTTTTTACTTCTTTTAGTATGGGCGCCATGGTTTTACATGGACCGCACCATTCGGCGAAGAAATCTATCAGTACTAATTTGTCTTTTGATACGATATCTGAAAGGGTTGCCATAATACCTGTTTTACGCTATAAGCTATTGCAATAATAATACCGGAATATTCAATCATTTTTCTTTCGAAATACTTCTCATAAGCGTTTACAAACACTTACATACGCAAGTAAACGTTTAATTATCGTTCTGTTTTTATTTCCTGTTCATATTTGTACAGTAATCCTCAAGCAGCTAATAGTGTAATACGGTCAAAAAAGATCTTAAAATACATATTATGAATGCAATGAAAAACAAAGTGCAGCTGATCGGGCATCTCGGTCAGGCTCCTGAAATTAAAGCCCTCACCGATGGCAAAAAAGTAGCACACCTGAGAGTGGCCACCAATGAAAATTACAAAAATGCCAAAGGCGAAAAAGTAACAGAAACGCAATGGCACAATGTAGTGGCCTGGGGCAAACTCGCCGAGATCGCCGAAAAATACCTCGTAAAAGGGATCGAAGTGGCTATTGAAGGAAAACTGATCAACCGTAACTATACCGATAAACAGGGAGTGAAACGGGATGTTACAGAGATACAGGCGAATGAACTGTTGATACTCACGAAAAAAGCGTAGGGTGTCGTCATTGGCAGGAACGAAGCAATCTGTGCTTCGAAATTTGGAGTATTTGCTATTTGTAATACAGATTGCTTCGTGCCTCGCAAAGACGACCACCGATCGGAGTTCAACACTTCAACATTCAACATTCCTTGTTCGGTGTTCAACATTCAATATTCCCTTCTCCTTATCTTTGCAGGCCATGGATCAAAAGCCTTTCCTGCATACCGTTCTGTCGCCACGATTACTTGATATCTATGATATCACTAACAGTATTGTTGTGGTTATTGATGTATTCCGCGCCACATCAACCATTGCGACCGCTTTGTATAATGGCGCGGCACGTGTAATACCAGTTGACTCGGTTGATAAATGCATCGAGATCGGCAAAACGACAGGAGGCATTACGGCAGGTGAAAGAGACGGTAAAGTGATACCGGGTCTGGCCTATGGAAATTCTCCTGCAGAGTATCCGCGTTCCTTTATTGAAGGAAAAACTTTGGTGCTTACTACCACTAACGGCACACGCCTTTTACATATGGCGTTAAATTGCGGGGCCTCAGAAGTGGTTACGGGTTCCTTTCCGAATCTGTCTGCTGTTTGTGATTATCTGTCTTCTCAAAAAAAGAATGTGATCCTCGGTTGCTCTGCATGGAAAGACAGGTTCAACCTCGAAGATGCTTTGTTTGCAGGAGCAGTTATACAACAGATCCAGGATCATTTCACCATCCATTGCGATAGTAGTTTAATGGCTTTGGATATGTATGAACTACATAAAAAAAATATGTTCAGTTTTATCCGCCGAACAACCCATTGGCATAGGTTGGCCTCATATGGTTTAGAGTCTGATCTTGAATATTGCGTAACGCCCGATGCTGCCAATGTTCTTCCTTTTTATAAAGATGGTGATCTTGTTCTGTAAGAATGGAATGCAAAAACTTTGCAAGTAACGCATTTGTTTCATCTCCCGGTAACAAATGCTTGGCTATTTCAAAAATAATTTTTGTAATAGTATAACAAATCTTAAATTTTCGTTTTCTACCCGAGATTTCTTTCATTTCTTTTCGCAAAGCGGTTCCCTTTCCGTTAGTTTTGCAAATTGCCCTTTCGGGTTTGTGGTTTGTAGTTTGTGGTTTGTAGTTTGGACTAGCGGTCTGAAAATTAAATTCACCCTGCATGTTCTAAACAATCACAAACTAAAAAACTACAAACCACAAACTACAAATCACAAACTGCTCCATGGCTTTACCCTACCTGGTCAAACATATTTACAACAGCGGTACCGAGGAAGTGATCCGCCGCGGTAAAAAGATCCATGCCCTGGGCAATGTGGAGCTGGTTGAGTATGATGACCTCATGGCCTCAGTTATTTTCAGGGTAAAGGATGATGGTTATGCAACTTTTTACAAAGTGCACATTAACCAGTTCAAAGATCCGAAGACCTTATCGCTCCGTTGCAGTTGCCCTTATAATTTATCAGAGATCTGTCGTCACAAAGCCGGTGCATTGTTTCACCTGCAGGATATGCTTGATAAAAATTTATTGGGCGATAAAGAAACCATCTACGACCAGCGCCACACAGTGGTAAAAATGAAACAGCTCGAACTGAAGCTGATCCGGATGTTATCGGCACAGGAAAATTTTGAGGCCGCAGAAAATTATTTACGTAGTACACGCAGCAATATTATTGAAGCAAAAGATGAACGTGTACAGGCAGAACTTGAATATGAAGGCGAACCGTTCAAAGTGGTGATACAAAAGAACGAGGAAAGAAATTTTGATACAAGCTGCACCTGTCAGAGCGATACCGAACACCCGTTGTGCATACATAAGAATATTGTGCTCTTGCAATTGCTGCATAATTACGGCCCTAATTATTTCGATAGCATCCGCAACTGGGACAAAGAAAAAAATAAACTGCTCGCGCTCTATGGTTATTCTCTGAGCGATGACCTGAAAGGAAAATTTGAATTTACGTATACCGATGGCAAACCGTTTCTGCGTGTGCTCGATACATCCATCAAACGCGTTTCTCTTAATCCTGTTACAGAACAAAGGCCGCAGCCGGTTGAGCAGGATGGTAATACCACACAGGTAGCGGTAGCGGAAGAAGAATCCGCAAAAACGATATTAAAACTTGGCGTGGTTATTACTGCAACAGAACAGCAATATCCTTATGTTCAACTGGAAGCCGTTCAGGGAGAAGCAGATGAGGACCTGACAAAATATATCACGAAAACAGTTAAGCTCGATCTCGCAAAATTCATCAATACCGAAGTATTTAGTGAAGATGATAAAATGTTGCTGCAACAATTGCGCAAATTGATGCCGGGTGAAGTGGGCCGTTACTTAAACCGAAACTCTCCATTCAGTGGCATTTGGGAAAATATCATCCAGCAACACAATGATGAGTTGCCGGAAGAAACCCGCCACCTGATCAACGAATACCTGCATCCCAAGTTCAAAAAAATATTTACCGAACTGGCGCCAAGTAAGTTTGTGTTTTACCTGCAACCGAAAAAAACATTTACCACGGCTAATCTTTTACAGGCTGAGCTGGTTGAACAATTTATCAGTCCCGAGTTTGAAGTGAATTATGCCAACGGTAAATATGAGATCGACTGCCGGATTAAACTGCCGTTGGCGGATCTGAATATTTCTGATAATGAAAGTGAATCTGCGCTGCTGTTCCAATACCATAACCAATTCTTTACCTGGCAACGACCGGAAGATATTGGCCTGGTAGAAAAATTCCTGCCAACCGGCAAGATTGCAATTGCGGCGGAGGATTGGGCAACACAATTGCAGCAGTTCATCCTGCCATTGTCAAAAGAATACAATGTACATTTTACCAATGTGCAGAAGGAAGAGGTAAAAGACATCAAGCCTGAAGTAAAGATCATGCTGAAAGAAAAAGGGGAATACCTTTTGTTCCAGCCTGTGTTTAATTATCGCGGATATGATGTTCGCACCACAGACAAGGAAAAGATCATTTTACCGATAGCCGATAAATTATTGGTGATACAGCGGAACCTGGAAGTAGAAAAAGAATTTGTGCAGAAGATCGAGTCACTGCACTCCGCTTTTATACGCCCTGCAGAAGGTCATGTGCTGGCTTTGAAAGGCACAGATGTATTACGCAACAACTGGTTCTTTTTATTTGTGGATGCGGTGAAGGAAATGAACATTCCTGTTTTTGGATTTGAAGCATTGAAAAATTTTCGTTTCAACACAGCCAAACCATCAACCAAAATATTTATCAGCAGCAATACTGATTGGTTTGATGCCAAAATAGAAATACTGTTTGGTGAACAGAAAGTGACGGTTGAAGAGGTAAAAAAAGCGTTGGGCAATAAACAACAGTTTGTACAACTGGAAGATGGCACACTCGGTATCCTTCCCGAAGAATGGATAAAAAAATATTCCCTGCTGTTTCGCGTAGGCGATGGTAAGTCAGGCAATATGAAACTGAGCAAATACCATTTCAGTGTTATTGAAGAATTGTACCTGCAGCGCGATGAAGAAGAATTGTTTTTTCAGCTGGAAGAAAAATATGAACGCCTGAAAGGCAATCACTCCATCAAAGAGATCGCTGCACCTGCGCACTTGAAAGAGATCTTGCGGCCATACCAGGAAAGTGGTTTTCAATGGCTCAACTATTTGCGTGAAGTGCAATGGGGTGGAATATTGGCCGATGATATGGGATTGGGTAAAACCATACAGGCCCTCAGTTTCCTTCATCACCTGAAAGAAGAGAATGGTCGTCTGAAAGCATTGGTGGTTTGTCCCACAACATTGATGTTCAACTGGCAGAATGAAATAACGAAATTCACACCTTCGCTTACTTTTTCTGTACACCACGGCGGCAACCGTTCGCGTGAAAGCCTTGCCAGCACTTCTATTGATGTGATCATTACAACCTATGGTACGCTTCGCAGCGATATCAAACAGTTTGTAGATGTGAATTTCGACTACGTGGTATTGGATGAGAGCCAGGCAATTAAAAATCCCGGAAGCAAAGTAACCAAGGCAGCGGGATTGTTGAAAGCAAAGAACCGTTTGTGTTTGAGCGGTACACCTTTGCAGAATAATACGTTTGATATTTTTGCGCAGATGAATTTCTTAAACCCCGGTATGCTGGGCAGTGTGGAATTCTTTAAACAGGAATTCTCTGTGCCGATAGATAAGTTCGGAGAGAAAGAACAGAAAGATCATCTCAGGAAATTATTATATCCATTCATTCTCCGCAGAACCAAAGAACAGGTTGCTAAAGATCTTCCCGAAAAACAGGAAATGGTTCTGTTCTGCGAAATGGGTGATGAACAAAGAAAAATTTACGACGCCTACCGCAACGATTACCGCGATAAAATATTGGGCGTGGTAGAGAACCAGGGAATACAAAAATCTCAACTCACCATTTTACAGGGATTAATGAAGCTTCGCCAGATCTGCGATAGCCCGGCAATTGTAAAAGAAGAAGAACGTTTCCCGAATGTATCTGTAAAACTGGAAGAGATCGGAAGAGAGATCACAGAGAATATCAGCAACCACAAAGCATTGATCTTTTCACAGTTCCTAGGAATGCTGGCATTGATCAAAGAAAAAATGAAAGAGCTCGGGGTAGACTATGAATATTTTGATGGAAGCAGTACCGTAGCAGAAAGAGAAAAAGCCATCACGCGTTTTCAGAACGATGAGAATTGCCGAGTGTTCCTGATCTCTTTAAAAGCCGGGGGTGTGGGCTTGAACTTAACTGCCGCAGATTATGTTTACATCGTAGATCCATGGTGGAACCCCGCTGTAGAACAACAGGCCATTGATCGTACTCACCGCATTGGCCAGACCAAAAATATTTTTGCATATCGTATGATCTGTACGGATACGGTGGAAGATAAAATATTAAAACTCCAGGAACGTAAACGCAATCTCGCGAAAGACCTGATCACAGATGATGAAGGATTTGTAAAGAGCCTTACCAAGGAAGACGTAGAATACTTGTTCAGTTAAACGCTTCTTCGGGGTTTGGTATTACATCTTTTTCAACAGACACCTCAATGCTATCTGACAGATGCGAGCCAATGTCCTTTGCCATAAACAGTAGTGATATTCCTGAAAGAAAAATAAAACATTTACCGCAGCAATACAACCGTGCCTTTACGATAGACCGTCTTGCCTGCAAAATCCTTACCCTGCGTCATATAGATATACGCTCCACTTTGTTGCGCGGTGCCATTGTAAAAACCATCCCATCCTGCATTTCTTTGGTTGGTAGAGAATAGCAATTGCCCCCAGCGGTTATACACGTTAAAGAAATCAAATTGCGTTATTCCTATGAGCACGGGGCGGAGCAGGTCATTGTGCCCGTCACCATTTGGCGTGAAACCTGTTGGCACATAGATCTCCGCGCCTTTTTTATATACCTGCACCAATATATCATCAGTGGCTGTACAACCTTCGGGCGTGGTGAATTTTACACTGTACCGTATCGAATCAATGGAAGTTGAGGTTATGGTAGCAACCGGATTAAATAATGATGAATTACTTAAAAAGCTGGCCGGGGTCCAGTTGTATAGATACGAGTAAGACGTGTCTCCACCGCTGGCAAGCAGTTGCAGGGGCTGACCAACGGTGACGGAAGTATCTTTGCCGGCAAATAGATTAACGGGTTGTATCACTTTTACAATTACTGTATCACTAACCTGTTTAGGGCAATAAGCGGTATCTTTTACAGTGAGCGTATATGCAGTTGTTTTAGTTGGACCTGCAACCGGCGTTAATGTATTGGTATTTATTAACGTGTTGGCAGTACCCCATGCAAAAGAATTGGCTGTGATCGTTCCCTTGAGTTGTATCCGGTTACCAAAACAGAGCGTAGTATCATTGCCCGCAAAAACCTTCGGGTATGGCGAAACATTTATTTTGATCTTCGTACTATCCTGGCAATAGCCCAGGTTGGCAGTAACATAATAGGTAGTAGTAACCAATGGCGCCACCACGGGATATTTTACTGTATTACTGCTCATACTGTTTGCATTGGTTGATTCACGCTATTTGTAACTAAGCGCATGGCTAACCGGCCGTAAAATGATACTGTCAGTTTTACAAATACCTGAATCCAAACCAAGTTTAACAGTAACGAACTGCAGCACATTCACTTTCACTTTTGCGCTATCTACACAACCCTGTTCTCTTACCGTTAAAGTATACACAGTGGTATCTTTCGGGTACACAACAGGGTTACCGATAGTTGTGTCGGAGATATTATAATTAGGCGTCCATTGATAAGTTCCATTGCTCTGCGCTTTTAACGGAACACTATCAATACTACAGATCAGCGTATCAGTAAATCCAAGATTGATATATGGTTTCTGATTTACACTCACAGTTGTAGAAAAAGAACCTGTACAACCTTTGCTGCTGGTAATGATCATATACACATCTGCATTACCGGCTCCGGCGTATTTGTAAACAGGGTTTTTACTGCTTGATGTATCAGTGTTTGTAGCGAGATCGCCAAAATCCCAGGACCAACCGGAGGCAGTTCCATATTTAATATAGCTTTTGTCAGTGAATTGAAATGGCGATTGGAAACAACTTCCCGCCACAGAAAAAGATGGCGTGAAACCGGGATACACTTTCACAGGAGCAGAAGTAGAATCGGTACAACCTAATGTATTGCTAACGGTAAGCTTGACTGTATAGGAACCGGTATCAGCATAAGTGTATTTGGGTGTTGCATTGCTCGACGTATCATTGCTACTGCCTGTGACACCAAAATCCCATTGGTAAGAAGTAATATTGGATGCAAAGGATTCATTTTGAAAATTAAAATCGAACGAATCACAATTGATATAAGATGGTTTTAAGGTTGCCGCCGATAAAGAACAATTGCCTACTGTGATCTGTAGTTCCTTTCGTGTTGAATTGATCAGCTCACCATTACGCCATTCATGAACATATACCGCGATCACATATTCACCCGTTGCCGATGGAGCCGTGCCCGAGATCATTCCGGTAAGGGAATCGATGGTTACGCTGGCGCCTAATGGTGTTTGACCCGTAAAACCTGAAGTATAAGATAAAGCGGAATAAGGTGGGGCGGTAAGGCCCTGTGTTCCATTGATCCCGCTGCCAAACGAATAGGTTAAACTATCATTGTCAAGATCCGTTGCAGTGAACTGGTAATTAAATTTTGACCCATAACAAATAATGGCAGTATCCTTAAAAATAAAAGAAGGGCTGGCATTGATATGATAATTCACATTATTAATGACCCCGGGAATAGTACCAACAAAACTGATTCCGGTTGTGATAGAGTTGACGATATTAACGATACCTGTGATCCTGTTGGCATCCTGTGCTGCAATGATATAACCGTTGTTATTATTGGGAAGTGTAACAGTAGTGGAATAGGTATAGATCTGGTAACAGATAACAGGCTTATTATTCAGGCATGGATCGAAAGTGGTTTTGGTCGGCGAGCCTTGCAATACATAAGCATTGGCCGTGCCGGTTATCGTCTGAACATTTGCATAAGTAACTGCATCGTAAAACCCGAGCGCGGTTGGCATAGGTCCCGTTTGCGTACAATCCCTGAACACATATACGGTGATGTCATAAACAGAAGTATTTGCGTCGGTGCCGGGCCTTATATAAGAGTACTGTATCCAACCCCCCTTAATATGTCTTGCAGAAACAGGATTGCTGAATAGAAAAAAACAGCAGACCAGTGAACCAATATATTTCAATAGCACCATCCTTTTCCGGCGCAGGGCGCTGAAAAGATCGCATATTGATAAACAGTTGGATAGCCTTGGCATGTACAGGATTCGTTAGGTAACAGTTGTTTGACACAAAAATGACGCTAATCGCTTCCTGTTCTGGTTGTCTATCGGGGAATAGCCAAATTTTGCCGACAGGCTGAGGGCAGGACAATTAATAGTTAATAATTAGTAATTAATAATTTTGTGCCTCTAAATTCTTAATTACTAATTCTTAATTACCAATTCGCTGCAAAGGTGCAACTTATTTCTTCAGTTCAGCTGCAGCGATCAGCCCTTCAGGATTTTTTTCAAAAGCCTGCTTGCATTCTTTTGAGCAGAATCCGAGTACTTTGTTCTTGTAGTGCGCTGTGTCGCCTATACCGGCTGATACCGGCATGCCGCAGGCGGGGTCTTTTTTATTATCGACTAACAAATGGTCCAGAACATTTGCCGCAGAATCCGGTTTCATTGCAGCAACAGTGTCGGATGCCGGTTTGTCTGTTTTGGCAGGGCCCGATGAGCAGGCAGTCATTACCAGGCAGGTCGCCATCAGAACATACATAAGGTTTCTCATAATGGTTTGATTGTTTTTGTGCAAAATGGATGTAACAAGGAACTCTACAAAAATAGTGGGAAACTTCATAAACAAGCGTAAGATCCATAAGATAAAGGGTGCGTCATCTTCGCACATACTCCTATTATCTTCCCTCGTTTTCTCTTGATATTTCACATATGTTAAAAATAACTTAAAGCCCCTGAAACCCGCCCCATTCGGTGAATGCAGGGTTTTACACGATGAAAAAAAGAACGGGAATTACCCTACCTATCGCATCTAAGTTTTCACCGATTTTACTACAGTCATACCCAACTATCATGGTAGCTTGCCGCTGATATTTAACAAACCATTATTTAAAAGGGATGCATAGTATCTTTGCACCTTCAATTATAATCAAAGGATTTATGAGCAAAATTGTTACACTTATCGCCTGCATCTTCATGAGCTTAGCCGTGTCGGCCCAAAACACCTCCGGTACGCTCAAAGGCAAACTTGTTGACTCAGTCAACAAACAATCCCTGAAAGATGCCTCCATTACCGTTCTTGATGCTAGAGATTCCTCCCTGGAGGTTTTTGGCCTTGCAAAAGAAGATGGATCATTTTCGATCGTTAACATTGGTTTTGGCGCAATGATCGTTCAGGTAAAATTCAATGGATATGAGACTTTTACTAAGAATATTACCTTCTCAGCCAGCAATTCAAGCGTAAATCTTGGAAGTATTACCATGATTCCTGCCGCAAATGAACTGGCAGGGGTAACCGTGTCTCAATCTGCTATGCGTATGAAAGGCGATACCGCCGAATTCAATGCATCTTCTTTCAAAACCAAACCTAACGCGGTTGCAGAGGACCTGATCCGTAAAATGCCGGGTATGGAAGTGGCGAAAGACGGTTCCATCAAATCCCAGGGTGAAGCTGTACAGCGTGTATTGGTTGATGGAAAACGTTTCATGAATGATGATGCTAAACTGGCTACAAGAACGCTGCCTCCGGATATTATCGACAAGATCCAGGTATTTGATGACATGAGCGACCAGTCCAAATTCAGTGGGTTTGATGATGGTAATCGTGTAAAAACACTCAATATCACCACCAGAAAAGATAAAAAGAAGGGCATGTTCGGTAAAGCCGTTGCCGGAATCGGATCAAAAGATGACTTTGGTGATACGAAGTATGACGAGAGCTTCAACTTCACTAAAATGAACGGCGACCAGCAGCTGACCTTTATGGGACAGGCGAATAACGTTAATAAACAAAACTTTACCGAAAACAATATCGGCGGTGGCCGTGGCGGTGGTGGCCAGGGCGGCGGCGGTGGCGGAGGTAACTTCGGCGGCGGTGGTGGCGGCGGTGGCGGTGTCAGAACCGTTCTGTCTGGAGGATTTAACTACCGTGATGTATGGAGCCCTAAAATTGATGCATACGGCAGTTATGTATTTAACCAGCCAAAATCAAATTCAATAAACTCAAGCCGTACCCAGACCATTCTTGGTGCCGATACGTCAAACTATACGGATGCCGGTTCAGTTTCAAGAAGCAACTCTGAGAACCATCGCTTCAGCTTCAATTTTGAAGACAGGATCGATTCAGTGAACTCTTTGATCTTCCGCCCGAATTTTGCATTGCAGAGCACGAACGCCGTGTCTAGTTCTACTACAACTACCAGGGGTGGAAAAAATGACGGGAATGGTAATACACCAATCTACCAGGCTGTGAGCAGCGGTTCAAGCTATAATAGTGGTTATAATATAAATGGTTCTAACCTGCAATTGCGCCATCGTTTTGCGAAAAGAGGCCGCACCATCTCATTGGATCTTGGCTTCTCATACAGCGACAACAACGGAGATGGAAACAACTATTCAGTGAACTCATTCTCTAAACCATTTGTCAAGAACGATACGATCAATCAGCATTATATAGATTCTTCACGTTCGTATTCATTCAATCCGACTATTTCCTATACAGAACCGCTTAGTAAGACCTCAATGCTCGAATTGCGTTATTCATATAATTATAATAACAGCAACACGATCAACAATACTTACCGTTTCGATAACGTAGCTCAGAAATTCAGTAAGTTCGACAGTTTGTATAGTAACTCATACAAATACAACACTTCATCGAGCACTGCTAACCTTAGCTATCGTATGCAGCAGGCGAAATACAATTTCAGTGTAGGAACCGGTTTACAGTTCATGGACCTGGAGAGCAACAACACAACCAAGAATGTGGTTGTTAAACGAAACTTTGTTAACCTCACGCCAACCGCGAACTTCACGTATAATTTCACCAAGACAAGAAGCCTGCGTTTCTTTTATAACGGAAGAACCGGGCAGCCAAATACGAGCCAGTTACAGCCGATCACAACTACAACAGATTCGATCAATTTCCAGATCGGAAACCCGGATCTGAAACCACAGTTCAACAACAACCTGCGTATTTTATATTCTTCTATTGATCCGTTTACACAGCGTTTGATCTTTGCAACTTTAAATGGTAGCATTACAACAAACGACATCGTAAGCGATATCACGCAGAATCTAAACGGGGGAAGAACAACCAGGTACCGCAACTTTGGCGCAACCTATAACCTGGGTGGTTACTTCATGTATGGCTTCCCTATCAAATCACCAAAATCTAACGTTACCGTTCAGACCAATGTCAATTACAGCAAGAGCCAGTCTCTGTTAAACGGCATTGTAAACGGAACACAAAGTTATAACCTCAGCGAAACCCTTAAATGGACAACCAACCTGAAGAATAACTTTGATATGAACCTGAGTACAACGTTTAACTACAATCCGATCAGGAACTCGTTATCGCCAAGTCAGAATACAAACTATATGACCCAGACTTTGGCAGCAGATTTCACCGTGTATTCAAATAACGGATGGACTGTAGCGAGCGATTTTGATTACACACATTACCTGGGACGTCCGGTTGGTTATAACACAACTGTATTCCTGATCACACCTTCTGTTGCAAAAACATTCCTTAAGAATAAAGCGGGTGAACTCAGGTTGAGTTGCTTTGACCTGTTGAACCAGAATCAAACCGTAAACGTATCAACCAATTCAAACCAGATCGTCAATTCAATTTCCAATAACCTGAAACGTTATGTGATGCTGACCTTTACTTATAACCTGCGTGCATTTGGCCAGAACCAAAGAGGTGGTCAGAACAACATGCGTGGTGGTATGGAAGGCATGAGGGGTGGTAATATGATGATGATGCAAGGTGGCATGGGTGGTGGTAACAATGGCGGTGGCAATGGTGGTGGCCGTAGAGGTAACAACGAATAAATACATTATCAGCTTATAAGTACTGCGAAGGCCGTTCATCGTGAGATGAACGGCCTTATTTTTTTGATTCCCATTTTGGGAAAGGATACTCTAACATAGTAATAAGTTAATGTGTTTAACCTTTTTTATCAGGGGTTATTCATCGTTTGCACGTAAACGATCATTTTGAGAGGATAAAAACTAATGGTGGTTCGTTTTTGTACAGGATACTTAACCAAACTTTCATAAAAAAATGCACCCCATTAAACCAAACTGTTATACTTTTACAATCCAATAAAGAAATTTTATTAGTTACAAGTGAAACATACAGTTACACATATTAATTTCTACCAGTTTATCCCGGCCAACCCCATGGCCCCGGTAAATCCTGCGTTCTGCTTCCTTCCGCGACCCCGACGTGGTTGCTGATAGGACGAGCAACTGGCACTTGCCCCTATCAGTGGAAATTCTCCCGGAATTGGATCTAAAAACACGCAAGGTGTTTTCTTTTTCACTCTATTAATCAGTACAAGTTGGAAGATAATATTATTGTTCGTGTAGCGAATGGTGGCGACACTCATTACGCACAAACCATAACAGACGAAATGGAGGCTTCAGCGAAAGCCCGCGGAACCGGTATTGCCAAACGCAGCCCTGAATATGTGGCAATGAAAATGGAAGAAGGTAAAGCCGTGATCGCCGTACTGCCCGATGGAACCTGGGTTGGCTTCTGCTATATTGAAGTATGGGGCCATGAAGAATTTGTAGCGAACAGTGGTCTGATCGTTTCTCCCGAATTCAGGAAAAGCGGCATTGCAAAAAAGATCAAGCAAAGAATCTTCAATCTTTCAAGAGAAAAATACCCGCACGCAAAAATATTCGGGCTCACCACGGGATTGGCCGTGATGAAGATCAACAGCGATCTTGGCTATGAACCCGTTACTTATAGTGAACTGACAGATGACGAGGAATTCTGGGCGGGCTGTAAAAGCTGCGTGAACTATGATATCCTGATGAGTAAAGACAGGAAGAACTGTATGTGTACGGCCATGTTGTACGACCCCGCCGATCACTATGAACCCAAAGAAACATCGGAAGAGTTCAAACAGAACTCAAAACTGTACGAACGTTTCATGAAAATAAAGCAAAGCAAACTGTTGAGCTGGTTCCGAAAAAAAGAGACTGGCAACAGCGGGGGTGGCGGAACAAAGCCGAAATCTTTTTTTCATACATTCTTTAATTTATAAATCACACCCCCCAATCCCCTAACGCTTGCGCTAAAGCTTCAGCGTTGGAGCAAAAGGGGGAATTGAAACACAGAACTACAATTGAAAAGTATACAATGAAAACAGAACTGACAAACGAGAAGGATCATCATAGCAACCTGAAAGCCGGCGATAGTGTTGTATTAGGTTTTAGCGGCGGATTAGATACTACTTACTGCGTTAAATATCTCACAGATGAAAAGGGATACGAAGTACATAGCGTGATCGTGAACACAGGTGGGTTTAGTGAAGAAGAATTAGAGAAGATAGAAAAACATGCCTATACACTCGGTGTAAAAACACATACAACCGTTAACGCGGTACAGAGCTATTACGACAGCATTATCAAATACCTGATCTATGGAAATGTACTGAAGAACAATACCTATCCATTAAGCGTAAGCGCTGAAAGGTTGAGCCAGGCATTGCATATTGCAGAGCATGCAAAAAAATTGAATGCCAAAGCAGTAGTGCATGGCAGTACCGGTGCGGGCAATGACCAGGTAAGGTTTGATATGATCTTTAATATCCTGATACCCGGCGTTGAGATCATTACACCGATACGCGATATGAAACTGAGCCGCGAAGAAGAAATCGCTTATCTCAAATCGAAAGGTGTTGCAATGAATTTTGAGAAAGCGGCCTATTCGATCAACAAAGGATTATGGGGCACCAGCGTTGGAGGAAAAGAAACACTGCAATCGAAAGGGATTCTTCCTGAAGAAGCATGGCCCACGCAGGTTACTAAATCCGGTAGCGAAGAAGTAAAGCTGCATTTTGAAAAAGGTGAATTGACCGGTGTGAATGATCAAACATTTGAACATCCATCAAAAGCCATTCAATATTTGCAAACAGTGGCCGGTCCTTATGGATTGGGAAGAGATATTCATGTAGGTGACACGATCATAGGCATCAAGGGCCGCGTAGGTTTTGAGGCAGCAGCGCCCATGGTGATATTGAAAGCGCACCATGCATTGGAAAAACATGTGCTCACGAAATGGCAACTCGGTTGGAAAGACCAGCTTGCACAGTTCTACGGAAACTGGTTACATGAAGGACAGATACTGGATCCTGTGATGAGGGATATTGAAGCTTATTTGGAAAGCTCTCAGGCAAACGTAACAGGCGATGTGTTTGTGCAATTGCTGCCTTACCGCTTCCAGGTGATCGGGATCGAATCGAAATACGATTTGATGAGCAGCAAGTTTGGCAAGTATGGTGAAATGAACAGCGGATGGAGCGGCGAAGATGTGAGAGGATTCTCAAAGATCTTCGGCAACCAGACTGCGATCTATCATAACATTAAAGAGTCGAACAAATGACAAAGGTCTCCACAATCGATCCGCTGAAACATTACCAATGGGGTGATGGTTGCGATGGATGGAATTTTGTGGACGAAACAACACTTTCTGTAAAACGGGAAGGGATGCCGGCTGGAACTTCGGAAGTATTACATTATCATCAATACGCGCAGCAGTTCTTTTTTATGCTGAAGGGAACAGCAACATTCGAGATCGATAATGAAACGATCATAGTGAACGAACAGGAAGGCATACATATAAAGGCAGGACAAAAACATCGCATCAGTAATCACACAGCAGAAGCCATCGAATTCATTCTTTCGTCGCAGCCATCAACAGCCGGCGACAGACATAACACCCCCTAACCCCCTAAAGGGGGAACTGGGAAACAGCGCTATCATTGAAAAGCATAACAACAAATGAAAACAGAACATACAAATGAAAACTTTTCAAACTCCCCTTTAGGGGCTGGGGGTATAAAAGCAGGAATAGTAGGCGGCGCAGGATATACCGGGGGAGAAATGATCCGTTTACTGATCAATCACCCGGCTGTTGAATTGGTATTCATTCACAGCACCAGCAATGCAGGTAATCCTGCGAGCAAAATACATGCTGACCTTGTTGGCGAAACAGAACTTGTTTTTACGGATACGCTACAAAACGATATCGATGTATTATTCTTATGCGTGGGTCATGGTGACGCAAAGAAATTTCTGGCAGACAACACAATAGCAGACGCAATCAAAATAATAGATCTCTCACAGGATTTCCGTTTGAATGCGAATGCAAAAAATGGTGATCGTGAATTTGTATACGGATTACCTGAGTTGAATAAAGAGAAAATCAAAGCAGCAAACAATATTGCAAACCCTGGTTGTTTTGCAACGGCTATTCAGTTGGGATTACTACCATTGGCGAAAGCAGGCGTGCTGGGAGATGTATATACTACAGGCATTACAGGTTCAACTGGAGCAGGCCAGGGATTAAGCACTACCTCGCATTTTAGCTGGAGAGCAAACAATATACAGGCATATAAGTCATTGCAACACCAACATATCAACGAGATCCACCAGAGCCTGCAACAATTGCAGGGGAATGATGGCATGGATGTGAATTTTGTTCCATGGCGGGGAGATTTTACAAGAGGCATTTACATCAGTTCTATTATTGATTGCGGGTTGCCATTGGAAGAGATCAAACAACTATATAAAACTTATTACCAGGATCAACCGTTCACACATATAAGTGATACGATGATCGATCTGAAACAGGTAGTGAACACAAACAAATGTTTAATTCATATAGAAAAGCAGGGAAGTAAAATTGTAGTGCATTCAGCGATCGACAATTTATTGAAAGGAGCATGTGGCCAGGCGGTACAGAACATGAATCTTTTATTTGGATTGGATGAAACTTCCGGACTGAAACTAAAAGCGGGAGGGTTTTAAGTTGTAAGTAATAAGTTTTAAGTAAGTGGAATGCAAAACTATAAAGACTTGAAAGTTTGGGAAAAATCGCATCTTTTTACGCTGAAAACGTATCAGGAGACCAAGTCATTTCCGAAGGAAGAACTATATAGTTTGACAAATCAATTGCGAAGATGCGCTGCATCTATTCCTGCGAACATAGCAGAAGGATGTGGCAAAAAAAGCAACCAGGAGCTTGCTCATTACTTGAATATTGCGTTAGGCTCTTCTAATGAATCCGAATACTTTCTGCTTTTGGCAAAAGACTTAAATTATTTGTCGATCGAAAAGTATGAAATACTAAACCAATTAATAAATGAAGTAAAAGGAATGCTAATAGCTTTGATTTCGAAAGTACGTGCATAGACTTACTACTTATAACTTATAACTTATGACTCTCTTTGACGTTTATCCTCTTAACAACATCGCCATCACCGAAGCCAAAGGCTCATATGTATGGGATGCCGATGGCGTGCAGTATTTAGATATGTACGGGGGCCATGCCGTGATCAGTATCGGACACACCCACCCACATTGGGTAAAACGAATAGAAGATCAACTGGAGAAAATCGCATTCTATTCAAACTCCGTGATCATTCCTATACAAAAAGAACTCGCTTATGCATTAGGAAAGCTAAGTGGCAAAGAAGATTACCAGTTATTCCTTTGCAACAGCGGAGCTGAAGCAAATGAGAATGCTTTGAAACTTGCATCTTTTTATAATGGACGTAAAAAGATCATCGCGTTCAATAAATCATTTCATGGGAGAACCTCGCTTGCGGTAGCGGCAACAGACAATCCATCTATTGTAGCGCCGGTGAATCAAACGGATAATGTGATCTTTCTTCCTTTCAATGATGAGCAGGCATTGAAAGATTGCTTTGCAAAGAATGGCAATGAAATTTCTTCCGTGATCATTGAAGGGATACAGGGTGTTGGCGGTATTAACATTGCCAATGTTTCTTTCCTGCAACTGATCAGGGAACTCTGCACAGAACATGACGCGGTATATATCGCAGACAGCGTACAATGTGGTTATGGAAGAAGTGGCAAATTCTTTTCACATGATTTCGCCGGTGTGAATGCAGATATTTATACGCTGGCGAAAGGGATGGGTAATGGGTTTCCTGTTGCCGGTATTTTGATCGCGCCTTCCATTCACTCTAAGCATGGAATGCTGGGAACCACTTTTGGTGGTAATCAATTAGCATGCGCTGCGGCATTGGCAGTACTGGAAGTGATAGAAGAAGAAAACCTGATTGCGAATGCAAAAGAGAATGGTGAGTACCTGATGAGTGAATTGAAACAGATCGAAGGATTGAATAATGTGCGTGGATTAGGATTGATGATAGGGTTTGACGTATCTGATGAGTTGAAGAACCTAAAGAAAAAATTATTATTCGATTTTAAAATATTTACTGGTGAGGCTAAGCCGAATGTGATCCGTTTGCTGCCTTCCCTTGCATTAACAAGAAAACAAATTGATGATTTTCTCGAATCTTTAAAAGAAGCGATCGAAGAGATCAAAGATGAACAGAAAGCTGAAGTGAGTGACACAACGAAGTAACATAGATATTCAATAGTTGGTAATATAAAAATTTGCAAAGCGTATGCAACAGTTTATTTCCGTTAATGACGTGCCTGATATCAATGCTTTGATAGCAAAAGCATTGGCATATAAAGCCAATCCTCTTGTCGACAGTCGTCTTGGCGAAAACAAACGGATAGGATTATTGTTTCTTAATCCAAGTCTGCGTACGCGTTTGAGTACGCAGATCGCAGCACGCAACCTCGGCATGGAGGCTATAGTGTTCAATGTAGATAAAGAAGGCTGGGCGCTTGAATTTGAAGAGGGTGCTATCATGAGCGGAAATACAGTTGAACATGTTAAAGATGCGGGACCGATATTGGGACAGTATTTTGATATACTCTGCATCAGAACATTTCCATCCTTAAAGAACCGTGAAGATGATTATAGTGAAATGTTCATCAACCAGTTTATCAAATACGCGGGTGTGCCAGTGGTAAGTTTAGAAAGCGCCACACTGCATCCGCTGCAATCCTTGACGGATATCGTTACCATAAAGGAAAGCATGGCAAACTCCCCTTCAGGGGCAGTGGGTAAACCAAAGATCGTGTTAACCTGGGCGCCGCATATCAAACCACTTCCACAATGCGTTGCCAACAGTTTTGCGCAATGGGTAAATGCCTGGGGCGAAGCTGAATTTGTGATCACGCACCCGCATGATTACGAACTCGCGGAACAATTCACCAAAGGCGCCACCATTACACATGACCAGGATGCGGCATTGAAAGATGCGGATTTTGTTTATGTAAAAAACTGGAGTACGTATACTGACTACGGGAAGATCTATGAGAACGACCCTGAATGGATGCTGACAGAAGAAAAATTAAAAACAACAAACAATGCAAAAGTGATGCATTGCTTACCCGTAAGAAGAAATGTTGAATTAAGTGATGAAGTATTAGACAGTCAACATAGCCTGGTAACCAAACAGGCAGGCAACAGGGTATGGGCGGCGCAGGCAGTTTTGAGTGAACTTCTAAAAGGATAAATTGGAAACCCTTTATATTATAAAGATCGGCGGCAATATTATTGATGATGAAACAAAACTTTCCTCATTCCTTTCCTCATTTGCTTCCATCAAAGGAAAAAAAATACTGGTGCATGGAGGAGGTAAATTGGCCACCAAACTGGCTGATAAAATGGGCGTTGAACAGCAGATGATCGATGGAAGAAGGATCACAGATGCAGAAACACTCAAGATAGTAACCATGGTATATGCAGGTTACATCAATAAAAATATTGTTGCGCAATTGCAATCGAACGGGTGTAATGCTATTGGATTAACTGGTGCCGATGGGAACCTGATACTGGCACATAAAAGACAACACGCAACAATCGACTACGGTTTTGTTGGTGATATTGATTCGGTGAACACAAGATTATTACAAACATTGCTCGATCAGGATATCGCTGTTGTAGCTGCGCCGATCACGCATGATGCAAAAGGAACATTGCTGAATACGAACGCAGATACCATTGCACAGGAATTAGCTACGGCGCTTGGTAAATTCTATCAAACAGAACTGATCTATTCTTTTGAAAAGAACGGTGTGTTGTTGAATGTTGATGATGAAAATTCTGTGATAGCAGAGATCACCCCGGCTTATTTTGCAGAACTGAAAGAGAAGCTATTGATCTTTGCCGGCATGATACCTAAACTGGATAATGCTTTTGCTGCTTTGGAGAAAGGCGTACACAAAGTGATCATTGGCAACGCGGAACATTTGACTGCTATCATTGAAGAACGTTCAGGAACTACTATTCAACTATCCGCATGAAAACATCCTTAGCCGAGATAGTTGACAGGTACAGGTCATTACTTGAAAAAGGAGACAATCTTGCCGTGATTGATCTTTTTTATGGCGATGCGATTGAGCATATTGAAAACAACGAATTGCCCATTGTTGGGCGGACCGCTTTGCGTGCGAGAGAAGAAAAGATAGTGAATAGTGTTCACGATTTTTCACAAACAATCACTTCAATTGTGATTGATGAAGAGAAAGAGATTGTGATGGGGGAGATGGATATCAGCTTCAACAGTAAAAAACACGGCCCGCAGAAACTTGTCGAAGCCTTTGTACAGCATTGGAAGAATGGAAAAATTGTGTACCAGAAATTTTATTACAATACGCGCCCGAATGACAAGTGAACAAACATCTATATTGACCGGTAAAGCGCTTGATCTCTTAAAACGATTGATCACTATACCTTCTTTCAGCAAAGAAGAAGATAAAACAGCAGATGTGATCGAAGCTTTTCTTTCAGCAAACAATATTCCGGCTAAACGTTTCCAGAATAATGTTTGGGCAACCAATAAATATTTTGATGAACAGAAGCCATCACTTCTGCTCAACTCACACCATGATACGGTTAAACCGAACAAAGCTTATACACTCGATCCATTCTCACCCATTGAAAAAGAAGGCAAATTATTTGGGTTGGGCAGTAATGATGCGGGTGGGTCATTGGTAGCATTGCTGGCGGTGTTCCTGTATTTCTATGAACAACAGGATCTAAAATACAATCTTGTTTTTGCAGCAACTGCTGAAGAAGAGATCTCTGGAAAGAATGGCATCGAAATATTATTGGCAGAATTGCCAAAGATAGAATGCGGCATTGTTGGCGAGCCAACCTTAATGCAGATGGCTATTGCAGAAAGAGGATTGCTTGTGCTGGATGTTATTGCCACAGGCAAAGCTGGCCATGCAGCGCGTGAAGAAGGAGAGAATGCATTGTATAAAGCCATAGAGGATATTGAATGGTTCAGGAATTTTGAATTTGAAAAGATCTCTCCCTTACTCGGCAAAGTAAAAATGACGGTGACGGTAGTTGACACAGAAAACAAGGCGCATAACGTAGTTCCTTCTCAATGCCGTTTTGTTGTAGACGTTCGGGTGAATGAATTATATACGTTTGAAGAAATAGTGCAAACAATTCAATCAAATGTAAAAAGCGAAGTAATACCGAGAAGCCTCCGTATGCGATCCACTTCTATTGCAATGGAACATCCGTTGATCAAGGCTGGGCTTACCCTGGATAGAGCTTATTATGGTTCACCTACTACAAGCGATAAGGCTTTGATGCCTTTTCAAACATTGAAGATGGGTCCCGGTGATAGTGCACGTAGCCACACGGCTGATGAGTATATTTACACTGACGAAATAAGCAAAGGCATTGAGCTGTATATTCAACTCTTAAAGCAAGTATTATGAAACTGTGGAGCAAAGACAATACAGACACTTCAAAACAGGTAGAGAAATTTACCGTTGGCAAGGATAAGGAATTTGATCTTCTTCTTGCCCCATTTGACGTACTCGGTTCGATGGCTCACGCAAAAATGCTTGCCAGTGTTGGCCTGCTTACAAATGATGAAGCAGTAGCTATCGTTAACGAGTTAAAAAATATCCATCAGCTCACTCAGAACTCAGAACTTACTATTGATGATAGTGTGGAAGATATTCATTCCCAGGTTGAGTTATTGCTCACCCAAAAACTCGGAGATACCGGCAAAAAAATCCACTCGGCCCGTAGCCGTAACGACCAGGTATTGGTTGACGTAAAACTTTTTTTAAGAAATGAGGTCGAAACACTGGTAAGAGAAGTTCAGCCATTCTTTCATCTGTTGCTTGAACAAAGCGAAAAATACAAACAGCATTTATTTCCAGGCTATACGCACCTGCAATTGGCAATGCCTTCTTCCTTTGGATTATGGTTCGGTGCCTATGCAGAAAGTCTGGTGGATGATATGATCACGTTAAAAGCGGCGTATGAAGTAGTGAACAAGAACCCGCTTGGATCTGCTGCAGGCTATGGTTCTTCATTTCCCATTAATCGAACCCTAACAACACAACTACTCGGGTTTGCCGATCTGAATTACAATGTGGTGTATGCCCAAATGGGCCGTGGTAAAGCGGAACGCGTTACAGCAATGGCACTTGCGAACCTGTCTGATACACTCTCAAGATTGAGTATGGATGCCTGTTTATACCTGAACCAGAATTTTGATTTTGTAAGTTTTCCTGCGGAGTTAACAACAGGCTCCAGCATCATGCCGCATAAAAAGAACCCTGATGTGTTTGAACTGATCCGTTCGCATTGCAACCGGCTGAAGGCTTTGCCGAATGAGATCATGCTGATGACAAGCAATCTTCCATCCGGTTATCACCGTGACCTGCAATTATTGAAAGAGCATCTTTTCCCAGCTTTTCAAACATTAAAAGACTGTTTGTCGATGGCGAGCCTGATGTTGTCGAACATCAGCATCAAAGAAAACATACTGGCAGATGAAAAATATAAATACCTGTTTAGCGTAGAAGAAGTGAACAAACTGGTTTTACAGGGCGTTCCCTTCCGCGATGCATACAAACAGGTGGGGACGGCTATTGAACAGGGAAAATTCAATCACACCTCTGATGTGAACCATACCCACGAAGGCAGTATCGGTAATTTATGTAATGATAAGATCCAGGGCATGATGCAGCAAACCCTTGACCAGTTTGGGTTTGAGAAGGTGCATGCTGCCATCGATCAACTGCTAAAAAAATAAAAATCTTTTCCCTTGTGGAATACGGAAGCAGGAAATACTGTTTCTTTGAAACATACAAATCAAAAAAATGAAGAAATCGATCTTAGTTATGGCACTTGGCCTGGTAACCATTAGCAGTTTTGCGCAGACAAAAAAGCCCGCCGCTGTTGCTACTAAACCTGCCACCAAGCCAGCAGCAAAAACTGCAACAGCCAATCCTTTTAAAAATGAAATTGATAGTGTGAGCTACTCTATCGGCCTTTTGGTTGCGCAGAATTTAAAGGCGCAGGGTATAGAAAATGTGAACCTCGCACTCTTTCAAAGAGCATTAAGTGATGCAACGCTGAATAAAAAACCTTTGCTGACAGACGATGCTGTTAAACAGTGCGTGATGAACTTTCAGCAAAAAGTAAATTCCGTAAAGAATGCTGCCGCTGAAAAAGAGAATGCTGTGCTTGCAGCAGGTAACAAACAGGCAGGCCAGGCTTTTTTAACCGCCAATTCCAAACGCCCCGGTGTGGTTACTTTACCCGATGGCCTGCAGTATGAAGTGATAAGAGCCAGTACGGACAATACAAAGCCCACACTTACCAGCAAAGTAAAAGTTCACTATCACGGCACTTTGATCAATGGTACTGTTTTCGACAGTTCTGTAGACAGGGGAGAACCCATTGTTTATCCCGTAAACGGATTTGTAAGAGGGTGGCAGGAAGTTCTGCAACTAATGCCCGTAGGTAGCAAATGGAAAGTATACCTCCCTTCAGACCTGGGCTATGGCGATAGCGGCTCAGGAAAAATAGCTCCGGGTTCTACGCTAATATTTGAGCTGGAACTATTGGGGATTGAACCATAGAACGATTTTGGAATTTTGAGATTGGGAAATTGGGAAATTTGTATCCAGGGTGGAGTGTCCGGCAATTCCAAAATTTCCCAATTCCAAAATTCCAAAATGCTTTAACCTTCATTAACCTTTCACTAAAGTTGTTTAACCGCTTTTACTGATGCGGACCGCTACTTTTGGGATACTAAAACCAAAATGGCTATGTACCGCATCATTACCCTGCTTACGATTATCTTAGTTCCCTTTTTATTACAGGCACAAAAGACACCGGCAGTTGTGAAAGGTGTTGTATATGATACCGCTTCTAAACGCGGGCTGGCTTATGCCACTATTTCTGTAGTAAATGCGAAAGATTCAACCCTCGTAACATTTACAAGAGCCGATTCAACCGGAAAATTCAAATTAGCATCTCTCGAAAAAGGCAAATACCTGCTTTCCTCTTCTTATGTAGGATTTATACCTGTATGGAGAACCGTGGAGATCAGCAAAGATGGCGAAGAGATCAACCTGGGCAACCTTGATATGACCGACGTTTTAAACTCGGGAAATGTTACGGTTACTGCGCGACGTCCGCCGGTTACCATCAACAACGATACAGTTGAGTTCAATACCGAAAACTTTAAGACCCAACCCAATGCAGTAGTAGAAGACATGCTGAAAAAATTGCCGGGTGTTACCGTTGATAATGATGGAACCGTGCGTGTGAACGGGCAAAGGGTGAACCGTGTATTGGTGAATGGCAAAGAATTCTTTACGGGCGATCCAAAGATGGCTACTAAAAATCTTGATGCAGATGCAGTTGATAAAGTACAGGTATTCGATAAAAAAAGTGACCGTGCAGAATTTACGGGCGTGGATGACGGGCAAAGTGAAAAGACGATCAACCTGAAACTGAAGAAAGACCGGAACAATGCCCTGTTCGGAAAAGTTTCTGCAGCAGCAGGAACGAATGAACGATACGATGCCCAAACCAATATCAACAGGTTCAACGGCGACCGGCAGATGTCTTTTATTGGTATGGGTAACAATACAAATAAGCAAGGATTTTCTATTTCTGATGTGTTGAATTTTAGTGGAGAGTTATCGAGAGGCATGCGTAGTGGCGGTGGTGGTGTATCTATCCAGATAGGCGGCGGTGGTGATAACAATGGATTGCCCGTTACCGGTGCAGGGCAAAACGCCCAGGGTGTTGCTACCACTTACGCTGGTGGGATCAATTACAACGATACCTGGAACAATAGGAAAACAGATTTCAATATGAGCGGTATGGGAAGCAATATCGATCTGGGGACAGATCGTGTAACCAACCAACATTATATTATTCCCGGCAATGAATATGATTATATCTCAAATAGCAATACCGCCCGTAACAGTAAACAGCAGCGGGTAAATATGATGATCGACAGCAGGATGGACAGTTTTAATTCCTTCAAATTCACACCGTCATTTACCACGCAACAGGTAGACACAAGAAGTACCAGTAACTATACATCCACCAAAACCAATGGTACAAAGTTGAATGATGGATCCACTGATAACAGCAGCCACTCCGATGCGTTCAATTTTGGCGGCAATGCATTGTTTAGAAAACGCTTCCAGAAAAAAGGAAGAACCATTTCAAGTAACCTGAGTCTTGCGTATAACGACAGCAAACAGGATGGTAGTTTATATACCCGTAATACTTTTTATGCGGCGGGCCTTCCTTTACCGGATTCTATTGTGAATCAAAAGAACAGGCGTGAAGCTGTTACACGGAGTTTTGGCGCAAACGTGGTTTATACTGAACCTATCGGCAAAAAATCTTTGCTGGAGTTCAGTGCGTATTATAATGCCAATGTAGGCGACAGCAAACGTATCACATACGACTATGCCGCTGCTTCTGGTAAATACGACAAAATGAATACCACCCAGAGCAACGATTTTAAAAGCGAATATACTTACACAGGAGGAAGCCTGAGTTTCCGTTCTAACCTGAAGAAAATGAATTTAACAGTGGGTAGTTCCATCCAGGAAGCCAAATTGTACAGTTCCAACAATACTAATGGTAACGTGATCAAACAAAACTTTACCGATCTGTTGCCTAATGCAAGCATACAGTATCGTCTTAACAGCAGTCGCACAGTGAGTATTAATTACAGCACATCTACCACGGCGCCGAGCACCACGCAGTTGCAGCCGGTTGTTGATGTAAGCAACCCGTTGAATACCTATACAGGTAATCCTAACCTGAAACGCAGCTATGCACAATCACTGAGCCTGAATTATTTTTCGACGAATATCTATACACAACGAAATTTCTTCGCTTTCCTCTCTGCATCTAAAACCGATAACGCAATCGTTACTACAGATGTGTTCAACCCGCTAAATGGCTCACGTGTGAGTTCGCCGATCAATGTGAATGGTAACTGGGTGTTGTTTGGAAGTTTGAATGCAGGATTCCCAATAAAGAAATTGAAATCAAGGGTTGATCTCGGTATCGGTAGCAATCTCCTTCACAATATCAGTTTCATAAATGGTAACAGGAACGAGATAGACAATATGAGTTTCAGCCCCAACCTGAATTATGGTTTCTCGATCGAGAATAAAATAGATATCAACGCAACCGGCAGGCTCAATATCAGCAGGGCAAAATATTCTTACCAGCCGCAACTGAACAGTAATTACCTGCAGCAGGTATACGGGTTTGATATGACAAATTATTTACCATGGGGCCTGGTTGTAAATAACAATTTCAACTACACCATCAACTCCGGCCGTGCGGATGGATTTAACACAACTGTTGGCTACTGGAATGCATCAGTTGCCAAAAGCTTCTTAAAGAACAAACGTGCCGAAGTTAAACTCAGCGCCTTCGACCTGCTGAACCAGAACCAGGGAGTGAGCCGCAGCGCCAATCAAAACTACCTGGAAGACAGCCGCTACAATGTGTTGCAGCAATACTTCCAGTTGGGCTTTACATTCAGCCTGAACAAAGCGGGTAATGCAGCTTCAGGCCCGAGGATCGTAACACGAATGATCGGCGGATAAGATAGACTTCAATTGTTTTCTCATGTGCGTATAGTAATGATCCCGCTTCGGAAGAGGCGGGATTTTTTTGGGTAAGTTGTCCCGTTAGTTTGACCGGGTAAATGATACTATCGCTAGTAGAACAAGCGATCCTGCAATAAGAAAATATGGCAAGATATTGGTTATGCAAACGTTATCTGGAAAAGCATGTATTGAGATAGAACAAGCGAAAAGCAGATGAGAAGAAATATATCCAAAGAATTGTTTCTCTCTTTGGATTGTTAAACTAATCGATTTGTATACTATAAGTATTTCAATGTAGAGGGTTAAATAAGCCTTTTACTATTTAGGTACCGAAGATTTTTCTTCCTCATCAATGCTATTACGCAATTTGTCTATTTTCTCAATTGGAATTTTGCTCAATATTTCATTCGCGATAGCCAATTTTTTAGCGGCCAATTTTGTGGCATCCAATTTATTGAGTTCTTCGCTAACAGTAAGTGTAATTATTTGATCAGAGAAAGGACTCTTGTATTTTATTACCTTTTTCATACTCTAAAATTATGAATTTTTCTTTTTATTAAAAAAGAAGTTGCTTCAGCATTTCTCATAAATGGAATAATGTCATCTCCAACTGAGATAAATATATCAAAAAGAGCCGACAGTTCATCCAGGTGTCGGTTAATAACCATGCGGTAAAGCCTGTTTCTACCCTTACTATTACCAGTTAAAAACGACAAATCGATTTGGATATCTTTCAGTGTATTTGAATATTGCGCCAACTACGGTTGCCAGTATTTTATTACGATCCCCATTATTGCTTATGATCGTATCATCTATTTGTCCATCTGCACCAATATCACCTAATGATAAATTATACAAGCCTGTTATTCCTGTAGGTGTAAATAGTATCTTTTTTAAAATAGTATCACGCGTCCCAATACTTGAAAATTGAAACATGCTGAGATCCTCTTTAATGTCTAAATTTTCATAAGCATCATGCCGCATTGCCGAAATTATTTGCCGACTTAAAAGTAGCTGGATTGCATCTAGGCATGATTAGGTATTTCCCGCAATAATTCTCGTTTTATAACAGCCACAATCCTGCGCATTTGCGCATAAAAAAAGCCCATCCAAACTCGGATGGGCTCCATATATAGCAAGCAACAATTAAAACCGTATCATACTTCCACCCATCTGGTTACTCATCATATCCGTCATCATCTTGGCATATTCCTGGCGGGTAACTACTTTTCCTTTTTTAGGTTCTTTGAGTTCTTTCTGGTCAACCGTTTTTTTCACCTCGGTAGCTGTGTATACCTGTGTGCCGTTATCAACATCTAACTGAAGTATCACACCTGGTAACTGGCCATAACTTTCAGGGCCAACGGGGCTGATGATATCATCTGCATACCAGGCAATCACTTCTACTTCTTTACCCTGTGGCGCTGCTGCTTTGTTGGTTGTATCTGTAGTTGGGGTACCACCTGCACTCATCATACGCATGATGGTACGTTGTGGCTGCATCACTTTGCGTGTGGCTTTGTGGCATACATGCCCTAAGATCGTTTTTGTTTCAGTGCCCAGTTTCCAGGGTTGCTGGCGAATGCTGTCAACGATGAGGAAATTCTTGCCGCCCAATTCTGAGGTTTGAACAGATTTTAATTGCGACAGGTTTTTGTACAGGTCGCCTCCGCCGCCACCAATATTCATAACCATTCTTCGTCCACCGCCTCCTGCAAATGGATCCGGTGCCTCATCTTCCGGAACGGTTTTATATACAGATACACTATCGCTGAAAAGCAACATGTATTTAGCCGTACGGAACTCAGGCATCATCGCCCTCATCTGCTCATCCGTTATCGTTTTGTACATATTGGTCTTTTGTTCGTAATAAATGGTGCCTTCTTTCACCTGCGCCTGGGCCAGGGAAAAACTTACAATACCTGTAAGTGTAAAAAGTAGTCTTTTCATGTAGTTGGTTTTAGAATTCAAATCTACTCTGTGCGGGTGTTAAGCAGCCTTTGTGAAAGGTTAATTAAGGTTAATAAAAGAGAAAGCCCGCTAAAAGGTAATTTATATTTGTAACACAATGGGCCCAAAGAATAAACTCAAACTTTCCCGCATACTGCTGGCTTCCGCAATCCTGCTGATCGTTGCGTTCCAGTCGTATTGGCTCAATAAATTGTACCGGGAAGAATGGCTCAGCTTGAAAAAAGATACAAATGGTATACTGCGTGATGTAGTATACGATATACAGGCAAAGCGATACAATGATCTTCAACTGACAAGGATCATAAAAGATTCTACCTTCAACCGGAAAAAGCCGGTGGGGGATCTTTTTGCCATGAACGTGGTGAACGACCTGAGAAAGAAAACCGCGGCCATTAAGAAAACAAGCGCTCCTTCAAAAGAAGATTCCGTAAGGGATTTTGAAAAAAAAATATTGAAGAGCCTCAATTTACCCGACAGTCCTTACACTTCTTCTTCAGCACATATCCAGGTACGGAGTGATGGATTGCCACCTGAACTTGTGCAGGAACTTGCCAAACGCCAGGTTGTTAAATTACCACCTATGATGGATTCGGCATTACTCCGCCGGATGCAATCGGGTATGAAAGTAATGGTGAGTTTTAACAGGCCGCACGATAGCGCTTCCGGAGCCGGCACAAGAATGGTAGCACCTGATATGGGTTTTATTGCCGGCGGCGGATCAGGAGGGGTGCCAAGATTCTATGTAAATAAAAGATCTTCTCCTTCCGGTAAAGAAACCTTCACGGTAAAAGCAACAAGTATTTCCCCTGAGAAAGAAATTTATCAAATGTTATTAGATGCCAGGGGACTGGATGATTCATTGTCGGTTAGCCACGTGGATTCTACTTATAGAAAAGAATTAAACAAGGCCGGGATCAAACTGGACTTCTACATTAAAAAAGGAAATGGTGATTCATTGCATTGGAAAGACACGCTTAGTAACGAAAAACTGGTAACCAGCCCTCGGGGTATCGGCTTATCTCAAAAATTCTGGTACCAGGCTGTATTTGTAAATCCAACAACTTTTTTATTGAAAAAACTTTCGTTACAGATCTTGTTCTCGTTGTTCCTGGTAGCATTTACTTCTGTTACTTTTCTTTTTCTGTATCGCAACCTTGTAGCACAGCGCAAGCTCACGGAAATGAAAAATGATTTCATCAGCAATATCACGCACGAATTAAAAACACCATTGGCAACCGTAAGTGTGGCTGTAGAGGCACTCCGGAATTTTGGCGCTATTCAAAATCCTGAACGCACAAAAGAATACCTGGATATATCAGCTTCAGAATTACAGCGGTTGAGTTTATTAGTTGATAAAGTACTGAAACTTTCCTTATTCGAAAACCGCGAACTGGAACTGAAGAAAGAAGTATTCGATCTGAAACAATTAACTGAAGAAGTATTGAACACAATGAAACTCCAGTTCGATACGCACCATGCAAAAGTTGAATTTTCGGTAGAAGGGAATTATTTTACAGTAACGGCAGACAGGCTGCATATCACCAGCGTGATATTTAACCTGCTTGATAACGCATTAAAATATAGCAATGCCAATCCTGAGATCAATGTCCGTTTGCAGCATAAAACAGATACGATCGTGTTGCAGGTAGAAGATAAAGGCATTGGTATTGCATCGGATTTCAGATCAAAAATATTCGATAAATTTTTTCGTGTGCCAACCGGCAATCATCACAACATCAAAGGCTATGGTTTGGGTTTGAGTTATGTGGCGCATGTGATCAAGCGTCATAACGGAACCATATCTGTTGATAGTGAACCCGGAAAAGGAAGCACATTTACCGTTAAACTACCTGTTACATGAGCATAAAAGTTTTGTACGTTGAAGATGAATTGTTTCTCGGAAAGATTGTGAAAGAAACCCTTGAGCTGCGGGGTTTTGAAGTGATTATGGAAAGCGATGGAGCCGATGTGATCCGCTCCTTCGAAAAATGCAACCCTGATATCTGTGTACTCGATGTAATGCTTCCCAATCGCAGTGGTTTTGAACTGGCAGAAGATATCCGCAAATTGAATGATGATGTGCCGCTGATCTTCCTGACAGCCAAAACACAAACCGATGATGTGGTGCATGGTTTTAAAATCGGCGGCAACGATTATATCCGCAAACCGTTCAGTATGGAAGAACTGATCGTGCGGATTGAAAATGCTTTGCGGCTGAAAAAGGATGAACCGTTCACCATTGTTGGTGATATGGTTCCCATGGGCAAGTACCAGTTTCATTTGAACAAACAGGTATTGGCCATTGGAAGCGAAGAAAAAAAACTCTCCTATCGCGAAAGCGAATTATTAAAATACCTCTACCAGCACCGCGACCAGGTAATAGACCGCCGCGACCTGCTGAACCATATCTGGGGCAATGATTCTTTTTTTAACAGCCGGAATTTAGACGTGTACATTACCAAAATACGTGGTTACCTGAAAGAAGATCCTTCGCTTGAGATCATCACGATCAAGGGCGTAGGCTACCGGTTTATTGGCGGCTGATTTCATTACCAAGTCAAAATTAAAAAGTCAAAAATCAAAATCGGTGCCTGAAATTTTGGCTTTTGACTTTTTAATTTTGACTTTTTGTTTTAACTTATCATCCAACAATTAAAATCAATCGCCATGGTTTACGATTCTTTTGTAAGTACAACTTTTGAAGTAAAAGGTTTTCGTGTTGTTGAACAGCTTGGCGTGGTGAGAGGCATCACCGTCCGTTCAAGAAGTATATTCGGTAATATCGGTGGTATGTTGCAGAGCCTGGGTGGCGGCAATATTACTATTTATACTGAATTATGCGAAAGGGCAAGACAGGATGCGTATAAAGAAATGGTGATGCACGCCGAAGGACGTGGTGCCAATGCCATTATCGGCGTTCGTTATGATGCGAATGAGATCATGAACGGGATCACAGAAGTACTGTGTTATGGAACGGCTGTGAAGATCGATAAGGAATAGAGTGAAAATTCAAAATTAAAAAGTCAAAAGTCAAAATGGGAACTTCGCGGCTGTTTTTTGGATTTTGACTTTTTAATTTTGACTTATTTCAACACGCAGTTCCCTACCTTTGCCCTTCGAAAATGCTTCGTATATGAATGAAAAATTTGTAGAACGCATACAGGGCGAACTAAAGGAAATAGAATCTGCCGGCCTTATTAAGAAAGAGCGCATTATTACCAGTGAACAGGGCCCGGAGATCACCGTGAACGGGAAAAAAGTATTGAATTTCTGCGCCAATAATTATCTCGGCCTTTCGTCTCATCCCAAAGTAATTGAAGCGGCACACAAAGCCATAGATACACATGGTTATGGAATGAGCAGTGTACGTTTTATCTGCGGCACGCAGGATATTCACAAGGAACTCGAACAAAAGATCGCCACATTCCTGGGCACAGAAGATACCATTTTATACGCGGCGGCTTTTGATGCAAATGGCGGCGTATTTGAACCCTTGTTTGGAGAAGACGATGCGATCATCAGCGATGCATTGAATCATGCATCCATTATTGATGGTGTTCGCCTTTGCAAAGCACAACGGTTCAGGTATGAGCATAATAATATGGATGATCTTGAATCCAAATTAAAAGAGAGCGCAGGTTGCAGAAGCCGCATCATTGTTACGGATGGTTCTTTCAGTATGGATGGAACGATCGCTCAGTTAGATAAGATCTGCGACCTGGCAGATAAATACGATGCGATCGTAATGATCGACGAATGCCATTCTTCCGGTTTCCTGGGAAAAACGGGACGCGGTACACACGAGTATAGACATGTAATGGGCAGAATCGATATCATCACAGGCACACTGGGTAAAGCATTAGGTGGAGCGAGTGGCGGATTTACATCCGGACGAAAAGAGATCATTGAAATGTTACGCCAGAGAAGCCGCCCATATCTTTTTTCCAATACAGTGGCGCCAAGTATTGTGGGCGCATCCATTGCTGTGCTGGACATGCTCACCGAAACTACAGAACTGCGCGACCAGCTCGAACACAATACAAAATATTTCCGCAGTAAAATGACAGAAGCTGGCTTCGATATCAAACCCGGCGATCACCCGATCGTTCCAATCATGTTATATGATGCAGTAGTGGCACAAAATTTCGCGGCTAAATTGTTGGAAGAAGATGTATACGTAATCGGGTTCTTCTTTCCTGTAGTGGCGAAAGGTTTAGCAAGGATCCGTGTTCAGTTGAGCGCCGCACACAAACAAGAGCATTTAGATAAGGCCATTGCTGCGTTTACTAAGGTTGGTAAAGAACTCGACGTGCTTAAGAATTAGGAATTGAATACAAAAGAAACTATGAAAACAAAACTGACCAACACAAAAACACTGCTTTTATTACTAATTGCTAATTACTCATTACTAATTATTTCCTGCTCTCCCAACAATGTGAAAGTTGATGACAGTTTGAAAAAATACTTCGATGCGAATGCAGTAACGGGCACATTTGGCTTATATGATAATGGCACGGGTCAGTTTACGATCTATAATCTTTCACGATTTAAAGATTCTGCATTCCTGCCGGCTTCTACTTTTAAGATCGTGAATTCATTAATCGGCCTTGAAACAGGAAAGGTCACCAATGAAAAAATGATAATCAAATGGGATGGCATTACACGCAGGCCGGAGTGGGATAAGGATCTCACAATGGAAGAAGCTTTTAAAGTATCTGCAGTACCCTATTACCAAGAAGTAGCTAGAAGAATTGGAAAAGATATGATGCAACATTGGTTAGATAGTCTAAAATACGGAAGTAAAAAGATCACAACAAGGGTGGATAGCTTTTGGCTAGATAATTCTTTAAAGGTCACACCTGATGAAGAAATGGGCCTTGTTAAAAAATTATATTTCGGCCAGTTACCTTTTCAGAAACGCACGCAGGATATCGTAAAGAAAGTCATGTTGCAGGAAGACAATGCCAACTACAAGCTCAGTTACAAAACCGGCTGGGGATTTTTGGAAAATGGAAAATCACTTGGCTGGATAGTAGGCTGGATAGAAGAGAACAGGCATCCTTACTTTTTTGTACTCAATGTGGAAGGTGCACACGATGCAAAACTCGCTACCATGCGACTAAACATCCTGAAAGCCATTTTGAAGCAGAATGATTTCTTTGAAGGAAAAAGGTAATCCATTTTAATATGTAGAAAACAATACCCATTTTAGGGAAATCAAGATCACGATCTTATCTTTTTATATTCGCCCGCTCTGCTAAAACGGGCTCTTTTGATCGAAGTTCTTCCAGTGCAAGCTGTATCTCTTCCCATTTTTTCATAGTTTTCATACTTATCTGCAGCTTATCCCTCTTACTGTAAAAATCAAGGATATTTTGTTTTTCGGCAAGACTCACCGAGTCAAAATTTGTTGCTTTGAGTTTTAGTACCCAGTCGCCATAACAGGCATCTGCCAATAAATATTCTCCCGCTTCTGTTTTCTCACCGGTATCGTAATCAATGTTTACCAGTTGCGGTCCTTCCGGCTTCATTTCTTTGATATAGGTTGTATAGTGATAAAATACTGTATCAAAACTCTGTATGTATAATTTTTCCACTTCAGGAGAAGGCGTTTTAAATCGCAATGCTTTCAGTGGTCCCACTTTAGGAAGTATTCTGATAGCCAATGAAAAGAACCAGGCACCGATCCCGGGTTTTTTATGTTCCTTTCCAAACTCCTGGTAATAATTGGCACGTCTCATTTTATAAATGAATTTTCGGCCGGTCATGCCTGGGGTTGCTTTTTCAATATCACTCTTTTTCATTGCCCATGCCACCCTGGTAATGCCAGGCATCAGGCTTTTTACACTCCACCGGAATGTTGATACAGCCAGTGAGAAATTTCCGAAAACTTCTTTTAATTCTAACCCATATGTTTTGCGGAAAGCCCTTTCCAGAACGGGCTCCGACACATTAAAACCAATATAATCATGATAAGTTGCAGATGCATAGTTTCCGCGGGCAGTTTGTAATACATCAAAAGAAAATTCTGTTCTTGAATGTGATGTTTTGTCTTCAGCATAGGTAACTCTATCGCCAAATTTTGCACGCATTTTAGGATAGTTTATAGGAACGCTTCTATTGGTTCCAAGCATATGGCCATACTTATCGGCGTTATAATGACACAATGTACCCAGTGAAAATGCATACTCATTTATGTTCTGCGCCTCGGTCAGTAAACAAACCACAAAATCTCCGCTTCTTACATAATGCACCAGGTTGGTAAACAGTGCACTTCCGAAAGGATAATAACCCATATCCGGTGCAACTGCGCCGCCGTATGCATAAGCGTGAGCTTCTTTTAGTTGATCAGGTGTAGCATTGGGAAACCGCTGCTTCAGCAATGGCACAAGGAATTTTTCCCAACTGGCATCGATAATGGCTTCATGTGTAAGCACAGAATAGGCCTTACAGTCTGAGATACTGAACTGACAAAAAAGAAAGATCAAACAGATAAGCCTGGCGGCGGCGTTCTTTTTCATTAGTAAGACTATTTAAAACGACTTTTACCATAGCTAATACAATAAGAAGGCCAAGGTGTGCCTACCGGGAAGTAGCGTGAAGGAAGCTAATTGAGTTCGCTAATTATATCTTCCCTAAGGATTATTTGGGCCATTTGTCTGCCATATAACTGCTAATTTTGCAGAACATTTCTGATCTATGCAATTGTATTGTAATTCACTTACAAGATATAGCCGCCTTGCAACAAAAGAAGTAAGGGTGGGCGACCTGTTATTGGGTAATTTTCATCCCATCCGCCTGCAGACCATGACCACCACCGATACCATGGATACATTGGCTACGGTTGAGCAAAGTATCCGATGCATAGAAGCGGGGGCAGAATTGGTTCGCATTACGGCACCCAGCAAAAAAGAAGCAGAGAATTTACTCAACATAAAAAATGAGTTACGTAAAAGAGGCTACACAACGCCGCTGGTTGCTGATATTCATTTTACACCCAATGCCGCGGAGATCGCCGCAAGAATTGTAGAGAAAGTGAGAGTGAACCCGGGTAATTATGTTGACAAGAAGAAATTTGAACAGATCGATTATACCGATGCTGAATATCTTGAAGAGATCGAACGCATTCGCGAAAGATTTACGCCGTTGGTTAAGATCTGTAAAGAATACGGCACAGCAATGCGAATTGGTACTAACCATGGTTCTCTGAGTGACCGTATCATGAGCCGCTATGGCGATACACCGATGGGTATGGTAGAAAGTGCGATGGAATTTTTGCGTATTGCACGCGCAGAAACCTATCACAATATTGTGTTGAGTATGAAAGCCAGTAACCCGCAGGTGATGGTGCAGGCTTATCGTTTATTGATTCAACAGATGGATGCTGAATTTGGTGAATCTTATCCTTTACATCTTGGTGTAACGGAGGCAGGCGATGGAGAAGATGGCAGGGTAAAAAGCGCCGCAGGTATTGGTACATTACTGGAAGATGGAATTGGCGATACGGTTCGCGTGAGTTTAACGGAAGACCCGGAATTTGAAATTCCTGTCTGCAGAGATATTGTGAAACGGTATGTGAATCGTGAATCGTCAGCCGTAAGTATTCCGTCCATGGAGAAAATTCCGTACAGCCCTTTTACTTATCAAAGAAGAGAAAGTTTTGAAGTAGGAAATATCGGGGCTAAACACGTGCCGGTTGTGATCGCTGATCTTAGTAAAATAAGTGCGATCACCCCAAAACATTTGGAAAGCATTGGTTATACATATGATGCAGCTACAGATAAATGGAACATCAATGATGCAGCTGCTGACTATGTTTTTACCGGAAATCAACTGCTCAATTTTGCTTTGCCCGGTACATTGAAGGTAATCACCTATCCTGCCACATGGGCGCTATCAACTGATAAAGAAAAATACTTCCCCATATTTGAAGCATCCGGTTATGTTTCTGCGGAGCAGCAAAGTGATCGGTTGAATTTTGTGATGATCGATTGTTTCAGTGATGAAACGGCCATCAACAATTTTACGCATCTTGATGAAATAGCCAATGACCCATCCGTTGTGATTTGTTTAAGCAGCACTAACAAACATGCGATGCCCGCTGTTCGCAGGATGTTTATGGAACTGATGGATCGTAAGATCCAGAATCCTGTGATCCTGATCACAGACAGTAACTGGCAAACCGCCGATGAACATTTGATCCATTATTCAACGGAATGCGGTGCGTTGTTCTTAGATGGGTTTGGCGATGGCATTTGTTTGGGAATGACCAGCCAGAGTTACCAGTTACAGTCATCGGGAACACAGGATACAAGCGGAAGGAATTACAGCAGTAACACAACTGTTGAGCAATTCATCAACTCAACCGCTTTCACTATTCTACAGGCAACACGAACACGTATTTCCAAAACAGAATACATCAGTTGCCCAAGTTGCGGAAGAACTTTGTTTGATCTGCAGGAAACAACCGCAAAGATCCGTAGTGTAACTAATCATTTGAAAGGCGTTAAGATTGCGATCATGGGTTGTATTGTTAATGGTCCTGGTGAAATGGCTGATGCGGATTTTGGTTATGTAGGAAGTGGCGTAGGAAAGATCACTTTATACAAGGGAAAAGACATCATGAAAAGAAATATCGACAGCGAAATAGCGGTTGATGAACTGATCAATTTATTGAAGGAAAGTGATGCATGGGTAGAACCGGCATAAAAATAATTGCCACAGACGACACAGATTACCACAGATTTTTTCTGTGATAATCTGTGTCGTCTGTGGCAAAAAAACACTAACATATGCAAACAGATTTTCTCGTTATAGGCTCCGGTATTGCAGGACTTACCTATGCATTAAAAACAGCCAAAGCCTTCCCTGATAAAAAAATAACCGTCATCACCAAAACACAGGCTGATGAAACCAATACCAAATACGCACAAGGCGGTATTGCAGGTGTTTGGGATGAAGCCAAAGACAGTTACGATAAACATATTGAGGACACGTTAATAGCCGGCGATGGATTATGTGATGAACATATTGTAGAGATCGTAGTAAAAGAAGGTCCCGAACGAATTAAAGAGATCATCGCCTACGGTGCAGAATTCGACAGGAACGAAAAAGGTGAATACAGTTTAGGAAAAGAAGGCGGACATAGTGAGAACCGTATCCTCCATCACAAAGATGTTACCGGGCGTGAAATGGAACGAGCGTTGTTAGATGAGTTGCAAAGCATATCAAATATTGAACTCATCAATCATTGTTTTGTAGTTGATATAATTACGCAGCATCATCTCGGTTACCTCGTAACCAAATCAACATTAGATATTACCTGCTATGGTGTGTATGTGCTGAATCTTCACAATCACCAGATCGAAAAAATATTAGCAAAAATAACTTTGTTGGCAACCGGTGGTTGTGGACAAGCCTACCGTACTACAACCAATCCCCGCATTGCAACAGGTGATGGCATAGCGATGGTGTATCGTGCCAAGGGAAAGATCGAGAACATGGAATTCATCCAGTTCCACCCAACAGCGTTGTATGAACCGGGTGTATCTCCTTCATTTTTAGTAACAGAAGCTGTACGCGGCGATGGCGGAATTCTTCGCAACAAAAGTGGCGAAGCTTTTATGGAAAGATATGATGAGCGCAAAGATCTCGCACCCCGTGATATTGTTGCCCGCGCCATTGATAATGAAATGAAGAAAACAGGTACAGAACATGTGTACCTGGATTGCCGTCACATGGACAAAGAAAAGTTCATTCATCATTTTCCAAATATCTATGAGAAATGTTTGAGCATGGGTATTGATGTGATGCAACACATGATACCTGTTGCGCCAGCTGCCCATTACAGTTGTGGTGGAATTAAAACAGATGAATGGGGAAGAACTTCTGTTCAAAATCTCTATGCCTGTGGCGAATGCGCCAGTACTGGATTACACGGTGCTAACCGCCTGGCGAGTAATAGTTTACTGGAAGCCATGGTTTTCGGTCATCGTTGTTACCTGGATAGTTCTGATCGTGTAAATAATATTTCTTTTGAAGAACGCATACCCGACTGGAACGCTACAGGAACAACTGAACCAAGTGAAATGATCCTCATTACGCAGAGCCAGAAAGAACTGCAGCAGATCATGAGTGATTATGTGGGTATCGTAAGAACAGATATCCGTTTGGAACGCGCAATGAAAAGACTGGATCTCCTGTTTGCAGAAACCGAAGCATTGTATCGCTCAACCAAAGTATCGCCGCAATTATGTGAACTACGGAATTTAATTACGGTTGGATACCTGATCGTAAAAGGCGCTGAATTCCGCAAAGAAAGCAGAGGACTGCATTTCAATACCGATCACCCGAAAAAAAGCGAGATCCTTCAGAATATGATCTTATAGCGAGAATCGTGTTTATGTACTACATAGTTTTTGGATTACTTTATCTCGTATCCCTTTTACCGTGGCGCATACTATATGTGTTGAGCGATCTTGCGTATGTGATCATTTATTATCTTATCGGGTATAGGAAACAGGTGATCGCTGCCAATCTTCTTCACGCATTTCCTGAAAAAACAGAACCCGAGAGAAAACAAATCGCTAAGAAATTCTATAAAGGTTTTTGCGATAATTGGATAGAGACCTTAAAATTACTTTCAGTAAGCAAAAGAAATTTAAACAAACGAACAGGCGGCGATTTTTCTATTTTGTATGAATTATATAAAACAGGGAAAGCGGTACAGGGAAATTTTGGACATTTCTTTAATTGGGAGATTCTGAACCTCTATATGGGGGTCGCGCAACCGTATACTTTTCTGAGTGTGTATTTTCCGCAATCGAGTAAGATCATGGACAGGCTGATACAATATGTGCGCAGCAGGTGGGGAAACCCGCAGATCCCTACGCCCGATATGGCGCGCGCTATTATTCCCTGGCGAAAAAAACAATATTGCATTGCATTGGGTGGCGACCAGAGTTCAACGCAACCCGCCTCAAGCTACTGGCTGAATTTTATGAATCGTCCTGCGCCCTTTGTAAAAGGCCCCGAAAAATATGCACGCGGACAAAAGATCCATATCGTGATGACCACTACTACCAGGAAAAAACGCGGTCATTATAATTTTGATTTTTTTCTGCTGGCTACTGCGGAAGAACTTCCCACATTACCTGATGGAGAATTGATGCGCCGCTATGTAAAACATCTCGAAGAAAATATACGCCTGCAACCCGAACTCTATCTCTGGAGCCACAAACGCTGGAAGCACCAATGGAAACCGGAGTACGCGCCTTTATGGATTGATGATGCGCCACTGCCTGCCTGAATTTTTAAATAATCCCGACCCTTCGACAACTAAACCGTGCCTTCGTGCCTTGGTGTGCAATTTATTTTCACACCAAGGCACGAAGGCACGGTTTGATGGCTGACGTTTCAGAACGACTATATTTGTTTGAATGTATTATATCATCTATCCCACATTCTACCTGCTGTCTTTACTGCCCTGGCGCGTATTGTATTTTATCAGCGATGGTGTATATGGACTGATTTATTATATTTTTGGTTATCGTAAACAAGTGGTGATGAACAACCTGCTCATCGCCTTCCCGGAAAAGACAGAGAAAGAAAGACTGCGCATTGCAAAAGATTTCTACCACAACTTCACCGATACATTTATTGAAACGGTCAAGCTCATCTCGGTAAGCGATAAAGAATTTGATAAACGTTTTAGTTCCAATATTGAAGTAGTGAATGCATTGTATGATACAGGTAAGAATGCACAAATGTTCACAGGACATTTTTTTAACTGGGAGTTCGCCAATCTTGGTTTTGCTAAAAATGCAAAACTTCCATTGGTGTTTGTGTATCTGCCGTTAGGCAGTAAGGCCTTTAATAAAATTATTGTTGATCTGCGCGGCCGTTATGGTTCCAGTATGCTATCTGCCGGAGAATTTAAAAACAGGTTCAAAGAATTTGTGCATGGGCGTTATGCATTAGGCTTAGCAGCGGATCAGAACCCAAGCAAACCTGATAATGCTTATTGGATACCTTTCTTCAACAGGTTAACGCCATTTTTCCCTGGCCCTGAGAAAGGAGCAAGATCAAATGATATGGTATGTCTCTTCGGTCATTTCTACAAAGTAAAACGGGGATACTATCATTTTCAATTTGAGGTCATGACAGAAAACCCTAATGATCTTGAACCGGGAGAACTCACCCAGCGCTATGTTGATCTTTTAGAAAAAGCGATCCGTAAAAAACCCGCGAATTATTTATGGAGTCATCGCCGCTGGAAATGGGAATTTGATGCGGAGAAACATCAAGCGGTAGGGACGCTAAAGCGGCCTGAACGCTGAACAGTAGGTAATTGAAATCGCAGCAGTAATAACGTTCAGGCCGCTTCAGCGTCCCGACCGTTAATTCAAAACTTCCGCATCTTTCTCTATATCAAATTTGTCCGGCAACTCTTTGATCTTGCCCCATCCGCCTACTACATTTCTCAGATTATGAAAACCTTCGCGTTTTAATAATGAAGAGGCGATCACACTACGGTAGCCGCCGGCACAGTGTACATACATATTGTGTTTATCATCAAGATCCGCCATACTTCCGGGATCGCTAAGATCGTTTAAAGGAATATTGAGAGCGTCTTTAACATGACCGCTGCCATATTCCGCTTCTTTTCTAACATCAATGATCACAAGATTTTGATCGAAAGGAATATCCATCGCCAGTTCGTCTGCTTCAACATCGATAATGAGATCAACGGTTTCTCCTGCAGCCTGCCATGCTTCAAAACCACCTTCGAGACAACCTTCTATTTTATCAAAACCCACTCTTGCCAATCTTACGATCGTTTCTTTTTCTTTTTCTTTTTCAGTTACCAGGATCATCGGTTTATCGAATGCTAAAAGGCTACCTGCCCATTCTGCAAAACGCCCATCCAATCCGATGCTGATAGAACCCGGTACAAAACCCTGCGTGAACACACCGGAGTTTCTTGTATCGAGAATGATCATGTTTTCTTCTTTCGCTTTTTCTTTAAACGCAGCAACACTTAAAGGTTGAAGCCCTTTTTCCAAAACTGCATCAAGGCTTTCATATCCTTCTTTATTTATCATTGCATTGATAGGAAAATATTGCGGTGGTGCTGCAAGGCCCTCTGTAACTACTTTAATAAATTCTTCTTTGGTTTGTGGTTGCAAAGCATAATTGGTTTGCTTTTGTTCACCAATGGTGCTGGATGTTTCAGGGCCAAGATTCTTGCCACAGCTGCTTCCTGCGCCATGTGCAGGATAAACGATCACATCATCTGCCAATGGTAATATTTTTGTGTTCAGGCTTTCATACATCATCCCCGCAAGGTCGTCCATGGTGATCTCGTCGCCTTTCTGTGCAAGATCGGGGCGGCCCACATCGCCTACAAATAAAGTATCACCGGTAAACACCGCATGATCCTTTCCGTTCTCATTTTTCAATAAAAAACAACTGCTTTCCAGCGTATGGCCGGGTGTATGTAAAACTTCAACTTTCAATTTACCGATCTCGAACAGCTCGCCGTCCTTGGCAACATGCACGGGAAATTTTGTAACGGTACCTGGGCCATAGATAATAGTAGCGCCTGTTGCAGCGGCAAGATCAAGATGTCCGCTTACAAAATCAGCATGAAAATGTGTCTCAAATATGTATTTGATCTTTGCTTTGCGTTCCGATGCCAACTCAAGATATTCTTCAATATCACGCAATGGGTCAACAATAGCTGCGATCCCGTCGCTTTCTATATAATATGCAGCCTCGCTAATGCAACCCGTGTATAATTGCTTTATGAACATACCTGTGATTTTAAGCAAAGATAATGGCAAGGTTCAGGCCAAAGGATACCTAAAACGGAAAAAGGGCTGAATTGGCATAAAACCTGTCAACCTACCAGTGTTTCCACGAACTGTACTACTTCTGCCAAACGGGTATAATTCACAGAATAAAAGATGAATTTACCATCGCGGGATGTGGCAACAATACCCGCACGCCGCAAAATAGCCAGGTGTTGGGAGGCTACTGACTGTTCGAGGCGTAATTTCACATAGATCTCAGTTACAGTCATTTTCTGGTGTTCATCCAGCAATTTAATGATCTGTTGACGAAGCTTGTGGTTAATGGATCTGAGGATAAGAGAAGCTTTCTTGGTGTGCAAAAAATCTACCTTTATCTGCGTTTTGCCGTTTATCAGGACGACAGCTTGTAATGATTGGGTCATGACAATAAGAGTTATAATTGGGGGGTGATAAAACTAAACTCGCTTAAATAAAGTTAAACAATTTGTTTTGGGATTCATAGTATAAATTTTACGAATATTTTTTTCCTTTGATTTAACCCTTTTTGCGGGTATCAAAAAACTCCTTCACATAAAGAGGTTCACTGTAAGCAAGATCAGCGAAATGATTTGATTGATAGGCATTTACTGCTCTTATGGCGAGTTGCGAAGCGTTATGCTGGATATTGAGAAAGGTTGCTGCTGGATGTAATAACGAATCTTTTAGTTTATGATGCCCGCTTCCACTAAAGATCATGGGATGGGCAGATAATTGCGCAGAAAAAGCTTTTTCATCAATTACCAATGCATGCGGTGGTTCTATTTCTTTGAGTGATGGATCGTAGAGCGCAGTAAAAACTTCCATCCTTCTCGCATCAATTAATGAGCATAAAAGCGTTGATGGATCGATATGTTGATCGTTTGATTGATAATGGGAAAGAATCGCCTGCGCCATTACTTCCAATGTGTTTACCAATATCAATGGCTTTTGTAAAACATAACAGATGCCTTTTGCTGATGCGAGCCCAACCCGTAGCCCTGTATAACTGCCCGGGCCCGAAGTAACGGCTATCGCATCTACCTGGGATAATGTGTAACCACTCTCTGTCATCAATTGCTGAATAGCCGGTTGCACAAAAGAAGCATGGTTCTTTTGTTCGGTGCTTTCGATCAAACCAAGAATAGTATCGCCTTTACTGAGGCAAATACTGGCATGTTCAGTAGCGGTATCTATATTGAGTAAAAGCGGCAATTTTTTTTATTTAGTAAGGATTTCTTTTTCTAGTGCAGGTGCAACATCATACCTGCTATCTTTTTCGTTTAATTTTTTAAGCAGTGCATATATTTTTTGTAACCCGATCTTTTCACTCCATTCAAACGGACCGTAAGGATAATTGGTTCCGAGTTTCATGGCAATATCTATTTCAGCTTTACCGCTGATGCCATCGCCCAAACCAAAATACGCTTCATTGATAATCATGGCAATGATCCTTGCGGCAATCATGCCGGGGATATCGGGAACCAATTGATATTTCCACTCTAAAGCATCCAATATCGTTAGATTGGTAAGTTGCGAATCCGTAGCTACCACTTCAATGATATCCCTTTTCAAAAATCCATCCCATGCATTGATACGAATATAATTTGCGGGTAATCCTTCACCTGTAGCGATCACTGCATTTACAAAAACCGGTTTATTGATAATTGCAGGAAAGGCAGCTCCATCGGCTTCAAAACAAAGATCAAAATAAGCATCCGCACCGGGAATGACCCCTTCACTATCCAGGAAGCTGACCCACAGTTCGACAGGAACACCTTTGGAAAGGAACTCCTGTTTTTGTTGTGCATCCGCTTTGACCACTATATGCATACCCGCTGCTTAAAGCGCAAATTTAGGTTGGCTGGTTGATAGAAAAGCAGCAATTTGCTGTTGATTAAAACAAATCCCATGGCAAAACAGATCATCCAGACAGACAAAGCACCAGCACCTATTGGCCCATACAACCAGGCGGTAAAAGCAAACGGTTTATTATTTGTAAGCGGGCAGGTGGCCCTTGTTCCCGCAACCGGTGAACTGGAAACCAGCAATATACAGGCAGAAACACACCAGGTGATGAAGAACCTGGATGCTGTGCTCAGCGAAGCAAAACTCACTTTCGGCCACATCGTAAAAACAACCATTTTTCTAAGCGATATGAGCCTTTTTGCACAGGTAAACGAAGTGTACGGCTCTTATTTTTCCGGCGATTACCCCGCGCGTGAAACTGTTGCAGTAAAAGGATTACCAAGAGGCGTGAATGTTGAGATCAGTGTGATAGCTGTCGTAGATCTTTAGAATATTGAACACTGAGCAAGGAATTTTGAATGTTGAAGTAGGGTCTCCGTTGTTGACGAGCGATCAACAAAGGCGGTGTTCTCATCACTTCAACATTCAAAATTTCTTGATCAATATTCGATATTCATTTTTTCGATATTACCGAATAGCTCGTTCCAAAAACCTTCTCTTCCCCCGAAGCCAGCATTATCAGCCCCGTCCCATTATTAAAATTATCAGGAGCGCCACTAAGGTTCTCAATGGCAATACTGTTGCGATGTGGTGGGATATATATTTGAAGTAGCGGATAACTTTTATCTGGTTCTATTGTTAACTTGAATGCATCATTTTCTAAAATGCATTTTGCGTCAATATTTTTATCTAACTCAAATGAATTATCCAGTTCAATGCCACGCAGGGAAGTTCCGTTTGTAAAACGGGTATCAGTAAATTTTTTCCCGGTAGGAAGTAAGGCAGCATCATACTCAAGCTGGCAATCACTATCAAATTGCAATGTGCAGTCATCCACTGATCCACCCAAAGTAAAGTAAGGATGCCAGCCATCGGCAATCGGAATACTTGTTTTATTTTGATTGGTAAGGCTTGTGCTCACACTCAATTTATTTCCTGGTTCGAGTTTCCAGCTGATGGTGATCTTGTATGGAAATGGATAACCTGCATCGGTTCCTGAATAATCAAATTCCAGGGTTACGCTTGCTGCGACTGGATCCGAGGTCATTTGTGTTACTTCAAATGCCGCATCATATAATAAACCATGGATCGCATGGCCTGCAAGAAAAAACTTCTGGATAGTGTATGCCTGGTTTTCAAACCTGTATTCGCCGCTATTCATCCTGCATACAAAGGGACTGAGTTTCGTGCTTTTGAAACCATTGGTAATGTTTTCCATGGCATCTTTCACAGAAGAAAATCCATCAATCATGTTGATCAAGTGTTCTTTGCCCGGTATCCGGAAAGCGTTTAATAATCCGCCAAAACCATAGATCTCAGCCTGGCAACCGGTTTCAGTATCTGTTAATGTAATAACCGGATGGCCCGATTCCCGGGTAACGTTCGTTTCAAAAGGCATAGCTTGTTGTTTCGTGTTTGAATGTAAGAAGATTTGCCAGTAAATGAGTTCCCTAACTAAAAGCTAACGCTTGTTAACCTTTGCCTGTAATAGTGTAAATTTGCGTTGAGTTAAAACAGGATCATGTCGTATAAGCCCAAACATAAAGTTCGAATTGTAACAGCTGCCAGTTTATTTGATGGGCATGATGCTGCGATAAATATCATGCGCCGCATCCTGCAGTCCAAGGGCGCCGAGATCATTCACCTGGGCCATAACCGAAGTGTGGCTGATATTGTTGAATGCGCCATTGAAGAAGATGCGCAGGGCATTGCCATTACCAGTTACCAGGGCGGACATGTTGAGTTCTTTAAATACATGAAGGACCTGCTTGATCAAAATGGCTGCGGCCATATCAAGATTTTCGGTGGTGGTGGTGGAACGATCTTGCCTGAAGAAATACGGGAACTGCATCTCTATGGCATCACCCGCATTTACAGTCCCGATGATGGCCGCCACATGGGCCTCGAAGGAATGATCGAAGACGTGATCAAACAATGCGATTTCAGCCTCGACGGAAATGGCGACTATAAAAAACCCATGACCCTCGGCGAAGTCAAAGACGTAAGAAAAGTTGCCCGCCTCATAACCAACGCAGAAAACGGAGTTCACCTAACCGATACCGAGCAACGCACAGACAGTGTCCAAACAACCACAAACCACAAACCACAAACCACAAACGAATCCATTCCTGTCCTAGGCATAACCGGCACAGGCGGCGCAGGAAAGAGCTCTGTCACTGATGAAATTGTAAGACGTTACCTCCACACATTCACAGATAAAACCATTGCGGTTATATCTGTTGATCCATCCAAGAAAAAAACCGGTGGTGCTTTATTGGGCGACAGGATCCGAATGAATGCTATTTCGCATGGCCGTGCATACATGCGCAGCCTCGCAACACGTGATGATAATACGGCACTGAGTGCACATGTACAGGATGCGATCGATATCTGCAAAGCAACAGGATTTGATCTCATCATTTTAGAATCTGCCGGTGTTGGCCAAAGTGATGTATCTGTTTTGGAATATTGTGATGTGAGTTTATACGTGATGACCCCTGAATATGGAGCCGCATCTCAGTTGGAGAAGATCAATATGCTGGACTATGCGGATGTGGTATGCATCAATAAATTTGATAAAGCCGGTGCATTGGATGCATTGCATGATGTACGCAAACAGTTCAAACGCAATCATGGACTGTGGAGTGCAAAGGATGATGAATTGCCTATTGTAGGAACCATTGCTGCGCAGTTCAATGATATTGGCGTAAATGTATTGTTCGAAAAGATATTTTCAGCGATCGAACAGAAATGCAAAATTTCTTTTTCACATATCGCTGCAGTCCAAAATAAAGAAGGCGAATCAACCACAACAAAATCGCAGATCATTCCACCGAAACGTGTGCGTTATCTGTCTGAGATCGCTGAAAATAACCGGGCCTATGATGCATGGGCGAACGAACAATGTGCGATCGCTTCCAAACTTTACCAGGTAAACGGTGTGATTGAAACGATGAGCACGGACCCATCGTTCAAAATTGAATCAATTGGGGAGATGAAAGATCATTTTGAAAAACAAATGCATCCTGAATGTAAAAAACTGATCGATCAATGGCCAACGCTTGTTAAAAAATACACCGCTGATTTTTTTGAATACGAGGTACGTGGCAAAGTGATCAAACAACCGTTGACCGTAAAATCGTTAAGCGGCACACGTATTCCGAAAGTAGTATTACCTAAATACAAAGACTGGGGCGATATTCTTCGCTGGCAGTTGCAAGAAAATGTTCCGGGTGAATTTCCTTATACCTCAGGCGTATTTGAATTGAAACGACAAGGAGAAGATCCTACTAGAATGTTCGCCGGAGAAGGTGGGCCTGAGCGCACCAATAAAAGGTTTCACTATGTATCTCTCGGGCAACCTGCCATACGTTTATCCACTGCATTTGACAGCGTTACCCTTTATGGCGAAGACCCTGACCATCGCCCGGATATTTATGGTAAAGTAGGGAACAGTGGTGTTAGCATTGCTACATTGGATGATGCCAAAAAATTATACAGCGGATTTGATCTTTGTGATCCAAAGACATCGGTCAGCATGACGATTAACGGTCCCGCACCCATACTACTTGCATTTTTTATGAACGCGGCCATCGACCAGCTTTGTGAAAAATGGATAGAAGAGAATGGACAATGGACAATGGTGAATGATTTTATCAATAAAAAATTCGCCCAGGCGCCTAAGGCCATTTATTATAATCCCGCATCACCCGAACGTTTACCCGAAGGCAATAACGGGCTTGGATTAAAATTACTGGGCATAAGCGGTGATGAAGTTTTACCTGCGGATGTGTACAAAAAAATAAAAGCAGAAGCATTATCGCAAGTTCGCGGAACCGTGCAGGCAGATATTCTGAAAGAGGACCAGGCGCAGAATACATGTATCTTCTCTACAGAGTTTGCATTGAAACTGATGGGCGATGTACAGTCCTATTTTATCGATCAGAAAGTAAGAAATTTTTATAGCGTAAGTATCAGTGGCTATCATATCGCAGAAGCAGGAGCCAATCCGATCACGCAACTTGCGTTCACTTTATCGAATGGATTTACTTATGTTGAGTATTACCTCAGCCGTGGAATGAACATAGATGATTTTGCACCAAATCTTTCCTTCTTCTTCAGCAATGGAATGGATCCGGAATATAGCGTGATAGGCCGTGTTGCACGCCGCATCTGGGCCAAAGCCATGAAGAATAAATACAAAGGCAACGAACGCTCACAAAAATTAAAATACCATATTCAGACCAGTGGCCGAAGTTTACACGCGCAGGAAATAGATTTTAATGATATCCGCACCACGCTCCAGGCACTGTATGCTATCTATGATAATTGTAACAGTCTTCATACCAACGCATACGATGAGGCCATCACAACGCCTACCGAAGAAAGTGTGAGAAGGGCAATGGCAATTCAGTTGATCATTAACCGTGAACTGGGTACAGCGGTAACCGAAAATTTTATGCAGGGAAGTTTTGCACTGGAAGAGTTAACTGAATTGGTGGAAGAAGCTGTGTTAACAGAGTTTGACCGCATCACAGATCGTGGCGGGGTCTTGGGCGCGATGGAAAGAATGTACCAACGCAATAAGATCCAGGAAGAGAGTTTGTATTATGAAACCTTAAAGCATACAGGGGAATTGCCATTGATCGGCGTAAATACTTTCCTCAACAAAAAAGGCAGCCCTACCATTCTGCCCGGCGAAGTGATCAGGAGCACAACAGAGGAGAAAGAACAACAAATACAGAATCTGCAGGCTTTCCAGAAAAGGAACTCCGGCAAAAGCGGGGAAGCATTGCAAAAGTTAAAACAGGCTGCCATCAATAATGATAATTTATTTGCCGAACTCATGGATTCTGTTAAATATTGTTCACTTGGCCAGATCACTAACGCTTTGTATGAAGTAGGCGGCCAGTACAGGAGAAATATGTAAGACGGTTTTTTGTATCTTACGCCTTCCTTCAAAATGAGGTTACCATTATGTGTATTAAAAAATTATGGTTATCAACTATATGTCTTTTTACCATGTTTTCATTGGTAAACGCGCAGTCGCCGGCAAGAAGGCTTGACACTACCATGAAAGTTGGAAAGGCAGGCTATCGTATAAACTGCACCAATAAAAATCCTGAAAGAAATACTCTTTCTATAACGCCGCTTGGTTTTGAAAAAGATGTGAGGGATTTTTCTTTTGAAATAAAAGGAAGGGTTGCAAAAGCCGAAGTGGATGATCTAAATCGTGATGGTTTTCCTGACCTTGTATTGTATGTATTCAGCAATGATTCTATCCCGAAAGGAAATGTGATCGGGATCAGCTCTGACAAGAACGAATCTCTGTCGCCGATCTCTTTCCCGGATATTTTTAATGACCCCAAACTTCGTATTGGTTACAAAGGCAATGATATGTTTTTCTTGCTGGAAGGAAATCTTGTACGCCGCTTTCCTGTATACCCAACCGAAGGAGCACCTCCTGCACCCGCTACCGGAACCTTGATGCGCCAGGTACAGTACCAGGTAGTACCCGAGGAACGTGGCGGCTATAAATTCAAGCCGTTACGCAGTTATGAATTCGTCAAACCTTAAATGCAGCAGTATTTCAATCAGATTCCAAATTAATTTATTGTAGCATTACCCTTTTCAGTCGGGCTATCTGTATCTTTATTTTTCGATCAAATAACCCCATATGAAAAAGGCTTTTCTGGTGTCCCTCGGGATCATCTTTTCCGCAGCAGGTTTTTCCCAAACTGTCCAGCAGGTAGAAGCAAATAAGGTTACGCTCCCCAATGGCTGGAGCCTTACACCTATAGGCCGAAGCCTCCCTCTTGGCGACCTTCCTTTAAATATTGCTGTAAGCAGGTCTAAAAAACTGATGGCGGTTACCAATAACGGCCAAAGCGTACAAAGTATTCAGTTGATCGATCCGATGGCTGAAACGATATTGGATAGCGCGGTCATACCTAAAAGCTGGTACGGCCTCCAATTCAGTGCCGATGAAAAGAAATTGTACGCATCGGGTGGTAATGATAACTGGATCCTGGAGTATGGAATTGAGAATAAAAAACTGGTATTGAAAGATAGTATCATACTTGGTAAAAAATGGCCCAATAAAATATCACCTACCGGTATTGCAATAGATGATGAAAAACACCTGATGTATGTTGTTTCAAAAGAAAACAATTCTCTCTACATCATCGATCTGAAAACAAAAAAGACGGAACAGCAATTTTCATTGGGAGGAGAAGCTTACGCTTGTATCCTGTCACCCGACAGAAAAGAATTATACATCAGTTGCTGGGGATGCGATCGTGTGTATGTGTTTGACACGGAAAAAAGAAATGTTACGGCGGAAGTGCCGGTGGGCGATAATCCCAATGAATTATGTCTCACGAAGAATGGCAAATACCTGTACGTAGCCAATTCAAATGATAATTCAGTATCTATCATCAATATTGCTGAGCGCAGGGTGATGGAAGTGCTGAATGCAGCTTTGTACCCTGATGCGCCCAATGGTTCTACAACGAATGGGTTAGCGTTAAGTGGTGATGAAAAAACATTATATATCGCTAACGCTGATAATAACTGCGTTGCCGTTTTTGACGTATCCATCGCAAATAAAAGCAAAAGCAAAGGATTTATTCCCGCGGGATGGTATCCTACAAATATTAAAGTGATCGGTAAGAAAATATTTGTATCCAATGGTAAAGGATTCTCATCCAAAGCAAATCCTTATGGCCCCAATCCATTTGCCAACAACCAAGAAGTGATCTACCAAAAAGGTGACCCTAACATACCCCAAAAGGTGCAATACATTGCTGGCCTTTTCCAGGGAACTATGAGCATTATTGATGAGCCTAGTGAAGCACAGTTAGGAGTGTATTCGCAGGTAGTTTATCGAAACACACCTTATAATAAGGTAAAAGAATTATTAGTGCAGGGAGAAGAAGGAAATCCGATCCCAAGAAAAGTGGGAGAGCAAGGGCCAATCAAATATGTTTTTTATGTGATCAAAGAGAACAGGACCTACGATCAGGTTTTAGGCGATGTGAAAGAAGGTAACGGGGATCCTAAATTGGTTTTGTTCGGAGAAAATGTTACACCTAACCAGCATGCACTGGTAAAGGATTTTGTGTTACTGGATAATTTTTACGTGGACGGTGAAGTTAGTATGGATGGTCATAACTGGACGACAGGTGCTTATGGAACAGATTATCTCGAGAAGAACTGGGTAACAAGTTATGGAGGACGTGGAGGATCGTATGATGGAGAGGGAAACCGCCCTGTAGCGAATAACAAAGGAGGGTTTATCTGGGATCATTGCAAACGCGCCGGCGTGAGTTACAGAACATATGGTGAATTTGCTGATAATGGTAAACCTAATATCCCTGTTTTAAAAGATCATTTTTCTACTACCTACACTGGATGGGATTTGAAAGTACAAGACACCGTACGTTTTCATCAATGGAGGAAGGAATTTGATTCGTTGATGGCAATTAATGCCGTACCGCGTTTTAATAGTGTACGGATGGGCAATGATCATACGGAAGGGTTACGAAAAGGAAGGCCAACGCCTTATGCGCATGTAGCCGACAATGATCTTGCGGTAGGGTTGTTTGTAGAATATTTAAGCAAGAGCCCGATCTGGAAAGAAACTGCCATTTTTATTATTGAAGATGATGCGCAAAATGGGGCCGATCATGTAGATGCACATCGCAGTACTGCTTATGTAGCAGGAGGTTTTGTAAAAAGAGGATTTGTAGATCATACGATGTATTCAACTTCGTCCATGCTTCGTACAATCGAGCTGATCCTTGGTATTCCGCCGATGAGTCAATATGATGCTGCTGCGCAACCTATGTGGCGTTGTTTCAGCAATACATTTGATCCTAGGGGCTTTACTGTAAAAACTTCGAAGATAAACTTACTGGATAAAAATACAGCCATGAATGAATGGCAGCGCCGTTCGGAAAAATTTAACCTGGCCAAAGAAGATGCAGTGCCTGATCTTGAATTCAATATTGTGTTATGGTATGGCTTGAAAGGCGATAACGTTACGTTTCCCGGACCGAAACGATCAGCTTTCTTTAAACCGATCAAGAAAGCTGATGACGATGATGATTGATCATCTTCCTGAAGTGATCACGATCTTGGTGGCAAGTTTTTCAACGCCGCTGTCATCTCTAATAATAACAAGATAAATACCGCTGGCAACTTTTTGCCCGTTGTAATTTCGTCCATCCCAAATAGCCTGGCCACCCAATGCCCTTGTTTGAAAAACAAGTCTTCCATTGAGTTCTGCTATTTTAACAAGTGCATTATCTACCAGTCCCCTGATGGCGATCGTACCATTATAACCCGGTGGAACGGGATTTGGAAAAACAAGAACGTTGGAATTGGAAACGCCGCCTTCCGTGGCGGTACTTCTAAAACTGCAAATGCCTGATAAAGTAGAAATAAAAACCTCGCCAGTTGTGGGATCAATGGCAATTCTCTTCACATCATTATTCAGCAGCGGACTATTTTCAGCAGTAAAACGGTAGATGATCTTACTGCCATCAGGAGAGATCAACCAAACACCGTTTTTTGTGCCGATCCATTTCCTGTTGGCTCCATCAACAGCCATGCATTGAACAACTTCGTCTTTGAATAAAAGGCCTGCAAAACGATCCAGTTGTACAATAGGTAAAATCGCATCACAACTCTGCGAGCTAAATACATCTCCTATGCACTGGATAATTCCAATGCCTTTATCTGTTCCAACCCATATAAAGCCATCGCGATCTTTTAACAGGCATAAAACATTGTTGCTGGGAAGATTTCCGTTACCGGTTCCCTGTTTATAAAATTTCCATTTGTCATCCGCGGTATTATCTACACTCGTTCCATAATTATAACAAAAAACGCCATTGTCCTTGGGACTAACCATCCATAATTGATTGATATCATCAACCAGGATCTGGCTAACTGCATTTTCAAGATGAGTGAAAGGAATAGTAAATGCTTTCCATGAGCTATCGGCTTTTCTTACATGCAGGTTTTGGGCAGCACCATAGTTACTGACCCATAGATTTTTATTTTGATCAAACGCCAACCCACTCACCCGGCAACTTGCAGGGTCACCGATTGCCGCCTGTAAAGTGCTGTTCGTTTTTTTGTAGATACGAGGTTGTGCATCATCTTTTAAATTGATCAACCCACCACCATAGCTACCTGCCCACACACTTGCGTTTGTTGGGTCTATTGCTACGGTAATCATATCCAGAACAGAATCTAATACAGGAAGGGTATTTGCGCCCTTGTAGCTCCATTCATCCTGTTGAAAATAATAGAGGCCGTTGCGGTTGTATTGATAGTTCCATGCGGAGTTCACGCTTCCGGCGGCTGCATATAAAATATTATTCTGTATCACTATTTCACCATCCGCTGTTCCCGGCGGGCCGTTAGGTATAAAGCGTTCGACGCTGGCTCCGGATCTTGATAAACCACCGAATTGATCTGCAACCCATACTGTATTATTTTCAGTTATTGCAGATCTGGGAAAAGAGATCACACCGCTTTGCACAATGGTTTTATCGATTTGGCCGGCACTTGTTAAAATGATCACTCGTGAGTTGCCGTTTGCCATTCGCTGGCACACCGATAATTTATTTTCTGAAGAAGTAATGTTTACAATTGGCCAGGTTTTGTCAGAATATAACAAACTCCAGGTATTCCCATTCAAAATAAACAGGGAATCATTTTTTTCAGCGATCACCTTATTATTCGTGAATTGAATATTTCTAACCGGACCGGTGCTTAACCCATTGGCCCCGCTAAGTAATTGCCAGTTTGCATAATTTGAAAGGTTATTGGCGTTTATGGAAATACTTTTCAAACCTTCTTCAGTAGCTGCGTATATAAATGTACCATCATTGGTTAGGGCACTTACTTTTACCTGCGCACCATTGTTGCCGATAAACCATGTGTTCTTGATCTCGTATTTTGAAAGATTAACAACGATCACGCCCAAGCCACTGCTTAAATAGGCGAGGCCATCTTTGCAGTAAACAGAATAGATTGTTTTGTTTCCTGATATCGTACTTCGTTTGATATCACTTATGTTTTTGGTGTTACTGTTCTTTATTACATCAACATTACTGTTTGTATATGCAACAACCAGTTGTTGGGTGGTTGCATCCCATCCAATGCATTGAACACCAACATCGTTAAGACCGGATACTTTACTGTATCGTTCTATTTCTTTATTAGGATCGACTGAAAAAAGGTTGGTGGTTGTTGCGCAATATAATTTATCGCCATTTACAACCTGGATCGCCTGTTGATAGTTAAGGTGCTCTCTCCATTGACCGATAGGCGGAATAAGATTTTGCGCGGGAGCACGGGAAATCAATAATAGGGATGTAAGTAGTAAAATGATCGACCACTGCTTCTTGGCCTTCTTATATACATCAAAAATAAGCGAGGGATACATGCCAGTTATTTTACAGGATCAACCACACTAAGGTAATCGCTTATATATTTACAATACCATTCTTTATCGCAAAAATGGCCAGGCCAACCCTTGTTTTAACATCCAATTTTTTGAAGAGATTGTCACGGTAAGTATCAATAGTTCTCGGGCTGAGACACATTTCATCTGCTATCTCTTTGTATGTTTTTTCTGTGCAGATCCATTTTAGAAAAGTAGACTCATTTTCGCTTAGGCTATTGAGAGCAACTGCATCCCCATCATACACTTCTTCATGATTGATATAGTGCATGAGCTTATTACTCACAAGCTCATTGATGAAGTACCCGCTATCCCGAATGCTATCAAGGGCATCTTTAAAAACTTTAGGTTTGCTGTCCTTTAGAATATATCCCCGCGCACCATTCTTTAACATGCGTATAATAGCCGTATCGTTCTCGAGCATGCTAAGAACAAGAACCTTTGTTTGTGGCAAATTATTTTTTATCCAGCTTGATGTTTCATAACCATCCATTATTGGCATGGTTATATCCAGCAAAACAATATCAGGTGGGGTCTTGGCTTTTACTTTTTCAATAAATTGTTTGCCATTGTTTGCTTCCATTACAACCTTAAATCCTTCAAATGAATTAATAATGGCAGCAAGCCCGGTTCTTAATAATTCATGATCATCAACCAAAGCGACAAAAGTCATATAACAGATGATTTAGATTTGATAAACAAAGTTATGACAGTTCCGTTACCCGGAGTGCTTTTAACGTCAACGGTCGCATTGATCATTTTAGCCCGGTTGATGATATTCTGTAGCCCAATTCCAGATCTTTCCTGACTTAATAAACTGGTATCGAACCCGATGCCATTGTCACGTATTTGGATAATAGTGGATTCCTCCTCATTTTTGACCTCTACATCAATGCTATTTGCGGCGGCGTGCTTGATGATATTGTTTATGATCTCCTGGATCATGCGGTAAATAATGATATCTGTATTCACATCTAATATGTGAAAATTATCTGAGGTATGGAAAGATGTTCTAAATCGCCCGGTTTTTTCCAGTGAGATCAAGAGCTGTCTAATAGACTCAATAATCCCGATGTTGTGGATGCGGTTATTTTGAAGATTGTGACTTAAGTCACGCAGATCTTTTATTGCTTTCCCAAGAAGATCATCGGTTTGATTGAATTTTTCTTCAGGAACAGTAGGACCAAGTGTATTTAAGTTAAGTCGCGCAAGGCTTAAAATTTGTCCAATGTTATCGTGAATTTCCTGACTTATATATAAAAATGCTTGTTCTTGTATTTCAAGTTGGGTTTTAAGCAAGGTTTGCTCAAAACGATTTCTCATTTCTTCCTTTTCTTCTTTGTTTTTTCTTTGTCTACGGAGGAAAACGAACACAATCAATAATAAAAAACTGCCGATCAATATAAAAAAGACCGAAGCAACGACAATAGTTATGAGAATATCTTCTTGTTGTCGCGGCATAGAAAAAAGGCAATACAGAATGAACTATATAAAATTACATTTAAAGTATGATTTATCGTGCCATAAATTCTTTTTCCCTCTTCACCAAGGTCATTATTTCTCAAATACTCAAATAAAGCATTAATGATAACCGAACCTAAATAATATATCAAAAGTCCGCTACAAATCCAAAAAAAAGGTTGTTTGGATAGCTGTTGGTCAATCTTGTCTGGCAAAACAGATTCATAAAAAAAGGAGCAGCAGAAAACAACAACAAAAAATGAACCTAAAAGAAAGGTATAAGTATTAAATGTTTTATTGAACCCTTGAATAAATAGTAAATTCAATATTACACAACATAAAAAAAAGGGTATCCCAAATAGTACCATTTTTTTTAGACTGTCTTTTTTAAAATGTATATAAAAAAGAAAAGCGTAGAAAACAAACTCAATCGTGGTAAAAACGTTGAATATCCAATAATTCCTCCTCCCATTAAATAGATACCACCCGCCAACATACTCGATGGTGACTGTTAGAAACAAAAAAGGAATAAAATATAATATTAATTTATTCCTTTTTTTTAAGTAAAAAAAAACTGAAAACGTTAAACTGATTATTTCGAAGTAAAAGTCAATCCCAAATTGCTGCATACTCGCTTTTTACGGATAGATCGTACCGTGATTCAAAAACTCATCATTTGAAAGTTCATCATCAACTACTCCATCATTTCTCCGATTTGAATTCGATCCTGTTATTTTATTGCCTGTGAAAAACACGGTTAACCTGCCGTAATCTTTTGAATTTATAGGTAAAGCTCCTCTACCATACACTCCAAAATTCACATAAATAATGTCTGATTTATATTTTGTTTGCAAGCCATTTATGAAAGCAACGAGATCTTTTGCGGAAAAAGCGACGGATTGAGCCTGGTCATCATCCTCGCCGTATTTTTTTTGGTAATTTGCGGCTAAAGATGCGGCATATGATTTTTTAATTGACCCTTCGTACGGCCCACTTCCAGAAAGTGCTACTATATGGGTATTTTCTGTTGCCGCTGCGGTTGTATTTTCCTCATTAGAAACAACCGTTTGCTCCTTCTGACAGGACACAAAAAGGACAACTACTACTGATGAAAGTAGTATGGCCGCAGAAAGAAATGAAAACTTTTTCATAAGTCTTATAGTTTAATAACCCGTCGGCTTGTAAATATTACTACAGCAGACATCGGAAAATATATGGAATGCAAGTTAATGTTTCCTTGATTTTATTCTCTAAGTAATTTGACTTGTAGTAGAAAAAATGTTACTATTTGGTTGATTATCAATTAAATAAATATCTTAAGTTCATAAAAAAACGGTGTTTAATACGCATAAAATACCGTGAAAACACCTATAAGTGTTCGGTGAATTAGTCTTAGTGGACTTTTTAATATTATGATTTTATATAATATGATTGCTTGTGGTTGCAGATGAAAAGCTGGAATTTGGCCTGTTTTATTGAACCCTTTTTACCAATTTTTTTTCGTTGGTATGCAAAATTGAACGAATCAATTTTTTCTTAACGGAATAGAGATGTAATTCCGAATAGAAAAATTGGTTACAAGCCATATTGATATCAATACAAAAACGGCAGCTGCTATGGTATTGACTGAAGGTAAACTATTTACAAAAATGCCCTGAGAGACAAGTTTGCGGTGAATAAAAAACTGCAATCCTGAAATTACCAACAAAGAAATGCTTATGATCAGTATATGAACTGGAAAAAACTGCTTCATTAAAAAATGTCTGAGTTGCCTGGGCGAAGCGCCTAGGGTAATCAACAAGATAATTTCTTCTTTACACGAGGCGATGGTAAGCTGAATAAAGAGCGTAAATACCAATAAAGCAAACAATAACATAATAACTCCCGTGCCCCATGAAATTCTCACAACAATATCTACTATCTGTCTATAACGGCTAAAACGGGTCTTATCGGCATCGGTTGACAAACCTTTTCGTTTAAGATATTGAACTAATTGCGGATTGCCAGGATCTTTCGTCCGGATAATAATTCGTGACGGTTTGGTATCCTGGTTTATTCCGAAGTGTGCGTTGCCCCAATTCATGAATTCCTGCGGCACAAGCAGTGATGATATCCTATCGCTGAAACCTACCACGCGGCCATTGAAAGTAATTAGACCGTTAGGTCCATACACGTTTACTTTGAACACAATCATCTTTACCACCTGCTGTGTCAGTTGCGGCAGGTTTTGTGAAAATGAGAACTGAAAATTGTAAAAGTCAAGAAACATATTTGGAGCAATAATGGGAACGAACGCTGCATTTTCATCCCATTTCCAATCTTTGCTTGTTACATCTATAAAATCATTCGGAACACTTTCAAATGCGATATCTGTAAAAAAAGGAAAACGATCGCTTGAACTCTGAATAGATGCTTTGAAGCGACTTGGCGTTAACGATCCTGTCGATTCAACAAATACCTGCTGTTTTAGATCATTTATCTCGTTATCAGTTAGTGCAGTTGCGCCTAGATTCTGGTCACTCAGCGTTTTATTTAGTACAAGAAAGTTAGCCACGCTGTCCTGGTTACTTTTGCTATGTAAAAGATCATTATAGTCGGCCTGGATCTGTACGGCAGTTAATATCAATAGCATGGCAACAGACAAGCCGATCACCGCCATAAAAAATCTCTTACGGCCGGCACCTGAACGGATAAGTTTTTTTAATAAATAATGTAATCCTTTCATTGGTCGCTGTTCTATTTTACAATATCAAATGCCTGTTGTAAATAAAATTATTATCCTCATCAAGATCTGTAATAATGAAGCCTGCGTTTCTTTTCCTGCATTCTACTTCTATCAGGGCTGCGGCTTTTTGCGTATTGACTATATCAAGGTGGCTAAATGGCTCATCCATGATCAACAGTTCAAATGGTTGTATTAGTGCGCGAACGATAGCAATGCGTTGTTGCTCACCATAGCTGCATAAGCCGGCCTTCTGCTCCAATACGTGGGATATTCCCAATATTTCAGACATCTTATCTATAACATCTTCATCATAAAATGGTGTATGTAATATCCGTTTGAGTTCAATGTTCTCTCTTGCAGTAAGGTTGGGAAATAAACGGAGATCCTGGAAAATAATACTGATCTTATCTTGCCTCAATCCTGCAAGTTCATCTTCGCTAAAATCTGCAATAGACCTTGCATTGATCATGATCGTTCCTTCATAATCGTGGCGTAGTTTGTATAATAAATGTACAAGGGTTGTCTTACCTGTGCCGCTTGGTGCTTTGATCTTTATGAACTCTCCCTGGCTAAATAGAACAGAAGTATTCCATACATCCGAACTTCTCTGTAAGAAGCGATCCTTTAATGGTATGGGTATGATGTGATCAAGCTCAATGGTCATATGTGTTGATTGCAGTAGCCGAAAATACAATGAATCAAAACAATAAAGTCCCGCGTTGCAGGACTTTATTGTTAAAATATGCTGAGCATAATTAATTGGTTCGGATAATAGCAGGAACACCACCCGGAAAAAGTTTCTCTTCAGATTCCTTTTCTTTTTTAGCCTGCAAGCGCATATCAAGTGCTATATCGGCAATCAGGCTCGTTAATGTTACAAGGCTATTTTGTTTTTCATTTTGCATTCTTACTTCAAAAACTCCCTTAATACTATTTCCATCAAAATTATCAGAGGTGCCGATAACATCTTTAAAAGTTTGTTTAGCGGTTCTTAATGAATTATTGTAACCAAAAGCACCTGTCGAATCTTTGCTAAAACCATTTAATGTATTAGCAATATCAAAATAGAATACGGTTGATTTTCCTTTAAAACGAGCCAATGCTTCCGGGTTTATAGCCGCCTTGGTGGATTTGGCCATATATTGTGTGTATGTTACTGAATCGCTGGATATGATCAGGTTGTGCTCATCTGCATGAATAAATAATCCCATCCCCGAAGCCATGCCGGTTGCACTATACACATTGTTATGTTTTACCAACATACCATGTTCAACCGCTTTATCCATCACTTTAAAGAAGCTTGCTTTATCTCCAACAGGTGCGTTGAATAACATCTTGCCAATCGACTTTTTATGCATCATACTTTTCTCGTCATGTTTCGTCTGTGGTTCAGGCGGCGACATATCTGGCATACCCAGGTCAGACACGACTACTGCGATGGTTCCTTTCAGGGATTTATAAAGATCCTGAGTGCTTAAACCGGTTTTCTCAAGTGCAGTGTTAGCGAGACCTTCTACTTCCAGTTGTTTCATGATACCCCCGAATATCTCAGGATTAAATGCAGCCAGTATAATACCATTGATATTCTGTGATGGATAGTTCTCGATCATAGAAAGATCCACAGTTGGGCCTGCGTATTGTTTCAACACACTACCCAATAATTTATTGGTATACATGGTTGATTTGGCAATAATTTTTCCATCTTCAAAACTCAAAGTAGCGGTTGAAAAATTGTCTTTTACAAACTCCTCGAGTTTAGGAGGTTGAATCGGCAGCATGCTAAGGGCTCCTAAAGAAGCGTTTGTGCTGGTAAATACATAACCATCGGCTTTGTCTTTGAACATATCGGTGAATATCTTCAAATCAGCCAGCGACTCACTCACTTTCTGCGTGAAGTACTGAGCTACAACGCGTTTCATCTCTCCTTCAGTGTCAGCGGGTGGAGGTCTTTTGAAAGTCATTGCTACTGTATCATACACTGGTTTCAGCATGTGGTTATACATTGTTATGATAGCCTGTTCGTCATTCCATGCCAGCATAACAGTTCCTTCACCAGTTATGAGATAGCTGTAATCTTTTTCTTTTCTAACCGTATCGTTTTTATGCCCATCCTGTTTTTTGATAAAGGCTTCGAATTTTGCCGGATCTTTTAAGCCGCATAGCACACTGAACACACTTGCGTTGGTCTTATCCGGGTTGCTTTTCTGCGTTCCGAACACAAAAAACTTATTGCCCCAATTAATACCGGCGCTGTCTTTCATTCCGTTGAAATGCATTCTTTCTTTTGAATCTGTGGGTTCGTTCCTGAAGATCCTTGCAATCAGGGTGTCTACACTAATTCCGCCTTTCTGTAATTTATCCTGCAGTTGCTGCGGGTCAAGCACCATTACAAAAGCGGCGTCTTTCGGGATGTATTTGGCTTCTTTGGGAACATTGTTTTTGCAGGATGTCATCGCAACAGCAAGAAACAATACCAATGCGGTAAAATGCAATATCTTTTTCATAGTGAGATCGGTAGGTTTTTATGATACGTAAAGTTAGACAATGCGGCTGATTTGTCCTTTTTCATTATACATTACTTTACAATTGCCTGATAAATGGCATCCTGTATGTTTGAACGCACACTTAAGGAACTAAGTTTATTATTATTCCTCGTCGGTGTTACCCGGTTTGAAAGAAAAATGTACACAAGGTGCGATTTGGGATCGACCCAAACACAGGTTCCGGTAAAGCCGGTATGACCGAAAGTTTCGGGCGACACCATTTTTGATGGATAAGGGTCTTTTCGGGTATCATTATCTTTTTCCGGCTTATCGAACCCTAATCCACGACGGCTTACTTTGCTGTTGTAGGCGGTGAATTTATCAATAGTTGATTTCTTCAGCAATCGCACACCATTCAATTCTCCCCCGTTTAGCAGCATTTGGTATAACTGTGCAAGGTCATAGGCATTGCTGAACAACCCGGCGTGACCGGCAACACCGCCGAACATAGCAGAACCTTCATCATGCACGTCCCCACGGATTAATTGCTGGCGGAAATGTTTCTCTTCTTCGGTTGGAACAATGACATCTATCGGCATTAATTCCCTTGGACGGAACGTAGTAGTAGTCATGTGTAAGGGTTCGTAAAAAGTTTCCCTTGCATATTCGTTTAGTGGTTTGCCGCTTACTGCTTCTACGATCTTGCCGAGGAAAATAAAATCGTTATCACTATACACATATTTTTCAGGGGCAGTGAGTTTGCTTTTGAGGATTCTCTTAAACAATGTATCCTGGTAATCATTGCGCAGGTATAAACCTTCTGCTACGCGATATTGGTGTTGCGCATCTTTAACAGTGGAAAAATATTGGGGGAGTGGCTTACCCGTTGTTGTATCGATGACTTCTCTATAGAAAGGAATAAAAGGATTTAAACCCGCCTGGTGCAGAAGGATCTCTGTTAATTTCAAAGGCGCTTTGTCTGACCCCCTCACCCATGGCAAATAATCGCCCAAAGTTTTATCAAGATCAATTTTACCTTCCTCATACAGTTTCATGATAGAAACGGTTGTGGCGGATACTTTGGTTACTGACGCAAGATCGAAAACCATATCAGTTGTCATTGGTTCTTTCTTATCAAAATTGGTATAACCAAATGCCTTGTGGTATGCGATCTTTCCCTCTTTTGCAACGAGCACCACGCAACCAGGAGCTGCCCCTTTTTCAATAGCATCGGTTGCAATGGCATCGATCTTTTTCAAGGCTTCTGATTGCAGGCCGATAGATTCTGGTGTTGCAACCGGGAAATAACTATTGTAAACGATCCCGTCTCCAAATTTCATATTCTCTGTTACGGTTACAGGCAGTTTTCCTTTGGGTTGTATCCGGCCTTCCAGCATGGCAACTGCGGCTTCCTGTATCACATCATCGTCTTCATAGCAGGCTACAAGATTGGGTGCAGTTGCAATATTTTTTAGCGCATAGGGATTTCCAAAGACAAGTGTTATGGTCTTTGGTTGCTGCAATCCATTCAATAAGAAAACAGAAGCGTTGCTTAAACCAAAATTATTTGCAGGGCGGCGGCTGAAATTGTGTAGCCCCACAATCACTACATCATATCCTTTTTGTTGAATCGTGTTGATCAGTTGTACAGCGCCCGCACTGTCGCTTTTCTCAATAGTAGTAACAGGATTTTTATCATCCATCAATTGTTTACCTAATTCGCTCTTGCTGCCAAATAAATAAACATCCGCATTGTATTCTGTCCTGAGTTTTGCCGCAATGGTGTTTTCAGATGGAGCGCCGATACATACATATGCGATCTTTTTTCCTTTAACTAAAGGGAAAATAGTTTCATTCTGTTTGTGCAACAAGGTCAATGCATTGGCACTCAACAAAGTCTTAATACGGGTTGTTTGTACATTCAGATCATTAACTAAATTCTCTGTTTGAATGGGTTCCAGTTTATTTAGCCCCAGGTGATATTTTGCGAGTAAGACTTTTTTTACTTTGGCATTGATATCATCCCATGTTAATCTTCCTTCTCTAATTGCCTCTTTTACTTTTTCAATGCTGCCAGGAATATCGCCGGGCAAACACAACATATCATTGCCTGCTATCAGCGACATTACAGAAGCATCTCCTTTCGGAAAAAATTTCGCTACGCCCTGCATTTCCAATGCATCGGTAAATGAAATACCCTGGAAGCCAAGATCATTTCTTAAAATACCGGTCACATTTTTTGTGGAGAGAGAACTTGGCAGATTGGTGGTTGTATCGATCGCGGGAATGGAAAGATGCGCAGTCATGATACTTCCTACACCCGCATTGATCAGTTCTTTAAAAGGGTACAATTCGAGATCATCCAGTTGCGCGCGGGTTTTGTTGATCACGGGAAGATCTTTATGCGAGTCTACAGAAACATCACCATGACCGGGAAAGTGTTTGGCAGTTGCCATCACACCAACATCCTGCATGCCTTTCATGTATTGAATACCATAGAGCGCTACTTTGTATTTGTCTTCACCAAAACTCCTGTCGTTGATCACAGGATTCATGGGGTTATTATTTACATCAACATCGGGCGCATAATTTACCTGAATGCCCATTCGTTTGCATTGTTCACCTACAGCTTTTCCAAATTCATATATAAGTTTTGCATCGGGTGTTGCACCCATCATCAATTGCCGCGGAAAATTGATTACACTATCGAGCCGCATGCCCAATCCCCACTCGCCATCTATAGAGATCATCAACGGAGTTTTAGCGATAGATTGGTACATATTGGCAAGATTCGCCTGCCGTACTGGCCCACCCTGAAAAAAACAAAGTCCGCCAACATTGTATTTTTTGATCAGTTCAGTTACTTCTGCCACATGTTCAGGGCCAAGATTGCTATGTGCACGGATGATCATTAGCTGAGCAATCCGCTCGTCTTTACTCAGTTTTCTAAATTTCTTTTTTACCCAGCGTTCTGCTGCAGGGGTCTTTTCATAGAAATTCTGTGCAGTAACTGCAAACGAAAAAAACAGCAGGGCTAAAACAGGCAAAAATTTTCTTTTCATAAATCCGTATTGAGGAGGCACAAGTTAGCAATTATGAGGGGATTACTAAAGAGCAGAACAATCCGCAAATAAAAAAGCCGCCCCGAGAACCCGGGACGGCTATGATCAGTTATAAGAAGTTATGCTTCAGCTTCTGCGTCTTCTTCTGGTTCTTCCGCAAGAACGGGATCGATATTATTGGCTTTGATAACCGCGTACCATTTTACCATTTTCTTCATATCACTCGCATATACACGGGCAAAATCCATATCAGGATATACTTTCTGAAAATAGGCTTTTACGGCTGCGGCATCTTTGTCTGAAGGCAAAGCTTCTGTACTCTTGCCCATCGCCTGGAAAACATCTACCAGGTTCACATTATCACGAACCGTATACACTTCAATGCTTTCGAGGTGTGAAAAATTGTGCACGCGGCTGCTGACGAATTTGGTGGTTTGGTCATCCAAAGACCTTACGATAGCGCCGTCTGTTTTGCTTCCAACAAGTTCAAATAAACCGTTCAGCCCGGTTATTGATATTAATTTACTGTACTCCATATTTTACTAATTAAGAGCTGCAAAGTAAGGGGAAAAAGAAGAAAATTGGCTGAAGAATCTGCCTGATTCCAATATTTAAGATTTTCCTATGTTATTACCTGTCCATCCATGCTTTGAATCCGGCTACATTTTCACTGCTGATCACAATTTCTTCTTCGATAGGGGGCGATAATTCCACCCATAGTTTCCCCTTGCCAATAGATTGTATCTTTTTTACTGCATTGATGCTCACAAAATATTTGCGGTTGATGCGGAAGAATTGGGTGGGATCGAGTTCTTTTTCAAGATCAGCAAGCGATTTATCAAGAATAAATTTCTGGTTATGGGTATCAACCATACAAACCAGTTTGTGGGTGGCATAGCAATAAGCAATATCTTCTGTTTTTACGGCCACATAATCAATGCCTCTTTTTACCAAAAAACGTTTCTTGTAACTGTTTATGGACGATTGTTGTTGCCATTGTAATAGCTGCTGCAAATTGTTGGCAAAATGTTTCTGTAAAGAATGATATTTTTTTAATGCAAATTCAAGTTTATCCTGTTTGATGGGTTTTAATAAATAATCAATGCCATTGTGCTCGAATGCTTCCTGCCAGTATTCATCAAAGGCGGTAGTAAAAATTACGGGACAGGTAAGTTTGACGGCATCAAAGATCTTAAACGAAAGCCCATCAGTAAGTTCTATATCCATCATCACCAGGTCGGGCTGCGGATTGTTTTTCAGCCAATCGATAGAAGCACTGACACTATTGAGTATGCCCGCAAAATGAATATCCCCGTTAACTTTTGCCAAAGCTTTCTGCAATTTTTCTGCAGCGGGTTTTTCATCTTCTATGATCAAGATCTTCATATTATGCAATTGTAAGGATTGGAAGTGAAACGATGAATTGTTTTCCCGTATCGTTGATCGCTATGGAATTATTGGCGGTGAGACGGTATCGCTCATTGAGGTTTGGCAAACCGATCCTTGATGATTCTTTTCGTAACTCTTTTTTGTGAATATCGTTTGTAATAACCAGTTGGCCGTCTTTGGCTTCGATAGAAATAACCAATGGAGTTTCATCGGAAAATTCATTGTGTTTGATGGCATTCTCCAGTAATAACTGGAGGGAGATCGGGGGAATGAGTGATGTATTATTTATCTCATCGCTTATATCGATCTTTAATTGGACGGCATTTTCAAATCGTATGGTCAACAATAAAAAATAATCATTCACAAAATCCATTTCTTCGCGCAGCAGGACCAACGTCCTTTCTTTATTGTGTAAGATATAGCGATATACATCGGCCAGGCTATCATTGAACTGGCGGGCCTTCTGAGGTTTTTCTTCGATGAGGTGCGATAAAGTATTTAATGAATTAAAAATAAAATGAGGATCGATCTGATTCTTTAATGCCTGCAATTCTGCTTCAGCTTTCGAACGTTCCAGTTGTTCTTTTTTTACTTTATCAGTCTCGGTTTGTTTTACAAGAAAGACGGTTTCATACACATGTGTAATGAATATCACGCAGATCATGATGATCAAGGTTGCTTCAAATACTTTATTCCAGTGCACCTGGCCGTTGTTGAAAAAATAATACCAGCCAACTAGTAGCAAAGCGCTCACAGGAATTGTATAAAATGAAACAGATAGTAATAAAGCGATGATTTTTTTAACAGGTTTATTCAGCCAGTCGAAATAGGACCTTAGTGAGAAAAGTAAAAAGCGGTTCCCTTCCCATATTACAAACGCGATCATAATAGTATACAGATAACTCAGTTTGAATTGCCAGGTAGTAAATGCCTGTTGGGGAATCATTTGCGTGATGATGGGAATAGCTATACCGAAAAACGGAATGAGTATTACACGAAAACCAATATCGTTTAGCTTCTCTTTTTGTGCAACTGGTTTTGTCGCTTGTATGTCCGGGTTCGTCGGCATCAGGTATTCTTTCGTTCGTAAATATTTCTTGGTGTAAAGTTTGGTAATTAGCTTAGGTTGTAAATATTTATCTCCAAACCTAAAACTACTGATTATGAACATGGGAACCATTAACTGGCTGGCCGTGCTTGTTGCAGGCATTTCTTCTTTTGTTGTGGGTGGTATCTGGTATTCGCCCGGATTATTTGGCAAAGCATGGATGTCGGCCAATGAGCTTTCTGAAGAAAAGATCAAACAGGGAAATAAGGGAATGATCTTTGGTTTTACACTCATTTTTTCATTGGTAATGTCTGCCAATCTTGCCATGTTCCTGAATGATCCCAAAACAGATCTTGCCTGGGGAATGACCGCCGGATTTTTGGCGGGTATCGGGACCTTCTGCGCAATCGCTATTCACAGTTTATTTGAATTGAAGAGCTGGAAACTGATTTTTATCAACGGTGGATATAGTGTTGTATCGCTTACATTAATGGGCGCCATCCTTGGTGTCTGGAGATAAACCTTGTACAAAAGAAGACAAATATGAGAAAGCAAATAAGCAGTTTGATTGCAGTTATGTTCTGCATGATCATCAGCGCGAACGCGCAGAATAATATGTATGATTCTGTCATGGCCAAAAGAACCGGCGCTGATGATTATGGAATGAAATCCTATGTATTGGCATTTCTCAAAACGGGAGATGGAAAAATTACTGATAAAACCAGGATCAATGCATTGTTGATGGATCACTTGAAAAATATCGGGAAGCTGGCTGCGGAAGGTAAACTGGTATTGGCAGGACCCATGATTGGCGATAATAAAGGACTTGAAGGAATTTTTGTTTTCAATGTAAAAACCGTTGCGGAAGCAGAACTGCTAGGTCAGAGTGATCCCGCAGTGAAGGCTGGACTTTTTTCAATCGAATACCATCCGTGGTATGCAACCGCTGCATTGATGGAAATTCCGGGAATGCATCAAAAACTTGAAAAGAAAAAAATGTTGTAGATCTGCATTGGCATCGCATACAGGCTGGAATGAACGGTTGGGAAGTATAAAAAACAACAGGTAAAAACAAACACTATATGAGAAATTACGCCATATGGCTTAGAACAGCCGCTGTTTTTCAGTTCCTCACCGCAATAATTCATGCAATCTCACTTTTCGTTTCGCTGCCGGCAAATAACGAGACCGAAAAGCAACTCATACCTTTAATGGACACCTACAAGTTTGATCTCGGTGCAGGGTTTCACCGAACAATGGGCGAAATGTTAGTGGCACTAAGCGCCTGCCTTTGTTTGGTTTGTTTATTGGGTGGGTTGCTGAACTGGTATTTGTTAAGAAAAAAAGTAGACCCGGAAATTATGAAAGGAGTAATAACGATTAACCTGGCGGTATTCGGAATTTGCCTCAGCCTGGTAGCAGCATTTGCTTTTTTAGAACCTATTATTTTGATGGGCCTGATCGTTCTTTTTTTAATTATTTCAAGACTCACTATACGCAAAAACAGTTGACCCTGGTTGGTTGAAAGAAGCGGAAATTACTCGGTGCTGATCGTTTCAACATGCAAAAACGTTATTTCAGTGGTCTATTTTCATGCTTTATCTTTTTTCAGGTTACCGATGCGTGATAAAAATTATATTCGGGAAAATACACCAATCATGAGAAAGATCTTTTTTTATTCCCTCTTCAGCATCCTCGGCTCTGTGGCTTTTTCACAAGCTCCCAAATCTATACCTTGTTCAACAAATCCTGTTTATCAACAATTTGATTTCTGGTTGGGTGAATGGGAGGCATTCGGCCCGAAGGGAAATAAAGGAGGCGACAGCAAAGTGGAAAGATTACTTGATAGTTGCGTGATACTTGAAAACTGGACAAGTACACAGGGAGGATACAGTGGCAAAAGCTACAATACCGTTAATGCAGCCACTGGAAAATGGCAACAGTTTTGGGTGGATAATAAAGGAGGTGTAACAGAATATTTTGACGGACATGCCGAGAAGGATAAAATGATCCTCCAAACAGCTAACCTGAAACAACCGGATGGCAGTTCGTTGATCATGCGGATGACTTTTACTAAATTGAATGAAGACAAAGTGCGCCAGCACGGAGAAAATTCAACAGATGCAGGCATGACCTGGAAAACAACTTTTGATCTTGAATACAGGAGAAAAAAATAAATCAAACTAAAACTAAAACCTATGACGTTTACAAATGCGATCAGCTGGTTTGAAATACCTGCTACTGATCTTAACCGTGCACAAAAGTTTTACGAAACCGTTTTTGACCTTTCACTTATTGTAATGGATATGCCCAATATTAAAATGCGCATGTTCCCTCTGGAAGATATGATGGGTGTTGGTGGTGCCGTAGTAGATAGCGGCGGCTTTCACAAACCTTCTGCTACCGATGGCCCGTTGATCTACCTGAATGCAAATCCTGATGTTCAGATTGTATTAGACAGGGTTATAGCTGCAGGCGGACAAATCATCGTTCCGAAAACAGAGATCTCGCCCGAATACGGTTTTATGGCTGCATTCATTGATACAGAAGGCAACCGCATCGGCCTGCATTCCATACCGCAACAATAATTACCTTCAATTAAAACTAATTGCTATGAAAAAATCATTTTCACTTTTGTTGGTTTGCCTGCTGATGAGTGCAGGCTTTGCCAAACTAAATGCGCAGGGTTTATCATTTGATACGCTCAAAGCCCAGTTTATCAAAGACTGGGAGAGGGCGAAAGCATATACGGGAGAATACCTTGCTACTATGCCTGCGGACAAATTCAGTTTTCGTGCGCAAGACAGTATACGGACTTTTGCGCAACAGATGCTGCATTTGTCGATGGGCAATCTTGGCCTTGGCGCCAATGGTACCGGGGCAACCGCGATATTCGGAGGATTTAACATGGAAAAATCTCCTACTGCGCAAAACAAAGACTCGGTTACTTATTATGTAAATGCCAGTTATGATTTTGTGATTAATGGCCTCAAAGCCATGGATGCGGCAAAACTTGGAGAAACGCAGGGTCGTTTCACACGTTATGTATGGGTAATGAAAACATTTGAACATCAAACGCACCATCGCGGGCAGTGTACGATCTATATACGTTTGCTGGGGATTAAGCCGCCAAACGAAAGGCTGTTCTAATTTTGGAACCTGCCTGTCGGCAGACAGGTTTTGGAATTGGGAAATTGGGAAATTTGCGCGCATGCGGCATTGCTTTTCAATTTCCCAATTTCCCAATTCCAAAATCTCCCAATTGAACTCAGTTTGGAAACAATGTTTTGTCAATGTTCGGTATAATACGTAAAGCGTTTTTGTAGTATACTTTTTTCAAAACATCATCACTCAATCCCATCCCATACATCGCCCAGAAAGCGTGGTATTTTTTGTGATAAGGAAAGTATTCATCTTCTGTTTCCAGCACACGAAAATAGGTGGCATATTCTGCGGGCACCCAACTGTCTTTTCCAAATAGGATCCTGTCCTGGTATTTTTCAAAAAACTTTTTGGCCATTCTTGGTTGCCTGCCAAGTTCTGCTATTATTGCGCCGAATTCGATGTTCATATTGGGAAAAGAATCCAGCAGGCTGCCCAATTTGCCAAGGTCATTTGCATACCAACCAAAATGTGCTACGATAAAAAGAGTTCTTGGGTGTTTGCGTATAATGTTATGCTGCTGCTGAATCAATGTTTCAAATGAGGGCACAGGAAGCCCATAATAACCCCTGCCCGGATGAGAAATAATTTCCAGCCACCTTTCATTTTTATCATCAGCCACATCCCAAAATGGTTTCGGGTCTGCCGTATGTATCAAAACCGGTATGTGCAACTCACCACATTTTTCCCATACAGCATCCAGTCGTGGGTCATCTACTGCCACAAGTTTTCCGTTCTTATCCTTGCTTTCGAGTCCGAGTGTTTTAAATATTTTCAAACCATTGGCGCCGGCTTTTACATCCTGTTCCAATTGTTTTACCGTATTTTCTGTCCATTTGGTTTCACCAAAACCCGTAAAAGAAATATTGGCAAACTGTAGAACGCGGTTGGGTGTGGTCTCTTTTACGTGTTTAATACCATTCATAAGATCCTGTCCACTTTTACCACTCAGATTCACCATTATCTTCATATTCAGCTGATCCATTTCCTTCAATAGCTCGGGTATGCTTTGCGAAGCCATGTTCCATTGGTGATTATGTACATCGATGAAAGGAAATTTTGCGTGTGTTACCTGCTTTCCGGGCACAACAAGTGTTGAAACCGGGTTATATTTTTCAAAATCCATTTTGGATTGTGCTGAAGCGAGGAAACTAAGGCAAATGGCCGCCCAGGTAAAGATCTTTTTCATGCAGTTGGTTTTACTTTTTGAACAATAATCATTTTGGTAATTTTGATCCCGCAAGTGCGGACTCAATTCCAAAATCATTTCACCTCCTTCAAAGCCGCATCTAACCTTGCAGATAGCGTTTCATAGTCGGTGTATCCCCTCGCCAGCAAGGTAAATTTCGTATCTGAATTCTGCAATAATACACAGGGATAACCCGTTACCTGTAGCTGCTTGCACAACTGAAACTCATAATAAGCCTGTTCCTTATATTCTTCCGATTTCAGTTTTGTGTAAAAGACTTCGGGTTGTATGCTGTATTTTTCGAGGAGATGACGATAGGCTTCATCATCGGTAAGGTCCCTCCCTTCGAAGTGTAAGGCGTACTGCATGTCGGTGGCAAATTCAACCTGTCTCTCCGGATAATATTCTTTAAAAATGCATAAGGCGATGGCGGGTTTTTCAGACTGAGGGAACCAATCGCTCAGGTCGGGATTGTTGATATGCCATAAATAATCGGGGCCGAATTTGATCCCTGTTAATTCCTCCACGGTCGGATAGGCCTTCAGAATATAACCCGCTGTAGCAGCGATCGGTACAGGGTTATCGGCAATGATCATTCCGCCCGATAAAACCTCAACCTGCAATGAAGGATAATTCTCCACCAGTTTTTTCATCACAGGGCTAAACCCATAACACCACCCGCAATAGGCATCGTAACAGTAAAAGAGTGTGGGATTCATGAGAGCAAAGTTAAAAGTTAAAAGTTAAGAGTCCGGAGTCAGAACCCAGGAGTTGCAGAGAAAATTCTTTTATATCTTCGCAGTGGAGAACTTTTAACTCCAGACTTTTAACTCCTAACTGAACTCCTATGCCTGGTTTTGAATTATTCGGCGCCGAAGAAAGAAAAGAAGTAAATGATGTGTTGGAAACCGGCATCCTCATGCGGTATGGTTTTGATGGTCCGCGACAGGGTAACTGGAAGGCCAAAGAACTGGAACAGGCCATCACCGATGTATTTGGTTGCAAATACGCGCAACTTACTTCGAGCGGTACTTCTGCTTTAACAACGGCGATGGCGGCATTGGGTATTGGTTTTGGCGACGAGATCATTATGCCTGCTTTTACTTTCGTGGCAAGTTTTGAGGCGGTATTGAGTGTAGGCGCGATCCCTGTTTTGGTTGAGATAGATGAAACACTTACCGTAAACCCTGAAGCTGTTCGCGCAGCCATCACTCCAAAAACAAAATGCATCATGCCCGTGCATATGTGCGGGAGCATGGCGGATATTGATGCATTGAAACAGATCTGTGCAGAACATAAACTGATCTTATTGGAAGATGCCTGCCAGAGCATCGGTGCTACTTATAAAGGAAGATCAGTTGGTACTTTTGGCGATGCCGGAACTTTCTCTTTTGATTTTGTAAAAACGATCACTTGTGCAGAAGGCGGTGTGGTGATGACGAACAATGAAGAGGTATATATAAAGTCTGATGGCTATACCGATCATGGTCATGATCACAAAGGTGGTGCGGATCGTGGGGCGGATCAGCATCCGTTCCTTGGATATAATTACCGGATCAGCGAATTACATGCCGCTGTTGGCCTTGCGCAGATCAGGAAGCTGGGAACATTTTTGGGATTACAGAAAGAGAATTACAAAGCGTTACGCACCTATCTCGAACAAATACCTGAGATCAGTTTTCGCGTGATACCTGAAGGGGGTGATGATAGTTGCAGTTTCATCAGTTGGTTCCTTCCAACCGAAGAATTAACCAAAGCAGTAGTGGCAGAACTGAAAGCACAGGGAATTCTTGCCGGTAATTTTTATTGGTTCGTGAACAACTGGCACTATATCAGCAAATGGGATCATTTGAAACAGGCTGCTTCTTTGCATAATATCAGCAATGAACAAAGGGCCGCTTTGTTGAAATTGAATGACACAAAATTCCCCGAGAGCGATGCGATCATGAGCCGATGCATCTCTACAGCCATCAGTATGGTCTGGACGGAAGAACAGATCAAAGAAAAAGGAGAGAAGATGGTAGCTGTTATTCAAAAAGTATTGCAGGCAAATTTGCAACAGGCATAGATGCGGCCTGCCGATGAAAAAAAATTGTAGAAAAATCACAATATGCCACGCTTTGTTGTCTATTTAAGTGAAAAGCAAAAAAGAAAAAAGCAATTGTATGCCATCGGGCATATCATTTCAGGGATCTTATTCGTGACCGCTTTTGCCTGTTTTAGTGATCACAGAAACTTCATAAGAATAGCCTATTTGCTTTTTTCAATCAATGGGTTTGCTCTCGGCTATGAAGGATTCCGGAAAATGGGCAAAGTAAAATTTGTGGATATTGATATGGATCGGATCGAATGGTCCATCTATGAGAGATCCAATAATCATATCCTCATTGAATGGAGCGATGTACGCTGGATAAAAAAAGAAAAAGACGGAAGTATCAGCGTTTTTCGTGATAGTAGTTTTAGTAACAACCTGTCATTGAACGATCTCAGGGAAGAAGATAAAAAAGAGATCCTGATATTGTTAGAACAATATGCACGGGGACGAGGGATTCATCTCATCAATTTTTCAGATTTAGCTTTGGCGCTTGTTTAAGATCGCGCCCTTTTCCTTCCAACATGTTTACATAATCCAGGCTACCCAATCTTATCCTGAAAGGAACTTTTGTTAATTTTTCCAGTTGCAACTCCTTTTTACAAAAGAAACTTAGATTACTGCTATAGTGATCGTGCGTCAATAGCTGGAGCGGAATGCTTTTCAAACTATCGATCCTTTTTTGCCTGTCTGCCAATGAAGATGGCCCAGCCTGCCCGTAGCTAAGGGTGGCCGTTATTAGGAATAATTTCACAAACAAACAAATCGGTTTCACGGTTGGGTTACTTTCATTTGTGTGTAAATTTACGGCATTAAACTAAAACAGGATTTGCGAAGAGTGAGGTACGAAGCGGTTTTTGTTAGTACTTCGCGCTTGAGCGTTAAAGCGTATTATGTCACTTAGCCAGTCATTACAGCAGAAATTACTACAAAAACTGTCGCCCCAGCAGATTCAGTTAATGAAACTGTTGCAGGTGCCTACTGCCAACCTGGAGGAAAGGATCAAAGAAGAACTGGAAGAAAATCCTGCACTGGAACTTGACGAAGAGGGTCACGAAGACGAATACGGAGATGATATACAGGATGAGTTCGATAACGGCACCGATGATGATGCCGATCTCGATGGCAGCGAAGAAGAATACGACAATGTGGACATCAGCGAATATGTGACTGATGATGATGGTGAGATCGCTGATTATAAAATGAAGGATGATAATTATCCTGAAATGGATGATCAGAAGACCATCCCGATTAAAGTGGAAACCAGTTTTCATGAAATGCTGTTAACACAGTTAGGCATGCTGGAACTGGATGAACGCAGTTACAAAATCGCGGAACAGATCGTAGGAAGTTTGGATGATGATGGCTATTTACGAAGAGAACTATCTTCTATATCCGATGATCTTGCCTTCAGGCAGGGGCTTACGGTAGATGAAAAAGAAATAGAAGCATTAGTTGAAAAGATCCAGCATTTTGATCCACCGGGGATATGTGCACGCGACCTGCGTGAATGTTTGCTGATTCAATTAAAACGTAAGATCAACGATGGAAAAAGCGTGGCGCTCGCGGTGCAGATACTGACGAAGTATTTTGATGAGTTCACCAAGAAGCATTACGAGAAAATACAGCGGAGCCTGAATCTTACAGATGACCAGATCAAAGAAGTGATCAACCAGATCGTAAAACTCAATCCAAAACCCGGTGGAAATATCGGTGAGATCAATAAAGCGGAGAGTTATATCGTTCCCGATTTTTTTGTGCTTAATAGCAACGGCAAACTGGAACTTACCTTAAATGCCAAGAACGCGCCTGATCTCCGTATCAGTGATGGTTATAAGGATATGCTGCGCGATTATGAAAAAGGAAGCAAGAAGGATAAGCGCCAGAAAGAAGCCGTACTCTTCATCAAACAAAAGATCGATTCGGCGAAATGGTTCATTGATATGATCAAACAGCGACAGGATACATTGGTTGGAACCATGAGTGCGATCATGAAACACCAGCAGGAATTCTTTTTAACGGGCGATGAGACAACCATGCGCCCAATGATCCTGAAAGATATTGCAGAACTGACCGGCCTTGATATTTCAACGGTGAGTCGTGTGGCCAACAGCAAATTCGTACAGACGGAATTCGGAACCTATCGCCTGAAATTCTTTTTCAGTGAGTCATTAAGTACCGATAGCGGGGAAGAAGTAAGTACCCGCGAAGTGAAAAAGATACTGAGTGATATGATAGAGGCCGAAGACAAACGCAAACCGCTTAGCGATGAACTGCTTACTGATATGTTGCAGGAAAAAGGATATAATATTGCACGCAGAACCGTGGCAAAATACCGTGAACAATTAAATGTACCTGTGGCAAGGCTGCGTAAAGAATTATAACAACAACATGGAACTGACTTCAGAAAATACCAAAACATCTCCCTTCTTAACTTTTCCTGCGAAGATTATTTCGTACCTCTTCCACCCGTTGTTTATCCCAACGTATATATTCATTTTCTTAATGTACCAGGTACCTTATGAATTTGCGGGGATCACAGAATTCCAGTTGAAGTTGCGATTGTTCAGTATTTTCTGGTTAACGGCATTCTTTCCCGCATTTGCTGTGTTCTTATTATGGCGACTGAATTTTAGTGAGAGTATTTTTTTAAGAACGCAAAAGGAAAGGATCGTTCCCTATATTATTACGATGTTCTTTTATTGGTGGATGTATTATCTCAGCCGCAATTTTTCTGATCAGCCCCTTGTGCTGAAGTTTTTTTACATGGGAGTTTTTATCGCTACTGTAGCGGGATTAATGTTGAACAGTTATTTTAAGATCAGCCTGCACGCGATAGGTGTTGGGGGAGCTTTAGCTGCTATTATTCTTTTTGCTATGTATTACAGGATCCCGCTAGGTGTTTCCATGAGCATGGCTGCATTGATCACAGGAATCGTTTGTACTGCAAGGTTTTTAGTGAGCGATCATACTACTAAGGAAGTATACAGCGGGTTATTCGTAGGCATTTTAAGCCAGTTGATCGCGTATTATTTTGTGATGTAGATCGGTTTCAACAAGAGCTAAAAGAGAAAAGGAGTGTAACAGAGAGAGGCCTCCTTTGCTCTTTTTCTCTGTCTTTCTCTTACGAAAATCATCACGGATAACGACGTCTTGCTATTGTTCTAGAACCTCACACATCTCACCCTATCCAAAGTTGAGTTCCTGATCTTTAAAAATCCTTTATAAGACATTGTTAATTCCAGTCCCCCGCGCCAGTTAGAGGCCACGTTCAGTTTTGAAATGTTCACATCGTAACTTACACCAATACTAAGCGGATTAAAATCCAATTTTACAACAGGGATCACTGCATCGCCCCAACGCATAAAACTGCCGATGTATAAAGAAGCGGCAGGTTCTTCGTAATCATATTGGCTAAGATCAAGGCCAAACATTACACCTCCCAATAACTGGTGGTTTCCGTTCTGCGAATAATAATCCGTGAAAGCGATCAGGTGCCCTTTGTCGCCTAAAGGTGTGTTTGTGCCTATATTAAACATAAGTTTTGGTGCAAGAAAATCTGCATGGGTTGTAGTAGTGGAATGTATGGTTGGTTTGGTAACATGTGCCATTCCAACTGCCACATAAAAACGTGTTTTGTTTTCCAGCTGCGTGCTGAAAGATAGCCCGGTTGTAAGATCCCAATAAGAGTAGCTGTTATTGAGAATGGGTTGCGAAGTGCTGTTGCCCGCGCTGTAACCACTGGCCGAGAACTGGTCACCAAATTTTAATTGTGATGCATCAAACTGGCTCGATACCGGCCCACCCATTACGGCAAACGACAGATACATATCACGTTCTTCATTCAATGATTTATGAAAATTGACTGCCGGCATAAACTGTGTTCTTTTTAAACGGATATCACCTGCACCATCCATACTCATTTGAGAACCGATGGTGAGTACATCGTGGTGATCACCCAAAGGGATCTTGTGCTCTATGCTTAGAGAGGTGGTGCGAAAAGGCACGGTAATGCTTCCCCACTGATCACGATATGCCATCGATATACGAAGGTCTCCCGTGAAAACGCCGGCCAATGCAGGATTTCGCAGCAGCGGCTGTTCGTAGAATTGTGAGAACGTAAAATCCTGCGTAAAGCAGTTATCACAGAATATCACTGTGATCATCAATAGCATGAGTAACTTTTTTTGCATAAAGTCTATTTTAATATTGCGGTGTTTCCTTTAAAAATTGCCGGTGCGCCTTTTTCACAGATCGCTTCACATACATATACAAACACATCCGGTGATGCCATTTTACCTCTGATCCTTCCATCCCAACCTGCTGTGCGGTCGCCGGCAGCGAAATTTGTTTTTTCAAATACCATTTCTCCCCAACGGTTGTATATGCGGAAACTTTTTACCAACCTGATCCCCCGGCCCTGCACAAATAAGATATCATTGATACCATCACCATCCGGTGAAAATGCATTTGGAATAAATACTTCTGAACCAGGGCAGAATGTGGTGATGCAAATGGTGTCGCTGCTAACACAGCCATATGCATTGGTTACGGTGCAACTGAGGCATTCATCCATAATAACTTTTGCAGTAGTTGTTGGGCAGGTAAGGCATGAGAACGTAGCGTTTCCTTTCCATAACCATTTACGTATATCCTGTACATTCGAAACGGTGCGTAAAGGGATCGGCTCTCCTGCAAGAACGCTGGTGTCTTTTCCGATGCTGAATACGGTGGGTCTGCCAACAGCCACTTTAATATCTGCGCTGTCTGTAAAACAATTGTAACTGTCTTTTCCAAATACACGATAAGTTGTGCTCACCAAAGGTTTGGCAACAGTGGACGCACTGTTATAACTGCTCAACCCCGCATCTGCGCGCCAATAGTAAGTGGCGGCGCCGCTGGCTGATAATGTTTTGGTTTCACCTAAACACAAGCTGTCTGCCGTTTTGGCGATGAGTTTTAAAGGCTGTATTACATGCACATTGGCAGTAAAAAGCTCGCTGCAGCCATATTCAGAATAGCCGATCACTTTGTAATAGGTATCTTTTTTCGGTGCTGCTTTTAATGTTGTGCAGTTTGTACACAATACATTATCGTTTTGATCTTTCCAGATATACCTGACAGCACCGGTTGGAATTATTTCGAGTGAATCGCCTTTGCATAATGTATTATCCTTCTTAAGAATTACTTTGGGCGGAGGATTTATACTGATCTCTTTCATTGCCGAATCATAACAACTGTTTACGGTGGCTACGGTAAGTCGTATAATATATTTTCCTTCGCTGAAATATGAAACCTGCACAACCGAGTCAGTAGCGCTGCTGCCATTTCCGAGGTTCCATACACGTACTTTAACAGAGTCAGTGGAACTCACCACTGATTTCAGTTCCATCGAATTATTAAGACACGCCTGGCCAACCGCAGTGATATCAGCTTTTGGGTAACTATAGATACCTACACTGAATTTTGCCTGGAGAGAATTGGTACATCCGTATATGCTTTTCAATTGCAATGCTGCTTCATAACTGCCGGCGGTTTTAAATACCTGCTGAAGGTCTTTTTCCCCAACGATTGAATCCTGGTTAATGGTCCAGGTCCTTTTGTCCACCGGGAAGTAGGAATAACTTGTATCGAGGAAACGATACGTTGTTTTGCCGCAATCGTAAACCGCAGATAAACTAAAACCTGTTTTCACTTCATCAATACGGATGGTATCAGAAACGGTTGTTGATACATTGCAACCGGTTTTTGTATTGAGCAATTCTAAAGAAGGTGTATAGGTTCCGGCGTTTGAATACGTATGCGATATTTTTTGCGGTGTTGTTGTAAGAACCGTTCCATCACCAAAATTCCAACGAATAGAATCAACATGATCTGTAACAGGTGTAAAATCAACCGCGCTGTTTAGTTTACAGTATACGCCGCCTTTGTATTGTACCGCAACAACAGGAACAGGTTGAATGGTTACGGTAACAGTATTACTGTTACTTGAAAGAAAACCGCTGCATAAAACACTTCCTACCACGCGCCTGAATGAGGTGGTTCTCGTAAGACCGGTACCCAGGTCAAGATGCATGTTAGTTGCATTGTTTATTGTGGTCCATATACGGCCACTATCGATACTTTGTTGCCATTGGTAGGTGTACACGCCATCACCGCCGGTTGGCATAGTTCCGGTTATATTTTTTACAGTGGCGCCAGGGCAGATCGACTGGTCACCGGAGATCGTATTGTTCGATAGTGGCTGCTGAACTTTTACAAGTGTGATGCTGCTGATAGATTTACATGGCAAGGAGATCACCGATCTTCTTACAAAATAAGTTGTGTCAGGCATGAAGGCATAGTTGGGCGCGGTTGCGTTAGGGATAGCGGCCCATGAACTGCCGTCATAACTTTTTTCCCATTGGTATTCATATGTGTTACCGCCACCTGTTACAGGCTGTTCAATCAGTGTGACCAATTGACCCATGCAAACTATTTGTGTTGCAGTATCCTTTACTGCATTGTAGAGAGATGGATAGATGATTATATCAACAGTATCTTTTGAATCGGCGCATACAGCATTGGAAATGGTCCATTCAAAACGATAAGTGCCAGCCGCGGTCAATCCATTTACAGTCGTATTGTTTGCAGCTGGATCAGTAATAGAAACGGACGATGGGGCTGAAACAGTTTTCCAGTAGCCGATACCGGCAATAGCTGTGTTGGCGGCCAATAAAACGCTGTTAGTGTTACACAGTGTTTGATCCGGGCCTGCATTTGCTTTTGTAATAGCATTCCTGACTGATATAGTAACGGCATTTGAATATGCTCCGGGACAGCCACCATTCTGTATAAATGCCCTGTAAAGCGTAGTGGCAAAAAGATCATTGTATGTAAAACTGTTCGTAGTATTTGCAATAGGAGACCAGGTAGTGCCGCTATCCGCAGAAGATTCCCACCGTAAAATACTGCCTGTGTTTCCTATAAGTAGGAGTGTTCCGTTATTCGACCCGGAGCAAACTGTTGCATTGGAAGAAAGTGTGCCGGGAAGAATGGCCGTTGCGAATGTAATGGTTACATAGTTAGAATATTGCGGCGTGCAGGTACCATTCTGAACCAATGCTCTGAAACGTGTTGTGGCAGGAAGATTGGTGTAGGTATAACTGTTTGTTGTGTTTGCAATGAGGGACCAGGTAGCGCCATTATCCGAAGAAGATTCCCACTGCACAATTTTTCCTGTGTATCCTGAAAGTGTTAATGTTCCGTTGTTTACAGCCGAACAAACTGTTGCATCTGCGGAAAGCGTTCCAGGTACAATGGAAGTAGCAACTGTGATCGTTACATTATTCGAATAGAGTGGGGGACAAATCCCGTTTTTGATCAGTACTCTGAAAAGCGTTGTAACAGGAATGTTGCTATAGGTAAAGCTACTTGTCGTATCGCCGATGATGGACCAGGTAGCGCCATTATCCACGGAGGACTCCCACCGTAAAATATCACCTGTATGCCCAGATAGTAAAAGCGTTCCATTATTTACAGCGGAGCAAACGGTGGTATTGGAAGAAAGTGTACCCGGAACAATGGTTGAAGCAACCGTGATGGTCACCAGATTGGAATACTGCGGAATGCAGACACCATTTTGAACAACGGCCCTGAAAAGAGTTGTTACAGAAAGATTTGTGTATGTATAACTATCTGTTGAGTTGGAGATAGCGGACCATGTAGCACCGTTATCAGAAGAAGACTCCCAGCGTACAATAGTTCCTGTATACCCGGTAAGGAAAAGAACGCCATTGTTTGTTGAAGGACAAACAGCAGTATCTCCGGAAAGTGTACCTGGAATAATTGGCTGCGCAACTGTGATCGTTACCTGGTTAGAATATTGAGCCGCGCAAACGCCATTCTGAACCAGCGTTCTGAAAAGTGTTGTTGCGGAAAGATCCTTATAAGCGAAAATATTGGTGGAATCAGCGATGATGGACCAGTTGGTGCCGCTATCAATAGATGATTCCCACTGTAAAACTTTTCCGACGAATCCGTTGAGTGTGAGCGTTCCGTTATTGGCAGAAGAACAAACTGTGGCATCAGCAGAAAGTTTACCGGGAACAATTGCGTTGGCAATAGCAACGGTTACCGTATTAGAATATTGCGGGGCACAAATTCCATTCGGTACCAATACCCTGAAGTTTGTAGTGGCAGAAATATTGTTGTAAGTATAGCTGTTTGTGGTGTCAGCAATGATGGACCATGTATTGCCGTTATCAACAGAAGACTCCCATTGTAAAACATTTCCTGTATAGCCTGTGAGTGATAGTGTTCCGCCATTTATAGAGAAACATACAATTGCATCTGCAGAAAGTGCGCCTGGTAAAACAGGTTGTGCAACTGTAATGGTAGCAATGTTAGAATACTGTTGCGAGCAGGCGCCACTTTTCAAAAATACCCTGAAGAATGTAGTAGCCGAAAGATTGCTGTAAGTATAACTGCTTGCTGTGTCATTGATCACCGCCCAGTTGATGCCGTCCGTAGAAGATTCCCACTGTACAATATTACCTGTATTCCCGGTGAGTGATAGTGTTCCACTATTTACAGAAGGACAAACTGTAGCGTCAGCCGAGAGCACGCCGGGAATAATGGAGGCGGCAACTGTGATCGTTACATAGTTAGAATACTGCGCGGCGCAAACACCGTTTTGGATCAACACTCTAAAGATCGTTGTAGCGGAAAGATTGTTATAGATGAAACTGTTTGTTGTATCCGCGATGATGGACCAGTTGGCGCCCCCATCCACAGAAGATTCCCATTGTACGATATTTCCGGCATAACCGTTCAGCGTAAGGCTTCCCCGGTTTACTGTGGAACAAACGGTTGCATCGCCAGACAGTGTACCAGGTACGATTGAGATAGCAATGGCAATAATTGCTGTATTGGAATATTGTGAAGGACAAAGACCATTCTGAACCAATGCCCTGAAGCTCGTAGTAGCCGAAAGATTATTATACGTAAAATTATTTGTGGTGTCAGCGATGACGGACCAGTTGGCGCCGTTATCAACAGAAGATTCCCATTGGGCAACAGTTCCGTTGTGCCCGGTGAGTGATAGTGTTCCATTATTTACTCCAAAACAAACAATTGCATCAGCAGAAAGCGTGCCCGGTATTACGGATGGCAAAACCGTAATTGTTGCGCGGTTAGAATATTGCGGAGCACAAACACCGCTCTGGACCAATGTCCTGAAAAGCGTGGTAACACCGAGGTCGGTGTAGGTATAGCTGTTTGTGGTATCGGCGATGACTGACCAGGTGCTACCGTTATCAATAGAAGACTCCCATTGTAAAATATTTCCTGTATACCCGGTGAGTGATAGCGTACCATTATTTGCGTAAGAGCAAACTGTTGCATCAGCAGAAACAATACCTGGGACAGTTGGCACTGAAACCGAAATGGTCACGTTGTTAGCATATTGCGATGGACAAACACCATTTTGCAGCAATGCCTTGAAAAGCGTTGTTACAGGGAGATTGTTATAAGTGTAATTAGTTGCGGTGTTTGCGATCACGGACCATGTGGCACCATTATCTATAGAAGATTCCCATTGTAAAACATTACCGGTATTCCCTGTGAGTGATAGTACACCACTATTTGCAGAAGCACAAACCGCAGCATCGGAAGAAAGCGTACCTGGCAATGTTGGTGAAGAAACTGTAATGGTAACGTTATTGGAATATTTTGATGGACAAATGCCGTTATCAAGTAAGGTTCTGAAAAGGGTTGTAACAGAAAGGTCGTTATAGGCAAAACTGTTTGTGGTGTCAGCAATTGCGGACCATGTAGAACCGTTGTTAACAGAAGATTCCCATTGTAAAATATTTCCTGTATAACCTGTAAGCGATAGCGTTCCATTGTTAGCGATAGAACAAACTGCAGCATCAGCAGAAAGCGTACCGGGCACGATTGGCATAACAACAGTGATTGTCACGATATTCGAATACTGCGAAGCACATATACCGTTTTGCACCAAGGCCCTGAAAATGGTTGTTGCAGAAAGATTGTTGTAGGTGTAACCAGTGGTTGTGTTTGCGATCACGGACCAGGTTGTTCCACCGTTAACAGAAGACTCCCACTGTAAAACAGTTCCTGTATTTCCTGCAAGAGCAAGTGTTCCATTGTTGGAAGAAGCACAAACCGTTGCATCAGCAGATAATAAACCTGCAACCGTTGGCTGATTAACAGTGATGGTAACGTTGTTAGAATACTGAGAAGCACACACACCGTTTTGTACAAGTGCTCTGAAAATGGTGGTTGCAGAAAGATTGTTGTAGGTATAACTGTTAGTTGTGTTCGCGATCACCGACCAGGTTGTTCCACCATTAACAGAAGATTCCCATTGTAAAACATTTCCTGTATTTCCTGCAAGAGCAAGTGTTCCGTTGTTGGAAGAAGCACAAACCGTTGCATCAGCAGATAATAAACCTGCAACAGTTGGCTGATTAACAGTGATGGTTACGTTGTTGGAATACTGCGAAGCACATACACCGTTTTGTACAAGTGCTCTGAAAAGGGTTGTTGCGGAAAGATTGTTATACGTATAACTGGTTGTTGTGTTTGCGATCACTGCCCATGTTGTACCGCCGTTAACAGAAGATTCCCACTTTAAAACAGTTCCTGTATTTCCTGCAAGAGCAAGTGTTCCATTGTTGGAAGAAGCACAAACCGTTGCATCAGCAGATAATGAACCTGCAACCGTTGGTTGATTAACAGTGATGGTTACATTGTTGGAATATTGCGAAGCGCAAACACCGTTCTGTACCAAAGCCCTGAAAAGAGTTGTTGCAGAAAGATTGTTATAGGTGTAATTGTTGGTTGTGTTTGCGATTACCGACCATGTGGCACCATTGTCAACGGAAGATTCCCATTGCAAAACATTTCCTGTATTTCCTGCAAGTGAAAGGGTTCCGTTATTGGAAGAAGCGCAAACCGTTGCGTCAGCAGACAAGGAACCGGGAACGGTTGGTTGATTAACAGTGATGGTTACGTTGTTAGCATACTGTGAAGCACATACACCATTTTGTAACAGTGCCCTGAAAACAGTTGTAGAAGAAAGATTGTTATAGGTATAATTGGTCGCTGTGTTTGCGATCACCGACCATGTGGTGCCATTGTCAGCAGAAGATTCCCATTGTAAAACATTTCCCGTGTTGCCGGTAATTGAAAGTGTTCCGCTGTTGGCAGACGAACAAACCGTAGCATCAGCCGATAACAAACCGGCAACTGTAGGTTGTGAAACTGTAATAGTTACATTGTTTGTGTACAGTGAAGGGGCGATGCCGTTTTGCACCAGGACCCTGAATAGCGTTGTTGCAGTAAGATTGTTATAAGAGTAATTGGTTGCTGTGTTTGAGATCACGGACCATGTAACACCATTATCAATCGAAGACTCCCATTGTAAAATATTTCCTGTATTTCCTGTAAGTGAAAGTGTGCCGTTGTTGGTTGATGCGCACACTGTGGCGTTTGCTGACAAAGAGCCTGCAGCAGTTGGTGGGTTGACAGTGACTGTTACATTATTTGAATAAAGCGAAGCACATACACCGTTTTGTAATAAAACTCTGAAAAGCGTATTGGCAGAAAGATTGGTGAAGGTATAATTGTTAGTTGTGTCAGAAATAATTGACCATGTGGCACCATTGTCAACCGAAGATTCCCATTGCAGAACACTGCCCGTATTTCCTGTAAGTGACAATGTGCCGATATTGGCAGATGCCAAAACCAGGGTGTCTGCCAGGAGAGTACCGGCGATGGTTGGCTGGTTAACCGTGATGGTAACGCTGTTAGAATACTGTGAAGCACACACACCGTTTTGTACAAGTGCTCTGAAAATAGTGGTTGCAGAAAGATTGTTATATGTATAACTGGTTGTTGTGTTTGCGATCACTGCCCATGTTGTACCGCCATCAACGGATGATTCCCATTGTGAAACAGTTCCTGTATTTCCTGCAAGAGCAAGTGTTCCATTGTTGGAAGAAGCACAAACCGTTGCATCAGCAGATAATGAACCTGCAACCGTTGGTTGATTAACAGTGATGGTTACATTGTTGGAATATTGCGAAGCGCAAACACCGTTCTGTACCAAAGCCCTGAAAAGAGTTGTTGCAGAAAGATTGTTATAGGTGTAATTGTTGGTTGTGTTTGCGATTACCGACCATGTGGCACCATTGTCAACGGAAGATTCCCATTGCAAAACATTTCCTGTATTTCCTGCAAGAGCAAGTGTTCCATTGTTGGAAGAAGCACAAACGGTTGCATCAGCGGATAATGAACCTGCAACCGTTGGCTGATTAACCGTGATGGTTACATTGTTGGAATACTGTGAAGCACATACACCGTTCTGCACCAAAGCCCTGAAAATGGTTGTTGCAGAAAGATTGTTGTAGGTGTAACCAGTGGTTGTGTTTGCGATCACGGACCAGGTTGTTCCACCGTTAACAGAAGACTCCCACTGTAAAACAGTTCCTGTATTTCCTGCAAGAGCAAGTGTTCCATTGTTGGAAGAAGCACAAACGGTTGCATCAGCAGATAATGAACCTGCAACCGTTGGCTGATTAACAGTGATGGTAACGTTGTTAGAATACTGAGAAGCACACACACCGTTTTGTACAAGTGCTCTGAAAATGGTGGTTGCAGAAAGATTGTTGTAGGTATAACTGTTAGTTGTGTTCGCGATCACCGACCAGGTTGTTCCACCGTTAACAGAAGACTCCCACTGTAAAACAGTTCCTGTATTTCCTGCAAGAGCAAGTGTTCCATTGTTGGAAGAAGCACAAACCGTTGCATCAGCAGATAATGAACCTGCAACCGTTGGTTGATTAACAGTGATGGTTACATTGTTTGAATACTGTGAAGCACATACACCGTTCTGCACCAAAGCCCTGAAAATGGTGGTTGCAGAAAGATTGTTGTAGGTATAACTGTTAGTTGTGTTGGCAATCACCGACCAGGTTGTTCCACCGTTAACAGAAGACTCCCACTGTAAAACAGTTC
>JAZKBI010000014.1:0-385613 GCA_040388705.1 Bacteroidota bacterium | reverse complement strand
TCCTTGCAGCCGATTTTTGGACTGCTGCCACACCGAAACCTTTTACATACAGACTGCGGAGCTAATAACCTTTACACACTCCTTCTACAAACAGGGCGCCCCGATGGGGCTTGTCGAATAATCTTCCGAACACCTGTGGTTAAAGCACCAATGCGGGTAATCTACAAGCCTCTATTGCGGCCCAGATATAGTTTCAGTTCTCTGTACCTGTTTATTGCGAGTTCTATTGCGATAGTCTAAAAACAAAAGGATCCTAATCGCTTAGAATCCTTTGCAGTAAAGAAGTGGGCCCACCTGGGCATGATCCAGGGACCCCCTGATTATGACAAAAGTTCAATACCCTTCCGGTGGAAATAACACACAAGAACCGGTAAAAACCAGGCGCTGATAATTACAATGAAAGCCTGTGCACCACTGTAGTGCGTCGACCCCAACTATTCATGATTAATTCTGTGTCTGTCGCCTTACATAGCTGTTAATCTCATCCCTGCTCGCCTGAATAGTGAAGAGATCCATTACCTGTACAAAATTTTCGGGATCAACTATACGGCTGTAAGATAATTTAGCCAATTCAACTCGTGTGCTTTCCGGTACAGATGATAATATATTTCCCGCACTTGCTACACCTATCAATTCCCGGGCCTGTGAACTGGTAAAATAATTCTGCGGATTAGTAAAGGCGGCCCTTACATCAGTTGCTTTATCCCACGCCAGCAAATGATTATTTGCTTTTCTGAGTAATACACTAAAATCAGCATCAGAGACCGGTGTTCTTGCCTGGCCGTAAATATTGCCACCTGTACCACCATTGCTTATAATATAATTATTCAATTCTACCCTGTTAGCCTGTGAGCCGAACATAGTGAGCAGTGTTGAAAAATTAACCGGGTCATACACAGTTGCATATGCTTGTTTGGCCAGGGATAACCGATCGTTCTCCGAAGTAATAACACCTAATAATTGCCTTATCTGGGCAGTAGTGAATGCTGTGCCCGTATTACCGAACGCATCCCTGATAATAGCAAGCTTGCCCGACTGATAATTATTATTGTTGAGGCTTACCAGGAGTTGATTATACCGTGTATCTGATAACAGAACCCTTGCCGGTACCGGTATGTTCACATTACCGTTGTTGCCTTTATTTATTTCGGCCTGTACATAAGCGGAAAAACTCCTCTTGTTGGCAGTAGTAGTAAATAAAGTATTCAGATCCATATAATTCACAGGATCAACCACCGATGAATAGGCCAGTTTAGCCAGTTCCAGGCGGCTGGTTTCAGCAGTAACAAGTGTTACCAACTCTTTAACCTGCTTAGTAGTAAAGCGGTTATCGGAACTGACAGCTTCACGTATAGCTGCAACCCTTGAGGACTGGTACCTGTTCGCTTTAATTTCCTGGGCTAATTGCGTAAAGGCGTTCGCATCCATCTCGTGTCGCGAATCGTTGGATGCATTTACCCCGTCAGCAAACTTTTCACTAAATGAAATACGGCCGGGATTTACAGCAATGGTCAGATCATAATCACGCCTCAGCTGGAAATTATTTGAATACAGTATATTACCCGAAGCAGTGGAGCTATAAACGTTTATCGTATGTGCCCCTGGTGAAAGATTCGTGATGGTAAATGCTGTAGGTCCATTTGATCCCTTGTTGCTGCCTATTTTGGTTCCTTCGGTGGAATTATAACTGTATCCATCAATCATAACCCGGTAATCGCGGTTCTGTTTATCCTGGTTATTGTCCCTGAATGTAAGGGTTACGGTTTGGCCAAATGTTGCAAACATAACGCTACCAAGTATCAAGGTTAATAGTGCTTTCATGCCTTATTGATTTGTTGTAAGTATGAATGCACAAAACCCGGACCACGGCATGGCGGGGAGTTTTGTACTCGAAATATCCATTAGGAGCTATAAGTTATTGAAATGCAATACCTGTACGAAGGCATCGCTTAGGTTCCCGCGCCGGTATATGAAAACATTCGGCAATAAATGGGTGATGCATTTATGCAACCAAAACGGATAGATTATATAACGATGCCGAGGGTTTTATAGACAAGACTATCGATGCAGGGCACCGGCCTATAAAGATGGCCGATTCCATCCGCATGGAAGGTGAGAAGAAGCAGGATAACCCTGGTAAAAGAAATAGCCAATTTTGGATTAAAATGTCGCTATTAGGATAAAATTATTACTTTTGGCTAAATTTATTTCTCAAAGACGCCTATTTGGCTAAATTTATTTCTAAAAGACATGTATTTGGCTAAAATTATTTCCCGTTTTTATTCTTCATTTGACTTTTGGCGAAAAAAATTACCATGACCAAATTGCGTGAAATAATCGTGGGCACGACAGAAACTTCGAAAGAAATTGGAAATCTTGAGAGGAATGGTTTGGTAAGAAAAATCGCACCAAGAATATATACTTCCAATCTGACCGACCCACCGGAAAAGATTATTCGCCGAAATTGGTTTCATTTAGTCTCCGATTTGTTTCCAGATGCGCAGTTGAGTCATCGAAGTGCCTTAGATCATGTTCCTACCCAAAATGGTCATCTCTACCTTACACGTAGCAAAAGAGGGGTTGTTGAACTTCCGGGCCTCACCTTACATTTTATTAGCGGTCCTGCACCTCGTGAAGATGATTCTATGTTTTTCGGAAATCTAAGGATCTCAAGCCTCGAGCGGGCATACCTTGAGAACCTGCAAAGAACCAAAAACACCGGTGAAGAAGCCAAGGCATTAACGCGGGAGGAACTGGAAGGAAAAATTGAATCATTCATCCGGGTCAAGGGAGAAGAAGCACTAAATCAAATAAGAGACAAAGCAAAAGCTATTGCGCCCGGCCTGGGCATGGAAAAAGAAGCAGAAGAATTGAACCGCCTGGTATCCGCTATGCTCGGAACCGGATTATCCAAAAACCTTGTAAGCTCTGTCGCCAAATCAAGAGTATTGGGCGAACCGGTAGATCCGGATCGGATTGATCTTTTTGAATCATTGTATCACGAATTAATTAAAAAAGATTATCCGGACTATCGGGATGAAAACCGAACAACAGACGCGTATCAAAACTTCGCATTTTTTGAAGGGTACTTTTCAAATTATATAGAAGGCACTGAGTTTACGGTTAAGGAGGCAAAAGAAATAATAACAACTGAAATGCCGATTCCGGCAAGAGACGAAGATTCACATGATATTCTGGGAACGTATCAGATTGTTTCCAACCGAAAGGAAATGGCCATAACACCGACTTCCGCAGATCATTTTCTTACTCTGTTACAAGAAAGGCATGCAATACTTTTGAGTGCGAGGACATCAAAAAATCCAGGTGAGTTCAAAGACAAAAACAATCGGGCAGGTAATACAGAATTTGTAGATAAGGAACTGGTAAGAGGTACGCTTAAAAAAGGATATGATTGGTATAGCATCTTACGGCATCCGTTTGCCAAAGCAGCTTATATGATGTTCCTGGTAAGCGAGGTGCATCCGTTCCTTGATGGCAATGGCAGGATAGCAAGAGTAATGATGAATGCTGAGCTTAGTTCGCAAAATCTGGCCAAGATTATTATCCCAACTGTATACCGGGAGGACTACATGGGTGCTATAAAAAAACTGACCAGGTTAAGAGAGGCTGATGCATATATACGGATGTTGCAGAAAGCATGGAAGTTTAGCAGCCAGGTTCACCAGCAGCAATTTGATCAAATGGAAAAGTTTCTAACCCAAAGAAATGCATTCCTCGCGCACAAGGAAGGGTATCTGAAAGTCGATGAAGAATCACAAAAATATTGACGTTCTCTCAGAATGTAAAATGCCCTATCAAGTCAATACCCTTCTTTGGAATTGTGGGTGAAAAAGAAATAGCCTTTCACACCTGCCTGTCGTTTTCTTGCGCGGCATCTCAATCCTTCATGGCGTTTTCGTGGCAAAACTTAACTTCGATAACCCGATGTTAAACATCCGACCAAATATCACCTCATTAACGTCCTCAAGCGGATTTGTTTGCAAATTGTTTGCACAGACAAAAAATAAGGCCTTCATCAAAATCGATGAAAGCCTTGTCTGTATTGGGTGGGCCCACCTGGGCATGATCCAGGGACCCCTTATTATGAGTGGCTTATGAGCAACCTAATCAATTGGTTTACCATATGCTCTTTTCGAAATGATGATCGAAACGGCCAGTAGAAGAACTTGAACATTGCGAGCTTCATTGCGGGATTTTAACTTACTGCGATCCTTCCGTTTTGATCTTTTGCAATCCCACTCTTCAAAGCAAGATTGATTCCCAAATTCATTGCGGCCTCGACATTATTTCCCACCTTGGAAAATCCAAACAACTTAGCTGTTTCTCTGATTAAATCTGCCCTGCTTAAACTGATCTGCTCTACCAATACTTTTCGTACAACATTTACAATTTCTTCGGGCGGAAGATCATCCGCATCACGTTTCTCAATATCATTTTTTGGAACCCTATAAAAATTGCTGTCCAAAGGATGCTGTCCTGCTTTCCATAAGAAAATCCTGTTTTCATGATTTAGTTGGTTAATCCTCAATTCCGAAAACAAGAAATCAAAATAGCCGTTTATCCTTGCACCATTCCTTGCTATGCCCCAAGCGGATAGAACTCTTTTGCACAACAGATCTTTACTAACCGGCGATTCAATATGTAGTACGCGGGTTATTTGATCAAGTATTATTTTTTTGTTTGAATTAAAAAGAAATTGTTCAGAAGAATTGTTCAGAATGATTTCAAGTACACAGGTATCATAAACGTTTTTTGAATCATTATAGATATTGGTTAAGGGTTGATAGGGGGCCTGTTGCAAAAAACTTTCAGGTTCGATCTGCGATGCTGATTCTGCAACTACCTCTTTTACAGATCCATTTTCCTGTATTTCTTTTATAGCCTTTATGATTTCAAAAATGCTTTTATCCGGGTTCTCCCACCAGTCTGCCGACCAAACTTTCAATATATTCCATCCAAAGCTTTTGAGCACTTGCGGTTGTGTTATTTCCCGGTCACGTGTTGTTTTAGCATTAAAATAGTTGTCGCCATCACAAAGAATGCCGAGCAGGTACTCATTATTGTTTGAAGGATTAATAATGCCAACATCGATTTTATATGTTGAACAGCCTATGTTGGTATGAACACTATAACCATGCTTTTGTATTTCATTTGCCAGCATGATAGAAAATGATACATCTTTTCCTCTTCCCGCGGATGCTTTATTAGCCAAGGCAGTTGTTCCTTTTTCGGCATAAGCGAGAAAGTCTTTAAGATCAGCAACACCCTTTTTATCTGTCCTTCGCAGGTCAATGTCTGTACTTCCCATGATTGAAAATACTTTCATTTCATAACGTGCTCGCGATACGGCCACGTTAAGCCTTCGCCAGCCACCATCCCGATTTAGTGGCCCAAACTGCATGTTTAATTTGCCCTGATCGTTACGTCCGTATGTAATTGAAAACAGAATCACATCCCGTTCATCTCCCTGAACATTTTCCAGATTTTTAATGAAAAGTGGTTCATCCCTATCCGTAGCTGCCTTTTCAAGATCAGGGCGTACTTTGAAAACATCATTTAAAAGGTCTTCTATAAGGTTTTGTTGAACCATATTGAAAGTAACCACACCTATACTCTGTTTCGAAAGTGATGGATCGTTTAAACGGCGCAGAATTTCTTCCACTATCATTTCAGCTTCGGCCTTATTCCTACCTTTTGTTTCATATATTCCATCTACATGTACGTAGGTGACCTTCGAAAGAATATCATCAGTTGAAGGAAAGGTGAGCAGATGATTATCGTAATATTTGGCATTGCTAAAAGCAATCAGGCTTTCGTGCTTACTTCTGTAATGCCATAACAGATGTTGTGATGGCATGGAGAGAGCAAGACAATCATCAAGTATGCTTTCAAGATCCTCTTTCTCTATATTTTCTTCATCAATGTTGTTGGTAGCGAAGAAATTTGTCGGTGGCATCTGTTTAGGATCACCAACTACAATTACATTTTTTGCCCTTGCAATAGCTCCTACTGCTTCACAGGTAGGTAATTGCGAAGCTTCGTCAAAGACAAGCAGATCGAATTTTTCATCTGCCGTATCAAAATACTGCGCTACAGATATAGGACTCATCAACATACAAGGGGCAAGCCGGGGTAGTAAATTAGGAACCAAATCAAAAAGTTTACGAATGGACATTGCCCTTCCATTGTTTTTAATTGCTTTTTGTAATATCCCTATTTCTGAACTTTGAGCAGCCTCTTTTGTAAAGTCAGGAATATTTGAAGCGAGTTTAGCATACAATTCTTCTTTGGTGAGCCTTTCAAATAAATTGCTGATCTCTTTAAATTTCCTGATTTTTTCATCAAATAGTTTTCCATTGAAAGATGAAAGCGTAACGTTATTGTCTATTATATTATTAATACAACTTTTATACAATCCACGTTTGTAAGCAGTAAAAATGTCTGTGGCAGGAATGTCGTTGTTTTCACAAGCGTTGATAAGAGGGATAAGGCCGTCATGTATTGCTATTACCTTGAGCCGGTTCCAATTCATCCAATCTTTCAACAAATCAATATTTTCCAACCATTGTTGTGTGTATTTTTTTGAGGTTTCGATCCAATCTGTTTCAATGTTCGGAAGTTTCTTAAAGTCAATTTGTAAAACCTCTTCCAACTTTTTTTCGGTTCTATGTACATCTTGGATAGAGTTACAATAATTGTTCAAAATGACTTTTTGCTGTTGTATGTAAGCTGAACTTCCTTCCCCAAAATATTCCGATAAATTATTTCGCCATCTAGCGGCAGATATCGGATCACTTAGTTTATGCAGTTCTCTATTAATATTAATAATATGGTTACATATATTTATAAGGTCTTTCCAATTACAATCACCGTTTTTCCATAAGAATTGTAATTGTTTTGGTAAGTCCGTAGCTTTATCAAGTTCGGATTGCTCTGTTTTATAGGTGATAACAGTATTGAGAATTTGAGGAACCAAATTCTTATCAATACTGCCGGTTTGAGAAAGTTTTTTTAGGGTTTTTACAATGGCCGACTGATTTAAAAGGCGTGGGATAAACCATTTGTTTTGTGCGATATTCCATTGCATCAGCAACGATTCAGCGGGAATCGAGAAGATATCGGTGCTAAATTGTTGTAATAAAGAATCCCTTAGCTCATTTCTCTTCTCACCGTGACCAGCCAAACCGATAATGTGCGACAAATTTTGTTCTGCACGTTCTATTCCAAATAGCGAAGCAGGTGAGTCAGGTAAACTGCATAATAAGACGCATATATTCTTTAAAATATCTGTCTGCTGTTTAGTCTTGATATCTATTTCATACTTCAGTGAAGATGTAACCTTACTGATCTGTTTTCCAATCTCATCCAGTTGATGCTCGTATTCAGTCAGCATTTGTAAGCTTTCAAGTTTAAGTTGCTGTGTATACTGACTTGCTTGTATGGATTGTAATGGATGATTGAAAACGGAGTTACAGATAGTGGCGACAACTTGAAGCTCCTCTGTCTTGTCGTCCCAACTTGCCAGTTTTTCGGTAGTTATACCTCGTATATCACTTGCTGAGAAAAAAACTGAATTTGTACTAGGTTTTAGCTCACAGTATCGGTTAATAAGTTCAGACAAAGACAGGTCAAAACTGGTTTTTTGGTGTAATATGTTTACATATTCGTTCAGTTCGCACCGGAGCTTAAATAAGCGATCTGCTTCTGATTGGTAATTCCCTAGCATAGCATTTCTTGAGGTTTCTGTCACTATTTTAAGTTGCTCAAGAACTGCTGTCTTTTTCGTTTTATTGGAATGAAGTTCAAGACAAAAAGCACCAATGCCTATTGAGTGAAGCCTGCTGTGTACAACATCCAAAGCCGCTTTTTTTGCCGACACAAATAATACCTTTTTTCCTTGATACAATGCATTGGCAATAATATTAGTAATAGTCTGTGATTTGCCCGTTCCAGGAGGCCCGTGTAAAACAAAACTCTCATTACCTGCCGATGTTATTACAGCATGAAGCTGAGACGAATCTGAACTTATAGGAAGCGAAATGCTTGCAGGATGGATATCCTGATCCAGATTGTAGTCAATAGCATCAGCAGGATTCCACTCCAACTTGCCTGATACGAGGCTTTTCACAAGTTTATTTTTCAGCAGGTTGTCTGAATTGTTATGTATATCATTCCACAAAATGAACTTGCTGAAAGAAAAAGTTGCAAGAAAAGATTGTTCTTCAACATCCCACCCTTTTTTTGACATCACCGCCTGACGAATAATAGTAAATACAGACTTAACATCCACCCCGGAATCATCTTTAGGTAGATTTTCCAATCCGCCTATGTTGATCCCGTGATCCTGCCGCAACATCTCCAGCAAGGTTATATTCATCATTGTCTCTTCTTCACGGCTTCTGATTACAAATCCCTTTTGTACTGATTTTTTTACTATTTCTACAGGGATTAGTAAAAGCGGGGCGTATCTTGGTTTTTCGCTTACTGTTGTTTCATACCATTTCAATAAGCCGAGTGCTATGTAAAGTGTATTTGCACCGTTTTCTTCTATTGACAACCGGGAAGACCGATAGAGAGAAATCATTGAATTAACAAGTTCGCCTTCAGGCAAGTATGCTCTTAGTCTTTTCTGTGTAAATTCATTTTTTACCAGATCAAGTATAGGATCACTTTGATTTATTGATTGATAAATTCCGGCATTTCTTAAAGGGTTATCCCAATCGGTGGGTCTTGAAAGTACCTGCAATTCTACGTTGGCCGCTAAAGCATCTTCTAACTTTGCCAGATTAATGCCAATAAATTGAATTGTATTTTTTGTGATTCTTAGGTTTAATAGGCTATTTCTCAGTGTAAGGTCAAGTAGCTTTCTTTCCCATAACTTCTGCTTTGATACATTTATTTTTTCAACGTCTATTAGTTTAGCACCGGGTAATATTTCTTCTGGCAGTTCGCTGTTTCTTATATCAGGCTGTTCGGCAATAATTTGCCAACCCTCATTTGTTTTTAACCGTAACGGCAATGGTCGTATTCCGCTAAACCTCGATCGTTTTATATCAATAAATAAAATAAATTCCTCCTCCTTTAACATCTTATATGAAGCTGACGTAGAGGAATCGTCAAACGAATTGTATTTGCCAGCATTCATGCAAGTACATTCAACTAAGATGATTTCATTGATACCAGGTGCGATCCGTTTTGTAATTAAAGAAGGATCATCATTTATTGGATCTGCAAAAGATTCATTTATTAACCATGCCCCGGCGAAAGCATGGCCTTTTACAATCATAATTAATGGATGAACGCCAACGGCCTCAAGACAGGCGGTGTATAAAAGTGTAAGGTCAAGGCAATTTCCCATTTGGGTGGAAAAGATTGTGTCACACATGCGAATTCGCTGGCCTGTTTCTTCAAAACTGGCAGGAACGCTACAATACACAATTTTCATTTCCGCGATTGCCTCATAAATCGCTGCCATCTGTTTTTTTATCCGGTCTGGACTTTGACTCTGGTATTCATCAAAAGATGGGCTCCCCGTCCATCCTTGCAAAATTTCAGATGCACGTTTGATTATCTTAGGAAGCTGGGGATGGTTTGGTGTAACGAAAGTTGATAATAGTTCAGGAAGTATATTTATACCATTCCATTGATCATAAGCTAAAAGATCAATCAAATATTGTTGTACATATATCGTTTCGCTTTCTATTGAAATTTCTAAAATGATATTGCCAGAGATCCTTTCCGTAAGATCAACAAGATATTTTGGAGAAACCTTTAAGTGAATTGATTCAAGTTCAATGATTTCATCTTTGGTGAGCATATCTATTTTATGTTCCCACGGTATTGCAAAATCCAGATCCGACGAAATCTTAATCGTTATATTTTCCAAGTCCTTTCCAGAAATGTTTTTTGCACTCAGTTTTCTTATGATTGGGACATGATTTTGCTGCATCGCAAAATTGATAATTGGCGTATAAACAAGATCAACATTTCCTAAAAGCATATCCATTATATTATTCATTAATTATCGGCGTGATATTAATTTCATCAGGGGTTTCATCTTCGACAGCTGCTTGTTCTATGAAATTTGCTGGCAGTTCACGGTTAGGTTTATCATGCTTAAGTTTAGCCTTCATCTGACTTGCCTGAGCAATTAAGTTCCCTTTCCCGGTATACAATTTTTTTTCTGCATCATTAAACACCACTGTTGCTTTTTGCAATTGCGCGCCAACTTTTTCAAAGTCCTCAATAAAAGCCGCAAGCTTCTCATATATTTTAACTGCCTTACCTGCAATTTGCTGCGCGTCTTTATTTATATCGTCCTTTTTCCATAAGTCATATACCAACTTCATCGCAGGTATTAGATTGGTAGGGCTAATCAATAAAACCTTCTTTTTATAAGCATGTCGCCACAACTCCGTGTCATACTGCATGGCTGTAATGTAAGCGCCTTCAACGGGAATAAATAGCATTACAAAATCAAGGGCATCAATCTTTTGCTGGTAGTCTTTACTGCTTAGGTTATTGATATGATTATATATTGAATTCATCAATAGTTGCAGACATGCTTCTTGACTTTCTGGATCTTTACAATTGCAATATTCCTCATAATGTAATAATGATACTTTTGAATCAACTACAATACTCCTACCATCAGGATATTTGACAACAATATCCGGTAAGAAAGCTTGACCATTTTCATCATGTATTCGTTCTTGGACAAAATAATGCAGGTCTTTATGGAGACCGGCATATTCTAAAATACTTTCCAGGATCATTTCTCCCCAATTACCTTGCTGCTTTACCTGGCCTCGTAAGGCATTGGTTAGATTGTTTGCCTGATCTGATAGAAGTTTGTTTGCTTCAGCTATAATTCTTATCTGTTCTTTAAGACTGATACGCTCGGTGTTTTCAGCATCATACCTATTTCCAATTTCTGCCTTAAACTTCTCTATGCCTTCTTTAAGGGGAGTGAGAATATCTGTAAGTGATTTCTCTTGGTGTTTATCAAAAACCTCAGTTTTTTCGTTTAAAATACCTTGAGCTAAGACTTTAAACTCTGCTTCAAATTTCTTACCCAAATTTTCAATTTCATTTTTTTGATTGGCAAGCTGTTCATTTTTGTATTTAAGTTCTGCATTTAAATTCCCCTTCTGACTCTCTAAGCTATTCACAGAGGTTTGTAACTCAAAATGCCGACTTTCCAATGTTTTTAAATTTTCACGCAGTGTTTTTATATTCTCAATTTCAGACTCGAGTCTTGCATCTTTGGAAGCTGACTCGTTACTTACTACCCGCAATTGTTTTTGTAAGTTTTCTATTTGGCCTTGGAGCGCCGAATTATTGCTGACAGCCATGTTTTTTTCTGTTTCTATAGCGGTATACTTTTTAACATCTTCAAGAGCGGCAACGTTATGGTTTGTGCCGGTAGGTCTTTTGATTAGCCATGCTAAAAGAAAGCCGATAAAAAAAGTAAGAATTGAGTATAAGGTGATCATAATAATAATTTTTTAATACAATTATTAAAGAATTGACTTCATTTATTAGCTCATGGCATATTTTAACGTGAATGAATAAACTAAAATGGTTTGGCTTGCGAAATAGGGGGATTACCGTCGTGGGATTTGGATGGAGAGTTAAAATACGAATGTCGAGCGGAAGTACCAAACCTCCAGTACTAACCGCTCGGACCTGTTTATTGCGGGTTCTGTTGCGATAGTAAAAAAACAAAAGGATCCTAATCGCTTAGAATCCTTTGCAGTAAAGAAGTGGGCCCACCTGGGCATGATCCAGGGACCCCCTGATTATGAGTCAGGTGCTCTAACCAACTGAGCTATAGGCCCGAAAACAACTGGGTTGTCTTCAAATATGTAAACTAAGAACTTTTATTTCTCCTGCAACCCTCCCGCTTATCAGCGGCATGCTCTAACCAACTGAGCTATAAGCCCGAAAACAACCGGGTTGTCTTCAAATATGTAAACTAAGAACTTTTATTGCTCTTGCCGGTTTCCCGAAATACAAGGCGGCAAAAATAGAAAAATTAGCCACACTACAAAACAAAACATCTGCAGCAGCACAATCTTACAATCAAACTGCCCGGCATAAATGGCCGGGCAGCTGAAAATTGGAACTTAAATGGATATATATGACCTGACCGGTTTAGGACCGGGCAAATTCTTTTAAAACCGATCTTGTCTTATCTGAGTGGCGGCCTTTTCGGTGCCGGTAATTTTGGTGCAGGCGGCGTAGCTGGTTTAGGTAAAGCTTTACCCTGACCATTAACGTCTTTTACAATTCCCTTATTCCTGCGATTGGCTTCGGCTACATGCTTTTCGTGCGCTTTTTTAAAGCGGAGATGCAACAGGTCGTTGCCGCTCGATTTTACATGGTTTACCTGGGCCTTTAATTCTTTTTCGGGTGGGCGTTTTTCCTGTCCCATTGACGCACCACAGAAAAGGGTGATTGCCAGGAGACACGATACTAACTTTTTCATAATAGTTGTTTTTATAAACAATTGAGGCTATTGCCTGTGATATCTATACCAATATCATACCAGCAATTAGAGTTTTAAAGTGGGAATCTGCTTAAGTTGCTGTTTTTCAGGTAGTTGAGGCATTCGTAAGTTGAGAAAATGCTTGGTTCTAAGTCTGAAGACTGGAGTCTGGAGACTGCATTAGCGGACTATAATTTTCGCAGCACAACAAACCTTAGCAGGTGCACCCCAGTCTCCATCCCGCAAACAGCGGGATAACTCCTGACTAGACAAAACCTTAGCAGTTCCCTCCCAGTCTCCATCCCGCAAACATCGGGATAACTCCTAAGTTAACGGTATAATCGCTGCCGCGTAGGCATCTAAAACAGCTCCTTGTACAGGAAATCAGCGGCTGCCTGTCCCGCCTCCCGCCAGCGCTGTTTGGTGGCTGCGCCGGGATCAAATATGGGGTTAAAATGCTTCTGCAACTCGTGGGAATAGCCCTCGAACGCCTTTATTGCGTTGGGAATATGGAGTTCTGCTGCTCTTTTATGGATGGAGATACTTCCATACAAAGAAGTGTCTTTTCGATCAATGGGAACCACTTTATCTTCTGTACCATAGGCGCTGAAAACAGGCACTTTCGTATTTTTTAACCAACCGATATCGTACAATCCTCCCCAAAAATTGATCACGGCAGCAATGCCTGCGGAATTGTGTAGGGTAGAGAGTTGGCCGGCACCGGGTATTTGCGCAGAAGCGGCCAGTTCTGCATCACTGCTATATACGGCTTGCAGCGCAATCATTCCTCCTGCTGAATTGCCCGCGAGAATGATACGCGTGGTATCGATCCGGTACAAGGCATGGTTCTTTTTAAAAAATGCGACCGCTTCTTTCACCGATTGTACGGCACCATAGCAACCTCGTTTCAGCTCGATAAAATTGAACAATGGATTTTTTTTGCTCATGCGATAATTTAAAGCCACACATACATACCCGCGTTGGGCAAATGTTTCACTCCATAACCTGATCCCTTTTGCATTCTTTGTTCCGAATTTAAAACCACCGCCATGCAGCCAGATGATCAGCGGCCTTTTGTCACTTACATCTGATTTTGGTTCATAGAGATTGAAGAGATAATGTTTGTCTTTTGTTCCGGGATGTTCGCCGGTTGCATAAGAATTGTTTTGGGTAACGGTAACTTCCTGGAATACAGCATCTTTATATTTTATTGGGATAGTGTTTTGTGCACCGGCCATGAAACCGGTCGAAAGAAAAGAATAAATGAGAAAATATTTAAGCATGTGATCCGGTTAGATACATATATACGCAATAATCCGGCCAATGGTTGGCGTTCAACTATTCACCACCTGGCCTGGTAGCTTTACAGTAAAAATTGAATCCTCACAGTTACGGGAATTCTCCGCACACTTGCAGAACTTCTCTGCACACTTGCAGAATTTCCCCGCACAGTTGCAGAATTTCCTCTGCACACCTGTTGAACTTCCCTGCACAGTTGCAGAACTTCCCTGCACACTTGCAGAACTTCCCTGCACACTTGCAGAACTTCTCTGCACAGTTGCAGAACTTCCCTACACAGTTTCAGAACTTCCCTGCACAGTAGCAGAACTTCTCTGCACAGTTGCAGAATTTTCCTGCACACCTCCAGGATTTTTCTACGCACTTGTTGAACTTCCCCGCACAGTTGCAGAACTTGTCTGCACACTTGTTGAACTTCTGCGCACACTTGCAGAATTACCCACGCAGGTAACAGGCAGTTGCCGTGATCTTGCCGGAAAATAACCCTTTTTCAAAGAATAATAATTATTATATGAACACGAAATCAAGCACTTGGCGCCCCTTGCGTAAGGGGTGCAAGGGGCAGGCAATTACCGGGCAAAATAACTTTGTTCCGTTGATGAAATCTGACTGCAGCGGATGATCAACGAAATTTTATTTAATCATTTTTAAAAACAAAAATTATGAAACTATTTGCATCATACGTACCGGGAACAGACGGAAACTTAGCAGTCTGGGCGAGCACGTATAAAGAAAAACTGGGGCAGCTTGGTGAAAGCCTCGGGCTATCCACGGATGAGATCGAAGAACAGCAGGCAGCTGCCCAATCGATCATCGACAGCGTAAATAAAGCCGATCTTAAAAAGGCTGAGATGAAGGAAGCTACCCTGGCGAAGGACCTTACCAAACAAAACAGCCTCCAGGTGATTCGCGCTATGGTGGCCCGTATTAAAATGTTTCCTTCCTACAGCGCCAATGCGGGTAAGGAACTGGGTATTGTGATCGCCGCACAAACCGTGGACAACAACTACCTTAAGCCGGTTATTACCCCAACAGCCTTCCATGGCTATGTAAGCGTAAGCTTTAACAAGCAGCGGGCCTTCGGGGTCAGAGTGTTCAGCAGGCTAAAGGGTCAACAGGAATGGCAGCCGTTAGGCGTGGCCAGGATAAGCCCTTACGTTGATGACAGGCCCCTCGCAGAAGCGGGCAGGCCTGAAACCCGCGAGTACAGGGCGCGCTGTTATGATGGCCTGGATGAAATGGGCTATCTCAGCGATATTGCTACTGTTGTTTATGGAGGTTAACAGGGAGAAAGAATGTTAATCCCCAGACTGTGAAAGGGCCGTCTCATTTTTTGAGGCGGCCTTTTGATGTAGTACCGATTAGACTTTAGAATGCAAAAGTCATATAGTAAACGGGTGATATTATTTATAGTGAAGCATGCATCGTCATTGCGAGGCACGAAGCAACCTGTGTTGCGAATTTGAGTGTGATAGAGTCCGTTCAACCAGCTAATACCACTGATACTTCCGGCCACAGATTGCTTCGTGCCTCGCAATGACGGTGCGGGTATCTTCACCAAAGCGAAAAGCACGATGATCCATTTTCAAAATCTAAGTAGTATAAGCAGTTAAGCAGTGAGTTAGAAGTCTCCAGCATCAAATTTGTATCACGCAAAGGAGGCGCAAAGGGCAAAGGCGCAAAGGATTTGTGACTGATATTAATTGCGTCGCTGATTGGACAGGCAGATACAGTTGTTCAGATGACTCTTCAATACGCACGCGGGGCTGGAAGCCCCAGAGCGAAAGGCTAGAGTTTCATTACATTCCACGCTCTGAAGAGCGTGGCAAAGAGAAGGCCTCAATTTTGCCACGCTCTTCAGAGCGTGGATATAGGATGATACAGATCTTCTTTCCGGGACTTCCAGTCCCGGGTGTAATGGAACAAACTAAACAATTCCTCATCTTCCGAACACCTGTAGTCAGGTAGATAAAAAGAATAGGCAATATAAGAGCCATGATGGGCGAAAGACACGGGGATATCAAGTTCTTCTGTTCCGCTAAAGACAACCGGGTAGCCCGCTGCTGCTTTCTCTATCCGAAGTTCTTTTCCGGGTAAGATGGTTTGGAGTTTTTGCAAGAGAAACGCTCGTACCGCTTTGGATTGATGTTCCGATCCGGTATCATCAATGGAATCAAATCCCCAGGAAACATGTTCAAAGCTTTCATCTGCGTTTACCACGGTTGTGATCATTCCCGGGTAAATCTTCGACCGGAAATAATAAGTGTTCCCTTCAAAAACAAAACGTCCGTTATAACATTTTTCACCTTGTGCAGGGCCTTCCCACTGTATGCATTCAGGCTGCTCGAATTTTCCGTTCACAGGAATAGCGACATGAACGATCTCAATACGGGTTGGAGAGAAAATAAGACCCGGTTGAATTCTCTTCAGGTATTTATAGGCCGATTCTTTTACTGACCAGCATAGCCATAGAAAGTATTCAAACTCCATTCCGGCTAAAGGAGAATGGCAGTAATATTTTTTTTCTGACTCCGAAAGTATTTTGGAATAAAACCGGCTGTCGTTGCTGCGTTGTTTATCCGTAAGATCCAGCGCTATGATATCATTGCCGGCGCTTTGCATTTTAGGCGTTTACTTTTTCAGCGATCACGTTGATGCAGTCGCGAACTGTCATCATTTTTTCCGCTGAATCGAAATCGATCTCGATATTGTATTTTGATTCTGCATCAATAATAATATCCACCAGGTTGGCAGAATTGATCTTCAGGTCCTTCAACAGGTCCGTATCTTCCGTAATTCCGTTCAATAATTCTTTGTTCTCGGTATAAGGCAACAGTACTTTTTTAAGCTCATCTAAAATTGCTTGTCTATCCATGGTGGTTAAATTTAGAAAATATTAAACAGGTATTCACATCCCCGAAGCCGAAATTTGCCTTGGCTATGGTATTGATCTCTTTTTTGACCATTGTTACAGGCAGGCGTCCCCCGGTCATTCTCACGATCTCGGGATCCGGATCTTCAAGGTTCACATTGGGATGGATAAAATCATGCATGACCTGCAAAACTACCGCAACTGCTTCAATTGACCCAGCGGCGCTCAAACAATGGCCGATCATGGATTTCAGGGAATTGATCGAAGGGAAATTTTCCTCCGTCCTCCCCAATGCGGTAGCCCAGTTCTGGATCTCCAGCCTGTCTGCCGCTGTTGCCGTAAGATGCCCGCAGATCAGGTCGATCGAATTGGGGTCCACATTTCCTTCGGCCAAGGCCGATTTGATACAGCGAATGATCCCATCGGGATTGGGCGCCGTCATGGTACCGCCGCAACGCTGGCCTCCCGAATTGGTTGCCCCACCTACAATTTCTGCATAGATAGTGGCTTTACGTTCCAGTGCGTATTCCATATCCTCCAGCATCAATGCCCCTGCGCCGGAGCCGGGAACAAATCCGCAGGCCGACTGGCTCATAGGGCGCGATGCCCGCCCGGGTTGATCGTTGAATTTTCTCGAAAGTATGCGCATTGAATCGAATGTACCAAAAGTGTATTGATCCACATGTTCACTGCTACCTACCAGCATGCGCTTCGCTGATCCATTCTTAATGTATTCATAGCCCATTACAATGGCCTGCGTACCGGTGGCGCAGGCTGCAGAATTTGAAATGGTCCGGTTACCAAGGCCTAATCTTCCGGCAACATAGGCCGTAATACCGCTGCCCATGATCTGCTCTACTACGCGTGATCCTAATTTCTTGGATTCTTTGGCATCTACTTTTTCGATCGCATTTTTGATCACATCCGTGTCGGCTACGCTGCTGCCGAAAACACAACCGGTATCCCAGAGTGTTTTATCATTTTCAATAGCAAATCCTGCATTGGTCCATGCATCCAGCGCTGCTTTTACGCCATAGCCGATCCCAATGCTTCTTAATCCATGGAAAGTAACTTCCGGGAGGTAGCTCCGGAGATCTTCCCAGTTAAATTCAGGGATACCCGCTACCTGGCAATTGAATTTCAGCTCCTCATATTTTGGTATGAACCGGATACCAGAAACGCCATTTTGTATCGCATGTAAAAAAGCAGGTACGCCCACGCCATTGGGAGATAAAACACCTAAACCGGTAACCACAACACGACGACTCATGTTTTTTCAATTTGTTTAATAAATCCTGAGAATATGCCCTTTGCTACCAGTTCATCTGAAGCGTTATACATTTCAACCGCGCATTTCAGTTTATTGAAACGAAAATATTGTTTCCTGGAGATTACAAACACCTTTTCTCCGGGCAATACCATCTTATAAAAGGAAACTTCTGTTGAAAAGAGTAAAGGAATGATGTTTGACGCAGCAGAAATATCCTTTTCTCCTTTACCGTGCACGATCAGGTTCAGCCCCAATATCACCACACCGATCTGCGCCATGATCTCTGTGATGATCACACCTGGTGTTACCGGGTTGCCGGGAAAATGATCCTCGTAAAAAAAAGCGTTTTTGCGTAAAGTATAATCACCGCGCACTTCATCCAGTGTAAGCAAAGAAATATGATCCACAAAGCGGAAGCTCGACTTATACGGTAAGAGGTTTAAGATATCATCGTACATTCTTCAAACAAAATATTTAGTGCGGTTAACGGCAATGTTCTCCGCCATCAACATGAATAAGGGATCCATTTATCCAGCTGGATTCATCAGTACAAAGCAGGTAGATTACATTGGCAACATCTTCAGGCTGTGTGATCCGCCCCATCGGGTTTCTCTGCTTTGAAAACTCGATCAGCTGCTCGCTTCCCGGTATCCTTTTCAAAGAAGGTGTTTCTGTTACTCCCGCCTGGATCAGATTGGTTCGTAAGCCATGTGCACTCAACTCAACTGCCATATAAGTTACCAGGCTCTGCAATGAAGCTTTGGCAATAGATACTGCTGCATAATTATCAATATACCTGTTGGAACCCTCACTTGTGAGGCCGATCACCCTGGCATCTTTATAAAAAAATTGTGCCGCAAGGAGCTCTCTTGTCCAGTCGAGAAGGCTGGTCGACATAGCATAGGTTGTTCCCTGAATATCATCGATAGACAACGCGTTATCATCCGATATCAATGGTTTTAAATTGCCTCTTGCAATGGAATGAAGCAGTAAACGCACACAATTTTTTTGACCTGTTAATGCGGCGAATTGTTCTATGAATGATCTTCTTCCTTCTGCATCTAATGCATTCAGGTTAAATGGTGCAATGGTAACGCCAGTTTCATCGGCAATCGCAAACAGTTTTTCTTTCAGGGGTCTTTCTGTAGCGGCCATATCGCGGTAAATAACAGCGATATTCATTCCATGTTTTGCGAGTTTTTCAACGGCGGCAAGCCCAAAACCGCTGGAACCGCCCAGTATAATGGCCCACAGGCCTGAGAATTGCTTTGTATGTATATCCACCTACCCTTTTTTAAATTACGGAACTTCAATTTTCTCTGCTGGCGGGAAATTTAAGAGATGAATTTCAAATTTTCGCCGATTTGAACCACATAGACACATAGGTACCTAGTTGTAACACATAGGTCTTCTATGTGAAATCCTATGTTTCTATGTGTCTATCTGATTCAAAAAAAGTGAATAAACACAATACGGAAATTTTAAATGCATCCAATCTAAGTTCCTGTTTCTCAACATAACAGCCAGATTTTCAAACTAAGTGAAGATAGTTAATTCTTTATATTTGGCATATTTATTGCCTCTATGCAGCTGATGAAAAATAAATTGATCTATAGCGTTTTATGCATGGTTGCCGTTTTTTTAGGGCAGGCAAAACCATTGGTGGCACAGGGTTTTGATAAAGAAAGTTTTTACTCGGCCATGGCTTCGGGAAATATGGAACAGATCAATGATGAACTCGCTGTTGTGCGGGCCGCTTCCTTTCATGAAAAAGATGCTTATGAAGGGGCATTGCTTATGCGGAAATCGGGATTGCTGAAAAAAGCCCAGGAAAAACTAAACGCCTTTAAAGCAGGAAGAATAAAATTTGAGGCCGCTTTGCAGGATGATGGAGATAATCCGGAATACCGTTTTCTTCGCCTCTCCATACAGGAGCATGCGCCGCGTGTGGTAAAATATTATAAGGAACTTGAAAAGGACAGTCAATTCATTAAGAAAGCATATAAAAATTTATCGCCCGTTGTTCAGAAAGCCATTCTTGACTACAGCAAAACTTCTAAGGTGTTACGACAGGAAGATCTTTAATTTCGACGTACGATGAGTAAAAAAGTGTTAGCTATCTATTATTCGCAAAGCGGGCAACTCGGAGAAATTATTGATAACCTTACAGAACCACTGATCAATGCGGGTGTTACTGTTGAAAAAATAAGGATCAAACCCGTAAACGATTACGCTTTTCCCTGGACAGGCGAACGTTTTTACGATGTAATGCCCGATTGCGTTTTAGGCGTGCCTATAGAATTGGAACCTTTTGTTTTGAAAGAAAACGCCTACGACCTTATTATCCTTGGTTATCAATCATGGTTCCTTTCGCCAAGTATCCCATCCAATTCTTTGTTACTACATCCTTCTCTCAAAGCTGTTTTAAAAGATACGCCGGTGGTAACGGTTACCGGCGCGAGAAACATGTGGCTGAATGCATTTGTGGGCATCAAAAAATTATTGCGCAATGCGCATGCCAACCATGTTGGCAATATTGCATTGATAGATGAACATCTGAACCCGCTTAGCTATTTTACCATTTTTCATTGGCTGCTGGGAGGTAAAAAAACCAGGCTATGGGGTATTTTTCCTTTACCGGGCGTTGCAGACGCAGATATACTCCGGTCAAAATTTTTTGGCGAGACGATACTTCCATTTTTAATGGATGGCAAATGGGATGGTATGCAGGAGAAGCTAATCGCACAAAAAGCAGTGGCCTACAATTACAGCCTGATGATACTGGAAGCAAAAGCAGGACCGCAGTATATAGGATGGGCCAACAAAGCTAACAGCAGTAAGCACAGAAAGCGAGTTTTATCTGTATTTAAATATTATCTTCACGTTGCACTTTTTGTAGGTGCACCAATACTGCTGCTGATAGATGCCATATTTATCCGGCCCTTTTCATCTCAAAGGATCAAAAAACTAAAACAACATTATTTAAACCTGAACTAAACAAAAAAAGATATGCCCTTACAGGAAGTCTATATTACGGATACCTCCATTTTTATGCCTAATGAGCCGGTGAGTAATGATGAAATGGAAACGTACCTGGGTTATATAAATAATAAGCCTTCCAAATCGAAGAACATAGTGCTCCGCAACAATGGAATTAAAACGCGGTATTATGCTTTAACCAAAGAAGGCAAATCAACGCACACCAATGCGCAGATGACAGCATTGGCGGTGAAGGAATTGTTCAAGAACGATCCTGAAAAAATAAAAGAGATCGAATTACTTTCCTGCGGTACATCATCGCCCGACCAGTTACTTCCTTCGCATGGTTCCATGGTGCATGGATGGTTACCTGAAGCAAATTCCATTGAAGTGGTTTCGCCTTCGGGTGTTTGTTGTGCAGGCATGCATGCATTCAAGTATGCATATCTCGCCATTAAAGCCGGGGAAGTTTCACAGGCAGTAGCTACCGGTTCTGAACGGTTTTCCGGGCAAACGGTCTCGAATATGTTTGAAGAAGAGGCGCAGAAATTAGCTGAGCTAAATGAAAATCCTTTTATCGCATTTGAAAAAGATTTTTTGCGATGGATGCTTTCTGATGGCGCCGCCGCATTTAAAATGTCGGATAAAAAAAATGAAGATGGATTAAGCCTGCGCGTAGATTGGATAGAAGGCGTTTCGTATGCCAATGAAATGGCCACCTGTATGTATGCAGGTGCCGAGAAACAAAAAGACGGCAGCCTGAAAGGGTTTATGGATTTTACAGCAGAGGAGATCAAGAACAGATCGATCTTCAGTATCAAACAGGATATTGCTTTGTTAAGCGACAATATTGTAAAACTTGGCGGCCAAAAGATCAAAGAGATCTTTGAGAAAAAAGGCCTGGAAACAACCGATGTAGATTATTTCATGCCACATATTTCCAGCGAATTCTTCAAGCCGAAAATATTTGAATTGATGGAGATCTATGGCAAAGGTGTTCCGTATGAAAGATGGTTCATCAATTTAACCACCATGGGAAATGTAGGCGCGGCATCTTCTTACCTGATGGTGCATGAACTGTTTAAAAGCGGAAGGTTGAAAAAAGGAGAAAGACTGTTATTACTTGTTCCCGAAAGCGGGCGCTTTTCTTATATGTATTCGATGTTGACAGTTGTCTAAAACATAGGTGGCTCCTCTGTGTACCTCCGTGTTCTCTGTGTCTCTGTGGTGAAAAAAATATCGAAGCGAAGGCTTCACCACAGAGACGCAGAGAACACAGAGTTTCACAGAGAGAATTTACGACCAACAATTTTTTCACTATGAAAAAAGAAGACGTTCCGCAGGACCTGAGTTCATTAGGCAAGATCACCAAGGAAGTTTGTTACGCCACCGATGAGTCAGGAAAATATGTGAAGGAGCTAAGCAAGGGTTGGGACGTAAAGATCACAGCGTTGGATGCAGCATGGGACGATATCAGTATCCGCATAGCTGCTGCTAAAGAAAAAGTATTGAATAAAGAAGCGAGCCCCCTATTATTTTTTATGGAGCGCGCATTGATGGACAGCACGATATTGGCTGGTTATACAGGGTTCTGGAAATGGCAGATCAAAAGGCATCTGAAGCCGGAAGTGTTTGAACAGTTATCAGAAAAAAAATTACAACGTTACGCGGCAGTTTTTAATGTGAGTATCCCGAACCTGAAAAGCATGAATGTGAATGAAGATTGATTTTGAACACATGCAGTCTGCCCATTGCGAAAATGGCGTAACGACCAACTTATTACGAAACATAGGTGTATCTCAAATGACGGAGCCGCTTGCTTTTGGTATTGGCGCCGGTTTATTCTTCGCGTATATTCCCCTGATAAAAATAAATAACGGCCCGGCGATTGCATTCAGAACTTTGCCCGGGTTGATCTTTAAAAGGACCTGCAAATCGTTGGGTATTGAAGTGACCAGGAAAAAATTTAGCTCCAGGGAAGAAGCACAAAAAGTTTTAGATCAAACCTTAATAGCGGGTCAGCCCGCAGGTTGCCAGGTGGGTGTTTATTATCTTCCTTATTTTCCAAAAGAATATCGTTTTCATTTTAACGCACATAATATTGTTGTGTTTGGTAAAGAAGGAGATAATTATTTGGTCAGCGATCCCGTGATGGAAAACACAACCACGCTGAGCAGTTATGAATTAGAAAGGGTACGATTTGCGATTGGCGCGTTGGCTCCCAGGGGGCAACTCTATTATCCGCAGCGCGGAAGTATTGTAACGGATGAACAGGTTGCGAGAGCGATAGAAAAAGGTATCAAAAAAAATATCAGCAATATGCTCGGTATTCCGGGACCTATTGCAGGCGTTAGTGGTATAAAGTTCACCGGCAAACGCATCAAAAAATGGCGCGACAAATTAGGTCAGCATAAGGCAGGTTTGTACCTGGCACAATTGGTACGCATGCAGGAAGAGATCGGAACAGGTGGCGGCGGCTTCCGCTATATTTATGGAGCGTTTTTGCAGGAAGCATACGCGTATCATGCAAAAGAAGAATTACTGCAAGCATCCGCCACGTTCACAGAAGCCGGCGATCTTTGGAGAACAGCCGCAGTGCAGGCCGCAGGAATTTACAAAGGCAGGATCGGCAGCCAGGAAGATTTTAATGTGATGGGGGATTATTTAATAGAAGTGGCAGAGATAGAAAGAAAAGCATTCCAGGCTTTGAAAAAAATCAAATGGTCATGAATCCTTTAGCGGTTAACATACAGGATCTTGGTTTTGCCCACCCGGGGCAAACGGCCATGCTTTTTTCTCATCTTAGTTTACAGGTTCCTGCCGGAATACGATTTGGTTTATTTGGTCCCAATGGCGCAGGCAAAACAACGCTGATGAATTTGATGACCGGGTTACTTTCTTTTACAAAAGGAAGCATTGAACTCAACGGCAATGAAATAAAAAAGAAAGACAAATCGATCAATCGTTTATTCGGATTCATCCCGCAGGATTTTTCTTTTTACCAGGAATTAACACCGGTTGAGAACCTGCAATTCTTTGGTGCCTGGTCGGGATTGAAAAGCGCGGCCATCAAACAAAGAACAGATGAGTTATTAGATGTATTGGGATTAACGGAAGTAAGAAATAAACCTGTCGAAAAATTTTCAGGCGGCATGAAGCGAAGGGTAAACCTTGCGATAGGCGTGATACACGAGCCATCCATTCTTTTTTTGGATGAACCAACAGTGGGAGTTGATGTGCAGACAAGACACGCCATCATCCATTACTTGAAAGAAATGAATAAAAAAGGGACCACGCTGGTATACACTTCACACCAGTTAAGCGAAGCAGAAGATCTTTGCGAAGAGATCGCATTGATAGACCAGGGAAGGATCATTGCCAATGGCAGAACAGACAGTTTGCTTTTAGCGCATAAGCAAAACGGACTGGAGGAATTGTTCCTCGAACTTACAGGAAAAAATTACCGCAACGCCGATGTATAAACTCGGCGCCACCATATTAAAAGACCTCCGCATTTTATTACGTGATAAAATAGGATTGGTGCTCATGTTTGGAATGCCGGTATTGTTGGTGATCGTGATCACCAAAATACAGAACAGCACTTTTGAACTCGTTAATAAAAATAAGATCACACTTTTATTGGCCAATCGCGATACAGGAAAAGTTAGCGAGGAAATGATACAGGCTGTTGATAAGATCGGCATGTTCAAAATAATACAAGCCGAAAAAGGAGAGAGCGATCAGCAACTAACGGATCGTATGCATTCAAAAGATGCCCTGCTTGCATTAGTCATCCCAAAAGATTTTTCTGCAATGGTAACAGCCAAAGCAAAAAAAGTTTCTGCCAAAGCGCTTACCAGTTTTGGATTGGAGGGGGGAGATACATTGAATAAAAAAACTGTGGCCGACCCGATCACTTTATATTATCACCCCGTTTTACAGGAAGCTTTCCGCCGTTCGGTTGATGGCGCACTGCATAGTGCCCTGCAGATGGTAGAGAGCAAACAGGTGTTGAAGCAACTTTATTTTTCTTTGAATGAAAAGGATCTTCCTGCATCCATGGAAAATGAGATCCTGGATAACCGTTCAGTGATCAATGAAATTCCTGTTTCAAAGGATGGCAGCAGAACCGTGCCAAATGCCTCACAACACAATGTACCGGCCTGGACCATCTTCGCCATGTTCTTCGTGGTGATGTCGCTCGGCGGCAGCATCGTTCGTGAGAAACAAAGCGGGAGCTCCACCAGGTTAAGGACCTTGCCGACCAATTACATGGTTGCGATGTGGTCAAAACAGATCACGTATTTAGGTGTTACCCTATTACAGGCAGCGCTGATCTTTTCGATAGGCGCCTGGCTCTTTCCTTATATCAATTTACCGGCGTTAAATATGCCGGCTGACATCACAGGACTCTTTATTGTCTCTTTACTTTGCGGATGGTGCGCGGTGAGTTACGCTATCTGCGTTGGTGTTTTTGCAGAAACACAGGAACAGGCAAATGGTTTTGGCGCCGTATCCATTGTAATACTGGCTGCTCTTGGTGGGTTAATGGTACCGGCATTTGCGATGCCCGATTCTTTCCGAACAGTTATTCAACTATCGCCTTTGCATTGGTGCCTCGAAGCGTATTATGGATTATTTTTGGAAGGAGGTAAACTAAGTGACGTGTGGGCGAATATCATACCTTTATTCATTATTGCCATTGCATTGCAATTGATAACCATCTGGGCATTAAAAAGAAAAAAACTGATTTGAAATAATTTATAATGGAAACAACAGACACAAAACAACAGTTAAAGAAGCAAATCATCACTTTCCTGAACCTCACAGGCATGCAACCCGATGATATCAAAGATGAAGATCCATTGTTTGGAGATGGATTGGGTTTGGATTCTATCGACTCGCTCGAGCTCATCGTGTTATTGAACAGGGAATACGGCATCACCATAAAAGATCCCAAAGAAGGCCGGAAGATATTGGTAAACATCAATACGATGGTGGATTATATTGAAAAGAACAGGACGAAATAGATTTCGATAAAAGAGAAACGAAGGGAAGAAGCGTCTCCGAAATCCGGGGTTACGTTTTTTCTTCGTTTTTCTTTTATTGACAAAGGCTAACCTTATCCACCTGTTACCCGGAATATCGCGTTGCATTTAAAACAAACAATCGCTTCATGCGTAAACGTTGCAGCAACATTTACTTCTTTGTTTTCGGTAATAGTAAATGTAAGAACTGCCTCTACTATTTTCCCTCTATTAGGATCGATTGGTGACATGAATTTTAGTTGATGCGCTTTTACCAATTGCAACTTATTATCCAATGCTATCTCCATGATCTCTTTCACCATCTGTAAAAGACAAGCGCCCGGTACAACGGGTTGAACAGGAAAATGTCCTGCAAAAATTGCATGCGAGGCATTCAGATCAAGCATGACCTGTATGGAAGCTTCTTCTTTTTTAATGGAACTGATTGTAAAAAATTCTCCCTGTAACATTTGTTTTGCGACTGTTGGTTATGATCGAGCTATTGTAAGTTCTCTGTGAAACTCCGTGTACTTTGTGTCTTTGTGGTGAAAAAAGATCGAAGCGAAGGACTTCACCACAGAGACACTGAGGACACTGAGTTGCACAGAGAGTTCTTATTTATTTTCAGCAGGCCGAAATTAGCATTAACGAATGATGTGTTTGACGATATTGATTATAAATAAGTATTCGCTTGGGCTTGCTTTCATTTGAACCCTCGTGCCCCATGGCCTGCGGCACAATCCCTGTTTTCAAAATATTCACCGCCATCCACAACGCAAAAGAAGTCGCGGTTGGATATTCACCGCAAAGATTCTTATAGTGGAGCAACGGTTTGTTCACGAAGACCGATTGTTGCAGTTGTTCATAAATCCCATCTTCCCTGTTATCTCCGTTCTTCCCGGAAATTACCAGATCGATATCAGCAGTTGTAATAGCATTCGCAGTGAGGAAAGAACTTATTTGCTGCTCAATTTCTTTTGTATCCTTTGGCCTGTAAAAACTGGATATCCCTTCCAGTTCTGCAATGGCGTTCTCTTTTGAAGCTGATAATAAAAAGAAAGCTGCCCCTTCTCCCGCAATGGTTCCTTTTGAATTGTTTTTATACAGGTCAAGATTGGAAGCAATCTCATTCTTGTAAAAATCAAACCTGCTCATGATGGCATAACTGCTCTCTGTTATTTCATCAATGCCGCCGACCAATACATTTTTTGCTTCACCGTCTTTTAGTAAAAGCATGGCATCCAGCAAAGCATTTTCAAATGCTGTTCCGCCATGGGCGAATGTGTTATTATAATGATGGCATTTCAGGATCAATGCGATCTGTGCGCCAACGGTATTATGCGTTGATTGTATAAATGGTGTAGGCGGTGGCGCATCTTCTTTACGTTCAATGATCTGTTTTAAAAAGAAATCACTGTCTTCCATGCAACCGAATGCCGTGCCGGTAACGATCGCACCGGGATTGGTTTCGCCTGCATCCTGCAAACAGGCTAAAGCCGTTGCAACACCCATCTTGATCACACGGCTCATTCGCCGCAACGATTTAGGATCGATCAGTTTTGTATAATCAGGATCCACTGTTTGTAAACGGTTACCTGAATAAGTTACCGGCTCTTCAAGAAAAGCCTCCTGCCCAAAGCTTTGCTGTGGTGAAATAGCTGCCGCTGCCTGTATATATATTTTCATGCTCACAGTTTTGAAAAGATCAACGATGAACAATTACCGCCAAAACCAAAAGAATTGGAAAGCACATGCTGTATATTATTACCCCTACTAAAATCTGTCTGTGGAACCAGGCCCAGTTCCTCCATCGGTGTATGAAAACGAAGATTGGGATACAACATTCCATGTTTAATGGACAACACAGAGAACACCGCTTCAATGCCACCACTCGCACCCAATGTATGACCTGTAAATGATTTTGTAGAACTCATGGGAGGATAGGCTTCGCCAAATACCCGCTTGATAGCCGTGCCTTCAGCGAGATCATTGTTTTGTGTGCCGGTTCCATGTAGATTGATGTAGTCAATATCAGAAGGCTGCAAACCGCTTCTGCTTAACGCACCTGTCATTGCAAGAAAAGAACCCGTTCCGTCTGGTGATGATGCCGTTTGGTGATAGGCATCATTCGCGTTATTATAACCGCTGAGTTTACAATAAGGATCTTTTTGCAATAAAGCCGCAACTTTGTCTGATACCAATACCACATAGCCGGCGCCTTCGCCAAGATTCAATCCCACGCGGTCGTTATCAAATGGTTTGCAGTATTCACGGTCAAGTATCATTAATGTATTAAAACCATTGAGTGTGAATTTTGTAAGAGCATCTGTTCCGCCAGCGATCGCCATATCAAGTATACCATGTTTGATCAACCGCGCCGCAAAAAAAATAGCGTTGGCAGAAGAAGAGCACGCAGTACTGATGGTACTGATATAATTTTTGATCCCAAGTTGATCCGCCACGAGTTCGGTAATACTGCCGCATTCATGATGCACCACATCCCGCAATTTTCCTTTAAGCTTATCACCAATAAAATCAACATAAAAATGTTCGGTCTTGTCTATTCCGCCTACCGAGTTGGCAGAGATAAAACCGGTTCGTAAAGACGAAAAATTTTCGATCCCCGCATCTGCCAATGCTTCTTTTGCCGCAATACTACTGAGCAATGCGGTACGGCTGATATGCGATGGAAGGCCGGAACGTAAAGCAAGTTCTTCATTACTTAGTTTTACCTCGGCCACAGGTATCTCATCCCGGTATATCGTTTCCAGGTAATGAATAGGGTTCATGCCGGGCCGTCCGGCTTCCAGCGCAGCAAGACATTCGGAAATATTATTACCGATTGATGTGATAGCACCTACTCCTGCAATTAAAACACCGGAACTCATTTTATATTTTCTCCTTCAAACAATGCATACATATTTTTACTGTTAAACAATTTCGGGTTACCTGCCCCGTTTTTTTCAACCAAATATAATGCAGCTTTGTATTCGTTTCCTACCAACTCTACCCACCCGCAGATACAGGCTTTCAAAATATCGTTATTCAATAAGTTATTTACATACTGTTCCACAAATTCCGCATCAAATTTTTCAAATACAAAAAATGCCGATTCTCCTTTAAAATGATTCCTGATACAGATCTCCCCGATCATAATATTGGGCAGGGTGTAAACAAACACCGATGGACTCGGAATATCATCGATGGTTGCCTGGTATTTGATGTCTGTATCAATGCTTGCGTTTGCATTACAAAATAACAAACCGGTTTGTTCAGGTTGATAATTATTTGCGCTGAAACTATCTTTTAAAAGTATTTCAGAAGCGAGCCAGCCTAATTTACTCAGGTTATCCATTTTATAAAAACGTGGATATTCGATTTTTAATTCTTTATACAGGGAAAGAAAAAAATCTGCAACCGGAACATCTTTGTTTGCAAAGACCTGCTCACCGTTTTTATGAACAGTGTTATGGTTGATGGTGCAACTTGCAATAATATAATTATCTGTCTTCAAAATAATGCTCGTTTTTCTCCGCGTCAACTCGCGCAGAATTACTTATGCGAATCAAGGGTTAAATAGAGCCATCGGCTCGGTTCATATTGTAGCAACGGATTTTAATCCGTTGTTTGTAATCCAGCGTGGTCCGGGAGTGCCGTAGGCACGGTACATATATGGACCGAACCGACGGCTCTCGTGTAATTTTTTGGTGCTTCTCATCCAACGGATTAAAATCCGTTGCTACAATATGTATCGAGGCTACGCCTCTGCAATCCTCCTGCTGCTACAATTTCAACAGTTGATTCACATTACTTACTAAACACAATGGCCGCATTACATCCGCCAAAACCCGAAGCTGTTTTAAGGCAGTTCTTCAATGGCATTTGTAATATAGTATTGTTAACATAAATATTCATTCCGGGATCGATCGTTTCAAATCCTTTTGAGGGCAGCACAATATTTTCCTGCAATGACTTTATAGAAATAATTGATTCGATCAATCCTGCTGCGCCTAACGTATGTCCATAATATCCTTTTAAACTATGGGTTGGAACAGAGCTAAGTCCCGCTATTGTTATGGCTTTCGCTTCCATCTCATCGTTATAAGATGTGGCGGTGCCATGCGCGGAAATGAAATCAATATCATTTGTTGATAAACCAGAATCCGCTATTGCTTTACTAATGATAAATCCCAATTCTTTCCCCGTTCTTGATGGTGCTGAAATATGATTGGCATCATTACTCACAGATCCTCCTTTTACTTTAATGGCACCTGCATATTTCTTATTGGAAGAAAGTATGACCGTTGCTGCTCCTTCTCCCAGGTTAATTCCTTTCCTGTCTTTATCAAATGGCTGGCAAGGTTCCGGGCTGATGGCCTGGAACGATTGAAATCCGGATAATACAAATCTCGAAATAATATCAGCGCCCGCGATCACCGCATTTTCATATTGGCCCGATTCGATCAGTCTTTTCGCGGTAAGTATTCCCAGCAAACCTGATATACATGCATTGGACACTACCAACGGCTGGTTACTGAATCCAAAATGTTCCGCAACCAATTTGGCCGATACATGCATCGCGATCCGCTTTTGCAAAGCCGGATCAAATGTTTGTGTTTCTAAAAGATCGATATTTCCTTTGGTGGAGGAAATGATCAGAACAGTCTTTTTATCCGCAGCATCCAGCCCGCTTTTTTGCAAGGCCTCGCTGATGGATGCGATCAATAACTGTTCAAACGAAGTATAAGTAGCATTTTCTTTTTTTGAAGGACCCTCCTTTTCAAACAGGGATGCGTAAAAACGTTCCGCCGAGAGTTTTTTATCATCATGCAACTGTACCCCTGAAATATCCTTTGTAAGCCGGGAAAAATTTTCATCCGTTGTTGAACCAATGGGTGATATAATATTATCGGAAACGATATAAACCTCTGGCATATTTTCTCAATTAGATCAGGCCATAAATATTTTCATTTCACATTGCGCAACGAGTATTTCGTTACACCAAACCTTTCCCGAGATCATGGTAACATCAAATACATGATCTTCTATTTTTATTTCTGTCGTTAACCGGTCGTTGATCTTCGGCAAGGAAAAGATCTCCAGGTTTTTTACTGCGCCGATATAACCCACGCGAACAGGTTTGTTTTCGAGCCTTGCAGTATATCCGGCACGTGCCGCCGCTGTTTGGGCAATATTTTCGAGCAATCCTGCTTCCGTAAATACGCCATCAATGGTTAATACATTTTCTGCTGTTACACAAAAGCCGGTACGCGTAATGGTTTCATCTGAATGATAGAGTTCATCAATCATTACAAATGGTGGTTGCTGGGGAATGAAGGGCAATATGTTTTTTTCGGGACTCATTTTTTTTTGCCACAGACGACACAGATTAGCACAGAGTTTTTTCTAAGATAGCCTGTGGCAACTATTTTTTAGCTATACAATCCGCCATTTATCGATAATGTTTCCGCAGTAATATATCCTGCCTCTTTCGAAGCTAAAAAGCCAACCGCATGTGCCACTTCTTCCGGGGTGCCGAAACGTTTTACAGGAATATGTTTTTTCATTTCATTTTCATCCATGCCTTCTGTCATATCTGTTTTGATAAGCCCGGGTGCTACCGCATTTACCGTGATGCCGTTCCTTCCCACTTCCTGTGCCAGGGCTTTGGTGGCGCCGATCACGCCGGCTTTGGCGGCGGAATAATTGGTTTGTCCCGGTAATCCTTTTAATCCAGAAAGCGAAACAATATTAATGATCCTTCCATACCGTTTCAATAACATGCCATTCAATACAAGACGTGTGATATAAAAAAAACTATCCAGGTTATTCCTGATCACGTTTTCCCATTGTGCATCTTCCATGTACAACATCAGGCTATCGTCTTTGATACCTGCGTTGTTTACGAGTACTTCAATATAATTGTCAGGATGATTATCTATCCATTTGCCCAACACTTCTTTGATCTGTTCCTTATCCGACACATCTAATTGCAGCAATTCAGCATTGCCACCCGCCTGTTGTATTTGGGCGAGTGTGTTTTCCGCTTCTGCAGTATTGCTTTTATAATTCACCAAAACATGGTAACCCATCTCTGCCATTTTAAGACAGATGGCCCGGCCAATACCGCGTGAACCGCCTGTTACCAATGCGCATTTCATGACGCCTTTGTTTTGAATGATACAGCAGGATCTGTTGTTTGCAGGAACGAGCTCACCCTTTCAAGATCCTTATATTTTGGTGCGTCTTCAATAAATTTCGGGAAGAACTTTCTCACTTCCGTATAGAGATGGAGTGTATGCGTTGAAAGTTTTGACTGACACTCGAGGTGATCGATCGCCTGGAGTATCGTCATCAATTGTATAGAGAGTACTTCAAATGAATTGCCGATCACTTTTTTTGTCATGATCGCCGCATTGCAACCCATACTAACAATATCCTGGTTATCGTTATTGTTTGGAATGCTGTGTACATACATCGGGAAAGAAAGTGTTTGATTTTCCGCGACCGTAGACGTAGCAGTGAACTGCATTCCCTGCATTCCGAAATTCAGCCCCAATACACCGAGGTTTACAAACGGTGGGAATTTCAGGTTGAGTTTTTCGTTCAGCAAATAGTTCAGTTGCCTTTCAGACAACATGGATAATTTGGTGACCGCGATCTTCAACTTATCCATCTCAAGCGAAACATAATCGCCATGAAAATTTCCGCCATGAAAAACATTTCCGTTCACATGATCGATCACAGGGTTATCATTTACCGAGTTCAGTTCATCAACCAATATTTTTTCAGCCTGCGCGATCGTATCATACACAGGACCCAATACCTGCGATACACAACGGAGTGAATAATATTCCTGCACCTTATCTTCAAAAACATCGTGCCCGATATTGCCGGGATGGTACAAATGTTCAGACCGGTTGCGGATCATTTTACTATCCTTCAGAATATCACGAAACATGGCCGCGATCCTGTTCTGGCCGATATGGTGTTTCACAATATTGAGTTCGTAGGAAAAATGGTCATCGAATGCTTCCACTACCTCATTCGTCATCGCCGAAAGCATGGTGCCCCATTCCAATAATTTTTGTGCCTGGATGATGTTCACCATACCAATACCCGTCATGGCAGAAGTGCCATTGAGTATCGCAAGCCCTTCGCGCACATGCACGGAAAGTGGTTTGATGCCAAGTTGTTTGTAGATGTCTGCTGTAGCGCAGATCTTATCTTCATAGATCACTTCGCCTTCGCCGATCAATACCAGCGCGAGATGCGCCAGTTGAACAAGATCGCCGCTGGCGCCTACGCCACCATGTTCGAAAATGCAGGGTGTAATATTTTTATTGATTAGGATGGTGAGTAATTCAACCACATCCGTATGCACGCCCGAAAAAGCCTGCATCAGGCTGTTCAGCCTCGCGATCATTAAAGCTTTTACCAATAAAGGCGAGAGGAGCGCGCCACTACCCGAACTATGGCTCCTGATCAGGTTGTACTGTAGTTTCAGAAGGTCTTCTTCTTTTACCTTGTACTGCGCCATCGGCCCGAAACCGGTATTAATGCCATAGATCAGTTTATCCGAAGAAAATTCCTGCAGGAAACGAAAATTGGTATCGATCTTTTCTAAAGCGGCGGCATGTAACGCAATTTGCTCCTGTTTAAACACAATATCCGAGAAATCATCCAGAGAAAGCGCACTTTGTCCCAAAGGTATCATAGGCCTGAGCTGTTTTTCATTTAGTGGTTCGTACTAAACAGACGTAAAAGTATTGAAAAATACAGCAGGGATTTGCTGTTATTTGCGCCTGTCGATGAACCGGGTAATTTTCCTGCCGTTTTCGGGCGAATGCATCTTTTGCAGGGCGGCCGCGTCAACATATGCGATAGCGGGGCTCACCCTTAACCGCGCCTGCAAATTGGCTCTAATCCGGTGGTCGCAGGCCTCGGTAAGATCGGTGGGTAAGAGATGAAGCAATACTTCATCAAGCCCTATCTCGTTGGTATACACTTCTACGGCAAAATCGATGATCTCATCCATTTCATTGAGCAGATCGAACAGGGCGGGTGGATACAGCGTGGTTCCTTTGAATTTGATCATCTGTTTTTTTCGCCCGATCACCGGCGATAGGCGCAGACTGTTTCGACCGCAGGCGCAGGGTTCATCAAAATACATACAGATATCGCCTGTTTTATAGCGAAGCAAGGGCATGCCTTCCACACCAAGGGTGGTAATGGTTACTTCGCCCGGAACGCCGGGTTGAACCTGGCGATTATTTTCATCCAGCACTTCTACGATAAGCAATTCCGGTTGCAGGTGGCCGCCGCGGCCCTCGCTGCATTCAGTAAACGCGGTTTGCATTTCAGTGGAGGCATAGGTTGAATACAGGCTGATATCCCAGGCCTCTTTTATTTTCTTTCCAAGGATATTGAACGAGAAATCTGTGTTGTGTATGTTTTCACCGATGCAGATCGCTTTTTTTACGGATGTCTGCGCGATATCTATCCCGTTATCTTTTGCGAACTGGATGAGTTTGAGGATAAAGGATGGAACCGCTACAATTGCCGTTGGCTTCAACCGCTGTATCGTTTCCCATTGCAGGGAAGGAACACCGGGACCAAGACGTATAATGCCCGCACCGAGTTTCACCAACCCCGAATAATACGCAATGCCCGCCATGAACTGCCTGTCGAGCGTTAACATCAACTGGTAAATATCCTCTGCTGTGCCATCGGCGCAAACAAAGGAAGAGTATTCGTTATAGGCAAGCCGCTCAAGGTCATTTTTTGTAAGGGCAATGATCACGGGGCTTCCAAGTGTTCCCGAGGTGGAAGCGTATTCGATTATTTTTTTCTGCGGCACACATAAGAAATCATCGTTCTGCTGCTGAAGGTCCTCTTTGCCGGTAGTGGGCAGTAAGGAAAGATCATCGATCGTTTTGATCGCGGTAATATCAACGTTGTTATCTGCAAACAATTGTTTGTAAAAAGGAGAAAAGGTGGCGAGGTATGCCAACAGGTTCTGCAGTTTTTGTTCCTGCATTATCCGCAACGCTTCTGTAGATTGATATTCGTTTTTCTGAAGATCCATTCTTAATTATTGGGCATCGGTTTAAAAATAGGATTTAAAAACGATTATTGCGTAGCCATTGAATATTGGCATTGATCAATTCTTTTTAACCCCAGCTTTTAAGCCGGGGATTAAACCCCCTTTTGAATACCGGGCTTTAGCCCTAACTGTTCTTTTTATTTTGAGATTGTTAGCAATTTTCGTTGATCTTACTATTGCAAAAGCCATCATGGGCTAAAGCCAGGGTTTCTTGTGTTCATAGCGTCCCCAGCTTAAAAGCTGGGGTTAAACAGGCTTTGGCCCAGCCACTTTTTAATTCGCCTGCTTCCTCACATATTTCGTAAGAATAACGATCACCTGGCCTTCTATCTTTCCTTCTATTTGTTCCGTATTATTTTCAACCAGGCGAATATTCTTAACCACGGTTCCCATTTTTGCGTTCAGGGCAGATCCTTTTACATCGAGGGATTTTGTGAGTACAACGGTATCGCCTTGCTGCAATACGTTTCCATTGGCATCTTTGTGAAGATCAACACTGCCATCGTTCTCATGATCGCCGGTGGCTCTGGCCCAGGCGAGCTTTTCATCATCGAGGTATAGCATATCGAGCAGATCAGCGGCCCAGCTTTCGGTGCGCAACCTGTTGAGCATGCGCCAGGCAATCACCTGAACGCCGGGTGTTTCGTTCCACATGGAAGTGGTTAAGCATTTCCAGTGTTCATGATCCAGTTCTTCTTTCTTTTCTATTTGCGCGAGGCATTTATGGCAGATCATTATGCTGTTCTCTTCATTACTGCTATCCTGTGGCGGCACTTCGTACAACTGTATCGTTTCTGCCGATCCGCATAGTTCACATTTGTTTTCGCTGCGGGTAAGCAGTGCCGTTTCTAATTTCATGTTTTGCAATTGAGGCGGCAAGGTAAAGAAACTATTGATGGGCCGGGTTCAGCAATCCACGCTCTGAAGAGCGTGACAAAGAATGTTTTACGCCGCCAAAAACGGCCGATTCATCGATTTCTCTTGTTAAAATTGGTTTGCCAAGCAGCTATTTCACACGATGACGGTTCTTATAGTATAAATGCCTAATTTAGCGCCAGAAAATTCATTTGGCGCTCGTAATGCCTGGGTTGGTTTTCTAATCTGTAAACGTGGACACCAAAACGAACAACGATCAATATAAACATTGATCGGCCTGGATAGATATCCTCTGCTTACCACGTCCATTTAAAATTCATATCCCGGACATATTTTAAAAGATTTAATGCTTTGCACCTGTCATTTTTGATATGGGCAGGCCCCCGGATCATGAAAAAAACGAGTTGGTCAATACATAGATTCTTCAGGATGGTAAGTACACCCGTACTGATCATGATAGTTATGTGTATATCCTGCACAAAACCTGAAGAGGATTCGACCCCAATCACACCCAGCCCTCCTCCAACAGTTGATCCGCCAACCGGTATGATAGATAATTTTACTATTACCGATTCCTTAATGCCTTTTTATACGCCGGGCGCCACATTGAAATGGCTGGTTACCGGAACCAATGCACAGACCGTAGTTACCATAAACGGCGTTAAAGTGAATTATTATGGTATCCTTGATACAGGGCCGCTAAAGCAAACCACCACATTTACACTTATGGTAAATAACGGGAAACAGGCATCTGTTTTCCTGCGGGTTGCAGATTCCATAACAACGCTGATGTGGAATAAAGGAAAACGGTTGAAACAAATCAAAAAGGAACGCTGGGTTTTGCCACCTAGTGCAGCTTTTTATCGATATGAAGTGGATACAACCACAGCAGCTAATATTCTCGATCAAAGGATCTATTTTAAATACACTGGCGGCTCTACGATCGAACAGAAAACATCGAGTGTGTATGTTGCTCCCGGTGATACGGGCAAATTTACAGTGAGCCACAGCGGTCTGGATATTATTTTTTCATGGCGGGGCACTCTCTATACTATCGAGTTATTGGATGAAAATTTTCTTATTGTGCATTTTGACGACCCACAGCCAAACGGCACTAAGTTACTAACCCGGATCACGTACCAATATGAAGGTTAGTAGTCACTAATTAGTTCCTTTCGTTTTGCCGAAAAAGAGGTTTGTCAATTTCTAACTATTTATTTAAAACATCATGCCTGATCAATCAAACCGTCGTGCGTTTCTGAAAAAAACGACTACGGGAACCATTGGATTGTCGCTCCTGAATTTTGCCGCGAATGCGGCGATCGATCTTACGAATGATGAAACATCAGCTCCGGTCAAGCCCGATCACCTGGTAAGATCAGTGCCTGAAAATATGGTCTTTGGATATTATGGTGCAGATGTTCCGCCTGTTGCCAAAGTGAAAGATGGTGATATTGTAGAGATCCAAACCATTAATACTACCGGCATCAGCAGGCGGGACCCGGAAGCTTTTTTCAAAACCAATAATATGCCGCTGGATGAACATGCCAATGATGTGATCGCCATCATGAAAAATGTACAGCCCGATCCCAAACTCCGCGGCCATATGTTAACAGGCCCCGTGTATATAGAAGGCGCCGAGCCGGGCGATACTTTAGAAGTGCGCATCCTCGATATAAAACTCCGTAGCAATTATGGTGTGAACAGTGTTTGGCCCAAAGGCGGTGCATTGCCTGATGCAGTAACAACTTCAGAAAGTTTTGTGTATCGCTACAATACCAAAAAACAAACGGCTTCTTTTAAAGAAGGGATAGACATACCGCTGAAACCATTTATGGGGGTAATGGCTGTATCGCCTCCTTCGGAAATGGGCCGTGTCAGTTCCATACCTCCCGCGTTTTATGGCGGCAATCTTGATCTGAAACACTTAGTAAAAGGAACCACTTTATACCTTCCTGTTTCGGTAAAAGGCGCACTGTTCACCACGGGCGATTGCCACGCAGCAGAAGGCAATGGTGAAGTGAGTGGTGTTGCCATTGAAGCTTCATTGAGCCTGGTGGCTAAATTTATCGTGCGCAAAGACAAACCCATCAAACATGTGTGCGCTGAAACACCTACACATTTTATTGCCATCGGTTTGGATGCAGATCTTACCAAGGCCATGAAGAACGCAACAACGAATGCAGTGAATTTTATTAAAGATGAGTTGGGCTACACTTTTAATGAAGCGCTTTCTATAACGAGTACCGGTGTTGATCTTGAAGTGACGCAGGTGGTTGATCAGACATTGGGGGTGCATGCGATGATACCGAAGGGGATCTTTACGAATAAGAAGTTTCCGTATTGGGGTTGACGGCTTATATTTTTTTGCCACAGACGACACAGATTCCACAGAAAAAAGTCTGTGTTAATCTGTGTCGTCTGTGGCAACAATTTTTACAACCATTTCCTAAACCATGCGATCATCATTTCCACATGTCTTGGGGTGAAGCGGTGAGGTTCATTGGGCTCAACATCGGTCTGTAATTTATCCAATGCGTCTTTTGAACGATAGGCATCGGTGGCTGATGCAAAAGCCAGTTGCGCACCGGGCAGGGGGCAGTTCTGGTCCTTCTCTGTACTGAGTAAAAGCAGGGGACGTGGTGCAAACAACCTGATCATAGAAGGGCAGTCAAATTCGTTGGTGATGCCGGGTAATACTTTATCCCAGAGTGCTTTTACGTTTTTACTGTTCATGCCTGTATCGCCAAGGTCTTTGGCAACTTGTTCGTGTGCATTTAAAATGGTTCGTGCACGGCCCTGCCATCTTTCATTTTCCAGCGACCATTGAAAACTCTGTGCACTGATCACGGGTACGGCAACTTTTATTCTTGTATCAACAGAAGCGGCCATCCATGTTTCAATTCCTCCCATCGAAATTCCCATCATGCCGATACGTAATGGTTCAACATCTGCGCGGGTAATTAAATAATCTACAAGCTTCCATAGATCATAAGCCGTATCTAAAAAGAAAGGATGTTCCTGGTGCGCAGCGTCTTTGCTTCTCCATGCTTTGATGATGGCCTGCGTGTAACTGTTGTTACCATCAACTGCATTTCTTCTCTCACCGTGATAACGTGCATCAATGGCCACTGCCATAAAACCGAGTTTGGAAAAACGCATGAGCAGTTCTTTGATCTGTGCCACATCTTTACTTCCGCCAGTGCCATGCAAACAAATTACAACGGGTAGTTTTTTATTTCCAGCGCCAACAGGTTTATAGATCAATAAAGGAACTTTCTCTGTTGCTTCGGAATAGAAGAATCCTTTTTCTATAAGAACGGAATCAGTGGGGAATGATTGCAGATTGGGTTTGGGATCGACGGACGGTCTTTTTAATAATTTTTTGAAATCGGAGGCTACTTTATCTACTGAAAAATTCTGTGCACTTACGACCGATAGGATAATTAACAGGATTCCTGTAAGTAATATTCTTATCCCGTGGAGTTCTTTTCTCATGCTCTTCGGACATTGATAGATAACGCGATTATCCGCACTCCTTAAATATAATTGTAAATCACGAAATAGATACGATTTGAACCATATAGTCATATAGAAAACATAGGATGTCACATAGACGACAAATTATACCAATTAGAGATTAAAAATGTATGAGTTATAGAATATACGGTGATATTATTTATAACGAAGCATGCACCGTCATTGCTAGGTACGAAGCAACCTGTGTTACGAATTGCAGATACTCCGAATGTTGTAATTCAGATTGCTTCGTGCCTCGCAATGACGGTACGGACATCTTTAAAAAAACGGACAATCACAATGCAAAAATTTGACATGCAGGCTACGCCTGCGCTAACTGCACGCAAATAAAAAGCGGGATCATATCGATCCCGCTTCTCATGTTGTATTTTTAAACAAAGAACAGCGAACTAGTATTTCGCCGGCTCATCCACCTTTGGCAATGTCTTCTTGATAAAATTTCTCAAACTCTGGTTACTTGTTTCAAGATCGGGTTTGCGCAGGTACATCATGTGTCCGCTGCGGTAGCCTTCCCAACTGAGCCTGTCTTTTAATTTACCACTTGGGTCCATTTGCCACATACTGTATTTGGCATTGAAATAATCGCAGGCGCCATCGTAGTAGCCTGATTGGATCAACACATGCATGTATGGATTCTCCGCCATCGCCTGGCGAAGGTTCTCACCGCTTCTGTCGCCGGTACGGTCCCATGGATTAACCGGGCCGAACATATAGTAACGGAGGTCGGTCTTGTATTTTAATTCATCGCGCAGGTATATATTGATCGCTGGCGTGAACGAATGTTCCCATGAAGTAAGCTCTGCATTAAAATCAGGGTTCTCGCCTGCATCTTCCCTGTCAATGCCTTTATAGCGGGAATCTAATCTTCCCACGGTGAATCCTTTATCGCGAAGCAATTCTTTCCAGAAAAGATTGGTAGAAACATCAAGGTTGTTCTGCAGGATCACTTTCTCGGGTAAGCCTGAATAACGTGCCATTTTAGCGGCTATCTCTTTGCGTTTGCTTTCTTCTAAAAATCCACCCTTGGTGATGGCGGGTATCAATTCATCCACGGTAAATTTTTCAACTTCTGGCAACATCGCGGTCAGATCTTTTTTCTGAAGATCAGAAGGCAGTGCTTTGTGGTACCAGGCTGTAGCGGCCATATATGGTAAGCGAAGCGCCACTTCAACCGGGCCGGCTCTTTCAATACCTAATGTGGTTGGCGATACAAGTATCACGCCATTGATATACATCCAATGTGCATTCTGCAATTCAAGCGCCATGGCAGAGACCCTGCCGGTTCCGTAACTTTCTCCGATCAGGTATTTCGGTGAGGCCCAACGGTTTTGTCTTGATACAAATGTATTCACCCATTCAGATAAATACCGCACATCTGATCTTACGCCAAAAAATCTTGTCAATGGAATGTCTTTGCTAACGGCACGTGAGAACCCTGTGTTCACAGGATCTACGTAAACGATATCGGCTATATCCAAAATAGATTGACTATTGTCGCGTAACCCGTAGGGTTGTAAAGGATATCCTTCATCATCAATATTCAGCATACGCGGACCTGTATAGCCAAGCTCCATCCATACAGAAGGTGTACCGGGACCACCGTTGAATGAGATCACCAATGGGCGTGATGCGCGGTCCTTTACATCAGTACGTTCGTAATAAATAAAAAATACACCTGCCTGTACTTTGCCTTCATCATCCCAAACAGGTTGCATGCCTGCAATCGTTTTATAAGGTACTTTGTTTCCTTTGATAGTTACCTCGTGTTCGCTGGTAACGGTTTGATCGGGATTGAAGGGAATGTTGAAAGCGGCCATTCTCGCATCTGTAGTTCCGCCGGAAGTGCTTGCGCCGGCATTACCACCACCTGTTGGTATGTTGCCACCACCGCCTCCGCCGCGGTTTCCTTGTCCTTGCGCCATGATACCTGTGGCTACACAAACAGCCATGCAGGATAAGAAGATTTTTCTCATAATGTTGAAGATAGTTTTGGTGAGTATGCAGTACTGCAAAAATTGAAAGGTTGAATTTAACAGAAATAAATCAAACAGCAATAATGCTAACGAAATAGGATGAGGAAGAGATAATTTGCCACAGAATACACAGACCTGCACAGAAAATTCTGTGGTAATCTGTGTATTCTGTGGCAAAAAAATTGTAGCAGTGGCAGCAAAAAGAAAAGCCGCGATCAAACGATCACGGCCTAATTATTAATTATTAATTACTAATTATTAATTGCCTGTTCCTACGCGGTTCTGCTCATCCTGCGATCCTGTTGTTCTGCGGCGTGGCTGTGAGCCAGGTGTGTTCTTTCCAAAACGGTAAGTAAATGTTGCGGTTACCTGGCGCACATCAAACTGGGAAGAAGAATAAAGATCAATATCACTGTACTTAACCACGCTCACAAATTTCTGCCATGCAAACGGGTCACGCACATTTAAACGCAGGGTTCCTTTTCCTTTCATGATCTGTTTTTGCAAGGCGATGCTTAGCTGGTATATCGGGTCACTTACTGCGAGTTGATCAACCGTTTTGTAACGATAGAACCCGCTGACTTCCCCGGTAAAGCCCTTGCTTTTACTGAAGGTGAAACTGTTTGTTACGTTCACCATAAAAGAAGTAAACGCTATATCAACAGGATCTGAATTATATACACCTACATAGTGGTTGTTATAAATATTGGTAAAGAAATTGGCGTTCCACCATGGTGTGAAACTTGCGGGCGCAGTGATCGATAACCCGATATTGGTAAAGCGCGCAATATTCTCCGATGTATTATACGTGATCTTGGAAACCGTATTCTGTTTGATGATCTGCGAGATCACATCCGTTGTATTATTATAGTTGGCGGTGAAGATAAATTTCGACTTTAAGGCATAACTCAACTCAATATTATGCGTGAACTGAGGAAGGAGATAAGGATTACCCACCCGGTAGGTTAATGAATCTAAGAAATACGTAAATGGATTCAGGTCCTGGTAATTCGGACGCGTGATCCTCCGGCTATAAGAAACTGTCAGCTGGTTATTTTTATTGAACTCATAGCTTACAAACAAACTCGGAAACAGGTTGGTGAAATTTCTTTTAAAGGTTGAATCGTTCAGCACCTGTCTTCCTTTCGCGATAGTGTTCTCCAAACGAAGTCCTGTTTGTATGCTCCATTTTTTATATTGTTTGTTCACGTTAATATATGCCGCATTGATATTCTCATCATAGATAAAATGATTGGAACGCGCATCGGGCGCCCATGATTTATCGGAGAGTTGCCTTGCATAATCTACCTGGTTATCATTGCTTACCATACTGCTTTTGATACCCGCTTCCAGCCTTCCGTTTTTCAAAGGTTGCGTATAGTCTGATTTGAACGACCAGATATTGATCAGTGATGGGATATGCCCTCTCAGGTAAACAGTACCTCCCACCGGTGCGCCTGATCCGCTGTACACATTGGTGGTAAGCAATACATCGGATGTATTATTATAGGCAACATAATCCAGGTCGGCAGTAAGTTCCCTGCCGGTTGAATCGAATGTATGTTTCCAGTTAAGGTTACCTGTAAAATTTTTGAAATGCGATTTGTTTTCTGTGAGCGATTCAAGATTAGAAAGTACTGCACCATTCTTGTCTTTCAAAGTAGTGGTGGTTACAGGTGTGGGATGGCCCTCAAAAGTGAATCCACTTACCACCACGCCGAATATGTTCTTTTTATTGGGTTGATAATCGAGCCCGAGTTTCAATGTCTGGTTAAAATTGCCGAACTTAAAATTGGTGAGCAGGGAAGAGGAACCATCGTAAGCCCCGGTATTCGTATAAAAATTCCTGTCGATACCAAGCTGTCCCCTTCCACGGAAAAAGTTCGGGTTGTAGCTTCCGAAGAAATTGATCTTGTTTTCGCGGTAGTTGAAATTGAAACTGTTCTGCGACTTGGGCGTGAGGTACATCGCATCCTTCGGTTGAAAAATACCTGCAGTTGCACCCAATGTAAAGCTGCCGTTAAAACCATTGTTCTTTCCTTTTTTTGTTTTGATATTGATAATGCCCGAATTACCCGAAGCATCATAACGCGCAGAAGGATTGGTCATGATCTCTACCTGGTCAAGTGAGGATGCTGGCATATTCTTTAAGAGATTTGCAAGATCTGCTGAAGACATATACGTTGGTTTTCCATCCAGCATAACGATCACACCTGCTTTTCCGCGAAGACTGATAGAACCATCACTGGCTACACTGATACCCGGCGATTTTTCCAATATATCCATGGCCGAGGCACCGGCGCTTGAAGGTGATGCTTCTACATTTACTATGGTCTTGTCTAACTTGGTTTCGATAAATGGTTTTTTGGTTTGCACCACTACTTCATTCATTTCTCTTGATGCCTGCTTAAGTGCAAATACGGGAACGGAAACATCCGTCGCACCAAGATCAAAAGCAGCCGAACCTGTTTTTGCGTAGCCAACCAGTGCAACAGACACAAAATATTTTCCTGGTTTTACATTCACCAGTTCGTATTGTCCTTCCTGGTCAGATACGGCCAGTTTTGCAAGAGACGAATCTTTGGCGCGCAATAGGGAAACCGTTGCAGATTGAAGTGACTTGCCCTGCTCATCTTTTACTGAACCGCTTACTTTGGCGGTGGTTTGTGCCATTGCGGCTATAGAGAAAAATGAACAAAAAATAATGAGGGTAAAAAAAATTTTCATGTTTGGTTGAACTTGCTGAAAAGTAAAGTTTAGACGAGATGCTGTTTATTAATTCCCAAAAAGGGATAAAGCGATCCATCAAAAGGCTAAAAGGTTATCCCTTTGGTTTAGCAATTATTACGGTGTCGGCTTTTTACATTTTATGTTTTAGGTGCACTTCGTGCCCGTGTGTTTTTTCTTTTTTTGGAGAGCATCTGCAAGGTTGGTAACGTAAAATATTCTTTACCGTTACAATGCGGAACTGTTTTTTACTGAAGACGGAGATGGGGATGATGAAGCCGGAAATACGGTTGCTGAATTTTTTTGAACCTGTTTTTCTCTGTGTAACTCTGCGCCCTCCGAGCCTCTGTGGTGAAAAAAATCCTGCACCTCCCTGATGCTTTTATCGAAGCGAGGGTTTCACCACAGAGACTCAGAGGGCACGGAGTTGCACAGAGTTGATCACATTAACGTGCAAGTGATTTTATACAATAATTTATCACCGCACGATCGTAACACTTCCCCCCGTCGGCGGATCGTTTAATGTGGCCCTGATCACATAATAGTAGGTTCCTATCGGCAGGCTCTTGCCATTTAGTTTTCCATCCCATGGTTTTTCATAACCCACTGATCTGAACAATGATTGTCCCGACCGGCTGAATATCTCAACCGTACATTCCGGGTAATATTTAACAGCCGGTATTTCCCATGTATCATTGATCCCGTCTCCATTGGGAGAAAATACATTTGATAAAACAAGCGATGGATTCACAAAAGAAACCGCAACCGAAGTAATGCTTACACAACCTGCCGCTGAAGTGATCTTAACATAGTATGTGCCGTTCTTATCAAGCAATGATGGATTAGCAAGCGGTATGGTAGCCGCTGCATTCATCCAATAAGAAAGCGTTCCTCCTGCTGAAACGGCTTTTGTAAGGTCATAGGTTCCCGGTTTGGCAATGGGTTTTGGACTCGCTACCGTAAATACCGGCAAAGGATCAATCTTTACTGTTATGGATTTTGAAACAAAACATCCATCTGCATTGGTTGCCTTGATATAATAAGTGCCGCTTACAATTACAGAATCAGTTAGCAAATACCTGTTTTTTAGTTCCGGATCTGTATAGTATGTAAAACTCAATCCGGGTGAGCTGCCAGCTGTAATAAAATCCTTCGTAATATCCACACCCTCATTAATACAGTCCGCAAGAATTGCCTGCGTAACATTAAGATCAAGGGCCTCTGTTGAATAACGGATATATGCGTAGGCCGTATCCGCACATCCTCTTCCTGAAGAAGGTACTAACTCCACGGCATACACAGTATTTTCCTGTGGAATGGGCGTCTGCCTCAAGGTCCCCCCGGTACCTAATACTTTTGAGAAATCCCTATCGAACCATTTATAAGAACTGAACCCGTATGGTGCGATGAGGTTAAGCGCTGAATCGCTCTGGCAAACCACAGTTCCTGAAACTGGCGAAACACAGTTTTCACCTACATCAACATAAGCATATCCAAAATGAGCCCCGGGTATACAGTCGTTAGTAGTAAATTCTAAACGGATAGTAGCGCCGGCATACCCAGACAATTTGATTGTAACCGGGGTCCATTCTTTGTACAACACATCAGCCTTTTCGCTGGATATTTTGAAGCCCGGCAACCCGAGGGTTGCTACATATTCAAAAGAGCTGCAGGTAATGTATTGATTGGTGGTAACATTAAAAACCTGCGCCATAAACTTCGGTTGCTCGTCACGCGAATGGTTTGGATTCTGTAATACAACCGCATAATGGTAGATCAGGCTGAAATCATTTCTGTCTGCCGGGATCGTAAAAGTATAATACACCCCTTCGGCCATCGCCTTGGTGTCATCATTACCAAGCTTCAATGTATAGTTGCCGCCATCGGGGCAGTTAACAGGAAACTTTCCATAAGGGTCTAAAAGATTGCCGGTGTTTTTATAAAGAGAATGTTGTTGCGGCACCGGGGAACCGGAAGTTGTTAAATGAATGCCGCCCGCATTTACATATCCTGCCAGCAATTGCCAGTGTGTAAAATCGCCGGTTTCAAAGCCTATGTTTGGCGGGCATCCCTGCCCTTTCGCACCATACTGGAACAGTATGCATAAAAATAATATCCAATGATATTTTTTTATTTTTTTTCCGGTGTACATGAAAAAGGGTAAGATCAGGTAGTTTGATAACTACACTAATATACCGAAGAAGGTGCATTATCTAATAATGCCCCCAGCAATTGCTACATCAACAACATTTACATAAAACTACCCGGCTTGTTTCGGGCCATCATTATGTGAGCCTGCACTATTGGGGTTCGGGCGGTTAGTATGCGGCCGGTTATTCGTGTTATTGGGTCTTGCTCCGCCGGGCCTGCCGCCCTTTGGCCTGTTACTATTGGAATGATGGGGCTTTCCGCCTCCACCACCCTGGTGTCTTCCACCACCACCTGAAGGCCTTTTTCTTGGATTATACGCAGGTGTTTCACCAAACTGTTGCGGCACCTGTGCCTTGGTAACAGCATGGCCGAGCAATTCTTCTATCTGTGCAAATTTCTGTTGTTCTTTTTCGCTTACAAAAGTGTAGGCAGTTCCTTCACTCGCGGCGCGGGCCGTGCGGCCGATACGGTGTATATAATCTTCACCATCATTTGGCACATCGTAATTAATTACCAGGTCAATGTCTTCGATGTCGATGCCGCGGCTGAGGATATCGGTGGCCACCAGGATCTTCAGTTTTTTGTTCCTGAAATCGAGCAGCACCTGTTCTCTTTTATCCTGTTCAAGATCGGAATGGATCTCTTCGATCGAAAAACGTGCGCGTTTGAGTTCAGCACTCAGTTGCTTCACGTTCATTTTCTTGGAACAGAAAACGATCACGCTCTGGAAATCCTTGCTGCTTAAAATATGTTTTACCAATGGGATCTTCTGGGGTTCATACACAATAAACGCTTCCTGCACGATCTGCTCAGGTGGTTTGGATACGGCGATATTTATTTCCAATGGCTGGTGCAGGATCTTTCTTGCCATCTCGCGCATCTTCATCGGCATGGTTGCCGAGAACAACAGGTTCTGCCTTTTTTTAGGAAGAAATGAAATGATCTTCATGATATCATCGTGAAAGCCCATATCCAGCATCCTGTCTGCCTCATCGAGGATCAGGTATTTTACGGCGCTCATCTTCACATATCCCATATTCAAATGCGCGATCATGCGGCCCGGCGTGCAAACCACCATATCCACCCCGCTTGATAGTGCTTTTTTCTCTGTTGTGAACGATGTGCCATCGCCACCGCCATATACGGCAATACAACTCACATCGGTAAAATAAGAGAGTCCTTCCATGGTTTGAGCAATCTGCACAGCCAGTTCACGCGTTGGTACAATGATCACTGCGTTGATGAGGTGCGCATCATGCGGTTCGGTAATGATCTTGTTCACTACCGGCAACAGAAATGCTGCGGTTTTGCCTGTTCCGGTTTGCGCGGAGGCAATAATGTCTTTTCCTTCTAAAATGGGTTGGATCACCTGTTCCTGCACGGGAGTTGCGGTTTCGTATCCCATGGCATCAATGCCTTCCAGTAGCCTTGTATCGAGTCCGAGTTCAGTAAAATTCAAAATAAGTAGTAATTATTGATGTAATGTTTAGGGGTAAAGGTAAGCTGATAAAGCGTGGTTTCAAGCAAAGGGTTTCAAGCAAAGAATTTCACGCAAAGGCGCAAAGAAGCAAAGGCGCAAAGTTTGTCTTGCTTTTGCGTTCTCTTCTCTACCCATTTGCATGAAATTGATTTGTAGTAAGCGATCCAGGCTAATTCACTATAAATCTGCGAATCTGCGGCCCAAATACCCTGTTTTTATCAATCCTTCCTTTGCGCCTTTGCTTCTTTGTCCCTTTGCGTGAAACCCATTTTGCACTAAGCCATCCCCGATTTATACGGTAATTCACCTCAAATCTGTGAATCTATGGCGTAAATAACACGTTTTGACTAATTTTTAACCACTGGTATGCAGCCAATTCTATTATTTTTGCGCCCTATTGGCAACCAATTTGCAATTAACTATCTGAAATGAAAAAAACATTACTCGTTCTAGTAAGCATAACCGTTTCTGCCCTGGCTATGTCTCAGTCTACCCCCAACACCAGCAGTAACTCGAAAATGATCGACCTGAGCAACCGTGCAGCGGACCACCTGATGATCCAATACGGTGCTGATAGCTGGACCGGCCGCCCCGACAGTGTGCGTACCGATGGATTCAGCCGGCATTTCAATGTTTATTTTATGTTCGACAAGCCTTTCAAGGGTAACCAGAAACTCAGCATCGCATATGGTATCGGTATCGGGAGCAGCAATATGTTCTTCAAGAATACTAATGTGGACCTCAAATCCAATACCGCCAAACTGCCTTTTACCAATGTAGACAGCACAAACCATTTCAGCAAATACAAGGTAACCACCATTTACGCTGAGATCCCTGTGGAATTACGTTACTACTCCAACCCAGCCGATCCGGGCAGTTCATGGAAAATGGCTGTGGGTATGAAAGTGGGAACGCTTTTAAAGTCGTATAGCAAAGGAAAGAACCTGGTAAACAAAGCCGGTAATTCTATTTATGGCCCTGATTATAAAGTGAAAGAAAGCAATAAACGTTTCTTAAACGGAACCATGCTGGCAGTAACCGGCCGCGTGGGTTATGGTATATTTTCTATTGATGCAGGCTACCAGTTCAACGGTGTATTAAAAGACGGCGTTGGGGCGAGTATGAATAAGTTTTCGTTGGGACTTACGATCAGCGGATTGTAGGGGTGAATGGGCAATAGTGAATAATGAATATAGGTCGCGGATAAGGCAAACGCTTTATCCGCGATTTTTTTTTGCCTTTGCCAATTGGTCCAGGGTAAAATGATAAGCCTCTATAACCCCAGCTTTTAAGCTGGGGGAGCCGATAGCCACTAGAAAACCCGGCTTTAGCCATAGTTGCTTTTCTAATAAAAGATGAATGATAATTGGTGATTGTCTCAAAATACCAAGAACAGTTTAGGGCTAAAGACCGGTTTTTTGAGGGCGGCTTGAATCCCCAACTTAAAAGCTGGGGTTAAGAGGGAACCCTGGTCTTTGTACACGTTCGCATTATTCACCACTCACTATTGCCTAATCACCACCACCCATTCACTTAAAGATTACCTTTACAAAAAACAAGCTCACATTGATCGAGAAAAAGAAAGCAATACAGAACGAAGAGAAGACCGTATTGGTGGGATTGATCCAGAAGGACCAGACCGATGCACAGGTACAGGAATATTTAGATGAACTGGCTTTTCTATCTGAGACAGCAGGCGCTATAGCCATAAAAAGATTCACGCAGAAATTGCCGCATCCTGATAGCCGCACTTTTGTAGGAAAAGGAAAATTAGAAGAGATCAAAAAATATGTATCCGGCAGGGATATTCATCTCGTGATCTTTGATGATGAGCTCACCGGCTCGCAGATCTCTAATATTGAAAAAGAACTCGGCGTAAAAACCATCGACAGGAGCGATCTTATCCTCGATATTTTCGCCAGCCGCGCCAGGACCGCTTCAGCAAAAGTGCAGGTAGAGTTAGCGCAGTACCAATATTTATTACCACGCTTAAAGGGTATGTGGAAGCACTTAGAAAGACAGGGAGGCGGTATCGGAACACGTGGCCCCGGTGAAACAGAAATTGAAACGGATCGTCGTATTGTAAAAGACAAGATCTCCTTGCTACGAAAACGCCTTGCAGAAATAGACAAGCAATCCTTCACCCAAAGAAAAGAACGCGGTGAACTGATACGCGTTGGATTGGTGGGTTATACCAATGTAGGTAAAAGCACTTTAATGAACCTGCTTAGCAAGAGTGATGTATTTGCCGAGAACAAATTATTTGCCACGCTCGATACCACCACACGCAAAGTGGTATTTGAGAATACGCCTTTTTTATTGAGTGATACCGTAGGTTTCATAAGAAAACTACCGCATCATTTGATAGAGAGTTTTAAGAGTACCCTGGATGAAGTAAGAGAAGCTGATATTTTATTACACGTTGTAGACGTATCGCACCCGCAATACGAAGAACAGATTGGTGTGGTAAATAAAACCCTGCAGGAACTGAACGCATTTGAAAAACCCATCATCACCATCTTCAACAAAATGGATCTCTACGAAGAAAAGAATTTCGATGAATGGCTGGATGAAAGCGTGCAGCAGGAAATACTCCGCGAGCTGAAAGAGAAATGGGATGAGGCAACAGATAACAACTGCGTATTTGTATCCGCCCAGGAAAAAAACAATATCGATGCGCTGAGGGAGATGATACTGAATAAGGTGAGGGATATGTATAAGATTCGGTATCCGTATCGGACGGTGCAGTTTTAGGTCAATTCAGAATTTGAAAATTTGAAAATTTGAAAATGTGGTAATTAAGCTACGGCACAGGCTTACCATCAGGTCAGCGAATTTCCAAATTTCGGGGTCAACATTTTCAAATTTTCAAATCTTCAAATTTTCAAATTGTGAAAATAACCTGGCATAAAATAGCAGAAACCGAATCCTCTATAGAATGGCAGGAAAACAACATGTGCATCGTAGAAGCCGGCGATAAAAAAGTAACCTTGGCCCGTTTCAATGGCAATCTCTACGCCTTCTCCCAAAAATGCCCCCATGCCAGTGGAATTATGGCAGATGGCTATATTAATGCCCACGGCCAGGTAACCTGCCCCGTTCACCGCTACCGTTTTGATATGAAGAATGGCCGCAATACCAGCGGTGAGGGCTATTATTTAAAGACCTATTTAACCGAAATACGGGAAGATGGCGTTTATGTGGGCTGGGAGGAGAAGAGTTTTTGGGGATTTTAGGGTTGATTGCTCATTAAGCAACCATGCAAATCTAATATTTTGTGTTACATTTACATAGATGATCAACCGTAACCTGGAAAATAAGATACGGGAAGTGCTAAAAAGAAGCCCTTCGGTTGCCCTGTTAGGTCCGCGGCAGGTAGGCAAAACAACTATTGCACTAAATATATCGGAAACCACACCTTCGGTATACCTGGACCTGGAAAACAGCCTTGATCTGCAAAAAGTGCGCGATATAGTAAGCTTTCACGATGCCAACCAGGATAAACTGATCATTCTCGACGAAATACAACGTTTACCGGAAATCTTCTCTCCTTTAAGGGGAATCATTGATAAAGAACGCCGCAGGGGAAATAAAGCTGGTCAATTCCTCTTTCTTGGGTCTGCATCAATTGACCTGCTCAGGCAGTCAAGCGAATCCCTTGCCGGCAGGATTGCCTATCTCGAACTATTTGGCGTAAACATATTGGAATACGCCGATGATATCAATGCCATTTGGCTCAGGGGTGGTTTCCCGGAAAGCCTGCTGGCTGCCACAGAAACAGACAGTTTGCAATGGCGGCGCGATTTCATTAAAACATATCTTGAACGCGACATCCCCCAACTCGGCCCCCGAATACCGGCGGAAAATTTGGAACGGTTCTGGACGATGCTGGCCCACCACCAGGGATCTGTATTTAATGCGTCAAGCCTTGCCAGGAACCTTGATGTATCAGGTGTTACGATAGGCCGGTATCTTGACCTGATGGTTGACCTGCTGCTTGTTCGCCGGCTAAAACCCTGGACCTATAATGCCGGTAAGCGTCTTGTGCGTTCGCCAAAAGTATATGTAAGAGACAGTGGTATCGCACACGCCCTGCTGAATATAACGGACCACAACCAATTACTTGGCCACCCGGTGATTGGCGGAAGCTGGGAGGGTTTTGTGATCGAAAATATTCTCTCTGTGGCCCCGGCAGGCATGCAGGCTTTTTATTATGGTACGCCCGGCGGAGCCGAGATCGATCTCATACTGGAATTTTCCGCCAAAGAAAAATGGGCCATTGAAATTAAAAAAAGCTCTTCCCCCACCGTAAGCAAAGGCTTTCATATAGCCTGTACCGATATTGATCCCGCCAAACGTTACGTGGTGTATTCCGGAACTGATCAATTTTCTTTAGGAAATGGTGTAATTGCCATTTCGCTCGCCGGGCTCATGCAGGAAGTAATAAAGCAATAACCCGGCTTACAGATACATTTGCCTCTGTCTTTTAAGCGTAACCGAGGCGCTTGTCCAGAATAAGCGACATAGGTTTTTGAACTTTACCTGATTTTTATTGCATACAGATTTTGCCGGAAAGCATTTTTCCCTATTTTTGCAACCCCTTAGGGGAAATTTCCCTGGCTCAGTTGTTAGAGCCGGAAACAAAACATATTCCTCCTTAGCTCAGTTGGTTAGAGCATCTGACTGTTAATCAGAGGGTCTCTGGTTCAAGTCCAGAAGGGGGAGCAAGAAAAGCCCGGCTAATATTGCCGGGTTTTTTATTGTCCATAATCAAGCCGTATGTTTTACATCTACATCCTGTATTCAAAATCGTATGACAAATATTATGTTGGGTATACCAGTAATTATGTTCAACGTTTGCACCAACATAATCACCAGGAATTCTTCAACACCTTTACTTCTAAGTACAGGCCATGGCAGATTGCCGCTGTTTTTGGATGCGGCAGTAGGGAAAATGAAGCAATTAAGATCGAACGTTTTATCAAAAAACAAAAAAGCAGGAATCTGATTGAACAACTTATAAACCCTTCCTTTTCACCAAGTGGTGTATTGGCTCAGTTGGTTAGAGTCCCGCACATGCGGGATTAATCAGAGGGTCTCTGGTTCAAGTCCAGAAGGGGGGGAGCTTAATAATCAAGCAGTTATGACTTAAAACTCATAGCTGCTTTTTTCATTTGCAAACAATTTGCAAACAGGAAATTATTTAAAAAAAAGTTCAGAAATTTTTTAGGTGCGGTTGGCTTCGATGCCTTTTCTACCCCAATCATAAAAAGACACCCCAATACCTGCCTTTGAGCCTGTGGTTTATCAACGTATCCTTCTGCCTCTCGATTGTCGTGGAGTTTGACGAATCAGTAATTTACTTTCCGGTTCAAATACTTTCTGAGGATTAATGGTTGCCTGTCTTAATCGCTTTAGGATGTTCCGCCAGTTAATATTCTGGTCAAGAAGATCAAGCTTCTGTGTTTGTTTTACATCATTATGATAAAGAAGCGCTTTACCGGCAGTTAACGCACTGACGTTTGGATATTTTTGTACATAACACGAAAGCAATTGCGCTAATGATTTATGTTCAAGCAATACGTAGATATCGATAAAATCTTTTAATCGTGAACCATCCTGTACAATTGCATTAAACTTCATCGCCGCAATATCTTCGATTGATGCCATTCGTATTTCTTCTATAAAAACCGCAGGCTGAATCCATGGATAACAGTGCGCAATACAATCCACTTTAACATCATCAATAAAGCAATTGATGGTATTATTATCCGTTTCGAGATTATCCACCTTGTATTTTGCTGATAGCAGCCTACCGAGCCTTTCCGCATCGAAGGGGTTGTCTGTAAAAAGATCAATATCAACTGATATCCTATGCCCAATCACTAAGGCAAGTGCTGTTCCACCCACCAGGTTAAATTCTTTTAAGTCTTCATCTGCCATCAGCCTATGGATCAAATCCAGAGTTGAGGCCTCGACTGTTTCCTTATGTAACACTTTAAGTCTTCCGGTTTAAGTTTAAAAAAATCGCATACTTTTTTTATCGCACGATCCGTTAAATAGGTAGTCTTTTTTGTAAGCGTATTCACTACTTTCTTTTCTCCGTAAAATCGTATCATCTCCTGCCACTCTTCCGGTGATCCCCTTTCGACAACCCGTTCAATTACCGTCCCGGAATCTTTCTGCCAATCCATTTCGTCATACTTGAATTCCCAGAACAACCGTTTAGGTAAATCAGGCTTACTGATGCGGCCAGGCTTTGAAATAATTTGTTTTCGTTCCACCCGGACATCATCTGTTTCAAAAGGCATCTTTTTTTTCGACAGGTAGTTGTTTAAAGTATCGTATGGATACTGAGGGTTTGCCAGGCTGAAATTCTTAAGGTTTGAATACACTTCAAACGGCCGCGAGGCATCCTTTTTCCAATGGATCAAAACCACTCTCCTGGGATCTAAATTTGAAGTTGTCTTCATACCCAAATTTACGAAAAAAGACCAATATTGAATCAATAATGGTCTATTTTGTTAGGGTTTACGAACTGGGCGACCTGCCTGCTCTTTCAGGGGCTTGGCCTCCTTTTCCCTTTCAGTCGCAAGAGGAAGCAATTCCGCCTGTTCAATTAAGCGCCGTTCTGTCTGTTCGACATTATTACTGAAACCAACCCTGTCCTTTTGATATAGGCTGTCGGTTATATAGCAGCATTTTAGCATCCAATCATTGTTTCTGATTTTAAAAGACCGGTACTTGATATCATTGCAAATAACCTTTTAATATTTTTTGTGCCTTGCACGTATACCCTTTCTCCTTGGTCATTTATAATAGAGGTCTGAGTCGCACCTCATGATGGTTGCCGGTAAAAAAGTGATTAAAAGGAAAAATGTATTTTCTTTTTATAGTAATTAGCAATGCAAATAAGCTATTAATATTTATCTATTAAGCCGGCATGCAAATAGTAAAACTGCTTCCTTCTCCCTCTGTTGTTTCTACTTTTAATTCTCCGCCATGCGCTTTTACAATATCGTAACTCAAACTCAATCCCAATCCGGTGCCCTGTCCTGTGGGCTTGGTGGTGAAGAAGGGTTGGAAGATTTTGTCTAATACTTTTGGGGAGATGCCGTTGCCGTTATCAGCAACCCGTACTTCGACCCCTTGCGGTCCTCCCGGGAGGGTGACGATTCTTTTGGTGCTTATTGTTACAGTGGGATTATATCCTTGTCCGTCCGGCAGGCGGGCTTCTCCCAATTGGTTTTTCTTTTCTGCAACTGCATAAAAGGCATTTGTAATAAGATTAAGAATAACCCTCCCAATATCCTGCGGTATCATATCAATCATACCTATTGAATCATCAAAATCTGTGACCAGCGTTGCATTGAAATCTTTGTTCTTTGCACGCAGACCATGATAGGCTAGCCGTAAATATTCATCCGCCAATGCATTGAGATCCGTGGGTTCTTTTTTTCCGCTGCTGCTGCGGCTGTGTTGCAGCATACCTTTTACGATAGCGTCGGCACGTTTGCCGTGGTGGTTAATTTTTTGTTCGTTTTCCTTTATGTCTTTTGCAAGTGCTTTTACTTCCTCTAAATTTCCTTTGCCGGCTTCTTCACCCAATTCATCAAGTAATTCTGTATTTACTTCACTGAAATTATTTACAAAGTTTAATGGGTTCTGAATTTCATGGGCAATGCCAGCTGTTAGTTCTCCCAGGCTGGCCATTTTTTCTGATTGAATGAGTTGGCTCTGCGTTGATTTCAGGTTTTCCAATGTTTGGCGGATCTCACCGGTTTGCCTGCTTACTTCATCTTCCAATATTTTTTGCTGTTGCAAAGCCTGTTCCCTTTTTTCTTCGGAGAGTTCCACTACTTTCTCTGCATTTTTCTGTACCTCTTGTATCATCTCTTTAAAACGCATGGATACATAAATCAGTAAGGAAAAAGGGAAACCAAGATTAAAAAAGGAATTGAATAACAAACCAGAATACTGCGATTCAAAGAGATTTGGCAAAATTAAACCCAATATAATCCCACCAAATAAAATAGAAATTGTAAAAATTAAGCCTCCAACAATGGCCCATTGGGCGCCCATCAGATTCTTCCTTGAAGTAATGACATAATATAAACATATACCAAATACAAAAATGAAAGAACCCCAATAGATATACTGAAAAATTATAGAAAAAGAACTGGGTAAAAAAGTCATTATTTCGTTCACTACAAATAAAATAATGAGACTTAGAATAAGCCTGCTGTTTATTTTTCTTTTGAAAGTTTTAATTAAAAGAATGGGAAGTAATAATACAGTTGTGGAGAGTTGAAATAAATCACTTACTATTATTTTAATTTTAAATTCATTAAACGAGGTGCCGCTAGGATCAGTATACGAGTAATAAGTGTAAATGAATAAGGCACTGGTATAAAGTGCAACCCATAATAGACTTTTTTCCTTTGGGTTTTGAAAGAGTAACAGCCAGAAAAGCACAGAAAGAATAGCACAAACCACCGTCCATGAGGTACGAAAAATATACACTGTATTGTAATTATTTGATAACCTGGTAGTATAATTGGGGCCACCAAGACGAACAACTTTTTTCAGAAACTGCGTCTTTACATCATACGGTGGTATTGGAGACAAATATCCAACATAATGAAGGCTGAAAATATGAGCGGCTGTTGTATCGAAACGAATAGACAGGGGATCTACACCACCGTTATATTCGCGAAAATCCTTTCCCCTCTCACCCGTATTGCCTCTTACAGCAACCAGTTTTCCATCTACATAAAATGCTGTTGAAGCCCACTGACCAAAATCAACATATAATACTTTATTGAGCAAAGAACTATCAAATACTACTTTTATCCGGAACCATCCTTCCACCCTGCCATTTTTATCAGCATACTTTGCGGAGAGATCGGTGGGTTTTAATTTTTCCCAGCCTGTTGTATCAATGATCTTTTTTGCCCAACTGCTGTCGTTCCCCTTGTGGAAAAGCCAACCATCAGCAGCATCAATATTGAAAGCATTAATTTCTTTACTGAATTTTTCAGGTGTGATGTTTACTACCGTATTTTGTGCCCATCCAAAAAATGGCAATATCAAAATAAGAACTGTTCTGAATAAATATTTCATTAGTAGATTTAACTTATATTGGTAATTGCATAATAAACTCAGTTCCTTCTTCTTCTTTTGTTTCTACTTTTAATTCGCCGCCATGCGCTTTTACAATATCGTAACTTAAACTCAATCCCAATCCCGTTCCCTGGCCTGTGGGTTTGGTGGTGAAGAAGGGTTGGAATATTTTTTCTAACACATTTTGAGGAATACCATTGCCATTGTCTTTTACGGTTATTTCAACATTCCCATTAATCTTTTTTGTGCGCACAGTAACTGTTGGTTGATAGCTCTCTGGATTTGGCGTTTCGCTTTTTGCTTTCTGCTTCTCATTCACTGCATAAAAAGCATTTGTGATCAGATTTAAAATAACGCGCCAAATATCTTGTGGTACTATGTTTAACGAACCAAGGGCAGTATCATAAACTGTTTCGAGCGTGGCATTGAACGACTTGTCTTTTGCCCGAAGTCCATGATAGGAGAGGCGCAGGTATTCATCACACAAGGCATTGATATCTGTGGCTTCTTTCGCGCCAGAACTGCTTCTTGAATGTTGCAGCATACCCTTTACGATAGCATCGGCTCGTTTGCCGTGGTGATTAATTTTTTCAGAATTTTCTTTTATGTCTTTTGCAATCATTTTTATTTCGTCCAAATTGCCTTTCTCAGCCTCCTGCTGTAACTCATCACTTAACTCTGCATTCACTTCCGAAAAATTATTGACAAAGTTTAAGGGGTTCTGAATTTCGTGGGCAATGCCGGCAGTGAGTTCGCCAAGTGATGCCATTTTTTCTTGCTGGATCAACTGGCTTTGGGTGGCTTTCAAATGATTAATGGATTGCGTTAGTTCGATGGTTCTTTCTTTTACCTGTTCTTCCAGTATTCGGTTTTGACTGGCCAGTAAATTCTTTTTTTCTTCGGTAACCTGTACTATTTTTTTGGCTTGGCTAAGTACATCAATATTCACTTCCTTCATCCGCAAGGCAACATACACCAAAAGGCTTAAGGGGAAAGACAGATAGGAGCCAAACATTAGTAATGATCCAAAACTGTCGCTCACACCAAGTTTAAAATTATTGATGGCGTCCATAGTCAGGCCTATCAGTATGGTTAGGGTCAACCCAATGACAATTGCCCATTTTGCACCCTTTAATGCTTTCCTGGATGCGATCAAATAGTAGGCACATAAGAGGAAAGTTAGCAGCTCATCTGCCAGCGTAATTTTATCCCAAAGGGTAAAGAAGCAAATGCCCAACAAAAACGTACTGGCTATAGCGTATATTTTTAACGGAAACGGGATATATTTTTTGAATACTTTGGCAACCAATAGCGGCATGAAAGCAGAGATACCGGCAAAACTCATGGTTGCAAGAAAAGACCATAATTGCGTCTGATTATAGGTGCTAACTGCAAGGGTATTGAGAAATTGGAAGAATAGTAATCCAAGCAAACTAGTGGCGCTGAGTGCAACAAATACGAGGTGATCCTCACTTCGATTTAAAAAAAATAAAAACCAAAATAATAAAGCCAATACACCCAGAATAGTAAGGATTACAATCATCCTCCTTAATAGCAATGAATTTGCATAAAATGTTGCTACATACGCAGGGTTGGCAATGCCTATAAATCTGTTTTTTGTAAAACTTGTTTCCTTTAACTGACCCTTATAATCGGTATAATCCACAAAATGTACAGCCAGTAATAATTCTTTCCCCATTTCCAGTTTTACCAGATCTGGTAGTTTATTGAAATCAGTGAATTCACTGAATGGCTTCCCGTTATACCCTGTATTCCCAAATGAATAGAAGGGCTTGCCGTTGATGAATATATCTGAAGCTAAATAACTTCGCTGTATAATAAAAAGCGATGTCTGGTTAAAACTGCTGTCTAGTTTTATCCTCATTCTGAACCATCCTTCCAACCTTCCGTTTTGATCAGCATTCTTTTTGGTGATGTCTGCCGGGTTCAGGTGCTGCCAGTTTTTTACGGAAATACCAGGGTCGGCCCAGGATGGATCATTTCCCTGTTTATATAACCAGTGTTCAATTTCGCCGAGTTGAATCTTTCCCTCATTGTTAAACATAGACGTCGAAAGTACGATTGTCGTATCCTGAGCAGTTCCATAAAATAAAGTATTCAATATAAAAACTACTGTTAGCAGATATTTCATGATGATACTTTAATTATTAATGGGTAATGGAATACTGAAAATACTTCCTTCTCCTTCCTTCGCTTCCACTGTTGTGCGTTCGTTATTTCTTATTATAAAACTTTCCATTTTTAATTACCATAAAGAGGTCATCAATATGATTAATATTTTCTACCGGATTCGAATTTAAAAAAAGCAAATTCGCTTTTTTTCCCACTTCAATCGTTCCTTCTGTAGCAAGGATACCGGTAGATTGGGCAGAATATTTAGTTGCAGCTACTATTGCTTCAAATGGACTAAAACCGCAATCACTAACCAATAACTTCATTTCGTGCTGAACAAATGTTTCCTGGTCAGAATCGCTGCCGGCATCAATAAGAACACCTGCTTTGTGCGCTCCCTGAATTATTCTTTTTCCAATTTCATAAACCCATGCCTTTTTTGGAAAGTTTTTTTGCACTACCAATACGGTAATTGTTGCATCTAAAACCACGTTGTGTTTTATCATTAATTTATATAATCCGGAAAAGTCTGATTTTGCAAATTCCTTATCCCAAAACTCTTTTTCCTCTTCGCCAGGCTGATGATTACCCCAGCTGTTTATCAAGTCTTGATACTTATCATTTTCATAGATCAACATATTAGCGTGCGAAACAGAAATCACACCACTGGCTAATATTTCAGAAGGTTTAGCCAATTGCAATGATGCATGAGACCAAACAGGAATATTTTGTCTTTTTGCTTCTTCAACAATTTTTACTACCTCATTATTTGATAAATTGGCATACATTTTTATACCGGATGCACCTGTGCCTTTAGCCTGAGCAACTTCTATTTGCATATTGGATATGCTGTCAATTGCCTTCATATAGGGCATTTTTCCGCTTAGTCCTCCCCGGGCTGTAGCAATGGTTCTGGGGTCGGAGAAAAATTTTGAGCCTGCCATCAAAGAAGAGTAATAAATGTTTGGAGCCGCTATATCACCAATTAAAGCATTTCTTGCTAAATCTGATAATGCTCTTGCATCGCCGGCCATATCTCTAACGGAAGTGATGCCTGTTAGCAGCATTTCTTTTAGTACTTTTTCTGCATGATCCCTTCTTTCTTCTGTTGGATCTGTTGCAAAATGTACATGAGCATCAATTAAACCAGGAACTACAAATTTCCCTTTTAATACAATAGATTGAACAGTGTCATTGACTACGTACTGATTGGACGGTATAATATCTGCAATTTTATCTTTGTTGATTACAATGGTGTAATCAACAAGTATTTTATTGGCGTTTACATCAATGATATTTATATGCTGTAAAGCATAGGAGCCAAAGCTAAATTGTGCATTTACTGTTGCGCTTGTCAACACAAATAGGAGTATGCCTGAAGTAATATTTCTTAGATTCATTATCGAAAAGAATTTTAATATTGATTGGAAATGTTTGCTGTTAACGGATAGGTATTGCCGATTGTGTGGAATCTTATATTCGTCAGCCCGGAACCGCTGCCTGGCTTTTTGATAAAGTTAAATAGTAAGAAGCTGCAACTGAGTTCCGTCAGCCGCCATAATGCCAATGCAATGTTGTGCGTTCGTGCTTCTCAACCGCTTTTTCTGTTATCTAAATTTTAAGTTCATTCAATTTGATTCAACATGGTATTCTTTTCTTATTAAAGAGTCAAGCGTCTTATTTTGTTGCAGGGCTCTGTCAATGTTCATTCTAAACCAGTCTAAGGAGACAGCATATTGGTCAAGCTTATTGATAAATTTTTCAAGAACAATCTTATCATTTGTTAAAAAGTAAGGAGTATTCGGCAACACGACTGCATGTCTGGCAAAATCTCCGCTCTTAAAATATTCTCTAAATACACTTGATTTGAAGATGTCATTTCCAGCGTCATTAATACCCTGCCATTGTTTCAGTATTAAACTATTTTGCATATCATTTATATAATTCCTTATAAAGCCATCATATTGACTAATTCCATCTGAAACAGCTTTCTTTCTTATCAATCGGAAAGTACCTGAATTTTTTAACTGGTCTATCGTTCTATCAGAATATGTCCATTTTTTATATAAATTTAAGATTACCTGGTGTTCGTATATTTCAGTTGCATTCTTTTCTAAGTGCTCATTATCTTTTAATAATGGTAATAATGAGTCAATTTGAATAGTTATATATCCAAATGCAGATTTCATGCTAGCTAAGTTTGAACTGTCGGTTTTGATATCTATAACCATGCTTTCCATAAATTCCTTTTCCCGGCTATGCTCAATAATATGTTCAAGTTTCCATTCAGCTAGAAATCCACAGAAAACAGCAAGGAACAACATTAGAAATTCCCAGAAATAATTTTTCCAGGTTTTCTTACCATGGGTAGCGTGTGCATGATGATGTACTTCCATATTTTCAGTTTCTTGATTTGGGTTAATAGACTCTGTGCCAGCAGTAGGAGTAATTTCATCAGGAGAACTTTCTGAATGAGTATTTATCGGATTATCAAGATGTTCTTCGTCAGTATTGTCTGCCATTTATTTTTTTGTTGGTCAAGTTATTAGAGTGTTCAATCGCTTGTTGTGCGTTCGTGCTATTTATTCTATGTCATATTCTTTTTTAAGAAATGGTGTCAGATTTTTTATGCTAAGAAGTTGTTGGTTTAAATAGAGTATGTAGCCTTCAGTTGCGAAACTTTCAGTAATCTTATAGTTGATATAGTTGTGTATTTGTTGATTATTTCCATTAAGCTTTAAAGGAATATTTGGATTGACCAACGCCCTTCCATCAACAACTTGCATTAAATTATCAAGGGCAGATTGAAAATCATTATTTATGATTTCCCCCTGCATTTTAAGTTTTTGATTAAGTAATTGGTATTTTAATATGCTGTCTGTTATATTTTGGTGAGTAATCAATCTCAAAGTACCTGATGATTGCATTTGTAGAAAAGCAGATTCGTCTGGTTGGTAAAGCGTATATGTACCCAATTTTAATACATAATGAATAAATCTTTTTTGAAATGAACTATCAGTAAACTCTCCTGGTATCTTGCATAGTGAGTCTATTGCTTTAATTTTTTCTTTACAAAAGTTAATTCTGATAGTTATATTAGCACTGTCCTTTTGAATATTGTTGATAAAACTTTCAATGTTTCGTTTTTCAATTTCTTTATTGACTAAATGAACGTGATAGCTTTCGGCAAAAAATCCCATTGTTACTGCAACAAAAATCATAAACCCTTCAAGCAAATACTCTTTCCACTTTTTAGTTTTATGATGTATATCGGGATGATGATGTACTTCCATGTCGTCTGAATTTTGAATTGGGTTATTTGTCTCTGTGTTAGCAGCAGGAGTAATTTTGTCAGCGGCAATTTCCGACTGGATATTTGTCGGATTATCAGCGTTTGCTTCGTCAATATTGTCTGCCATATTTATTGATAGTTGTTCAAATTATTAGAGCGTTCGATTGCATGATGCACAACCGGGCTGGGCTTTATTCGTCAAGCCCCGAACTGAAGTTTGGATTTTGGTTAATCAGCTATTTCTCTTCATTGGCTTTCAGTACCCTTAAAAAATTTCCACCAAGTATTTTAGAAATGTCCTTTGGGGAATATCCTTTCTCGACCAATGCTTTTGTAATTAGTGGATAGGAAGTTACATCGTTTAATTGTTGTGGGGTAAGATTAATTCCGTCAAAGTCAGAACCCAATCCAACATAATCTACTCCAACCAAATTAATGATGTATTCAATGTGGTCAATAAGCATAGACATTGGTGGCTGCATAGTGTTGGTTTCTGCTGCATATTTCTTATACAAATAATCCATGGCATAAAATTCTTGCATTCCACCTTTCATTAACGAGTCCATTTCTGTAGCGTACTTTTTCAAAAATTCGGCCTCTTTAGCACCAAAGTTTTTGTCGATAAATCCTGGATTAAAATTTACCTGGATTACACCTCCATTTTTCGCAATCGCTTTTATTTGATCATCTTTTAAATTTCGGCGATGAGGCACCAAATTGTAAACTGAACTGTGTGATGCGATGATTGGTTTCGTTGTTAATTTAATTACATCCCAAAAAGTTTGTTCGCCGGCGTGACTTACATCTATTAACATGCCAAGTTGGTTCATACGTTGCACTACTTGTCTTCCAAAAAGCGTAAGTCCTTTGTTTGGTAAGCTTAGATTGGTAGTTTCATCTGCTGCACTTGTAGCCCATGAAGGTGCAATATTGTGGGTTAGCGTTAAATACCTTGCACCTCTGTTATACAATGCTTCTAATTTGTTGAGGTCATCTTCTATCATATGTCCACCTTCTACACCAAACATTGCCGCAATTTTCTTTTGTTTTATTGCTTTTAAAAGTTCTTTATAATTGGCAACTTTTACAATCTTATCAGGGTTACGGGCAACAACCGCATCCAAACTATCCATTTGTCTATTGGCATAGGCAAAGGGTTTTTTTGCATCGCCATCACAATACACAGAAAATATTTGAACATCTAACCCTCCTTTTTTCCAACGGACTAAATCACTGTGTGCTTTCCCTGTCAAATCGCCGTCCAATAGCAAACCTTGATCAACAACTTTCATTAAAATATCATTGTGAGTATCTAACACAATAGCATTAGAATGAATTTTTTGATATGATTGTGCGCTGATTTGATATGTAAATAAAATACCGAGTATTAAAAGTTTTATTTTCATGTCGGTATTTTAGTTTTGAGTTGTTTGAAGTGGCGCAAAAAAATTATAGTTTACGACGTTGATGGTTTGCTGCTGTACTCGTATTCATTGAATGTCCAGCCCGGAATCGCAGCCGAATAGAAAAAATTGAAGTTATGAACTAAAATTGATAGCGAACTACAGCTGATTGTTACTATGTCAACCAGCCTACCTGCAAACCGACTGTTGTGCGCAGCCTTTTACAATAAAAGGGTGCCGCGTCCGGATATAGGTTGACCTGATATTATTTTACGAAATTCTTTGGGTTGCCCCGATGGGGCATTAGAAACCTATCGTCAATTACGTGCTATGCCTATGGCATATAAAATTTATCTATTTTTAACAGGCAACCCTGCCGTAACATGTTGGAGCTGCAACATTATTTTACCTGTTGGAATAATCATCGCTGGTATAGATGTTGATTTTATTGTAGCACCACAACACAACCCTTATCGCTCATGAAAAATATTAAAGCCAGGATAAAAAACAACGAAGCAGTGAACGGCTGCTGGTTAAATCTCGGAAACGCAGTAACCGCAGAGATCGTATCATCGGCCGGTTTTGATTGGGTATTGATCGATCTTGAGCATGGTGCTGGCGATGAGCAACAGGTGTTATCGCAACTGCAGGCTATTGAACATAGTAACGCTGCTGCATTTGTAAGAGTAGAAAACAATGGCCGCCAGCGGGTACACCGTGTGCTCGATTTTGGAGCAGAAGGAATTATGTGCCCGCATATCAATAATGAAACGGAAGCCAACGAAATGGTTACAGGATTGCGTTACCCGCCGCATGGCAGCAGGGGTGTGGCAAAAATGGTGCGCGCTACCCAGTTCGGAAAACAGTTTGCAGACTACTATCAAAAGGCAAACGAAACCATTGTGGGCCTTGCACAGATAGAAAGTAAAGAAGCGTTGAACCACCTGGATGCCATAGCCCAGGTGGATGGTATTGATGTATTGTTTATAGGCCCGGCCGACCTCACGATGGACCTGGGTATATTCGGCGAATTTGATAACCCTGTTTTTATAGATGCTGTAAAAGCTATTGTAGCCGCGGCACAAAAAGCAAATAAAGCAACCGGTATTTTACTATTCAATCCCGATGATTATCAAAAGTATTTTAACCTGGGCATACGGGTTATTGCCTGTGGATCAGATTCCGGGTTTGTAGCGCAAGGCTCGAGGAATACTGCGGATAAGCTGGATGCTGTGCGGAAAAGTCTTGCAAAATAAAGAGAGAGGTAAAATGAAATTATCACTTTCGCTGGGTTCCACGACTCCGAAAATTCCGGGCCCTCAACTAGGGGATGCTGGATTTGTATAAGCAAAAATTGATGGAGTTTGCCCTGGTAGTGATGCGTTAGATCTGCAGCTTTGAGGCATGTGATTAGCTAACATTTCACGCAAGACGCAAAGAAAGTAAGGGCACAAAGAAAAACCTTGCGCCCTATCCTTTCGCGTCATGCGTGAATATTACTAAGTTCTAATAAGGAGAATGATACTCTCTTTGCCTTCCCTGTTCATCCATATAAACGGTGCGGCTACCACCTGTTGCCAGTTCAAGAATTATCTGGAACAATGATGGTGCATTAGGGCGTTCGATCTTTCTTACAGTATAATTTCCTCTCGGATGGTAGAGATTGGTAACCCTGGTATCAACCCTCCTCGGAACTTCGTTCCTGTTGATCTCCCTGTGAGTCGCCATAAGGTTGCCTCTGCGGTCGTAATAGGAATCTACGCTCCGGTTATTGTTATCCCGGTAGTTGGCGTGCCAATTGCTGCTGCTTTTTGTCCACTGGGTGTTCTTTGTGTCCGCGTGGTTTCTTTCAAAGGAACGGCGGACGTTGGTAGGCGGTTGGTCGTTGCGGTCGTTGCGATCGCGGTTCTGGGCAAAACTTGCGCTGCTTAATAATAACAGCGCGACAAATATATTTTTCATAACTGTATTTTAACAAGTAAAGGATTATTACTCACATGATAGATTAAAAATACTATGCCACGAAAGTTTGCTGAAAAGCAGGGGTGCAAAGGCAATTAGTAGTTATTGGTCTGTTCTTCCTGTTTGCGTTCTAACTTATCATGTTTGGAATATACCGCTTGCGCGTTTCCGTTCTACGCATTCACTTCAGCTTGAAACTTGGCACTGTTTTTATATTCTTTTACCGGACCTACATCCCAACACATGAAACGCATTCTCCCCATACTGCTGATTGCGGCCCTTTTTGCGGGCTGCAGGAAAGACACGGGTTCAAACGTACCTGCCACCGGGCGCAACTCAACCGTTGATAAGCAGCCCGTTGGCAAATCGGCGAACCAGTTACTTAGCGCCAATACATTTACCACCCTGAACCTCGAGATCCAGTATTCGCCGGGTATGAAACCGCAGGACCAATCGGTGACCAATCTTGTTAATTTTTTGAGCACGTATCTTAACAAACCCGGCGGTATTAATGTGGTGCAAACACAAGTAGGTTCTTTTGGTGCATCTGTTGCGCCCTTACAGGATGTGGTAAATTTTGAAGATAAAAACCGCAGCGTATATACAGGCGGCAATACCATTTCCATATGGCTGTATTTTGCCGATGCGGATTACAGCGTGCAGGATGTGGCGGGTATTTCTTTCTGGAACACATCGATGGTTGTTTTTGAGAAAACCATACAGGCAAAGACCGGCGGCATTGGCCAGGCAAGCCGTGTAAAAGTAGAATCCGGAACCCTGATGCACGAAATGGGCCACCTCCTGGGCCTGGTGAATACCGGCACCACCATGGTTAAACCCCATGAAGATGCCAGCCATATAGCCCACTGCAGCAATAGCAGCTGCCTGATGTATTATGCCATTCAAACTTCCGGGTTGATGAATATGAATAATTCGATACCGGGGTTGGATGTGGATTGTGTGAATGATTTGAGAGGGAATGGGGGGAAGTAAGATTTGTTTGAAAAATAAAAAGATGCCAGGAAAAACACGACATAGATGTGCTTAAGTCTATAAACTGCTCTTAAATAAAATCAACTCCTTTTCAATTTCTTCGGGAACAAACTTCGACTTTAGTGCACATTTGATAATGCGTTTCAGTTCTTCGTTTGATAATACACCTAATAGCAACAACCCAAATAGCTTTTGGGAAGCAGCTTCAAATTTAGAAACAAGTTCTTTGCGCACATTATTTCTGAAGAAAATAAAAGTGTCTTTTTCGAAACTAAAGTTTTCGTTGCCAATTACCTGGCCACGGGGAATAAAATAGTAGGGAGTGGAATGATGAACAGAACATCCATATTGCAGCGCAGGCATATTACGATTGTTCTGCGAGGTTGTTAGTGAATGGATGATGTACGCTTTTTTGTCATCTGCATATAAAACGATCGCATACTTATCTTTTGAAGAATTATCGTCTTCAAATTTGTAATCTTTTATCCGCAGGATCAGGCCGGGCTTCCATTCCATTTGTGCGGCCGGTTAAAGATTTTCAAGCTCTTCCTGTAACTGCATGCTCTCAAAAGCAGATTGTGCCGCCATTTGCTTAATGGGGTCTTCCTTGATCAATTCTGAAAAATCAATGGAATGATTGCTTTTTTTACCGTACACTTTAAAATTCAGTTGCAGGTTATGATTGCTAACAGACTTGTGCCACAAAGTATTCTCTTCATGCAACAGGTCTATCAGTTTGTTAGCGGTATAAAAACCAAAACGATCAATGATATTATCTATGAGCTCTTTTTCAAATGCAGAAAACTCACCCAGCTCATATTTTCCTTTTGGTGAAATATAAATCTGGGTATTTCCGTCGGTGCTTTCTTTTTTTTGCGTTTCTATAAAAGATTCGAGGCTGATCTTTTCACCATTTTGAATCAGAGATTGATCAAATTTGAGTTCATTGTAAAGCTCTTCGGCTACAGGACCCATTTCCCAAACTTTATAATCCAGCCAGGTTACCGGCACACCGGTACGTTCATAAGCAGTTTCATCGATCAGGTATAATAACTTGAGCGTTTTCGTCATGCTTAGGTTGGGAATGCGGGTGCTGAGGTAGTTTAGCAGGTTCCCGATCTTATTGTTCAACAGGTTTCTGAACATGGTACAAAACTAATATTTTTAGTGATAAAGACAAGTTAATCACCTCCGAACGGCACAAATACCGTGTAAACACCCAGGCAAAAAGTTGCGTTGACCTCTAAAAACAAGATTGACCAGTCAATTGTCATTTCTTCTTTAAATCCGCTTAAATTATCATTTTGCAAGAATGAAGTAGTTTCCTTTCACTACGTTTATGTTAGGATATGTGAATGAATGGCCTGTGGGGGATTGCTTACCAATTATCTTTTACCATGCTACTTATTCGTTTGCTGCAAAAGAGTGCTTTTGTTTTTGCCATCCTGGTATTTGTGACGATGGCTTCTGCAGATGCGCAGGCTCCTGTGTCTCCCGTTAAAAACAAAGATTCTTATTTTAAAGCGGCCGCTAATTATTTAACCAATTCTGTTTATTACGGCAGGAAAGATTCGTTGCCCTATCCTTATCTCACAGCCTCGCTGGGTTATTTTGATAAAAGCGGTTTTTATATAACAGGCTCACTTTCTTATTTATTGCAGGCCAACCAAAACCGGATAGATGTAGGCGCGATTGATGCCGGTTACACATTCAGTTTTTCAGACCGGTTCAGCGCAGATGTGTATGGCAATAAAAGCTGGTACAGGCCATCTAGTGGTGTGATCACGAGTGATATCACGGGGACGATCGGTTCGCTGCTGAGTTATGATCTGTCTGCTGTTCAGCTTAATGGAGGTATCGATCTCACTTTTGCAAGTAAAACAGATATCGGGTTGAACCTTGGGCTGTCGCATAGTTTTACATTAGGAAAAGAAGGTGATCAATGGCAGATAGAACCATCCTTCAGCACTAACTGGAGTACCCTGCATTCATACGAGGGATATGTAAACAGGAAACTGGGAAAGAAACCTGGTGCGCCTGGTGGAGCTACAACCACAGCCGTTACTTCAGTGCAAAACAATAAACTTACACTGCTTGATTACGAGATCTGGGTCCCTGTGATCTATGAAACAAAACGATTTGGTTTTATGTTTACCCCAACCCTTGCCATTCCGCGGAATCCTATCTATACAACTACTACCATCACCACCAGGCTTGCAGGTGGAGCGCAAACCACTTCAACGATCAACTCAACACCTGTATCTGAAACAACGCTCGCGAATAGTTTGTATGCGGAGTTTGAGTTTTTTATTAAGTTTTGATGGGTTGATATTTGTTTTGCTGTTGCATGAAAATTATACGCGACATTATTTCTGTCGGGGTTGATGCATGATCAAATCGTTCAAAACCTTTTCCATTTCTGCAAGCGGCATTTTCTGTACCAAATAGTAATCACGTTTGCCGTCGCTGTCCCAGCCTGTGCTGCCGTTCGTGTAACAGATGATCTTTCCCCTTACCACATCATAATAAGGTTGATAACCCCGAACGGCAACCAGCACCGCAGTTTCATCCCAACTCATCCTTCCGTTTTTATCATTTGGGTCGAGGGGAATGCTTCTGGAGAAAACATCTTTTACAGGCGAGCGCTCAATGCTGCTGTTTATAATAGGCAGGCCCGTATGAATTTTTGAGCCTATTTCAAAGCCGCTGAAAATAATCGGTGTGGGCCAGTTATCGAATGTTGTTTTGGATGCCGCGGAATCTTTCATCACATTAAATTCTTTGAATAGCGGCAATGCCTTGTCAAAACAGGCGGCCATGCTTACTAGTTGCTTTACTTTTTTCTGTACCAATGCTTTACCGGAAAGTGAAGAATATTTATCCGGGTTCGATTGCAGTAGGCTCGCCATATTAGTAAGAAATCCAACCGTAACAATTGTTACGCTGTTATCAGGCTGCGCGGTTAATGTTTTCCTGTAAAGCTCAGTTGCATCCATGGCTGCATCATTGGATAAAATATTGTGCGGGTACCTGGCAACGATCAATGAATCCCATTTTTGCCAGGCCCCGATATCCACGGCATTTCCTTTCACCACACCAATAGAAATATCTGGCCTGTTAAAATAAGTATTGAGTACGCTTAACGCAGCGACTACATTTTTGTGTTTATTGCTGGCAATGGTGGCTAATATGCGGCATTCGTTTTTATCTGCCATGGCGTGCAACAAGGCAATAGCTCCAACATCATCATAATCGGGTCCCATATCTGTATCGAAAATAATGGGCACTGGTTTTTTAATGACTTGTGCATTAAGAAAACCCGGGATAAAAAACAAGAAGATGAAAAACGGGCGGAGCTGTTTTGTTATTTTCATGGATCGTTGTTTTTTGGAAAGATGATTGCTGAAACTGAAGATAATATTTATAGACGAGCCAGTCTTGTATGCAGTCAATTCAAGGTATCGCGGCAGAATGGGTTTAATCATTAGTAAAATGTAGGGCAGTGTTTTATGGACGTTCAAATACAAGTATTTTTTCTCTGTATTAATACTCAAAACAAGTCATTTTGTTTTCCATCTAAATAATACTTTGTAGTTTGTTTGTGTAGAAATCAATTCTCTATAATATACAATCAATTAAATCGAGCATTTTGGGTTTAGTACCGCTGCCGTACGTCAGAATATTTGGGCTGAATGAAATGCAGGCAGCCTAAAATAAACAAAATGAAAAAAGAATTAATAACAGAACTGTTTGTTCAATTTGAAAATGCAGTATATGATTATAAAGGCATTGAGTGCTGGAGCGCAAGAGAGTTGCAGGAGATTTTCAATTATACTGAGTGGCGGAATTTTATAAAAGTAATAGACAAGGCGAAAAATGCCTGTACACAGGCGGGCGAAAAGCTTTCCGATCATTTTGTTGATATCAACAAAATGATCGGATTGGCAAAAGGCGCACAAAGAGAAGTTGAGGATATTGCACTTACCCGCTATGCTTGTTATTTAATTGCCCAAAATGGAGACCCCGCCAAACCAACAGTAGCGTTTGCCCAAACCTATTTTGCTGTACAAACCCGGAAGCAGGAAATTATCGAAAAAAGATTATTGGATATTGAAAGGGTTACCGCAAGAGACAAGCTAACGCAAAGCGAAAAAAAACTATCCGGCGTCTTATTTGAGCGCGGTGTGGATAGTAACGGTTTTGCAATAATAAAATCAAAAGGCGACCAGGCTTTGTTTGGAGGGTTTAGTACACAGGACATGAAACGTAAACTTGGCGTGGCAGACGGCAGGGCTCTTGCAGATTTTTTACCAACACTTACGATTAAAGCCAAAGACTTTGCCAATGAACTAACCAGCCACAATGTGGTGGAAAAAGAGTTGCATGGCCAGCAACCCATTGCCAAAGAACATATAGATAATAACCTGGCGGTACGCAAAATGCTAAAAGAACGTGGCGTACAACCGGAAGCGCTACCGCCAGCAGAGGCTCTTAAAAAAGTAAACAAGCGCATTGATTACGAAGATAAAAAGGTACTGAAACCTGTTAAAAAGCGTGGTAAGAAATAAAGGAACAAAATGAGAGCGAACAATCTCTCCGAAAAATATCAAACAGCATTTAATAGTAAAAACCAACCATCGCAATCACCTTGGCTCCTTTGCTCCTTTGCGTGAAAAAAAACTTTCACCTTGTCCAAGCCTGTTGCAACAACATTGCTCTAAATTTGTGCAATGAAATACCGCCCACTATCTACCACAAATATCCAACTCTCCTCTATTGGCCTCGGCTGCATGGGCATGAACCACGCTTATGGAGAACCCGATGATGCTGAATCCATCGCAACACTTGAGAAAGCATTAGAGCTCGGCATTAATTTCTGGGACACTGCAGATATGTATGCAGGAGGAAAAAATGAAGAGCTCATCGCAAAAGTTCTGAAACCCAACCGCGACAAAATATTCATCGCAACCAAATTCGGTTTTTATAATGATGCAGAAGGTAAACTGCGTTTTGATGGATCGCCGTCATATATTAAAAAAGCGGTGGAGGCGAGTCTTAAACGTTTACAAACAGATACGATCGATCTTTATTATGCGCATCGCGTGGATCAGCATGTTCCAATAGAAGAAATGGTAGGGGCAATGGCTGATCTTGTTACCGAAGGCAAAATACGTTTCATCGGTTTATCGGAAGCATCGCCAAACTCTATACGCAGGGCACATGCGGTACACCCGGTGAGTGCATTGCAAAGTGAATATTCTGTTATGACAAGGGATGTAGAAAAAGAAATACTTCCCTTATGCAAAGAGCTCGGTATTTCCTTCATACCATTTAGCCCTTTGTCGCGGGGATTGATCACCAATACAACCGAGAGTACCCAACTTTCAGAAAAAGATTTCCGGAATAAATTGCCAAGATACCAGGGGCAGCATGCCGAAAACAACCGCCAATTAGCTGCGGGTTTCGCAGGGATCGCAACCTCAAAGAATTGTACCCCAGCGCAACTGGCATTGGCCTGGGTATTGGCGCAGGGAGATAACATCATCCCTATTCCCGGCACCAAGCGAAGAAAATATTTAATCGAAAATGCAGGTTCGGTAGATGTTGAATTGAACGCCGCTGACTTTGTTGCAATAAATGAACTGCTTAACCGCTTCCCGGATATTGGTGATCGCTATAACGATACTTTCCAGCAGTTTGTAGATAAGCAGTAGGTTTCACGCAAAGGCGCTAAGGAGCAAAGACGCAAAGTCCTGGAGTTCGGGACACTTCGAAAAACAATAGCTAACTATTTGATCATAAAGACAGAAACCGGAGCAATTCCTTTGCGCCTTGGCCTCTTTGCGCCTTTGCGTGAAACCCCTTCGAATAAATGTGACTATTCTTGAATTTAATTGACCACATGTCATGGCAATTATTCGAAATCTATCTATTAGTTGTTTAATTTTAGGTACAGCAGGCCAGTTAATCAACATATAGATCGATCAGAACCAATGTCCTATAACAATACAATAAGTACAGAAGAAAATACCCTCGCAGAAAAGGAGAATACTAATCCATTCTTTTCGCCTTCCTCTATCGTTGCCATATTTAACGCAGCAACTGTAACCAAAGAAGAGAAAAAGATCATACAGGTCCGCGGTATTTTTAAAAAGACGGGAACCGTTAACTACCAGGGATACTATTACAATAGCCTGAAAGATGAAGCCGGCGACAACTCCATTACGCTCCTCACTTCTGCTTTAATGCATAACCAGCTCGAAGACAATAAAACGATCGAGTTCAATGGATTTATTACAAGACGCGTTGAAAAGCAGGGCAGGATCCAGATCAACATTAACCTCGTTGAATTACTGGCGCAACGGGTAAATAAATTTTCTGAAGAAGAGACACAGAAAATTATACTGATCAATAAAAAAGTTGAAAAAGGGTTTAAAGATCTTGATGCACATATCAAGAACGCGATCTTTCATAATAAGCGCATTGTTGTAAAAGTGATTATGGGCCGATCAGCCATTATTGATTCGGATATCAAAAAAGCGATGGAAGCAGCGATCACATTATATGATATTGAATACCATCGCATCTCTTTATCGGCACCGGGTGAAATTACCAGTATGATCAGGCTCCTCGATAACCAGGGCGCCGATCTTATCTGTGTTGCGCGCGGTGGTGGAGAGAACCTTGAAATTTTTGAAAACCCGGAGATCTGCGAAAGCATCATCAATGCCCAAACCATTATCGCTTCCGCCATCGGCCATGCGCAGGATGTTACCCTGTTTGAAAAACTGGCAGATAAAAAATTTATCACGCCTACGCACTTCGGGAATTATCTAAAAGAGATCTACGAGAAATCTATCGAAGAATTTGAACAGTCGAAAGCCAAACTGGTACATGATATCACGAGCCAGCTTTCGGCTAATTATGGAAAGCAGATCGAGAACCTTACAGAACAATTGACCGCTAACCGCACGTTGCATGAAAGAACAATTACCGAAACAAAACTGAATTACGAAGAACAAAAAGCATTGCTGCAAAACCAACTCAAAGCTTTTGAAGAGCTGGCATCAAAAACAGATCTCGAAAAAGGAAATCTATATGCAATGGAGATCGGTGCATTAAAGCAACAGGTGCTGTCGCTGAAAGAGCAACAAGTGCAAAAAGACAGGTTGATTGAGCAGGCAGAAACTCTTGCGTCAAACTATAAGAACCAGTTAAATGACGTGAGGCCGGCATATGGCATGCGCATCGCAATCATTATTATCGCTGCGATCATCGGTCTGGCTATCGGATTGATCCTGGCTAACATATAGACACTTACCAATTCGTGCAATTCGTTCTTAAATTCGTGTTCCCTAATTCGTGTTCCCTAATTCGTGTCCCTCTAATTCGTGTTGACAGGATACATCAGGATGGACAGCGCCCTTCAATTTGTACATTGCTGCATAGCCATATACATCATGAGATCAAATACTCCTTATAAAACGGTTGTCCTACAGCAGTCGATCAAACTCATTTTCTGTTTATTCTTAATTACAACAACGGCCTCTGCACAAAAACAAATGGAAAACCTCGGAAGAGGCGTTGTTGCCCTGCGACCAGGTAAAGACTCTGTTTATATCAGCTGGCGGATACTGGGAACCGAACCTGCCAACATCGCATTTAATGTTTACAGAACTACAGCTAACAAAACAGTAAAGCTGAACAGTAAACCACTCACAGCCGAAACTAATTTTTTTGATACAAACGCTGATCTTTTACAATCCAATTCGTATTCAGTAAAAGCCGTTATTAATGGAAGCGAAGGGCCTGCAGGCAAGCCTTTTGTATTACCGGCTAACGCTCCTGTGCGGAATTATTTATCTATTGCATTGCAAAATATTCCCGGCTACACACCCAACGATGCAAGTGTGGGCGATCTTGATGGCGATGGCGAATACGAAATTATTTTACACCAGGCTGGGCGTGGCCGCGATAATCCTTCCAATGGCATTACCGATCCGCCCATCTTCCAGGCATATAAAATGGATGGAACATTATTATGGACCATCAACCTCGGAAAAAATATCCGCGAAGGCGCTCACTATACGCAATTCATTGTATACGACCTGGATGGTGATGGCAAAGCGGAGATAGCGATGAAAACAGCAGATGGTACCATTGATGGTGTAGGAAAACCGATCGGCGATTCTACCAAAGATTGGCGCGATGCAAATGGAAAGATCTTAAAGGGCCCGGAATTCTTTACCATATTTAATGGCCTCACAGGTACAGCAATGGCTACAACGTATTATATCCCGAATAGATATCCTACCGATGCATGGGGCGGCCATGGCGGTAACGGCGGTAATGATAATAATGGAAACCGGGTTGATCGCTTCCTGGCAGGATTGGCCTATCTCGATGGCGTTCATCCAAGCGTGATCATGTGTCGCGGGTACTATGGCAGAAGTGTATTGGCCGCATGGGATTTCAGGGACGGCAAACTAACATCCCGCTGGGTATTTGATTCGAAAGATGGAGAGAACCCTTTTTCGGGCCAAGGCTATCACACACTTTCTATTGCAGATGTGGATGGAGATGGCAAAGATGAAGTGGTTTACGGTTCTATGGTGGTTGATGATAACGGCAAAGGATTGTTCTCAACAGGGCTTCGTCACGGAGATGCTTTGCATGTGAGTGATCTTGATCCTTCAAGACCCGGATTGGAAGTTTTTGGCATACACGAGATCGAAGAAAAAACAACCGGCCCCGGCGCTGCCTTATATGACGCGCGAACTGGGGAAATACTCTGGACGGGAAGCATGAATAAAGATGTGGGCAGAGGCGTTGCAGAGAACATTGATCCCGCTAACCCCGGTGCGGAAATGTGGTGGAGCGGTTCAGATGGTTTGTATAATATGAAAGGAGAAAAGATCGGCCCGGATCCATCATCCACCAATTTTGTGATCTATTGGGATGGCGATCTTACGCGGGAACTGTTAGATGGTAATCATATTGACAAATACAAAACCGGGAGGATCTTTACGGCAGAAGGTTGTACATCAAACAACGGAACCAAATCAACACCCGCATTAAGCGCCGATATACTGGGCGACTGGCGCGAAGAACTCATAGAAAGAACAACCGATAACAAGGAGCTACGCATTTTTATTTCAACTGTTCCAACAAACCATCGTATGTACACATTGATGCATGATCCGCAATACCGCGTAAGCATCGCCTGGCAGAATGTGGGATACAACCAGCCTCCGCATACCAGCTTTTATATTGGAGAGGATATGAAACCTGCGCCCAAACCGGATATTGTGCTGGTGAAAAAAAAGTGACAAGACTGCTGCTGCTGCTGGCGAAAATAGCCGACACGAATTGGTACGAATTGCACTATTTAAAAACCCGCTAAATCATTTGTGCTAATTCGTGTTTCTCATTCGTGCCAATTCGTGTAATTCGTGTTCTCAATTCGTGTCCTTTAATTCGTGTCTATTTAAAACCTGTAATCCGGCATCATATTCGCAGGTAACAGTGTATGAATTCAGATCAACAGCGTTCTCTAAAACAATTGGCTTTCCTGACTAAGCTGATGGATTCACAATTCCGCATTCCCGGTACCGATATAAGATTTGGATTGGACCCGTTGATAGGACTGATACCGGGTGCCGGAGATTTTGCAGGGTTTGTGGTATCTGCATTAATGTTATCAATGCTGGCAAAAAATGGTGCGAGCGGATTTGTATTGGCACGTATGGTATTTAACATTCTGCTTGACGCCCTACTGGGAACAATACCTGTATTAGGCGATATTTTTGATTTTACATTCAAAGCAAACCAGCGAAACCTGAGATTATTGCAGGAACATTATGTAGAAGGAAGACACAAAGGCGGCGCCTGGAAATTGGTAGTGCCGGTGCTTCTTGTTTTATTACTGATTACCGCGGGACTGATTTGGATCAGCTATAAATTTTTCACCTGGCTTTTTTAATGAGGATAAATGTCCGCCATCGTTTTCGTATTAATCTTGTCATCTTTACCGATTTGGTGACTGCGGTTTTTACTATTTGCTTACATTAGGGTTCTGATAAAGAACCGGTATTTTGCTTACCATATAACTTAAACTTCCAATGAAATCATCTGACAAATCACGACGGACATTCTTAAAAAATGCGGCCCTGCTTTCTGCAGCCTCCGCTCTCCCAACCATTTTAACGAAAGCCGCAACGCCATGGGGAACAAAAGCGGTGCCCGCCGGCGAAAAAGTAAATCTCGCCTGTATCGGCATCGGTAACCAGGGCGGATCTGATGTTGCTTCTTTTGCCAAAACCGGCCTGGCCAATTTTGTTGCTTTTTGCGATGTTGATATGGGCGCGCCGCAAACACTTAAAGTGCTGAATGATTTTCCGGATGTTCCGCGTTTCCAGGATTTCAGAACCATGTTCGATAAAATGGGCAGCCAGATAGAAGCAGTTACCATTGGCATCCCGGATCATGCGCATTTTCCTCCCACTATGATGGCGCTTGGTTTGGGCAAACACGTGTACGTGGAAAAGCCAATGGCCAGAACGTTCAATGAGGTCGAACTTATGATGGCAATGGCTAAGAAACACCCTAAACAGGTTACCCAAATGGGCAACCAGGGCCATTCCGATGCAAACTATTTTCAATTCAAAGCCTGGAAAGAAGCCGGCATCATAAAAGATGTGACTTCTATGGTTGGGCATATGAACAGTGCACGGCGCTGGCATGGATGGGATACCAATATTAAAAGCTTTCCACCCGCGGAACCTAAACCAGGTACGCTGGATTGGGATATCTGGTTAGGTGTAACACAACCGCACGACTATAACAAAGACTTTGTGAATGGTCAATGGCGCTGCTGGTACGATTTCGGTTTGGGCGCTTTGGGCGATTGGGGTGCGCATATTTTTGATACTGCGCATGAGTTCCTTGATCTTGGTCTCCCGTACGAAGTGAGTATGCTGAAAGCCGAAGGACATAATCCATTCTTCTATCCACAGTCCTCAACTATTTTATTCAGGTTCCCTGAGCGGGGCAATATGCCAGCGATGGATATTACCTGGTACGATGGCCTCAATAATCTTCCGCCAATACCAGCGGGTTATGGTGTAAACGGGCTGGATCCGAATATTCCGCCGCCAAGTAGTGGTAAGATCGAATCGGCTAAACTAAATCCCGGGAAGATCATCTATAGCAAGGAGCTGACCTTTAAAGGAGGATCGCATGGCAGCACCTTATCCATCATCCCGCCGGAAAAAGCAAAAGACATGGCATCAAGGCTCCCGGTAGTACCGGCAAGTCCTTCCAATCACTATGCAAATTTCCTCAAGGCATGTAAAGGCGAAGAAAAAACGCGCTCACCATTCGAGATCGCCGGTCCATTGAGCCAGATGTTCTCATTGGGTGTGATGTCGCAAAAATTGAACACCAAACTGGAATTCGACAGGAAAACAAAAAAGATCACCAATAATAAACTGGCGAACGACCTGCTTGTGGGTATTCCTCCACGTAAGGGTTGGGAACAATATTATAAAGTATAAGCAGGAAGCATTTGCGGTTAATTCATAAAAAATCCCGGAGCAATTTAGTTCCGGGATTTTTTATTTGATAGCTATTTTGATCTGTTAAAAACGGTGATATCCGTTTCTTTCTTTTTAATACCGGGTTGGTTTTTTCCCATTTTCAGATCCGGGTGATAAAAAAAGATCTTCGTATCCACAGCGCCGGGAATTTTCCTGCTGTCTGTGCCTGCAACGGACCCAACAGACAATGCGAGTACGATCATAACAAACGAGTACGTGGCCATTTTCCTGTTCTGAATCGTATTGTATTTATCGTTAAACAGAAGTAAAGCAGCCGTGCCGCAAAAAAAGGAAAGAAGCGCTAATACAGTTATGGTTACAGCGAGTTGTCCGTTACTGCCAATAAAAATGCCAATGGATAAACCTATATAGGAAAACAAAATCGTTGCCGGGAAGAATTTTCCACTCAGAACCAGGGTGTTTTTCGCCAATCGGTTAATCATCATAAAAAGGACCTTTAATACAACGACCCAAATCAAAATGGCGATATAATATTTCAGGTAACCGGGATCTGTTAGCATAAATCTTGAATATTTTTTAATTGAACAATAAAATTATCAGCCACTCCCATTTTATCAAACAGGAATGTTCTTATAGGGCGCCCAATCAATAAATTGTTTAATCAAAAACGACGATGCGTTTCAATCGAAAACCCGGCGAAACGGGGATTAATAAAAGTGGATCATCAGTCAAATCCAGAATTGATAGTTCCGGTTAGCTGATAGTGGCTTTTTAAAGGAGAGGATAACTTTAATGGATCAGTGTTGTAAAAATAGGGGACCATTGATTACCAACCAACTGCGAAAACGCGCAGGTATGCCTTTTTTTTAGTTATTTTAATGCGAATTTCCGATGACCCAATGCAGACCACAGGAGAAGTTTTAAGATCGTTCATAACCGCAACACCTGCCAACCTCGCAAGCGAAGAAGCACAGCGTTTCAGGCAAACCATTCAAAGGTTTCCCGAAGAGGCCGTTTACATCTATTCGTTCAAAGAGAGCAGAATGATCTATGCCAGCGGCTGGGAAGAGGTGTTGGGCTATAAAGATGATGAGATCAACCTCCCGATTATCCTGCATGTGACCTCGCCTGAATATGCACCCTTTTCCGAAGAATTCAATGAAAAAGCGCTCCAGTTCATCCTCACTAAAACGGAGGAATTGGAGAAATACAGTTTTACCATGGAGCTGAAAAAGATCCATAAAGATGGGCAGCCAGTGCCGCTGATCTCGAAAGTGGGTGTATTCAGTTCAGAGAATGGTAGGGTTACGGCTATTATCGGTAGGTTCCAGGTGAGTCACAGTATTAAATTCGGGAAAGTGATGCGTTACGCTGCCTACGGCCCGGATAAATCGCAGTTTGAAGAAGAGTTGAACAAACAGCTATTTCATTATTACGCCATTTCAGGGAAAGAGAAAGAAGCATTAGCGCTGGTGGCCAAAGGTTATTCATTTAAGGAAGTGGCGTACTACTTCAAGGTTTCCCAATCGGCCATCGAAAAACGCATACTTCCCATGTATAAAAGGTTTGAAGTAAAAAGCCTCACACATCTTATCAGTTTTGCGCACGACAATCATATTCTCGAATAACAATCCGTCATTTACAGGTTCACATAAAGGATCCGGTCATCTCTAACGCCGATATCTTTCAGCATGTTTATCCATTCCTGTAATATTTTTTTGTCTTCATCAAGCGAACCCATTACCCAGATAATATTCTTTTCTGTTATGGCTTTCCGGTTATTGATGGCAGGGGCCGGACCATCGAGGTATCCCTGGAATGTTTGTGCATCTACGATTTCTTTTTTTATCGGCTCACCGGGATTGACATCATCTATCACAAAAACAGTAGAACCTCTCCAGCCCCATAGCATATCTATGGTTGGTGATGGATCCTCGCTTTCCGCGAACATGCTGTACAGTTTTGAGGCCGTTGTATAAACGGCTGGATTTTTACGGATAGATAACTCAGTTGCAATACCAACGGCGAGACTGGTCTTGCCGCTGTTCTTTGAACCGAACACCAGCAACTGCATTCCATCTTTTTCTTTTGCAGTGAGGAATTTTTTTACAGTCGCGACGCCGATCTCATCGATACTAAGATCCCATTGGCTCAATCGAAACTGGAATGGATATTTTGGAATTTGTAAAAATATTTTTGTTCTGAACCAATAATAAAACGGGTACAACAATGCAAGCAGTAGCGATACAATCACGATCGTATGTGAAGTATAATGAGAGAAAATGCGTGCACAACAGAAAGCCCCGAGCGTGAAATAAGCAAGATCGGTCAATGTATCAAATGCAACATTTCCCCAGGCCGGCTGAAAGGTGTATAGATGTTTTGGAACGAATACCAATTTAGACGACGATCGTTTTTTGGATAACAGAGGCCCTAAAAAATTATAGGTTTCAAAAGCGATCCATGCCCCTGAAATAAAAATGGGCGACCATCTTGCTGCGTAGTCGAAGCCGTTTCTATTTGAAAGAAAAAGATACAGCAGCAGTGTGGGAACAAACCCGAGAGAAAAATGTCCAAACTGATTGGCCAGCCAGGAATAGGTGAGCGTAACACCACGATAGGAATCTTTTCCAATCAGGTCCGCTTTCAACTGTGCAATAAAATCAGCAGTAGTAATGGGTTGAGACATAGGAACAACTTAAGCGTTAGTAGTGGGTTAATCCGCAAGCGCAATGGGGGGGCAACTTTTCGTTGAAAGAGTACAATGCGGCTAACAGGGTTTAATGTATGTAAATCTGTGCTCATGTCCAAACCGCTTGTTAGCAAAACAACAATTTTATGCGTTATTTAATGTGGAACGATTATCTCAAAACATCATAGCTTTCGTTGAATTTCATTTAATATAGATGGAACGGCTTTTGCATTTAGCATACGATGGCACATTTAGAAAAGCAACTGGTAATCAAACGCTCCTCCTTGTTGAATGCGGGGAAAGGATTGTTTACAAAAAAAGACATCCGTAAAGGAACCCGTATTGTAGAATACAAGGGAAAACTGCGCACGTGGAAGGATGTGAGCTCAGAAGAAGAATTTAACGGCTATGTTTTTTACATCAACCGGAACCATGTGATAGATGCCAAAAAAACAAAACTTGCCCGCGCCCGTTATGCGAATGACGCAAAGGGGTTGAGTAAGCGGAACGGGATGCGTAATAATTGCAAGTACGAGCAGGATGGATTGCATGTGTACATCACTGCTATCAAAGACATTCCCGCGGGGTCTGAAATATTAGTGGGATATGGTAAAGAGTATTGGGATATAGTTAAAGAGAATAGCACGCGTTAATTCAGCTTTGGGAAAGTTCTAAACTTTCCAAAAGGATTCTAAGTAATTTCATAAAAACGTTTAAAATGACAACAGATCAGATCGCAAGACGCCTGGTTGCTCTTTGCCGCACGGGCGATTTTGAAACAGCACAGAAAGAATTGTTTGCAAACGATGCGGTGAGCATTGAACCCTATGCAACACCCGAGTTTGAAAAAGAAACAAAGGGGCTTGATGCCATTATACAGAAGGGCCATAAATTCAATGAGATGGTGGAAGAAATGCATGGCGGCGATGTTACAGATCCGATTGTTGCAGGCCAATCCTTTGCTATGGTGATGCGAATGGATATGACCATGAAAGGAAAAGGAAGAATGGACATGTCTGAACTATGCGTGTATGAAGTAAAGGATGGAAAGATCATATCGGAGTCGTTCCATATGTAATTATATGGCGGGTACTTCCTGGTCGATCATTTTTTCTTCTTCTTCAGGCCGATCATTTTCCTGCAACAGTTTTTTCCTGATCGCTTTCGCTGTTTTATGTTCACCGGTATGGCTCCATCCGGGGGGCATAAATAAGTACAGGAATTTGTTTTTGATGCCGGGCGCATTGATCACATCGCGCCCTAAAAAAACGATCTCGCCAAAATATACATCCCAGAAGTTTTTGTGGTTAACCTTTCGCGTGATGCCATATTCTACCGGTTCATTGTATTGTTCATGTTGCAGGGTACCGAACAACCTGTCCCAGATATTTAACAGGTTGCAAAAATTAGTATCCATATACAATGGGTTCTTCGCATGATGCACGCGGTGATGTGATGGAGTTAGGATGAACCTGTTTAAAATACCCAGCCTCGCATCCTTCATAATATTCGGGCCGATATGGATAAACGTTCCCCAGGTACCATCGATAAACATGATCAGGAATAACAGAGGTGGATTTACACCGGCTAATATACAGATAGAAGTACGGATTACATCGGCGTAGGGTCCTTCTAAAAAGAAATGTGCATAGGAAACACTGAGGTTCATGCTCTCGGGTGCATGGTGACTTGAATGCAGGCACCAGAACAAACGAACTTTGTGCGCGAGAAAATGATAGATAAAATGAGAGAACTCCCAGGCAATATATCCATAGATAAGCCAGTACCAGGTAAAGCTGGTGGTTATGACGGCATACCTACTTAATGCGCCAATACAAAAAGAGATGGCGGCGATGGAAATAAAACGCCCTATAAAACGGTTAAAAACAAAAATGAGGAAGGGTACTTTGTAGTCTTCCATTTTAAAACGTTTGTAAACGATTGCGCGTATGATCTCGATAAGGAGAAGAAAGGGAAGAACAGGAAAGATACAGGCTTTGATACCTTCGAGCGTAAGCAGTTTATCATATTGCCCCGATTGAAAGATCTCGACAATAGGATTCAATCCCCAGAAAGAAACAAAATCCTCGTAGACGATCCTGAAAAAATTTGTGAACATGGCAAACAAATTAAAAAGCGTTGCAAAGACAATACTAATATACACAGTTTTATTCTCCGGTGTTTTATCCGTGTATGAATAGTAAATTGCAGGAACAAATGTTTCCAATGAAAAATATAGTCACGGTTTTTATTCTTCTAACGCTTTTTTCCTATACACCTGCCAAAAAGAAAATAGTGATCGTATGGCAACCATCCCACCAGACCAATACGGGTAAGGATTTTAGTGAGGCGGCCGTAAGTAATGCTATTGCAGAAGCCGCCATGGCAACCAAACCCAGGTTCAACGAGTACAAAGTGTGGAGTTTTGGCCGGAAAGACCTGCATAATGCAGACAGCGGCAGTAATACCATGATCGCGCATACAACAGCAGTGGTTGATGGAAAAATATCGGGGTATGCATGGGAGCTGCAGCAATCCAACCGCCGAAAGCCGGATGTATTTATTGCCTTGCACAATAATGGAGGAACCAAGCGCCATGCAATATGGGGCTACATACATTACGGCGATGCGCATGAAGCAGAGAATCGGGAACTGGCTTCGGAATTGATTGCCGCGATATCATCTGTAACAACCCTGGAGAACCGTGGTGTGTTATTAGACAGTACAACCGGCCGCAATGATTACCGCTGCGCAACAACAGGTAAACTTTCTTTTTATAGTTTGGATGAACATGTTAATACTGCCCCTATCCGTGTTTTATTAGAAATCGGCGACAATGCGGTGAGCCATGATTTTTTGCAGGATCCGGCTAACCAGCAAAAAATGGGCGAAGCGATTAAGAAGGCATTGGTGAAATGGTTAGAGAGAAGACCATAAAGTCCGAAATTATTTTTCACGCAAAGGCGCCAAGGAGCAGAGGTGCAAAGGAAGACCGAAAGAAATGTCTTTTTCTACTTCCTGCAAACATCTTTGCGCCTTTGCCTCTTTGCGCCTTTGCGTGAAACATCCCTCAGATCTTAATACTCTTATTCATAAAGGGAAAGCCGGTTCTTTAGCAACCTTATTTCAGCCTGCATGTCTTTTACTCTTTGCAGTAAATGCCTGATCGCATCAATACCTTCGAGGTTTATCTCAAGTTCGCTATAGAGACGTAGTATTTTTTCCGCTTCGCCAAGCTGATCTGCAGGCAGGCATTCAGCTTCATTGATACGGATCACTTGTATTAATCCAAAGTTCTGTAAGGAACTGATAAAGGATAGCGTAACACCATGGTACTGGCAAAAAACATCTATGGGTATGTATTGCTGCGTTTCCATATGGATCTTTTTATTTTGATAATTCGGACAGTTTCGTGAACAATTCTTTTTGCTGTTCTGTGAGATTGGTTGGAATCAACACCTGGTAGGTAATGAACAGATCGCCAAACGCGCCTTCTTTTTTATAAACGGGAAATCCTTTGCCTTTTACTCTTGTTTTGCTTCCGTTCTGTGTTTCGGGTTTTACTTTCAGTTTGATCTTTCCATCCATCGTATCAACCATTATTTCGCCGCCAAGGATTGCCGTATACAGATCGATGTTTTCGGTAACATGCAGGTCATTGCCCGATCTTTTAAAACGGGCATCATTGGCAATATTGAATGTTATATAAAGGTCACCATCCGGTCCGCCATTCATGCCTTTCGCACCGTATCCTTTCAATTTAATGGTCTGTCCATTCTCAATTCCGGCCGGGATAGTGATGCGGACATTTTTGCCGTTTACAGAGAGTGTCTGACTATGTGTGGTATAGGCATTCTGAAGAGATAACTGCAACTCGGTGTTATAATCCTGGCCCTTGAATTTTGCCTGTCCACCCCTGCCTCCGCCGAACATGGATCCGAAAAGATCGGAGAAATCGGTTCCCTCAAAATCGCCCGAAAAACCCTGCCCGCCACCGAAGCCCTGCCGCCCCTGTGCCTGCCGGGCCTTTTCATATTCCTCGCCGTGTTGCCAGTTCTCTCCGTATTGATCGTATTTTTTTCTTTTTTCCGGATCGCTTAGTACATCATTGGCTTCATTGAGCTGCTGAAATTTTTTGTTCGCTTCCTTGTCGTTGGGGTTAAGATCGGGATGCAGTTTCCTCGCCAGTTTCCGGTAGGCTTTCTTGATATCGTCTTCCGATGCATTTTTATTGATACCAAGCGTTTCGTAATAATCAATAAATGCCATAAAATATCTTTAATTACTTCAAAAGTACCTGTTAGGTTCAGAATAGACAATGATGGGTATCAGTTTCTCTCAACTCAACCATTTAGTCCACCAAAAAAGCATACCACCGAAATCGTTTTCGGGTTTATATGTTCTTTATCGCCTGAACTTTAATAAATTTAAACTCACTTGTTTATTGCCTTATAAAGAGCCAGCCATGAGAAAACTTTTGGGATTGTCTATTATTTTATCAGCCTTATTTTTTTTATCTCAATCCATTTACGCGCAAACCGAAACATTTGCTAATCCGTTACTTCCGTCCGGCGCCGATCCGTTCAGTTTTTATAAAGACGGTTATTACTATTACACTCACACAACGGGAAAAAATATCACACTCTGGAAAACAACCAGCATCGCGGATTTGAAAACTGCGGAAAAGAAAGTGGTGTTCATGCCTCCGCCAAAAGGCCCTTACTCAAAACAGTTGTGGGCGCCTGAAATTCATTTCATTCAAAACAAATGGTTTATCTATTTTGCTGCCGATAGCGGTAACAATAACCAACACCGTTTATGGGTGCTGGAAAATAGTTCGCGTGATCCATTGCAGGGAGAATGGATCATGAAAGGAAAACTGACTACACCGGATGATAAATGGGCCATCGATGGATCGGTGTTTGAGAACAAAGGACAACTCTATTGTATCTGGTCGGGATGGGAAGGTGATACAAACGGGCAGCAGGATATCTATATCGCGAAAATGAAAAACCCCTGGACGATCGAAGGAAAACGCGCGAGGATCTCAACACCGGAGCTCGATTGGGAAATGCATGGCGACCTGCACGATGTAAATAACCCGCCACAAGTAAATGTGAATGAAGGACCGGAAGTGTTGCAACATGATGATCAATTATTTCTTATTTATTCGGCAAGCGGATGCTGGACTGAATATTATGCGTTGGGGATGTTGCGTACCTCTGTAAACAGCGACCTCATGGATCCGCGCTCATGGAAAAAATCAACGCAACCGGTCTTTAAACAATCACCGGAAAACAAAGTGTATGCACCGGGGCATAATTCATTCTTCAAATCACCGGATGGAAAAGAAGACTGGATCTTGTACCACGCGAACAGTTTACCCGGGCAAGGGTGCGGCGGTTTCCGATCACCACGCGCGCAGAAATTCAGCTGGAATACAGAAGGGTTTCCTGTGTTTGGAGTGCCGGTGAGTGAGAAAACTGTATTAACGGTTCCATCGAAATAATAGGAATAACTTGTAATAGCTCTGCGCAAGAGAAAATAAATCAATACCACATGAGAATCATTTCGTTTTGCCTGTTCAGTTTTTTTACTGCCTGCAGTTTTGCACAGGTTTCTAAAGCACCGGCTTATCCCCTGATCACGCATGACCCGTATTTCAGTATTTGGTCGTTCACGGATCAATTGAATGCTTCTTCTTCCAAACACTGGACAGGTGCGGATCAATCCATACAGGGACTGATCAAAGTAGATGGGAAACTTTATCGTTTTCTCGGCACCGAAGAAAAAGTGTATGAAACCGTTTTGCCTGCGGCGGATGAACAAACCTATCAATGTAAATTCACAGAAACCGAACCTGCTGAAGGATGGATGAATAAAAACTTTAATGATGCCCAGTGGAAAACAGGAACGGCGCCATTCGGCTCAAGCAAGAGCAGGTCAAAAACATTATGGACGAGCAAGAATCTCTGGATGAGAAGGTCTTTTGTTTTGAATAATCTCAATATCAACAAACTCTTTTTGAAACTGCAACATGATGATAATGTAGAAGTGTATCTCAACGGATCACTCGTATACACCTGTAATTGCTGGAACGGAAAACCACAATTGTTTGAGCTGACCGATGAGATGAAAAGCAAACTCGTAAAAGGAGAAAATATGATTGCGATCCACTGCGCCAATACCGCCGGTGGTGCATGGCTGGACGTGGGACTGGTAAACGAACCCAAACTTAAAACGGGCGTCGAAATTCTGAACGCCGTGCAAAAAAGTGTTGAAGTAAAAGCAACGCAAACCGTATATCAATTTACCTGTGGCGGTGTAGATATGAAACTAAGCTTCACATCGCCCTTGATCATGAATGATCTTGACTTGCTTTCGCGACCCGTATCTTATCTGACGTTTGCGGTTAACTCAAATAATGGGAAATCGCACGATGCGCAATTGTATGTAGGCGTGTCAACCGGCCTTGCTGTAAATAATCCTTCACAAGTTGTTGTTGCAGGGAAAGCCAACATTAATGGATTATCAATGTTGAAAGCCGGTACCAAAGAACAACCGCTGCTTGAGAAGAAAGGTGATGACCTGCGCATTGACTGGGGTTATGTATACCTGGTGGTTCCCAATTCAATGAATGCAGTGCAGAACATAACACCGGCGGCAGATTACCAGGAAGCCTTTTCTTCCCAACAATCCACGAAGATCGATTATGAAGGAAAGCAATTTGCTTTGAATACTTTTTTCCAGCTGGGAAAAGTTTCTACACAGCCACTGGAAAAAATGATGATGATCGGGTATGATGATATGTATGCCGTGCAATATTTTGAGCAGAACCTTAAAGCCTGGTGGAAACAACCAGCACGCTCAAACATTGAATATGAATTTACCAACGCGGCGAAAGATTACCGGAAAATAATGAAGCAATGTGATTCGGTAAACAAACGGGTGTACAGCGATGCATTGAAAGCAGGTGGTGAAGCCTATGCTAAATTGTGTGTGCTGGGTTACCGGCAGTCGATATCGGCACATAAATTATTGCATAGCCCTTCGGGAGAGATCCTGTTTCTCTCGAAAGAAAACTTCAGCAACGGATCTATTAATACAGTTGATGTAACCTATCCATCTGCACCCTTGTTTCTTGCGTATAATCCCGATCTTTTAAAAGGGATGCTCAATGGAATATTTTATTATAGCGAAAGTGGTAAATGGACAAAACCTTTTGCAGCGCATGACCTGGGAACGTATCCCTTAGCCAATGGACAAACTTATGGAGAAGATATGCCGGTAGAAGAATGCGGCAATATGCTCATACTCACAGCAGCCATCGCCAAAGCAGAAAAGAATGCCAAATACGCCGAGAGATATTGGCAAACATTAACCACCTGGGCCGAGTATCTAAGTAAAGAAGGGTTTGATCCTTCCAATCAATTATGCACCGATGATTTTGCGGGCCATCTCGCGCGTAACGCCAACCTCTCTGTAAAAGCGATCGTTGGTTTAGGTGGATATGCGATGCTTGCGCAAATGTTAGGCAAAAAAGATATTGCCGCCAAATACAAAGCGATGGCAAAAGATATGGCCACACGCTGGATGCAGATCGCAGACGCAGGTGATCACTATGCACTCACTTTTGATAACAAGAACAGCTGGAGCCAGAAATACAATCTTGTATGGGATAAATTATTGAACCTGCAATTGTTTCCTGCAACTGTGTACAGTAAAGAAGTGGCTTATTACTTAACCAAACAAAATGCTTTCGGCCTGCCGCTCGATAGCCGCAAAACCTACACCAAATCAGACTGGATCATGTGGACCGCAACACTTGCCAATAACCCGGCTGATTTTAAAGCGTTCATCAAGCCACTGCAAAAATTTGCAGAACAAACACCCACGCGCGTACCACTGAGCGACTGGCATGAGACCACTGATGGAAAACAGGTTGGGTTCCAGGCGAGAAGTGTGGTGGGTGGGTATTTTATAAAGGTGTTAGAGGGGAAATGGAAGGGCAATTAATAATTAGTAATTAACAGTTAATAATTCTTTCGATAGGGAACGCGGCCAGTATGCATACTGGCCGCGTTTTTTTGCTTGAACAATTATTGATTACTAACTATTAATTATTAATTGCCCTTTTAACATTTCCATCACAACATCCTCCCTTCTTTTCGTATCTAATCAAACGTAACGCTATTGTTACCATCCTAAACCAGCGCCATTTCGCAATTCTACACGAACTGTTTTTAAGTAACCATTAAAACCTGTGTTATGAATTGTATGTGCCTGGCCCTGCTGCTACAGCATTGTTCCGGATTGCCTGTAAAGAACGGAAACCTCTTTATCCTGAGAACGGCTAATCTTTTCCTGGCGGAACCTTTCTAACCACTCTCATTATTTCAAAATACGTAGAACTGCTTTATGTACAATTTGCTCGGCTTAATACAATTACTCATGCTTACTCAATCAAGGCTGATGCCTGATTTGAGTGGACTGTTTGAGACAAAAGCCCCGGTAACAGAGACATTTTCGTATTTCCCAATACCCATAACAGGACAAGTAAAAACAGGAGCCGCTTACTGGCACGAATGGCAAGCGATACGCCGCAGGAAATATGCAGCGAGCAGGAAACCACCTGTATACACAAATAACAATTTTGCAAGGAACAGGACAAGGAAAAAGCCGTTGGCGCGAAACCGCCCGACAATCGTTGATAAACTGTACCTCGTGTTTTGCCAATGGAAAACAGAAGGCTAAGGGGATAACTAAAAATAAAAATGAGCGATGGGAAGCTGCCGGTCAAAAAAATTTATAAGTCCCAGGGGTGGGGGCTGACAGCATGAGAGAAAGAAAATACTAAACAACCGTACAACAAGCAACAATAACCAAGAAGACCTTAATCAACAAAAACAATCGAACATGAAACAGCAATTGAAAAAAACCTACACTTATTTTACCGCAGCAATTTTGATCATAGCAGGTGCCACATCCTGCCAGAAAGAAGTATCCGGCAATACCGATGCAACGGCAATACTGGCCACAACTTCCACATCGTCTACGATCTCTGTCGCTGCTGATGGATCATCAAACAGTGGCAGCGCCACAAAAGATTCTGTTTACCTGATGAATCCATGCGAAAAGGGAACACATCGTGATTCAGTAGCAGTCGCTTCTTTACTGGCAACCATTCAAACCTATCTTACTACCAACTATAGTGGATATACTTTCACAAAAGCGTTTGCCATAAAAGACACAACAGGAGCTGTAAAAGGCTATGTAGTGATCATCAGCTTTAATGGCAAACCGGTTGGCCTCGAATTCAAAGCCGATGGAACATTTGTAAAAGTGCTGGAACAGCGCGAGAAAGGTGACATGAATGGTCCGGGTTGGCATAGCGGTGGCCGTTTTGAAAAACGCAACGGTTTGCACAGAGATACGATCGCATTCAGCGCCCTACCTACAGCCGTTACTGCTTACTTCGCAGCGAATTATGCAAGTGATACTTTGTTAAGGGCATTTAAAGTTCAGGGTGGCAATTACCTGGTGCTCTCGAAGAACAATGGAATATTTGCTTCACTGTTCAGCAGCACAGGTGTATTTATCGCACGTGTTTCTTTGAGTGCTTTGGCTGGCTTGATATCAACTGCAGAAGCAACATTACCAACAGCAGCAGTAAACTATTTAACAGCTACTTACCCTAACTATGTGCTTGATAAAGCATTCAGTGTATCTGTAGCGGGGGTATTGAAAGGATATATTGCAGTGATCGATGCGAACAATACCAAGTATTGCGTGGCATTTGATGCAAGCGGAAACTTTGTAGCAGCAAAAGCGATCTGGTAAGAAATAGAGCAAAGCAGGTTTTACAAGCGGGCCTTTTTTGAGGCCCGCTTTTTTATTTTCTTCCCGGCACAGGTATACAGATATATAGTAACTTTAAAATCTTCCAAACCCTGTATCCCGGATGCGCATTTTCATTGCCTGTTGTCTTTCCCTGTTCATATATACCTCCTGTATTGCCGGTGTTTTTGATGTAGTGCGGTCATTGCCCACATCGCAGCGTTTTGCTCAAACACAAGAGATCTACAATAACCAGGTAAAACACAAAGATTCTGTTTTTGCCATAAGCTCGATCCGGCAACTGATGTCGATAGCGGATGAACTGGGTGATAGACCACTTCAATGTTTATCCATTTCGCTGCTGGCCGATCAGTATGCACGCACGCGCAGCGCCAATGAATTATCATCGCAACTACACCGTGATGCGATCGCGATGGCTGAAAGATACCGCCTGCCCTTAATGATCGGCATCTGCAATTACCGCATGGGCCGTTATTATTATAGTTTTAAAAATTACCCTTTCGCTTTTGAATACCTGCTGCGGGCCGATAATCTTTTTCACGAACTGGGCTATGCAGAAGTGCCTGATAGCGATGAGATTCTTTTTTTTATTGGCAGTATTTATTATGAAACGGCTGATTATGATAAGGCCGAAACTTTTTTACAGAACATTCAGCACCTGAAAAAAATAAACGGGTATATCCAGAAGCAATCGCTGAATACTTTGGCTTTGATCAGGCGTCAGCAAAGCGATACCGCACAGGCATTGGTATATTTTCAGAAAACACTGGATGTTGCTATCGCGCAACGCGATTCAACATGGATGGGGATCTGTTACAGCAATATGGGTACCCTGTATTTTTATTCGAATCATTATGAGACGGCTTACCCCATGCTGGAAAAAGCGGCACGATTAAGTGTTGAACATAAACAATGGGGCGATGCATATGGCGATCTTCTGTTCCTGGCAAGGATAGATATTTTACAAAACAGGATTGCGCCTGCGCTAAAAAAGATGGACAGCGCCCTGGCATTACAAAAATTTTATTTCACACCGCAGGCAAGAAAGCACTTATACGAAGCACAAGCATTGTACTATGAAAAAACCAACCAACAGGCAAAAGCATTGGAGCTGCAGCATCTATTAATGCAGGTGAAAGATAGCCTCGGCGTTAGTAAGGATCAGCAGGCATATAAAAAGATCCTGCTGCGGATGGAAACGGAGAAACATCTCAACGATATTGATAAACTAGAGGCCGAAGCGAGAGCTTCAACATTAAAACGTAACATGGTGATCCTTGTATTGGGGCTGCTGGTTATCGTTTTATTATTGGTGTATAGCCGCAATCGTTTAAAAGTAAACAGCCGGACTGCCAAACTGGAAGCGGAGAAATTACAGGCAGAGGAACAATTAAAAAATGCGCGCCAATTACTGCAGAACTTTACAGAAAATACACGCCAGAAAAATGAATTGATAGAACAGTTCTCGATCGAACTGGAACGATTAAAAGGAAACATGGCCGGCGACCCGGCTTATGAAGAAAGATTGAAGAATTTTGAAAAACTCGTCAGGTCAACTATTCTCACAGATGCGGAGTGGAATGATTTCAGGAAGCTGTTTGATAAAGTGCATAAAGGCTTTTTTACAAGGCTCGAACAAAAACTATCCGGTCTTTCAGTAAACGATACACGTTTGATGTCGCTCATCAAACTCGGCCTCAACAATCTCGAAATGGGCAATATGATGGGGATGGATGCGGATACCATACAACAAGCCAAACAGCGCCTTCGTGAAAAAATACACCCTGGACAGGATGGCCTGGTAATAGAGGATCTTGTGCAGGCTATTTGACAGATCCCTGTGAACGTCGTAAAATTGTGGTATCATGTACAAACCCAAACCAGGTATCGATATTATTGCAAAGATCCTTGATGCATTGTATGCACACAATCCCGATGCGCTTTTCGTGATGAGCCTGATGCACCAGTATGAAGAACGCGGCAGCCTGAGTAAAAAACAACTGGAAGGTTTATTGTCCAAAGCGCAGACAGCAAAAGACATACCGCAAAACTGGCTCGGTACATTGGAGGCCATCATACTGAAAATGCCTACAAGGTATAAATCAACAGAAGTCATTACGGGTTCGCCTATTTACCAGAAAGATGAGTCAGCAGGAAAGATCATCAATGAAATATTAGAGAAATACCCGCAACACAAAAGGGTGCTGTTTCTGAAGGCAAAATATGATAACAATGAACCGCTAAGCGGCGACGAAGTAACGGAACTAAAGAAATTTCATAAAGTGTTAAAGATCGGCCTGTAATTAATAAGGCCGACAGGGTCTAAATAATCATACTACATAGGGCAAGCTAACCAATGAAAACATTTGCAGAAAAGGTCATTCATTTTAATAAAACACTTTCATACAAAGGCAATCTGCCGGAAGGGGTGAGGATTATGAATCCATTCCGGGAGGACAAAAAAGTAAATGAAATATCAGCGGCATTCTACCGGAAATATTATAACGATTATTCCAAACGTCACATCATATTAGGTATCAATCCAGGAAGATTTGGTGGAGGAATTACAGGCATTCCTTTTACTGACCCCAAAAGGTTGATCGAAAAATGCGGGATCCCCTTTCATGGCGAAATGAAACACGAACCCTCTTCTGCTTTTATCTATGAAATGATAGAAGCGTTCGGCGGCGCAGAATTTTTTTACAGAGAAATATACATCAACTCAGTTTGCCCGCTGGGTTTTACATCCATCAACAGCAGAGGAAAAGAAGTAAATTATAATTATTACGACAGCAAAGAACTGACCGCTGCTGTCTACGATTTTATAATCATGAACATACAAAAACAAATTGCCTTTGGAATCAACACCGACACCGCGTTTTGTTTTGGAACAGGCAAAAATGAAAAATTCCTAAGCGAGTTGAACGAAGAGAAAAAATTCTTCAAAAAAATTATCGCCCTCGAACACCCGCGTTTTATCATGCAGTACAAATCGAAGAAGAAGAAATTTTATATTGATAAGTATATAGAAAACTTAAGGACGTAATAATTCCCCCGCTTTCTCACTAATAATGTCCCTTATCTTCCCTTTGAATAGCGAAGCGGCAAATGGAAGATCGGCATCCAATCCTATAGTATCCTCGTTAACGGTCAGTATTCCCGAAACATCAAAGCCCATGACTGTAAAACTGAACGCGCCAATATTGTCTCTCCATTCTTCCTGGAGATTGCTGATCTTATCGCCGTGCTGTTTTTTTGTTTCGCTTAACAGGTTCTTAATTCTTATTAATGCATCTTCCTTAGACAGCTGGTGTGGTATACTCATATCAAAATGCGCCATATACTGTATTTATGCTTATGTGAAAAAGATCATGCCATCACGGCTTGTTCAAAAATAATACATATGGTGCCATGGAAAATAAAAAGAGCTGTCTTGTGTAAAAGGCAGCTCTTTTTTAGCAAACATTTCGTATGCCTATTGTTTATCGTAAACAGCTTTGGTAACAAATTCATTTCCACCAAAGTTCCCGGTATTGGTTACTGTCATTTGTTTTCCGTCGGCGCTCATGCTCCAGTTCTCACTGCCGGTCAATTCACCCTGGCCAAAACTTATGGAATAAGTAATTGTGAACGTATTACCATCCGCGGCCCACTTCAGAGCCGCTTTTCTTTTGCCATTACCGTTAAAAACGGTTGACTCAACTTCCTTGCCATCATTGGTAAGGGCTTCTGCTGTAACGAGATCGGCACCGCCATTAAAACCTGCAGTGGTTTTATTGGTAGTTACGCCGTCGGCTTTTTGATCAACCACGATCTTGGTTGCAACGCCGCGTGCGCCAAACTGGCCGAGTTCGCTTTTACCCGTGTTAAGCGCCCAGGTTCCGGAGAAATTGGCCTGGTAAACAGGTTTGGTAAAAGAGAACAATAAAACAGAAGCAATTAAAATCGATAAAAATCTGCTAGTGGTTTTCGTAAGCATAATAGAGGTTTTTATTTTAAAGCTAACAATTATTTGGATTGTGCGCAAGCATGTTTTAGGCGTAGTCGTCCCGCCCTGCGGGATGACTGGTATCAATCTGTCTCTGGCTGAAACTAGTTTCCGGACGAAACCAGCCGATATCAAAACGCACTATCTTTAATCAGAAAACAAACCCAATGGATCTCCATATCAAAAACCATTTATTCATTATCGGCGGAGCCACTTCCGGTTTTGGAAAAGCCATCGCGGAGGCTCTATTGAATGAAGGCGCTAACATTATTGCAATTGCACGTGGCGAAGAAAAGTTGAAAGCATTACAATCAACCGCACCGGCCCAGGTTGAAATGATTGCAGGTGATATTTCAGACAGCGCAATCCTTGCTCAACTAACAGAACTTGTAGGCAACAGGCAATTGCATGGCATGGTCATCAACGCAGGCGGCCCGCCGGCCAAAACAGTTTTGGAAACCACGTTGGAAGATTGGGACGCTGCATACAAAAATATCCTTCGCTGGAAAGTTGCTATCACGCAGGCTTTTGTGCCAAAGATGATTGAACACAAATATGGCCGTGTATTGTATATCGAAAGTTCATCAGTTAAACAGCCACTGGAGAATCTTGTATTAAGTAATTCACTTCGTGTGGCGGTTGTGGGAATGGTAAAAACCTTATCGCAGGAAATAGCAAAAAGCGGAGTTACGCTAAATATCCTTGGCCCCGGTTCGCATAATACACCGGCTATTGATCGCATTTATAAAAAGAAAAGCGAACAGACAGGTGAAACATTTGAGGATGTAAAACAAAAAGCCATCACACTGATTCCTGTTGGTGCTTTGGGCGAAGCTGATGACTTCGCCAGTCTTGCATTATGGTTATTAAGTCCCATGAGCCGCTATGTAACCGGAGAAACAATCACCGTGGATGGCGGCGCAGTAAAAAGTATGTTATAACCCCTCTGTGCAACTCTGTGTACTCTGCGTCTCTGTGGTGAAAAAAATCGAAGCGAAGGCTTTACCACAGACGCAGAGTACACAGAGTTGCACAGAGAAAACACTCAAAATAAGAAGATGAGAAAAATTCAATTCATTTTAATAAGCATCCTGTTCTGCATTCAATCAAATGCACAAACACCCGAAACCATCGGCCCGGAAAAAGGTTCGTTGATCATCGTTGGCGGTGGTAATGTGGGGCCGGAGATCTGGTCGAAATTTATTGAACTCGCAGGCGGGATAACAAACGCCAATATTGTGATCGTAACAACAGCCGATGATGATTCAGCCATCAGCAGGGGCGCATCGGTTGAAAAAGAGGCTTTGCTGAAACTCGGTGTTCAGCAGATCAGTTTTCTTCACACGCGTGACCCGAAGATCGCCAATACAGAAGAGTTTGTTGCACCTTTAAAAAAAGCCACAGGCATCTGGTTCCGTGGCGGCAGACAATGGAAACTGGCAGATGCTTACCTGCGCACACTCACACAAAAAGCATTTAATGAAGTGTTGGAACGAGGCGGCGTAATTGCGGGCACTTCTGCGGGTGCTACCATACAGGGATCATTCATGGTTCGCGGCGATACAAAAGGAAATACTATTATGATCGGCGATCATACCGAAGGACTTGATTTTATCCATCATGTTACCATCGACCAGCACCATTTAAAACGAAACCGGATCTTCGACCTGGTGGATGTGATCAAATCTCATCCCGATCTTTTAGGGATTGGGTTGGATGAAAGCACCGCCATCGTTGTTCAAAAAGATACTTTCCAGGTGATCGGCATTTCTTATGTGGCCATTTATGATATCGACCAGATCAATGGCCAGTCGAAAGGTCCGCGTGAACTCAATAGTTCATCCGGCCCGTTCTACTTTTTAAGCAGGGGACAAAAATTTGACCTGAAATTGCGGAAAATAACCCGGTAAATTAACCAGCAGCTTCTTCTGAGTTGGAAGCGGATGCTGTTTCTTCTTTCGGTGTAACATTCTTGAGGCTCAACTGAAATTTGGTGTTGAGGGAAACCACGTAATGATTCGGTAATAACAAAGCTTTCACATTTGCATCTTCCAGCATCACAAAAGCAAGGTCAGAAGCCAGTGCCGATCCGCTGATAATATTGGCCACACGGCCCTTGGTGAATTCGATGGAAAATTTGTAACCCGCTTTACGGCCGCTTCCGGCTCTTTCAAAATCGATACGGTTCAGATCCAATACCTGGTCGCCATTGAGGGTTCGCTTCAATAAAATCTTGATAATGGGAAGGTATTTGCTCCAGATCTGTGTATACATGAGGACTCTTTAGTTGAATGTATTTGCCATTTTTGGCTATAGAAACTACTGCAAAGGTGCATTATTTATGGCCGAAAAACGAATTTGGTTTTTAAGCGCGGTTTAATCGCTTCAAAATTCCTGCCAAAGAACGATAAAATCAGATACTGGATACTCGATACTGGATCCTGGTTGTTCAACATCCCAACATCCGCTATCCAGTATCGAGTATCCAGCATCTAGTGTCCAGTCTCCAGACTCATTATCTTCGTGATCTATGACAAATATCGACAGTGTTAGCCTCCAGCAGGCAATCGTTCACAAAGTAGGTAATCCAACAAGGGGCGAGGCGCTGAAATTATCCGTCAACCCTTTAACCTTAAATGATGAGATCGTGCGGGGTTTACTGGTAAAATATTTTCTCGGTCCATTTAATGAACACGAGCAATACCGGTTTACACATATGAGTGATATCGGGACGAATGAAGTATTCCATTACGTGACAGAAATATTCGACAACCCCAAACAATTCACCAAACAAAGTGCACAACTGGCGCAGTTCCTGTACAACAAAAGCACGCGCGCCAAGGTAAAAGAAGGAGAATTGTATGTGGTGCATTTTAACAATGTTCCTTTTGGCACAGAATATACCGAGGCAATCGGCATTTTTAAAAGTGAGACGAAAGAAACTTTCCTGAAAGTATTTCCGCATGGCGAGAACTGGGAAGTGATAGCAGAGGATGGCATCAACATCAATAAATTAGACAAAGGCTGCCTGGTATTTAAACAGAATCGCGCCGAAGGATATGTTGTTTGCGTGGTAGATAATACCAATAAACAAAACGATGCACAATATTGGGTGAACGACTTTTTACAGGTAACGCGCAGCGCCAACAGTTACCATTACACCGACGCAGCATTGGGCATGTGTAAATTATTTATCAGCAATGAACTGTCCGAAAAATTTGATGTGAATAAGAGCGAACAGATAGATATGCTCAATCGCAGCATGGAGTATTTTAAAACAAAGGATGAATTCAAGTTCAATGAATTTGCGGAAGAAGTATTGCATCACCCCGAAGTGATTGATAGCTTTACACAATACAAACAAACCTACGAAGTGGCTCGCCAGGTAAGTATTGAGGATGAATTTGACATCCATCTATCCGCGGTAAAAAAACAAGAGCGCGTTTTTAAAAGCGTATTGAAACTGGATAAGAATTTTCATGTGTACATCCACGGACGACGCGATCTGATAGAGAAAGGCTACGATGAAATGACCGGCAAACACTACTATAAATTGTATTTTGATCAGGAGTCTTGATTTTGTTTCACTAAGAAGGACAGGAGAAAAAGAGCAAAAGAGAGAACGACTCTTGTATCTCTTTTTCTCCTTTTGCTCTTAGTGAAATTCTTCAAACATCAGCCTTTCCCAATTTATCAACACAATAGATTAGGACGATTTACCCTTTCTAAATATCCTCGATAAAATAGAACCCTCTTCCAAAACCAAACCCTCGAGGTCTCTTTTATAGTCATACTGAAGATCCTCATGAAGCGGTTTCAATGCAGCGTTGATCTTTTTGATCTGCGCCATGTACAAATTATGGAGCACCGTACTTCGCGGTATATTCGGAACCAACTCTTTCATTCTTTGACAGAAATAAATTATGAGCGCCACCTCAGCCTGTTTAGATCCTGTGTACTTGATGTATTTATTGGTGATGCGTAAAATTTTACGCAGGCTTTTTTTAGTGAGATACGTTGTGGCCTTAGGCAGTTCTTCAAACCCCTCATCCATCAAAACTTTTACACTGCTGATATAAGCTTCTTCATCATGCGATTCAAACAAAAGATAGGTAAGCAGTTCTTTGTTCTCCTTTTTAAACTTTGCTAAGCGAAGACAGAGATCCAGCAATTTGTTTTGACTGGTTTCCTGCAGTTCCTGTTTTAATTCCTGGATCGAAGCCGTTTTCATGGGTGCAAGGTAAAAGGAAAAATCTTGCCACAGAATACACAGAATATCACGGAAAAAATCTGTGCAAATCTGTGTCGTCTGTGGCAAAAAATATATTTTCACACAATGCCATTCGATACATCACAACCCCATCCGGAATTATTATTAGAACTGGTCACAATGAAAATGCCCTTCGGCAAATACAAGGACCGCCTGCTCTGCGATCTCCCCGATCACTATCTCGAATGGTTCCAGCGCCAGGGGTTTCCCAAAGGCAAACTGGGGATCTTATTGGAAACGATGCATGTGATCAGGTTAAACGGGTTAACATATTTATTGGATCCTTTGAAGAAAAAGTAACCATCTTGTTGTTATAAATATTGAAATAAGGATACTCATTTGAAATTTAGTATTCAACATTTATAATAATAGAAGAGGTTTCTTATATTCATAGCATACTAAACATTGCTTTGCCATGAATACATCCCGCAGGTCATTCATCCAAAGAACAGCCATTGTGCTCGCCGGCAGTTCTGTTTTTTCAAAACAATTACTTGCTGCAGAAGCGCCGAAGACGATTACGGGTATCCAGTTGTATTCTGTGCGTGATGAAATGAAAAAAGATCCGCTGGGAACGCTGAAAGCCCTGGCCGATATGGGTTATCAATATGTGGAACATGCCAATTACATCAACCGGAAATTTTACGGGTACGGCGCTACCGAGTTTAAAAGGATATTGGACGGCCACGGAATGAAAATGCTCAGCGGCCATACAGTAATGGGTAAGGACCATTGGGATAATAGTAAAAAAGATTTTACAGATGCATGGAAAAATACCGTTGATGATGCCGCAACCGTGGGCCAGGAGATCGTGATCAGCCCATGGCTGGATGAGGGCCTGCGCAAAACCTATGACGATATGCTGGCTTATATGAATGTGTTTAATAAAAGCGGTGAACTGTGTAAAAGATCAGGCATGCGTTTCGGATACCATAACCACAATTTTGAATTCACAACATTATTGAACGGCCAAAAAGTGTACGATATCATTTTAGAACATACCGATCCATCCCTGGTGGTACAGCAACTGGATATGGGCAACCTATACGGAACCGGCGCCGATGCCTACGAGATCATTAAAAAACATCCGGGAAGATTTGTCTCGCTGCATGTAAAAGATGAGATCAAAGTTGGCAAGGGCGAAGAGATCATGACCGGCAGTTATGAAAGCACGATTCTCGGCGCAGGCGTTGCCAATACCAAAGCGGTTACCGATCTCGGAAAAAAATCCGGGGGCACCCTTCACTTTATCATCGAGCAGGAATCTTATCAGGGTAAGACACCGTTGGAGTGCATGAAGGAGGATTTGAAAGTGATGAAGCGGTGGGGCTATTAGTTCGCTGTTAAAAACTTGCTATAATAGGTAGATACCGGCTGCAGAATAAGAAAGTGCCTGCATTATACATAAGTTGCATCACCAAAATAAATGGAATGCAAAGAATACTAATTACTGCAATTTTTTTCTCTCTCGTAACAAGCATATCTGCACAGGAAGATGTATCGGAAGCCAAATGGCAATCTACCCCAGTCGTCATTGACGGCCATGATGCCGAATGGAACCCGCCGTTTAATCTTTTCGATAACAAAACCGGTTTGATCTTCACGATCACCAATGATAAAAAGAATTTGTACTTCTGTTTTACCGAGAACGAAGAAATGAAAGCGGAGAAAATAATGAAAGCCGGCTGGAGCATAGAGCTTTCCTCATCGGAGAAAAAGCGAAAATTTGATGCATCTATCATATTCCCTAAAATAGAAGATCCCAATATCAACATGCGGGCCGATTTTAAGAACCAGGTCAGTTATTATAAAATGGATCTCACAGCGATCAAAACAAAAGGTTTTCTTTCAAACAGCGGAGATGTTCCGTTGATCAACAAAGATGGTGTGAGCATTGGTATCGGATCTGAAAATGATCAAAAACTTATTTACGAAATAGTCATTCCGATAAAGGACCTTATGGAGGAAGACAAACTGCAATTAAATGAATTGATCACCCTGGATGTTACTGTAAATGCGTTAAGCAAACCTGCTTCACCGGCTGGTGCAACAGAAGGATCGGTACGTGGTGGTGGTGGTGGTGGAAGAATGGGCGGAGGAGGCAGGATGGGAGGAGGAAGACGCGGTGGCGGATCTTCAGCGCAGTCCGATAACACGGCCTCTGACAGAACCGCGATATTTGACAAAGTGAGCTTCAAACAAAAATTCCGGCTGACTAAAAATGTATAGGATAAGAAAAGAGGTCTCTTTTGTTGTTATCAGAACTGCCTTACGATCTTATATATCCCTCTCTCTAAGGCATACGTAATAATTCCCGCAATACTTTTTGCGCCTATCTTATCCATGATGCGTGTCCTATGTCCCTCTACGGTTCTTTTGCTGAGGTTTAAGGTAATGGCAATCTCTTTGCTGGTGTATTCACGGCAGATCAACTTCATAATTTCCTTTTCGCGATCCGTAAAACTAAGATCGGCCTGTGGTGGCATCTGGTAATTTCGGGAAACGATCTCTGTTAATTTTTCTGTGATCTCCCGGCAGAAATAGGGTTTGTGATTATACACAGTACGGATCGCTTCCGAGATCTCTTCGGTTTCTGCGCTTTTTAATACGTAACCAAGGGCGCCCGCTTCCAGCATTTTTAAAATGGGTTCTTCTTTTCCATGCGCTGAGAGAACAATCACACGGCAGCCGAGTTTTCTTCTGGCGATCTCTTTGGTAGCAAGCACGCCATCCATTACCGGCATGCCGATATCGGTCAAAATAACATCCGGCGTGAGTTCAATTGAGCGCCTTACGAGCTCCTGTCCGTTCGCTGCTTCGCCGATCACCTCCACGTTTCTAACCTGTGTGAGGAGATTGCGCAACCCGTTCCGGTAAAGAATATGATCATCGGCGATCAGGATCCTGATATTTCTTCTTTCCATATACAGAGGTTTTGAATGTCTTTATTACGGTTATTAATACCTGTTATTTACCGGCGCTAAAAACGAAAAGAATTGATGGGTATTAATACTTCCTAAGGGTTGCCGGGAATCTTCCCCGGCATTTTCCATATCTAAAGTAATCAGGTGAAGAAGCAGAAACAACCGTTTAAACACGGTATTTTTTTGCGCAGGAACGAAAGTTCGGGGAACAAGAAACAAGTGTCAAGAGGCAAGAAACAAGACTCAGGGTTCAAGACTTGATACTTGTCTCTTGATTCCTGGACCTTGATACTTGGACCTTGATGCTTGGACCTTGGTTCTTCATGACCTAGGGATTTTATACTCTTCAAGCAATTCGCCAAGGTCAACATCCAGGCCCTGTGCCAGGGAGATAAGCGTGGTAAAAGCAAAATTGACCTTTCCTTTTTCAATGCGTTGTACCTGGCTATACTCCAGGCCCGACGCGGCGGCCAATTGACGGATACTGAGCCCCTTTTCCTGCCTGAGCTTTGTAAGGTGTGTGGCAAAGCGGGTCAATATCTTTTCCTTATTACTCATCAGGTAACAAGGTCAATGCAACTGACATATTTTTTGACGTATGAGTATACTCCAGTAAAAATTAATACTTACATTAGTATGGCAATGCATACCCTCATTGCACCTGCAAAATGAAACAGCCTTTTCTCGCTTCCGCCCCCAAAGAAATTCGTCATATGATCCTTTATGCTTTGGTGATCAAGATGCTCCGGTCAACCCGGTCGGGACGCTAAAGCGGCCTGAACGGTAAACTTCCCATTACCGGAGATCATCAAAAAATCAACTTTACATCATCCTCCAGTCAACTATTCTATTGATCTCGTTTTAATAGATCATAAAATCATTCTTACCTGTTAATAAATTGACCCATAAATGTGGAGTATTAAACATCCTTAAATTCAATATCCATCTATATTTTATTGAATTTTAAACTTATTACTATTCTAACCCTCCAACGTTTATGATCACAGCTGTTACGTCCGCTTATAAAATGCTGAGCAAGCATGGTTTTGCAGATATCATGCAAAACAGTTTAACAGGTGAAAAATCATTACACGCCGCTGCGTTCTTTGATACGGGTGATATGATCAGCGAATTCTCTGCCGATAAAATCTTAGAGCTGCCCACTTATCTTACTGTTCAAACAGGTGAGAACAAACACATCACCTTATTACCAGAGTTTTTGCAATACATCAATCACAGTTGCGAGCCCAATGTTTTTTTTGATACAACAAATATGAAACTGCTTGCGTTAAAAGAAATTCAACCAGGTGATGAGTTGATGTTTTTTTATCCATCAAGCGAATGGGCTATGACACAGGCTTTTGATTGTTTTTGCGGCACAGATAAATGTTTACATCGCATACAGGGCGCAGCTTATTTATCAGACGAAGAGACTACGCGCTATAAGCTTACAGATTTTATACAGGAACAACTCTTAAACAGAAAGAAGAAATAAACCCATGCCTCTCTCTACCGAATGGATACCTGCGGTACCGCGCAACAGGCTGAAAGTTTGGGTGCTGGCTCCCTATCTTGTAACGAACGATGCGAATATTGATTACTACTACGATTTTTCGCAGAGCATTGCTGAATACACAAAAATATTTACTGAACTGTCTGTTCCCTGGCACTGGCAGCCGGTAACAGTAGATGATTATGAAATGATCATCGAAAATATCGTTGCAGAAAAAGAAGAGGGCAGGTTCTTTCCGCTCGTGTTGAATTTATGCGATGGTGATGAAGTGAATGGCACACCGGGCATTTCGGTTGTGCAGTTACTCGAAGCAAACGAATTGGTTTACACAGGGTCGGATGAATATTTTTACCGGATCACCACTTCTAAAATACCGATGAAAGAGGCTTTTGATAAGGCCCAGGTTCCCAATGCAAAATGGGTTGCGATCACATCAAGAGAACAGAATACAGATAGTATCTTAGAAGAACTGGGTTCGCCTGTTATTGTAAAACCAGCTGTATCCGGTGGCAGTATGGGTGTTGGAATAAAGAATGTGGTGCATACAAAAGGAGAACTGCAACAGCAGGTACAAAATATGTTTGATGGTTACCGGGGGTGGAACCTCGCCACCGATGGCATTATCGCCGAAGAATTTATCAAAGGCCCTGAGTTCACCACCATGATCGTTGGCTCTGCCAAATTTCCAAAACAATGCACTGTACTCGAACCCGTAGAAAGAGTATTTCATCCCTCACTTCCCGATACAGAAAAATTTTTATCGTTTGATCGTTTATGGGAGATCTATGAAGAAGAAACGCCGATGCCGGGTGAAGATAATTTTTACGAATACCAATCGCCCGATCCATCATTACATGCCGCCATCAAACAATTAAGTTTAGATGCATACATCGCAACAGGTGGTACTGGTTATACAAGGGTGGATATCCGTATGGATCAATCCACAAAAAAATTATACGTGCTTGAAGTAAATGCACAATGCGGGCTAAGTGAAGATGAAGATTATACATCTATTGGCGCTATATTGCGCATGAGCGGGATCTCCTTCACCGAACTGATCGTTGCCATCATCAACGATGCGTTCAGGAGAAAAGAAATGATCCGTAAACCAAAACAATTCATTGCACCCCCTGTCCGCAGGAAAGCAGGTTAATGCCTTTGTGAGAAAATGAAGATCTGCGTACTACAACCCGACTACTCAACCTCCGATGTGGATTACAAAAATTATGATCCGCCGCGCGATCTTTCTGCATTGTTACCAGGCGACCAGGTTGATCATGTTTTCCTGAACAAACTCACTACTTACAAACAACTTAAAGCATTACAACATCACGGCTACGATATTTTTGTGAACCTCTGCGAAGGTTATCTTGAGTGGGAAGTTCCTTCGATAGATGTGATCTATACACTTGACCTGCTCAAATTGCCTTATACGGGCCCGACTGCTCTATTATATGATCCGCCCAAAGAGCTGATGAAGTATGTGGCCTATTGCGAAGGAATTGCTGCACCCAACTATGTATTGATAGAAGAAGAGGCCGATATTGAAACCGCTTGTAAACGTTTACAATTCCCTTTGTTTGTTAAGCCCGCCAAAGCAGGCGATAGCCTTGGCGTTGATGAACATTCACTGGTGCATAACAAAGAAGAGCTCACAGAAAAAGTAGCTGCCACACTTAACGAGTATCCTCAACTGCTTGCCGAAGAATATATCGCCGGCCGCGAGTTCACCGTACTTATCGCAGCAAATGCAGATGGTAAAACCGCAACTACATTTAAACCGGTTGAATATATTTTCCCCGAAGGTTTTGCATTCAAGACCTATGCGTTAAAAACATCGGAGCTGCATCCCAATGCAAATATTCCGTGTAACGATCCTATTATTGAAAAACAACTTCGTGAAGCGGCAGAAAAGATCTTCAAAGGGTTTAACGGTGCCGGTTATGCACGGCTCGATTTCCGTTTGAATGATAAGGGCCAGCTATATTTTCTCGAGATCAATTTTACCTGCTCTGTTTTTTATGGTGAAGGATATGAAGGGTCCGCGGACCATATCCTCAAACACGATGGCGCCGGTCAGGCTGCTTTTCTCCGGCTTATGATCGCCGAAGGCATGGCCCGGTACGAACGTATACAGAAAAAATATATAGTTAAAGGAAATGCCATTTCCGGTTACGGGATCTATGCCACCCGGCAGATAAAACCTAAAGAGTTGGTCTTCAAGGGCGAGGGCCGCCAGCAACGCATCATTACCCGGCGTTTTGTAGAGGAGAACTGGCCCGAAAACGAAAAGTTAATCTTCCGCCGCTACGCGTATCCTTTAAGTAATGAAGTATTTTTGCTCTGGGATGATGATCCGGCGGAATGGGCTCCACAAAACCATTGTTGCCAACCCAACACAGCCTATGATGGTCTGAACGTGATCGCACTCACACAGATCAACCTGGGCCAGGAACTAACCCTCGACTACGCATCTTTCCTGGATGCAAACATGGAGCCTTTTCAATGCCAATGCGGTGCAGCCAATTGCCGTGGCCTCGTTACAGGTAAACCGGGTAATTCGGTTACGGAGAGAGAAAGTAACGCACCGTCTTAAACATCGCCCCGTTTTTTGAGTCTATTTATTACCCATTAAGAAGGCAGTTGGACCATAGCCGATAGTCCATGGTCCATAGTTACGATCTGCCATGGACTATTGCCTATGGACAAAAACCAACGCACCGAGTGATTTCAGTGCTAACCAACGTCTAAACATGCATATAAGAAAGGGAGTCATACATGTCAAGATTTGAGATTCTTCGAAAGCTAATGCAGAAGCACCGGATGCAGCTGGTGTTCACGTACTTATTATTTTCAATCGAGATGCTGGGTTCATTACTCCGCCCGTTCTTTTTGGGCGAGGCGGTGAACGACCTGATCAAAGGAAGTTATAAGGGATTGATCGTTCTTTCCGTTGTACATCTTGCATGGATCATCATCGGCACCCTGCGCCATCGTTATGATACACGAACCTATTCTGCTATTTATACTTCACTTGTAACGCGTTTTTTATCGCGTCGGATTGATCAGTCAGAAGTATCCAAACTCAGCGCTCACTCAACACTCGCGCGTGAGTTTGTTGATTTTCTGGAATTTGACCTGGTATATGTGATAGAAGCGGCTTACAATTTATTGGGTTCAGCCATTTTATTATATTTCTACGACAGTTCCGTTGTTGCTTTATGTTTTGCCATTCTTTTACCGGTGGTGGGTATCAGTTATATATATGGGAAAAGAATGAAGCGTTTGAACAGGCTCAAGAATGATGAACTGGAACAACAGGTAGATATTATTTCTTCCGGTGATAAAAGCGCCATCTTCAAACATTTCAACAATCTCCGCCACTGGCAGATACGTATCAGCGACCAGGAAGCATGGAATTTTGGTTTTATGGAGTTGCTGGTCATGATCGTGATCGGGATCTCTCTGCTGGTAACGAATACCGGAACAGGAACTACTATTCTGGCCGGTAACCTGATCGGTATGTACACTTACCTGCTCAAGTTTGTATCGGGCCTGGATACGATACCTTATACCGTTCAACGCCTGACCTCATTGAATGATATTACGCGGAGGATAGAGCTACAGGTAGAAGATTTTCCTGCGGAGGGAACTGAAAATATACAAAGGGATAAGACGGTGAGGTTGTCTAAAATGTCGAAACCTGTTATTTAACCCCAGCTTTTAAGCTGGGGAGGTGATGCACACAAGAATCCCGGCTTTAGCCATGATTGCTTTTGCAATAAAATATGAACGATAATTGGCGACGATCTCAAAATAAAAAAGCAGTTAGGGCTAAAGCCCTGTATTCAAAGGGGAAGGTTGAAACCCCAGCTTAAAAGCTGGGGTTAAAAAAGAATTGCCACTCATTGCTCACGTCCTGATTCGATTTCCCAGGACTTTATTATTTCCGCGTTCTATCTGCCAAAAAGTGCTTATTTTTTCTCACGCAATTACCCGTCAATCTATTATATGCCATCAAGAAGAATTTTTTTACGCAACGCCGCGTATGTAGCAGGGGGTAGTATGCTTACGTCGGCCGTTAACAGCAAAGCATTTGCCTATTTTAAGAACCGTGTGGCACCAAGCGATCAGTTGAATATTGCGGCTATCGGCATCAATGGCCAGGGATGGTCCAATGTAAATGCCGCGCTGAAAGTGCCCGGTGTAAACATCGTGGCATTATGTGATGTTGATCAGAACGTTCTCGATAAGCGGATGGGTGATCTTGCAAAGAGTAAACCCCAGGCATCCGAAGTAAAAACCTACGGCGATTACCGCCAAATGCTTGAACGAAAAGATATAGATGCTGTGATTATCGGCACCCCCGATCACTGGCATGCTTTACAAATGATTCATGCTTCTGAAGCGGGGAAGGATATTTTTGTAGAAAAACCGGTTGGCAATTCCATTGGCGAATGTCGGGCGATGGTAAAAGCGCAACAACGATATAACAATGTTGTACAATGCGGCCAGTGGCAAAGAAGCCAGCAACATTTTAAAGATGCGATCGCTTATGTGCATAGTGGCAAACTCGGGAATATACGCACCGTAAAAGTCTGGTGTTACCTCGATTGGAAACAACCGCTCACAATAAGACCCAACACACTAACTCCTCCCGGCGTAGATTATAAATCATGGCTGGGACCGGCGCCAACAAGGCCCTTCAACATCAACCGTTTTCATTTCACCTTCCGTTGGTTCTGGGATTATGCGGGGGGATTGATGACAGATTGGGGCGTGCATTTATTAGACTATGCATTGATTGGGATGAAAGAAGCCAATCCTAAATCAATTGTAACCGTCGGCGGAAAATTTGCCAAACCCGATTCAGCAGATGAAACACCTGACACATTAATGGCCCTGTATGAATTTGATGGATTCAATATTGTATGGGATCATGCCGTAGGAATCGGCAATGGCAATTATGGAAAAGACCACGGCATCGCATTCATTGGCAACAACGGAACTTTGGTTTTGAACCGCAACGGATGGGAAGTGCTGGAAGAAAAAAAGAATGATCATAAAGTGGTTGAACCATTCCATAAATCAGAGGATAACGGCTTAGACAAACACTGGGTAAATTTTGTAGACACAATAAAATCAAGAAATCTAAAAGATCTTGCCTGTCCCATACAAGCCGGCTCTGATATCGCCAGCTTTGCCCAAATGGGAAACATCGCTTACCGAACCGGGCAAAAAATATTATGGGATGCCAACAAACAACAATTCAAAGACGATGCGATCAACAAAAAATATTTCATGAAAGAATATAATAACGGGTATCAATTACCAAAAATTTAAACAACCCACCTACCTCCCCTCCCAGGGGAAGCCAGGAGGGGTCAACCAACAAATATGAAAACAAAACTTCTATTCTCAAGCACAATCCTTCTTTTGGCAACCACAACCCAGGCCCAAAACAGATCCAGGCAAGACAGCCTGCAAAAAGAATCTGAAAAAACAGAAGTATGGACACCCGTACCTAAAATGGTAACGCCTGGAACCAATGCTGGCGAAGCGCCTTCCGATGCCATCGTTATATTCAATGGAAAGAATGTTGATCAATTGCAAAAAGAGAACGGCGGCGCTGTTGGATGGAAAATAGATGCGGATGGTGCATTAACTGTTGTAAAAGGTTCAGGCAATGTTGCCACCAAACAAAAATTCGGCAATTGCCAGTTACATATTGAATGGCGCGAACCTGCCACGGTTGCAGGAGCCAGTCAGACGCGCGGTAACAGTGGGATCTTTTTCATGGGAAAATATGAATTGCAGGTATTGGATTCATACGATAACCCAACCTATGTGAACGGGCAGGCCGGAAGTATTTATAAACAACACATTCCCTTAGTAAACGCCAGCCGCAAACCCGGCGAATGGCAAACCTATGATGTGATCTTTACCACTGCGAAATTTAATGCAGATGGTTCCGTACAATCGCCTGCACGCATCACTGTTTTGCATAACGGTATATTGGTGCAAAACAATGTAGAGATCAAAGGAAACACAGAATGGATAGGCCAGCCAAAATATACAAAGGTGGGCGATAAAGAACCCATCGTATTGCAGGATCATGGCAGGGATGGCGGGCAGCCGATGAGTTATAGGAATATTTGGATAAGGGAGTTATAGGATCAACTCGTTCTGAATTGATTATAAAAGGTTGTCTATAAATGGCAACCTTTTTCATTCGGGAAATAACAACTTGCCATCTTACACAAAATGAAAGAGGTTATCCTTTTCAAGACAACCTCTTCTTATCAGAATAAATGGGCCATAACAATTATCGTCCCCCCCTTTACCGGCAATGGAGTTTTTCATAGGATACGACTTTAAACAGTTAATAATTGGGCCTGCTGCTAAGTTGCTGGTAAATCGTGAAATGCAAAGCAACATAAAACACTGATGCCGTACAACGGGAAAAACACCCGTTTTTTTTGCGTAGTAACTCTTTACCAAGTGATCAGGCCGAACATTATCTTGCAGCAATAATTATGACAACCATCGCCACACCACATAGTATTCTTGAATCTGTTTTCGGCTACACCGAGTTCCGCCATAACCAGGAAGAGATCATCACACACCTGTTAAAAGGCAAGGATGCGGTAGTGCTGATGCCAACCGGTGGAGGCAAAAGCCTTTGCTACCAGGTGCCTGCTTTGTGTTTGCCGGGCGTGACGATCGTTGTGAGTCCGTTGATCGCATTGATGAAGGACCAGGTAGATGCATTGGTGTTAAGCGGTGTAAAAGCAGCTTTCCTAAACAGCTCGCAGAGCAGTAGCGAGCAATCATTCATCCTGCAACAGCTTCGCCGCAACGAATTGAAATTATTATATGTAGCACCGGAAAGATTAGTGGGTGGGGAGATTCAGTTCTTGCGTTTCCTGCAGGAGATCCCCGTTTCATTATTTGCGATCGATGAGGCGCATTGCATCAGTCAATGGGGACATGATTTCAGGCCTGAATATCGCGTATTGAGCCAGCTGAAAGAAAAATTTCCATCCATACCTATTATAGCACTAACCGCAACAGCAGATGCGCTGACGAAGAAAGACATCATTGAACAATTACATGTTACAGATTACCGTGTTTTTGAGAACAGTTTCAATCGCCCTAATATTTACTATTACATCAAACCCAAAAAAGGTTTTTACGATGTGCTGGTTGATTATCTCGAAGAACACAAAGATGATAGCGGCATTATCTATTGTTTGAGCAGGGCCGCAACAGAAAAGTTAGCAGAAGATCTTCGCGCAGATGGCATTAGTGCGGCAGCTTACCACGCAGGCCTCGAAAAATCTGTGCGCGATGAACGGCAGGATCTTTTTTTGAAGGATGATATCCGCATCATGGTGGCAACGATCGCATTCGGGATGGGCATCAATAAAAGCAATGTGCGTTTTGTGGTGCATGCGGACCTGCCGAAAAATATGGAAGGCTATTACCAGGAAACGGGCCGCGCCGGTCGCGATGGATTGCATAGTGAAGCCATTTTATTCTACGGAGCAGGCGATGTAATGAAACTGCGTGGCTTTGCACAAATAGAAAACAATCCGGAGCAAACACAGATCCTTTTAAAAAAACTCGACCAGATGGTAGGACTCTGCGAAACACGCTCCTGCCGCAGAAAATATTTGCTGAATTATTTCGGAGAAGACGCGCCTGATTATTGCGGCAGTTGTGATAACTGTCTCGATAAACCTGAATTAAAGGAGAGTACGGTTATTGCGCAGAAAATATTGAGCGCCGTTTACCGGCTCAACCAATCATTCGGCATGCGTTACGTAGTTGATATTCTAAAAGGAAGCAACAGCGAAAAAATAAAAGAACAGCATAAAAAATTATCTGTCTACGGCATCGGAAAAGATACGCCCAAGGAAGAATGGATGCATTATATAAAAGAATTACTGCACTATGGGTACCTGCAACAAAGCGGTGGAGAGTTTCCTGTAATGAAATTGACGGACAAAAGTAACCGGGTATTGTTTAAAAATGAGAAAGCCTATTTATCAGCACCGGTACAGGTAACGATCGCAAAAGAACCGGTGATCTATCAACAACACGATTATGAAAAGGAATTGTTTGAGGAATTAAAAAAACTTCGAAACCGCATTGCACACGAAGAAAATGTGCCTGCTTATTTGATATTCAGTGATAGTACTTTGCTGGACCTCGCTACCTATCTCCCGCTTTCAAAAAATGATCTTCCTAAAATATCCGGCTTCGGTGCATTCAAGATAGAGCGTTATGGTATGCCGTTCTTAGAAAAGATACAGGACTATTGTAATGATCACTCGTTGGCCACACGGATGGAATTAAAGCAACCGACAAAAACAAAAAAGCCGCCAAGAGTTGCGGTACCACGTGAAAGGGCTTCTGAAACTAAGAAGATCAGTTATGAGATGTATCGTTCGGGTATGACCATTTCCGAAATCGCTGCCGAACGCGAATTGGCACAGACGACCATTGAAACACATTTAAGTCATTACGTAACCACTGGCGAACTTGATGTGAATACATTTGTTTCAACTGCTAAACAAGAATTAATCACTACAGCGGCCAATAAATATGGAAGGTTAAGTTTGAAATTATTAAAGGATAATTTGCCCGAAGGAATGAGTTACCTGGAGATAAGGATGACTGTAGCAATGCTCAACGGAAGAGATGACTAATCATTTTTGCTGTGTCCTTTTTTGCCACGCCCTTTAGGGCGTGGGTCAAAAGGGAAGATGAATATACTTCCGGGGCTTCCAGCCCCGCGTGTTAAGGCGGGGTTCTAAATTTACAAAGAACTAGGGGCTGGAAGCCCCATTGTAAAATGGTAAATATTACTTCTTTATCCACGCCTTAAAAGGCGTGGCAAAGTGCCCTCCGCAAACTCCAATGCCCGCAACTCCGCCCACGAATACTCCGACCCCGCTAACATAAACCCGCAATGACCGCCCTTATCAGGTGTTTCCATAAAAAGATTTTCATTGTTGTTGGCCTCATCATAACAAAAACATTCGGCAGACAAGAAACTATCGTTCTTCGCCTGCACGATCAGCGAAGGAATTCGAATATTGAGCAAGAAAGGTTTTACACTGGCGCGTGTATAGAAATCATAAGCATCGGTAAAGCCATGCAGCGGGGCGGTGTAACGGTTATCGAAATCTACAAAGTGTTTGATCTTTTTGTAGCCTTCATGGCTAATCAGGGTTGGAAATAATTTTTCTTTCTGTTTTATTTTCTCACCCAGCTTGCGGAGAAAACGGGTGCTGTAAATTTTATTGGTTGATTCTGATAATATTTTTACACTGCTCAACAGATCGCAGGGAACAGAAAACCCAATTACTTTTTTTATTTGCGAAGGAACACTATCCGGGTATTCTGCAATAGCGCGTAAACTCAGACTGCCACCCATACTGAATCCAACCAGCACAATTTCTTCGTATCCATATGTTTGAATGGCGTGAGCGATCACGTACCTGAGATCACTCGCATCACCATGATGGTAAAAACGAGGAAGCCGGTTCAGTTCACCGCTGCAACTCCGGCAGTTCCATCCCAATGCATCATAGCCATTTTCTGTAAATATTTTTGCCATCCCCATCACATAGTGCCTTTGCGAATCGCCCTCGAGGCCATGCGTGATGATGACCAGTTTTTTTCTTTCAGACCCGATAAAATGCCAGTCAAGATCCACAAAATCATCATCCGGTAATTCCAGTCTTTCTCTTTGCTGGTACCTGAAATTAACTTTCCTGAACAGGCTCGGAAAAATGGTTTGTAAATGCCCGCCAAATTGCCAGAAAGGAGTTTTAAAGGAAGGGTTGGGAAGTACGGGCATTGTCAATAGTTGACCGCAAATGTAAAAACGAAACAGCATTCATCAATGCGCAGTATTTTCAAAATCCATAAGCCTGCGACCCGCTGATTCGTAATGGCTAATTCGTACCTTCAACACATGGAGAATAAATATCTCAAATATTTTAAGGTCGCTTCCCTGTTCAATACCAGACGTACAAGGGATATTTTCCAGGTGAATCCAACGGTTGTGCCTAAGCGCGAAGAGGCAAGCGAGATCAAGATCTGTGCATTTGATTATTCCCCACATGAACTGGAAGAAAAATGCCTGGAGAAGATCGAGGACAGTTTCCGTTTCAGGGACAACGAGCATATTACCTGGATCAATGTGGACGGATTAAGAAAAGATGCAGTGGAAACGATCTGTACCCATTTTAATATCCATCCCCTTATTATCGAGGATATCATGAGTGTTGGGCAGCGCCCCAAGATGGACGAGATGGACCCGATACTTTTTTGCCTGCTCAACATGCTTTATTTCAATGACCGCACCGGTGCCGTGGAAACCGAGCAGATCAGTATTGTATTGGGAAAAAATTTCGTGATCTCTTTCCAGGAAGATTCGCATCGCGACGTATTTGATACGATACGCGATAAACTCCGCGTGCCAGGTAGTAAGCTCCGTCAAAGCAAGGCCGATTATTTGTGTTATGCATTATTGGATATGATCGTTGACCATTACTATGTGGTGATGGAGAAATTAGGAGAGAACATTGAGATGCTGGAAGAGAAGATCATCCGTAGCAGTAATACGCGCGCATTGGCTGAGATCAATAACCTGCGCAAAGAACTGATCGTATTGAAACGTAACGTGAGCCCGGTGCGTGATCTTGTGAACGGTTTTATCAGGAGCGATAGCGACCTGCTGGAAGAACGCACCACCAAATATTTCAAGGATATCTACGACCATATTGTACAGGCAAATGACCTCGCAGAAAACTATCGCGATATGATGATGAACCTGCAGGATCTCTATCTCAGCAATGTGAACCTGAAGATGAATGAAGTGATGAAAGTAATGGCGGTAGTAACCTGCTTACTCGCACCCGCAACTGTGATCGGCGGAATTTTCGGAATGAACTTCGACAGGATCCCTTACCTGCACAATCAATACGGATTTTTTATTGCCATCGGTCTCATGCTGATCGTTCCGATCTGGATGATCTTTGTATTCAGGAGACGTGGCTGGTTCTAAAAATCTCTGTGAAACTCTGTGTCCTCAGTGTCTCTGTGGTAAAGTCTTCGCTTCGATCTTTTTTCACCACAGAGACACTGAGGACACAGAGTTTCACAGAGGAATTGCTAAAGTTTGATCAGTTTCCATTTCCCCTTTTTGAAAAGGATCACACTGGTAATGGTAATGCAGGTTTCAGTAACCACGATGGCGATGAATACACCGGTGGGTCCCATTTTTAAAACATCGGCCAGTAAATAGGCAAGGGGTATTTGAAATATCCAGAACCAGAAAAAATTGATCCATGTCGGTGTTTTGCTATCTCCCGCGCCGTTGAAGGCATTGATCATTACCATCCCTACGCCATAAAAAATATAACCGCAGCTTACAATGCGTAATGCCAATACTGCCGTTTTCACCACATTGGGATCGGAATTGATCAGCCCTACAAAGAATTCCGCGCATACAATAAAGAGTAACGAAACGACCCCCATAAAAATAGCGTTGTATTGCGCTGTTTTCCAAACGGATGTTTCTGCGCGTTCTGGTTGTTTAGCACCTAGGTTTTGTCCAACCAATGTAGCCGCTGCGTTACTCAATCCCCATGCGGGCATTAAAAAGAAAATAAGTAAACGAATGGCGATGGTATAACCCGCAATAGCATCGCTTCCAAAACCTGAGATGATCCGGGCCATTGCTATCCAGCTGGCAGAACCGATCAGGAATTGTAAAGTAGCGGTTGAGGCAATTTTGAGAATAGGTTTCAGTACACTCAGATCCGGAACAAAATGATGCAGGTGAATTTTGATCACTCCTTTTCCTTTAAACAAATGATAAACCTGGTAGATAACACCAATGCTTCTACCCGTAGTAGTTGCCATAGCAGCTCCGGGCAATCCATATTTATGAATTAAGATCGGGCACAGGATGATGTTACAGATATTAGCGAGCCACAAGCTACGCATCGCAATAGCCGCATCACCCGCCCCGCGGAAGATACCATTGATGAGGAACAACAACATGATCACCACATTACCTGTTAACATGATGCGTGTATAGGAAGACCCCATCGCCAGCACCTGTGCGTCGCCACCCATGAGCTGTAAAACATTTTCTGCAAAAAAGAAACCGATCACGCTAATGATGAGGGTTACTGCAAAAGAAAGAATAGCTGCCTGTGCACCGGCTTTAGCAGCACCATCATAATTTTTTTCACCCACACGTCTTGCTACCAAAGCGGTTGCGGCCATGCTAAGACCTATGGCAACAGAGTAAACAATGGTTAAAAAAGATTCCGTAAGCCCGACAGTAGCCGCCGCATGCGGACCGAGTTTGCCTACGAAAAAAATGTCTACCACAGCAAAGACCGATTCCATGCACATTTCAAGTATCATGGGAATGGCCAGCATGAAAATAGCTTTACGGATACTGCCTGTTGTAAAATCCTGGTGTTCGCTGTTAAGTGATTCTTTGAGCCAGGACCAAAGAGATCTTTTGTTTTTTTGATCTGTATGAATAGTCATTACGTAAATAAAATTATTGAAGTAAGGTAAACTGCCGGTTAAGTTATGGCTTTGCGTTTTTTAGCTCACGCTCATAGCTCAAGGCTCACAGCTTTCTTACATTGATTTATAAATAGAGATAAGCCACAACGGATCATCCATTGTGCAGGGTGCGGAGTATGTGAGCCTAAACACTTAGAAGTTCTAAGCTCTGTTTAGATGTTCATCGGCGGTAAATTGGTAAAAGTTGGCTGCTGTTATATTTTTGGATAACGGCTTTACAGGACGAAAATAGGAAAAGGAAGGAATACCAACACAAAAAATCATGAACGGGTGTTCAGATAATATAAAGCCAGTAAGATTCTGTGATTTGTTGGCGGGGGCAAAGTAAAATGCGCCGCAGTTCAATTAAAAAAGACAAAGTTTTAGTGAACAGGCAATAGTGAATTGTTAAGCGAACTGGTCCTGGTTATTCACTATTGCCCATTCACTATTCACTATAAAGAGATCACACTATTGCTTCCGCCGTACACATTAGGGCTTTCGCTATCCGCGGTAGGATCGTTGATCCACTCGCTGGTGTTTACGCGGTATTTGAATTCGTGTTTTGAATCTTTAGGCAATGATACATCGCAACTAAAACTGCCGTCCTTCTTTTTGCTCATAACGATGGCGTTTTCCCAATCGCTGTTAAGACCGAGGATCTCAACCGTTTCAGCATTTTCAACAGCAAATGAAAATTTTACTTTGCAGTAATCTTTTGTCTTGAAATAGGTTTTCTGTATCATTTTGAAAGTTTATGTCTACCCCTTAATACATTTTTGGATAAAAAGTAACCCTGAAATAGAATAAAAATAGGTTAACATTAAACATTTGATAAATTGTTATGCATAAAGTGTGTACTTCCATCAGCCGCCGGTGAGCAAAATCAGCCATCTCCTGCTTCAACATTCAAAATTCCTTGCTTCCGCCTCGGCGGATTCAATATTCTATTCGTCTATACAAACCTTCCCCTAACCGATACATGGTCTTCTAAGCCACAAAGCCTAACTTTCTTTGCCAGATGAAGCAACTAAGGTTACCCGTTATTGCCACACATATTACGGGCTGGCTGCTTTTCCAGTGTCTGCCGCTGGTTTTTATATTGGGACAATCAAGGAACAATACCAGCCTCCTGGATATTCTTTCTCACTACCAGTATTGGCAGTTCAGCTTCTACTATGTAGCAGTATTTTACCTGCACAGCTATTTCATGTTGCCGCAGTTGTTTGCTAATAAAAGAAAACTGGTTTATGTTATAGCAATGCTCTTACTGGCACTCAGTGTTTTTACAGTAAAGCCTTTTGAACAATTGATGTCCAGCACACGTGGAGGCCCGCCCATGGAAAACAGGATGCGGCAACCACCTCCCCAGGATATTAAATTCGGCTCCCCTCCAAACCAGATGCGCGGCGGGCAAAGAGGAGGTAACCGTGGGATAGACATAATCAGCGTAACCTTGTTTATCATGATCATCACGCTGAGTGTAGCAATGGATCTCACCCGCAAATGGCGCGAAACAACAGAGCGCGCGGCAAGAGCCGAAGCTGATAAGGCTAATGCCGAACTCTCATTCCTGAAAGCACAGATCAACCCGCATTTTTTGTTCAATACACTGAATAATATTTATTCGATGGCCGTTACAAAAAATGAGAATACAGCCGGAACCATTATGAAACTATCAAACATCATGCGTTATGTAACCGATGATGTGCACGAAGATTATGTATCGCTGCAAAACGAAGTGGATTGCATTACTGATTATATAGACCTGCAGAAATTGCGGCTTGGGAAAAAAGTTTCATTGGAATACACGGTAACAGGCGACCTGGAGAATAAAAAGATCACACCCTTGATATTGATGACGTTTATCGAAAACGTTTTTAAATACGGAACCAGTAACCATGTGCATAGCAACCTTATCATAAAACTGCTCGCAACCGATGGCAGGATAGATTTCTTAACGCAGAATCCGTTATTTGCCACCGACCGGAAGATAGAAAGAACAGGCATCGGTATCGATAACACAAGAAAACGGCTCGAACATTTATATCCCGGAAAACACAAACTTGAAATAACACGAGGGAACGGAATGTTCAATATTCAATTATCATTATATAGTTAGCGGTCGGGACGCTTGTGCGGCCTGAACGCTAAACACCTTAGAAAATAAATTAACATGCAATTAAAATGTATCGCCATAGATGATGAGCCACTAGCTCTTGAACTCATCAAACAATATATTGAGCGTGTGCCGGAATTGCAACTGGTACAAACTTTTGATGATGCCATCACAGGCGGAGAGTTTTTACGTGTGAATACCATCGACCTTCTTTTTATAGATATCAATATGCCGGATATCACAGGCATTGAACTGGTGCGTTCACTGAAAGACAAGCCCGCCACGATTTTTACAACGGCCTATAAGAAATTTGCCTTCGAAGGGTTTGAGCTCGAAGCAGTGGATTATTTATTAAAACCCATTTCATTCGAACGATTTTTAAAAGCTGCGAGACGTGTGATCGATTTTCATGCAGTGAAATACCCTGCAAAAGCAGCTACCGAAGAACATTTTTTTGTGCGCTCCGAATATCGCATGGTCAAAATAGAAATGAATGAGATCGATTATATAGAAGGGCTGGAAGATTATATCAAAATACATTTAACCAATGCAAAACCCGTGCTTACTTTAATGACGTTAAAAGCTGTGATGGAAAAATTACCCGAAGAAAAATTTCAACGCATCCATCGAAGCTATATCGTTCCCGTAAATAAAGTGCAGTCTATCCTCAATCGAAAACTTACATTGGCCAATGGTGTTGAGTTACCTGTAAGTGATTCTTATGTATCATTTATTAATGACTGGATGAAGAAAGGACGTTAACCGTTCAGCCCGCTTAAGCGGGCCGACCGTCAATCCGCGAATTGATCAGTTACACCCAACATGTCCCAATAACCAATACAATATCACGAAAACCACGATGGTACCCAGGCATCCGCCTCCCCATTTGGACGCGCCCCATCCTGCGAGTAATGTTCTTAACCAGTTTGGCATAAATTACGTTTAGGGTCATGTATTAAAAAAGCATTCCACCCGGAAATGAAGTGGTGAAAGCCCAATTGGGGAAAGATAATATTTGAAGCTGCACATCCTTCAATATTCAAAATTCCCTGTTCGATATTCAACATTCAATACCCCTCCATTCCCTCCACGATCTCCCCGTAATCCACAAACAATTCCTCTCCTTCCTTAATATTTCTGAGCGCTTCAAACCAAAGTCCCTCCTCAACAGAAATAATATTTGGTTCAGATGAATGATTCAGGTAATTCGCCATATCCATGACCTTGCAACCATGAGCAGGAATGAAGTAGTGGCTTTCGTCGTAGAGATAATAGGTTTCGATGAAATTTTTGGAATGTGGAGGAAGCTGTTCTACTTCTACAAAACTTAAAGGAATATAATTGCCGCTGTCTTTTGAGAAAATACTGCGTGTGCCCTTAGGTATATCACAGATAGCAAATACGCCGATGCCATGTGTGGAAGATGGCTTTAGCGCTACCCATGTTTGGTTTTGGAGTTCGAGGAGGAGTTCTTGTTTGGTCATGTGTGTACGTCGAAATTCAAAAATAAAAAACGATTGTGATACCGGTCATATTATTGTTTAAAGTCAGGATGGCAAATAACTTTCGGGCCTGTCCATTTTTCCTGAAGCGCAGCCATAATCAAATCAAAAAAAGAAATGATTGTAGGATAGGTATTGTCATTTGCCACTAATACGGCTACCTGCAAGGGATATTGTTGAAAATTCTGCTGAAAGGAAAGGTTGTTGTCGATAGTAAGAAATGCATCAAATTCATTATCCAGCATAAGCGAAAGAAGTTCGCCGTTTTGTTTGCCCAGCCACGACATATCCCGAACGGTATGTGCATCTATTCCCCGTTCACGAAAGCGATATTTAACTTTTACAGGTAAATTTTCATCCAATAAGAGTTTCATCATGGATGATTTCAGGTAAAGCAAAATGAAGCGCGGTCCACTCAATTACCGCTTCAGCCTGGTTACGGGCAACGCTGGGGAAATCTTCTAAAAAGCTATCCAGATCGTACCCTTTTTCTAAATGCCAGAACAGGCTTTGTACAGGTACCCTGCTGCCCTTAAATACGGGCTTGCCAAATTGAACATTCTGGTCAACAAGAATATAATCACGAATGGTATGCATCGATATAAAATTAATCTTTTATGCAGACACCAACAAACATGGTAGGCTGCTATTTTGTTATTAAGGAAGTTCTCCCAGACAACTTAGCATAAATTGCTGCGGCATCAATCTCCAATTCTTCAGACCAGGCAATAGAATAACCGGTGGTATATACTCTAGCGAACAGCGACCGGTCTCTCAACTCTTCGAAGATTCCTTTTTGTAAAAGCCCGCTTAGATCAACAATACCAACAGTTCCATCATTAAATGAAACCTGAATGGTATAGTTGCCTTTGTATAATACTTCCCGCACTTTCATTCTGTAAAAATACTTAATAATCACTCAGTGCAGTTGTAGCAAACGATATTATAAATTGGCCAAGCTAAATGTTAAAAAAACAAAACCACTTTCCCATTCTCAATTTCCGGATCTTCAATTACATCTAATGCATCATGTATCTCCGTAAAATTAAAACGATGTGTGATCATATCCTTCACCTGCAATTTCCCCGATCTGAAATAATCGATCACTACGGGAAATTTGTTGTTGTGTAGTCTTGATCCCCTTACGTCTATTTCCCTGGCAGTGATGCTTAGTTGATTAATGGCAGAAGGGTCTTTACTAAATCCCAGTGTGATCACACGCCCTGCAGAACAGACATAAGTGAGCGCCTGTTCAAATGATTTTGTTGTGCATGCCGCATCGATTACTACAGTGGCACCGTTTCCTTGCGTGAGTTTCAGGATCTCATCTTTAACGTCAACTTCTTTTGCATTGATCACAATATCGGCACCATATTCCTTTCCTGCATTTAGTTTGTAATCCATCACATCAGAAATAAAACAGGTTGCGCCATATAGCTTCACCATTTTTAAAATACTTAAACCAACCGGTCCTGCGCCCATGATAAAAACAATATCCTCTTTTGTAACACCCGCACGCGAACAAACCTGTTCTGCAATGGTAAACGGTTCGATCATCACAGCTTCTTCCCAGGAAAGATCCGCCGGGATATGATAAATACTTTCCCGCGGAACCACAATATATTCCTGGTAGCCACCATCTACATGCACCGATCTTACTCTTAGTTTGCCACAAACATTCCGCCGGCCGATACGGCATTGATAACAATCACCACAACTGATCACAGGGTCCATGATCACCCGGTCGCCGATGGAAAAATCATTTACACCATTTCCTGTTTCTACTACTTCACCTACAATCTCATGACCGATCACGCGCGGGTAAGTTGCAACTGAAGAGGTTCCATGATAAATATGTACATCCGATCCGCAGATACCGCCGGCTTTTACTTTGATCAAAACATCTGTTGCTGATCCGATAACAGGCATCGGGCGTTCTTCAATAATAATATTGTTGGGAGATTGTACGCAGAGTGCTTTCATGTTGAAATGATTTTATTATGGAGGAGAATGGCACGCGGATGACGCGGATTAAACGGATTAGCACAGATCCAATCCGTTACAATCAGCATAATCCGCGTCATCCGTGTGCCATTATTCGCTTCAATCATAACTGGGCCAACGCTTTTACTTTCGCCCAAACCTTATCATCAACCGGTATTCCAAGTTCGCTATTTTCCTTTCTTGTTTTCACAGATTGCTCGCCGGGAAAAAATATTTCGCCATTCTCTTTCGCGGGCACAGCTGATTTGATCTGGGCAATCGTTTCACTCAATGCGTTATCAATAAATTCCTGCGTGTTGATCTGTAAAGGATTGATCGCGATAAATACCTGGTTGCTGCTGCCGCCACTTCCTTTATTGGCTTTGTCGATGCCTGCGGTAGTGAGTCCTCCTGAAATAAGTGCGGAGATCAAATCTAGCAGTACTGCAAACCCCGAACCTTTCCAGTAACCCATCGGCAAGATGCGCCGCGTTTCTGCAATAGCGCCGGGATCGTCGGTAATATTTCCATCGTGGTCAAACCCACCGGCATAAGGAAGTTTCTGCCCCTTGTCTCTTGTTCCCCAAAGTTTACCGTAAGAGTACTGCGACATCGCCATATCCAGCACAATATGCCCTTCTTTACGTGGCACTGCCATCACGAACGGATTGTTGCCGATCGCTTCTGATTTTGAACCCCAGGGTGGCATACACGATTCGGTATTGGTCCAGCAAATACCGACATATCCTTTATCAGCAGCCATCCACCCGTATGCGCCGCCACGCATCCAGTGCGTGGTTTTTTTCAAACTCACCAAACCGATGCCGTTCTTTCCTGCTATTTCGGTGGCACGGTTCATGGCAAAAATGGCGTTCAATATTCCTGGCCCCATGTTGCCGTTATATATTTCCATCGCGCCAAGATTCATTTCAAGTGTAGGTTCGGCGTTCGGGTTTACCAAACCATTCATAAGGTATTCTACAAAACGTTCCACACGATTCAATCCATGCGATGCCACACCATCCCTGCTGGATTCGGTATGAATGCGGGCACAGGTATCTGCTTTTTCTTCGGTCATCCCGGCAATAAGGAAAGCCTGTTTAATGGTGCCTTTCATTTCATCGAATGGAATTCTGGTCATAGGGAGAGCGTTTGTTAAAAAATGGCCGTTCCTAAAGATATTAAAACAACCATTTGAGTATGAAAATAAACAAACCCGAGCTGGAATGATTTTATTATTAGTCTGGCAGACATATTATTTTGATCACATTAAATCCAAAATTATGAAATGGATAATCGGCCTTGCTGCCGGCGCGGCAGCAGTTTATTTCCTGAGAACAGAAAAAGGAAAACAATTGGTTGAGGATGTAAAGAAAGAGGCAGAAAGCGTAGGCGACAGCCTGTACGCACTCGCTGAAGGGCTTTTTAAAAAGGGAACATCCCTTGCAGGTAAAGCTGCAGAACAGGCCAATAGTATTGTTTAACAACTGTTGTGGGTCTTAAGATGCACAGCTGCTCATAGCATGTTTAGCACGCTGATCTTATAATGAATCCCTTATAACAATGGGCCATCGAATAATCTTCTGTGGCCCATTCTTATTTTCATTTTGATGCCTGTTTTTTTGTCCGATGGGCCGGCTTTGTATTCCATGATAATATTGTTTTAAGGGAAGGGTAGTGTTGAAACGTTAGTGCTGTTCAATGAACACATAGTAACTTCCGTTTTTAAATCTCATGGATATACTTTCTTTCTATTCTGTTTCTCAGTGGCTGCTGATCATGCTGGCCTCCTTTATCATAGGGATGAGTAAAGCCGGTTTGAAAGGCGTTGATATGTTAAGTGTAACCCTGATGGCCTTTGTTTTTGGAAGCAAATCGTCTACAGGAATTGTTCTGCCGCTTCTTTGCATTGCCGATATTGCCGCGGTAGCTTATTACAATCGCCACGCGCAATGGAAACATTTCTGGAAACTCACACCATGGATGATCGTAGGAATACTAATGGGTGTTTACCTGGGCAAGGATATGAATGAGACCCTGTTCCGGAAAATAATGGCCGTGATTATTTTGATAACCATTGTTATCGTTGTGTTGATGGAGCGCCGGAAATCGCAACAGGTGCCACAACATCCGCTGTTTGCGGCCTCTACCGGTCTTTCAGCCGGATTCACCACCATGATCGGGAACCTGGCAGGCGCATTTGCCAACCTCTATTTTCTTGCCATGCGTATGCCTAAGAACAATTTCATTGGCACGGCGGCCTGGCTTTTTTTATTCGTGAATCTTTTTAAACTGCCGTTCCAGGTTTTTTACTGGAAGAATATCACCACGCAGAGTTTGAAAGTAGATGCGGTGCTTTTCCCCACACTAGCCATTGGTTTCTGGGCGGGTATTCACATTATAGGAAAGATACGGGATGAACATTACCGCAAACTGGTGATAGTATTAACCCTTGCAGGTTCAATAGTGATGCTTTTTAAACGTTGAGTTTTTGCGAGAATAACAAGCCAACAAAGAAACCTGTGCACCTTTTGTTACGTATGTCGTATATGGAATCCTCTATGAAATCATAAAATTGTTAAACTCAATACCGGTCAACCTGAAATCTGTAATTTTAAAGCAGTTCGGGAAATTCGGTCAAATGATAAAAACGCGGACAATGTGGAATAGAAAATCTACATATAAATTCAGGCATCACTTTATTTTTGCGTTCCTTTTCGCGAACATGTTTTTGTTTTGTCAAAAACAATACACCAACGAAGAATACGACCGGCTGCAATCAGGGTTCACAGATTATTTTATACCAAAGGGACAAAACTATTCAACAGACTCAACGGATATTGTGCGGGTAGGCGCCGTGAATGAAATGAAGTTCCAGTTCAAATTCGATAACACGGCTATTTACACTACCGCCGACCCCACCAACCAGGGAGACGTTAATAAGTTATACGGGTTTGCAGATTGTGTTTCTTTTACAACACTGTACACCATTGCCCCGCATCATATCCATTCTGCGCGTTTCGGCTGGGCATGGCAGAACCAGGCACTGCATATTTATGCCTATTACTACACCGATTCAGTCCGGCATTTCAAGGACCTGCGTACGGTTGAAATCGGGAGGGCATACTCTGCCGGCATAAAACTCGTTCCGAACGGTTATGAATTTACACTCGATAACAAAAAAGATACTTTCCCCCGTACCTGTACTTCCACAACCATCAGCGGGTATAAACTATATCCTTTCTTCGGCGGAACAGAACCTGCACCGCATGATGTACATATTGGGATCAAGGAGGAGCTTTAGGTTATTTCAACAAAACATAACCCATTTTTGCCTTTTTTGGGGTTACATGCTCCGGACATAACTCAAGAATACCTGAATTCTGACTAATAAGCCGAGGTATTGGTGATCCGGTTACCGAGAGTTTTGCCGCTAGAATTTGTATTTTGAAGTCGCGAGACCACCGTCATTCTTTAAAATCACTACTCATGCCCGCGACTAATGATGCTGCATCCCTTTTAGAAAAACTGGACATACTATTGAAGCGACAGGAACTTTTTTCGAAGGAGATTGATGAACTGCGTAAGGAAATATACCGGCTTCAAACTGCTGAAACAAATATGCCGGGTATCACAGAAAAAATAGTTGCCCGTGTAGAAAATGCTAAGCAAGAAAAAACCCCCGAACCTGTTACGATCAGGCAGGTATACAGCGAGTACCACGAAAGAAAATTGCAAAAACAACCTGCCCGCGCAATATCAGATAATAGCTCTTTTGCTCTCCGGTCAAATATTGAAAAATTCATAGGTGAAAATCTCATCAATAAAATAGGGATCATCATCACAGTGATCGGTGTGGGCATCGGCGCTAAGTATTCTATCGATCATCAATTGATCAGTCCGCTTACAAGAATTATTTTAGGTTACCTCGTGGGATTGGCCCTGCTCGGCTTCGGCATCAAACTAAAAAAGAACTACCTGAATTATAGTGCAGTATTGGTAAGCGGTGCCGTCGCCATCCTGTATTTTATCACGTTTGCTGCCTACAGTTTTTTTGAGCTGATACCACAGTCATTGGCATTTATACTCATGTTTGTTTTTACAGTACTTATGATCTCGGCCGCGCTTTTGTATAATAGGCAGGTGATAGGTTATATAGGTGCGATAGGCGCTTATGCCGTTCCTTTTTTATTAAGTGATGGCTCCGGCAAAGTGGTCGTACTGTTCAGTTATATGGCCATCATCAATATCGGAATCCTGGGCATTGCTTTAAAGAAATACTGGAAACCGCTTTACTATGGTTCATTCATTCTCACCTGGGTTATCTTTTTTTCATGGTATGCCAACAGGTATGTTGAAGCGCAACATTTTACCCTCTCATTAATCTTTACCTGTATCTTCTTTGTAACCTTTTACGGGATCTTTATCGCGTACAAACTTCTTCAAAAACAAAAATTTGAAACCGATGATATCATACTCCTGCTTTCGAATGCTTTTGTTTTTTATGGAATAGGATATTCGGTACTCACCAACGACAGGCCAGGCGAAAACATAACAGGATTATTTACACTGGCCAATGCCCTGCTTCATTCTTTCGCGGCATTGGTTATTTACGGGCGGAAGGAAGAAGATAAAAATCTTTTTTACCTGGTTGGTGGTCTCGCGTTGGTGTTTATCACTATCGCCATCCCGGTTCAGCTAAATGGAGATTGGGTCACACTTTTATGGGCCTTCGAAGCGGCCCTGCTGTTCTGGATAGGAAGAACAAAACAGGCTTCTTTTTATGAAATACTTTCTTACCCGTTATTGTTTCTAACTTTTTTCAGCCTGGTGCAGGATTGGTCGGTATATTATTCACCCTATGCTGCTGCAGATCGGGGTAGCCATATAACGCCTTTGCTGAATGTACATTTTCTTACTTCTGCATTATGCATCCTGTCTTTGTCGTTGATCAATTATATCAATCAACAAAAGAAGTTTGCCGCCGCTACTTTATCACGAAAATCTATTGAAACGATCATGCAGTTCTTTATACCCTCCATTTTGCTCTTGGTGATCTATTTTTCATTCGAAGTGGAGATCTCGAATTACTGGAACCAGGCATGGGCCGATGTATCCGGCATACAGCACACGAATCTTTCCTTTACAGACAGCGACCTGTATAAATGCAAGATCATCTGCATCATCAATTATTCTATGCTGTTCTTCCTTATACTGAATTTTGTGAATGGGAAGAAGATCCGGAATCAGAATCTCGGCTGGGTCAGCTTTTTCTTCAGCGTTATTTTTGTCTCGGTATTTCTTACGCTTGGCCTGCGCCTGCTCAGCGAACTAAGGGAAAATTACCTGGTTAATGAAACCATCAACTATCCTTATGCAAACAGCCTGCGCCTCAGCATGCGATATATTTCATTGGTGTTTTTAGGAGGCACTTTAGTTTCGATCTATCAATTCAGTCGCGGGAACCTCGCCACTGATCTGAAAGAAAAACTTGTCATCGGTGTTGATCTTTTTCTCCATTTCTGCTTTGTATGGATCATTAGCAGTGAATTGATTGCCTGGATGGATCTTTCTCATTTTTCCAGCTCTGATAAATTAACGATCAGCATTGTGTGGGGCGTGTACGCTTTGTTCCTGATTATCCGGGGTATCTGGAAAAAGAAAAAACATCTGCGTGTGGGGGCCATCATTCTTTTGCTTGTAACATTGATCAAACTTTTCTTCTATGATATTTCGGGCCTCAACAATATTACCAAGACCATCGTATTCGTTTCACTTGGCGTTTTGTTGTTGATCATTTCGTTTTTGTATAATAAGTACGGGGGTTTTATGGAAGGAGAAAATAGAAAAGAAGAGTAATGTGATTGAAAGTAATTTTATCAATCCTGAACAATACTGCCAATCTGTATCCCCTATGGGTGGAATTATTTATAGCAAAACATGCGCCGTCATTGCGAGGCACGAAGCAATCTGTGCTACAACATTCTAGGAGAATACAATTCGCAGCACAGATTGCTTCGTGCCTCGCAATGACGGCGCGGAGATCTTTACCTAAGCGAAAATCACTTTAGTACCTTTTTAAAGTCTAATTGATAACGTGTTGTGCTATTAGAAATACCGCTGTGTTGTTTACGCTGCTACAATCTGCCCCAGCGGGGCAATCGCTTTGTAGCAAAATAGCAGGTAACCCCATTATGCCCCGCCGCGGCGGGGCTACCCTTAGCGGCTAATGATTTGATCAATTCGTAATTGTTATGGGTAGCCCCGCTGGGGCATTAGATGCTCATCGTTGATTATGCTACAAAGCGGTTATGCCTATGGCATATAAAGAGCTCACCAAAGAGAAGACTTCATTTCTCTTAATAGCACAACACGTTAATTGTTATTATTTTATTTTTTAAATGACCGAATAAAATAGTCGATCATTACTGCAAGGATTGACACCACTAACGCCACCAAAAACCATTTTGAAATCGTATCAATTTTATGAATAGCCAGCAGGTATGAATCGATAGCCAGAACGGCAAAGGCGGTAACGGTCACCAGCCTTATCCATCGTATTAACCGGGTAGCAAGGGAATATTGTCTTGCTGCATTTTCTTCCGAAATAACAACCGGGTAATTGTATATGTTGGGGAATCTCAGAATCACTGATAACCCGATAAACAGCGAGCTGCCCACAATTGCAAGGGTCCATAAAGAGTCTCTGCCTGAAATCGCATCAATTTTTCCTGCGGCATTAAAATGGGAAGGCACCTGGCCACTGCTGTTGCTATAGGCCAAAATCGTAAAGGCCCACAATACAATGAATGCTAGGTAGCCCAGTAATTCTAAGACCTTATCGGTTGACTGAAGTTTTACAGTAATTTTTGGACGCATTGAATCTTATATCAGGTGAATGCTACTCCTAATATAAATAATATTTTAACGTGTTATGCTATTAAAAACGAACTATAAAAATGAGCGCGTCTCTCTGTGAAACTCCGTGTCCTCTGTGCCTCTGTGGTAAAGCCTTCGCTTCGATTTTTTTCACCACAGAGGCACAGAGGACACGGAGTTTCACAGAGAAGTTTAAATAGCACACGTTATTCCTAAACAATCACACATACGATAACCACCAATACCCATGCGTTCGCTTATAATTGCCATACCACTTACAGGGATAATACAGAATGGCAACAACCCCTATCCAGAATAAGTATACGGCCCATAAAGGATAACCGGCAAAACCTGTTGCCTGCCATACCAACGGCAGATCAGTCGATGATTTCGCGGGAACTCCTTCTATAAGAATGAGCATAATATTTATTACCCTCAACAGGCAGAAATGCACGATAAAATAAAAATAAGGCACACTCCCATACACTTCACAAACCGCAGTGAACCGGTTGCTGGTCTTTTCTGCCATCGATAAGAAGATCAATAGAGGCCCAAGTGTCATGGAGAAAAACAGGAGTGATGGAACCTGTTTAGTTGTGTTAAAAAACGATACCATAGTATGAGCTGTATTTCGCTGTACACTCCATGGACCCGGGTCGCCATAATGGTTGATCGCCCTCAGCAGGATAAACAGAACAATAAAAAAGACTCCCGAGTTCAATAAGATCTTTCGCCTTCTTGTATCATCGAACCCGGTTTGATAAAGCCGGCCAAACACATAACCCAACAGGATAGCACCGCTCCATGGAATGGCAGCATACAGCGCTGCAATGGAACGATTTGCGCCAATAGGCACCATTCCCCTGAACGGCCCCAGGAAGATCGTGATCAATGATCCGCTCAAACCATCTTTGGGCAGTGATACATAATCAAGGATATTATGGCCAAAAAAGATGACCACAGCAATGGTGGCTATTACCGGTAAACTTGTCCGGATCAGTAATGCGAGAAGGATCATGCCAAAGCCCGTAGCCCATAATACTTCCAATAAAATGATATGGTATTGAAAATCGAATGTAAAAAGCCAACCCATGATCAGCATATCTGTGAGAATCAACCAAAGCCCTCTTTTGAGCAGGAAACTACTCAGCTCTTTTTTCGTTCTGCGCTGCCCCGCAAGAAACACAGATACACCACTAAGAAAAACAAAAGTGGGTGCACAGAAATGCGTGATCCATCTTGTAAAAAACAGCATTACTGTTGTTGTTTGCATGTTGGTTGGTGAAAGCCCGGGATAATGCAGAAAATCCCTTGTATGGTCCAGCGCCATGATGATCATGATGAGGCCGCGCGCGATGTCGATGGAATGGATGCGTTGTTTCATTTCCTTTCTTATATTAAAGAGGAATAGGTTGTTTGAATTGAAGGAGAAAATACGAATGATAGTTTAAGATACAGGATTCCTGAGATCTTTTTCAACGGATCTTATATCCTTTTCAACGGAATTAATGCGTTGATTGGATGATCACTTTGAACCACGATAGTCAATGGTATTTTTTACATTTATACAAAACAAATGCTATGAAGCTGTTTAAAACGGTAGTGCTGTTTATAACATTGTCTTTTCCAATACACAAAGCAAACGCACAGAATGACTGGGTGCATTATTCCCGGGCATTGAGTACAAAAGGCTATGAGGGCCTTAGGTTTAGGTTAACGGCAATGATAAAGACAGAACCTGCAGATGACAGCGCGTCAGCTCATTTATGGGTAAGGGTAGATAAAGAAAAAGGGATGGGTTTCTTTGACAATATGACGAACAGACCTGTGAGAACTAAAGATTGGAAAAGGTATGCTATCGAAGGAAAGCTCGATACCGGCGCTTACCAGCTTGTATTTGGTGCCATATGCAGGTACAATGGTAAATTCTATTACGATGATGTTAAGCTGGACGTAGAAACATCAAAAGGAGAATGGAAAAATATTTTTACTGAAAGTTTCGAAAACGGCAACGATACACTTGGGCAGGGATCCCAACGGTGGCAATTAGCTGCTAACAAAAATTATACAGCCAACATTGTAGCCGATGATAACAAAACAAAAGTATTGATGATCGAAGGTAAAAATGTGCCGAATTATGGCATCAATAACAAGGTTGGAAAATTCGCTGATGTGAATGGTATTAAATTATATTATGAAATTTACGGCGAAGGTGCGCCATTGGTTGTATTACACGGAAATGGCGGTTCCATTAAAAGTGCCTCATCTTTTTATCCCGATCTCATCAAGCAGTATAAAGTAATTGCGGTTGACAGTCGCGCACAGGGAAGGTCAACATCAACAAATGAGGCGCTGACTTATGATATGATGGCGGGCGATGTAAATGCGTTGCTGGAACAGTTGCATATTGATTCTGTCTTTATCTGGGGACAAAGTGATGGTGCCATTTTAGCTTTACTGCTTGCAAAAGACTATCCCAAAAAAGTAAAGCGGGCGTTGGCATATGCACCGAATATACAGCCAGACAGCCTGGCCCTTTTCCCATGGGCGATAACGGCTATGCAGAAAATTGTGGCCGAAGGCCGTGACCCCAAAGAAAAAACCTTAAACAATCTGATGCTTGACTACCCAAACATTCCATACACCGAGCTTGTAAAGATCAAAGCGCCTGTTATGATCATGTGTGGCGACCGGGACGTAATCCGCCCGGAGCATATTTTAAAGATGTTCCAAAACATTCCTAATTCACAGCTTTGCATATTGCCCGGTGCAACGCATGGCGGCGCCTGGGAAAAGAAAGAGATGTTCCTTAGCATATTGAATGATTTTTTCAACAAGCCATTTAAAATGCCTGACACAAAAAGCTGGTATGTGCAATAGCGGCTTTTTGAGGTTAATGAGGGTGTGTGCAGCCATAAAAAAACCCACAAAAATTGTTGCTTGTGGGCTTCCGTCTTCATGGTGTCTTCATCATTGCACGCTCACGCAGAAAAGGCAGAGTGTTCGCCGCGGATGACATTCGGTTTGCGCTTACGCAGTTAAACTCTCATAATTTTCACGATGATTTTTTTCCGTTTGAATGATTTTTTTCCATTCATAATAACCCATTACACCAACAATAAACAGGAAAAGGGTAAGTGCAGCAAAAAAGGGTAATTGTTTATAATATAAAAGAGGGATGGCAAAGAGATTGGAAATATTCAGCAGTACCCAGTTTTCAATCTTTCGTTTGGCCAGCAGCCACATACCTGCCCAGGCTGTTGCGCTGACCCATGCATCCCATACCGGAACTGTGGAGTTGGTAAAATACCTGAGTAACAGGAAGAGAAGAAAAAAACTTACCATAACAATTGATACAACGATCATCCAATCCCTGCTGTTGCAATAAGTTATTGTAACGGGTGGTGTATTTTTCTTCCTGATCCAATACCACCAGCCGTATATGCTCATAACCAGGTAATAGCCATTCAGCAAACATTCTGCATACAATCCCGCCAGCACTAATACATAAATGGTAATCAATGTTGATGCAATGCCCGTAGGATATAACCAGATCTTATTTGCTTTTGCAAGCCAGACTTCTGCCACGCCAAATCCAACAGCAAACCATTGGATCAGGTCGGTCTCTTTTATTTGTTGCAGCAAAATATGCCAGCTTTCTGATAACCCCATGCCCGGTAAAATAGGTAATCAGGTTGACTTATCCGGGTACTAATAAAAAAAGAGTCCATTGGGGTTCTTTTTGCCTCTCTCTCGTGATTCCGGTTGCAACCTTAAGATCATAAAAAATAAGAAACAATACGAGATGTGCCTTGAGTGGGTAGATGAAATGTTTGATAAGAAGGTCAAAACAAATACTCCACAAGGGGATAAGTTACAGGTAGCGCTTTTATTGATTAAACAATATGAGGATATTAATTATCCTATTCCTTTGCCAGATCCAATTGATGCCATTAAAGTGAAAATGGATGAACTTGGGTTGAAGAATAAGGACCTTGTTGGTAGAGTAGGAAGTAAAGGATATGTATCTTCTTTATTAAATAAGCGAAAACCGCTTACACTCGAACTTGCTAAACTTTTTCACCGGGAGTTTAATATTCCCGCAGAAATACTTTTGTCTTAATTGGTTTGGGAGTGGATAAAAGAGCTTTGGATTAACGTATATTCCACATGAGAATGGGTATATTTCCTTTAACCGAAGGCTTATTGCAAAATCCGATTGCATTGATCCAGTAAGTCCGGTTTTGATGTATGTTCGTATAGACCTAAGGTCAACGATGCCAGCTATGGTATCAATATAAAACCCCATATCTTTAAGGTGCCCTCTGTGAAACTCCGTGCCCTCCGTGTCTCTGTGGTGAAAAAATATCGCACGTTTATTATGCTGATTTTTTTCTTTACCACAGGGGCACAAAGTACACAGAGTTTCACAGAGGGTTTTCGATAGCACAACATGTATCTTAGTATTCATCATTTTCTTTATTAAAAGAAACCAATGAAAAATATTCTTTACAAATTGATTGTTTTATTGCTACTGGTAAGTGTTGGTTGCCAATCCGGTAAACAAAACAATAACAACAATGCTGATAAAGCATTTACAACATTTGAAGATTCATTCCTGGATGCCTATTGGAAACAATACCCCAGCAACTCCATTTATTCCGGCTATGGCAAATATTACGACAGGCTTGTTATACCCGACAGTTCCGCTTTTGCAGGTAATATATCCTTCTCCAATAATTGGATCGACTCATTGAGTAAAATCGGGTATGATCAGCTCAGTGAAAACAATAAGATCAGTTTCAAAATTATCAGGAACCAGTTGCAGGCTGATACCTGGTACACTGCTGTTTTTAAACAACAGGAATGGGATGCCTCATTCTATAATATCAGCGGCCCTAGCGATTATATCATTAACCAGCCCTACGCTCCATTGGACGAGCGGCTAAAAATACTAACCCGTTACCTGCAGCATACCGATGATTATTATAAAGCTGCATTGAATAATCTACATCAACCAACCAAAGAACACCTGGAACTGTCCATAATGCAAAACCAGGCAGGAACAGGTGTTTTTGGCGCTGCACTTTCCGATTCCATCAATGCTTCGCATTTAACCGAAATAGAAAAAGACAGCCTGCACCAAAACATAAACAAGTCTGTTGCTGCCATGAACGCTTTTACTGCAGCGCTTAAAAAAATAGTAGCTGATAAAAACTATACATTCCGCAGTTTCAGGATAGGGAAGAAATTGTTCGATGAAAAATTCAGATACGATATTGTTACTGACCTTACCGCTGAACAGGTGTATGCAAAAGCTGTGGCCGACAAACAATTGTATCATCAAAAAATGTTTGTGCTGGCAGACGGTATGTGGTCAAAATATTATGCAACGCTGCCCAAACCGAAAGATAGTTTGCAGTTGGTGCAGTTTGTGCTGAATAAGATCCAGCTCAATCATCCAAAGCCTGCTGACTTTTTTAATACGGTTAAGAACCAGGTGTACGAATTAAAAAAATTCATTCTTGAAAAGAAATTATTTGATTTTGATACCAACGCCGCACCCATAACCACAAGGTATATGCCGGGCTATGCCCGGGGCGTAACGTTGGCAAGCGCCGAATTTATACCACCCTATCAAAAACAGGGCGCCACCTATTATAATGTTGATGACCTTACGCTTTACACGCCCGAAAAAGCAGAGAGCGCTTTACGGGAAACCAATGAGTACTCTTCACAAATACTGTCTATGCACGAGGCTGTTCCCGGGCATTGTATGCAGGGCATTTACAACAATAAAAAATCTCCCGATGTGGTACGCTCCGTTTTTCAAAACGGCGCCATGACAGAAGGCTGGGCCGTTTACATAGAAAGAATGATGGTTGAAAATGGCTGGGGTAACCACGCGCCGGAAATGGAACTCGTGCTTGATGTATTAGAACTCCGGTCGGTAGCCAATACAATGATTGATTACGAGATGCAATGTCTTAATAAACCAGAAAAAGAGATTGTGCAATTTTTATCCAAAGAGTGTTTTCAAACTGATGCACAGGTAAAAGAAAAATATCACAGGGCAACTGTTTCGCAGGTACAGCTCTGTTCCTATTATACCGGCGCAACCGCTATCCTGTCGCTACGCGATGAATACAAAAAGAAAATGGGGGACCGGTATAGTTTGAAGGATTTTCATGAGGTGTTTTTGAGTTTTGGGAGTTCGCCGGTGAAGTATATAAGGGAGAGTATGTTGCGGTAAGGTAACATACTGCTGGTCTGGATTTGCGTTAATCGTCCTGAATCTTTATGATGAAACCCTGTTTCTGATCTGCCTGTCTCGGCGCCCTTTGAATCTAATTGTAGTAGAAATTCCGGGCTGACGGGTTTTTAAAAAAGTCATAGCAATTCTTTATGTTTATGGGTATTTATGGCTATTTATATGAGTATTCACTTTTATTTATGGATATTTATGGGTAATTATATGGATACATGAAAATCGAATCTCTTATAATCACTCCTGAAATCCTAAGCCTCATTGCTGAAATTGATGAGTTTAAAGGGGCGTGGCGTGCCCTGGGTCAACTTGCACCGGAACAACTCACTTCACTAAAACAGGTTGCTACCATCGAAAGCATCGGCTCTTCTACACGTATTGAAGGAAGCCGGTTAACCGATCAGGAAGTTGAAATCTTACTCGGCAATCTCCAAATCCAGCATTTCAGCTCCAGAGACGAAGAAGAAGTGGCCGGGTATGCCCAGGTCATGAACCTGGTATTCCAGAACCATGAAGCCATTCCCCTGGCGGAAAATTATATCCAGCAGCTTCATCGGGAACTATTACTGTACAGTGAAAAAGACCATTGGCATCGTGGCTTGTATAAAAAGTCTCCAAACCATGTAGAGGCATTCGGATCGGAGGGTAAGAGCCTTGGCGTTGTCTTTGAAACCTCAAGTCCTCTTGAAACGCCACTGCGTATGCAGGATCTTGTTGCTTGGACGGATGAAGTTCTTGCCAATAAAAAACTTCACCCGCTTTTAGTTACGGCTTTATTTATTGTTGAGTTCCTTGCCATCCACCCATTCCAGGATGGCAATGGAAGGGTTTCAAGAATACTCACCACCCTGCTTCTTTTAAAATCGGGTTATGCGTATGTTCCTTACAGTTCATTAGAAGCAGTGATCGAACAAAGCAAAGAGGTTTACTACTTATCGCTTCGGCAAACACAAGGAACATTACAAGCAGATGATCCGAACTGGCAGCCCTGGGTTATGTTCTTTTTGAAAGCGTTACAGCAACAAAAAAGCCGCCTCGAAATAAAACTGGATAGAGAAAAACTATTACTTACAAAGATGCCTGAACTGTCGCAGCGGATACTTGAGATCGCAAAATCAAAAGGCCGCATAACCGTGCGCGAAATTGTGATACTCACAAATGCTAATCGCAATACAGTTAAAAAGCATATCGAGTCTCTCACAGAAACCAGATTCCTTGAGCAACACGGTATCGGTAAAGGATCCTGGTATAGTTTTAGTAAAGGCCAGTAACAAGTAAAAAACAAACAAAGACGTTCCATTTTTTATCCGCAGCGTGTACTTCGCATCTCATCGTCACACGCTGATGCATAAAAAGCGGAGGGTGATGGTGTAGATTACATAGTGTTGGATTGTCTGCTAAGGGTGACACCCTGCGGACACGAAAAGAACGTTTCCAATCTGATGCACAGGTAAAAGAAAAATATCACAGGGCAACCGTTTCGCAGGTACAGCTTTGTTCCTATTATACCGGCGCAACCGCTATCCTGTCGCTACGGGATGAATATAAAAAGAAAATGGGTGACCGGTATAGTTTGAAAGATTTTCATGAAATGTTTTTGAGTTTTGGGAGTTCGCCGTTGAAGTATATAAGGGAGAATATGTTGAGATAAGGTTTTTTCATTGCGAGAAGAAATACTCAGTACTTATCACATAAAAAAACAATCATATATAAATTGTATATTGTTTACAAATTAGTAAATGCCAAAACTAACATCAATAGATTACCGGTTGCCCGAGATTTATGCAACGGAGTATTTGTCGATGTTCCAGGGTAGCGCTAACAATCCAATTCTTATCAGGGGAATAGATAAAGAAAAACACGATAAGGGCGATTACGTTATAAAATTGAAGTCCATTGAAAGAATGACCGATCCTGCAGCAAGCATGCGCGAATTATTAGCCGCATTCATTGCCATGGAAATGGAAATTCCCTCTATTAAGCCTGCCATTGTGGAGGTTTCATCCGAATTTGTTCAAACCATTAGCCCCGGATATATTAAACAGGCCGCTTCTTCAAGTATCGGTTACAATTTCGGATCTACTTATGAAAGGAATTACCAGGTGGTTGGTGTAGAACCCTTATCTGACAAATTGCTGCCTTTTGCACAAGACATTTTTGCCTTTGACCTGTTTATTCAGAATACAGACCGCAACCGCACCAAGCCAAATATGTTAACCAATGGCGAAGAAATCCTGATACTTGACCACGAGATCGCTTTTGGCTTTACTTTTGCCCCCTTTCTTCCGGCTAAGCTCTGGGAAATGCAGGTGAGAGATAAGAACTGGATCGAGAACCATATCTTATATCCATTGATCAAAGGAAAGGAGTTTGACTATGCGGAATTTTCAGCCAAAATGGTTAACTTAAACAACGACTTTTGGAACAAAGCATGGGACCTGTTACCCGATGAATGGCGCGTCGAACAGTTTGGCACAATTAAGCAGACCATTAACTCGTTTATAGAGAACCAGGATACTTTTATTAATGAACTGAAATTTACAATGTCATGAAAACCTATCAATACCAAATACTCCGCTATTTGCCTGATAAGGTAAATGGAGAGTTCATCAACCTGGGCGTTGTAGTGTATGATGCTTCAGACGCTAAGCTAACAGGGCTGTTTTACAAAAAAACAACAAGGCTGCATTCTTTTTTTCCTGATGCGAATGCGAAGTTTGTAGTTAAAACCATCAAGTTTCTTGAATCAGCCATTGAGCGGATTGCCGCTGATTTAAAGAAGCCGATTTCGTTTGAACAATATGATTCGCTTAACGAAATAACAGCGCAGGTATTACCCAAAGATGACAGCGCGCTTTTTTTTACAGCTGTTAATAAGGCATTGGATGTTGATATAACCACGTTTTCAAAAGACCTGTATTCAAGAATCGTACTCCGCAATATCCAGGACGAAGACAGTGACACTATGCTTGATAAGGAAGTATGGAAGAAGGTATACAAAAGCTATTTTGATAAATATGAATTAACCAAAGAACTACACCCCGCTAAAATTAAAACACATCTTGACGAGTGGAACTTTGAAAGAACCTGCCAGAACGGTGCATTACATTGTTTTGAATCCGTTTCATTTGAACTCTCTAATGCTGACTACATTAAAAAGAAAGTGTACACCTGGGCAGGCCGTGTAGAAGAATTGAAAACGGCCAAACAGGAAATTCATTTATACCTTTTATCTGTATTACCGGAAGAAAGAAAATTAATTTCTTTTATTAAAGAAAAACTGGGCCATTTACAATTGGGTAAAGCTACCGTTGAATTGGTATCCGTTAACAACGCCGATAAGGTTATTAAAACCGTTCAAAAGCAATTGCATGAGCAGCACCCGGATATAAAACTGTTAGAAGATGCTAATTTGAAAACGATACCCAAAACCAGGCATCTTACCAATAGCACCAAACAAATGAAACGTAATAAGCCTTCTTAATTCTTAGCCTGCAACGCCTCTCGTAAAACCTGTGTAATAATTGTTCCTTTTGTGCTGCGCTTTTTTATCCGCCGGGTGTACTTCGCATCTTATCATCACACGCTGATGCATAAAAAGCGGAGGGTTCCCCGCAGGGTCTCGCGTTAGCTGACCCTGCGATTGAATTACCAACTATCAAATATAAACAACAACTTCTTGAGGACACCCAACGCAGGGAATCCTCAACAGCGTTTGTGCTATATAAGATGTTTTTCGTTCTAACCGACGGGTCAGCTAGCGCGAGACCCGTCGGGAAACCCTCCGCTTTTTCTGTGGCAGGGTGATGGTGTAGATTACATAGTGTTGGATTGTCTGCTAAGGGTGACACCCCGCGGACACGAAATATTAAACAAGATTATAAGCCAGTGGATTTGATTTCTATTTCAATACCCTTTCAAAAACACCAACAACATTAAAATTTATTAATGCATCATTAGAGAGCTCTATATCAGAATATTCTTTCACGTTAGAAAGAGGTTTCAAAGTAATTGTCTCATGCATCCATTCCTCACCAGTTACCGTCTTTTTGCTGTGGTATTCTTTTACTGTATACCCAGATCCAAATTCTGAATCTTTGATATTCGTTGATTGAACCAATACTATTTTTCCATTTCTTGTACCACCTTCATCTTTCTTAAACAGGCAATAGGACCCATTCGGAATTATTTTATTCATTGACTCACCAATTACCTTGCAAATAAAGTACCCATCCTTCACAGAAATAGTTAACGGCGGTTCAACCCATGTTAATTCTGAATGATTCTGTAAATCACTGAAATTTCCTGCAGCGGCAGAAATATCAATTAAAGGAATAGAATTTACGTAAGGCTTAATATCGTCATTATGCAATATCCTGAATGGAAATTCCTTTTTAAATGTTTCAATATGTTGCTTGAGATATTCCCCTAATTCCCTGTTACAGGCATAAATGTAAACTCCTTTTATGCCCCTATACATTATGGTTTTGTATATATTAATAATATACGACTTCAATAGTTCGGGATCAGAAATTCCTTTTTTCCCATTTATATCAAAGTATTTTTTGGGGTCAACTTCAATTATGTGTTTTTCTTTGTTAAAATTGATTTCCTTGCCAAAAATTACAGCTGTGTAATTCAAATCATACCCCTGAGTAGTATGAATACATCCAATCTCATTAAACGCATTCTGTGAATTGATCCAATCTTTATCTGTTGAATTCCATTTAAATGCTAATCCGTCTAATTCGATGTCTGTAACAGTCTCCGAAGGTTTTGGGTACAACTTTGGATTGGAAATCCAAGGCCACGAAAATCCAGCTATCATTCTGCATAACCCCAATTCTTTTTCTCTTTTCACTAATTGGGAATGGAGATCAACGAAAGAGTCAAAAAACAGTATGTCATATTTTTCTTCCTTGTATTTTGCCGAGTCCTTCCTGTTTACTGTAAGCAGGTCGTCAACAAATTGTATATAATTATTCCCACCCTGTACTCTCATTTGAGATCTCAACTCTAGATGCAAAGTATTCTTATCGTACAAGATATTAGCGAATTTGCTGGAGTCAACATCAGAAGGCTTTACAGATTGCGAAGCATCATAAAAGAAAATCTGGTTCTTACTATTGGCAATTACCCAATCCAGTTCTGTACCCTTATCATCCAATCCTAATTTTCGGTTGTTCTTTTTGAATGCACCCATCCAACTAATATTCTTGTATTGACGTAACCTGTGCGCCTCATCTACAATCAACAGATCATATTTTTCTTTTAATTTAAAAGTGTCTGAAGGGTTCACAATCATAGATGATTTCAATCCCGGGATTTTCCTGAAAACACTTTCCAAAGATTCTCTCAGTGAGGTCATGGCTATCACAAGACCAATTTTTGCATTTGGAAATTTCTTTCTGAACTCTTTTATATAAATGATTTCTCGTAACTCATCATCATTAAAATCTTCAAGCGCGTAATTTTTTACATCAGAAGTTAATAGTTTCATTAAGTACGAGGCAAGTATTGTTTTACCGGTTCCAGCACTTCCGCTAATAAAAATCCTATTGGAGTTTTTTGAAGTCAATCCATCCAATATTTCAAGAACAGAATTGTATTGATCTTCGTTAAGAGATTTGTAGGGAGAATATTTGAATAGTTCAGAGTTCTCAATTTCGGTCAGAGATTTTGTTACTATCTTTTTCTCGACAAGTTTCGTCCAAACTTCTTTGAAAATATTTTTATATAAATCCTGTTGATAATACTTGTGGTTTATTAATCCGAAATTCCCATTCTGAAGTTCAAAAGTGCCCTCAGCGGTTATGTATTGAATTAAACTGGATTCAATATCTAAGGTAGCAGACTTATTAAATTTATCAGAACCAATAATGGATATTTTGTTCAGCTTGCATCTTTCAGGGTTAGCCAAATGATTTTTTATTCTACTGAAGGCATTGGTAGACTCTCCAACATATGCAATTTTTTTCTCCTTGTTTTGAATAAAATAAACTAGTGGCCACTGATTTTTAACCCAAGTGTTTTGTTCAATCCTATTTAATGATTCTTTATTAAAATCATAGGGCTCTGAAATTTCTATTGATAAGTCGAAGGATACCATCATAGTTCATTGTATTTCTTTGCATTACCCTTTGCTTTTTCAACAGGATATTTCTCTCTGTTTATTCTGATTTTATCAAGTACTATTTCTTTTACATCAAATTGATATTTGTCAGCAAGCAAAAAAGCAAACGCAAATATGTCTGCCAATTCTTCTCTTACTTTTTCGGAGTTGGCTTCATTGGCATTTTTCCATAGAAACAATTCCAACAGCTCTGCGGCCTCTACATTAATTGCCAGAGCCAAATCTTTGGGGTTGTGAAACTGTTCCCAATCTCTTTCGTTTCTGAATTTGATTAAAGAATCTATTATTTCTTGTATATCATTCATGCTTTTTGTATTTTATCTCTTGAAGGGATAAGTTAATAAGTTTCTCCAAAATTCTCACCATCGCCAAAGTATCCAACCCACAATATTCCAACAAAGCTTCTCTGGTTGCTTTTATTTTTCAGGATCCGTTTCTTCCCGCAAATTAAAGAACGCCGCGCTTGCACATAATAAACCTTCATACTGGAAAGCAGCTTCGTATATAATGGTTTTCCCTTCGTTTATAACGGGCGGTATCTGCCACTGATTGCTGGTATGAATAGGTGTCTTTCAGCCTTGCATCTACTCCACCGGGAAACAATTGTTCGGCGAGTTTACCAACATCTGCTCCCCTTTGAAAAATGGCTTGCTGTTCCTCATCGGCCTCGTCACGCATCTGGGGCATGAACTTATGCAACCACAGCCTCTTGTGGCATTGGCAACCCATCATGAAGGTTGATTTTGAAAGGATATGTCTTCCAGGTAATAGCATCGCTGTTTTGGTAGTTCAAATCAATTTTTATTCGTTGCTGAAACACCTAACCTGTTTACGGTTATGGCCTAATGGCATTAGCGCTTCATTTACTTGTGTCCCTGTTTTTTGCCGGCACTTTTCAATGACGGCTGTTCTTTACAGTCGGGAAAAACTAATTGTGTAAAAACGGGATCGCCTGGCGATATAGGATTTGGATCAAAAGAATAGCAGGATGTGTTTTCGTGGAGAGGTTTATGCCATTCAGGTCATTATAAAGCTAATGAAAAAACCTTCAAGTGCACTTTACTTAGTGACTATTTTAAAACAGGATTATCTGACTGTCAGACCGATACCCGGTGCAATGCCCCAACAATCCCTGTTAGCCCCTAAGCTTTCTCCACCACCTCTCATACCAGAACACAGTCCCCAACCTTCCCGCGCAAAATGGCACTGCAACTCCCATCATCACAGAAATTCCGCAGGATAAAAACAGCAGCTGTACCACGGAGTCAAAAGAATACTCAGCAGGTATCCGCCACAGGATAAACAGCAGGCGGCCTGTTGCTATAAGCCAGCATAAGGCACTATACAGGTATAGCCTACCAAACCATCGCGGCAATGGAGAGCCCAGGAAATCCGTGCAGGATGCCACGCAATAATCACGCAGCCGGTTGCAAACGTTCAATACCGCTGCTAGCAGCATTACCCATAGCAGTTGCGCAACATGCGACCAACCCTTATAAGCATCAAGCAGGTCCGGCGCGCAGGTGTATATCAGGAACCCCAGAGCCTTATACATAACAAAAGCTGCCAGTGGAATACCGGCTACTGTTAAGAGGATACTGGTGCGGGAAAGCATGGGGTAAAAATAGGGGGCGGGGGGTGAATTGGCAAGAGGGAGGGTGTTTGAATTATGAATGTTGAATTATGAATTATGAATGTTGCGTAGGTCGTTGCCGGGCACCGTTGATAGTTGGGATAACTGGCAGGTAGAAGCCGGTTACCGGGAATGGGCTTCTGGAATTTTTGCCCGACTACAAATTGCAGCCTTCGCCAGTCTCCAGATTCCAGACTGCAGACTTACCAACCAGGGTTCTGGAGAAAAAAACCTCCCCCATCGCTTGCGAAAATATTCGCATATGCTTATATTGGTAATACAAAATCCAGCTATGAACGAATCTATGAACATGGTGCTTGCGCACGAGCAGTTCGTGCAGGCCCTCAACCCCGAAGCCCCGCTTAGCAAAGAAGAAAAAACCAGGCTGCTGGAACAGGCAGACCAGCTTCCTTTTCACTGGATCCGCACCGCTTACCAGAACGCGAAAAAACATTCCATGCGGCTGGCCGTGCAACTGGCGCAGCAGGGCACACAGCTTTTACTTGAGCAGCTCCATAACCGGCTCAGCAAAACCAACTCACCATTTTACGAACACCTGCAGGAAAGGCTTACCCGTTTCATAAACTACCTCCGTAAAAACTGCGAAGCTTATTTCGATACACGCTCTCCCATGCCCGATCATATGTGGCTCACCATACGCACACAAGTAGACGAACGGCTCAACCCCAGCGATGATTCCGTACTGGCAGATACGGACCTGGAACTAGCTGGCCTGCTTCGCAACCAATACCAGCAAACCACGCAACCCGCAACACCCAGTTACCATATAGCTGGTTACTGGCAGCAACTTACCGTGGCATTGGCAGCAAAGCTGCCGGCCGGCGATCCCACCCTGCACACCATCTATACACTGGTTGCCTGCAATTTCAACTGCACCGTTTTTATCAAATACCTGCTACATCGTTTTGCCAACGCTCTACCCGCTGAAGGCGATGCCAACAACGAGTGGGCCGAACACCTGCACCATATTAACCGCATCATTGAAGTGCCGGGTATGTGTTTCGATACCCGCCTGCAGCCATGCAAAGAGTTGCTTTTCGCAGATATCAGCAATGAAATGCGGTTGAATAGTTTCAGCAGGCATGCGGCTGTGGCTTTCGGGGCGCCGGTTAGTTTCAAGACGAGCCTTTCCGGATCGCAACTGGCATTATTATATCGCCTTCTGTTTGATTGTGGAATTATCCAGGTAGAAAGTAAACAGCAACTAATGGAACAGTTAGCGCAGGTTTATCAAACCCCATCTGGCGCCATTTCTGCACGGCACCTGAAAGACAAATTTTATATGATAGAACCTTCTGCAATTGAGGTCATGAAAAACCATGCAGTAGAGATGATAAACCTGCTTCGTAAATACAGTAACGCTTAATGACTACACCCGCTTTTACCTGCATTCAAAAATCTTTACAATAGCGTGTATCCCCCCGGATCTTACCGAGGTCTTACTATGTCTTTCTCGGGTCTTTCTCGGATCTTACAACTGAAGTTCTGCCAGCTAAAAAGTTTTTTTTACAGCTAACTCGTTCATTACCTGTCGATTATCCTACCCGGCGCCGGTGGCGCCTGTAGCAACCTATTTTCCTGCCTGGTAGCTTTGCCCCTGTTAACAATCACCGGTGAGCCTGTCTGCAGGCAGGCAAAAAACAAACAAATTTTATTCATTAAAAAAACAAACAAAATGGCACAGTCAAAACAAAATATCCTTGTCCATGGCTTCTCAGGAAGCATCGACAAATTACTCACGTTCAGCCTTCGCGCTGGAAAGACTTTCGTTCGCGGCTTCAAAAGGAAAGAAGCCGAACGCACAGAACCGCAGTTGGCGTTCAAGGAAAAATTCCTTGCTGCAACCCGCTATGGAGCCCGCGCAATGAAGAACGCAGCATTAAAGGCCTTTTACGAAGGCTTGAAGAAGGATGGCCAGTCGGCCTACAACATCGCGTTCCGCGACGCTCTGAAATCGCCGGAGGTACGATTACTTAACACAGCAGCCTATAACGGCCTGCCCGGAAGCAAAATAATCGTTGAAGCCAGCGATGATTGCACAGTGGATAAGGTAACCGTGCTCATCCATGATAACCAGGGCGTATTAGTTGAATCGGGCGACTCATCGCTGGATGAAGACGAATTTCAATGGACCTACCTGGCAACCGGGTACAATACCATGCCAGCTGGTTCAAAGATCACAGCCACCGCCTACGACCTGCCCGGCAACACAGGCAGCCTCGAAGTAACGCTGTGAAGGAAATCCATTCATTCATCCAGTAAATGCTCTGTTATGACACAAAAACAAATGGATCATCTCTCTATCATCGAACGCGTCAAACTGCCCACGCCTCTATTTTTCCGGCGCCTGCAGTTATCAGGCCTCATGCTTACGGCCATGGCTTCGGTTCTCCTAACCACACCTATTTCTCTACCGGAATTGGTGCTTACAATCGCACGGTATATTGCTGTGATTGGAGCGGTGGTTGGTGGGGTTAGCCAGGTGGCGGTTAAGAATTGATGGGGAGAGTTGTTTAATGCGAAAGCCACCGGGGGGTGGCTTTCGTTGTTTTGGAATGCATCATAATCAGGTCCCGGATGGTGTTTAAAAATTTGTGAATCAGAAAAGCATGAGCCGAATAATTTACCTATTCGGCTCATTTTGTTCATATGTTTGAGCCGATTAGAGTATCTATTTGGGTCATGGCCGCATAATTGGACTCAGTGTAAATTAGACAAATATCATAATAGATATTAACGGCCAAAATTATGCCTTTGTTGTAGCCAAGATAGCTTTTTTGGAGTTTAAGAGATTGCAGATACTACAAAACCAAGATTGTTTAACCCAAAGAAAAAGGCTTCCAAGCTTATCGCTTGAAAGCCTTATCTGGCTTGTGGTGTGGGCCGGGATCGAACCGGCGACACAAGGATTTTCAGTCCTTTGCTCTACCGACTGAGCTACCGCACCGTGGAGAGTTAAAAGTTAAGAGTTAAAAGTCTGGAGTACAGATTTTCGCGCTGCTTAACCCCTTTCGGGGCTGCAAATATAGGCGTGTGAGCTTAAATTCAGAAATTATCCACAAAAAATAATATCTATCGCATTTATAAATGCCGGCTCTCGGCTTAGCGTTCAGGCCGCTTGCGGGCAGCGCTTTGTGCCTGATCGCCAATAAGCGTCCCGCCCGCACACCCCCCTCCCCTTTTACGGGTGGCCGGGAGGGGTAAGGGGTTAAAACTCACAATTCTTCGGCGTTCTCGCAAACGCTATCACATCCCTGATATTCGTCATCCCTGTTACAAACAATACCATCCGCTCAAATCCCAATCCAAACCCCGCATGTGGCACAGTTCCAAAACGGCGGGTATCGAGGTACCAGCTGAGTTCTTCGGCGGGGATATGCATTTCTTTCATGCGTTGTTCGAGTTTATCTAACCTTTCTTCTCTTTGTGATCCGCCTACGATCTCACCAATGCCTGGCGCCAAAATATCCATCGCGGCAACGGTCTTTCCATCATCGTTCTGGCGCATGTAGAATGCTTTGATCTCTTTGGGATAATTGGTTAATATCACCGGCTTTTTAAAATGCTTTTCTACCAGGTATCGCTCATGTTCGCTTTGCAGATCTACACCCCATCCTTCTACCAGGTATTGGAATTTTTTCTTCTTGTTATGATTGCTCTCTCTTAAAATATCGATCGCTTCTGTGTACGTCAATCTCTGGAAATCGTTGTTCAAAACAAATTCCAGTTTTTCTATCAGTCCTAATTCACTGCGTTTGTCCTGTGGTAATTGTTTTTCTTCTTCGGCTAATCGCTGCGCAAGAAACTCGAGATCTTCGCGGTTATTATCCATCACATATTTGATCAGGTATTTAATGAACTCTTCGGCGAGATCCATATTATCTTCCAAATCATTAAATGCCACTTCGGGCTCTATCATCCAGAACTCGGCGAGATGTCGCGTTGTATTCGAATTCTCGGCACGGAACGTCGGGCCGAATGTATAGATATCACTAAACGCCATCGCGCCCAATTCTCCTTCGAGTTGTCCGCTCACCGTGAGGTTGGTACTCTTGCCAAAAAAATCTTCTTTAAAATTGATACTGCCATCTTCGTTCTTTGGCGCACCTTCCAATGGCAATGTGGTTACACGAAACATTTCGCCCGCACCTTCTGCATCACTCGCTGTGATCACCGGTGTATGGAGATACACAAATCCTTTTTGATTAAAGAATTGGTGCACAGCAAATGCCAGTGAATGCCGCACACGAAACACCGATCCGAATGTATTGGTTCTAAAACGCAGGTGTGCTTTCTCTCTTAAAAATTCAAGGCTGTGCTTTTTTGGTTGCAATGGATATTTTTCCGCATCACTATCTCCCAACACTTCAATACAGGTTGCTTTTACTTCGATTGATTGTCCTTTTCCAACAGACTCAACGATCTCGCCAATTACTTTTACTGATGCATTCGTTGTTAGTCTTTTCAACAAAGCCTCATCAAACGATCCCAGTGTAGCAACTACCTGTAAATTATTATTGGTACTCCCATCATTCAATGCTATGAACTGGTTGTTGCGGAAAGTGCGCACCCAACCCATTACGGTTACCTGTTCTCCTGCTTTGCCTGTTGAGAGGAGTTGTTTGATCTTGGTTCGTTTGTTGAACATGATTTTTGTTTTTTGTTACGGGTTGCGGGTTGTTTTTGTTATGGGTTGTTATAACGGGAACCCGCAACAAAAACAACCCGCAACCCGTAACGCCTTTTCCTTTTTGGGCTGCAAAGATAACGAACACCGCCTCTCAACCCGTTTTAACACCCATTCTTCCCTAAAACCCGGTATTTTTTCTTGTTTTCCCGAAAAACTGGCTTAACATTGCAATGGAAACCAAACCAGTTCTGTCAATCACTTAGCTCGCGACGCACCGGTTTACTCTCTTTCCGATCAAAACAATACAAACCCCAATCTATCTGAGTTCCGATTTCTTTAGACTGGATTTTTAACCTTTGACAATTTGAATTTCCCCTATCAACAGATTTTATTCTTATGTACGACATTTTGCAATTAAATGACATGCTACTGCCTGAGTTGCTGGATATTGCTGAGCAACTTTCTATCACAGGCTCGAAAAAGCTTGACAAACAGGGCCTCATTTACAAGATCCTGGATGGCCAGGCAGTCCAGGCCAGTGAGACCAAAGACGACCCCAAGAAAAAAAATGCGCGTCCGCGTAAACCCGTTACTGTAAAAACAACCAACGGTACCGAAGAAGCAGAAGTGATGCAGGAAGCTCCACCATCGCCTGTTGCTGAAAAAGCGACTTCGAAAAAAGGACCTGTTCGCAAACCAAGAGCAGAAGCTCCCCGTGAAGAACAGCCACAACAGGAAGAAGGTCAACCAACAGGATCCCAGGAAGCATCAACAATAGATGCTAACAATAACAACAACGAAGAAACACACCAGGCTGGTGAGAACAGCTCTGCACAAGATGCGCCTCAACACCAATACCCCCGCCAGCAACAACGCAAAGAACCCGCTTTCAATATCGAGTTTGAAGGTGTGATACTTGGTGAAGGCGTGTTGGAAATGATGCCTGATGGTTATGGTTTCTTACGCTCATCTGATTATAATTACCTGTCATCCCCGGATGATGTATATGTTTCTCCTTCACAGATCAAACTATTTGGACTGAAAACAGGCGACACTGTTCACGGAGCAGTTCGTCCTCCTAAAGAAGGTGAAAAATATTTTGCGTTATTAAAAGTAGACAGCATCAACGGCAAGCGCCCTGATGAAGTTCGTGACCGCGTTCCTTTTGATTATTTAACGCCGTTGTTCCCTTTTCAAAAATTGAACCTGTTTACCACAGCCAATAATTATAGCACCCGTATCATGGATATCTTCACGCCTATTGGTAAGGGCCAGCGTGGATTGATCGTTGCCCAACCAAAAGTGGGTAAGACAATGTTGCTGAAAGAAGTCGCCAACGCTATAGCAGCCAATCACCCGGAAGTTTACCTGATGGTGGTTCTGATCGATGAACGCCCGGAAGAGGTTACTGATATGGAGCGCAGTGTTCATGCAGAAGTTATCGCTTCTACGTTTGATGAGCCTGCCGAAAAACACGTGAAAGTATCCTCCATCGCTTTACAAAAAGCAAAACGACTGGTTGAGTGCGGGCACGATGTTGTAATCCTGCTTGATTCTATTACCCGTTTGGCCCGCGCCCATAATACCGTTGCACCAAGTAGCGGTAAAGTGTTAAGCGGCGGTGTTGAAGCCAATGCCTTATTAAAACCCAAACAGTTTTTTGGTGCCGCCCGTAAGATAGAACACGGCGGATCACTTACCATATTAGCTACGGCCTTAATTGAAACCGGTAGTAAAATGGATGAAGTGATTTTTGAAGAATTCAAGGGTACCGGTAATATGGAATTACAACTGGAAAGAAAACTGGCCAACAAACGTATTTTTCCTGCCATTGACCTCGTTGGTTCTTCTACCCGTCGTGATGACCTGTTGCTGGACAAAGATGTATTACAAAGAATGAACCTCCTCCGTTTATTCCTTAACGATATGAATGCGGAAGAAGCGATGAGCGAATTGCTGAAACGTATGCGTGGAACGAAGGATAATGAAGAGTTCCTGATGTCGATGAATCGCTAATTTGCGGATTTATATAATTTTTGAAAGAGGCTGTCTTAAAAAGGCGGCCTTTTTTATTTTGTAGGGTGAATAGCACACGGATGACGCGGATTAAGCGGATACGAACGGATTTCTTTCGAAGGACTCAGTTTAATCAGCGCCAATCCGCTTAATCCGCGTCATCCGTGTGCCATTATTTCTTCAAACCATTCAGCAATTTCTTAAAATCCAATAACCTTTGCGATTTGATAATAATGCCGGTGTTCTCATGCTGTATCATTTCCTCCGAAGGATAAGATCCCTTGAGAACAACCCGCGAGCGAAAACCTTTTGAGTAAGTTCCGGATAATATTCCCCCTAATAAAATCCGTTGCCCAACCATCGGCTCATCATAACGGGTATTGTTATTTGATTGAAAGAACATCACCAGCGCGCCGGTAGATCCTTCATATACATTCAGCTCTGCCAAAAACTCTTTACGGCCATAATGATCAAGGAAAACAGGTGTTGAGGTAATACCCCTGCTGAAAACGGGGAGACTGTTCAATTCGTTTTTAAGCCCGGCTGGATGGCCGATCATATACAGGTCCTCGGTCGGATTAAATGTGTTATTCATCGTATCCGTCGGGATAACCGTTTCGTCTAAAGAATGAAAGCTGATCGTAATATTTTGTTTCTGCAAATAATCCATGATCGGGTTGATCGGGATGATCGCGAGATCCACACTATTATCAGGATGATAAAATATCGGCAGCGCCGATCGCTTCAGCGTAACCATCTGTTGTTTCCCATAAATAGGGTTCCCCGTTTTATCCGCTTCCAGGAAAAAGAAATTGATGGATTCTGCAGAATTAATAATGGTTCGGCTTGTTACAATTGAGGGCACATCTCCCCGGCCCGTTTTAAACACGAAGAAAAATCCAGTTCCGTTTGTTCCGTAAGAAATATTCTTTCCGTCCTTTTTTACAACACTGTCAACGGTTTGAATTCTTACCGTGGCATTGTATAGAAACTCCAGCATGCCCAGTTTTTTCTGACTGAACACTGCGTGAAGGGATCCACACAAAAACAATAGGAGACAGATGGGTTTTTTCATTCTTGTTGTTTCCTCGTTATTAGCGTTCAGGCCGCTCCGATCAGGATGCTGAAGCGGCCTGAACGATAAGCCACCAGGCTGCACTATTTTAGTAGAGTGGTATTAAAAAGTTTTAAAATTCTCTTATACTCATCCGTCCAGCTGCTTGCTTCAACAAATCCATGGTCCTCCATCGGATAAGGCGCAATCTCCCAATTATCCTTACCCAGCTCAATCAGCCTTTGTGTTAAACGCACCGCATCCTGGAAATTCACGTTCACATCCACCATTCCATGACAAATCAGCAAATGATTCTTCAGTCCGCTTGCAAAATTAATCGGTGATGATTTTGCGTAAGCAAGACTATCGTTAAAGGGTTCGTTTAGAATATTGGCGGTATAACCATGGTTATAATGCGCCCAGTCTGTAACGGGTCTCAATGCGGCGCCGGCCTTGAACACATCCGGCGTGGTGAACAGCCCCATCAAGGTGATGAACCCACCGTAACTTCCGCCATAGATCCCGATACGGCCTGCATCAACACCATATTTATCAACTAAGAATTTTGCTGCGTCCACATGGTCCTCCAGGTCCTTTCCACCCATAAAACGGTAGATGCCTGTGCGCCAGTCGCGGCCGTAACCACTGCTTGCGCGGTAGTCGATATCAATTACAGTATATCCCTGGTCGGCCAGTAAATTGTTGAACATCGTTTCCCTGAAATAAGAGCTCCACCAGTAATGCACGTTCTGCAGGTAACCGGCGCCGTGAACAAAGATCACCGCTGCGCCATTCTTTTTACCGGCTGCGGGTTCAAATACACGGCTGTAGATCGGCTGGCCATCACGCGCCGGGATCGTGATCACTTTTGTATCTCTCCATGGATATGCCTTAAACTCGGCGCTCATCGCTTTGTTGGTAACCTGCACTGGTTTTTTGCCCGGCGCATTTTCCTGCACATACAGTTCCCAGGGTTTGGTGGTATAAGAGTAACGGTAAGCGATCCATTTTTCATCGGGCGACATGGTAACTTCATAACCGCCTTCCATACTGGTGATCTTTTCTTTTTTGGTACCATCTGTTTTTATGCGATACCAATTTTGTTTACCGGGATGTTCCTCATTGGTAAGCAAATAAAAATTCTGTTTGTTGCGGCTAAGATCTACACTCTGCACTTCATACTTTCCTTCGGTGAGGGCCTTCTTTGTATTTGTAGTTACATCATAGGTATATAAGTGCGAGTATCCGGTAGCTTCACTTTGAAAATAAAAAACATTATCATTTACCCAGGCCAGTGTTCTTCCTCCGGGACCACCGATCCATGCTTCATCGCGCTGGCGATCGATGGGGTGGAGTTTTCCTGTTGCCGCATCCAGTTGCATGATCCACCTGTCTTTATTATCCTGTGAACGGATATCAACAATGGCATAAGTTCCTGCATCATTCCAGATAGGGCCGTTAAACGTTACTGCCCTTGCAGTGGCACGACGCGCGCCGAATTTTTTTGGATAGTCTTTATAAAAATCAGGAACATCGGTAATACCAGGAATAGAATCTGTTGATACGAGCATGATGGTATCCCTTACTTTATCATACACATAAAAATCATATTTACCCAATGGTGCGCCAACTTTTGTGCGGCCAGGAATATCAGTTGTAAAACCAGTCTCTGTTACATAATCAGGAACGATGGTATTTTTTCCGGTAGCCGGCGCTGTGTATAAACGATAGGTTACAAATCTTCCGTCGGGACTGATCTGCAGGCCCTGTAATGTTTTATCGCCGATGCCGATCGTTTTTAACGTGTCAGGGCTTGTGTCTTTATTGGCTTTCAGGAAAGCAGTGCGTGCATCGCGTTTTTGTTTGCGCTCTTTCAGGATCTGCATAATGCCTAACTGTTCCTGTTGCAACCACTGTTCCTGCGTGCCGCCTGAAACAGTTGCACCGCCACCGACCCCACCTGCGCCTCTCTGACCACCACCACCAAATCCTTGCTGGCCACCGCCGCCGCCTCTTTGTCCACCACCACCACCGCCACCAAATGCAGGCGCAGCAGCTGTTTCAGCACTGTTGGTGATCTTGGTGAGCTGTAATGTGATGCCTGTCTTTGTGTTCCATGCATATAAATTTTGTGCACGGTTATATGCGATCCACTCATCTTTCATGATGAACCTTGGCTGCGATTCGTTGTCTTCTGTTTGCGTAATGCGCGTTGTTTTATTTGATTTAAGGTCCGTCAAATAAATATCACCGCGATAGGTATAGAGCATTTGCGTATAACTGTTATTGTAAACAGCGTTGTTCAACGCATTCATTTTTTGCGCTTCAAAATACCCGGCTTTCTGCGGCTCGGTTCCACCGATCGCATAAGAATAAACGGAATCAGAAATATTGTTCTGCGGGTTCCAGTTAAAGAAAATGTTCTTGCTGTCGGCCGACCAAAATACATTGGCGGGAGAAACGCCGATCCATTTAGGATCTTTCATGATCTTCTCAACCGTTAATGTTTGTGCGAAGCTGAAACAGGTTACCAATAATAAAAGGGAGAGGAATTTGATTTTCATCTGTGCGGTTAGTTTAAGGACAATTTGAAAATTTGAAAATTAAACAATTTGAAAATGCTTTCCATTTTCAAATTTTCAAATTACCACATTTTCAAATTACTTATAATAACTATTCTGCTCTATCTCTTCACGAACCTTATCGGGAACCAGGTAGCGTATGGTTTTTCCTGCTTTGATATTATCACGGATCTCCGTTGCCGAAAGTTGTAACATCGGCGCATCAAGAATAGTAACTGATGCGTTCCAGGTTTCTTTCACTTCAAAACCAGGCCGTTTGTAAATAATGAAAGAATAATTTTTGATGAGTTGCTCAAAATTTTTCCATTTGGGGAGATTTTGAAAACTATCACTGCCCATGATGATGGAGAATTCGTGTTGCGGGTATTTTTCCTGTAGGTAGGTCAGGGTATCGATCGTGAACGAGGGGCGCGGCAATTTAAACTCCACTTCTGAGGCTTTCAAACGCAGGTCATCCTCAACCGCGAGCCGCACCAGGTGCAGGCGGTGATATTCATTTAATAAAACCGACGACGGCTTTAAAGGATTCTGCGGCGATACGATAAACCATACCTGCTGCATTTCCGTATGATTCGCCACATAACTGGCAACGATCAGGTGGCCGGTATGTATGGGATTAAAGGAGCCGAAGTATAAACCAATTTTCATCTATTGTGATGATTATCAATTAGTTATGATTATTTTCGATTTCCACGAAGATGCTATTTGCTTCGTTCAGGCGAAGGCTTAAGTGGTAGCCTGCAACAGAAATCGAGATAGGATCTCCCAGCGGGGCGATCTGCTCTACTTTTACTTTTTCTCCCGGCACACAGCCCATTTCCATCAGTTTTATAAAGATCTCGTCTTTTTCGAATGAGTGGATCACTGCTTTTTGTCCAACGGCTAATTCTGACAATCGTATCATTTCCTGGTATTAATATATAAAGGTAAAGCGGGGGTGAGGCTTTTAGTTACGAATTTTGGTATTAATAGGGCTGTGAGCTTTGAGCCATGAGCTGCGAGCCTGGCCGGTGAGGGTTTGGTGGTTTGTGTTGATTATCTTAGCTAATGAGATAAGTAAATAAAGATGGCGGTATCATTTCGTTCGGGAGACAGGCAACTACAATTAGCGGGCAAAACAGCAGTGAAGGCTTTTGTTCAGTCTATTTTCAAAAAAGAGAAGCATCCACTTGCCTCTGTCACCTATATTTTCTGTTCTGATGAGTTCCTGCTGCAGATGAACCGCGACTTTTTACAACATGATTATTATACGGATATCATCACCTTCGGGCTTTCAGATATGGGCCAACCCATTGAGGCAGAGATATATATAAGTATTGACCGGGTGAGAGAGAACGCAATAGATCACGAAACAACATTTAAGCAGGAGGTCCTACGGGTGATCTTTCATGGTGCGCTCCATCTTTGTGGCTATAAAGACAAAAAGAAAAGTGAAATCACATTAATGAGGGAAAAAGAGGATCAGTATTTGCGTTTATTTGAAAAAAACGGATAGATGTTCAGATTTCTCTTCATTTTACTTCTTTCTTGCCCTTTAATTTCTTTCTCGCAGATCTCAACGATTGAGCTGGAATCCAGGTATGTACCCGAGCCAGGCATTGATTCGGTTGTAGAAAACTGGAACAGGGCACAACCCGGTTATGATAAACTCCCTTTACAAGCTAAGAAATTCCTCTACTGGACCAATTATTCCCGCAACAACCCACAGAAATTCTGGGACAGCGCCGTGGTACCCATCCTGGCGATCTTTCCGCCGATGAATAAACCGGAGGCTGGTACACTCAAAACAGATCTTTGGAAGGCCGGAAGCCTGTCAATGTTTAAACTGAACGAGGCTTTGATCGGTACAGCACAGGGCCATGCATCAGATATAGGCGGAAAAAGAGCTCCCTTGGGACATACTTCAACCAATGGCACTGATTTTGGCTCGCGCATGAAGAAGGCCGGTATTAAGTACTGCGCCGCTGAAAACATCTCCCTTTCCAGTCAGAGTATTCTTTTATCAACCATCCTTCTTTATCTCGATATCGGTTTACCGGGTCTAGGCCACAGAAAGGCCCTGCTCGATCCTAACTTACGGGAAATAGGAGTTGGCTCTTCGCTATATAATGCAGATCAATACTTTCTGGTGCAGGATATGAGCTGTGCGCAGAAGTAGATGTTCCACAAATCCCAGTTTCGCCCGGAAACATTCTTTTGAAAAGGTTCCACAAAACACAGTTTCACCCGGAAACATTTATATTTTTGTGGGATGGCAAGGAAAAGATGGACACCCCAAACAGAAATTACCGAATCGCTTATCCGCTTTAGGGAGAAAAGGAAGTGGCAGTTAAGCTACAGAAGGTATGTTTTGGAGCGTGCCCCGAGTGAATCCTATGCTCCTTACTTCGGATTAGATATAGAAACCCTACGGAAATGGTTCGAATTGCAGTTCACAGACGAGCTTAATTGGGACAATTTTGGAAAGGCCTGGCAGTTCGATCACATCGTTCCTACTACTTATTTTGATTATTCTAATGATGCGGACCTGCTCCTGTGCTGGAACTTCATCAATATCAGGGTAGAGAAGCTTGAACCCGGCAATAACAGGGGGCACCGGATTGACCCACTTGCCGTTAGACCGTACTTTAAGGACCTCTACAATAAGACCGGTTATCCCCTGTGCGTGAAGATGTTAGAGAAGATCGCCGCTATTGAAGCCTCGAATATTGCGAGCCATCCTGCCATTGAGAATTTTATCATTGATAACAAAGAACTACTTGAGCATATTTCAAGTTTCGATCACGAAGAATTCAACAGCCTGAATAAAGGGGTAGCCGCAGAGGATATCTTACTCGAAAGGGAAATCTTAAGAAAATTCGGTTCAGGGCAAAAGCCTTGAAAAGACAGTCTGGAGACTGGAGTTCGAAGTCTGGGGTGATCAGCCTCTCTATAGACTTCTAACGCCAGTCTCCAGACTAAATTATTTACTTCCAATCTTGAAGTATCTTTGCAATCTATGTTTCCTGAATATGATGTGATCGTTGTTGGGGCCGGCCACGCCGGTTGTGAGGCCGCTGCCGCCGCGGCCAATATGGGTAGTAAGGTATTGCTGATTACCATGAATATGCAGACCATCGCGCAGATGAGCTGTAATCCCGCTATGGGTGGAATTGCCAAAGGGCAGATAGTTCGTGAGATAGATGCAATGGGCGGGTACAGCGGAATCGTGAGTGATATCAGTACCATTCAATTCAGGATGCTGAACCGCAGTAAGGGACCGGCTATGTGGAGTCCGCGTACGCAAAATGATAGAATGTTATTCGCCGCCACCTGGCGCGAGATGTTGGAGAATACACCCAATGTAGATTTCTACCAGGATATGGTGCGCTCAATCATCATCAAAGGAAATAAAGCCTGCGGTGTTGTTACCGGGCTTGGCCATGAAGTAAGATCAAAATCGGTTGTGGTTACCAGCGGCACGTTTTTAAACGGCATCATTCATATTGGAGAAAAACAATTTGGCGGGGGACGTGTTGCAGAAAAAGCGGCAACAGGGATCACCGAACAATTGGTTGAATTTGGATTTGAAAGTGATCGCCTGAAAACAGGAACACCACCGCGTGTAGATGGAAGAAGCCTCGACTACAGCAAGATGGAAGAACAGAAAGGCGATACTGAAATTGTTGGCTTTTCTTATACCGATACAAAACGAATCAAACCCGAGGACCAGAGAAGTTGCTGGATCACATATACTAATGATACGGTTCATGATGTTTTAAAAACAGGCTTCGACCGAAGCCCGATGTTCCAGGGAAGAATTGATGGAGTGGGACCGAGGTATTGCCCAAGTATAGAAGATAAGATCAATCGTTTTGCAGACAGAGATCGTCATCAATTATTTGTGGAACCAGAAGGATGGAACACGGTTGAAATATATGTGAATGGATTCTCTACTTCATTGCCGGAAGAAGTACAATACGAAGCACTTCGTATTGTTCCGGGTTTTGAGAATGTGCGAATCTTCAGGCCGGGCTACGCGATAGAATATGATTATTTTCCGCCTACACAATTGCAATATTCTTTAGAGACAAAACCCCTGGGCAATTTATTTTTTGCAGGACAGATCAATGGCACCACCGGTTACGAAGAAGCCGCCTGTCAGGGATTGATGGCGGGAATTAATGCGCATCAAAAAGCAAGAGAATTAGAACCGGTAATTTTAAAAAGAAGTGAAGCATATATAGGTGTGTTGATCGATGACCTGATCAGTAAAGGAACGGAAGAACCTTACCGCATGTTTACCAGTCGCGCAGAATTCAGAACATTGCTAAGACAGGATAATGCAGATCTGCGTTTAACTGAAATAAGTTATCGTTTAGGCCTTGCATCGCAGGACAGAATGGATAAGGTGATCACAAAAAGAGAAGAAGTTTCCAAAGTAAAAAAACATCTATCCGAAACCAGTGTTGAGCCGGATGATGTGAACGCATATTTTTCCGAGATCGGCTCTGCCGCTATTACAGAAAAACAAAAGATCTCGAAGATCATACTGCGCCCGAATGTTGATCTTCCTTCCTTAATGAAAGTGGTACCGGGTTTACAGGAATCATTCTCTGATATTTCCACCGATGCATTGGAGCAGGCGGAGATACAGGTGAAATATGAACGCTACATAGAAAAAGAGCAGGAGATCGTAACGAAAATGAGCCAGCTCGAAAACATGGCCATCCCATCAACATTCGACTACGACAGGGTTGCGGCGTTATCGAATGAGGCATTACAGAAATTCAAAAAGATCAAACCCTCTACACTTGGCCAGGCGAGCCGAATCAGTGGTGTGAACCCGAGTGATGTGCAGATATTAATGGTGTATATGGGAAGATGATTTTGCTTCGCAAAAAAATAGCACGCGGATGACGCGGATCGGGCGGATTTACACGGATTTAATTCGCTATTAAAAAAGATCAGCGAAAATCCGCGTGCTATTCAAATCACTGAATATTTGATAACTTACGTTTCATAAACTAACACTTATGAAACAGTCTGCCTTACTCGGTTTTCTCTTCTGCGTTTTATTTTTTTCCTGTAAACAGGATTCTTCTCCCACAGTAAAAGACTACCACGCTATTGTTGACAGCGGCGTTCAGAACGGCGGAATAAAAATGGTTTCTGTTGAAACGCCTATTGGAAAGTTCAATGTGTGGACCAAAAGATTTGGCAATAACCCCAGGATCAAAGTTCTTTTACTGCATGGCGGTCCGGGCGGATCACATGAGTTCTTCGAATCGTTCGAAAGTTATTTCCCGCAGGAAGGATTTGAGTTTTATGAGTATGATCAACTCGGTTCCCATTTCAGCGATAAACCCAAAGACAGCAGCTTATGGGTAACAGAGCGTTTTGTTGAAGAAGTAGAACAGGTTAGGAAAGCGCTTGGCCTCAACAAAGACAATTTTTATTTACTCGGCCATAGCTGGGGCGGTATTCTCGCAATGGAATATGCGTTAAAATACCAGGCCAATCTGAAAGGATTAATCATCAGTAATATGATGAGCAGTTGTCCCGCATACGGAAAATATGCAGACGAGGTTCTTGCCAAACAAATAGATCCGAAAGTATTGGATACCATACGCGGCCTCGAAGCAAAAGGTGATTTCGCAAATCCAAAATATATGGAACTGTTGATCCCGAATTTTTATGACAAACATTTTTGCCGCGTACAACCTTACCCCGAACCCATTCAGCGAGCGTTCCCTGCTTTAAATACAGAGATCTATACCATTATGCAGGGCCCATCCGAATTTGGTGTTGGAGGACGTTTGGCTAAATGGGACAGAAGCAAGGACCTTCCCCAAATAAAAACACCCACCTTAACCATTGGCGGCCAGCACGATACCATGGATCCTGAGCATATGAAATGGATGGCCACCCAGGTGCAAAATGGCCGCAGCCTGATTTGCCCCAATGGCAGCCATTGCTCTATGTGGGATGACCAGTCGCATTATTTTCCGGGGCTCATACAGTTTATTAAAGATGTGGATGGGGGAAAACTGAACAAATAGTTTGTGGTTTGTAGTTTGTGGTTTGTAGTTAAACCTGGAAAATGAGCGAGCCCAACTACAAACCACAAACTACAAACTACAAACCCCAACGCCTCTGTACTCACCGATACCAGAACCACTTTACCGAAATTTTGCTGAATGGTTTTTACAATCAATTGATTTCAGTAGTTTTAGAACTCTTCCAAAACCAACTAATGTATTATGAGAAAATTCAAGCTCCTGCTTTCCGGGCTGCTGTTTGCTTCATTGCTACAGGCACAGGAAACGTTTCCCGTTAATGGTGTGGCCGATCATCGCGAAGGATGTTACGCACTTACGAATGCCACCATCGTACAAAATTCACAAACCACTTTACAGAAAGCAACACTTGTTGTCCGCGATGGAAAAATCGTTTCGGTTGGCGTTGGTGCGGCTATCCCAAAAGACGCTGTGGTAATTGACTGCAAGGATAAATATATCTATCCTTCCTTTATTGACATTTACACCGACTATGGTGTGGCTCCCGCAACAACAACAACACCAACCGGTGGCGGACGCGGCGGTGGAGGTGGCGGCTTTGGCCAGCAGGTTGCCCAGATCGGTTCTGCAACAAAAGGCCCTTACGGCTGGAACCAGGCAATCAAGCCCGAAGTAGATGCATATAAGATATTTACAACCGATGATGCCAAAGCAAAAACCTTGCGCGATATCGGCTTCGGTTCTGTACTTGCCCACGTTAACGATGGCATCGCACGCGGAACAGGAACTTTTGTAACACTGGCGAAAGACAAAGACAATCTCGCCGTGATCAAGGAAAGGGCTTCCGCACATTATTCATTCAGCCGCGGAACATCTTCTCAATCTTATCCAAGCAGTGTGATGGGAGTGATCGCATTGCTCCGCCAGACTTACCTGGACGCACAATGGTATAAAACAAAACCTGCTACAGAAGGAGTGAATCTTTCTTTACAGGCTTTCAACGATAACCAAAACCTGCCACAGATCTTTGAAGCCAACGATAAATGGAGTGATCTGCGTGCCGACCGTATCGCCGATGAGTTTGGTGTGAAATATATTATCAAAGGTGGCGGTAACGAGTACCAGCGTATCAATGAGATTGCAGCTACCAAAGCAACCTACATCGTATCTCTCAACTTCCCAACCGCAATGGATGTGGAAGATCCGAACGATGCACGCTTTGTTTCTTTAGCCGATATGAAGCATTGGGAACTGGCTCCAACCAATCCCGGTGCTTTTGAAAAAGCAAATATTCCTTTCTGCTTAACTACCGCTGACCTACGCGATGTAAAACAATTCATGGTGAATGTTCGCAAAGCGATGGAATTCGGTTTAACAGAAGGAAGAGCTTTTGATGCCTTGACCAAAACACCTGCAACTTTATTAGGTGTTTACGATAAAGTAGGAAGTCTCGAAACCGGCAAGATTGCCAACTTCGTTGTTTCTTCTGATAACATATTCTCAGAAAGAGCGGTGATCCTGCAGAACTGGGTACAGGGAGAAAAATACAATGTGAAGGAAGATTCCTGGAACGATATCAAAGGAACTTATAACCTCGTGATCGGTGGACCAACTGGTACTACTAATTATGTATTAGATGTAAAAAGCAACAGCACAGCCAATGTGATTGGAAAAGATACACTTACCGGAACATTCAGCTTTGATGGCAAACAGGTAAAACTTAGTTTCTCTACCACACCCGTAAGAAGAGGTCCTGGTGGCGGTGGATTTGGAGGTGGCCGTGGCGCCGGTGGTGGTGGCGCAGCACCTGCTGGTCCGCGTTTCCGCTTGAGCGGTGTATCCAATGGTGATACCTGGACAGGTATGGGCGAAGATACTGCGGGTAATAAATTAACATGGTCTGCATCGCTTATCGCGAAAAGCACGGCTCCCGATACAACCAGGAGAAGAACAGCAGCAACAGCCAAAATCGGAAAAGTAACTTATCCGTTTGATGGATACGGATGGGAGGAAGCGCCTAAAGCAGAAAACCTGCTGATCAAAAATGCTACTGTTTGGACCAACGAAAAAGAAGGCAAACTGGAAAATGCAGACGTATTGGTGTTGAATGGTAAAATAGCTAAAGTGGGCAAGAACCTGAGCGACGCATCAGCCAGAGTTATTGATGCAACCGGCAAACACGTTACTGCAGGTATCATTGACGAACACTCGCACATTGCAGCGGCTTCTATTAATGAGGGCGGACAGTCTGTTACTTCTGAAGTGCGTATCGCGGATAACCTGAATCCTGAAGACATTAATATCTATCGCCAGCTGAGCGGTGGTGTTACAACTTCACATATCCTGCACGGATCGGCTAATACGATTGGTGGGCAGACGCAGCTGATCAAATTGCGTTGGGGTGCTGATGCAGAAGGATTGAAATTCAAAGGAGCTGATCCTTTTATCAAATTTGCATTGGGTGAGAACGTTAAACGTACCACATCAACCAACAATACCCGTTTCCCTGATACAAGGATGGGTGTGGAAGAAGTGCTGAACGATGCCTTCCAAAGAGCAACCGATTATCAAAAGGCAATGAAAGCCGATCCGAAAACAAGACGCGATCTTGAACTGGATGCTTTGGTTGAGATCCTCAATAAAAAACGATTTATTACCTGTCACTCTTATGTGCAAACAGAGATCACCGCAGCAATGCGTGTGGGCGATAAGTTTGGTGTACGTTTCAACACGTTCACACACATCCTCGAAGGATATAAGGTAGCAGATAAAATGAAAGCGCACGGTTCGAATGCTTCTACTTTTTCTGACTGGTGGGGTTACAAAATGGAAGTGCAGGATGCCATGGCATACAACGCAGCCGTTATGTATAAAATGGGCCTGAATGTTTGTATCAATTCTGATGATGCAGAAATGGCGCGCCGTTTGAACCAGGAAGCCGGCAAGACCGTGAAATACGGTGGTGTTCCTGAAGAAGATGCGCTGAAAATGGTAACACTTAATCCTGCCAAAGCTTTACACGTAGACGATAAAGTGGGAAGCATCAAAGCAGGTAAAGACGCAGATCTCGTTATCTGGAGTGCGCATCCTTTGAGCATTTATGCGATGTCAGAAAAAACGATCGTTGATGGTATCATTTATTTTGACAGGCAAAAAGATGCGGAACAAAGGAAGAAAATTGCAGCGGAGCGTTTCCGTCTCGTAAGCAAATTACAGGGAGCAAGAAGAGGTGGCGCACCAACCGTGCCCGCCGAACCAAGCTACCAGATATTATTAAGCTGTGGTGATCATGAGCATCATGATGGACTGATCACTTTTGACCTTGACGATATGATGATGCTTAACCTCAACAAAAACTAATTAGCTATGAAAAAAATATTCAGCAATATAGCCGCGCTTCTACTGATGACAGGATTGGCGCAGGCACAGGAAACGGTGTACCCTGTTAAAGAGAACAAAGGAACTTTTGTGATCTCCGGCGGTACCGTACACGTTGGCAATGGCCAGGTATTGGAAAATGCAACCATTGAAGTAACCAACGGAAAGATCACCAAAGTGAGTACCGGTGGATCTGGAAAAGCAGATTATGATGCCAAAGGCAAACATGTATATCCCGGCCTGATCCTCCCTTCAACTGACCTGGGTTTGAAAGAGATCGGCGCGGGTGTAAGAGGAAGTAATGACTATGCGGAGTTGGGTGACTACAACTCAAATATCCGTTCGGTTGTTGCCTACAATACCGATTCAAAATTCATCAATACCCTGAAAGCAAACGGCATACTGCTCGCAAGCATTACACCCGAAGGTGGGATCATAAGCGGTTCTTCATCGGTTGTACAGTTAGATGCATGGAACTGGGAAGATGCCGCATACAAAATGGATGCAGGTATCCATGTTAACATGCCAAGCTTTATTGCAAGAGGTGGCCGTCGCGGTGGTGGCGGTGGTGGTTTCCCTGGCGGATTTCCAGGTGGGTTTGGTGGCGCAGGTGCAGGTGGCGATCCGTTGAAAGCCGCGTTTGACAGGCTGGAAGAAATTAAAGCATTCTTCCGCGAAGCAAAAAGCTATTCACAGGAGGCAACACATAAAGAGACCAACCTGAAGCTGGAAGCAGTAAAAGGCCTTTTCAATAAAACACAGAAACTGTTTGTACACGGCGACCAGGCTAAACAAATGTTATTGGCCATCGACTTTGCAAAAGAGTTTGGTTTTGATGTGGTAATTGTTGGCGGAAGCGAAAGCTACCAGATAGCAGATCTTCTGAAACAAAATAATATCGCGGTGATCCTGGGGCCCGAACATTCGCTTCCCGCAATGGAAGATGATGATGTTGACCAGCCTTACAAAACACCGGCTGCTTTACAAAAAGCAGGCGTATTGTTTGCTCTGAACGATACACACGAAGAAGCCCGTTACCGCAATCTTTCTTTCAATGCAGGAACTGCGGCTACTTATGGTCTAACTAAAGAAGAAGCTTTATCAGCGATCACATTGAATGCTGCTAAAATTCTCGGTGTTGCCGATAAAACAGGTTCACTGGAAGTGGGTAAAGATGCAAACATCGTGATCTGCGATGGCGATATCCTTGATATGAAAAGCAGCAATGTGTCAGAAGCTTTCATACAGGGCCGTCACGTTAGCCTCGATAACAAACAAAAACAGTTGTATGAAAGATACAAGCACAAATACGGGATCAAATAAATCCCGTATTGCACTGATTTTTATATGATTTAAGGAGCCCTCTCAAAATTTTGAGAGGGCTTTTTATGTAAAACAAGCCTATTTCTTAAAATATACGTTCCGCTCATACAGGCTATTTCACCCTTGTACATCTATTTTCCCGTCAATATTTCTTTCCATTTTTTTAACAGCCTCTATTAGGTAACCTTTTTATTTTTAATACGTTACCCTTTATGCTAACAGTCATCTAAAATGCTGTTTCCCTGTTAAAAACGCTGTTATGAAACCATTGCTGCTGGCTGTGTGTGCCACGATATCTGTTATTTCCCTGTCGGCACAAGTGCAGAAAGAAAGGGTTATTAAGAAAATTCCTGCTGTTAGAACTACCGGGAAGATCGTGATCGATGGCGACCTGAAAGATGATGCCTGGCAAAAAGCGCCGCTTGTAACCGATATGGTTGAATGGCGCCCCACATACGGAAAGATTGAAGACCATGATAACCGCACCGAGATCCGGATACTTTACGATAATGCCAATATTTATATCAGCGGGTTTTGCCACGAAAGAAGCAACGATAGTATCTCAACCGAACTCGTTGGCCGTGATGTTGTTGGTGTAAATGACTTTGTAGGCGTTATCTTCGACACGTATAATGACAAGATCAATGGTTTCGGCTATTATGTAACCCCTTTGGGTGAACAGTTCGATGCAAAATATTCTTCCTCCAATGGCGAGGACCCAAGCTGGAGCAGCGTGTACGAAACGGTTTCTAAAATAGTTTCCGGTGGATGGGTGTTTGAAATGCGGATCCCGTATTCGGCTATCCGTTTCAGCAACACAAAGATCCAGGACTGGGGGGTTAACATCACCCGGCGCAATTCAAAAAGCGGCAAACAATATATGTGGAACCCGACTGACCCAACCATTGGCGGCAGCTTCCTCGCGCAATTTGGTTTGTGGACGGGGATAGAAGACATCAAACCGCCTGTGCGTCTTTCCTTTTCTCCTTATCTCTCTACCTATGTAAATCACTATCCATACAACAACCCTTCTATCAAGAACACCGCTACCTCAATCAACGGGGGAATGGATGTGAAATATGGCATCAACCAGGCGTTCACGCTTGATATGACTTTGATCCCGGACTTCGGGCAGGTGCAGAGCGATAACCAGGTGCTGAATCTAACACCGTTTGAAGTAAGGTATAATGAGAACCGCAGCTTCTTTACAGAAGGAACAGAACTGTTTGGAAAGGGCAATTTATTTTATAGTCGACGTATCGGTGGCACGCCATTGCATTATGATGATGTGAACGCACAACTGAAACCCGGCGAAACAATCTCCGAAAATCCGGGTGAAACACGCTTGATCAATGCAACCAAAGTGAGCGGAAGAACATCCTCCGGTTTGGGTATCGGCATTTTTAACGCTATCACCAATCCTCAGTATGCTACAGTACAGGTGGGTGGTAAAGATTCGCGGAAGATAGAGACCGACCCGCTTACCAATTATAATATCATTGTGTTTGACCAGTCGCTCAAACGTAATTCAAGTATTTCATTCATCAACACAAACGTAACAAGGAACGGCGCAGATTATGATGCGAACGTTTCTGCATTCCTATGGGACCTGTATGACAAGAAGAACGACTGGAACCTAAACGGAAAAGTTGGCGTGAGCCAATTACTCGGCTACCTCCCCGGCGGAAAAACACAATCGGGTTACACGCATAACCTCTCCATATCAAAAACCGGTGGCCGTTTTAACCTAAGTCTTGGCCAGGAGTTAGCGGATGATAAATACAATAGCAACGATATGGGTTATTTTACCAATAACAATTTCGTTGACCATACTATATGGATGGGATACAAACAGGTAAAGCCCAAAGGGCTGTTCAATAACCTATACATGAATTTTAATGGTTATCTCTCTACGCGTTTCAAACCATGGGACTACCAGATGGCAAGAACAAATGTGAATGTAAACGGGCAGTTGAAAAATCTCTGGTACGTGGGTTTGTTCACCAACTGGCTACCTGAGCAAAATGATTTTTATGAGCCCCGTGTTACGGGCCGCGTATTTAAGCGACCAACCAATTACGTGTATGGTTTTTGGTTCAATTCGAACAGGGCAAAAAAGTATTCCGCTTCGCTGGAGCTGGATCTTAGTCATTCTCCTAAGTATACCTCGAACGCATACGAGATATATTTTAATCACCAGTTCAGGTTCAATAAAAAACTAACTATCAGTTCCCAAACCAACTTTTCCATTTACAATAATAATGTTGGTTTTGCCGCGGTTTCAAACGACAGCGTGATCATTGCTTTACGTAAAAGAAATACGGTAGAGAATATATTTAACGTAAAATACAATTTCAACAATAAAATGGGATTGAGTTTTCGCGCCCGCCATTACTGGAGCTCGGTTGATAACAGGCAGTTCTTTAACCTGAATAAAGACGGCTACCTGTCGCCCGTTTCGGCAACTTATAACAGCGCTAATTACAACGTGAATTACTTTAATATCGACATGGTGTACACCTGGCAGTTCGCGCTGGGAAGCTTCGTAAATATTGTTTGGAAAAACTCCATCGGCACTTTCGATCAGAATGTGACTGAAGGATATTTTCCAAATGCCGGCCACACATTTGATGCGCCGCAGTTGAACAGCCTGTCGTTGCGGATAATTTACTTCCTGGATTATTTGTCGCTTAAGAAAAAATAGTCTTCCTGGCTGTCCATGGACTATAGACCATTGTCCATGGACAGTTTTTCCTACCTTAGCCCCATGGGTAAAAAACTTTTCCTGCTCGATGCACTGGCCTTGATCTATCGCGCATATTATGCATTGATACGCAGTCCGAGAATTACTTCTAAAGGAAGGAACACGAATGCGCAATTCGGTTTTACGAACACGCTGTTCGATCTCATCAACAAAGAAAAACCAACCCATCTGGCTGTGTGTTTTGATACACATGCGCCAACTGAACGACATACAGATTTTGTTGACTACAAAGCCAACCGACAGGAAGCGCCCGAGGACCTGCTCGATTCATTACCCGATATCAAAAGGATCATTGAAGGATTTAATATTCCCGTTGTAGAGCTTGATGGTTACGAAGCAGATGATGTGATCGGTACTGTTGCCTGGCAGGCAGCAGATCTTGGCTATGAAGTATATATGGTAACACCCGACAAAGACTATGGACAGTTGCTCATTCATCCCAATGTTTATATATACAAACCCGGATCGTTTGGAAACGATTCAGAAATCCTTACCGCAGAAAAGATCTGCGCCAAATGGGATATACAAAGAGTGGAGCAGGTAATTGATATGTTGGGGCTGATGGGCGATGCGGTAGATAATATTCCTGGTATTGCAGGTGTGGGAGAAAAAACAGCAGCGAAGCTTTTAAAAGAGTTTGACAATATCGAAAATATTTTAGCCAACGCAGATAGTATCAAAGGTGCGCTTGGCGAGAAGATCCGCAATGGAAAAGACGCGGCCATCATGAGTAAAAAACTCGCAACTATTATTACCAATGTTCCGGTTACTTTTCATGAAGAAGATTATCGTCTAAAAGAGTGGAACAAAGATGCGCTGGTTGAGGTGTTCACAGAACTCGAATTTAAAACGCTTGGCAAAAGAGTTTTGGGTGATGAATACAATGCATTCAATTCTGCACCACAAAGCGTTCAACAGGATCTTTTCGGAAACACGGTTAACACAAAAACACCTGCGGGTAAAAAAGAGGTGGTTCCCGATATTACCGGAGAAGAAAGTTTGGGGCTGCTCACAGAACATAATATTCATAATACCGAACATAATTATGTTTTGGTACAGGGCAAAGAAGAAATTCAAAAACTACTCAACACGCTTTTACAACAAACAGAGATTTGTTTTGATACAGAGACGACCCATATTGATGCAAATGAAGCAGAGCTGGTGGGCCTGAGTTTTTCCGTTAAAAAAGGAGAAGGTTTTTATATCCCATGTCCCGCGGACCAAAAAGAAACACAGGCAATATTAGATCAGTTTAACCCACTCTTTGAAGCAACCAATATCAATTGGGTTGGACAAAACCTCAAGTATGATATGCTTGTCTTGAAATGGTACAACAAAGAACTCAAGGGAAATATATTTGATACCATGCTGGCTCATTACCTCATAGAACCCGAGGGCCGACGCAGCATGGACCTGTTAAGTGCGCAGTACTTGCGTTACGAGCCCGTGCATATTGAAGAACTCATCGGCAAGAAAGGAAAGGGCCAGGGTACGATGCGCGATGTTGAGATAGAGAAAGTAAAAGAATACGCGGCGGAAGATGCGGATATCACGCTACAGTTAAAACACGCATTCGTTCCCCTACTCGAAGCGAAAGAAGTACAGAAAGTTTTCACCGAAGTAGAAAATCCATTGGTACGCGTATTGACGGATATGGAATTTGAGGGCGTTAGAATTGATGTGAACTTCCTGAATGAGTATAGTAAGGAGCTGGAAAAAGACGCGAAACAATTTGAGGAAGCGGTTTATAAAACCGCCGGCGTACGTTTCAATCTTGCATCGCCCAAACAATTGGGAGAAGTCTTATTCGAGATATTAAAGATCGATCCGAAAGCAAAAAAAACAAAGACGGGCCAATATGCAACGGGAGAAGATGTGCTGCAGAAATTAGCGAATAACAATCCCATCGTTGCAGACATTCTTGGCTTCCGCGAATTGACGAAATTGAAAAGCACCTATGTTGATGCATTGCCGCAGATCATCAACAGTAAAACCGGCCGCGTGCATACATCCTATGCACAAGCTGTTGCAGTTACAGGAAGATTGAGTAGTAACAATCCCAATCTCCAAAACATTCCGATCCGCAGCGATCGCGGAAGGGAGATCAGGAAAGCATTTATTCCCCGCGATGAAAATCATGTTTTGATCAGCGCCGATTATTCGCAGATAGAATTACGCATTGTAGCAGCCATCAGCGGCGATCCGAATATGTGCGAGGCGTTCAAACAAGGCAAAGACATTCACACCGCAACAGCGGCCAAAGTGTACAATGTTGCCGATGCCGACGTAACCAAAGAAATGCGTTACAAAGCCAAGAGCGTGAACTTCGGAATTATTTATGGCCAGGGCGCGTTCGGCCTTGCAGATAATCTTGGCATTTCAAGAACAGAAGCCAAAGAGATCATTGATAATTATAAGAAAGAATTCGTCGGCATCACTTCTTATATGGATGATACCATCAAATTTGCGCAGGCGAATGGGTATGTTGAAACACTGATGGGAAGAAAACGCTGGCTGAAAGATATTAATTCTTCTAATTTCACCGTACGCGGTTATGCTGAGCGAAATGCGATCAACTCACCAATCCAGGGAACGGCGGCGGATATGATCAAGATGGCCATGATCAAAATTCATGATGAAATGAAGAAAGGATCCTGGAAATCGAAGATGATCCTGCAGGTGCATGATGAGTTGGTGTTTGATGCGGTGAAAGAAGAAGTAGAGGACCTGAAAAAACTGATCATCGAGAATATGACGAGCGCCATGGTATTACCTAACGGTGTTCCCGTGGAAGCGGAAGTTGGATCGGGAATGAATTGGCTGGAAGCGCACTGACCCTCAGCCCCTGGGAGGGGGTTCAAAAATAATCTTATGACAAACACAGAAACCATCAACCGCTTTTACACCGCCTTTCAGAAACTGGATTATGCAACCATGCAATCCTGTTATAGTGATGATGCGGTGTTTAATGATCCCGCGTTCGGTTTGCTGGATGCAAATGAGACAAAAGCCATGTGGGAGATGTTGTGTAAGCGCGCTAAAGATTTTTCCTTGATGTATGGCAATATCAAATTATTGGATGAAGAGTATACCACCACCGACTGGAGCGCGTCCTATATATTTACAAGAACCGGCCGGCGGATCGTTAACAAGATCACGGCGCACATGAAATTCAGAGACGGTCTGATCATTGAACATACGGATGCGTTTGATATTTACCGATGGTGCCGGCTCGCCTTTGGTATACGGGGACTGATCTTTGGTTGGACTTCCTTTATGCATCGGAAAATACAGAAACAGGCGAAAGAGGGGTTGTACAAGTTCATGAACAGTTAACGCCCCTTTTTTGCAGGTACTCCTTATTCGGGATAAAAAGCTGGAACGAAATGGCCGCGAAGAACCGCGAAGGACGCAGGAGAATTTGAAGACTCCCTTGCGTTCCAGCTTTTCTCCCCACAATATAGTCTCCCGGAAACATTAAACCACCCTTAAAATCCCGGTCATCATTCACATCTTTCTTATCTTTATACCATGAGTTGGGAAATCTATTTTAAAAGTATCTGGCTGATCGGTGCGCGCTACTTTATGTTTGCGGCCATCGGCTTTACTATTTATTATATAGTCTTCCGCCAGAGGTTTTTCTACAAGAAGATACAATCACGTTTTCCAAAAAATTCGGATGTATTGCGCGAGATGGGTTATTCAGTTCTCACCATCGCCATCTTTTCTTTAGTATCCCTTATCCTTTTTACGCATCCGAAAGTAGCACCGCTTACAACAAGGTATAAAGACATACACCAGTACGGATGGGTCTACTATTTCCTGGCCTATCCCCTGATGTTTGTTATGCACGATACGTATTTTTATTTCACGCATCGTTTAATGCATCATAAGCGTTTGTTCAAATGGTTTCACCTAGTGCATCACCAGTCAACCAATCCATCGCCATGGGCGGCTTATGCTTTTCATCCCCTGGAAGCTGTTGTGGAAGCGGGTATTGTAGTAGTGTTCATGTTTACCATTCCAATGCATATAACACATGTCATGATCTTTTTCTTAATGATGATCATTTACAATGTGTACGGCCACCTGGGATATGAATTGTACCCGAAAGGTTTCAGCAAACACATGATCGGTAAATGGATCAATACATCCATCAACCATAACCAACACCACCAGTACTTTAAAGGTAACTATGGTTTGTATTTTTTATTCTGGGACCGTGTTTTCGGAACCTTACGCGCAGATTATGATGCAAGGTTTGAGGAGGTGAAATCGAGGGTTGCCGGAACGGTTTTAGAACCTACTCCTCCGTCTTACTCAAATTCTCAAGAGGAAACTGTTCAGGCCGCTTTTAGCGTCCCGACCAGTTAGCGTTTTTTATAGATGGGAACAGTGCTGCAGGGTTCTCCGTACATTATACTCTTTACAAATGGCCTGAGTTTATTAGTGATCTCTACGTATGCTGTTTCAGGAATAGATACGTCGCCACAGCCTTTTACCACAACCCGTTTATCTGTGTACTCCTCTCCTTTTACTGCATCAAGATTTTTTAGCAATACCGTGCTGATGAGTTTCTGCTCATCACCGAATACTACATCTTTGGCTAAAGGCTGCAGGTAACTGGCCACCAGCATATAGGCCCACATAGGAATGATGGCATCGGCAGAACAGGTGATGGCCACATGCGCATCTTTATAAACGTCCCAATCGGTAGTTTGGAGTGCGGCGCGGAAATCCTTTTCTTTCAGGATCAATCCCATGAACAGGTATTCCTTAAGGTCAAATATTTTGATAGGGCCTTTTGGATAATATTCTTCCAGGTCAAAACTAATCAACCCGCTTTCAGCTACTTTGTTTACCAATACTTCGCTCATGATACCTCCTTTGGAATACAAAAATACAATTATCTGCCTTCATGCATTTTCGGTATGCGTAAATAGAGGAACCGTGGCTTACCTATTCGCGATGAAAAGCTGGAACGCAAAGTGCGCAAGGGTTTCGCAAAGAACACAAAGAGATCCTGAATTTCCCTGCGTTCCTGGCGGCTCCTGGCGGCCATTGCGTTCCAGCTTTTCATCCCGAATAAATACACTCGGAAAACGCCCGGCTATCCGCACAAAAAAGCCGCCTTGTTTGGGCGGCTTTTTCAAAATATCTATAAGCGCTTAAAAGAACTTAGCTCTATAATCTTTTATATTCGCTGCTTTTTTCAAAGCCTCCAAACCACGGTAAGAGGACATTTTTGCTGTTTGCAATAATCCCTGTTTTACCGCAGAAACATCGGTTGTGCTTGGTTTTGCCCCGTTAGACTCTACTTTAACAGCAAAAACGCCGGTAGAACCCTCAATCGGTTCGCTGGCTTTGCCCACCAACGCTTTATTAAACGCAGCACCCACTACTTTTGGTTCTGCGCCAACTCCGGCAATGAACGGAGCTGAGAAAGCGAGGCTGTCTGCACGCAATACCGCGGTTCCGGTGCTGCTTGCATAAGCTTCAAGGGTATTACCCTTAAACTTGGTTTCAATGATCTGTTTGGCTTTTTTCTCATTACGAACAATCGACTCAACGGTTGGCCTTGCTTCAGCAGCAGACATCAACCCGGCTTTGTTTACAGCGGTAACCATTGCAACGATATAATTGTCGCCCATTTCTAACGGGTCAGACACATCACCTGCGCTGTGGTCGTATACCCAACGAACCAACTGGCGGTTCTGGCCGATACCCATTACGCTGAAATCATTTTCCTTAATATCATTCGCACTCAAAACCGGAACATGTGAACTCAGTGCAGTGGCATTGAATTTTTTTGCATCCTTGCCAGATACAGCAAACTGAGCGGCTGCGGTTCTTGCAGATTCAAGTGTTTCATTGCTTGCAATGATCGGCTTGGCGAGATAGGCTATTTTGTATACTGGGGACGGGTTCTTTTGTCCCAGCACTTCCATATAATGGTAACCAAAATCTGTTTTTACAACACCTTTTGTACCGATCGACTTATCGAATGCAAAATCATTAAAAGGCAACATCATTTTTCCCTGCTCAAAATAATCGTATACACCGCCTTTGTCTTTGCTGCCCTGGTCGTCAGAATATTTAGCAACCATGGCATCGAAGCTTGCGCCACCTTTGATAGCGGTTTCAATACTGTCGATCAGTTTTTTTGCCGTGCTGTCTTCCCTGATCATCTGCCCACTTCTCGGATCCACCGTACCCACAAGAATGTGGCGGACCTTTGCACTGTCGGGCCATTGTTTGGTACCGATCATTTTAGCCAAAACGAAATTCGATCCATCCACATAAGGCCCATACACGCTTCCAACTGCCATACGCGTTAAAGAGTCTTTGTTCACCTGCTGCATTTTCGCTTTGCTGAAATAGCTATTGTAATAAGGCAGTTCTGATTTCTCCCTGTTAAGGAAAGCTTCCATATCTGTGGCCGCGGCAAAATCATTTTTCAGACTCAATACCTGGTTCTTTGCATTGGCAGAATCGGCCGCTACCGGCGCTCCACTGAAGGTTACAAAAGAGATATTCCTTGTTTCATCCGTCTTAGCATACTGGTTAGCATGTTTGCTAACATACGCATTGATCTCATCATCGCTCACTTTCATGGCGCTATCGCTTACCGAAGCATAAGGCACATATACATATGACACAGATGCGATCGCATTATTATCTGCCACTTGTTTTTCAATAAACCATTTTGGCACATAAGCCGCCTGCATTAATAAGTTCTGGTATTTGTTACGTAAACTCTGTGCAATAGCAGGAACGATCAACTGGGCATTAACCGCCTTGATCTGGTCTGCATTCTTGCTCTTTTTCAATTGGGCTAGCGCCTGTTTCGCATTGTCAACCATAAACACACCCGTTTTAGGATCTGTAAATTGCTGGCGCAATGGAGAGTTTTCATTGAACAGGATATCTGTAAGTTCCTTGGAAGAAACCTGGAGCCCAAGCTTCTTATACTCATTTTCTAAAACCAACCTTTCTACTTCCTGGTTCCAGAGCGATCCGATCAGCTGGTCGCGTTGTGCACCCTGCTGGCCATATTGCGCTTCAAGAGCAGCCAGTTTATCCTGGAAATCGCCGCGCTCTATTTTTTCGCCGTTCACTTTACCGATGGTACTGGTATTGGAAAAAGTGCTTCCGCCACGTCTAACCCCATCTTGGAGAATAAAAGCTATCAAAGCCAAAGCAATGATACCGAAGATGATCCATGCACCTTTGTCACGAATACGTTGAATTACAGACATAATAGTTTAGTTATTTGAGTTGTTTTGTCCCGGATTTAAACGGGAGGCAAAAATAGGGGATTAAAGCATTAGAACAAATTGTGGAAAACAGTGTTTTTTCTAATAAATACGCGGGTTTTAGGAGAAATACTGGCGCCTGGGCTCGTCCCTGCTTCGTTCCTCGCAATCTGCAAACACGAATTACACGAATTAGGACGAATTGACCCGGAAACTATATAGTGGCTAACAAATCGGCGATCATTCGTCCTAATTCGTGTTTAGAAACAGGGATACCGATCCGGTATCCTTAAAAATTATATTCACATTCACCTGTGTATAATCCCAGAATCCTGTGGGGAAATCGGTTTTTCGACTTTTGAAAAGTGGAAAGAGGTGGAACAAATAAGACCTCAGCCAATACCTAACGCCTAAAACCCAAAACCCACTGGTACTTTATCCATGTTAATGCACAGTTGGCGAAAAGTGGATATCGGAAATCAGGTGATGTGAATTGAGTTATACATAATTGTTAAAAACACATCCTGATTCAATATAGATTGATAAAACTATTGTGGATGATCTTGTGAATTGAAGTGGATAACCCAAGTGTAGTTAACTTTGCATTCTGGGGATAAGTAAGTTATCCCGATATCCACACCCCTAATAGTAGTAGTTAAGTTTTATAAATAAGTATTATTAAATACTATTACAGCAGTTATGAACATTACAAACGATACAATTTTAGAAAAAGGATTTTTAGATCTTGAAATCGATCCGCATCTGGATTTATTTGCGGAGATTGAGCGTCTAAAAAAACAGAAGAATGCAGTACTCCTTGCCCACTACTACCAGGAACCAGACATACAGGACGTTGCGGATTTTATTGGCGACAGTCTTGGACTGGCTCAACAGGCAAGCAAGACCGATGCCGACATTATCGTATTTGCCGGTGTACACTTCATGGCCGAAACAGCCAAGATCCTGAACCCATCAAAAAAAGTTTTACTGCCCGATCTGAAAGCCGGATGTTCCCTGGCCGATAGCGCACCGGCGCCGATGTTTAAGGCTTTCAAAGACAAACATCCTGATCACATAGTCATCTCCTACATCAACTGCAGCGCCGATATCAAGGCATTAAGCGATATCATCTGCACCAGCAGTAACGCAGAAAAAATAATTGAAAGCGTACCAAAGGATCAGCCGATCATTTTTGCGCCGGATAAAAATCTGGGCGCCTGGCTCAATAAAAAATCCGGACGAAATATGTTGCTGTGGAACGGCGCCTGTATGGTGCACGAGATCTTCAGCCTTGAAAAAATAACAAGATTAAAGATCCGCCACCCGAAAGCAAAACTGATCTCACATCCTGAATGTGAGGATGCTATACTGCGTGTATCGGATTATATTGGAAGCACCACACAATTATTAAAATTCTCAGAATCAGATAGCGCCACAGAATATATTGTGGCCACCGAAACAGGCATCCTGCACCAGATGCAGCAGAACAGCCCGCACAAGACCTTTATACCTGCACCACCTACCAACAGTTGCGCCTGCAACGATTGCCCACACATGAAGCTGAATACCCTGGAGAAACTCTATTTATGTATGGAGTATGAGCTGCCTGAAATTACGATGGACGAAACACTTCGGTTGGCGGCGAAGAAACCGATGGACAGGATGATGGAGATAAGCAGGGCGGCGGGGTTGATAGGATAACCATTGGTTATGAATTTATGAGTTTGATATGAAGAAAATTCTTCTGACTATATTATTCTCTGTAGGTTTTGCATCAGTATTTGCATGTGATTGTATCGTACAAAAATTGGTTGACGCTGTCGCTAACTCAGAATTTATTGCCACAGCAAAAATTATTAAAGTTGTACCTGACAGATCTCGACCAGAATATAAAAATGTTACGATTGAACTAATCAATCTTTACAAAGGAGAAAAGCTGACAACATTACGCATTAACACGGAAGATGAATCTTCCTGCGCGTTCTTACTACCACTACACTCAACCTGGCTATTCTTTGCAGGAAAAAATGCAGATGGAACGATAGGTTTCGCCGCATGTTCAAAGTCCGAACAGATCGATATAGAATATCCTGACTCATTACGATATCCAACGGCAGGGAGAAACCACCGGCGATCAATAGAATTAAAATTAAATGTGCTTAGTTACCTGCGGGATGCAAAATTAATTCCTATAAACGCATACCAACTTAGACCGGGAATACAACCGGGTACTTATTCAAAATTTAAAGGAGCCGATATTGCCGAAAAAGAATTTGCCATCTATCGGATAACCGTTGATACGACTCTGACGATACGAAAAATCAAACCACTGAAAGACTGGAAAGATCTAAAATTAAAAACTGAGTTTCTTGCCTACCTTGAAAGTAACCTGAAAATATATAAATGGGAGAAAGGGACTCAAATACCAAACCCCACCGAGCTAACCATTATTTTTTATGCTTATAGTGCCGAAGATGGTTACGAAAGTTTTATAAGTGAAAATGATTTATAGAACAGATGTTGAACAACAGATGAATTAATCATCTGGTGTATATTTATATTGCAATAGAAAAGCGCTCCGACAACCTGTTGCGCGGAATCTGCCCGTAATTTTAATACCCATGCTCAAACCGACCATCTTACTTATATTTTTATCAACCGGACTTTTTGCACAGACAAACTACAAAGGTTATATTAACAAGTACCCGATAGAATTAGTTACCCATATTTATTCAGATGGAGATGCGAGAGCCATTTATGCTTATAGAAAATACCAGGAACCTATTGTAGTTAATGGCAGACAGCGTAAGGATACTCTGGTGTTGTATGAAAAAGATAAGCAGGGCAAAATTGCAGCAACCTTAACCTTCCTACACTTTGACCAAAAGAAAAAGAACCTGACAGGAATCTGGAAAAGCCAGCAAACAAAACAGGAACTATCCATTACATTAGACAAAGAATTTGACATTGAATACGGCGAAGGCATTGAATACAACGACCGGGAAATTATCCAGCGGGTTTCGCTGAATAACTACTATTTTAAACTGGTTATTTCAAAAACAAAAGATGCATTTTATGCAGGGGTTACAGGAATCAAAATATTACAAAAGAAAACAGACAGTTTAGTTCAATTCATTGCAACGGACTGCCAGCTTTCCGGATTAGACAATACAATGGTTGATGACTATAACTTCGATGGCATTAAAGAGTTTTCATTATTTGAATCAAGTTATGCGGGACCAAACACATCAAGGATCTATTTTTTATACGATCCCAAAACAAAAAAATATATTGATGCAAAATTTGAAGGTGTTTCGTTGGATTTTGACCCAAAGACAAAACGGATTTCTGAACACAACCAATGTTGCGGCGGGCGGCAGCATACCACGGCTGAATACAAAGTAGTAAACAATAAAATGATATTGGTAGCACAACATTGTTATGTCTGGGATGAGAAAAAACAGGACCTGGTAGAAAGGAAAATGGCAGACTGCCAATAAAAAAGAATAAAGGCGACCGGTCAATTTAATCGATAAAAAATTTCCAATCATGCAAAAACAATTACCCAATAAAAGTTTTTACCTGTTTGGAATTTTATTCATCAGCCTCAGCATTGTTGCATCTTTAGTACAGTGGTTCATTCAGTCCAGGCTTCAATCGCAGATCTATTTTCGCCAATCCATTATTCCCTGGTTTTTTCTGGTAATAACAATATCCATTGTAACGATGTGGATCTTAGTGAAATATTACCGGTATAAAAAATATAGGTCCGCATACGCATGCCTCCTTCTTGTTATGCTGGCATTCCTTAGTTGCTATTTTGTTTTTTACAGGATGCTTGTAGCAAAAGGTTGGGAAGGATTATATCCTGTTGTCCTTATTATATTGGCGGTTGTCACCATCTCCTATTCTGTCAGCCTTATCTTTTCGCGTGCGTCAGAAAGAAAATGGTTAAAAGCAGCTGGTGTTTTTGGTCTGATTATTCAACTTACCGAAGTAGCTCTCACCATATGGCGTATGAAGGGTACGCATATTCAGCCAATATTTGTTTTGGTTGACATCCAACATTGGGTATCGTTAGCCAATGCCCTGCTTCCTGTTTTAATGATAATGAACTTCAATGAAGAACTACAAGAATTGACTGCAGGAGATAAGGCAACAGCGCGGCAACCTTCTTTGAAATTCATTTTTTGGGGAACAACAATATTACTTATCGCCGTCATATATATTTTCGGACGGAATTTAGCCGAAAAAAAAGAGGTGTTACCGGCCAAAATAAACGAGGTAAATGACGGCGACAGGTATGCAGCTGCACTATTTAAAGAAGGAAGTTATGTAAACAAAAAGGGTGACACCATGCGTTACCGGTTTATGAAGCCGATAGACTATGATCCGCAAAAAGAATATCCTTTGATTGTGTGCCTGCATCATGGGGGGGCGCATGGTAATGACAATATCAAACAGGTTGCGGGCTCGCCAATCGCACAGGCACTGGTAGATCCGGTGAACAGCAGGAAATACCGCGCCTTTATTTTTATTCCGCAATGTCCCCCGGGATATAGCTGGGGCGGATCACCCGGTGTTCCATCCGTGGATGAATTAACTTTTGAAGCGATCAACGCTTTTGAAAAAGAATTCAAAACAGACACGAAAAGATGTTATGTGAGTGGTGTATCAATGGGTGGTTATGGATCGTGGCATTTTATATGCGTGCGCCCCCAAATGTTTGCAGCGGCAATACCTCTTTGCGGAGGAGAAGATCCCCGGCTCGCTGCAAACAGCATTAGTGTACCGGTTTGGGCCTTTCATGGAACGAAAGACAAAAATGTTCCCGTAAATTTTTCGCGTGATATGATCGCGGCGATCAAAAAAGCTGGCGGAAACCCGCGGTACACGGAGTATCCCGACAGGGATCATAGTATCTGGGATAAGGTAAAGGATGAACCTGGTTTGTTCGACTGGCTTTTTGCACAGAAAAAGAAATAGGCAGACATCAGGAATATCATATTTTATCTTTAGTATCAACTCAAACTTTTGTATATTTATTTCAGACAAAAAATCATCTTATGAAATATGCAACCTCAATTTCAAGAAAAAAGATATTGACCATTTTTGTTGTCATTTCACTTGTAACCGGTGTATCTGATTTTGTTAAAGGTTTTAAAGATGGTTGGAATTCTGTGCATTCTTACCAGCAAACTCAATCACCCCAGCGGAATTAATCAGTCTATCAACACAAGATCTTTCAACAACGGCTGGCAAAACAATGAAAGACCTGGATCATATAATTGATTTTTGGATAAAGGAATTAGAGCGATATACTATTATTGAGCTACAACTCAAACCTTCACCGCATAGTTGGTCGCTTGGCCAACTTTATATTCACCTGCTTAATGATACGAACTACTACATAGAACAGATAAAAATCTGCGTTTCTACATCCCATAACAGCGCAGAAGAAATGGCGCCAGCGGCGAAGACGATGTTGCTCAATAATGAATTTCCCGATGCTATCATTGAAGGCGCGCCATCAAATGCGCAGATACCACAGCCAGAAAATAAAGAACAGTTACATATTGGCCTGGTAAGATTAAAAGAAGAGGCAAAAGAAGTTGAGCGTTTGATTTCTCAAACCCCATACCGAGGTAAAACCGAACACCCGGGATTACAGTATTTTAACGCCGGGGAATGGTATCGTTTTGCGGGTATGCATTTCAGGCATCACCTGCGGCAAAAGAAAAGAATAGATGATTTCCTGAAGAGTGCCGAAGCGCAATAACCGCGTGATGCAACATTCTGTTTTTTATAAGTGTCAACCTGCTATGCGGCACACACTCACCATTATTTTACTCTTGTTTGCGCCTGCACTATTTGGTCAAAAAGAAGAAAAAATCTCGCTTGTTCTGCGCCTGCAACCCCAAGTCACCTATCACAAAAACAACTACGCGTTTCGATGGAAGGAAACGTATACAAAGTCAACATTTAATGCAGGCATCGGCGCTGCGCTACAATATCATTTTACAAACCGATGGTTTGCAGAAGCGGGACTCGGTTATATATCGAGAAAATTAAACACCACCGCTTTTTTAAACCAGGGAGCATTACCGCCGCCCCGTGAAAGTTTTACAATGGAACTGGTGACCACGCAATCAGTAGCGTTCAGAACCATTGAACTGCCGCTGATCATTGGATACCGTGTAATTAACAGTAACAAAACATCTTTATTTTTCAATGCGGGATGTACGGGGAATTTCCTAATGAATACTTACTATGAAGTTGGCTTTAAACAATACCAGGGTTCTTACGCTAAAACACACTGGCAGGGATATTCCGCGCATATCGGTATGGGAGCGGACCACAGGATCTCAAAAAAAATTGCGGCAACGGCCGGATTTGCTTACTCCCTGGTTAATACAATGAAAAAAGATGCGTATTTATTTAGCCAGGACGAATATGTTATTGCCCTGCCGCATACCTATTTGATATTTTTTGTGGGGATTAAAACACCATTATAGCAAAGCTGGCTCTATAAGGTTTCTATCACATCCCGATATCCTCTTCCAATAGGAATCGACACCCCATTCACCTCAACCATCTCCGCAGTATAAGAATCGATCTTACTTACCGAAATAATATATGATCGATGAATTCGTTTGAAAAACGTTTTCGGTAAAAGCTCCTCTATCTCATGCGTACTCATTTTTGAAAGAAATTCGGTCTTTGTTGTAACGATCTTGATGTATTCGCGCTGGCTTTCAATATAAACGATCTCGGAGAATAATATCTTGACTTTCTTTTTCTGTACATTCAGAAAAATGAAGTCTTTTGCATCTGTTGTTTCATGCAGATTGTTTTTTTCAGCCTGTGACGTTTTTACTTTTGTAACCGCCGCTAAAAAACGCTCAAATTCAAAAGGCTTTAACAGGTAATCCGTTACGTTCAGATCAAATCCTTCAACCGCATATTGATGATAAGCTGTTGTAATAATTACGGAAGGTGGATTCGCAAGTGTTTTTAAGAAAGCCATCCCTTTTAATTTCGGCAGGTGGATATCTAAAAAAATGAGATCGGTGGTATTATCCCGTAGGTAGTCCGTGGCAAGGATCGCGTCTTTAAAGCTCGCTTGTAATGAAAGAAAGGGTACCTGCTGAATATAGTCCACCAAAACCTTCACCGCCAGTGGCTCATCTTCTATCACAATACAATGTATTTTAGACATGGCTCGCAAGATTGATTTGTAAAGTAGCTGTAAACACCGAAGCACCCTGCTCAACAGAAAGTTCGTAGTTGGTATAGAGCAATTCCAATTGTCGCCGCAGGTTAGAAAGGCCGATATTTTCTTTTACGGTCCTTTCGCCGGAAAACGGTTCGGAAGAATTTTTCACAAGAAAAACAAGTTGCCGTTTATTAACAGAAAGATGCACATCTACAAATGGTGTTCCTCTTGTTTCTGAAACACCATGCTTGAATGCATTTTCAACCAGAGGTATCAGCAACAGCGGCGGAAGCGCCTGCTTCATGTCTTCCACATCATAATTAAAATTGATGCGCAAAGAATCATCATAACGCAATTTTTCAAGCTCGATATAGTCAGTGATGATCTTCAGTTCCTGTTCAATACTTATATAATCCCCGCCGGTTTCGTACAGCATGAAGCGGAGGATCTTCGAAAGGCGTAAAATAGATTCAGGAGCGAGGTCAGATTTATCCCTCGCCAAAGAATAAATATTATTCAAGGTATTGAATAAAAAATGCGGGTTGGTTTGTGATTTGAGATAGTTCAACTCCGCCTGCTGTTTTTCGATCCGCAATTGCTGGGCCGCCCGTCTTAATTTGATATGCTCGTAAATATGTTTCACAACCGCAAAGAATACGATCGAAGACATGCTGTAAGACATTTGAACTGCAATTACATGACTCACCGCTTCGGAGATCAAGAACGAAGTATAAATATGTAACGCGATACCTAACCCGCGCCACAGGAATGCGCCATAAGAAAACAAAAAGAAATAGGGAACGAGCATCAACAGCGACCAGCCAAATCTTTTCAGGCTCAGCCTGGGAATAGTATATTCAAAAAAGAGATAGTTGCTGAAAACGGTGAAGATCATTCGCCAGATATTATTCCAGACTCTCGGTGGGAATGTATCCGGGTAGTTGTGAAGATCGTTAAGCAGCCATATCACCAAAAAGCCCAGTCCAACCCAAATATAAAAACTGAACCTCTTTATGTCGAACAATGCTTTCATCCTCTTATTTGAGCGATAAATATCGGCAAAACTTTCCCGTTTCATTTTATCGTCTACAGAATTGAGTTTGTGGCATACAAACAGGGCAAATGGGTCAATCAAAAACAAGGGAGTAATATCCTTATTTGAAATAGCACACGAATAGTTTTATGTAAAGGCGGGGATTACCGCATCTCCTATATAACAGGATCAAAATACATCTTTTATATGCGGAACATCATCCTTTCAATACTGGGTTTATTGCTCTTTTCCGGGTTTGATGATATGCATGAAAAAAGAGACGCAGCAGATTTTACCTGTACTCTCAGCTCCGATAAAATGATCTACAAGCTTGGAGAAGTTCCTAAACTCGATGTTCGTGTAATCAACGAAACCCTCCAACCTGCGTACCTCGTGGGCTCTCTGGACGGCTCCGATCTGAAATGGAGAATGCCATATTGTTATTTTACGATTGATAAACCTAAGCCGGACACCGTGGTTTTTCTGCGCTGCGGTAATTCAAATCCGATAAGGGAAATAGAAATTAAATTGATCAAACCAAAAGAGAAGTTCAATCCCTATGAGCCCATAGACAATTATGGTTTTTTTGGTGATCACGCTTCCATGCAAAAAGAAACTTTCCGCAACCCGGGCGTTTATAAAATACAATTTCACTACTCAACAAACACGCAGGATACCAGGAACTTCATTGGAAACTTTGGGATTTGGACCGCAGACGCGGACAGCGTGAAATTAAAAGAATTGTTACGCAGGGTTCCCAGGATCGATCTGGTAAGTAATCCCATTGAAATAACGATCGGGGAGTAAAAGGCTAACCACCCGCATTACTCCTTTCCTGACCATCTGTTTTTACAACGACATAAAAAATAAAACCATCTTTTGTATATTTATTGGCCCCCGCCACTAGTGTAACAGCACCAGTGCATATGAAAGCAACTGTTTAAAAACATTGAAAAGCATATGAAATATTGCCTGTTATTTTTTATTCTGTCAACACTCGTATTGTCGGGATGCCAAACAAACAGCTCAAAAGAAATAAGTTCAACCGGAGACAGCGCTAAGCTTACTAAAAAGAACTTCATTCATCCACCCGGAAAATTCATTACCGTTAACGGCGCAAAGCTTTGGGTTGAAACGGAAGGGAAGGGTGAGCCCCTGTTCTTAATTGCAGGAGGCCCGGGCGGCTCGCATTTATACATGCATAGTTTTGATGCGCTGCAAGATTCTTTCCAGGTTGTGCTTATCGATAATTTCGGAAGAGGCAGGTCAGATACAGCAAGCGATATTTCTCAATACAGTATCGAAAGGGATGTTGAAGACGTAGAAGGCATACGAAAAGCAATGGGATACGGAAAGATCAATTTGCTGGGTCACTCTTACGGCAGCCTGGTGGTGCAATCCTATGCCATAAAATATGGTACAAATCTTATTCACCTCGTTATAGCAGATGGGTTATACAGTGGCGCCATGTGGCAGAATAACAATGATAACAGCAATCATGCCTTTGAACAGAACGATCCTGAAATGTGGGACTCTCTCATGGTATTACGCCGCAAAGGCTATCGCAGTTCAGACGCCAAACATGCGGACCTGTATTTTACCGCGCATTCAGGATTGTTGTATGCTTATTCTCCCGATAACGTAAAACGGTTTCCTTTCGACAGCACCTACCCCAATGATATGAACCGCAGACTGTATTACCAATATGTTGGCCCAGATGGTGATTTTACAATAGGCAACGAGATCGCAAAATATGATGTAACCAAACAGCTAAAGGATCTCAGCATGCCCACATTGATCATTGCGGGAAGATATGATCGTGTATCATCGCCCAGGTTTTCGATACTGTATAAGAAATACTGCCCGCAGGCAAAATTTGTGATGTTCGAAAATTCCGGTCACGCACCACAGGTTGATGAGCCGGAAAAAGAAATGGCATTGATCAGAAGTTTTTTGAGATAACAGAAATTGTAAAATCAGTCATCAAATAACGATGTCTTTCTCCTTCACCGCCACTATTTACAAAGTAGGCATCAACCCCTGCGTTCCCGTTCCCAAACGGATCACAGATAAAATGTTGCCGGCCAAAGGATTTATTCCTGTTAAAGGAAAGATCAACGGCCACTCATTTGTACAGACACTGGTTCCTATTAAAGATGAGGAATATCGCCTCTATGTGAACGGCCCAATGTTAAAAGGTGGCAACGCAAAAAATGGCGACGCGGCAAAATTTGTGATCGAACAGAATTTACACCCGGAAATACGCGATCCTAAAATGCTGCCGCAGTTTAAAAAAAGATTAACCGAAGAAAGGTTGATGAATGTGTTTAAAAAACTCAAACCTTCCCGCCGGAAGGAGATCCTCAAATACATGGGCTTTTTAAAAACCGAAGAATCCGTTCAGAGAAACATTGTTAAAGTGATCGCGCAACTAAAACAGCAACAAGATTAAGAACGATCAGTTATTGAACTCCCGAAAAAGTCATACACTTTTTAAAAGAGAAGCAATAGAGAGATCTTCATCAATTAAGGGCCAATGAATTCCGTAACCCGATGGAGAAATTGTAAAAAGAGTTCTCTGGATATCATTCGCTGATTCTAACTTTTTTGATACGTTCGCAATAGGCAGCTTTATTATTTGGCCATCGATTTTCAGGCAGATCAAACTTCCTTCAAAGGAAACATCCTCTATATTATGTGTTGATACCATTTGAATTAGTGTTTAAAGTGATTATTCCAGGATTCTACTATCAAATCAAAATGCTGATATATGATTTTCTTAATTTCCTTTTTTGCTGATGCAGTTAAATTAAAAGAAAATGCTTCAATAATCTCAACTTCATCCGGAATTAACCCAAATTTACATTCCATATCACCCTTTTCAGCGTGAACATGTATCGGCTCCGATCCTTCATTCGAATAAAAAAATAGCCTCCATCCATAAATAAATAATATCGTTGGCATATAAAGCTTTAACCGACATTAAAGATAGTAAAATAATGGTAGCATATAAATAGGCGATAGCCGCTAAATTTGCGTATGCCCGTTCAGAAAAGCACGTTCCTTCAGCAATTCTTCCGTATCGCCCTCGCATTGCTTATCACGCTTTGCCTGATGCGTGTATTCGAATACTTCGCTATTGCTTTCAAATCCTTCACTGCACAGGCATACAAATTTGAACTGGCCGGGTTGTTTTATGATGTATGGTTATGGCTGATCTGGTGCGCCGTTGTCTTTATCCCGGTATGGCTTGCTTCGAGAATAAAAAACTCCGTAGGAGTCTTTCTGTTTCATTTACTCAACGTGTTGTTTATTATTTGCTGTCTTGGCCTGCTGATCACGTTCTCCGAAAGAAACAATCCATTCGATCACGAATTTTTTACCCGCAACAGCAAGGATACGATCGATACGGTAAAACAAATGATGGCATCGGGTTTCAAACCTTACCTTTCTTTCTTTATTTATATCCCGCTTTATTTTCTGTGCTATTATCTTTTTACGCATAAAACGAATCCGTCAAAAAAAATAATAACAGTATTTGCGTGCGCTTCGGTCTTAGCCTTATGTTTATTACGTTTTGCAAATCCATCACCCGATTGGTTTGCGCAGAACGGTGCCTATTATCTCACGGCCAACAAACTCAGTTATTGGGTGGAGGATAGTTACGACTATTTCAGGGACAAGAACAGCGGAGAAAATACATTAACAGATGCGACCCTGAAAAAAGAGGCTGACTTCTATCAAAAAAACCAGCCTTTTTCTTTTACCAGCAGCGCCTATCCTTTACTGCATAGTAATACAGAAACAGATGTGCTGGGAAGTTTTTTCAACCTGCAGAAAACATTGCCCAATATTGTGATACTGGTGGTGGAAGGATTGTCGCGCGATTTCAGTGGCGATCATGCCTACGCTGGAAGCTTTACTCCCTTTCTTGATTCACTATCACATCAAAGCCTTTCATGGGATAATTTTTTAAGTACCGCGCCGGGCACATTTGCAGCGCATCCTGCTATTGAAGGATCGTTACCCTACGGTAAACGCGGGTTCTCTATTATGAATGTGATGCCCGATCATTTATCGCTGACCAAGATCCTGAAAGCGAATGGCTATCATACAAAATTCCTGGTGGGGTTCAATCCTGATTTTGATAATATGGGAGGATTTATCCGTTTGCAGGGAACCGATTTTACGTTATCACATTATCCATCCAAATACAAAGAAATGGGTGTTGGCAAAGAAGGGTGGAGCATGGGCTATCCCGATGATGCCTTATACAGCCGCAGTTTTGAAGTGATGGATTCCATCCCCCAAACGCCTTACCTGAATATTTACCACACGGGCACCACGCATCTTCCTTACCTCTTTGAACAGAAAGCGCAATACGAAAAACTATTTGACCAGAAAATCAAAACAATGAATGTTGCACCCAACATAAAAAAAACATTGAAGCAGACCAAAGAAGTACTGGTTACTTTTATGTTTTCGGATGATTGCCTCAGGAAATTATTTCATGACTATGCAAAACGGCCGGAATTTAATAACACCATCTTCTTTATCACCGGCGATCACCATATTGGTTCATTTCCAACGATCAACGAGATCGATGATTACCATGTTCCTTTTATTGTGTACTCGCCCATGCTGAAGCAACCGCGGAAGTTTTTATCGGTCAATACGCACAATAATATCACACCAACCATACTGGCCCTGTTGAACGATAATTTTCACCTGGCCAACAATCCCAAAGAAGTGCATTGGCTCGGTGGCGTGCTGGATACGGCAGCGGCGTTCAGGAATATCCAATCCATGCCGTTCATGTGGTGGGACAGAGAGATAGCAGATTATATCTACAAAGAATATTTTTTATCTGATAACCAACTGTATAAATTAAATTCCGATCTCACAGAAGTAAAGTACGTGAATGATACACTAAAAAAACAAATCATTGCGCTTCGCGAAAATTTCAAAAAGATCAATGACTATGTATGTGAGAACAACAAGCTCTATCCTTCGGCCAAAGATCAGCTCCCCGGAAAAAAAGAATTGTTATTAGATTATACAGACACCGCCTATCATTATATCTACACACACAGATCAGATACAACGCTGATGCCGATGTATAAAACACCAACGGGTTATCGTTACCTGTTTGTTGAATTTTCCGCAGCGGTAAATATCACCGGAACAGTTCCCGATGATTACCCAACCCTTCGCTTTGCAATGATCGATACTAAGAACCGCGGCATGCATTTCTTATACTGGAGCAAACGCGATATGGCCACGCTCAGTAAAAAAGAATTTGTTCCCAAACAGTGGAACGATGTAACCGCCACCGATCTTTTTACTATGGACGACTACAAGAACATCAAAGATCTCTATTTCGATCTCGGCCTGTATAACGGACCGATACCTACCGATATCAAAATAAAAAACCTGAGGCTTAAAATATACGGGGTAAAATAACCGGTCGGGACGCTAACCGTTCAACACGCGGCAGCGTGTGAACGGAGCGGCCTGAACGGTTTATGCGGTATATGTTTTCTAATACTGGCGAAGCTTATCGCTCAGGTCGAATAAGGGCCCCGACCGAAAACCTTATCGTTCAGACCGCTTCAGCGTCCCGACCGAAAACCTTAACTTTAGGACCATGTCAAAAACTCCCGCACACATACAGGATGTTCTTTCGGAACCATACCTGCTAACCAAAGAACAGATAGATTTTTTTCAGCAGAACCGTTACATCAAATTGAAACAGGTTCTCGATGCAGAAACGATCAGTTTCTTCAGCGAAGCCATTGGCAAAAAAGTAGCCGAGATCAACACAGTCACATCTAAAGTGGATGAAAGGGATACATATGGAAAAGCCTTTCTCCAGTTATTTAATTTATGGAGAGAAGACGAGACCATCAAAGAACTCATCTTCAGCAAACGCATCGGCAAAATAGCGGCGGACCTGATGCAGGTGAATGGTGTGCGGATGTATCACGACCAGGCATTGTTCAAAGAAGCCGGCGGCGGTATCACACCCTGGCACGCCGACCAATATTATTGGCCATTGGCAACAGATAAAACCATTACCGCCTGGATTCCTTTGCAGGAAACTCCGCTGAACATGGGCCCGTTGGAATTCAGCGCGGGCAGTCATCATATTGTGGATGGAAGAGAGCTCGCCATCGGCGACGAAAGCGAAACTTTGATGCAGCAGAGATTACATGTTACCGATTTTAAACACGTAGTAGAACCTTTTGGGCTTGGCGAGATCAGTTTTCATTCTGGCTGGGTGTTCCATCGCGCGGGCGCGAATACCAGCGGTAAAATGCGCAAAGTGATGACGATCATTTTTATGGACAAGAGCATGCGCCTGAAAGAACCGGAAAACAAAAATCAAAAGGTAGACTGGGAAACCTGGTGTCCCGGCGCCAAAGTGGGCGAAGAAATTGATACACCGATGAATCCTGTTATTTATTCAGCATAACCCTTTTCAAAAAGTCTAACGGCTATGAGCAAGGAAGACATAAAGAACCTGGTGAGGTTTATCAAACCGTATCCTGCAGAGATACAGGAACTCACCTTATGGTTAAGGGAGTTTGTGTGGGATCTCTATCCCAAAGCAAATGAACTCATCTATGATAATTACAATGCTGTAGCATTTGGATGGTCCATCACACAAAAGCTCGGGCAAACATTCTGTTCGGTTGCCGTGATGTCAAAGTATGTGCATTTTGGATTTTACTGGGGAAGCCAGATAGCCGATCCTGAAAAAAAATTATTGGGAAACGGGAATCAATATCGTTATATCATCATCAATAAAAAAACAGATCTTCCCAAAACATACATCAAAAAATTATTGAAAGAAGCCTACGCCAATTCGCTGGCGAAAGTAAAGGACCCTGCGGATATTGTAGAAGGAACAACAACGGTAAGGAGCAGCCTGGCAGTTAAAAAAAGGCCGGGTACAGTTCTGCCACCAAGAAAAAAGAAATAAAACTTTACTATGCGGAACCCACTAAAAACCACGAGCTGTTTTATTATTCTTTTATTTTTTACCTTGGCAAATTCTGCGCAAACGGCATCGAAGTTTAAAGTGATCGCATTTTATACCGCAAAGAGCGACCTCGCCCACATCAGCTATGTACACGAAGCCAATAACTGGTTCAGGGATGCAGGCATTGCCAATCAATTCACTTATGATTCAACCAATAACTGGAGCAACCTCAACAAAACATTTCTATCTCAATACCAGGTGGTTCTTTTTTTAGATACGCGCCCGGAAGCGCCCGAACAACGCGCGGCATTTCGGGAGTACATGGAAAAGGGCGGCGGATGGATGGGCTTTCATTTTTCAGCGTTTGCATTAACGCCTTCTGCGTTTAACCAGGATTGGGATTGGTACCACAATGAGCTTATTGGTGCAGGTCAATACGCAAGCAACACCTGGCGGCCAACATCGGCTATACTACGGGTAGAGAACAAACATCCGGCCACACAACACTTGCCGGAAACCTTTAAATCATCGCCATGCGAATGGTATCGATGGGAGAAGGACCTGCGTACGAACCCCGATATCAAGATTCTTTTAGCTATCGACTCAACCAGTTTTCCATTAGGCACCGGCCCCAAGCCGCATGAGATCTGGCACAGCGGCTATTACCCGGTTGCATGGACCAACAAAAAATATAAAATGATCTATACCAACATGGGGCATAATGATATGGATTATGAACACAAAACAAATGCAACGCTCTCCAACACATTTGGCAGCGCCGATCAGAATACATTTATTTTAGACGCTTTGATCTGGCTTGGTACAGGCAGAAAAATCAAATGACCCAATGCAACGCAGCATTCACCTCTTGTGTCAGACCAAAATGAAAAAGCAGTTTCTACTTATTCCGGCGGTGTTTTTTCTGTTGATGTTTGGTTCCTGCAGTAAGGACGCCGATATTATTCCTGGTTATCTGTATGGAAGCTGGAAGATAAGCCGCGGCGATACAATAACTTTTTCGCGCGTCAATGGCAACAATATTATTACAGCAGATATTGCACACGGCCCGCAACGCCAAAGATCAGATTACGCGTTTAGCTACCGCAACGAAACGATTGGAATAAAGGATGGGCCGTTTGGCCAGGGCTATGTTTTTTATCCATCATTCAGATGGATCCAGACCGGCCAGTCGTTTGAGATATTGCAAATAGAATGGTTTCCCCTTTCAAGTTCCGCGAACACTTATTATACTTTTACAAAGATCCCGTAATCGACATCTAAAAAAACAATGAAAAAACGAAGCGAATATATCCTTGCAGCGTTATTTGTTTTGGCATTTATTTCCTGTAGTAAGGAAACAGAATCTGTTCCTGAATTTTTTTACGGGAGATGGAAAGCGAGTTACGGCGATACGATTGTGTTCTCACAAAATACCAGCGGGAATATTGTTACTTACAATAACTCGATGAATTCCCTGTATCCGATGTGGGCCGATCATTAGTTTGCCTACAGGGATGGTAAACTTGGTGTTAAACAATGGTCAGGCGCAACAGGAATTAATTTTTTCAGTTCTTTCCGATGGATCCAGCCCGGCCAATCTTTTGAGATACAGGGTATACAATGGTTCTCGTTCCTTAACTCAACGAATACGTATTTCACTTTTACAAAGATACCATAACCGATCATTTAAAATTGATCCTTGCGTAACCTTTCAGCATATAAGTTGTCAATGTAGTTAATGCAGACGTTGCCACTTTCACTTCAGGCGTGATCTCGCTCTCGGCTATCTTTCCCCTGATCAATGTTTGGCCGCAGGTAAAGAACTTTACACCCGCATCACTCAATGCTTTTACTAAAGCAAGATTCGGGTTATCCATTTTAAATTTCTGCTGAAACTTTTCATTCGTGAAAACAGAATAGGTAGCCATCTTGTGAAGCACTACTACCATATGAATATTTTTTGCCGGCACACCACCAACCGCATGCAGGTTATACAAAGTTGCAGCAGCTTCCAGGTACGCATTTAGTGTATCGGGCTTATCGGCCGCATCCGTTATATCAACCAATATTTTGTAATCCATTGCAGGATCCGGTTTTTCCTGTGCATTGGGAATTTCCCAAACAGAACCATACGATTTAATAACAGGATTAACTTTCGGCGGGGTCTGCGCAAAAACAAATGCAGCAATAAATGAGAATACAAAAAGGAAAAATATTCTTTTCATAAAAGATAGTTTGAGAAACAATATAATGAGAAACATAGAAGGCCTGCTGCGTAAAGTGTGGGACGGTCGTATTCCATCATATTCGCAACGTCTCAGGGAAAAAAAATAAGAGTGCTGGCAGAAATTTACATTGATCAGTCTGTAATAAAAACAGGCCGCGCATTTACATAGGCCGGCTTTTTGATCCATTCGCGTAAGTTTTTGAACGTTTCCACCAATCCCTTCGAAGAAAATGAATTGATGATCCATGCAGGCAGGTCGCCACCGGGATCTACCTGTAACACATATTCAACCTTGATCCTGCCTTTTGCAATGGGCGTTATGGTCCATTCACCGGAGGAACGTTCTATTCGTACGATCTTGGGCTGTGAAGAAACCCAGCCCGGTACGTTTTTAGCATTTACATGAACAGTATGTGTTTGCAGATCCTGGCTGATGACGACATGCGACACAAAATCGCGGTTGGTAGCGGGCCAGGGAAAATTAACTTCTGAATAATAGAACAGTTCGGAAGGCGACATTTCTTTCAATAAACGCGTAGAGCGGCTGCCATACACCCATTTGTCGTAAGAGCCCACATCCTGCAATACAGACACAAATTGAGAAAGCGACCCGGCAAACACAGCTTCAACTTTTACTGCGTTTAATTTGGAATCAGCTAACGGCTTATTAAATGTTTTGATATTATCCTTATCAGATTTCAATATCCATGGATCCTGTGCACCGCAGGTAAGACATATAGCAAACAAAAAAAGCAGGAAAAAAATGCGTTTATACATGGCTGGGAAATGCGGAGACTAAAAATATCCTTTTTAATCCAGCACTTTTCCGAAGGATGCGTTAAAAAACATGTGAAAACAGGTATAAATACGCTTGTCACATTCATTCAGCTCTGTTAGTTTTAGCCCGGAAATGAAAGTAAAAGAAATTATAAAGATCATTGAAGCGGATGGCTGGTATTTTGACACACAGAAAGGAAGCCACCGACAGTTTAAACATCTCGTGAAAAAAGGAAAAGTTACTGTGCCGGGAAAACTTTCAGACGATATGCTTCCGAAAACGCTGAATAGTATTTATAAACAGGCAGGCTTAAAATAAAGCGGCGTTACAAAATATGAGTAAATTTACCTTATGGAAAAATACATTGTTGTTATCGAAAAAGGAGAAAACAATTATTCCGCATTCAGCCCGGATGTATGGGGGTGTGTTGCAACCGGTAAAACTGTAGAAGAGGTTACAGAAGAGATCAAAGAGGCGCTTCAATTTCACATTGAATCTATGGTCGAATCAGGCGAAGATGTACCTCAGCCTAAAGGATTGCTCTATCATATAAACGAAGGTGTTTTTAAAGATGATGAGATTGAGCCAAAATACTATATTACCGAAGTAAATGTTCCTGTTCCCCAACACGCATAAAGAAACACAATAAACCACAGCTAAAGACGTTAGTAAAAAAAATACTAAAAAAATTAGTTTGTTTCAATAAATCATTTTATTTTTACGATCCATTAATAATGATCCTTAAATTCTAACCAAATGAGTAATGCAGAAAAGCTGAAGGCGTTAAAGCTAACGATAGACAAGATCGACAAAGATTACGGTAAGGGCAGCGTAATGATGATGAACGAGAGAAGCATGGAGCCGATGGAGGTGATCTCTACCGGTTCAATCGGCCTCGACGCCGCGCTTGGCGTTGGTGGATTGCCCAAAGGAAGAATTATTGAAATATACGGGCCGGAGTCTTCCGGAAAGACCACGATAGCGATCCACGTGATTGCAGAGGCACAGAAAAAAGGCGGCATGTGTGCGATCATTGATGCGGAACACGCATTTGACAGTTCCTATGCCATGAAATTGGGTGTAGATGTTGACAATCTCCTGATCTCCCAGCCCGATTATGGTGAGCAGGCCCTTGAGATAGCCGACAGGCTGATCCTATCCGGCGCCCTGGATGTAGTGGTGATCGATTCGGTTGCTGCACTGGTTCCCAAAAGCGAACTGGAAGGTGAAATGGGCGATAGCAAGATGGGTCTTCATGCAAGATTAATGAGCCAGGCATTGCGTAAGCTTACGGCTACGATCAACAAAACAGGCACCATCTGTATTTTTATTAACCAGCTGCGTGAAAAGATCGGCGTGATGTTCGGTAACCCCGAAACAACAACAGGCGGTAATGCATTGAAGTTCTATGCATCCGTTCGCCTGGATATCCGCAGGATGACGCAGATAAAAGACGGCGATACTGCGGTGGGTAATCATGTAAAAGTAAAAGTGGTAAAAAATAAAGTGGCCCCGCCTTTCCGCGCGGCTGAATTTGATATCGTTTTTGGCGAAGGCATCAGCAAACTGGGCGAGATCATTGATATGGGTGTGGAACTGGGTATTGTTCAGAAAAGCGGATCCTGGTTCAGCTATGAAAGCAATAAGCTGGGGCAGGGCCGCGATTCCGTAAAAGGCCTTCTACGCGATAATCCGGCGCTTGCCGATGAGATCGAAGCCAAGATCAGGGCCAAGATCAGCGAAGTACAAACAGCTGCAGAAGCATAAATTTTTCGACGATGGGTTAGTTAGTAAAGAAAGGTCGCGCCAATTGGTGTGACCTTTTGTTTTGCAAAAAAACGAGAAAAGATCATGTCTAATTAGATATTTTCTATTGTATAATAGAAAATATCTATAATAACGACCTTTTATAGATGGTTTGCAGCGAACAGGCGGCAACCGGCAACAATAGATTTCGGTACATTACAAAAATAAAACAGCGTCTTGATCTATTCTCTTCTCAAAATAATTATCAGGCTGGCACTGAGAATTTTCTGCTGCCGGGTAACCATCAGAAATAAAAGCGCTTTGTTGATCCGCGGCCCCATTCTGATCACAGCCAACCACCCCAATTCTTTCCTGGATGCCATTATTATCGGCTCCCTTTTTAACCGGCCGGTCCATTTCCTGGCCCGGGGCGATGCCTTCCGGAAAGCCTGGCATAGCCGGTTGCTTGGCCTGCTGAATATGATACCGGTTTACCGTTTAAGTGAAGGAAAAGAGACCCTGTCTTTAAACGACAATGCCTTTCGTCGCAGCGGTGAAATATTAGCAGCCAACGGCATCGTTTTGATCTTTATAGAAGGGATCTGTGTGCACAAACACGAACTACAGCCATTTAAAAAAGGCGCGGCAAGAATTGCTATGGAAAACAAAGCCGTAAAAGGATTACAGATTTTGCCGTTTGGCATTGCGTATGATTCTTTTGAACGTTTTGGAAAGAAAATCAACATCAATATAGGTGAGCCATTGTTACCGCAATCCCTTTTTCCTTTTGATGAAGAAGCAAAGAACAAAATGAATTTTAATGCAGTGGTATATAGTGAAATTGAAGAACTGATCGATGTTCCTCCCAATGAAAAATCATTATTGCGAACAAAAAATACCTGGGTTTTTCTTCCCGCAATGGCAGGTTATATTTTGAATATTTTATGTTACCTACCCATAAAAGAATTTCTAAAAAAGAAAACACGAGGCACTGTTTTTTTTGACTCCGTTTTGTTCGGAAGTTTACTTTTTTTGTATCCGATATACGTTTTGTTAGTATGTATTTTGTTATGCGAGCTGCATGTATACATTGCAATAATTGCACTATTCTTCTTTTTATTTCCCCTGTCCGCATGGTGCGCTGTACAATGGCGGCGCGGCTTTCGGCCATAGCAAAAAAAGTTAAGAGTTAGAAGACTTCGGTTTCCAGACATCCAACTGTTAACTTAATGATATTCCGCCAAGGGTTACCTATTGCTATTTGAAAGTATCAATACTAAAATAATGTCCACAACAAAAATATTAGGAAAACGCAAAAAGATCGCATTGGTAGCGCATGATCATAAAAAAGCGGACCTGCTTGAATGGGCGGTGCATAATAAAATAGCGCTAGCCAAACATGAACTGATCGCGACGGGCACGACGGGGAAAATGCTGGAAGAATCACTTGACAGGCCCGTAAAAAAATTACTAAGCGGCCCGCTTGGCGGCGACCAACAGATTGGAGCCAAGATCGCGAATGGTGAGATAGATATGATGTTCTTTTTCTGGGACCCGATGGAAGCTCAGCCGCACGACAGTGACGTAAAAGCCCTGCTGCGTTTATGTGTTGCCTGGAATATTCCGATGGCATGCGACAGGGCAACGGCGGATTTTATTATGACCTCTCCTTTTATGCACGACGAATACGAATCTACGGTACCCGATTATGAGAATTATTTAAACAGGAAGATCGAACATGAATAAGATCGTATTACGTCCATGGCAAAAACAGGATGCTCAGGAACTTGCCGCGGTTGCCAATAACCGTAACGTTTGGAACAATGTAAGGGATGCCCTTCCCAGTCCTTATACAGTGATGGACGCCCTGCAGTGGATCTCGTTTGTGAACAGTCAAAACCCTGTGCTCAATTTTGCCGTGGTAAGCAACGGTAAAGTGGTGGGCAGTATTGGCTGCATGCCAAAGGAGGATATTTCGCGCAAGAACATCGAGGTTGGCTATTTTATCGGAGAGCCCTATTGGGGCAAAGGAATTGCCACAGAAGCCGTTAGGCAACTGGTGGAATTTATCGAGCTGCGATTAGATACTGCCAGGATAGAGGCGCATGTGTTTGCATCCAATAAAGCGTCGATGAATGTATTGCGGAAGAATGGATTTTACCTCGAGGGCATTCACAGGAAGGCGGCATTTAAGAATAATGAGTTGATCGATGATCATATATGGGTGAAAATGGTGTAAGAACAACGTGAACGTACCGGGCACGATTTTTTAACAGTCATCAGAAATCAATCATTATGCTTTGGCAGGGAAGAAGAGAAAGCTCGAACGTTGAGGACCGTCGCGGTATCAGCGGCCGCGGTATCGCTACAGGTGGCGGAATCGGGGCGGTGATCATAGGGATCATCTATTTTCTATTGGGCGGCGATCCGTCAGATATCAATACCCAGTTGGGACCGGGCCAGCAAACACAATCTGCCGTCGCCCGCACGCCTGAAGAAGAGAAACTTGCATCGTTTTCAAAAGTTGTTTTGGCGGATACAGAAGATGTATGGGATGAGATCTTTAAGGAAAACGGCAACCAATACAGTAAGCCAACGCTTGTGATGTTTACCGACCAGACGCAATCAGGATGCGGATTTTCGAGCGCAGCCACTGGACCATTTTATTGCCCGACAGACGAAAAAGTATATATAGATCTCTCTTTTTTTAATGAGTTACAGGAACGGTTTCACGCCCCTGGGGAATTTGCCATGGCCTATGTGATCGCGCACGAAGTGGGCCATCATATTCAAAAATTATCGGGCGTATTTGATAAAGCCGAACAGCAACGGCGGAGCATGAGCGAGAAAGAGTATAACAGGCTATCCGTTAAAATGGAACTGCAGGCAGATTTTTACGCAGGTGTATGGGCCAACCGCGATCAGAAAATGAAGAACATACTGGAACAGGGAGATATTGAATCTGCATTGAATGCAGCCAATGCCATCGGTGATGACCGCCTGCAAAAAGAAACCCGGGGCCGGGTTGTTCCGGATGCGTTTACGCACGGCACCTCACAGCAAAGAATGTACTGGTTTAAGAAAGGTTTTGAAACCGGTGATATCAAACAGGGAAATACTTTTGCTGAAGTGCAATAACCGCGGTCGGGACGCTAAAGCGGCCTGAACGCTAACAACGCTCAGCCAATGTTCAGGTTGCTACCGTTCAGGCCGCTTTAGCGTCCCGACCGTCGCGAGGTTTTCGTATATTGATGCAGTTGTAACCAATCACAACACATCATTATGAGAAAAACCATTATTGCACTCGCAATGCTTTTTAGTATTGCTTCTTTTGCGCAGGACACCATTTCAAAAGCGGATCTCTCCGCGTCAGCCAGGTTACTTGACTTGCAATTCACACAGAAAGAAATTGATACCATGTACGATGGCGTGAAGGAAAACCTCGCCGGTTATCGTATGATGCATAAACAAACGCTCAACAATAGCGTGCCCATGACCCTATGGCACAGTCCCGTTTTACCGGGAATGCATTTTAATGAAAAACAGGATCCTATTAACTGGAACATCTCATCAAATGTTTCTTTGCCGATGAACAGGAATGATCTTGCTTTTTATAGTATACTTCAACTTGCTTCGCTCATCAAAAACAAAAAAATAAGCTCAGTTGAACTGACACAGTTTTTTATTAACCGCATCAAAAAATTCGGCGACTCGTTGCAGTGTGTCATCTCAATCACCGAAGACATTGCCATGCAGCAGGCAAAGCAGGCCGATGAAGAAATTGCCAAGGGAAAATACCGTGGGCCATTGCATGGTATTCCTTATGGATTAAAAGATCTGTTTGCAGTAAAAGGAACCAAAACAACCTGGGGCGCAGCACCTTATAAAAACCAGGATATTGAAGAAGATGCTTTTGTGTACTCGCAGCTAAGATCTGCCGGCGCGGTGCTGGTTGCTAAATTTACATTGGGCGCATTGGCCATGGGCGATAACTGGTATGGCGGAAAAACAAGAAATCCATGGAACACCAAAACAGGTTCATCGGGTTCGTCAGCGGGCTCAACATCCGCGACCGTTGCGGGGCTGGTTCCGTTTGCGATAGGTACGGAAACATGGGGTTCGATTGTTTCGCCTGCATCTACCTGCGGCGCCACGGGTTTGCGGCCAACATTCGGAAGCATCAGTCGAAGCGGCGCCATGACCCTGAGCTGGAGCCTTGATAAAATAGGCCCGCTCTGCAGAAGCGCAGAAGATGCCGCCGTTGTTTTCAACTATATCCACGGAACAGATGGTTATGATATGAGCGCGGTGAACAAACCTTTCAACTATAAACCCAAGGCCGATATCAAAAAAATGAAAGTGGCTTACGCGAAGAATTATTTTGACAGGATCACAGACACTTCGCGCAATGAATGGAAAGTATTGGAAGCGTATAAAAAAATGGGTGTTGAATTGATACCGCTAAATTTTCCCGACAGCGGCGTGTACAATTTCAATATCATGGATGTGGTGATCAGTGCAGAAGGCGCGGCTGCATTTGATGATTTTACAAGACAGAATATTGATGATGAAATGACCAACCAGTCGAAGGGTGACTGGCCAAATACTTTCCGTATTTCAAGATTGATGTCTGCCGTGGAATATATCAATGCAAACCGTCACCGCTATTTGCTGATGCAGAAAGTGAATGAGGCGTTGAAAGATATTGATGTATTGATCTGCCCTACACGAGGAAGCGGAAACCAAGGTGCAATCACTAATTTAACGGGCCATCCGGTAGTGTGTATGCCAACGGGTTTTGACAAGCGTTTTAATTTACCCACGAGTATTACGTTGATCGGAAAATTATATGATGAGGCAACCATACTTGCTGCTGCTAAAGCATACCAGGATGCAACGCAATGGGATGAGATGCATCCGCCGATGTTTAAATGAATTGACGAATTGTGGATTGGCGGATTTCGGATCAGTGAAAGATCAATTCTCCGATCCGCAATTCGTCAATCCGATAATTAAAGCTCCCCAAGATCCAAAGCACAAGTGTGCGACGCAACGATGTTTAATTGAAATACAAAAGCCGGGAAACAAACCAATTCTTTATTTCCTAAATTGTGATACATCACTCAACAAAGTACTCATGAGAAAAATATTGGGATTCGCTGTGTTTGCAGCATTGTTTATGTATCAAACTGTATCGGCGCAGAAAACGATTACCGGGTTTTCTGAAAAAACATCTGCAGCGCAAAAACAAAGGGAACAAAGGTTTGATGCATTGCTTAGCGCAGAAAGAATCGGGCAGACGATCAAAGACCTGTCTTCCGCGCCGCATCATGTAGGCTCGCCGGGAGGAAAAGTGGTAGCAGACAAGATCCTCGCAAAATTTAAGAGCTTCGGTTGGGATGCAAAAATAGAAACCTACCAGGTTTTATTTCCTTCTCCTAAAACAAGGGTGTTGGAAATGTTGTCGCCCACTGTTTATAAAGCGCTATTGAAAGAACCTGCATTAAAAGAAGATGCAACATCGAACCAGGAAGACCAGCAACTTCCCACTTACAATGCATGGAGCGCCGATGGTGATGTTACCGGTGATCTTGTTTTTGTGAATTATGGACTGCCAAGTGATTATGAAATACTGGCCAATCTTGGGATTGATGTGAAAGGAAAAATAGTGATCGCAAAATATGGCAGAAGCTGGAGAGGCATTAAACCAAAAGTGGCGCAGGAACATGGCGCATTGGGCTGTATAATTTATTCTGATCCGAAAGATGATGGTTATTACCAGGGAGAAGTTTATCCGAAAGGCGCATTTAAAAACGAATATGGTGTACAGCGGGGATCAATTATGGATATGGTGATCTATCCCGGTGATCCATTGACACCCGGAATTGGTGCAACAGAAAATGCCAAACGCCTGGATCGTTTGCAGGCGCCGAATCTTTTAAAGATCCCCGTGTTGCCGATCAGTTACCATGATGCACAACCTTTGCTGGAAGCATTGGAGGGCCCAGTGGCTCCTGCAGACTGGAGAGGTGCATTGCCGTTCACGTATCATATCGGTCCCGGTAAAACAAAAGTGCATCTGAAAGTAGATTTTGATTGGAAATTAAGACCCGCTTATGATGTGATCGCAACCATCAAGGGATCGCAGTATCCTGATGAATGGGTGATACGCGGAAACCACCACGATGGTTGGGTTAACGGCGCCAATGATCCGCTCAGCGGAATGGCATCGGAACTCGAAGAAGCCAAGGCGATTGGCGGGCTGGTAAAAACAGGATGGAAACCCAAACGAACACTGGTGTATTGCGCATGGGATGCAGAAGAGCCGGGATTGATCGGTTCAACGGAATGGCTGGAAGATCATATCAAAGAATTGCAGCAGAAAGCAGTTGTATATATTAACACAGATGCCAGTGCGCGCGGATTCTTAAGCGTGGAAGGATCGCATGCATTGGAGACATTGGTTACAGAGATTAGCAAAGAAGTGGAGGATCCGCAAACCAAGGTAACTGTGTTTGAAAGAGCAAAAGCAGAAAACACAGTGAGCGCCTCTTCATCCAAAGCAAAAAAAGAAGCAATGGATAAAAAGATGTTCGAGGTTGGAGCCATGGGTTCTGGCTCTGATTATTCTTCATTTATACAACATGCCGGAATTCCTTCTCTCAATATTGGTTTTGGCGGAGAAGATGCCGGTGGGGAATACCATTCCATTTATGATTCGTATGATGACTACAGTCGTTTTAAGGATCCTGGTTTCGTATATGGTTTAGCGCTTTCTAAAACTGCCGGTCGCGCGGCATTGAGAATGGCCGATGCAGAAGCATTACCATTTGATTTCAGGAGCCTGTATAAAACCGTGGACGGATATGTGAAGGACCTGATGAACCAGGCAGAACAAATGCGCGAGTCGACCGCTGTAGAAAACGAAGTGATCAGGGCAAACAGTTATGCGCTGGCGAACGATCCTACGAAAAAGATTAAAGCGCCTTTGCCAAAAGAAGAAGTGCCTTATCTCGATTTTTCTCCTTTGCAGAATGCATTAAAAGAATTTAAGAACACTACCGATGGTTTTGCGCGGCTACAGGAGAAATTTAAAAAGGATAGTCTCGACCTTGGGGCAATGAACAAAGTGTTGTACATGGCGGAGCAACGGCTTTTGTCGGAGAACGGCCTGCCACGCAGAGATTGGTACAAACATACTTTGTATGCACCCGGTTTTTATACTGGATACGGTGTAAAGACCATACCCGGTGTTCGCGAAGCGATAGAACAGCGCAACTGGAAAGAGGCGCAGGAACAGATCCATATTGTAGCGGATGCGATATTAAATCTATCTGCTTACCTGGAACACTCATTTGGGCCACCGCCACCGGTGCCGCAGGATTGATGCGCGTGAATTAGGCTATTTTTGTTGATAGAAGCGATTGGAAATGAAAAAGAGATTTTTAGTAATACTTGGAGTTGCGGTTTTTTCCGTCGCGTCTGCGCAAAAAAATAACTCCATCAGGAAGTTAAAATTGATCGGAGAATATGATGTGCCACATAATCTTTCTTTTAATGGCACAACGGTAGGCGGCTTATCAAGTATTGATTATGATAAGAAGAGTGGATCGTATTACATGATCAGTGATGACCGCTCTTCTATTAATGCTGCGCGTTATTATACGGCCAAAATATTTTTTGATCAAAATAAGATCGATAGCGTTGTTTTTGTAAATGTAACCACATTGTTACAACAGGATGGAAAACCTTACCCTAATTCAAAACAGGATCCCGCGCATACACCAGACCCGGAAGCGATGCGGTATGATCCTGTTCACAAACAAATGGCCTGGAGCAGCGAAGGAGAAAGGATCGTAAGAGAAAAAGATACGGTGCTGGAAAATCCGTCTATTACCATCATGTCGATAAATGGAAAATACATCGATACATTTTCCCTGCCGAAAAACCTGAGAATGCATGCAACAGAAAATGGCCCTCGCCAAAACGGTGTATTGGAAGGAATGAGTTTTGCGGATGATTTTAAAACCCTGTATGTAAATGTGGAAGAACCCTTGTATGAAGACGGCCCTCGTGCCGATACCATGCGGAATGATCCATGGATAAGGATCTTCAAATTTGATACAAAAACAAAAAAGAACACAGCACAGTATGCGTACAAACTTGACCCGGTTGCCTATCCTTCAACACCCGCAACCGCTTTCAAAGTAAATGGAATACCCGATATTTTAGTCGCGGGCAATGAACAGTTCATTGTATTGGAAAGATCTTTTTCTACAGGGAGATTGCCGTGTACCATTAAAATATTTTTAGCAGATATAAAAGGCGCTACAGATATAAAGGACAATGCTTCATTAAAAATAACTCCCGCAAAAAAACCGATTTCAAAAACATTATTGCTGAATATGGATTCGCTTGGTGTGTATGTTGATAATGTGGAAGGAGCAACATTCGGTCTAACGCTTCCTAACGGACACAGAACCCTGGTATTAGTAGCAGATAATAATTTTGCGATATTTGAAAAAACGCAGTTCTTTTTATTTGAAGTGTTTCCGTAATTTCTTTGAACCACATAGCCACATAGAAAACATAAGGTTTCACATAGGAGAACTTTATGTGGACCTTATTCTACCTACATGTTTCAAAAAAGCATCCAACAATTAACCCAATGAAAATGAAAGGGATTTTTTCGATATTGGTATCAATCACGCTCCTTTGTTCCTGTAAACAAAAGAATACCGCTACCCCACATATAGAAATACAAACAGAAAAAGGAGATATTGAAATAGAACTCTATCCTTTGCAAGCGCCTAAAACGGTTGCGGCTTTTTTGTCTTATATCGATTCGGGCTATTTTAACAACGGCAGTTTTTACCGTGTGCTGAATGATGAGAACCAGGCATCCAATGCAGAAAAAACGGAGCTGATACAGGGCGGGATCTGGCAAACAAAAAACAAAATGGCCATGAAGATTCCCGGTGTGCCGCATGAAACAACAGAACAAACACATATCCTGCATACCGATGGTGTGATCTCTTTGGCGAGACGCGAACCCGGTACTGCTACAACAGAATTCTTTATCTGCATCGGCAGGCAACCCGGTCTTGATTATGGTGGTGAAAATGTTGAAGATAAACAGGGCTATGCCACATTCGGAAAAGTAGTTAAGGGCATGGATATTGTTCGTAAGATCTACCGCCAGCCTGAGAACGACCAGCACTTTGATCCACCGGTGGCGATATTTGATATTAAAAGACTTTAAGTGAATAGGCAATAGTGAATTGTCAATAAGCACTTCATTTGACTGGTATTCACTATTAACCATTGACCATTCACCCTTCACACTACCTTAACATTTCCCCCCTTTTTATGACATCCTTAAGACCCACTGGCACGTCTATTGCCTTATATTCTGTGTAGATTATTCTGAACTTAAAAAAAGGAGCGTTATGAAAAAGCTACATTGGTTTTTGGGGGCCTTTATGAGTTTGTTCATACTGGCAGGATGTGGAAGTACGGCTCATGTGCAAAAAGACGAGTCGGTTGACTTTTCCAAGATAAAAACATATGCATGGGTGAAGGCTGAAAAACAAAAAGGCAGCAAGCCTGGTAAACTGAATGACCTTGTTGATAACAAGATCCGCCAGAGCGTTGACAGAAATTTACAGGCAACCGGCTGGCGTGAAGTAAGCAGGAACCCGGATGTATTATTGGTGTATGATGTGGATGTACAGAAAGAAACTCGTAATGTGAGTGATCCTGTTTATTCACAGCCCATGACACGTTGGTTCTACAACCCTTACAGAAGGAGTTATGTTCCGATCTATTATCCTTCAGAATTCCTGGGGTATAATAATTCGAAAGAGATCGTGAATGAAGGAACATTAACGCTAACTGTTTTAAATGCCAGTACAGAAAAAACAATCTGGCAGGGTTGGACCACATCAGAGGTTAATGGAAGGCGGATGACAGACAAAGAGATTGATGATAACGTGAAAGCGATCGTTAAGAAATTAGGATAATATTGTCTTCCCCCTCCCAACCAATAAGGGCCATTCAGCTGTATAGCGGGATGGCCTTTTTTATGGATGCTATTTATCAGTTAACCGCATAAGTAAGATTCTGCTTGTGGTTGTCAGTAACGGTCTTACCATTTAGAACCGCCGGTTTCCAATGCGGCGAATTTTTGATAACTCGGATAGATTCCATATCAACTGACCATTCAGAAGACTTTTCAATAAATACATCGTAAATACCGCCGTCCGTGCTTATCAAAAAGCTTACACCCACCGTAGCTTTTGTACCGGCTTTTGAAAGGCGCGTAAACCTATCGGGTGTTTCAAGGGTCTTCGTAAGGTAAGTGGTCCATGCTTTAAGGCCCCCGTCAAATTCAGCAGGAACCAGAACAGGAGCGGGCGCTTTGGTAGAAGAACCGTCTGCGACTGCCGGGTCGGTTTTAGTAAGCGTTTTATCGCCGGTAACAAAATACAAAATATCGGTTACTGCACCATTCACTACCCTGCAACTGCTGTCTACCGTTCCCTTTTCGTTATACCAGGCAAAAATGCCATTGGGTATTTCACAAGACGGGTCCTTATAAGATTCCCATTTGATCATGGGCCCGCTTTTATTGTACAAGCGGCGAACATATAAAGTATCGTTCTCTTTGGTTTGATGTATAAAGAAAGTTGCCTGGTCAATATTCCTCGCCCTGGATCCGTCTTTTTTAAATAATGAATAGACACCGTCTATCTGCTGTGCATAAGAAAACAAACAGGAAAAAAGGAAGAACATGAAAAAGAAAATGCGGGGCATATTTTTTTTATACAATATATGTTTTTATAGAAGGAAAACAACCACAATCGGCGAAGGGCTTTTTACTATAGACCAACCATTTGATCCTGGCAGACAAAATGATCTATGGTACAAGTGTGCGATCCCGCATAATCGGGACAGGCGCAACAGCCGATGCTATGAAAAACAAAAGCTGGGAACATAAAAATCTCGTTTTAACTTTAGCGTCCTGATTGTAAACAACAGACTTAGCTCAATGCCTTTCAGATTAGATTCCGCGTATTCACCAGCCGGCGACCAGCCTTCAGCGATTCAGCAGTTAACAGACAGCGTGAATGGAGGTGAGCAGTTTCAAACCTTACTCGGAGTGACGGGTTCGGGCAAAACATTTACCATTGCGAACCTGATCCAGAATACACAAAGACCAACTTTGGTATTAACACATAACAAAACCCTGGTGGCGCAATTGTATGGCGAGTTCAAACAATTCTTCCCTGATAATGCGGTGGGATATTTTGTAAGCTATTATGATTATTACCAGCCCGAGGCTTATATGCCCGTAAGCGATGTGTATATTGAAAAAGACCTGAGCATTAATGAAGAACTGGATAAACTTCGGTTGCAGGCAACATCGCAATTATTAAGCGGAAGACGCGATATTATTGTGGTGGCGAGCGTTAGTTGTATTTATGGTATGGGTAATCCGACAGAATATGAGAACGGGATCATAAGGATAAAAAAAGGACAGGTTTTATCAAGGCAAGGCTTTTTGCATTCGCTCGTGAATTCATTATATAACCGTTCACAAGAAGAATTTAAGAGAGGAACATTTCGCGTAAAAGGTGATACCGTAGATATCAACTTACCCTATGTTGATTTCGGTTACCGCGTAACTTTTTTTGGAGATGAGATAGAAGAGATAGAAAGCATTGAAACATCCAGCAGCAAACGTATAGGTATGATGAGCGATGCCGCCATTTTTCCCGCAACACTTTACCTCGCACCCAAGGACCTGATCGTTGATGTAATGCACGAGATCCAGGACGAGATGATGGCGCAGGTAGAATATTTTAAAGCCACCGGTAAATACATAGAAGCGCAGCGATTAAAAGAACGCGTAGAATACGATATTGAAATGATACGCGAGTTGGGTTATTGTAATGGTATTGAGAACTATTCGCGTTTCTTCGACAGGCGCAAACCAGGCACACGGCCGTTCTGCCTGCTTGATTATTTTCCGAAAGATTTTTTATGTGTGATAGATGAGAGCCACCAGACTGTTCCGCAGGTAGCGGGTATGTATGGAGGCGACCGAAGCAGGAAATTGGTATTGGTTGATTACGGTTTCCGTTTACCAAGCGCGATGGATAACCGGCCATTGAATTTTCATGAGTTTGAAAGCTTGATCGGTCAGACCATTTTTGTAAGCGCCACACCTGGGGATTATGAACTGGAAAAAACAGGTGGTGTGGTAGTGGAGCAGATAGTAAGGCCGACAGGGTTGCTGGATCCACCGATCGAGATCCGTCCAAGTGTGAACCAGATAGATGACCTGCTGGATGAAATTGATAAGACCGTTAAGAATGGATATCGTGTTTTGGTTACTACGTTAACCAAACGTATGGCAGAAGAGATGGATAAATACCTGGGCCGCATCAACATTAAATCGAAATACATACACAGTGATGTGGACACACTGGAACGTGTTGAAATTTTGAGGCAGTTGCGTTTGGGTGATATTGATGTTTTGGTTGGCGTGAATTTATTGCGCGAAGGCCTGGATCTTCCCGAAGTGGCGCTGGTTGCTATTTTGGATGCAGATAAGGAAGGCTTCCTCCGCAACGAAAGATCATTAACACAAACAGCAGGCCGCGCCGCAAGAAATGTAGATGGCCGCGTAATTTTCTACGCAGATAAGATGACGGAGAGCATGCAACGCACGATTGATGAAACATCGCGCAGGAGAGAGAAGCAGGTAGAATATAATATACAACATGGTATTACCCCAACTACTATCATCAAATCACGCGAACAGGTATTTGCGCAGGGCTCTGTATTAGATATTAAAGGATACGATCCATCAAGGCCGTATGCGATACAGGGTGATGAAGACATTGTTCACAAGGCAGCGGAAGAACAGGAAATCTATAAGACCATTCCACAAATGGAGAAAGCGATTTACAGAACAAAAAAAGAAATGGAAAAAGCCGCGCGTGATCTTGATTTTATTGAAGCGGCGAGATTGAGGGATGAGATGTTCAGGTTACAGAAAGAATTGGGAACGATGAAGTAGGAGTGTTTCGCTAAGAGAAAGACAAGAGAAAAAGAGGGTAGCAAGAGTGGGCTCCTTTACTCTTTTTCTCTTGTCTTTCTCCTAGTGAAAATTTCAGCAGTAGAAGAAGAACGAAGAGAAGAGGGAAAAAAAGAACAGAGCGGATCACTTCTTTTATCGAAACGATACAAAAAATTATATCTTATTATCATGACCGTTAGGGCATTATTGATTACAGCATTTTTTCTTTTTAAGGTCAGCGTGTTTGGTCAGAAGCCAGCATTCTTTGAAATAAAAGGTATTGTTGAAACTAATTACACCGGAACCATATTTCTATATCACTATGATCCCAGGGGTAAGCTCCTTAGCGACAAGGGTTATATAAAAGACCATCGATTCTATTTTAAAAATAAACTCGGAAAACCGCACCAGGGTTATCTTGTACTTGCAGGCACTTTTGCAAGGGCGGATATCTATATTGATACTGGATCCATTAAGGTTGCGGCAAGAATCGATTCTCTTGTAGCCGGTGAGAGAAGTGTAATAGATCTTGTTCTTACAAAAATAACCGGGTCAAAAAGCCAGGCGATATGGGATGATGCAATGGCTTTCTTTAGTAAGTACAAACCCACGGACTATGATAATCCGGCTGTGACCGCGCAGGTGTTTACTAAAGTTAACCAGCTATCAAGAAAATATCCTAACCTGGATGTTACCTGCGATATCATACTGTATATGAAAGGTATCTTACCGGCTTACCAGCTTAAGACCTTGTATGCCAATCTTTCAAAAAAACAACAGGAAAGAGCAATAAATTACGGGATCCGGAAAACACTGGATCGGCAGGAAAAATTGGTCATTAACGAACCGGTTTATTTTCCTCCCCAAACAGATGCTGCAGGCAAAAAACTTGTACTGGCGGACCTTAATTATACATACTTGCTGATTGATTTTTGGGCCTCCAACTGCGGCCCATGTCGCCAGGAACACCCGGGAATGATCAGTTTATACAACCAGTACAAATCGCAGGGATTCGAGATCGTCGGGGTTTCCCTGGATAAAGAAAGAGCTAACTGGCTCGAGGCAATACGCCAGGATAGGTTACCATGGAAGCAGGTTTCTGATCTCAATGAATTCCAAACAGACATCGTACAACATTACTCGTTGGAGTATATTCCGTTCAATATTTTAATCGATAAGAAAGGAAAAATTATTGCTATGGAACTGCGCGGGGAAAGGTTGGAAAAAACAATTAATGCGCTGTTTAATAAGTAGAATTTTTTCAATAGAAGAAGAACGAAGAAAAGAAGTGACCATGCATTTTCTTGTTTACTTCTTTTCTTCGTTTTTCTTTTATCGAAAGATCCTCGCTTCTTTATGCTCTTAGCTTAGAAAATTGAATCATCGCTGCAAAACCAAAATCAGTTTAGAAAAAACGCGTTATTATCTTTGATAGTTAATAAGCGAAATGGAACACGATCACTCACATCATCATCACCACGGCCCGGTTACATTAACGCATGTGAATACTGCGTTTGTTGTTGGCATTGTATTGAATTTATTATTTGTGATCTTCGAAGTGTGCGCCGGATTGTATGCACATTCTCTATCGCTGTTATCGGACGCGGGTCATAACCTGGCGGATGTAGGTTCCCTCGCGCTTTCACTTCTCGCCTTCCGTTTATTAAAAGTAAAGTCGAACGAACAGTATACGTATGGTTATCGAAAAACATCGATCCTTGTTGCTTTGTTCAATGCCATGATCCTTTTGCTTTCTATCGGCGCGATCATTTATGAGGCGCTGCATCGGTTCTTAAACCCGGAACCTATTCCCGGCACAACCATTTCGATAGTAGCTGGTGTGGGGATCGCTGTTAATACGATCACTGCATTGTTATTTCTCCGCGACAAAGAAAAAGACCTCAATATCAAAAGCGCCTACCTGCATTTAATGAGCGATGCAATTGTTTCGTTAGGCATTGTGATTGGCGGCATTATTATTTATTATACGCAATGGTTCTGGATAGACAGTGTGTTAAGCCTCGTGATCGCACTGGTGATCCTTTTTACAACCTGGGGTCTTTTAAAAAGCAGCCTTCGTTTATCGCTTGATGGGGTTCCTGCGGATATTCATGTGGCGGAGATAAAAGAAGAAATGCAGAAGATCGCAGGCGTAAAAGATTTTCATCATATACATGTGTGGGCCATCAGCACCACGGAAAATGCATTAACGGCGCACCTGGTGCTGGATCATTCGATAACGATTGAACAGGAGAGCGGGATCAAGCATGAGATCAAGCATAAACTCCTTCACAAAAACATTCAGCACATAACCATTGAAACAGAAAGAGAGAACGAGGTTTGCGAAATAAAGTCTTGCTGATAGGGCATAATTATTATTTATCTATGTGCAATAACCTATGTTCCTATGTGTCTATGTGGTTCAATTGAGAAGTGCCATTTTGAACCACATAGGCGCATAGGCTTTCACATAGTTTTATTCCAATCGGTTCTTATAATTACTATATTTAAAAAAAATACCGATCGCTAATAATTATTTTATGCGTAAAGTGTTTCTTCTTTTATTGCTACTTGCATTATCTACCATATATGGATGCACCCCGTTTATGGAGGGTTACAGGTACGGCTATACCAACCGCCAGGCAATGAATAAATATTACCTGGTAAAGGAAAATACTTTCGGCGGCAAACGCCTGCAGTATTCTGAAAAATATTTTAGCAATACTGCGTTTGATGCACACCTAAAGAAATATGGAAACCCGGAATTAGTGTATGAATATCCCGTAGGTAAAAAGAACCAGGGAATTAAATTATACTATCTGAAAACAGACTCTGTATATACGTTTGAAAGCAGGAAGAACAAATGCAATTGTATTTCGTTGACGAAAACGGAAAAAATAAACGAGCTGGAAAAAACAACGTATAACCAGTTGGCGGGTATGAAAAATTAAACATTCCGCCATATTACCCTGCATGGTTCGCGTGACGCTACTACAAAAATGCGTACTTTCAGATGCAATGAAATACAAGCAAAGAATATTAGTAACCTTCGCAATCCTGTTCCTCATTTCTTTTTATACTCAACCTCTTTGGGCGCAAAGAAAAAACTTTGCAGTTTTTGGTTATTATGCCGGAAGGGCAAGCATGGTGGATAGTTTCCCCGTAGAAAAACTAACCCATATCTGTTTTAGTTTTACCCATTTAAAAGGCAGTTCCATTTCTCTCGGCAATGCGAGGGATACCGCTTCACTGATGGCCTGCGTAAAATTAAAGCAACGAAACCCAAATTTGAAAGTGATCGTATCTATGGGCGGCTGGACGGGTTGCTATAGCTGCTCCGATGTTTTTTCAACAGATAGTTCGAGAAAGGTATTTGCATCCTCAACCAAAAAACTGCTGAATGATTTTAATGCAGATGGCCTCGATCTTGATTGGGAATATCCCACCATCAAAGGCGCACCCGGCCATCCTTACTCCTTAAACGACAAAGAGAATTTTACTGCACTGATCAAAACACTCCGCGATAGTTTGGGCAAACAAAAAGAGCTCAGTTTTGCCGCAGGCGGATTTACGGGATATATAGATGAATCGGTTGACTGGAAAAAAGTGACGCCGCTGGTTGATCGAATAAACATAATGACCTACGACATGATCACCGGGTATGATACAGTTACCGGTCATCATACGGGATTGTATTCCACCGCCAGCCAGAAAGAATCCTGTGACCATGCGGTGAATATGTTGCTTTCCAAAGGCGTGCCGGCAAAAAAATTATTAATAGGCGCTGCATTCTATGCGCGTATCTGGGAGAAAGTAGAAGCGGACAATAATGGGTTATATGGAAAAGGAAAATTCTTAAGAGGCGTTTCCTACAGTAATATTTCCAAACAACTTTCTGTGGATAGTGGTTTTGTTTATCATTGGGATAAAGAAGCATCGGCCCCTTACCTGTATAATACACAAAAGAAATGGTTCGTTACCTACGATGATAGTCTGTCTATTGTTCTGAAAACCCAATATGCCATGAAGAAAAAACTGAACGGCATTATGTTCTGGCAGTTGGCAGATGATAATTTTTCAGCGGGCCTGTTGGATATTGTTGATGATACAAGAATGAAGCGGAAAAAATAGTAAGGCATTTCTAATTTAGGCAATCATTTTTTATTGATAAGATAAGCACCGGCAACAAGCAATACAACCCCCAGTATTTTCACCCAGCTGATATTTGATTGCGGAAATCCAAATAATCCCAAATGGTCATATAACAATGCCATAAACAGTTGTCCCGCAATCACCAATGCAAATACATTAGCGGAGCCGATCTTTTGTACTGTAAGAATGATAACCGTAACAAAGAAAGCACCCAATAAACCTCCCGCATATTTATATAATTCAATTCCCCGCAATTGAGAAAAAGAAGGTACGGTTTGCCTGGTGGCAACAACGTATAGCCCGAGAATAACTGTTCCTACGAAGAAGGAAATAAAAGCGGCCATCCATGGATTGTTAATGGCTACGCGTAATTGGCTGTTGACACCCGCCTGCGTGGTGATGGTCACTCCCGCCAGGACGGGAAGAATAAAAACTAAATATTTCATCCGGCAAATATAAACGGGAATTTAAAATGCCACAGAAAATACGGGTTACTACAAAGTGGTTCTGTGGCAATCTGTGTTTACTGTGGCAAAATATTCTAAGCTAAATTATTTTTTTGCAGGAGGCATTGGTGGTGGTGGCGCATCGCTGTTCCAGATGTCGCGGTATTTTTTCCATACGCCGTTCTCCTGTTTCCAGGTAACAATGTATTTTCCTTTTTCCATCGATTTGCCATCTTTTCCTAATACATCATAAGTTCCTTCTTCGGAAACAAGTTCTTTGCCTCCAGTAACTTCCAGTACCTGGAATACAAGGTCGCCGGCGCCCATCTGCCTGGTCCATGTATAAAATTCTGAAATACCTTTTACGCCGCACATTTTAGGCGTGTTGGAAGGCATCAGGCAACCGTCGGTGGTATAGGTTCCGATCATTGCCAGTGAATCGCCATTCTTAATAGACGCAGCAAAAACTTTATTGTTGGCTTCTATAGCCGCTTTAACAGAATCCAGGTTAAACGAACCGGCAGCGTCTTTTGTTCCTGCGGGCGAACTGCAGGAATACAATGTGTAGGAAGCAAACAGGAGAATTAGAATCTTTTTCATATGCGAAGTTTTGGTTTACAGGTTGTGTACGCCATTGCGCGAAACGAATGTCTAACACGAATTACACGAATTGGAACGAATGGTCACCGATTTGTTGATTCATCATATGTATATAGAGTCCATTCGTTCTAATTCGTGTAATTCGTGTTGTCTCATACATGCCGACAGGCAGCTCGCAACAATGTGCCTACAAGATTCTGCTACAACTTATCATACAAACCCCTTAACTTCTCCCTCGTCATAATCTTCTCCCAATCCTTGCCCAAAGCATTCTCCCATAGTGGTTTCATACCCAGTGAAACATTGATCATGGTATCGAATTGCTCATCGGTTAATCCTTTACAAATACCCGCAGGGATCTCGATCTTATTTTTTTCAACCATGTATTTGAATTCCTTTACACCTGCGGGATAATATTCTTCCAGATGGTTCATCACAATACAATTTCCTATTCCATGTTTGGTACCGAGTAAATAACTCAAGCCATAACTCACCGCGTGCGCAACACCGACCTGCGAATAGGCGATACTCATTCCTCCCGCATACGAGGCCATCATCAGCTGGTCATCACATTCATCGTCCCATTGATCCTTTTGCACAAACACTTTCTGGCATAACTGCAATGCCTTCTCGCCATAACTTTTACTGAATTCATTTAAATAAGTTCCTTCTAAACTTTCAATGCAATGGATATAGCAGTCCATACCCGTATAAAAACGTTGATTAGCCGGTGCTCCCCTGGTTAATTCGGGATCGAGTATGATCTGGTCGAAAGGCGTAAAGTCGCTGTTCATTCCCAACTTGCGCGTTGGGCCAGTTAATACTGTGGTGCGGCTTACCTCTGCACCTGTACCGCTTAAAGTGGGTATGCCAGCTTTGTAAACGCCGGCGTTTTTTACAAGATCCCATCCCTGGTAATCTGCAGAAGAGCCGGGGTTGGTCATCATAAGTGAAACCGCTTTCGCAAGATCCATCGCGGAACCGCCTCCGATACCGATCACGCCGCTGATCGTGCCGAATTCTTCTTTCAACTGCAGCGCCAATGTATCAACCTGTGCGGTCTTGGGCTCGTATGTTACATCCACAAAAATTACCTTGTCCTTGCCGTGCAAAGGAATGCGGTTCGGCAGCATCTTTCCCTCAAAAAAATGATCCACTAAAAAGATCATTGGTGCGTCTTCTTTGCGTTGGGGTTTTAAGATCTCGTCCAGCTGGTTAAAACTGCCCCGTCCATACACAACATAACTCACCATTTTAAAATTTCTGAAACTCATAGAGATAATTTTTCTTTTATAACAAAGCCGGTACTGCAAACCTACTTAGAAAGGGCTAATTTCAAACATGCGATTTGCCGTATTTAGCGGAATCGCTCACACAAGCAGATATTCTATAACTTTAATAAATACGGGTACTTTATAGATACCCGTTTATTCTAACATGCTTTTGCTGTCCAGTATATCCGGTTTTTTTTTAACAGGCAGTTACCTGCTCGATAACGTAGTTACCCGTACCATAACCTACTTCCTTAATCCCGATGCTCTACTGATTGGGGTGATGGTCATGCTGGTGTGTATTGCTTTAATTGTGTCTGTAATCTATCTCTATCTTTTCTATAAGAAAAGGAATTTTTTTTATAAGGACCGCATCAGGAAACACCTCGAAACCTGGATCACGCAAATTATCATGGAAGAAGCGCCGGAAAGTATTGTTATTTCAAACAAGTTTTACAAGGTCTTAAATAACCACGTTGCCAGCCAGTTTGCGATCGATGAGCTGATCATGTGTAAAAAAAATTTTTCAGGTGTTGTGGCAGAGAACATCATTGCCTTGTACATTCAACTGGGGTTGAAAAAATATTCAATCAAAAAATTAGCGACCAAAAACAAATGGCATATCAGGGCGCGCGGCATACAGGAATTATACCTCATGAACCAATCAGATGTATTGACCACGATCTATAAGAATACCAACAGCAACAATGAATTCGTGCGCATGGAAGCACAAACAGGTGTGATTCACCTTACCGGTTTTCCCGGTCTTCGTTTCTTAGATGTGATCTCTTACCCATTAACAGAATGGCAGCAATTAAAATTACTGGAGCAATTAAGACTCTTTCCCAAAAAAGAGGATCTGTCTGAAAAAATACCGGGATGGCTCCGGTCAAAAAACGAAACCGTTGTCATATTTGCATTGAAACTCGCAGATGAATACCAGCAATTCTCTGTACGCAAAAATGTGATCAATTGCCTGGTACACCCGCAACGAGCTGTGCGCAGTCAGGCCATTAAAACACTGATCACTCTTGCCGACGAAAAAACACCTGCTATTTTACTTGGCTATTTCAGCAAAGAGACGCAGGCTAACCAGATATTAATCCTGGAAGCATTGCGCACGATCGCAACTGAAGCTGAGTCTGGATTCCTGTTGAACCTGCTGGATCATGAAAATGATACTATCAAACTAAAAGCGGCAGTTGTATTGGCGGCTGTTTCAGAGAATGGATTGACCCTACTTGAAGCAAGAGGCATAACGCAACCCGAACCTTATCAGAGAATTTACAGGCATGTTAAAACGGTAAAATGAACTGGAGTATCCTCGCAGATATACTATTTAATATTTTCACCTACAGCATTTTTGCGTATTCGCTTCTGCTTCTGCTTTCTTATATTCTTATAGGCTTATTTTCCATAGGCGAAACGAAGAAGTATATGCGGAAGAACAGTTTTACTGATTACCGCATATTGGCCGCCTCCATTCACGCGCCCACCGTTACGATACTAGCACCCGCTTATAATGAAGGAAAGACGATCGTTGAAAATGTGCGGTCGCTTTTATCTATCTATTATACCAATCTTGAAGTGATCGTTATTAACGATGGAAGTAAAGACGATTGTCTTGAAAAACTGATCAACGGCTATGACCTTGAAAAGATCGAATTTTTTGTAAATGAGCAGATCCCTACCAAAGAAGTGCGCGGAATCTATAAAAGCAGGAACAATCTCTATCATAAACTGATTGTAGTAGATAAAGTAAATGGCGGCAAGGCCGATGCATTGAACGTGGGGATCAATGTATCATCCAACAATTACCTGGTATGTATTGATGTGGATTGCATACTGGAGCAGGACGCGTTACTGAAAATGATCAAACCCTTTCTGGAACAAACCGGTAAAAGAGTGATCGCAACTGGGGGCGTTGTGCGTATAGCCAACTCTTGTGTGATTGAAGACGGGCGCCTGATAAAAGTAAAACTGCCCGATGATTACCTGCCGCGCATACAGATCCTCGAGTACATACGCGCATTTATTTTAGGAAGAATGGCATGGAGCCGTTTGAATGGATTGATGTTAATATCAGGCGCTTTCGGTGCATTTGATAAAGAGATCGCGATCAAGTGCGGAGGGTATGATCATAAGACGGTTGGAGAAGATATGGAACTGGTAGTACGTATGCGGCGCTATATGGAAGAACACAAAGAACCATACGTAGTTACCTATATTCCCGATCCTCTTTGCTGGACGGAAGCGCCGAACTCTTTTAAAATATTGGGAAGGCAACGCAATCGCTGGATACGCGGCACTTATGAAACATTGAAATTTCATAAAATCATGTTCTTCAATCCCAAATATCATTTGCTGGGCATGCTGAGTTATCCTTATTGGTTTTTCTTTGAAATGTGCGCACCCATAGTAGAATTTTTCGGATTCATTTGTTTCTTCATTTTTGCCTGGACGGGATTTTTGGATTGGGGATTCTTTTTTACTTTCTTTTTATTCATCATTTGTTTTGGATACCTCTATTCCTCGTTTGCCATCCTGATGGAAGTATTAACCTTTAATCAATACAAGCGGCGGATAGATATATTTCGCCTGTTGCTTACCGGATTAACCGAACCTTTTTACTATCACCCTTTTGTTGTGTGGAGCGCGATCAAGGGATACCTTGATCTCATCAAAAAGAAAAAGGGATGGGGCGAAATGACAAGACAGGGTTTTGCAAAAAAACCAGCGGCTCCTATACCAATACCACCACCACCAACCGGAGAAAATAGCACAACGATACATGTTGCGACAAATGTCGTACAACAATCCGACACCGATGGACACGAAGAGGAATCAGGCTGGATCATGGAAAGAACGATCATTCCCGGGATCGTACGCGTTTTTTCCTTTATTAATCAGTCACTGAAATATTATGTGAGCCATGTATTGGTGCTGTTACTATTGTTCACGTTCACAAGGGGTGTGGAGCTGGTTTTTGAAATAATACAGCATGGAACCCCTAAATTATTAGGTAAGGTGATCATGACCGGTCTCGCAAAAGATGGTATGTTCATTTTACAGATTGGCGCATGGGGATATTTGTTGTTTGCGTTGTTCTATCTTCTGCACAAAAAGGCAGCACATGTATTTTTTATAGTGGTATCCGTTTTACTCGTGTTGATACAGGTATCGCTGTCGCAATATTTTGTTACCACCCTGGTTCCTTTGGGTGCGGACCTCTGGAGTTATTCAATGGCCGATATTAAACAAACGATCGGCGCATCGGGAGGCATTAGGGTATCGATGATCATTGCTTTTGTGGTATTGCTGGCGCTGGCGTTGTATACACTTATTTTTCTTCCTAAACGGCTTAAGGTAAACGGATGGCCGGAGTTTCTTTTCCTGCTTATTTTTTTCGGCACATCTTTTACAAAAGCACCCGTTATAGTATTTGAATGGATGCCGGGACAGGAGTACAGCAATAACTTATCCATCAATAAATCATGGTATTTTTTCAATGCTTCATACAAACATTTTTTCCCGGGCAACAACGAATTGGATATTTATTCTGACAACTATTCCGGTGATTTTGATGCGGGAGGCAGTGATGCAACACTGGCAACTGTTAAGTATGTTGATGAAAATAATTACCCTTTCCTGCATCTCAGCGACAGCACAAAGGATGTATTGTCGCCGTTCTTTACGCAAAGCAAAACACCGCCGAATATTATAATTGTATTGGTAGAGGGATTGGGAAGAGCATTCACTAACAACGGCGCATACCTCGGTAACTTCACGCCATTTATAGATTCTCTTTCAGAAAAAAGTTTGTACTGGGAGAATTTCTTAAGTGAAGGCGGAAGAACGTTTGCAGTGTTACCATCTCTGCTCAGCTCTCTTCCTTTTGCAACGAACGGATTTAATGAGTTGGGAGCGAACATGCCGAAGCATCTTTCTTTGTTGAATCTTTTAAGAAAGAATGGATACAATACATCTTTCTACTACGGAGGTGATTCGCATTTTGATAACATGGATATTTTTATGCAAAGGGGAAATATCAGCGCGATCAATGATGAAAAAACCTTCCCGCCAGGATATACAAAAATGCCGGGTCAAAACGGGTTTAGTTGGGGATATGGTGACAAAGAATTATTCCGTCGTTTTTTTGATACAAAAAATAATCCGCAGCAACCTTACCTTAGTGTTGTGCTTACCGTTTCAACGCACAATCCTTTTCTTATCAATGACCAGGAGACGTATTTACAAAGATTTGAAAGCCGGATGACCCAGCTGGGTTTCCCGGAAGAAATAAAAAAACAGAACCGCAACTACAATAAACAATATGCCAGTATTTTATTTACAGATGATGCGGTGAGAGATTTTATCGATCAATATAAAAAGAGACCTGATTTTGCCAACACGGTGTTCCTGATCACGGGCGATCACCGAATGCCCGAGATACCGATGAGCACGAGGATCGACCGTTATCATGTGCCATTGCTTATCTATTCACCTTTGTTAAAACGAACAGCGAAATTCTCTTCTATCTCAACGCATTTTGATATCACGCCGAGCCTTGTGGCCTGGCTTAAGAAAAGCTACAAACTCAATATGCCGGATACTGTAAGTTGGGTGGGCAGCGGATTGGATACGTCGAGACAATTCCGCAACATACACGCCTATCCCATTATGCAGACCAAGACCGACCTGGTAGATTTTGTAATGGGGAATTACCTGTTGAATGGAGAAACACTCTATCGCATCAACAGCAATATGGATCTTTCGGCGGAAAACAATCCTTCGAAACTGAATGAGCTGAAAGCCGCGTTCAGCAGGTTCAAAAATAAAAATGAAATATTCAAACGAACATTGAAGATGGCGCCTGACAGTCTGCTTCAGAAATATGCGCCTCAATGAACGGGGTTGCGTGAACTGTAATAATCGTTCAGCACAGTAGAGACCAATGGCTGGTAAAACCGCCAGAAAAAACTTTTCCGCTCCTGTGGATAGTGCCTGTTGTACATGAGCCACTTAAAATAATGTACGCCTTTGAAATAGGAGGAGTTTAGCGAAATAGGATTATCGGCAAAATCGCCGGAGAAATAAAAGAAACGGTAATCACGACTCACGTGTGCAGTAACGGCAGGAAATGAAGCAGACAAACCATTTGCCAGCAGTTCTTTGTTCCCGTTGGCATTTACATCAATCCGAAACCTGGCGATCACATGGTTGAAAGAAGTATCCGGCTGCATGATATCAAACCAAAAAGAATACGGCGTTTTATCCGGTAGGCCATAATGATCCTGTCCTTCTGCAGAAGAATAAATATAGGGAAGCTCCTGTAGCAAATGTGTTTCGTTTTCAAGGATCACAACCCTGTTATCCGAATGAATGAATGCGATGCCGCTTTTGCTGAATGGCCAGGCGCCGCCGTGTTGCAGTTTATAGTTTTTAATGAGCCATTTGGGAAGCTCTTTGTTTTTGGTGGTATCGAACGAATCAAAATACCGGCCAATCCAACCTGTCCATTTTATACCGAATCCATTTTCAAAATCGCTTCGTACGGTTGGTGAAGTTGGTGAGGCGAGAGAATTAAATTCTGTTACGATCAGTTTATGTTTTGCTTTCATCTGCTGCAGGAGATAAAAATCCTGCAGATTCAGGCCGCCATACACAATACCTGATCTTTCTTTTGAATCGCCCTGTTTGAACCATTCGTTCTTGTAAATGCCATAGGTGTCCGTGATGTAGGCGACATCCGCATCAACACTTAATTTGTCAAGCTGAGTTGTCGTAAAACGCTCCAACCCTTTCAGACGGAATTTTTCATTATCCTGCGGGAAGAAACCGAAATAATCCTTCTCGCGTTTGTACAGTTCGGAGTTTGTTTTGGAAAATTTTTCCTGGTTGAGTATCCAGTTGAGTGAGATATGTTCCTGCCCCTTGGTGGTCAGCACTGTTTTATCAATAATGGCGATCACCATTTTTCTTTTGCCTGTGCATAGCCATATAATGAACATCCATAGGGGCAGAAGTAACAGGATGACCAGTACTGCACGTAATACAGAACCGATGCTTGGAGGTGTTAAAAACGTTGTAGCCATCCGATACTGAATTGATATTGATTACCCTTGGTTTGCGGAAGATATTCCTGGTTGTACCAACTTCCGTCAATGCTGATCACGCTGAACCGGGATATTTTCTTTTTAAAAGAAAGGCCGGCTTTGTACGAGATCAAACGGATCTTATCATCCAGCTGGATAGAATTGGAGCGGTCATCGGGTGAGATGCCATAACCAAATGTTGCACCGATCACATCATCGGCGCTTCCATAATAATAACGCGCCGATGCGCTGTACGAGGCGGAAAGCGTTTTGGTAAAAGAACCTGGCGTGATATAAGTTCTTCCACTGAATAGCCAGCTTTTGTAATACTTACCGAGGTATGCTGTATAGATAAAAGTGGGATCGCCGGAGAATTGCAGGTAACGTACACCCAGCTCGCCTTCAAAACTTTTGGGAAGATTGGCGTACAAGGAAAAGCCACCGCGCCAATGCGGAAACACACCTATGCTATCGGAGTAACCAATGCCTACATAACTGTAAAAAGTTTTTGAGATATGCGGGTAAGCTTCCAGTTCATATTGAATGCCATTGCTCTTGAAACGGTTGGCATAATTTATTCGCCCTGTAATAGAGCCAATGCCGGTAGTTCTGGTATAGTCAAGCCCAACAAGATGCCATGGATCGCTGAACTGTTTATCAAAATAAACATAATCATAACTGATCCCGATCGAATTTTTAGCTGCGGATTCTTTGATTCGGTTAGCAAGCGAACGTGCTTCGCTATTATTCCTGTTTATTTTCAGTACCTGTTCTATTGCCGACTGTGCCTCGGGGTAGCGCCGCATTGCATTCAATATTTTTCCTTTCCTGAGGAGCAGCTCCTGCGATTCGGGATGGGAAACCAATGCATCATTAACAACCTGCAATGCTTTTGTATTATTATCATTCCAGTATTCAAGATCGGCCATAGCTATAGAAGCGTCTTCATATGCAGGGTTTGCTTTTAATACAGATAAAAAATAAGAACGTGCACTGTCATATTCCTTTGTCCATGTATAGATACGGCCAAGAAATATTTTTACATCCGCATAGTCGGGACTGATCTTTAATGCCTTTTGCAGGTACGCTTTTGCTTTTGGATAATCGTTATTGTCAAACGCGGCTTTTCGTGCTTCAACAAGAAGGCCATCGGATGTAGTGGTATCCTGGCTGTACAACAAGGCAGTTACCAACAGGGAGAAAAACGTGAGGAGGAGGCGGATAGATTTTTTATTGCTCATATCACGAAAGATATTGGTAAGCTTATGCATTTACTATTATACCGGAGCTATGGCCTGCTCAGGCGTTTTACACGCATCACAAGTTCATTGAGGCTGAAGGGTTTGGTTATATAGTCATCGGCCCCCAGTTCAAAGGCTTCCATCACAACTTTTTCCTGCTCCATTGCGGTGAGCATGATGATCGGAATTTTTTTAGCGATCTTTTGTCTTACAAGGCTGATAATTTCGAGTCCCGAGGCATAAGGCATCATGATGTCGGTGATCACCATATCCGGCGGTTGAGATCCTTCTATCTCGGCCATGGCCTGTCTTCCGTCAGAAGTAGCAACTACTTCATAACCTTCTTTCTTAAGTTTCAACTCAATTGTCTTGAGTAGCATTGGTTCATCGTCGGCCACCAAAATTCTCATACCGGTTATTGTGTTTTAGTGAAATTAAATCTTAATCAGTTGCCGGAAGTTCTTTTTTGAGCGTTTTCAGTTCTTCCTGTAATTGTTGATCCAGCGCGGCAAACAAACGAACGGCTTCCTTCACTTTTGAACCGATCGTATCAATGCCGGTTGTTTCTTTTGCGTCGGATTCAATTTTGGCGAGCAATTCAGTCAGTTGTTTTGATTGCAGCATACCTGCCGCGCCTTTTATTTTATGAGCCATTTTATAAAGCCCCTGCCAATCTTCTTTCTCACAAAGGGACGATAGCTGCACAATATCCCCGGTTACATTCTCTAAGAAAAACAATATCATATCGTATACATATTTTTTATCCTCCAGCTCTTCGAGAAGAGAGAGGTCATATAATTTTCCCATTGTATTTGTTTCAATTGTCGCCGCTGCCGGTGTAAATGTGGGCTTATTCAACAGCAAGCGGCTAAGTCTGCTGTAGAGATCCTTAAAATCGAATGGCTTTAAAATAAAATCATTCATGCCCACTTCCTTACACTTGTCCTGGTCTTCTTTTAACGCCGTGGCAGTTAATGCAATGATCGGCATCTGTAACTGTAGAACCTGGCGTATATAAATAGTGGTTTCATAACCGCCCATTACAGGCATTTGCACGTCCATAAGTACCAGGTCATAATCTGGTTTCGTCTTCAGCCGTTCGATCGCTTCTTTTCCGTTTGCGGCAAGGTCCACTTTGCTTCCCACTTTTTGCAGCACAACGCTTACGAGCCGCTGGTTTACCGGGTTATCTTCCACTACAAGGAAATGCTTGTCTTTCAAGGTTTCTGAAAAATCATTTTTTGCAGGCGTATTGCCACTTTCTTCCATAACCGACCCGTAAATCATGATGAAACGGAAGGCGGAGCCTTTATTCAGTTGGCTGTGTACAGAAATATTTCCGCCCTGTAATTCTACCAGTCCCTTGCTGATAGCGAGCCCGAGCCCTGCACCACCATATCCCTGCGAAATATCGATGTTTGCCTGAGCAAAACTCTTGAAAATGGTCTCGAACTTATCGCGTGCTATGCCAATGCCAGTATCAGTAACGGTGAATGAGAGCTTTGTTTCTTCCTGTGTATGTTCGAGCAGGAAAACTTCTATCCGGATATAACCGGAATCTGTGAATTTAACGGCATTGTCTACCAGGTTCACCAATACCTGTTTTAATCTTGCCACGTCGCCGGTAACCATTGTTGGAACTTTATCGCTGATCACAACTTCAAGTGTCAGGCCTTTTTTCTTTAACTGGTAATCGAATTGATTCTTAACACTGGCAATCGCGTCACGGATATTGAACGGCTTATTCAGCAGGGCAAGCTTACCCGTTTTGATATTTGAGAAATCAAGGATATTATTTACGATCGCCAGCAGGTTGTTTAAAGAACGGCTGATGGTGCTTGTGAATTCCCGCTGTTCGCTATTCAATTCCGTCTCTGATAATAATGTGGTCATACCCTGTATGCCATTTAATGGCGTGCGGATCTCATGACTCATGTTGGCGAGAAATTGTTCCTGTAGTTCTTTGGCCTCTTCGGCATTTTTAAGCGCAACCTCCAGTTGTCTTGTACTTTGAATTTTTTCGGTGATATCTGTTGCGATACCACTGATGCCAAATACCTGCTGTTTATCATCCAGCAATGGAAATTTTACGAGTAAGAGTGTGCGGCGCCCTTCAGACGTTTCTATGATTTCTTCTACCTGCACGGGTTTGCGGGTGGCGATCACCTCTTCATCTAATTTGAGATAGTGATTGGCCTGTTCTTCTGTATTAAAATCGTAATCGGTTTTATTGATCACCATTTCATCGGTAAGGTTGAACACTTCTTTAAAACGGCGGTTAACCATGGTATAGCGGCCCTCAAGGTCTTTGATAAAGACAAGTGTTGTGGTATTATTCAGGATTGAATTGAGGCGGAACTCATTTTCTTTACGCGCAGATTCTGATTCATTTAGTTCTTCTTCGATCTGTTTTTTCTCAGTAATGTCTTTTACCATACACTGGAAACCCGACACCTCATCGTTGTCATACAATAATTGCGATGACTGCTCTACCCATTTTTTCTTACCGTTCTTGGTACGTATCGCAAATTCAAGATGTGTTGTGGGTATTTTGTTTTTATACTGTTCGATATAAAAAGACAAGACCCGATCGGTCCATTCAGGATCCAGTAACATGCCAAAATGTTTGCCACTCAGCTCTTCTACCGTATAACCGGTTAATTCGGATACGCGTTGATTGGAAAAGCTTACGACCCCTTTTTCATCTGAAGTATACATCACAACCCCTACATTCTCAATCAGGTTCCTGTATTTCTCTTCATTGATGGCCACTTCTTCTTCGGCCTTTCTTCTACGATAGATGTCGCGGTTGAGTTTGAAAAGGATCAAAAGCACAAGAACAAAAGCAAAAACGCCACCGACTACCGCTGTTAAAATGCTGGTTTCATAGCTGCGTTCATTTTGCGCCATACGGGAAGTCAATACGTCATTTTCTATTTTTCGCATATCACCAAGCAACTTCTTAATAGAGCCGGTGATTTGCAACCCCTCTTCGTTGGCACTTAATTCCTGCCCCAACGTTGCCTGCGTAAAAACGCCGGATATGATCTTATCCTGAAACAATTTTTTATCGTTACACAGCCGTTCCAGTTTTTCTATATTGTTTTGTTGAACAGCATTGTCTGCTGTGAGGGTCCGAAGCCTGGAAATAGAAGGGCCCAAAAAAGAATGTAGTGTTTGAACCTGATTTAGCCAACCGGTATCCTTTGTTGAGAGATAAGCTCTTGTTGCCGACTCTGTTTCTGAAATTAAAAAGCCCATCGAATCGATGCTGCCGATGGCTTTGCCAGTGTGAATTACCCATGACTTGGTTTGTTCCTGTCTCCGGTTTTGCTGGTATAATACAGCCATAAATAAGCCAAGGGCCAGCAGGGAGAATATGAGAACCCACCGGATCTTCCGGTCCGGTTTAAAGGATTGGCGGAGGTTTAATTCTTGCATAGTAAATACCGGACAGTGGAAAACTGCTAAAAGATAGCAATATTCTTACAATATAAGAACAGACGTTAAAAGACATGAAGATAGAGCAAGGAATCTATTCAGCGGCGAAAGATCGGCCTCGTAATTTGCGATTATATAAATGACGCGTTATTAGGCGCTCAGCTTTTTCTCCAGCTCTTCAAGCGATACGCCTTTTGTTTCGGGAACACTGGTTAGCACCCAAAGCAGTTGCAGGACCATCATGCCCGCAAAGAAAGCAAAAATGGGCCATGGATTATCTTTGAAGATCCCACTGTTGCTGTCTAAAAAAACTGGCGTGAGTAACGTGATCAGTGCGGCGAAAATCCAATGAATACTGGCACCGAAAGATTGCCCTGCTCCACGGATCTTATTCGGAAAGATCTCTGAAATAAATACCCAGATAACCGCGCCTTGCCCCACTGCATGAGCAGCAATAAAAAGCAAAAGAAAGCTCATTAAAAATACAGGTCCCGCGTGCGAATAGAAAGCCCATGCTACCATCGACAGGCTAAGGATATAACCCAAAGAACCAATGATCAGCAATGTTTTCCGTCCAAGTTTATCGATCAGGAACAGCCCAACAAAAGTGAAGGCAAGGTTTACACCACCAATCGCTATGGAATTGAACAGGGAATCTTTGGCCGCGAGCCCCGCTTTTTCAAGTATTTCAGGAGCGTAGTACAAAATGAAATTGATGCCCGATAACTGGTTGAAGAATGCAACCATGAATGCGAGGTAAATGATCTTTTTATGTTTGGCACTGAAAAAACCGGCAACTTTTCCATTGGTGCTGTCGTGCTGGTTGCTTTCAATAATGGATGCGGTTTCTGCCTCAACATCTGTAACACCGATCTGCAGCATGATCTGTTTGGCTTTTGCAAGGTCGTTGCGTTTGGTGATCAGCCACCTGGGGCTTTCCGAAATGCCGAACACCAATACGGTATATAACAATGCAGGAACCGCTAATACGCCTAACATCCAGCGCCAGTCGTCTGAACCACCAACACCCTGCAAAAAATAGTTGGAAAGAAAAGCGACCAGGATGCCAAATACAATATTGAATTGATATAAGGCGCCCAATCTTCCGCGCGTTGCCGGTGTTGAAATTTCAGAAATATAGATCGGAGCAACAACCGATGAAACACCAATGCCCACGCCGCCGATAAAACGAAAGAAAGAAAAAATATACGCATTACCCGCAAACGCAGAACCCAACGCGGAAACGGCGAACAGAACGCCAACCCAGAGCAATACGGTTTTGCGTCCGTATTTTTCAGTGGGAATGCCCCCGAACAACGCGCCAAGGACCGTTCCCCAAAGCGCCATCGACATGATAAAAAATCCATGGAACAAAGGAGAAGTGTGCCATAGTTCTTTGATGGGCTGGTTGGCTCCGGAAATAACCACGGTATCAAATCCAAAAATGAAACCGGCCAAAGCCACAACTATCGACCAACGGATCAACTTGCTCTTGTTCATATGCAATCGTTTAGTACAGAAAGGTAGGGAATATTGAACACTGAATCCCGCAACTGCGGGAAATGTTCAATTATGAAGCAGTAGCCCCCGAAATCCTGGCAATTGCGGATTATTTGTATCTTAAGAGGAAGAAGAATAGTTGATGGACATCAAAAAATTATTAGACAGCAAGGACATAAAAGCCAAAGAAAAAACGGCGACCCTTGCCCAATGGCTGGTTGATAAAAAGATAACCGCAAAGGAATTGATTGATACTGCACAGGAACAAAAGGACTCGCCAAAAGCAACTTGTATTGAAGCATTTGAGTTTGCAACGAGAGAAGATCCTTCTATTGCAAATGAAAAACTCCTGCAATTCGTAACGCAAACGCTGATTGAAAAAGCGCCAAGGGTAAAATGGGAGTCCGCTAAAGTAGTTGGCAATATCGCTCACCTGTTTCCATCAAAACTTGGCCAGGCGGTTAGCAACCTGCTCATGAATTCCGAAGATAGCGGCACTGTTGTAAGATGGAGTGCAGCATTTGCCTTAGGTGAAATTCTTAAACTCGGTACAAAGATCAATAAAACACTATTGCCTGCGGTTGAGGCCATTTGCAAAAGAGAAGAACAGAATAGTATTAAGAAAATATATGTGGCGGCAGTTAAGAAAATACAAACTAAATAATCCCTTAACTTATTTGGAAGAACGATAGTCACTTTATTTGCCTCAGCACACTCGGGACTGGAAGTCCCGGAAAGAAGATCTATATCACCTTATATCCACGCTCTGAAGAGCGTGGCAAAGATGCACAACGGAGGCCCAATTCAACATTGAACATTCCTTGTTCAATATTCTTATCCGCCCGATCCCACCCGCTGTATCTCATCGCCCGCACTACCCGAATTACGGCGCGCTGCTTTCATCGTTTTGCCAAAACGATACGTGAAGGACAGGTTGAATACGCGGCTATCACGTCTCAGAATAAAATACTCGTCTGCATTGGGAAAATCGGTGTTGCCCTCCATGGCCTGTGTAAAGAAGATATCACGCACGCTGAGCTTCAGCGTTCCTTTCTTGTTTAATACAGGACGCGCAAGGCCGGCGGATAATTGTCCGGTTGGTGAAAGCAATTCCTGCAGGTCGTTCCTTGCCTGCGTGGTATAAAAACCGGAGATCTCGGCAGTATAGGTTTTACCAAGACGCAATTGATTGTTCATACTCATGTTCAACTGCGAAACTTCTGAATTGTAATTTACATTCTGGTAACCCTTTAACTCTTTGTGATTGTAAATGGCCTGGCCGGATAAGGTCCACCATTTAACAGGCGTAGCCTGTACGGCAACCGAGATACCGAGATTGTACATCTTTCCTACATTGCCGTTGGTGTAAACAAGGATATCGTTTCCTTCTGACAAAAACAGTTGTGAAAAATAATCTTTGATGATGCTGTAAGAAATGGTTGTGGTAAGTAATTGTTTGAACTGGTGGCTCAACTCCATGTTCCAGCTATACTGCGGAAGAAAGAAAGGATTGCCACGCTCAAATGTGTATTTGTTAATGATGGTAACAAATGGATTCAGTTTCTGAAATGGCGGCCTGTCGATCCGGCGCCCGGCAGTTAATGTAAATGTGTTCGACGAGTCGGCCTGGTAACTGATATATCCAGAAGGAAAAAATCCCGAATAATTTTTTGAGAATGCAGAATCTTTCCGCGCACTGTTGCCTAACTGGTGGCCATCATAATGCGTATTCTCATAACGGATGCCAGCCTGGAAACTAATGCGCGATAATTTCTGTTCAAAACTTGCATATAAAGCCTGGATATTTTCCTTGTATAAAAAGTGATTGCTTTTTCCGAGATCTTCTTTCCATGTAAAACCATCAAACGATTGATATGCGGCAGTGTTATCTGTATTGATGCCGGATAATTTATAACCCGATTCCAGTTTCGAATTTTTACTTGCCTGCAAAACATAATCTGCCTTGGCAGAAAAAATGGAAATGGTTGATGGAAGATTACCCAGCGAACCTTCTGTATATCCTGTTGCGGTCTGCAGTTTGCTGCTGAAAGACTGATCGTTCTGAATATTGTATTTGAGCATATCAAGATCTACAGAAAGATCCTGTGTCTTGCTGATATTGTGTTTAGCGTTAAGGTTAATACCACCGTTGGTGAATTGATAGGTAGTGGCGCCCAATGTTCGGATGGCCGAATCAGTTGCTCCATTTGCGTTCTTCCAGCTGGCAGTTGCATCGCTGGTTCCATTCCTGGCAACAGAAATGCCGGTAAGCGAAATGCCCAATGTTGTTTTGGTGGAAGCGTAAAAATCAAAACCAGCTTTTAAGGTATTGCCAAAATTCTTACTGATAAAAATGGTTGGCTGATCCAATACAGAAAGCAATGCACCACTGTTATTATAATAACGTCTCAACGCATAAATATCTGTAAAGCCTTTATTGAGATTGGCGCTATAAGTTAGAAATGTATTGAACTTTCCATTGCGGTAATTCAACACCAGGCTGTTATTGTTTTTTGGATAACGCCCCTGCGCAAAAGCGGTTGTGAACACACCATTGAATCCAATTTGCCGGTTCTTTTTTGTTTTGATATTGATGATGCCTGCATTTCCACTCGCATCATATTTGGCTGAAGGGCTTGTAATCAGTTCTATGGTTTCCACCTGCGATGAACTCATACCATTCAGTAAATTATTAAGGTCCGCTCCGGATAAATAAGTTTGTTTATCATCTATCAAAACCAACACGCCTTGCTTGCCTTGTAAACTGATGCCCCCATTTTTATCAACCATTACACCCGGCGATTTTTCCAGTACTTCTAAAACAGTAGTGCCTGCGTTGGTAACCGAAGCATCCACATTAACGATCACTTTTCCCTGGGCCATCTGAATAAATGGTTTGCGGGAAGTGACGCTTACATTGGCTAAGGTCTTCGCACTTGGCGATAATGAGATGGTTATTTTTTTATCAGCAAGTACGGACTTAGTAATTGATACCGTTTGCGCGTCATGTCCCACAAAGCTGCTGTTCAAAAGATATTCTCCGATAAGAGGAATGTAAAAAACAGACACTCCGTTTTTATTAGTGACGGCCGATTTTACCAGCTTTTTATCACCGGCTTTCAGCACTTCTACAACCGCGCCTTCCAGCACTTCATTCTGGGCATTGGTAACGGTAACCGTGAAAACCTCAGTTGGGGCCTGTGTTTGCCCGGTTACACGCGTTGTGCATAACAACAAAAAAACACCCAATATGGTGTGCAGTATCCTTCTCATGAGGGCAAATTAAAACAAAGAAGGCAAGCTGGGAGCGGTTTTTGTTGAGTGGTGGAGAAGGTTCTGTTATATGTTGAATGCTACATTTTAAATGAATGGTCCGAATCAAAATGTAGCATTCAACATATAAAATAAGACAAACTACATCACTGTCACTTGATCCTGCTATTCTCATTCTCCAGCGCAGAGTTCCGCGCTCTTGGACCCTTCCCTGCGTTGTCGGCGAACTTGTAAGTAAAGCTGAGCCGCACCTGTCTTGTTTCATAATAGGAATAATTGTGCAGGTAAAATCCAGCATACTGTTGAACGCCACTTGCCTGGCTGCCTTTGTAAATATCCGCGAACACCAAACGGATAATACCCTTATTGTTCCAAACCGTTTTCTGAAAACCAAGATCAATTTGGCTTACGCCACCTGCCATTTCATTTGCACCGGTCAGTCTGCCCGTTACATAAAAAGCCGTGATCTCCGCTGTGAATTTGTTCGGTAGTTGAATGGTCTGCTGTAAGTTCATCCGGGCAGCTACCTGGGAAAGGTCAAAGTTCCTGTATTTGTCAAAAGCGATCTTGTTTTGCAATTGGTAAACCGTTCCGTTGAAAACCACATCCCAGCCTTTTTTGAGAGAGAATGTCTGCGTGAGCGATAAAGAAAGGTTTTGTTGTATCCCAAGATTGCGGGGTACTATCACGATCTTAGTGATGTCGAGTGTGTCCGTGATCTTGGTAGAGAACTGGTCTGTATTGGCATACGCTATAGTTACGACCGTTGAATTACGGTACACATACTGAATTGTGGCGCGATGGGTTAACTGCGGCAATAAAAACGGGTCGCCCTGCCAGTAAGAAAGTTCATCCAGCAAATAAATAAAAGGGTTCAGATCCTGGTAAGCGGGACGGTCTATGCGTCGCGAATATGACAATGAAATCCCATGGTCTTTTGAAGGCTTTACTGCAACACTGAATGAAGGAAAAACATCGGTGAAGTTTCTTTTAACATTACTTGATTTTGCAACGCCTGATTCTTTGTAATTTAATATTCCTTCGGAAGCAGTATTCTCAACACGCAATCCAGCCTGGTAGGTCCACTTGCCACTTGAAATCTTATAGTTCAGGTAACCTGCCGCAATATTTTCTTTAAAACGAAAGGTATTCGTTCTTCTTTCATCAACGCTGTCTGCTGCTGGTGTAACACGGAAAAACTTTGCATCATTATCAGTAGAGATACTTGAATATTTTGCGCCCGCTTCCAGTTTGCCTGTTCCTAAATTGGTTGTGTAGTCGAGTCTGTATGCAGACAATTTGATATCGATACCGTTCAATGATCGGTAAAGACTATTGGTTAGCATTACATTTTGGTTATCGCGGTAAATATTCGATTGCAGGTTTTTGTTGTCTTTATTAAAAGAACCAAAATCAATATCCAGGTTCAGAATATGCCCGAGGCTGTCCTCGTATTTGTAATTCAGGTTCATATTGTAACGTTGTGTTCCCTGGTAGTAATAATCGTTGATCGCTTCTAATGTTTGTTCCGTGTTCATCACAGTTTCCGATCGGATCGCAGTACGTGTATCGGTAATGCCGCCTCCGAATAAAAAATTACCGCTTAGGAGAATACCGAACGTGTTTTTTTTATCCGGGCTGTAGTCAATTCCAAACCTAGCGCTCATTTTTTTACGCTTGTCGGTATCATCTGTAAAAGCGTTGTACACTTTATTTTTCTGTATCCTGTCTGAACCGTAGAGGTATTTATAGGCACCAATAAAATGATTGTAGCCGCCAAAAACATTCCACTCTTTTTTACGGTAACTGAAAGAAAGATCGGTGTTCTGTTTTAAGATCACTCCATAGATCACACCTGCTGTAAGAGTGCCACTAAAACCGACAAGCGTTGAGCGCGTTGTTTTGATATTGATGATCCCTGCAGCGCCCGAGGCATCATATTTTGCAGAAGGACTACTGATGAGTTCAATGGACCTGATAGATGACGCTGGCAAAGAACGCAACAGGTCGGCGAGCGCGGCGCCGGAAAGATACGTTTGCCTGCCGTCGAGCAACACCATCGCGCCCTGCTTTCCGTTGAGTGAAATAGTATTGTTATTGTCGATAAAAACGCCGGGCGCTTTTTGCAAAGTTTCAAATGCATTCAATCCCTGCGATGAAATACTTTTAGCAACATTGAACACGATACTTCCACCATCCACCTCGATCAGGTTTTGTTTTGAGGTAACGGTAACATCATTGAGCTTGTTTGTTTCGGGCTGCAATCTTATTGTGCCCAGGCCATGATCTCCTGCGCCGAGCGAGCCAGATGTGTAAGGTCTAAAACCTGCATGGCTTATTACTACAAACACAGTATCGGAAATGTTTAATATAAAATGAAAGAAGCCCGTTGAATCCGTTAATGTTTTTTTGATCTCTTTTTTGTGGGTATTTGTTACCACTACAAGCGCTGAATGCAATGCTCCCTTATCACCCATCACTTCTCCCGTGATCTGCTTTTGCGCATTGAGATCGGCGAGACTCAAAAAAATTGCGAATAAAATAAAAAAGGAAATTCTCATAATGGTAAAGCTAACTAATTAAAAAAGCCCGCAGTGTTGCGGGCGAATCTTACATTATCTGAAAAAAATTAAAAACGATCAATTGATAAACCTGGCGGCCCGCTCAAGATCTTCCGGCGTATCGATCTCGATACCCATATAATCTGTGACAACCATTTTCAAAAGAATCCCATTTTCTAAATAGCGGAGGCATTCTATTTTCTCCGTCATCTCCAGCGGTGTCATATCCCAGTTGGTGAAATTGAGAAGAGCCTGTTTTCTGAAAGCGTACACGCCAATATGTTCGTAATAAACTGTCGCATCGTTTTTACTTCTCGGAAAAGGAATTACACTGCGCGAGAACATGAGAGAGTTCATATTCTTATCCACCGCCACTTTCACATAGTTGGGATCATCGATGAACTGTTGTTCTTTCATCACCTGCATCAGTGAAGCGACCTGTATGTTCCTGCCCTCTTCACCATCAAATACCTGCAACAGTTTTTCAAGCGGTTCGCGTTTTACAAAGGGTTCATCGCCCTGGACGTTTACAACAATATCAACATCCATATCGGTGATCGCTTCGGCAATCCGGTCGCTGCCGCTTTCGTGATTTTTTTTACTCATTACGGCTTTGCCGCCATTGTTGGTGATCTCGTTGAAGATAATATCGCTATCGGTAACAACATATACATCATCAAACAAACCAGTCGCTACTGTATTATCGTAAGTATGACGGATGACAGTCTTGGTTCCCAACATCTGCATGAGTTTCGCGGGAAATCTTGTAGCGGCGTAGCGCGCGGGTATAAAGGCACAGATGCTCATAATGTATTTTTTAAACCGTGCCTTTGTGCCTCCGTGTGCAATTTATTCTCACACGGAGGCACAAAGGCACGGTTGATTTGCTCAGGAGCAAAAGTATTTAATAATCTGTTTTGATTTTTTTATTAAAAGGAACATTGAGTTGGTAGCCGAGGCGCTCATCAGTTGTATCATCCAAAACATCCAAACCGTATTTTAATTGATCAACGGGTGTATAATTAAATGTACCAAAGAGCCGGTCCCAAACAGAAAAGATATTTCCATAATTGCTATCAGTTTGCGGGCGCATGTAATGATGATGTACTTTATGCATGTTAGGTGAAACAAGGAACCAGCTCAACGCATTATCCAGCCACAAAGGCAAACGGATATTGGCATGGTTGAATTGGGTGAGAACTACGCTTAAACTCTGGTACATCATCACCAGCCACATGGGTGCCCCGCAAACCACAACGCCAATCAATGTAAACACCGCCCGGAAAACGCTTTCGCCGGGATGATGGCGGTTAGCAGTTGTGGTATCCACATGTGTATCCGCATGATGCACCATATGAAATTTCCACATCCATTTTATTTTGTGTTCGATGAAGTGAATGGAATAAGCGCCAACAAGATCAAGCAATAACAGACCGGCGATCACGAAGACCCATAAAGGCATATTGATCAATTGCAACAGACCGAATTTAGTTGCCACTGCCCAATCGCTGGCTTTTACAATAAGAAGTGCAAACGAAAAGTTTACGATGATGGTAGTGATAGTAAAAAAAATATTGATGGATGCGTGCTTCCATTTATTATAAGTAAAGCCTACCAGAGGAATCGCTCCTTCTATCAGCCAGAAAAAAGTGATGCCGCCGGCGAGAATGAGTGCGCGGTGGAGGCTGGAGATATGAGCGAAGTAGTCGATGATGTTTTGTAGCATGGCAGCGTTTGTCTGATCAATTTACAAACAAATATCAGCTCTGACACTATTGAGAAAAAAATTGCCACAGACGACACAGATTTTCACAGAGTTTGTCTGTGGTAATCTGTGTTGTCTGTGGCAAAAAAATATGCCGGGAGTTTAGTTATTCAACATTAACGGCATCACCAGCATCAAAAGATCGGATCCTGCATCCTGCTCAGTTGGCTTGATCAATCCTGCTTTGGTTGGCGTAGAAAGTTCCATGCGGATATCATCCGTATCGGCGGCATTCAGCATTTCGATCAGGAACTTGGCATTGAAAGCGATCTGCAGGTCCTCGCCATCATACTGGCAGTTCATGCGTTCGTTACCTTCAAAACTGAAATCAACATCCTGTGCAGCCATCTGTAATTCGCTTCCGGTAATGCTCAACGCTACCTGGTTGGTGCTCTTGTTACTGAACACGTTCACACGGCGCAATGCATTCTGGAAATCATTTTTATTTACGATAAGGGCATAAGGATTATCAGCGGGGATCACCACTTTATAATCAGGGAAGCGTGCATCGATCAGCCGACAGATCATTTGTGTTGAACCGTGGTTCACGAATAAATGGTTGCTGTTATAACTAACGGTCAATTCATCTTCATTATCAGGCAATGCATTTTTTAACAGGTTCAGCGGTTTTTTAGGAACGATGAACGAATCAGTTTTAGATGCTTTGGTATCGGTTCTTTTATAACGCACCAATCGGTGTGCATCGGTGGCAACAAACTGAACGCTGTCTTTTGTTAATTCGAAAAATACACCTGTCATGGCGGGGCGGAGATCATCGCTGCTTACGGCAAACAGGGTTTTGTTGATGGCAGTAAGCAAAGCGCTGCTGCTCATGGTAAAACCGGTGGTATCATCAGCCGCGGGTTCTTTCGGAAAGTTATCGGGGTTCTCACCCATTACTTTGTACTTACCGTTGTCGCTGGTGATCTCAACTGCGAAATTCTTATCGATATTAAAAGTAAGCGGCTGGTCGGCAATGTTCTTTAAAGAATCCAAAAGGATCTTGGCGGGGATACATACTTTTCCATTGGTCTTGCTTTCCACATCCATTTGTACACGCATAACAGTTTCGAGGTCAGTGGCAACTACATTGAGCTTTTTGTCCTGTATCTCAAATAAAAAGTCCTCCAGTATGGGTAATACTGTGTTGGCATTGATCACACCGCTGATCTGCTGCAGGTGTTTTAAGAGAGACGAGGACGAAACAATAAATTTCATTCTACAGAATTTAGGTTCGCAACAAACCTAACGCAAAATGTTAATATTCCGTAATAGAAATCCGGGGCTTTGCACTTAAAAAAGGGGATGTGGATGAGTTGTGGATTGGAGCATTCTTATGCACATCAGAGGCTTTCCATCAATTCCTGGTATTTGCTGCGGCTCACCGGTTTTACCAGGTAATCACTGACTGCTTTGTAGGAACGCGACTTCTGCATATCGCTGCTGTTAACCGAAGAACTTACCATGTAAATGGCGATGGGTTTGGGTAAATTGCCGGAGAATTTATTGTATTCCTCCAGGAATTCCCATCCATCCATGATCGGCATATTGATATCGAGGAAAATGACATCCGGAAGGGTTTCCGAAACAAAATTTCCGGGCTCTTTCAAATAAGTAAGGGCATCGCTTCCGTTATAAAAGGACTGTATACTTTTGGCCAGGCCGGTTGATTCAAGTATCACCCGCGCTGTGTATTGATAGATGTTATCATCATCAATGAGGCAAACAATATGTTTCGCGTCGGGCATGTTTTTAAAATATTCTGTTACTTTAATGGTTAACGGGCAACAGAAAAGAGCTCTGTAAATATAATATATTATCATTAAGTAAAAAAACGTGAAAAAGAACCTGACGCCCGAACTTGCTTACCCAAAGATCAAACACTACTGCGGGTACAGTGAAAGGTGCCATTATGAAGTGAGGGAGAAATTATTTGGCATGGGATTGGCCAAAAAAGACGTGGAAACCTTATTATCAAAACTGATAGAAGAGGACCGCCTGAACGAGGAGCGTTTTGCCATATTGTTTGCCGGTGGGCATTTCAGGCAGAAAAAATGGGGGAAAGCGAAAATTATCTATGCTTTGAGGCAAAAAAAAGTGAGTGAACCGAATATTAGGCGCGGTTTGAAGGAAATTACGGAGGAAGACTACCTGGGATCGCTTGAAAAATTAGCAGATACCAAATGGAAAAGCCTCAAAGGAGAACAATACCTTAGCAGGGAAGCAAAAACATGCGCCTTCCTGCTTCAAAAAGGATATGAACGGCCGGCCATACAAAAAGTGATGGCGAAACTGAAGTCCGGAAATAAAGAATAATCGTTAATAGGATCGAAGGATGCGGAAACATTTACTGATATACGGCGCAAGCCTGCTTGTTTCGATAGCCGCCCGCGCGCAAAGCGGAACGGAGCGGTTTGCCAGGGAATTTTCTTTTACTACGGAAAATGACGCGTATTTATTCCACCAGAATGACGCCTATTATACCAATGGCTTCCTTTTTTCACTAAAGACTGCGAAAGAAAGAAAAGGGAAAAAGATAATAAAAGCCTGGGAGCTTGGGCAGATGATCTATACCCCGCTTATCAGAAAAACCTCGGGACCGGCAGATATTGACAGGCCCTATTGCGGTTACCTGTTTCTCAAATTCAGTGAAGCAAAGTTTACGGGCAAGAACTCAGTGCTTCAATTCAATGGCGGACTTGGCCAGGTGGGCGATGCCTCTTTTGGTGAAAGTGTGCAGAACAGTTACCATAAATTGTTGGGATACGGCCGTTTTACGGGCTGGCAATACCAGGTGCAGAATGCCTTGGGGGTTGACCTCGGCCTTAGCTATGCCCATACCCTTTTTGAAGACAGCTCCTGGATAAAATTAATGCCTGTGGTTGAGGCAAATCTCGGTATGGTATTCACTAATGCGAAACTGGGCAGTTATCTGTGTATCGGCAGTTTTGAGAACAATGCCAACAGCGCCTTATGGAATGCGAGGGTGCAGGCTGCAGACGCAACAACCCGAAAAAATCACGAAATCTTTTTTTATTGGCACCCTGAAGTTATTTTCCAGGGATATAATGCCACCGTGCAGGGAGGCATGTTCAGTAAAGGCAGCGGAACGGCTGTATTAAAAGACCCCACGCCTGTTATGTTCCAGCAAAGCTGGGGGATCTGCTTCGCGCAGGGCAGGTGGACCACACAATTCGCCCTTGTATTTCAGACAAGAGAAGCCGAGTCACAAAAAGATCCGCAACGGTACGGATCTGCGCAGGTGAGTTACCGTTTCCGTTAACTTGCAGGCTGTAAGCAAACCCATCATGTCTACACTCAGTTTTACCTTGATACAAACCCATCTTCATTGGGAAGACAAATCCGCCAACCTCTCGATGCTGGAAGAAAAGATTATGGGCATCCGCGAACGAACGGAGATCGTGGTATTACCTGAAATGTTCAGCACAGGATTCAGCATGCAGCCGAAAAAGCTCGCAGAAGAGATAGACGGCGAAACAGTGAGCTGGATGAAAAAGATCGCGGCAGCAAAAAAGATCATACTTACGGGAAGCGTGATCATAGCAGAAGATGGACATTACTATAACCGCCTGTTATGGGTACAGCCTGATGGAAAACTGGGTTATTACGATAAACGCCATCGCTTTGCTTTTGCGGGCGAAAACGAAGAATACACGGCGGGAAACAAAAGGCTGATCGCGCAGGTGAAAGGATGGAAGATCAACTTACAGGTTTGTTATGACCTGCGTTTCCCCGTATGGGCGAGGCAGCAAACCAATGAAGCGCTGGAATATGATGTGCTTCTATACGTGGCCAACTGGCCGGAACGCAGGGTACATGCATGGAAGACCTTACTCACCGCAAGAGCGATCGAAAATCAATCGTATGTGATTGGCGTAAACCGCGTGGGGGATGATGGCAAAGGCATTCATCATAATGGAGAGAGTATGGTGATAGATCCGTTGGGTGCTGTGTTGTACCATAAAGAGGAAGAAGAAGATGTTCATACGATCACAATCGAAAAAGAACCGCTTGACCAGATAAGAGAAAAATTTCCTTTCTGGAAAGACGCGGATAATTTTAAAATCATACCCAAAGATGGAGAGTAGCGCCACACAGGTTTATGCAGCCGAAAAAATATTTACGGGAAATGAATGGCTGACTGACAGTGCTGTGATAGTGACTGATGGTAAGATCAGCGATATTGTTCCTTCTGCTGTATTGAATGAACGGCCCTCTACAAAATATCATCTCATTGCCCCAGCGTTTATTGATATACAGATTTATGGCGCGCATGATAAATTGCTCTCTGTATACCCTGAAACAGATTCGCTTTACCGGTTGTATGATTATTGCAGCAAAGGGGGCGCTTCTCATTTCCAGCCAACGGTTGCCACAAATACAACCGAAGTTTTTCATAAAAGCATTGATGCGGTAAGAGCCTATTGGAAAGAAGGCGGTAAAGGTTGTCTTGGATTACATATTGAAGGGCCATGGATACATCCGCTAAAAAAAGGCGCGCATCTTGAACAATTCATTCATTCGCCGTCAGTTGACGAAGCGAATGAATTATTGGAATATGGAAAAGGTGTGATCACGATGATCACGCTGGCGCCGGAAGTCTGCAGCAGGGAAGTGGTTGAATTGATCAGGTCCTTTGGTGTGATCATTTCCGCGGGGCATAGCAATGCAACCTATGAGGAAGCAACCGCAGCATTCAATTCAGGCATTCGTGCTGCCACACATTTATACAATGCCATGAGCCCCTTGCAACACCGAGCGCCTGGAATGGTGGGCGCTATTTTTGATCATGCAACTGTAATGACAAGCCTTGTGCCCGACGGGTTCCATGTTGATTTTTCTGCGATACGTATCGCCAAAAAAATATTGAAAGAAAGATTGTTCATTATTACCGATGCGGTAACCGAAACCAATGCCGGTCCATATCAGCATCATTTAACAGAAGATAAATATGAAGCAGCCGGTATCCTCAGTGGTTCTGCATTAACGATGGCAAAATCATTACGTAACCTTGTTAATCATGTGGGGATTGAATTGGATGAAGCGTTGCGGATGGCGAGTTTGTATCCTGCACAGGTGATGAAGAAAGAGGATAGTATGGGAAGAGTTGCGAAAGGGTATGATGCGAATTTGGTTATGTTGGATGAAGGGCTTGAAGTAAACGGAATGATAAATTGATTTCTCTCTGCGTAAACTCTGCCTCTCCCCGCCTCGGCGGTGAAAAGAACTCCAGTGTTTCAACAAGATCGATTTGTTCGGGATTCTAATTCGCCGCGGAGCCGCAGAGAAGCAGAGGTTTCGCAGAGTTATTTTAGACCAGGCTTCTTTCTCCCATACTTAATATCAGAAAAGATCTTATCCAGGAAAATCGCCGTACCAATACTCCAGTACCAGCCATCAAAATTATATTTCAGATCGCTTTCAAAAACGGCTTTGCGGAGACCGAGCATGCCGTTCAATCCCATATAGGTAAGAAAATGTAAACCCTTTATATCGGGAATGATAAAGTTTACTGAATAACCCATTCCCGCAGGAATGAATACCTGTTTCTCTGTTTTCGTTAAAAAGCGCCCGCGTATTTTATTGGTTGAGTCGAGCACTGCTTTACCGTAGCCGAGCTCGAATACCATACTCATCTCCCATCTTTTTCTTCTGAATAAATAGGGTTCATAATAGATGGTACCGAAATACAAACTCTTCTTTAGCTGGTTGAAGGGAACCCCGTCTGCGTCAACCCTGATGCCGGCTGTTTCCTGTTGCAAAAAATAACCGCCAATACCCGTCTTGTATTTTTCATTTACCATAACGCCTACACGATAACCCCAGATGTTCACACCGCCACCCCCGATAAAAGAAAAGCGCTGGTCAAAATCAGTGGTGGGTTTTAAAGAAAGCTTTTTTCTCTTTGGAAGGGAATCTGTCTTTGCCAGGGAAGAATCTGTGGTTTGCGCAACAATAGGAAGACTGTTCAAAACAATACATGCTAAAAAACAGCCGGGTACAATGAAGTGGTTGATGATGTTTGGTTTACGCATAACGGAAGCCTGCAAAATAACTCATTAGAAGTTTTCTATAATAAACAATAAGTCTAACCCGCCTACTAATCGGTTAATGAATGGAATTACCGGATGTTCCATATCATAGACCGGGTTTAAAGGCATTATGCTGTATCATTTCCATAATCTTCTGCATTTTTGGATCGATACCTTTCCTGATGGCATCGGATGATGGCGGAATCTCAAGGTCGGGTATGATGCCATGACCCCTAGGCCTTGTACTACCCATCACCAAACGATACATGGGCAGGCTGATCCGCAGTTTTGAACGGGGAAGTGTTATCGTTGGGATATACATCGCCGAATTGCCATAGTAACCACCACCGCTTTCTTCGCCGGCAACGGTAATGTTTTTCTGTCCTTTCAGGGTGGAGATGAACATGGTAGTGGCGGAAAAACTATAACCACCCTGTAACAGTGTTACCTGTCCGCTATAATGCAGACGCTCTTTGGGTTGAAATAATTTTGTTTCATAGCGCCGGTAATGGATCGATCCATCCGCCATTTTGCGTGCGCCAAAATTCATCGCGAACCAGTAGACCAGCGACGGGTTAATATAGTGGCTGTATTTAAATTCCCGGCTGGTAGCCACCACGCTGTCGCCTACTTTAAATGGGTGATCGCTGAGGTATTTGGCAAGTAATATGCTGCTGGCAACTTTTCCGCCACCATTCTCGCGCATATCGATCACCAGATGCGGTATGTTTTTTTGTTTGATGGTTCTGAAACTGCGCCTGAAAAAACCACGTAATCCCCCGTTTGAAAAAGTGGCTAATCGCATAATGGCCGTATTCGAACTGCTATCAATCCTCAGTTCGCGTTTGGCGAGCAGCCTCGCTTTTCTTAACTCCCTGCGGTTGGGCAATTTTACACGCGGTTGCGGAGATTGCGGCCTTGTTCTGCGGGTAGTATCTACTACGGGTTTATAATTCCCAACAGTGGCGCTTGCTTCTTGTCCGGTTGAATCGATATAAGAAATGGTATAGCTGCTATCCACTCCTAAAATGGTCTTATACCAGATCGGAAAATTGCCACTCACTACCTGGTTCTTATAATTAAATGCATAACCATCAGAAGAAATGAATTGAAACAAAGTATCCAACACCTGCCGGTTGGTTCTTCCATTAATGCCGGTAACGATGGTGCCGCGTTTGAAGATGGGATCGCGCTGGTTTAAGTTAGCCAGTACCACCAGGCTATCACCCCATGCCTTTAAATACAAGGGAAAAGAAGGAAAACGAAACTGTACCGCATTTTTTGTGTAAGCCTTTGAAAAGAATACTGTCGTATGTCCGCAGCGGATCTTACTTACCAGCCAGGCAACTTTATTTTTAAACTGCACTTCATCTAAAGAGTCTGTGATGCTGATAATGCTCTGATCAAAAAAAAGATCCATGCTATCTTTGGGCGTGTACCAATATAAACCGGGGTGATTTGCTTCGAGGATCTTTCTGAGCAGAATAAGATCTTGCTTTAGTGCCGTCGCACTTTTCTTTGCAACAATATATGGTTGTCGCTGCGTTGACAATGTTTTGCACGACTGCAGGAAAAAAAAGAACAATATCACAACAATACCCACTCGCTTCATAAGAAATACTTATTTCTGAAATGCATTCCAGCCCTGTGCAGTAATATTAAAACGGTTGCCGCCCTTGGTAAGCAGTTTGCATCCATCAGCAATATCGGTCATATAACCGATCACACTGATCTCTTCGTTGAGGGTTATTTTATCGTGGTCCTCCTGTTTCAAAGTGAAGATCAGTTCATAATCTTCGCCGCCATTCAATGCGCAAACGGTTGGGTCGAGGCCGAATTTGTAAGCTGCTTTGCGACTGGCATCTGAAACGGGGATCTTCTCTTCATAGATCACACAACCCAGCGTACTTTGTTTGCACAAATGCAACACTTCGCTGCTGATGCCATCGCTTACATCCATCATAGAAGTGGGAAGGATATCATTCTTTTCAAAAAATTCGATGATATCTTTTCTTGCTTCAGGTTTTAATAAACGGCCCACGATATAATCTTCGTTCTCAAGATCGGGTTGCAACTGCGGGTTTTCGAGGTAGATCTTTTTTTCTCTTTCCATCAATGTTAAACCAAGAAAAGCGCCGCCGAGGTCGCCGCTTACACAGATCAGATCGCCTTTCTGTGCAGTGCTGCGTTTTACAATTTTATCAGCTGCCACTTCGCCAATGGCCGTAACGGAAATAATGAATCCTTTGTTGGATGAAGAGGTATCTCCTCCAACCAGGTCAACACCATGTTTTTCGCAGGCTATGTAAACACCTTCATAGAATTCGTCCAATGCTTCCAGTCCAAAACGGTTGCTGATGGCGATACTCATGGTGACCTGTGTAGGTGTTGCATTCATCGCATACACATCACTCAGGTTCACCATCACGGCTTTGTAACCCAAATGTTTCAAAGGCGTGTACATCAGGTCGAAATGAATTCCTTCCACCAAAAGATCCGTGGTCACAACCGTTTGTTTCCCGAAATGATCAATAACGGCAGCATCATCGCCCACACTTAAGATGGTTGATGCATTATGTGTCTCAAAGTTTTTGGTAAGATGTTCGATCAGGCCAAATTCTCCAAGTTCTCCTATTTCTGTTCTTTGCTCGCTCATGGTATTTTTTTTGTTGCCACAGAAGACACAGATTACCACAGAAAAAGTCTGCAACAATCTGTGTCGTCTATGGCAAATGATTTCTAATTAAAGATCTCCCCCATTAACAATTGCCACCAATTCATCATGGATCTTTCCATTTGTTGCAACGATATGTGGTTGATATGGAGAGTAATGATCTCCCTTGAAATCTGTCACCTTACCGCCCGCTTCTTCCACTATCAAAAATCCTGCTGCACTGTCCCATGCCTGTAATTTGTGTTCATAAAAACCATCGAATCTTCCCGAGGCCACCCAGCAAAGATCGATAGCAGCACTTCCTAATCTTCTCACGGGAACACCTTTGCGGATCAGTTTTTCAAATACCTGTAAAGGGCCGTTGGGCGCATCAAGATAGGTGTATGGAAAACCTGTAACCAGGCAACTATGTATCACCTCAGTCTTATCGCTTACATGGATCATTTTATCATTCAGCGTTGCGCCAAAACCACGCTGGGCAAAAAACAGCTCGTTCATATTTGGATTATACACGGCACCCATGATCATCTGCCCATCCTGTTCAAGGCCAATACTTACACAACAAATAGGAATTCCGTTGGCAAAATTCACTGTTCCGTCGATAGGATCAATGATCCACTTATACGTAGAGTCCATTACGATCTCTCCCGTTTCCTCGCTCAGTATATAATGTTCAGGGAATTCTTTCTGGATCACTTCAAAAATGGCTTTTTCCGCTGCATGATCTGCCTCGGTTACCAGGTTGTTCATGCCTTCCTTGTTACTGATCTTGAAATCGCCATTAAAAAAATGCATTAACTGTGCCGCTCCGGCCTCTGTTGCTTTAAGTAGGGTTTGTTTTAACATGGCGCAAAAGTAACAAAAAGGCACAAGCCACAAGGCTCAAGATTCAAGCCACAAGCCTTTGATTGTAAGCCCCCCGCCTTGCTTCTTGAATCTTGTTTCTTGAGTCTTGTCTCTTGAGTCTTGTCTCTTGGCTCTCGTACCTTAACTTGCAATCCTGCAATTATCTATAATCATAGTAAACTATAATGTCAGGTATTTCCTGGAGCAATGCCTGTATTCGGTACAAAATGCTGTTGCCGGGATCGATGCAGAATTGATCGTTGTTGATAATAATTCGGTTGATGGAAGTGTTGAGTATCTCGGGCCGCTTTTTCCTTCAGTTCAATTCATCCGCAACGACAGGAATCTTGGTTTTGCGAAAGCCAATAACCAGGCGCTGGCCGTTTGCCGCGGCGAGTACGTTCTGTTTCTGAACCCGGATACATTGGTCCCGGAAGATTGCCTGCAGGAATGTCTTTCATTCATCAAAGAACAATCGTCTGCAGGTGCATTGGGCGTGCGTATGCTGGATGGCAGGGGGCGATTTCTTCCGGAAAGCAAGAGATCCTTTCCTTCACCGTGGGTTTCTTTCTGGAAACTGGTTGGGTTTTCATCCCTTTTTCCAAAGTCGCGCATGTTTAACAGGTATGCCCTGGGCTATCTCGATGAACATGTGAACCATTCGGTGGATGTACTGGCAGGCGCTTTCATGCTCGTTAAAAAAGAACTGCTTTTACAAATACAAGGTTTCGATGAAAGTTATTTTTTATATGGAGAAGATATTGACCTCAGTTACCGCATAAAAAAAGCAGGATTTGAGAATTTTTATTTTTCCGGAACCTGCATTATTCACTTCAAAGGCGAAAGCTCAAATGATGCGGCTCTCAGTCGCGTAAAACATTTCTATACAGCGATGCAGGTCTTCGTACAAAAACATTACCGTTCCGGTCCCGCTAAAATATTTTCCATTTTTCTTACACTCGCCATTGCATTACGTGGATTGTTTTCAGCATTGACGCGATTGTTGAAACCGGTGTTGCTGCCCATCATTGATGGAGTTCTTGTTTGGCTATCGTTACAGTTCATGCGAATGCTTTGGGTTAGTGAGATCAGGAATGGAAAAGGTTTCGGTGTTGCCTTTTTGCCATATGCATTACCGGCGTTTTCGCTGTGGTTTGTTTTATCTGCAGCGTTTACAGGATCATATGATAAAAGGTACAGATCCTCTAAAACCCTTTTGTCGCTTGCGTTTGCGGTGGTGAGTACGCTTGCCGTTTACTCATTGTTACCGGAAAACATCCGCTTTTCAAGGGGCGTGATCTTATGGGGAGGCATTATAGGTGCTTTCTTGATCTTTTTGCTAAGGCAATTCTTATTATACCGCCGAAACCCGTTGTTTGTAAGGGAAGAAGATGCGCAAACCATTGTTGTAGCTACAGAAACAGAATATACCGAAGTAAAACAATTACTTGAAACAGCAATCGTAGATCAGCAATTACTGGGACGTGTTTCACCACGCGATGACGACAGAAATGCATTATGCGGGTTAAAGGATCTTCAATCACTTATCAAAAATTTTGCTATCAACCGGATCATTTTCTGTGCAGGCGAACTTTCTTTAAGCAGGATATTATTACTGGCAGGATCATTCCAAAAACGAAACATCCGTTTTCTTTTTCATGCACACGGAAGTGGAAGTATTGTAGGCAGCCAGACCCTTGCGCCGGGAGCAACTATCGTTACCCCATTTATTGATTATCGTATTACCCACCCTTACCAGCGAAGAATGAAACGCGTGGTGGATATGGTTTTGAGCCTGTTCTTCATCCTTACCATCCCATTTCATTTTCTATTGCATCCCAGGCCGGCGGCACTTATCCGTTCGGTTTTCCGTGTTCTGAGAGGAAGCAAAACATGGATCGGCTACGCTCTTCCTGATAACTCTCTTCCAATCATTAAATCCGGGATCATTTCCTCTTTTGGAAAAACCGAAAACGTGCCCCAAAACCTCTTGCAGAAAGCCGACAAACTCTATGCAAAAAACTACGATTGGTGGCAGGACCTGGTTGTTAGTTTTAAAAACTACCGGACTCTTGGGAAGAATGAATATTGAACACTGAACAAGGAATGATGAACGCCGAAGTGTTGAGCGGGCTTCACTTCAACATTCATCATTCCTTGTTCAGTGTTCAATATTCAAAATGCCGTAGCTTCGTATATTCTAAAAACGAGCTTCTAACGATGGCCATTCTTGACTTCAAGGTTCCTAATACTATTTTAAAAGCGCTGCGGTTACCACAGAACAATCCCCGCAGGCAGCAGATCAAGGTATTAAAGAAACTATTGAGGAAAGCAAGGTTCACTGAGTTTGGCCAGCAATACCTTTTTGATGAGATACTGTTAAGCAAACACCCCGGTAAGAAGTTCCAGGAATTGGTCCCAACATTTAATTACAATAAGATTTATAGTGAATGGTGGCATAAGACCATCGAAGGGAAACCGGATATCTGCTGGCCCGGCAAGATCAGGTATTATGCACTCAGCAGCGGCACGAGTGAATCGGCCAGTAAATACATTCCTATAACCAATGATCTTTTGCATGGCAACAAGATCGTGATGATCAAACAACTGATCAGTCTTAGAACTTATGAAGATGTTCCTTATAGCTCCATCGGCAAAGGATGGCTAACACTTGCAGGAAGTACCGAGCTTCAAAAAGGCGATACATATTTTGCAGGAGACCTGAGCGGCATAACTGTAAAAAAAGCGCCATTCTGGTTCCAACCTTTTTATAAACCAGGGAAAAAGATCGCGAAACAAAAGGACTGGAATAAAAAACTGGAGGAGATCGTTGAAAAAGCGCCCGAATGGGATATCGGTTTTATTATAGGCGTGCCGGCCTGGGTGCAGATGTGTATGGAGATGGTGATCGCGCGCTACAAGCTTAACAATATTCACGAGATGTGGCCCAACCTCGCCTTCTTTGTTCATGGCGGGGTAAGTTTTGAACCGTATAAAAAAGGATTTGAGAAATTATTGGGTAAGCCTATTACCTATATTGAGACTTACCTCGCAAGCGAAGGTTTTATTGCATACCAGGAACGGCAACATGCAACGGGAATGCGGCTCGTTACCGGAGAACATATCTTTCATGAATTCATTCCTTTTGATGATAAGAACTTTGATGCGGAGGGTGAAATGATCGAGAACCCCGAAGCGTTGATGATACATGAAATTGAAGAGGGGAAAGACTATGCCTTACTGATAAGCACCGCCGCCGGCACCTGGCGCTACCTGATTGGGGACACGATCCGTTTTGTTGATAAAGAAAAATGCGAGATCGTGATCACAGGTCGCACCAAACATTTTTTAAGCCTGGTGGGCGAACACCTCAGCGTAGATAATATGAACAAGGCCGTTCAGCTGGCAAGTGAAGAACTGAACATCAGCATACCTGAATTTACTGTTGCAGGGATGCCCTATGGTAATTTCTTCGCGCATCATTGGTATGTTGCCTGCGATGATAAGGTGGATAAAGAAAAACTGATTGCCATCATCGATGAAAAACTGAAAGAACTGAATGACGATTACGCAGTGGAAAGAAAAAGCGCATTGAAAGATGTAAGATTAGATGTGTTGAGTGAAATGCAGTTCATGGATTTCATGAAAGCAAAAGGTAAAGTGGGAGGGCAACATAAATTTCCACGGGTGTTAAAAGGAAGTTTGCTGGAAGACTGGCAAAATTTTCTACAAGGGAAAAAGATCAGTTTATAAATCCATCAAGAAAACAGGGATTGCTATGCGTAAAACCGGGTTCCTTTTACTGGTATTATTTTTGGTCAGCGGTTCCATACTCGCACAGGCGCCTGATATCTCCATACTCAAAGTGAAAGCGCCGGAAACATTCCACGCAGTTTTTAAAACCACCAAAGGAGAGTTTGTGATTGAAGCATATCGTAAATGGTCGCCGTTGGGCGTTGACAGGCTGTACCAGCTCATCACAACCGGATTCTTCAATCAATCTTTATTGTTTCGCGTTGAAACTAATTTTTTAACACAATTCGGCATCTCCCCGAATTATTATGCTAACCGTTTTTGGGATCCTAAAAAATTGAAGGACGAGCCCATGCTTCAAAAAAATACGAAAGGAATGATCTCATTCGCACACGGCGGAAAAAATAACCGGGCAACACAACTGTTCATTAACAGCGCAAACAACGCAAAACTCGATACCGCCAATCGTGGCGGCGTAGTGGGATACACACCCGTTGCAAAACTGGTGAAGGGGATGGAAGTGATTGCAAAATTTAACGGACAATACGCCAAAAAACCTGCACAGATCCAGGACTCGTTGTATAAATATGGCAATTATTATTTTGAAGAACGGTTCCCGGGATTGGATAAGATCATCAGCGCCAGGGTTATTAAATAAAAACTATGTTTGATAAAATGCAAACCCCGACCACTTCATTTTTAAAAATTACAAGTAACTTTCAGGCAAGATAAAAAATAAGAATGATTGCACCTTTGATCAAAGGATTGGTTCTTGGCGTTTTCCTCGCCATTTCGGTAGGGCCGGTAATATTTGCCATCCTTAAACAGAGCATTAATAACGGGCACAAAGCAGGATATGTGTTTGTGGCCGGAATATCTGTAAGTGATATTTCCATCGTGCTTGTATGCAATTTTTTTACTTCTCTTTTTGATCTTGCGCTCAGCCACAAAACCATTATCGCCGTAGCAGGAAGTATTTTTTTAGTCAGCCTTGGTGTTTATACATTTTTTTTCAAAAAAGTAAAAGTTGATGATGACAACAATATCGTAAATAAAAAATTCCGAAAACGTGACCTCACCGCGATATTTTTTTCGGGGTTCCTGATCAATATCCTTAACCCCGGCGTGTTCCTGTTCTGGTTTGCATGGACAACGGCCATCATCATAGATTCACAAACCACACCTCATCCTGCAGAATATCGCTTCATCGTTTTTGGCACCTGTTTGCTTTTTGTGTTGCTCACCGATATTGCAAAAGTTGCCATTGCCTCACGCCTGCGCTCCAAACTCACACCCCAAATACTTAGAACCATCAATAAAATATCAGGACTAATACTGATCGGTTTTGGTATTGCTCTTTGCTGGGGGATATTGGCGTATGGGGATAAGCTGAGTCATTGATAGTGAATAGTCAATAGTGAATAGTCAATGCCCTATAGCGCGTGACGCATCGATAACGGCCGCATTCACTATTGACTATTCAGCATTCGCCACCCCACGATTAACACTTCCTTAGCACTCGATTCATCTCTATCCTTTACCTTAGAACTGTGAAACTACTGCTCATCACATTATTCCTCATTGGATCCCTACATGCATTTTCGCAAAGCGACCTCTTGGTGTTGAAAGAAAAGAACAAGACCATACAAACATGGATCCCGGGTAGCCTGATCAATTTCCAATTCAGCAGCAAGCAATGGATAGAGGGCATCATCAAAATAGTTCGCAACGATTCGATCACTATAGAACGGATCAGCATTCAAACAGTCCCTAATCAATTTGGATTTGCGAGCATAGACACTGCAAAATTCGGACTGATGAAATTGAATGTGAACGAAATTTACGGCATGCCGAAGAAAGATTATTCAGGCATATTCACCAACGGCGCATTATTCAAACTCGGTAGCGGGGCGTATATCACTTTAAACCTGATCAATACACTGATACACAAAGAAGCGCTGTTCAGTTCTGATAACGTTGCGAGGTTGGGAATTGCAGGTGGTGTTTTTTTATTGGGAACGATCATGGGGTTGAGCCATAAGACCTATATCACACTTGGTAAAAGATATCGCATGGAGATCATCCATACGCAATGATCAGTTGCGATTTATTTTCTTTTCGCGTTCCGCGATCTTATTGCCAATAAGCGCTTTATCTGCAACGGATCTTGCAAGCGACAATGCGCTTTGAAAATGTGATAGCGCTTTCGTATCATCAATATCCGAATACAAATCACCTAAAAGGGAATGATATAAATGATGATTGTTGAGCCCGAGCTTTTCCGCTTCAACGATCGCCTCCTGTTTGCTATTGGCCTTTGACAATGCATAGGTCCTATTCAATGCAGTTATCGGCGAGTACTCAATTTGCAGGAGGCGGTTGTACAGCTGTAATATATTCTCCCATTTTTCCTTGGTATCTGCCTGGATCGTGTGCCAGTAAGCAATGGCGGCTTCCAGGTGGTATTTTGATATTTCATTTCCGCCTGAGGAAAGATTCAGATAATATTCTCCGCGGGTGATCAGTTCGTGGTCCCACAATTTTGTATCCTGGTCCTGGTAAAGAACGGATTCGCCATTGGCATCGATTCTTGCTTCAAAGCGCGATGACTGAAAACACATTAGCGCGAACAACGCGTTTACAAGTGGTTTGTTGGTTGATGGATTGTCGATTAACAGATAATTTAACCGCATCGCTTCCAGACAAAGATCTTTCCTGAGCGTGATATCACTGGCGGAGGAATAGTAACCTTCGTTAAACAATAAGTATAAAGTGGTGAGCACCGTTTCCAAACGTTTACCTATCTCTTCTTCTGCAGGGAGTTCGATCTTCACATTTTCAATTCGTAATTTTTCTTTCGCACGGAAAAGACGTTTGTTGATGGTTTCTTTATTGGTTAAAAAAGCATCCGCAATTTCATTGATCCCGAAACCGCAAAGTATGCGGAGCGCCAGGCCCACCTGCGCTTCAACAGGAATGGATGGATCGCAAATGGCAAACAGCATTTGTAGCTGGCTATCTGTAATATTCTTATCGGAAAGATCGATCTCTATCTCTTCGTTACCAGGCGACAAATATTGTAATTGTTTTGCAACTTTCTGTTTAAAAACCGCATCGTGTTTAAACTGGTCCTTGGCTTTGTTCTTGGCAACGGTGTATAACCATGCCACGGGATTCGGCGGCAGCCCCTTAATGCTCCATGTTTCGGAAGCGAGTAGGAAAGTATCACTTGCAATATCTTCTGCGATCTCGATATGATCGATACCGAAAAGTTTACAGAGTACTGCGGTGATCTTCCGGTACTCGGTTCTGAATAAATGCGGTATCAATTCCGGTTGTTCCATAATGAGGAAGTCTTTGTAAACATAGAAAGACTTCGAATTTTTTTACTGCAACGAATTACATGAGCGCATTTCAAATTTTCGCTGATTTGGACCACATAGCCACATAGAACCCATAGGATTTCACATAGAAAAAACTATGTGTTACAACTATGTACCTATGTGGCTATGTGGTTCAAAAAATAAAGCGAAAAACGCAATGCGCAAATTTGAAATGACTCCAATTACATTGGATTAATCTCTCTTACCTCAACATTTCCGCCAACTTCCAGTATAGGGCAACCGGCTGCCAAAGCTGTTGCTTCGTCCAGCGAACCTGCTTTCACCAATGTATAACCGCCGATCAGTTCTTTGATCTCGGTGTAAGGGCCATCGGTAATTACATTGTTTGCCTTTACTACTTTACCACCGGATGCAAGCCTGTTACCGCGGTCAACCAGTTTATTCTGCGCAGCAATACCGCCAACCCAGTCCATCCATTTTTTCATCATGGCCTGCATTTCTTCGGGTGAACCCTGTGGCATAGCCTTGTAGTCGTTCCTGAATACAAATAAAAACTCTTTCATTTTCTTTGATTTTTGATGGTTAAAACAGAATAACGACCGGGGTTTTTGAAATTGGACAAAAAGATAAATTTTTTTCTCCAGCCAATAACAATTTAGAAATTACCGGTTCGGGAAAGGGAAGACCCAAACTGGTTTTGTATCTTGCTCCACACATGAAAGCCAAAACCAAACGACTGCTGAAAAAAACATGGTGGTGGATCAAATGGATCTTTATCTGGGGATTCGTTTCTTCCCTGCTTTATATTATCATCTGCCGTTGGGTAATGCCACCGATCACTATTACGCAGATCACCAATAGTTTTGGTTATGGATTGAAACGCGATTATGTAAGCTGGGATGAAATATCTTATAACGTAAAACTCGCCGCTATTGCCAGCGAGGACCAGGCATTCCCGGATCACGGCGGTTTTGATTGGGATGCGATCGAGAAAAGCCTCAGGCCGAAAAAGAAAAATAAAAAAACAAAGATCCCTTTGGGCGGCGGCGCGAGTACGCTTACACAGCAGGTTGCCAAGAATGTTTTTTTATGGCAGGGCGGCGGCATCACACGTTATATCCGCAAGGTTCCCGAAATGTATTATACTAAAATGATCGAATGGTTCTGGGGAAAGAAACGCATTTTAGAAGTGTATCTGAATGTAGTGGAAATGGGTCCGGGTATATTTGGTATTGAAGCAGCCTCGCAAAAATATTTTGGAAAGAGTGCCAAAAAATTAAGCCGTGCAGAAGCGGCAATGATCATTGCCTGTTTACCCAATCCCAAACGCTTCACCGTAAAACCCATGAGCGGCCGTGTTGCCTGGCGTTACCCATGGATCGTTCAGCAGATGGGTAATATTGAAGATGATGAAGATGTGCAGGCGATCATAAGATAATTTTTAAACATCTTGTATGGATATCATATTACAACCCGTTGCAACAGTTATCAACCAGCGTTCAACGCCAACAGATGATTTTTGGGGAGATACAATCTCGGAGATCCGTTTGGCCAATCATATTCCCGATGAGGCATTTGATAACATCGAAAGCTTTTCTCATATAGAGATCATTTATTATTTTGATAAGGCATCAAATGATGATATCGTTTTTTCCGGAAGACCGCGCGGTAATCCTGACTATCCTAAAGTCGGCATTTTCGTACAGCGTAAAAAAGACCGTCCCAATCATATAGGACTCTGCACGGTTGAATTGCTCGAACACAAGGGCCGCTCTATCTTTGTAAAATACCTTGATGCGATCAGCGGAACGCCCATTCTCGATATCAAACCAGTGATCAAAGAATTTGGTGTTAAGAAAGAAATTGTTCAGCCCGATTGGGTATCTGATCTCATGAAAGATTACTGGAAGTAAAGCTCTGTGCATCTCTGTGTACTCCGTGTCTCTGTGGTAAAGTCTTCGCTTTGATAATATCAGGTTAGCAATTCATTTTTTTCACCACAGAGACACGGAGTACACAGATGCACAGAGAGTGAACTTAATGCAGAAATTCCTCAACAGCGTTAATCGCCGTAATTAATCTCTCTTCATAGTCCCCACTGATTTCTATCCAGGGAACCTTTTGATTGATGAGAAGATCCTTATAAATATGATAGAGCTCTTTGCGGTTGGCCTCATCAGGATATTCACGAAGCTCATCTTTTATCCAGGGAAGATCTGTATTACAGAGTAAATAAAGATCGTATTCGCGGCTCACGATTTGGTCAAGGATAAACTGGTGGCATTTGCCAAAAACATATTCGCACCAAACTTTCATCACATACATGTCGGTGTCCACGAACAGGAATGGCGAGTGGTGCGTAGTGTGAAGTGAGTGAGGGTTTACCCAGGTGCGGTCATTCACAAGCGACCATTGGCTTTTAACAAGTGCGGTATATTCTTCCTCCATCGCTATCTGCCCCTTGGCAATGGTAAGCAGGTCATCAAAATCGTATTCCATCCCATTGGTCAAAAGATACTCGCGGGCAAACTCGGGGCACCATTGCATTCCATAATGTTGCGCCAGCAGTTCGCACAAAGTACTTTTGCCGGTTGATTCGGGGCCGATGATAACAATCTTCTTGATCATTCAATTACCTGGTTCTGTTTAACTCAGCTTTTCTATGCCATGCGATCAATCCTCCAATATTGATGATCAGCAACACGACAAACTGAACACTTGTGAAAACATATCCCTTAATAAAGTATAACGGAATAGACGCAATATTTGTTGCGAGCCACCAGAGCCAGCTTTCAAATTTCTTTTTTGTCATGAGCCACATACCTGTATAAGCCGTTGCAGAGGCAAGCGCATCTGCCCAGGGAATGGCTTCGGGTGCAAATGCTGTTTTGGCCCAGGTAAGAGATGCGAACAAGGCGATGTAAAATCCCACAAAAAATAAAACCTGTTGGATCCATTCTTTGCGGTTGCTGAATGTAATGTGCAGAACAGCTTCGTGCTTTATTTTATCTTTTTTTGCCCATAAAATCCAACCATAAATACTCATGATAGTGTAATAAAGATTTACACTCGCCTCGCCCAAAAGATGTCCCTTAACACTGAGATAAATATAAAACATTGTGTTGATGAGGCCCACCGGGTAAACAAGTATGTTCTCTTTACGGCTGAACCACACGCTGGAAATGCCTGCCAACACGGCAATAAACTCTATTGGCCCTGTTTGCTGAAGACCGGCTATGAATTGATGATAGATTTCCGTTATGCTCATAAGGAAAGAAATTCAAGTTACTGCTTCAAAGCATAGAAAAAAAATTGCCACAGACGACACAGAGTAACACAGAAACGGTCTGTGCTCATCAGTGCCGTCTGTGGCAAAAAATAATCTTTATTAAAGCGTAACCTGATGAATTTTTTATTCATTGATCAACGCATACACGGCAAAACTCGCCAGCCAATGCTCACCACCATAACTGCCACTCGCAATATTTGGTAAACTTGCATTCAAGTGACTTATCGCTGAACGGTTCAATAATTGTTTTCTTTTATCACTAGCCGGTAATTGTTTCGCAATACCTTTCATGCACCAGCTCCTGCTGAAACACAATCCATCCAGGTGAACGATCTGCAGATCGGTACGGTCCGATACAACCGGCAGTTCGGTTAAATGTTGTAATGATGCAAGCGGGATCCAGTTATTGAACCAATTAAGAAATTCTGTTTTACTCAAAACATTTCTCATCAGGTCAGCTTCTTCAAGCGATGGAGATAGAAAATCAGTTCCATCTGGCTCCCATACACTTGGCGCATTCTTATCTCTTAAGTATAATTTTTTGGCAGCCTGCACAATGGCCGTTTCAAATATTTTGTTGTGTGCGGTTCTTGCATAGTCCAACGCAAACACCAAACCGAATGCGGTATTGGGATGAACACCGGTTCTATTGGGATAAGTTTGTTTGGGGAGATAATTCATCCACAGTTTAATCACCGTATCACATAAGGGTTGCAAAGCATTGCGCCATTTCACGGCATCCGGATCGTTCCAGGTAAGCAGTTCCTGTTGCAGTTTTAAGATCCATGCCCAGCCATAGGTTCTTTCATAGCTTTTAGCAAGTATTGCATCAAAATAACGAGCTTCCGCTAAAATATTGGCGGGATTAATATTTTTCGAGATCGACTCACGGATCTTCACGGCTTCAGGTAAGTTTGGAAATTGTTTTAGCAGGCTCACCAGCATCCAGTGACCATGTACGCTACTGTGCCAATCGAAACATCCATAAAATGCAGGATGCTGTTGTTTGGGTGTTTTGAGATGATCGCTATCACCGGCAGAAGTATGACTTGTCTTGTTCGGATATTCCTGCTGCATACATTTCAGCGGCAAAGAAGCAAGATGCGATGCACCCTGCACCGTTAAAGAAAAAACAGAACTATCCTTGCTAATGGTAAAAAGTTGTTTCGGCTGGCAAAAAATAGTTGCTGAAAATAAAAGTAGGACCATTAGAAGAACAATGCGGCGCATGATCATTTTTTTATCAAGTTACAGAAATGCAGTAAACAAAAATTATCTTGGTAAAGGACTCCGCGCAGAATCAGCAAAAAAATAAACAGCGCCTCCTTCCATTTCCTCCATGGACACCTGTTTTTTATGTTGCTTGATAAAATCAAGGCTCACCAGGTCAGCATTCTCTCCGTCCGTAAACCAGATCAGGTAAAAAGAAGGATGCTGTAAAAAAACATCGATCTCCTGCTGAATTTCTTTATGAGGTAAGGCCATGGCATGAACGCCTGCGAGGAAATACGCGGCGTCATTGGCGTTTGCGTAAACAGGAGGGGTAAATGATGCTTTATTTTTTTTCACATAGTTAACTGCCGGTGATTGTGTCCAGGAATCTTCTGTGTAACCGGGAACTCCCGCATCTTTTATTCCCTCCCATGCTTCTGCATTCAGCTGGTAATGATGATAGTGGAAACTGGCAAACACCATCAAGAAGACCAAAGCAATCACTACCCGTTTTGCGCGATACGATCTTTGCAAAACCCCAATCACCCAACTGCTTCCCGTAAGCAGCATCGGAATATATAGTGGGGATAAAAGCCGGCTCGTCAATTCTTCAAACCGCGAAATCGTGGCAATGAGGATGATAAAGAATGCATACACCACGAAAAAGCAAGTAATGATCGTTTCATACGAGGCAAAATATTGCTGTTGTAAAAGACGATAGATAAGGATACAAACTCCAGCTAACAGTATAAGAAGGAAAACCGCTGCAGCCAGTGTTTCATGCCCGCGCAGAAAAGGCAGCCATTCTGAAACTGTGGTGCCGATCTGGTGAAGATTGTCGCTTAATGTTCGCAGCGCTTTTTCTCTTACGCCTGTTATATGCCCGGCAGCCCGGCTGTTTCTTACGAGATTGATGATCACGAGTGATGAACCTGTCAGCGTAAATAAAATAAGGTGCTTGATTTTTTTTGCAATGGCCAGTTCGCCATTAAAGAAAACCAGGAACAATCCCGCGCCTAATAATGTAATGCCGGCATAACGTGTTACAAAAGCGATCGCAACTATCGATGCGGTTAAGATCAAATCTGATGTTCGATGAGTTCTGAAATAATTATGCAGAGCCACAACAAACAGAAGGATCAAAAAAATGAAAAACGTTTCCGACCATAACATCGAATATACTTCCAGCAGGCAAGGGCTACAGGCCAACAGGGAAAGAATACAAGCCTTATAAACACGCGATGTTCTTTGGTAACTACTAATGATGATACTGGTTAGAATAATAACCCCGCTGAATAAAATGCAGTTCAAAACAGAAACAATCTGTAAAACAGGTGCACCTGTTATTCTCGAAATGAGTGCGAGAAAAGAAGGGTAACCCAACGGAAAATCAACTAACGGCAAACCGTTAAAATCGGTAAAAGAAAAATGATCGCGGATATTGGTGGCTGCGCTTTCATAATTCACCGAATCAGGCGATACGCCGATACCGCTATGCCTTGTATAAAAATAAATAAATGCGGAAGCCACCACCGATGCGATCAACGCATCCCAATGCTTACTGACAAATGCGGACAACTTCATCATTCATTATTCGTTGATCGGTATTCAATATTTATCGCGATGCCAATCCTTTCCGGACAAGTTCGCTGTGATGCTGTACATGGTAGGCTGTAAAATATAACATTTCACGCAGGGTTAGTTTGCCGAGTAATGGATGCGGCAGGATGTATTTGTCTAACGCTTCCTCAGAATGTGTTTCAGTCTTACGCGACAAATTGTTTACCAAAGCATTTAACTGCTTTGCCAGTTTTTCTTTTTGATCCGCTCCAACCGGTGCCGGAACAAAACGGCCGGATGCTTTACCGCCTTCCTGCAATTTGCGTGTATACTTTTCTGTTAAACCCTCAAATGTTTTCGAGGGACGGTTAGCCACACCGAATTTCCATTTCAATACAAATTTGGGAAGACCCATGGCCATGTTCACCGGCGAAACACTTCTTACAATATGATCCAGTTGCTGTGCGGCGGACCATTTGCCTTCGGCGGCATAACAAAGATCTGTATCATTCAATCCATTTATCTGTTCAATGAATTGTGCATGATTGTTTCTTAATAATTCAGCGAGCTGCTCTTTATTCATTTGGTGATAATATTAAACTCGTAGCCGTCACTGCGAGGCACGAAGCAGTCTTAATCACGAATAAAAGTCTGCATTTTGAAACACAGATTGCTTCGTTCCTCGCAATGACGTTTAAAGTTAATCGAATATTCCATGTTACGCTACGCATAATTCATTTGCCACAAACGATACAGATTACCACAGACCTTTTCTGTGAAAATCTGTGTCGTCTGTGGCAAAAAAAAATGTCCCGCATCACGGGACATCTCAAAAAACTCAACTCACAAAATATTTATTCAGCTTCAGCTACCACTTCTTTTACTTCGGGAATCATGCGTTTCATCATCCCTTCAATGCCCGCTTTCAGCGTGATCATAGAAGATGGACATCCGCTACAACTTCCCTGTAACATCAGGTTTACCGTGCCTTCGTTATAACTTTTAAACTGTATTGCACCGCCATCCATTTCAACAGCAGGCTTTACATAATTCTCCAATAACTCTTTTACTCTTTTTACAATATCATCATCATCTGCACTAACAGTGTTGGTGGCCTCCTGTTTTACCTTGGCTACTTCTTCTTCATTAACCACCACTCCGCCATTTTCGAGATAATCTTTCAGAAATTCTTTGATGGTGGGAATCACGTCCTGCCAGTCTTCTGTATCAGCAGTTTTCGTTAACGTAACAAAATTGCTCGCTATAAAAACGCTTTTAATAAAAGGGAAACTGAACAGTTCTTTTGCCAATGGCGATGGTGCAGCCAGCGTCTCATCTGCAAAATCAATGCTCTTGCCTGGATATAATAATTTATTGGCCACGAATTTCATCGTTTCCGGGTTGGGCGTCATTTCGGTGTAAATACTGATCACCGGGTTGCCTGTTTTGATCATAATCTTTGTTTTAATCTGCCGGATATGTATCCGCTCTGCAAAAATAAACAAAAGCCGTGCAGGAAGGTTCATTTAAATGCCCGCAGAAACGGGCCGGGACTTATTTTTCGGATATCGAAAATCTTCAAGCAGCTAATTACTACTAGCCAAAACAGGCTATTACCGCCTTGCCGGACAGGCAATAACCGGCTGATCCTGATAGTATTTGCGGGATTTATTGGGTTGAAAAGGGCTAAGAGGCAAAAAAAGCCGCCTTCTTGCTTCCTGAATGAGGGGATTGAATATTGAATGCTGAACAAGGAATATTGAAAGTGGAAGTAAAATGCCTTACCGGGGAGCTGTTAAAAAACGGGTGCCAAATTAATATTCTGCTTTCCTTGTTCGATGTTCAAGGTCCAAAGGATCCGCCTGGAATTGGGAGCAAGATGTTAACGCGAATTACAAAATAGATAAGCAACGTTTTGACAAAAACAGGTGTCTAAATTGAAGGAGAATGTAAAGAAAATAAGCTTCGGAAGGATAAGCGGATGATTCAAAACGATGAAAGGCAAATGACCTAACATGAATGTGTGATACCTTTGAAACCCTTGCTGGTAAAGGATTTTAAAAGGGTGTGCACAGATCCCGAGCAAAACAATAGCTGGCAGGGCGAATTAAAAATGGTTTAACAAAACACAACATGGAAAAGAGATTTTTAACTATCATGGACAGGTTCTTCACCATCCTGCTATTGATATCCGGGGAAGAGGACCAGGAATCGGTTTCTATCGGGCATATTCTTTAACCCGTTCGGGCCGCTAAAGCGGCCTGAACGATAAAAGAGTTAAAGTGGCTAAAGAAGAAACACTTGATGCAGGACTTGATTAACTTTAAGCACAATCGCATCATAATGAAAAAATACCCTGTATTATTTTTCCTTCCAGTATGCATGCTTGTTTCTCTTTCGTCCTTTTCACAAAAAGGAATGAAGGGGTTGGTTGATGCGGAAAAAGCATTTGCATCTTTCACCGCCTCCCATACGATCAGGGATGGTTTCATCAAATACATGGACGCAGAAGGTGTGGTCTTTCGCCAGGGAAATCCTGTGAACGCATTGGAATCTTTTCAAAAACAAAAAGCGGGTCCCGCACTCTTGAATTGGGAACCTGCCTTTGCCATCATCAGTTCATCTGGCGATTTCGGCATTACAACGGGGCCATACACACTTCACGCAAAGCCTCCGCAGGATACACCGGTTGCTTATGGCAGCTTTTCGTCTGTATGGCAAATGAATAAACAAGGAGAATGGAAGAACCTCATAGACCTCGGCGTTTCTTATAAGAAACCGGCGTCTGAAACAAAACAGTTGCAGGAGATTGTATTGGTACCAAGAAGAGGAATGCCAGCAGCGTCATTTGATGAAGTGCTAGCGCTTGATAAAAAAATGAACCAGGACCTGAAAGAAAAAAATGGCGCTACACTTGCATCCTATATATCTGCAGACAGCTGGTTGAACCTGGAAGGCGAAACACCTATTACCGGAATTCAGTTAATAAGCAATGTATTGATACATATTCCGGATACTGTGCTTCTACGTTCTGAAGCAGGAAAGATCTCTTCAACAGGCGACCTTGCTTATGTATATGGCACAGTGATCAACGGAAACAAAAAAGAAAATTACCTGCGTATATGGGCGAACAGGAATAAACGCTGGCAGGTAATATTGCAAACGATCAAGTGGTAAGAAATAGCGGATTGGCGAATTTCGAATTAACGAATTCGTTAGCTGGAAATCCATCCAAACTCAATAACCACTCTTATCTTTAATTCTCCACAACACACATATTTGTGTCCATTGTTTCGTTAAAAACTTATTTATATTCTTCAAACGAAACAAGAAAATATAAAATGTAGTTTTTTTGACTCGTTTCGGCAGGATTCAAAAATCTTCACGAATAGAAAGAAAATGACAAGAGACCTTTTGTTTTTTTCTTATATTTATAATAGCTATTACTACCCTGCAAAGAGCCCCCGTCTCTCTCCGGCAAGAATCCCAGGTTGAAACCGCCTGACATCTGATTCTCCATGAAGTGACTTACCGGATTAGCAGGTATGTTCGCTGTGCCTATTTAGAATGGCATTATCCAATATCCATGCAAGCAATATTAAAAATATTGATCCTAGAAGACACCCCGTCTGATATTGACATGGTGGGATATGCACTAAAAAAACAAAACATAGCTTTTGAATTCTGTACCGCGATGAGCCGGGAAGGATTTCTGCAGGGCCTGGACCGATTTGCCCCAGACCTTATCCTGTCCGACAATTGCATGCCACAGTTCAGTGCCACAGAAGCATTGTTGATCGTACAGGAGAGATCACTCGACATCCCTTTTATCCTGGTTACGGGAACCGTTTCGGAAGAATTTGCTGCCAGCATTATCAAATTAGGTGCGGATGATTATATTTTAAAAGACAGGTTAGCCAGGCTTCCTTCTGCCATCGACAACGCGCTCAAACAAAGAAGGACGGAAAAAGAAAAACAGGAAGCGGAACAAAAACTGCTTGACCAGAAAATACAGGAGCAAAAGAAAATCACAAGGGCTATTATCAAGGCCCAGGAAAAGGAGCGGAATCACATCGGCCAGGAACTGCATGATAATGTGAACCAGATCCTGGCAGGTGTAAAGATCTACCTTGACAGGGCCTGGAAAAATGATCCGGCAATGGAGCCCGCCCTTCACTACCCGATTGAACTGTTGGGCGTGTGTATGGATGAGATCAGGCTACTGGGCCGCAAACTGGTGACGCCACATAAAGATGTTAATGTGCAGGAATTAATACGGTCATTGCTGCAAAGCCTGAAAGAGAATGCAAATATCGAAACCAGCCTCGTATACGATGTATCCAGTGAGATCGATGAGGACCTGAACCTGAATATATACCGCATCATCCAGGAGCAGGTTAGTAATATCATCAAACATTCAGGCGCACATCATGTTAGTGTCTGGATAAAAACGGACCCGGTTAACATCAGCATAGTGGTAACAGATGATGGCCAGGGTTTTGATCCGAACGAAAAAAGAAAAGGGATCGGCCTTTCCAATATAGTAAACAGGGTCGCATCATTTAACGGCGAAACTGCTATAGAAACCGCGCCGGGTAAAGGTTGTACCATACGGATCATCATACCTCATTAGTGCTATATGAAATCTTCCCCCAAAAAATACGGTCCTTTCTTTACCCATCTTTCCATACAGAGAAGATTGCCATTATTTACCTGTATACTGCTTTTGTTTGTTGTTTTCACATACAGCCTGACCTCATATATCGGCGTTCGTAAAGCAGCTTTGCAAGTTGGAACGGAAAGATTGCAGACACTCGCCGGGCAGTTTGCTTCGATGTTGCAGCAGTCCATGCAGGCCCTTACGAAAGCTACACAAGCAGCCGCAAAACACGATGCAGTAAAAAAATACATGCTGTCGAAAGACACCGCATCCAAAACAGCCGCTTTGAAGGAACTGTCAAACACAGGCAAAGACACGGCTATCGTACAGGTTCTACTATTAGATACCGCGGGGACGATTCTTATAAGCGGTGGAAAAGAAAATATAAACCTCGATATCCATAGTGATCCGTCCTGGAAAACAGTTCATGGGATACATGACAGTGCTGCTGTTGGAAAACTGCATAGCGTGAAAGCCGCGGTTTACTATCCCACTATCGCTCCTGTAACAGATGATCATGGCGGGCTAACGGGTTATCTTGTGCGGTGGCGCATCCTGACAACAAGCCCCAAAGCGCTTGCACAATGGTCGCAGCTGATCGGCTCCGGGGCTTCACTTTTTTTTGGTAATACCGACGGCAGCCTTTGGACTGATGCCATACAGCCGACCGTTAAGTTGCCGGTAGATAGTCTGGCGAGCGGGAAAATCGTACGCTATCGTAAACCGACCGGGCAGGAAGTCTTCGCGCTTGCGAGGCCGATACCTGGTACATGGATCGTGATATTGATTGAATTTTCCACACAGAAAATGACAGAAGCCGCATCACGTTTTTTGTTTTGGGATATTATGATAGGGATTGTTTTGATCGTTATCGGCATCTCCGCTACCTGGTGGATCAGCCGGGGTATTATCCGCCCGCTTAACCAGCTAACAACCGCCACATCTGCCTTCGCAGAAGGCAATTATTTACCCGAAGTACAGATTGATCGCGAAGATGAAGTGGGTATGCTGGCAAGAACTTTTAACAGCATGGTCAAACAAGTGCATGGCGTACAGGAGGACCTGGAAAGAAAAGTGAAGGAACGAACCCGTGAACTAACCGGTGCCAACCAGGAGCTGGAAGCATTTTCTTACTCCGTGTCACACGATCTGAAAAGCCCTTTACGGGCGATCAAAGGCTATTCTGCTATATTGAAGAATGAGCACGGGCCACAATTAGATACGGCAGCAGTCCAGCTGATAGATAAAATCGTTTCAGGAACAAACCGAATGGAACAGTTGATCGAGGACCTGATCTCTTTTTCCATTGTCGGAAGAAAGAAAGCAGTATTCCGGCAGGTTGATATGTACTTACTGGCTGAACAGGCTGTGGCCGAAACATTAGAACATCACCCAGAAATAATTTATAAGATATCCGTTGGCGTTATGCCTGCCTGTTATGGCGATCCTGCGTTACTCAAACAGGTATGGACCAACCTGGTAAGCAATGCAGTTAAATACAGTTCAAAGGAGAGTTCACCTGAAATTGAAATCGGTTCGGAAGAAACAGCCTCTGTAATTATTTATCATATAAGCGACAACGGCGTAGGGTTTTCTATGGACTACGCTTCCAAACTTTTCAATGTTTTCCAGCGACTCCATAGTCAGTCGGAGTTTGAAGGCACAGGGATTGGCCTGGCGCTCGTCAAAAATATAATCAGCAAGCATGACGGCGAAGTATGGGCCGAATCTGTGCCTGGAGAAGGTTCCACTTTTTATTTTAGTGTTCCGAAACATGCAGTTAATAGATAGCGGAGAAAAATGGTTTATCCGCGTTTTGACAATAATTTCAGGCTTTGAGGGATATAAATTTAACTTGTCAACTTGACAAGTTGGTATATCTTTGTAAAAAGATTGTTTTATGAAAGTCTTAAGCGTTGGAGAATTTAAGGCAAACTTCTCCGAGATATTAAAAAAGGTACTGGCTGGTGAAGAAGTAGGCATTTCTTATGGAAAAAAGAAAGAAGTAGTAGCCAGGCTTGTGCCTAAATCGACTGCCAAAAAACCAAAAAGGAAAATTGGTTTGCTGGAATCCAAAGGGAAAGTTGTCTTTGGAAAAGATTTTTCTATGACTGAAGATGAATTCCTTGGGTTATGAAATATTTGCTGGACACGCATTACCTGATTTGGGCTCTTACTGATACAAAAAAGATCTCTAAAAAAATAGTAAATCTTATTACAGATCCAGAAAACGAAATTGTCGTAAGTGCCATTAGTTTTTGGGAGATTTCGCTTAAGTCATCCCTTGGCAAATTGAGAATAACAGGTTTTTCTCCGGAAGACCTTCCTTCGGCATGCTTACAAATGGGGTTTACTATTATACCGATCTCTGCAGAAGATGCAAGCAAATACCACCATCTCTCCGCCAGCCACCACAGGGATCCTTTTGACAGGATGTTGATTTGGCAGGCTATCAATAATAGTTATACATTGATAAGTGCCGATAAGACCATTCGAAAATATATCAACGAAGGGTTATTGATTTATTCATAGAGAGATTCGATTCAAGGGAAGGTCGGATCGACTAGCTTGTTTCATTCATCAAAACGCAATCACAATACCATTTCTCGTAATCCCCGATGCTTCAGGGTTAAACTTCGGGATCGGCATCAATTTTAAATCACGGTTGAATGGGTAGGCTTTAGCAACCGCCGTAATGTGTTTCAGTTTCTTTCCTGTTTTGTAGAAATGCGTGAGGTAGAACATGTCCAGCACATATTGTTTCGACAGCCATGCATCAAGACCGTGCACGCCGGCTTTGTGAAGAATAGTGAGGCCGTAGCAGTTTGCCTGCCACTCGTAACTCTGCAATTTCTTTAATAAAGTATCATCGGGATTGCGGTACAGTTCTGAACCAAGGCTACGGAGTAAGGGATCAATATTCCATTGAATGCTGTGGCCCGCCAGGTGTACTAGGTTAAATAATTTTTCCTGCGCACTCAGGTGGTTGCCGATAAAAATTCTTTTACCATCCAGGTCGCCTTTGAAATAGGGATCGAGATTATGCGTGTAAACAATTTCGAGCGACATTTTTTTTACCACCTCTTCACACGCATCCAGCGCTCCTGCAAAATCTTTTCTTTTACGAGCCATACTTCTAAAGTGAATTATGTTGTTAATTGTGCTTCTAAAGCTTTTTAAAATTATCGAACTTCTCTGTGTAACTCCGTGTACTCTGTACCTCTGTGTTGAAAAAATATACTTAGTGTTCTAAAGTTTCATTTAAACACAGAGGTACAGAGTACACGGAGGTACACAGAGGATTTTCAACGATTCAATACGTTATTAAATTAATTTATTGAATGGTTCCTTCCATCACATCTTCTATATAAGCCACGATCTCAGTAAAACGGGCACTTTTGCGGATGGATTTATCACGCTGATCAGGCAGGTCGGGTTTGATGTGTTTGATAATACGGCCCGGATCGGCATCCATGATATAAATATCATTACCCAGTAACACCGCTTCCCTCGGATCATGTGTAACCAATACCACGGTAGGGTTTAAACTTGCGAGTTCACTTTTCTGAAAAAGATCCAGCAAAAAGAACTGCATCTTTGATCTTGTGAATCCATCTAATGCACCATAAGGTTCATCTAGCAATAACATATTCGGGTTGGCAACAAGGCTTCTTGCGATAGCCACGCGTTGTAATTGCCCGCCGGATAGCTGTGGTATTTTTGCAAATTTATCCTGGTGTCCTTCCAGTCCCACTACTTTGATCATTTCCATCGCTTGCGCATGTGCTTCTTTTTTTGCGATACCTTTCAGTGTAAGCGGCAGAGCCACATTCTCTAAAACAGTAAACCATTCAAGCGATGAATATTGCTGAAATACCATGGGTATACTTTGGTTCTCTGTCAAAGGCTGCCCGCCAACAAAAACTTCTCCTGAAGTTGGCTTTTGCAATCCCGTCCAGTAACGGAGCAGTGTAGATTTTCCGCAACCGGATTTCCCCATGATCACGATGAACTGGCCGATATTCGGATAATCTTCAACAGCAAGGTTGAAATTATCAAACACTACAAAATCTTTTCCCTTTTTAGGATCGTAATATTTTTGATTTATGCCACGCAGTTCCAGCACAGGTGGCAACGCACCGGATCCTTCAGTTGTTTTTTCTTTTGTCGATTCGCTCCTGCTCATGTTATTGGTATTTGAAACTGAATAATAACCTGTCTACCAAACGGAATAATGCATCCTGTATGATGCCGATGGCGACAATGATAAAGATTACTGCATATACTTTTCCAACATTGCTCTGGCGTTCGCCCAAAAAAATCAGGCTTCCCAATCCGCCCTGTATACCGGCGAGTTCTGCAACAATGATATAGGTCCAGCTGATACCCACGAGTATTCTTATATCGTCGGAGAGCCTTGCTATCACAGAGCGCCAGGTTACATACCGAACGGTTTGCCAGAAGCTCGCGCCTAAGGTTTTCATCATCTGCAAATGCGTATCATTCACTTCATCTATGCGCTGAACAACTACCGGAACGAGGTACACCCAGATACCGAATGCGAGAAAATTAATTTTTGTAGCGATGGTTAAACCACTGATTGCAATAAAAATTCCCATGAGTGCAGTAATGGGCACAAAGCGTAACGCGTTTACCTGCTGGCTAAACATTTTTCTTACTCTCGGCGATAAGCCGATGGCAAAACCAACAAGCAAGGCGGCAATGATACATTTCAGGTATCCAATAATATTGATGCGAACAGAGAACCAGATATTATCCAGGAGATGATCATCAGATTTCATTTCCATGAATGCGTTCCAGGTTTTTTGCGGAGTGGGCATTACATGGTTATTGATCAAACCGAGATTGGTAATGAGAAACCAGCCGGCCAGCAGGATGGCCCAACCCGCGAATTGTAGTGGCCATACATATTTACCATCATTTGTTTTTTTCATACAGCAGTATTTAAGGCGCTGAAAAAAGGGGAGCGTTCACTCCCCTTTGGTAATTTATTTCTGGTTTTTATCCCAGATGAACTGGAACTCGGTGCGCCTGTTTTTACCGCGGCAGGCATCGTCCTGGTTGGCTTCGCAACCTGCTACGGGTTTGCCGGAACCATTTCCCACAACAATAAATTTATTCCTGTCGAAATTATGTTCATTTACGAGGTAATTGACAACCGTTGATGCACGGCTCAATGATAATTTATCGTTGGTGGCAGCACTACCTACATTATCTGTGTTTCCTTCCACACGAATATATGCACCCGCAAATCCTTGCGCGAGTTCTTTAATCTCACGGTCAATCAGAATTTTATCATCCTGGTTGAGTAAGGCTGAGTTGGTTTCAAATTCAAGGCTGATCACTTTACTGCTTTGTGATGTTTGTTTTTTGATCTCGGCTGTAGCGGGTTTGAAAGATTCCACTTTTGCAGCGCCCTGTTTACTATCGGCTGAAAAATCTTTATCATTCATCAATTCCTGTATCACCGACGGATCAGAAACATTTCTCCATGGCGATGGCGATTTAGCGAGACCTACTTCTGTGTACTTGATCGCCATGCGGCCATACATTCTTTCACCTGTCATACCGGTGTAGGTACTGTTCAGTCCAAAGAAATTTATGTTATCGCCTAATGTAGAGAAATACACTTTATCAGCAGATTTCGCAGCAATGTCTTCCGGGAATTTGAATCCTTTTGCAAACAATGCATTCGCTTCTTTTTTGGCAGTGGGGTCTGTGTTCACTCGCGAGTTTCCTTCCAGCCATGCTTTCACGAGTTTTACAATGCGGTCGTGTTTTGCTTTCAATACAGATTGTTTCACAAGTAAACCGTCTGCAATAATGAGGCTTGCAACGGCACTGCTCACCAATACTTTTGCACCGGCTTGCGAAGCAACGCAGTCTTCATCATCCGGAGCCCATACAACAGCTGCATCGCACTGGTTGTTTTTAAATGCATTGGCTGCTTCTACACCATCTGCTACCTGGTATCCATCGATATCGGTCATTTTTAAACCTGAAGATTCGAGTACGTTGAGCAATAAAGTGTGCGAAGCGGTTCCTACGGCGTAAGCAATTTTTTTGTGTTTTAAACTGTTCACATCATCAATGCCTTTGCGCACAACGATGGCATCTGCACCATGCGATTGATTCACCTGCATGATCTGCACCACGTTATCGGCCAGCAATTCACTGCCTGATCCCATTTCAACGGAAAGGGCATCAGTTGTGCAATACACAAGATCAAGGTCGCCCGAGTGAAGGCCCGACCTCGTATCTTTCACTGCATCCATTTGTTTGATCAGGAGTTTGATGCCATAATTTTTATACAGCGGGCTGTTCTCATTCGGTTCCATACCGCCATTCATCAGCACCAATCCTTCTACACCGGTGAATGTATTGTAGGCAACTGTGAGATCAGGTTTACCTGATTTTCCATCAACAGATAATTTTCCGTCTTTGGAGATCCATTTCGTATAGGCAAAATAGCCGGCGGCCAGTATCACAATAAAAATAACAGCATTGCGGATGGCCTTCACGGTCTTTTGTCCTTTTTCAGTAAGTTCCATATTCTTGTTTTGGTTGAATTGTATGTAATAAACTATTTCAATAAATCTTTGTTAGCTGTTAACCACGAGGTATCGGTTGTTGCCGATAAACCAGGATTGTAAGCAGGTTCGTTTTCATTCTTCATGAAAGCGAATACATCTACCTTGCTGCTGTATTGTTCCAGCAGTTTTTGACCGGCATCGTCCATGATGCCATTCTCGGCTTCCATTTTCATCAGCAATGTTTCATGATCATGGATCATTGACATTACTTCTGATTCATTCTCTGCAATACGGTTTCTTGTTTCTTCGAGTGTAATGGTTTCAAATTCAGAAACACCGAGTAAAGAAGAGGCGCTGTGCGCGGCTTCTCTCCATACATTGGAAGTTTGCAACTGGTCCCGTAAACGGCCGATGGTATTGGCCACCGATTCGGTGCTGCTTTCGAGGTTGCTGTAGAGACGGTCGAAAAAATTATAACTCTTCAGCATTTTCTGTTTGTCTTCCTGCATCACCTTTAATAACTTCTCATCTTCTGCAGCTTCGCGACTGAAATGAGCGATCTGGTCCTTGGCTTTATCGCGCGTATGCCCATCCAGTTTCGGATCGTTGGCTTGTTTGGCGAATTGGGATGCATAATCAAGATTCTTCTGCATCGATTCTTTTCTTTCCGCCATTTTTGTTGTGTGCAATGTGATGGCTCCCATCATTTTTTTAATACTCAGGTTGAATTTGGCCAAGACTGCGCGACGGTTATCAACCACCACTTCCAGTAAACCCGGCAGGTCTGTTTTGATAAGGAAACGGGTCATCTTGCGGATCGCACTTTTCCATCGGGCGATCAATACTTTCCGCATTAGTATGATGGTACCGATGATACCCACCATAATAAACAGTTTGCCCATTTCAATTCCAAAGTCGATCCAGTTGGTGATGGTTTTCGTGATCAGCGGCAGAAAGAAATAACCCACTAGTAAAAAAACAGCCACCATACCGGCCGTGATGCCCATGCGCATTTTTTTCTCGTCCGCTGTTTCCAGTGTATAAACGGAAGAGCTTTTTATTGACTCATTCATTGTTTGTCTTTTTAATTAACACATTTAAATATACAACATATGATATTGATAAGCGGCAGAAAAATGCCTGCTTTTATACCGTTTGCAATCTTTTTATATCAGCATCGATCGTAGACTGGATATAATCATGCGCCAGTGCGATCATTTTTTCTGCTTTTTCGATCTTTTCAATGCCCTCCTTGCCCAGTGTTTTACTTACTTCCATCTGCGTTTTTTCTTTGTTCATCGATTGTTCCAGTTGCTGTTTCTGAACTTCCAGTTGCTGTAGTTGCTGCTGTATTTTCGTGATCGCATCATTATGCGATTGAAGAACGCTTTGTCTTTTTTGTAATTGATTGTTTTTTTCAGCGTCGGCGCCTTTTAAAAAATCATCGTTCTTTTGTTTCAGCAGGTCCTTGTATTGTTTTGCAGCCTCAATCAGTTTTACCGGTGGAACATCCTGTGCTTCAAAGCTCATCATTACAGCCTGTAAAACCACTTCCGGTGCTACCATGCCTTTGCTCGCCATTTTCTGCTGGGTTTTGATCAGCAACTGGCGGAACTCGAAATAATCGGGTCCGGGCAGGTTGGCCTTTACGAGTTCGTCCTCAAAGAATTTAATAAAGATGGGGTCCGCTGTTTCCCTCGCACCACCGCCTGTTTGCAACGGTGATACAAATGATGGATCTGCAGTAGCAGTTGCCGCAGGTGTTTCTCCTGTTCCTGCGAACGGAAAAAATGTTGGCGGAACGGTTGAGGCAGCCTGTTGCGTATTATTCTCACTGCCCCCTTTCTCTTTTATTTTACCAGCAGCATCCTCTTCGATAAATCCCTGTTGCTGCAAAAAACTTTTTAATCCCATATGGTTGGTTTGAAATGAATATAATGATAAGTCTATTTCCTGATTTAAATATTACATTTTTATCAAAAAAACCTTGTTTATAAAGGTATTGTTTTTGGAATAATCCGGAAGGGCATAAAGAAATAGAGGGGGGCGCATGACAGGCCCGTTGAATTTCTTGGGAATTCTCTGTGTAACTCCCAATCTCTGTTACTCTGTGTTGAAAAATGATGCCCGGAGTCCTAAACGCTCTTTTCAACACAGAGTAACGGAGTACACTGAGTTACACGGAGGAGTTCACAACCATAGCAAGATGTATGTACGTTAGTCCAGTATCCTCAGCTTCGCATAATTCAACATGATCTTCTTCTCGCCATTCAATTTAAAATTGATGGTAGCAACCGGGTTATGTGCAGAGCCTTCGACTTTCGCAACCGTACCGAAACCAAATTTCTGGTGTTCTACTTCCTGGCCGGCCTGCAGATTGCTTGTATCGCTGGCGATAAAATCAACGCTGGGTTTATGCTCTACCACTTTGGCTGATGGTGGATTGATAGGTAAGTACTCAGGTTTGGCATTCGGTTTTTTGCTTGGCGGCGGGCCATATTTTTTTTCTGCGCCTGCTGCTGTATTTCCAAAACCAAACCCGCGTTGCATGCGTTCGAATGCGCCACCCATATCGGAATTAAAATTATTTCTGGCGCCACCGCCTGCATAGCTTTTATCGATATGCTGTTCCGGCATCTCCTCAATAAAACGGCTGGGTTCATTTTGCACCAGTTGCCCGAAACGGTAACGTGTGTTGGCATAGGTTAACCATAAGCGATGTTTGGCGCGGGTAATGGCTACATAAAATAAACGGCGTTCTTCTTCCAGTTCTTCTCTAGTGTTAATGCTCATAGCATTGGGGAAAAGCATTTCTTCAATACCGGCCACAAATACACAGGCGAACTCCAGTCCTTTTGCGGCGTGGATGGTCATGAGTTTTACTACATCGCCGTTTTCTTTGTCATCATCTGCATCTGTGAGTAAAGTGATCTGTTGCAAATAAGCACCTAAAGATTTTTCTCCCAACTCACCATCATCATTACTTGGACTCTCTGTCCATTCTTTGATGGAGTTGAGTAATTCCTGTACGTTCTCATAGCGCGCCAGGCCCTCGGTTGTTTTATCGGTAAATAATTCTTTTACAAGATTGGTGTGTTTGCCAACCTGCACTGCTACATCATATGCATTCTTATCTGTAAGCATGCTTTTGAAATAACGGATCATGGTTACAAAATTCGTCAACGTTTCAAGTGTTCCAGCTCTGAAACCGAATTCAGCGGCACGCGTTAATACATCGAACATAGAGATCTTCTGCTCGTTGGCATAGATCACACATTTTTCAATGGTTGTTTTACCAATTCCGCGGGCGGGATAATTGATGATACGTGTTAATGCCACTTCATCGTTCGTGTTTACGATCACGCGCATATAAGCGAGCATGTCTTTGATCTCTTTGCGCTGGTAAAAGCTTACACCACCATAAATGCGATAGGCAATTCCCATGCGGCGGAGACTTTCCTCGAAAGAACGGCTCTGCGCGTTGGTACGATACAAAATGGCAAAATCGCGATTATAATAATGGTTGCGTAGTTTTTGTTCCTGTATGGTATCTGCTGTGAATTTTCCTTCGTCGTTATCGGTCATGGTGCGAACCAGGCTGATCTTCTCTCCTTCGCTGTTTTCTGTCCAAAGGTTTTTGGGTATTTGTCCTTTATTATTTTTAATGACCTCGTTCGCCACATTCAAAATACTCTGACTGCTGCGATAGTTCTGCTCCAGTTTTACAACCGTTACATCATCATAATCTTTCTGGAACTGTAAAATATTTTCGATGGTTGCACCGCGGAAGCTGTAGATACTTTGTGCATCATCTCCCACCACACAAATATTTTCATGCATGGCGGCGAGTAGTTTGGTGATCTGGTACTGAACCGCATTTGTATCCTGGTACTCATCTATTAAAATGAATTTGAACTTGCGCTGGTATTTGCTAAGCACTTCCGGAATGGTGTTCAGGATCTCGTACATCTTAAGCAACAGATCGTCAAAATCCATCGCGCCGTTTTTGAAACACCTGTCAACATAGGCTTTATAGATCAGTGCAATGGCCGGGCGGTTGGCGCGTGTATCTTCCTGCTGGATATAATAATCGGTTGCATATTCCGCCGGACCTACCAATGAGTTCTTGGCTGATGAAATGCGGTTACCAACTACGCTGGGTTTATAATGTTTATCATCCAGGTTGAGTTCGTTGATAACGGTTTTGAGAACGGAGCGGCTATCATCCGTATCATAGATAGTAAAATTATTCGGGTAGCCAATGCGATGGCCCTCTGCGCGGAGGATGCGTGCAAATACGCTGTGGAAAGTACCTATATATAAATTTCTCGCTTCGGAATTTCCCAGCGTTTTCTCGATCCGCTCTTTCATTTCAGCCGCTGCCTTGTTGGTGAATGTGAGCGCGAGTATGTTAAATGCATCAACCTTCTCTTTATCCATGAGATAGGCGATACGTGTAGTGAGTACTTTCGTTTTTCCGCTGCCGGCGCCGGCAATGATCATCAATGGGCCATTCACATGCGTGGCCGCTTCCAGTTGCGGGCCGTTCAATCCCTTCAAATATTCCTGCATGAGCGCAAGTTAATATGTTGTTGGGTGAAAAATAAAAACGTTGAAAACTTAGTTGAATGCCACGGGTATTTTTATCAGTAATTTTGACCCGAATGAAAGACTTTAAAAAATATTATATCATCCCGGAAGAGCCCGAGATCGTTTACCAGGCGCTCACCAATGCGCATACCATCCGCTTGTGGACCGGTTCGCCCGCAACCATGAGCACAGAACCCGGCTCTGAATTTTCTCTCTGGGATGGAAGTATCACAGGCAAAAATCTCGAATTTATCGAGAACAAAAAGATCGTGCAGAAATGGGATTTTGATGGGCAGGAAGAAGACTCGATCGTTTCTATCACGCTTCACCCGCATAAACAGGGAACTTCTGTTGAGCTGCGGCATTCGAATATCCCCGATGATGCGTATGATGATATTTCGGAGGGGTGGACGAGTAGTTATTTCAGGGAGTTGGGGATGTTTTATGAATAGAAGGATACCCTGACTGCATTTATATCAATAAAAGAAAAACGAAGAAAAGAAGCGTCTCCGAATGAAGTAGATTCTTATTTTCTTCGTTTCTCTTCTATTGAACTTTCCTGAATGGTAACGTATTATCTATCTAAAAAAGCAATCACCTTCTTTATAAGGGAAGCACGTTTATTGGTGAACGAATGATCCGTATCCCACACCTCGTAATTAAAATAATTCTTATTGGCGCTCTTCAATGTATTAGCCAATGCTTCGTTGTGATGATGCTCGTCTAACATTACAACTTGTTTATTAGATAAGGGTCCGGCTGCATTTTTCAGATTGTGAAAATCCGCTTCTTTTAAAACCGCCACAAATAATGCTTTACCGGATTTTTTATTCAGCACAAAATAATCATCTGCTTCTTTTTCCTGTGCGGCAAGGCCTTTTGGTGTTTGGGTACTGATTTCCTGGTAAATATCCCATGCGGAAAGTGCAAAACCTTTTTTGATCTCCGGTATTTCCTGTAATGCTTTCAGGCAAACAAAACCGCCCATGCTATGCCCGAACAATGCGATCTTTTGCGGATCGATCTGCATTTTAACTGCGTTCTGCTTTAGATAGGCAATAATATTTTTTACATCTTCCACGCAATGCCTGAATGAAAACTCGCCCTGGCTTGCCCAGCTTCCACGGTAATTAAAATAGATCACGTTCCATCCATGTGCGCGAACGGCCTGTGCAAGATCGAGATTGCGTTCGTTTCCGGGATAGCCATGTAACAATAGCAAAGTGGGATGCGGTTTTGAACCATTCGCCTTATACATAAAACCCTGCAACAGGCTTCCCGATGACGGGAGCTGTAGTTCCATAAAACCTGCAGGGGAATCAGTTGACCATTTGAGGTCCTCCTGCGCGTTTATTTTTTTTACGCTGATGGTCGTTGCGAGTAAAAGGGAAAGGAGCAGGTACTTTTTCATAAGATCCGGTTACTGCGCTAAAATACCTAATAGTAGCGTGTTGTGCTATTAAAAGGTTGAATTAATGTGGGCTTTGATCGTGTCTTTTTTAAGGGAGTCATTACGCTAGTCCCGGTCTTCTGTATTCGGAAGCGCAGCGGAGAGGTGAAAGGACTTTTCTTCACCCCAGTTTTCCCAGCGCTATCCCCGCAGCCGGAAGGAACGATGGGATATTGATGATACCGCCACTCTTTTCAGCGGAGCGGAATTCAAGTGCGAGCACCAGGCATACAAGATCGTGTTTGCTGCCGTGCGTATCCAGTTCCATTTCAACCGCCGGCAAGGTTTTATTGGTGAGAGGAAGCGTTACTTGTGCAACAGTTAATTCAAAAAACAATAAGGTGCCGGCTTCAACAGGGTTCCGGGCACAAATCAGTTTCAGGGTGATCCACGCTGCGCCCGCAGGCGCTTTGATATCTTTCGCAGGGTTAAAAGGCTCAATGCTGAACAATAAATTACCGTTGCCCCTGTCTTTCAGCGAGATACCCGATGCAAATGATTGCCCAAGGCTGGCCGCAGGGTTCAGTTCACAAAACCTGTCGGGGGTTATGTTTAAAGGCAGTGTCATCAGATCCTCGTTGTTCTTGAATTGTCTAAACACCCAACCCCGTAACGCATTATAAGCATGTAGGCCAAAATGGCAATTCAATTCTGTCCGGATAGCATCGGCCATTTTTGAGCTAAGGGCAGAGATCCTGCCAAAGAATTTCCTTTGGGGTTGTAATTTCTCTTTAAGCTTTCTGCTTTGCGGCGCCGGAATGCTCCTGGCGTAGCTTTTCCCGTTCATCGTATAAAACACCACGGGACCAATCGCGCCAGTAAGCCCTGCTTTGGTAACTTTTGCCATACGGTAAGATTTAGATGATCTCAGGACCGACACAGTCTTTGCTAATACCTGGTTCGGTTCTGAGCAATATTTAAATGACAGTTAAAACACAGTTAAGATACAATTTACATACATTTTTATATTAAAATGTATGTGAACTGTATTGGAAATGTATGTGAACTGTATCTGAAAGCCATTCCAAACACGCTTCAGATCCGAATAGAACGATGGAACGACAGGTGCTTTGGATTTATCGGGGGACGGGGTGACAGGTTACTTTAACGGATAGTGTAGATACGACCAACTAGCCCCACTATCGGGGGCTGTCCCTTTTCTAAAAAATTAATGGAGCGGGCGGGCGAAAATAATCATGCCCAAAAAGGCTCCGGGGACCCCGATAACATTGTTTTAACAATTCATTTAATTCAGGTGCTTATTCTAAGCTATTTGTATATGGCAAAAAATAGTCAGGTAAAAAATTTTAACGCTGGTTTTTTTTAGTAATGTTAAAGCGTTGTATATCAAGGTATTTATAACAGTTATAAACCCGAATTCTGTGGTATTAGGTCTACATTTGTTCTCCACCGCTTCCTAACTGCACTTACCAACCAGTATCATTTTTCTTAACTAAAAGTAAGCAGCGCATCATGAAGAGATTAAACAAAAACAAACAATTAAACAAGACCAGGACCTGGAGTTTACGAGCAGTAGCCTTTGTGGGATTACTTGTTTGTATGAGTTTGGCATTTACGAGTTCTAAAAAGACATCAACAATGTCGTTGGTGAACACAACTGTTGTTGCAGTCGCCAACTCGATGGTTGCAGAGAAAATGCCGCTTTTTGATAGTCTTGAATTAGGAGCTTTGGGACTTTCACGCCAGGCCTTTGAATATGCTTTGACCGGATATAATAACCTGTTGAATGCGGGCAAGATCAAAAAAGATAACCTTTTGTCTATTCTTGATTTCAGTTTACCATCAGGTAAAAAAAGATTGTTTGTGATCGATATTACAACCGGCGAGCTGGTTTTCAATACTTATGCGGCACACGGAAGAAATTCAGGAACCAGTGTTGCTACAAAATTTTCTAACAAAGAAAACAGCTATCAAAGCAGTTTAGGTTTTTATATAACCGGCGATACCTATAACGGCAAACACGGTACTTCCTTACGTCTTGAAGGCGAAGAGAAAGGCTTTAACGATAATGCCCTGGCAAGAGGCATTGTAATGCACAGCGCCAGTTATGTTGATGAGTCTATCATCGCGAGCCAGGGGTATATCGGCCGCAGCCAGGGTTGCCCAGCATTGCCGGGAAATATTTATAAAGATGTAATCGAGAAGATAAAGAACGGAAGTTGTCTGTTCTTATATAGCCCTGATAAATATTATGTTACTCATTCAAAAATGTTGAACGACAAAGCTTAGTATTGGCACTCAATAAAAAAGCCCGCTGAGTAAGCGGGCTTTTTTTATTTGCTCATTGTGGTAAACACTGAATTTGAATATTGAACAAGGAGGGATGAATTTTGAATTGAGGCTTTGGTGCTTGCATGCTGTAAGAATGTTGAAGCTCGCAGGGTTCTAACACTTCAACACTCAACATTCCTTGTTCAGCGTTCAATATTCATTTCTTAGTTGTTCGAAAACATCTTCGCCGCAATCATAGCATCGTTTCCATAAACATCATTCCTGAAATTCATTTTATTATTTTCATCAACCCATGCTGTATAGTAGGTGATGATAACGGGTACAGAATGTTTTAGTGCAACTGTTTTTTCAACACCCCTGTTCATAGCTTCTTCAATTTTTTCGGGTGTCCATTCGGGTGAATTTTCCAAAAGGTAATTAGCCATTTTTACGGGATCACTTAAGCGGATGCATCCGTGACTCGCCGCACGGTTGTCTTTTTCAAAAAGGCTTTTGGCGGGGGTGTCATGAAAATAAATATTGAAACTGTTGGGGAAAAGGAATTTCACGCGTCCCAATGAATTCTTTGGGCCGGGCAATTGCCTGATGCCGCCGTCGCTGGTTCTTTCCATATTGTTTTGCGCGAGGTAGTTTGGATTCTTTGCAATGGATGGTTCAATCTCAGCCTTTGCAATACTCGGCGGGATGTTCCAATAAGGACTGAATACGATCTGGTCAAGATCATCAGAGAACATCACGGTGGTATGTCCTTCTTTGCCTACCACAACAGGCATATGTATCACGTGTTTATCGCCTTCTGTAATATGCAACATGAATTCGGGGATATTTACCATGATCAGTTTACCCTCTTTTTTGGTGGGCATCCAGCGCATGCGTTCCATATTTACCAGGATCTGTTGTACCCTGCTTGCTGCCGGTATATTCAAACTCTTTATCAGCGCGGATGTTATTTTACCATCCGGGGTGATGCCTTCATTGGTTTGGTATTCTTTGATAGCAGCGTCTAGTTCGGGTGTTAAGATACCCGTAGTGTCGTTAGCTGTAAACTCGCCGGTGGCAGTTAGTCTTTTTTTAAGAGCCAGCAATTCGGGGAAATTTTTCCCCGCGGTATACTTTGTTTTGCTATTAAAAGGAATAGTATCCCACCCACCTTTTTTCTGGATCTCAACATACTTCGCCAGTTGCTGTTTCAAGCCGCTGTAATAAGGATTGCTTGCTGCATATTTTGTATTATCGCTGTTCTTTCTTGCCAATATGGAATCAGCGAGTGCTACGGAAGACACTTTTTTTATCGGCACAAAATCTTCATATTCCCGGTTATCAATATCCGCTTCTTTATAAGTATCCAGCGAATACTGGATAAAGCGCCTGGTAAGCGTCAATTCAATTTTCAGGATCAGTGGATCTTTGGGATCTATATTGCTTTCATGCAGGAGCAGATCGTCCATCTGCCGGTCTAATTTCTTATCAACACTATCTGTGCTGTATTTATACAAGCTCCTGAATCCCAGTGCCTGTTCTGTAAGCCCCTTTGAATCGAACCATGCAAACTCGAAATTGCGTACGTTATAGAAATCGCGCATGTTTACGCTTATACTATCATCAGTTACCTTTTCGGCTATGAATTTTTCAACTGTATTGCTGTCAAGGAAGATATCGTTATAGGCATTTTCCTTTGTAACAGAATAATCCCGCATCGAAACTTCAGCTGATTCACTGTTTTGAGATCTCTGGAACAGCCTGCGGCTTCTTGTGTTCTTACAGGCGGTACCGAATAGTAATACGAGGATGGATAGGTAGACGATTTTCTTGATCATACCCATAAAATACAAAATGTATGCCCTCACACGCCGGTGTAATAAAACGCATCATTTCACAGGCAGTTCGTACATTTATTCTCATCTGTGCAGCACGTAGAATTCATACATATCAGGCATTTCAATGAGTACTATCACCGCGCAAAAGCGGCGCCTGCCCTTTCATTGTTTATAGATTTTTTTTGGGAGACGGATTTTGATACACTCTGGAAACAATACCCCGACGGGTTTTCCGATGTGCTCTTTCCCAATACCGGTTATACCTACCTGATCAACCTCGGAACGCCATTTGTGATGCAGGTGGCCGATAAAAAATTCCCGATGAAAACCGATGGCTTCCTGCCGAGGCATAAAGCCATTGAATGTTATCATAAACCCGGCAATAAGATCTTTGGCATCAAATTCAAAACCTCCCCGGTGATCTTTGAAAAGAAGATCAATTTTGCCGAATACCGGGAATCAATTTTTCCATTGAGTTATCTCGCTGATGCAGCTATCATCAAACAAATAAAAACAGCGGGGTCTTTCGCAGAGCGGGTAACTATTGTGTCGGAGTACTATACACAATTGCTTCAGCAATATTCGGGTTCATTACAACCGGTTCAGATCGTTACTGAAATATTAGCTGATTGTGACAGGAAAAATGATTTCAGCAGGTCAGTAGAGGAACTGGCAGAAAAATACAAGGTCTCTACCCGCACTTTACAACGCTATTTTGAAACCCATACAGGCATCAGTACAAAAAAAGTGTTGCAGATACTACGTGTGAGAAAAGCAGTGGAACAATTACTTGAATCGCCGGAAGAATTTGAACTGGCTACGTTCGGTTATTATGATCATAGCCATTTTTATAAGCACTTAAAACAGTTTCTGCAAAAAACCACGGTTCAGAAACTGCAGCCGCATTTGCGATTGTTGGAGACGCTTCATAAATGAACGTTGAATAAAGAGTGTTCGATGTTGAAGTAGGGATCGCCGATGTTTCTCACCTGGACACAGGTGCCCGGAAGAGCACACGCGGGGCTGGAAGCTCCTGGGAAGCGTAAAGTTTTATTCGATACCCACGCTCTGAAGAGCGTGGCAAAGAGTACTGCCAACTTTGCCACGCTCTTTAGAGCGTGATATAGAGTGATATTGAGTTTCTTTCCGGGACTTCTAGTCCCGCGTGTGCAGATACGCTCGAATCAAAAAAAATGTTGAAGTGGGGGTGTCCTCGACTTCAACATTCCTTGTTCATCATTCAATATTCATTATTCAAATCAGTTCCCCGCCCTCTGTCTTTCCTCTTCCGATGCCGTCGTTCTTCTTCTTGCCGCCTGCACAGTATTCTTTCCAAAACGATACGTAAATGAAAGATTGGCCACACGTGTTTCTCTATACGCGTGCCATTTTTCTATATAGTTATTATAGGTGATCACGGCTTTTGGCAAATTGGTCCAGAAGATATCTGTGATATTAAAACGTAGGGTTCCTTTATTACCGAACATCGCTTTTTGTATACCTGCCGCAACACCATATTGCGGATCTAACACCATGAAACCGTATTGGCCACCCGAACTAACGTTTCCATTTAATTCGGCAACCCAGCCTTTGCCCAGTGTAAAAGTGTTGTTCATCCGGTAATCAAAAGCTGGTTTTCCATTATTCAGCGTTGTGCCGCCAAGGGTACCGTTGAATTTATTGTAATAAACACTTGCATTGTTGATCATGTTCCAGCGCTTGTTTACTTTAATAGGCGCGGCCACCGTAAATCCATAATAATCTGAACTGCTTAAATTGATCGGGATCTGCACCGTAACATTATCCGCCTGCGGAATGGTTGGGAACACATCTTTGAATCTTGCGATCGCTATGTTCTGGCTGTTTGTTGTACGGCTATACGCGAAAGTAAAATTGATACTCTTAACCGTATAGTTTAATTCATACGACCAGGTGAACTGCGGAAGTAAACCCGGGCTGCCGGTTGAATAGGTGGTTACATCGATCAGAAATAAGAACGGATTGAGTTGCGAATAACCGGGCCGATCGATCCTTCGGCTAACTGAAACACCCAGGGTCTGGTCTTCTTTGATCTTATAATTAAAAAAGGCACTTGGAAACAGTTGGAGGTAACTCGAATCAAAATAAATATTTCCTTTTACCTGCTGTGTTTTCAGGTGTGTATGCTCCCCGCGCAGGCCAAATTGGAAATTGAATTTTTTAAATTCCTGACTGAAATTAAAATAGGCGGCATTGTTATACTCGTAATAGAAAAAATGATTGGTCTTGTTTACATCATTAACGGGTGTGCCATTGCTGGCATCAAAAAATTTCGCATCGTTATCAGAAGAAACATAACTGGTTTTGAGGCCGGTTTCAAATCTTGCACCTTTAGGTAAAGGATTAACGTAATCTACCTTGGCTGTTCGGAGAACCAGCTTGCCGTCCTGGTCGCCGTTAAGAATATAGTCGGGTTGCAATGCAGAACCATTGAGCTTGTAGTATTTTGTTGATGTGGTTGATAACGCGCCCGACCTGTATTCACCATAATCAACATCTGCCGTTAACTCTTTACCGGTTGTATTAAAACTGTGTTTGAAATTAATATTCGCAACGGTGTTCTCATTATTTGCATCGTTCAACGCGCCGGTCTGGAATGTAGAAGCATTTTGATGTGATGCATCTATCACGGTTGAATTGTTATTGGTGCGGGTGTTAAAGCTGCCACGGTTATGGGTGAGTACAAAACCGATGATGTTCTTTTTATCAGGAAAGAAATCTGCACCCATTCTTAATGCGTGAAAATTGGATGGTGTTTTTGTATAGTTATCTTTCAGATCACCGCCATTGAATGTTCCGTTGGTGTAAAAATTCCTGTCCAGTATCAGGTGGTTCAGATTCATGCGGTAGGAATAGTTGTAGTTGCCAAACAGGTTCACTTTTTTGTCGCGGTAATTAAGTGTGGTGCCCGCATTGGCTTTGGGATATACACCCTGTCCATAACCCGCCGTAAGTGTTCCATTCATTCCCAGGCGCTGGTCCTTTTTCATGTGAATGTCAATAATACCCGAATTGCCTGAAGCATCATATTTAGCAGAAGGATTGGTAATAAGATCTATCCGCTCAATAGCATTTGATGGCAGGCCACGCAGGTAATTGGCAAGATCGGGACCTGTCAATGGTGTTGGTTTTCCATCGATCATGATAATCACGCCCTGTTTACCGCGCAGGCCTATCACATCATTCGGATCTACTGAAACACCGGGGGAACGTTCCAACACATCCATCGCTGTACTGCCCGCGCTCACAATACTGTTTTCTACATTCACAACAAGCCTGTCTGCTAATCGTTGTATAAAAGGTTTTCTTGCCGTTACCACCACTTCTTTCATTTCGGCGCTGCCGGGTTGTAAGCTGATCTTTGGTAATTGTACACTTAACTGCTCAGCGCTAAGTGTGATGATTGAAGTGAACTGGGTTGTATAATTCACAAATGTAACTTTCGCGATATAGGAACCCATGCGAATATTATCAAGCTCCGCCACGCCATTTTTATCAGTGATGGCAACTTTGGCCAAAGTAGAATCCTTGCTTTTCAATAGCTCAATCGTTGCATTTTCAAGTGGAGCATTTTTCTCATTGGTAATGCTCGCTGTGATCTTTCCACGCGCATTGGTCTGTGCAGAAAGCGTGAGCGTGCTAAATAACATCACCAGGAATAATATCTGTATCTTTTTCATAACAGTACTTCTTTCCATAAAGATGGAGGGAAAACGATGGGCTTCGTATATATGTTATACCAACTGTTGTATATCATAGACGAAAGGAGGCATTGCCCAAAATGAATGTCTGTTTTTTACATTTAAGAAATGGCACGCGGATGACACGGATTGAGCGGATTGAAACGGATCTGATCCGTGAAAATCCGTATGATCCGTGTCATCCGCGTGCCATTTCCCGAAACAAAAGAGGTTGCCTTTTTATAGGCAACCTCGCTAACAACGATTCCTGGGTTTTATTTAAAAGGATTAGAAAACTTTGCGTCATTTAAACTGGCTACATCGGTCAGTGTTTGTAAGAAGGCAAGTAGTTTTTGCCGGTCCTGCGGCGCCACCGAATGAGCCGGGATATTTCCAGCGAGCATTCCCTGTAAACTGGCTACACTGCCGTTATGAAAATAGGGAGCCGTATTGGCAATATTGCGGAGGCTGCCTGATTTAAAACGGCGCTGGTTGTTGATGCCAAGATCAGTTGGGTCGTTCAACGCAAATGGACCGGCCGGACTTGACGTAAGGAACATCGGCGGTGCATGACATCCGGCACAGGCGATGTTTCCTGCTGTTAAGAAAAGTGTTTCGCCATCACGTTCGTCAGCTGTAAAAGTTGAGAGTCCCTGTTTTACCTGGTCGTATTTAGATTGATAGGTAACGATAGATCTTACAAACTGCGCCAGCGATTTTGAGATCCTGTCTGATGTGACCAGTGTAGTTCCAAATGCTTTTTGAAAAAGTGCGGGGTAATAACTCAGTCCCGATACTTTGGTCTCCAGTTCAGCAAGTGTCATTCCCATTTCGGTTGTGTTCTGGATCGGTTGCAGCACCTGGTCCTCTAATGTAGCGGCTCTTTCATCCCAAAACATTTTTCCGGAACGGTAAAACCGCACATTTAATAACTGCATGGAATGACGGGCCGTGGTTCCACCTAAAAACCCAATACTCTTAACAGCAGAATCAGAAAAAGAAAGATCCTGCCTGTGGCAACTTCCGCAACTGACAGTGTTGTTTTTTGAAAGATTCTTATCATAGAATAACACACGCCCCAGTGTAGCACCATCATTGGTGATGGGATTGGTGGCTGGCGTATTATCCTGCGAAGGCAATGCATTGGCAATATGTGCCGGAAAAACAATATTGCTGTAATTAAAGGGCGAAGCTGGTAGCTGCGGCAAAAGAAAGGTTGTTGTGGTTTCTGTGTTGGTTGTTGTTGTGGTAGCAGTTGCAGGCGTTGTAGTAACCGTATCGCTTTTTGAACAATACTGAAATAGCATAGCAGCAACCACCAGGCATGCAAGTATGCCCGATTGTTTAGGTTTCATGTTGGCTGGTTTAAGATAAAGTGCCCAGGGGAAGGCTCTCTATACTATCAGATACCGTTTCTTTAGAAAACCTACGCTGTTAACAAAAGTTTATATTATACAACACGAATTACACGAATTAGAACGAATGATCACCGACAGTGTTGATTTGTCACGTATTTAAAGAGTCCATTCGTTCTAATTCGTGCAATTCGTGTTTCCAAAACAGGCGGCTCTGGAGTGTATCTGGTTTCAAAATTCCTTGTTCAGTGTTCAATATTACTCCGGAAGATATTCGTGTGGTGGAGTATCACTTTAAAAAGATTATCCGGTACAAAAGGTTTTACAACGATATCGTCAATGCCGGAATTTTTTATTTTATCATCCACTTCGCGTGGCAGGCTGGCGGTGAGGGCCACGATAGGGATGGTTATTCCATTCTGGCGCATACGGCGGGTGGCTTCGTAGCCATCCATTACAGGCATATGCATATCCATCAGCACCAAACGGTGGCGGCTAACATCTACTTTATCCAAAGCTTCCTGCCCATTCACGGCAACATCAATGGTAGCGCCCCATCTTTCCAGGAAAGTACGCGCTACGAGGATGTTCACTTCATTATCCTCAACCAATAATATGGAAACTCCGGCAAGCGGTTTGCTTTCTTCTGTGGGTAGATGATTAACGCGTGGCTCCATCTTTTTCTCTGTTGTGATAACTTTTGAGAAGGTTTGTGTAAAATAAAAAACAGAGCCTTTTCCATGCTCACTGGTAAGCTGTAAGTTGGAACCCTGTAATTCAAGTAATCTCTTACAAATAGCCAGTCCCAGCCCGGTACCGCCAAAATTCCTGGATGTGGAAGTATCAGCCTGAGTGAACTGCTCGAAGATCATTTTCTGTTTTTCCTGCGCAATACCGATGCCGGTATCTTCTACGCTTACTGTTAGTGTAACGGCGGTATTGGTTTGATGATCCACCGTGATATTCAATAAAACATATCCTTTTCTTGTAAACTTGATGGCATTGCTCACAAGATTGGTGATCACCTGCCCGATACGTGTCGGGTCGCCGAGTATTTTGGTTTTTAATTCAGGGTCTATCTGCAAACGCAACTCGATATTTTTTTCTTCCGCAGAGGTCTTTAAACCAAACACAATATTCTTTACAACATTTACCAGGTCGGTTTCTATCAGTTCAAAATTTACCTTACCCGCTTCAATTTTATTGTAATCAAGAATATCGTTTACAATTGCCAGCAGGTTGTTGGCGGAGAACAGCAATACATTCAGTTGCTCTTTCTGTTCGGTACGCGGATTGTCGCGAAGGATCAGGTGCGTCATGCCCAAAATTGAATTGAGTGGCGTACGGATCTCGTGCGACATGGTAGAAAGAAATTCATTCTTCGCTTTTAATCCCTGTTCAGCTTCATCTTTGGCCTGTTTGAGCATGGAGGCAAAACGGAAAGAAAGAATAAGCGACTGCAGGAAAAAGAAACTGATATAGCCGACAAATAAAATTCCTTTCTGTGGCGATACGATATTAAAATACTGCAGGTTGATTACGATGAACACGATCAGCACAACACCGGTGCTAAGCAATGCGTACTGCGCCCCCAGTCTTTTATTGCGCATGGCTTTTATGTACACGTAAAATGCATAGCCAATCACGCCAAACATTACAACAAGGAAGGGGGTGATGAGTTGTGTAAAGATGCTTGGCGGAAATATGATAACGATAGCAGAAAGAATGGCACAGGCCCATACCTGTATATAGGTTTCATATTTACTCGATTCCTCTGGATACAGGTACCGCGTATACAAAGAGAAGAACACAACACTGATAAACAGCGTGAGGTATTCAAAATGCAGTGTAATGATCCATGGGATATCCGGGAAAACTGCATGCAATACATAACCGCGCGCACCTACCATCCGGTAGCTGTAAACCATGCAGAACAACGCGAAGTATAAGATCGATTTGTCGTGTCTTCCAAAAAGAAATAACCCGAAAAAGAATAATCCGCCCATGAACAGGCAACCTGTTAATACAAGATCAAACGCGTTATCCTGTTTTTCTTCAGTAAAAAGTGCCTGTCTGTCGCCAATAACAATTTGTTTATAGGGACCGCCTTTTGAGTGCCAGAAATTTGCCACCTGTAAAATAAGATGCAGCGTGTCTGATGATGGTTCAAGCGCCAATGTTTTTTGCTGCCATTTGGGTATTGCTTTGCTTTCGGTTGAATCGGGATTACCGGCGTTGGCAAACATTTCTCCATTTACGAACAATCGGTACGAAGCATAGGTATCGGGAATTTGCAGGGCAAGTTTATTGGAATGCTTTGGTAGTAGTACGGTTAAACTATAAGAAGCATAGCCGATGTTGGGAAGTGGTGAGCCGTTAAGTATTGTTTTCCGCCATAGTTTAGGAAAAGGAACGAATACGGTTGGCGTAACAGAATCTGCCGGCGTAATGATGCGTTTCCAATACATGGCCCATTCGCCGCCTAATTCAATATTTTCTTTTTTGAGATCGGTTTGCCTTAGATCAATAACACCTTTTATAGCCTGCGGCGCTTGTGCAGCAGCGCGCGATGAAAATAAAATGCAACAGGACAACAGCAGTAAGACAAAAGGAGAACGGTATGATCGGGTTGTTACGGACATAGATTCATCAAAAGATTAAATAATGCGCTGCACATACTCCCTGGCTGTATTAGGCTACTAATTTAACGAAAACCCATCGCTAAAAAAATCTAATAAACGCATGTTGCAGGCCTTAAGTATGCGCTTTCAATAAATTCCTGAAAAAAAAGGCTAATTTGAACCTTCAGTAATCAATTCATATGAAACGGGTTATTTTATTTAGCTGCCTTCTTTGCTTCTGTCTTATTTCAACAGCGCAAAAAACAGATAAGCGTTTGCAGGAAAAAGTAGCGGAGTTGCTACAGGGATATAACGGGGAAGTGGGTGTTTATATTCACGACCTGAAAAAGAACCGTATTGCGGCTGTTCATGCCGATACCATTTTCCCGACGGCCAGTATGGTTAAAGTGCCTATTCTCACCGGCATCATGCGCAAGTTAGAAAGTGGTGAATTGCAATACCACCAAACGCTCACGTATAAGGATTCGCTTTTGTATGCAGGGGTTGATATACTCGGATCGTTGAAGAACAACGAGAAGATCGAAATGAGTAAAGTGATGATGTTGATGCTTACGATGAGTGATAATACAGCCAGCCTCTGGCTGCAAACACTTGCCGGCACAGGCACACGCATCAATGAACTGATGGACAGTCTCGGCCTGCGCGATACCAGGGTAAATAGCCGCACACCGGGAAGGGAAGCCAACCGCACGCAATACGGCTGGGGACAAACCACGCCGAAAGAAATGGCAACGTTGATGGAAAAAATAGTGAAGAAAGAAGTGATCAGCACAGCTGCCAGTGAAAAAATGTTGCGGTTGCTGGGCAGGAATTATTGGGATGAAGAAGCCATCTCCGAAATACCTTCTGATGTTTTCATCGCCAGCAAAAGCGGCGCGGTTGATGCAAGCAGGAATGAAGTGTTGTTTGTGAATGGGAAGAAGGCGAAGTATATCTTTTGTATCTGTACGAAAGATAATAAGGATAAAAGCTGGGAGGCTTCGAATGAAGCTTGGGTGTTGACGAGGAAATTATCGAAACTTCTTTGGGAATATTACAACTAACCTCTGTGTAACTCTGTGTGCTTTGTGTCTCTGTGGTGGACCTTCGCTTAGATATTTTTTCACCACAGAGACACAAAGCACACAGAGATTCACAGAGAGCTTATAAAGAGACGAGACCCTTCCTTATTGCTTCCATCGCCAATCCCACACGGCTCTGCACTTTCAATTTCCCGAATAATGTTTCGCGGTAGCCATCAATGGTTCGTTCACTGAGAAACATCAGCGCGGCAATTTCTTTATAGGTTAGATCCGAACAGGCATGTTGTAAAAACAGCTTTTCTTTTTCAGAGATCACCACCGCATCTTTTTCAGATTGCAATAGTCTTCTGAAATTGATATTGCTCGCATCTGCATTGTAAAAACCTTTGGCATGTATTTCCTGCAAGGCTTTTTCAAGTTCATCAGGATGTGTTTCTTTTAATAAGTAAGCGCAGCAACCGGCTTTGATCATGTCGATGATAACCGTATCATTATCATTCATAGAAAGCGCTACCAATTTTGTCTGGGGATAATTGGCATTGAGCCATTTGGCTGTTTCAATGCCGTTCATTACAGGCATATTCACGTCTATCAGCATAATGGCTGGTGGTACGGGGCACTGCTGTAATTTTTCCTGTAATTCTTTTCCGTTCACCGCTTCCGCTACCACATCATATACTTCAAAACTTTTCAGCATCAGGCTCAAAGATTTCAGGAAGAGCTGGTGATCGTCTACAATGCCTATAGGGATTTTCATGATTTATCTGTGTTAACCGGTAATTGAATGGTAACCCTGGTGCCGTTGGTTGGTGATGCTTCCCATTCTACCGTGCCGCCTAGTAAATGTGTTCTGTGCCTGACGTTCAGTATACCCACACTTTTTTTAATGGTTGTTTCATCAAAACCGGTTCCATCATCAGCAATGTAAATAAAAAGCCACTGGGGATCTTCTTTTATATTGATCCCGATATTTTTAGCCTGCGCGTGTTTAATACTGTTTTGTAAAATTTCCTGTACGATGCGGAAAAGAATGGTCTGCGCTTCGGCTTTTAGTGATAGCGCTTCAGGGCGGGATAAATGTATCTGTAAACTTTTTGCTGCGTTGATCCTGTTGATCTCGCCTTCCAGGTTCTCAATAAAATTAAATTGCTGCAGCCATTCTTTGTTCAACGATTTTGATAAGGAACGCAATTCCTGTATGGCTTTGGCCAATGTTTCATCAGCCATCGTTAATGTATCGGGCGATTCGGAAAGTGAACGTTGAGTGAGGCCGATGAGTAGTTTGGTACTATTCAGCAACTGGCCCACATTATCATGTATCTCGATGCTGAGCTGGTTAAGGGTTTCTTCCTGCGTCTCCAACTGTGACCGCAATAATTGTTTTTCAAAATCGGCTTCCATGGTTTCTTTTTCCTTCAGGTATTTCAAGTCGCGCTTTAGGTAGGCCATCACCAGCATAACAATAAACAGTGTTATCAAAAGGAGTATACTCGATGCCCCCAGGATAATGCTTATGTTCTCTGATAGTCTTTGCATGTGAGGCCGTAGATCGTGTAGATACAGAAAATGGTTAAGAGTACATTATGGAACCGCCAGAGAATCCCGATCAGCCCGGATTCCTGTACGATCAGGTATTTGTAAGAGATAAATATAAAAAAACTACCGGTATAATAGGTAAAAAGGCCAATGATGATCCAGAACAGCGCACTGTTTGTTAATCCTGATAGCTTTGTATCCTTAACCAGTTTCCAGTAAAAAAAGATAAGGCAATAAGCCGTGATCAGGAAGCTGGCCATTGCGGAGATCACGCTGTTGTAGGTATACAATCCTTCACCGTTACATAACGACACAACACCGCAAATAATAAATAAAAGTGATGCCGGCGGGATCAGCTTTTTCAGCGCACTGTTATCCATTTTATAAAACAATGCGGAGAGAATGGCGAATGACAGCACAATATTAATTACATAGACGGTATAGTTGGGCAAGACAAAGATCTTTTCTACCAGTATGGCGGAAAGATTGGTAACAAATTGTATCAAAACAAACCAGAAAATATAATGCAGCTCCTTCGCCATTTGCCCAAAAGGCTTTATAAAGAAAAAAAGCGTCAGCAAAGGAGCCGCAATATCTATGTAGTTTAAAAGGTCAATGATGCTTTTCAAAAAAATCGTATAAACTGTTCGTAAAAAAATTATCTATGGTGTGCAGCCCGGAGGGAAAGGACAACCATCAATACCTTCTTCGGGTGGTGGCTCATCTCCGCCTTCCATTAGTTTAGCGCTTTGGGTTTCCTCCACCGGTTGTGGCATATGAACCCTTGCCCTGATATGTGCAACGTTCACATAGTTTTCTGCGCCTTTTGGTTTTTCTCTTTTGATCGATTGTGAAACGATAATGCCCTTTGCCCCGGGATTCTCGTCCAACAATTTTTTTACATCTTCTGCCCTGAAGTAGAATTGGATCCTGCATTCGTTTGCCATGATGATTGGGTTTAGTTTTGGTTCGGAAAAAATAAGTCTCAAATATTCAAAAAAAATATTTGAAATAAAGACGGGCTTTTCCTTGTTCGGATACGGGAAATTCCCCGGTAGGTGAGCGGGTACGCATAGCTTACTGCCTATAGCCTGGTAGCGGGAGAAAAGATATATGATTATCTTGAACAATGAAAGGCCTGTATGGTCTCAAACACAATTTATCCCGAAATGGACCCAGTGCATCCTGTTCCGGCCGGCCACCGTCTCAAGGCTATCGTAAGCGGTTCCGTGGGTAACCTGGTGGAATGGTACGACTGGTATGCTTATGCGGCGTTTTCACTGTACTTCGCGCCGGTGTTTTTTCCGGGTAAAGATGCAACGGCTAACCTGTTAAATACAGCGGGCATTTTTGCAGTTGGCTTTTTAATGCGCCCTATCGGCGGATGGTTATTCGGAAGCCTGGCCGACAGGAAGGGAAGAAAATGGGCGATGACGCTTTCGGTGCTGCTGATGTCTTTCGGCTCGCTGGTGATCGCGATCACGCCTTCCTATGCCAGTATCGGCATCGCGGCACCTGTTCTGCTATTATCAGCAAGATTATTACAGGGGCTAAGCGTAGGCGGCGAATATGGAACAGCCGCAACCTATCTAAGTGAGATGGCGGTTAAAGGCAAACGGGGATTTTATTCCAGTTTTCAATATGTAACACTGATCGGCGGGCAACTGATTGCGGTGGGCATACAGTTGATTCTGCAGAATGTTCTTACAGCTACGCAAATGCAGGGCTGGGGTTGGCGCATCCCGTTTTTTGTAGGTTCGATATTATCACTTATTGCATTTTACCTGCGGAGGAATATGGATGAGACGGATGCTTTTGAAAAAACTAAAACCACGGCAAAAGATAAAAAAGGATCCCTCAAAGAATTGTTGCATCACCCACGCGCGGTAGCTACCGTGGTGGGATTGACACTTGGCGGAACGATCGCTTTTTATACCTACACCACTTACATGCAGAAATTTCTTGTGAATACGGTGCATTTGACAAAGGGACAATCCACACTGCTCGCATTTATTTCACTGTTTATTTATGCGGCTGTTCAACCTTTATTTGGATTATTGTCCGATAAGATAGGACGCAGGCCATTGCTGATCGGATTTGGTATACTCGGCACTTTGTTTACGGTACCGATCCTAACGACGCTAAGCCACACAACGGGATTGTTCCCTGTATTTTTATTGATGATGGCTGCTTTGCTGATCGTTAGCGGGTATACCTCTATTAATGCAGTTGTAAAAGCAGAATTATTTCCAGCAAGTATCCGTGCATTGGGTGTTGGGTTTCCCTATTCAGTTACCGTTGCTTTGTTTGGAGGAACCGCTGAATATCTCGCGCTGTGGTTTAAGAACGGGGGGAATGAAGCGGGGTATTATTGGTATACAACAGGATGCATATTTATTTCTTTGCTGGTGTATGTGTTTATGAAGGATACGAAGAAGAATTCGTTGATTGAGAAAGGGGTGTAATTTTTTTTCTTTTGCCGCGCCCTTCAGGGCGTGGATAGAGAATTTCAAAGTAAACACCTTCGGGGCTTTAGCCCCGAGTTTTTATACCGGGGGCTAAAGCCCCTTAATAAGACAGTATTCATTGCGCCCACGCCCTAAAGGGCGCGGCAAAAAAATCTATTTGAATAAATGATACGTAACAAAACTCAACAAATACGCCAGCCCCGTCATATAAACAAACTGGAATATTGGCCATTTCCAGGTGCGGGTTTCTCTTTTAACAACAGCAAGTGTGCTCATGCACTGCATGGCTAATACATAAAACACCATCAATGAAAGCGCCGCGGGCAGCGTGTATACTTTACTTCCATCAGCATGTTTGGCTGCATCCATTTTTTGTCGTAGCGAAGAGTTGTCGGTTTCTTCAACACTATATAAAGTAGCCATCGTTCCAACAAACACTTCCCTTGCGGCAAATGAAGTGATGAGTGCGATACCTATTTTCCAATCATAACCCAATGGTTTGATTGCCGGCTCGATCGCCTTGCCTAAGATGCCTGCGTATGAGTTCTGCAGTTTTTCGGATGATAAATGTTTTTGAAGGGAGTCTGTTTTATTGGGTTGTTGTGCGATCAGTGCTGCATACCTGTTCTCTACTTTCTGCATTCTGTCGTCGGGGCCGTAAGAACTAAGGAACCAGAGCAGCAGGCTGATCATGATGATCACTTTTCCCGCATCAAACACAAAGATCTTTGCTTTCTCCACCATGGTGATGCCCACATTTTTCCAGCGCGGCGCTCGGTAAATGGGGAGTTCGAGAATGAAAAAACTTTTTTCTTTGATCTTAATAAAGAACTTCATCACATAGCTCACGATCAACGCCATAAAAGTTCCAAGGAAGTACAGCGCCATCATTACCAATCCCTGTACGCTTAAAAAACCGAAATAATATTTATCATCTATCACCAAAGAAATAAGAATGGTATAAACAGGTAGACGTGCACTGCAACTCATTAACGGCGTTACCAATATCGTGAGCAGCCTTTCTTTTTTATTTTCAATATTACGCGCACTCATGATCGCGGGAACAGCGCAGGCAAAACCACTGATCATTGGCATCACGCTTTTTCCGTTCAGTCCCACTTTGCGCATGAGCTTATCGCTTAAGAAACTGATGCGGGCCATATAACCGGTGTCTTCCAGTATGGTGATCAATCCAAACAATATCATGATCTGAGGCACAAACACCAGGATGCCACTGAGCCCCGCAATAAAACCATTGATCAACAGATCACTCCACCACGCTTGCGGTAACATATGATTGAGCCCTCCCGCCAGTTCTTTAAACACCCACTCGATCCCATCCATCGGGAACTGCGCGAGCCAGAAAATGCTTTGGAACAACATAAAAAGAACCACCAATAAAATTACATAACCCCAGGTGCGGTGCAGAAGCAGGTTGTCTAATTTATCAGTGAACATTTTTTTTTCCAGCGGCCCGGTCTCCACAACATGTTGTTGCATGATCTGCCTGATGCGGGTGTACCGCTGTAAGATCTCTTCAGCCTGCGTTTTAGTGGGATTGAACTTTGTGTCGATCTCAATTTTTTCCATTTCCTCCTGTTCACTATACGACAAAGGGAAATTCTCATGATTGATCAGGTAATGAATGCTACCGTATTCGCTAAGTTTTGGAAACAATTGCTGCACACGTTCTACCGAAACCGGCGCCAGCTTTTTAGTATTCATAAAATCCCGGGCATGCAGGGTTGGGCTCATTTTAGAGACCTGTGCCAATACTTTTTTTAATTCGGCCAGCCCTTTGTTCTTTCTCGGATTTACAGCTACAACGGGAATACCCAGTTCGGCTTCCAACCCGCTGATATCAATTTTGATGTCTTTTTTAGCTGCGATATCGTTCATCGTCAGCGCCATTACAACGGGGATCTTCAGATCGATGATCTGGCTGCAGAAAAGAAGGTTTCGTTTCAGGTTACTCGCATCGGCCACCAGCAACACCACATCGGCTTTGATCTCGGTATCGGCGCCCATCAGTACTTTATAGGCCACCCATTCATCCGCCCTGCGGGGATATAAACTGTAGGTACCGGGAAGATCGATCAGTTCGGCTGCCAGGTTTTCGTCCAGCATCGCGTGCCCGGTCTTTTTATCAACTGTAACACCTGGAAAATTGCCCACTTTCTGGTTCAGCCCCGTAAGCGCGTTGAATAGCGAACTCTTTCCGCTGTTAGGGTTGCCAACTAATGCAATATGTAATAAAGGTTTTGCCAAATAAATGATGTGCCTGCAAAAGTAGCGGCAATAAAGGCGGGAGGGTTACGAGATTGGTAACAATAGGATAAGATAGCACACGAAAGCGGTACCAATACAAGCCAATTTTGTTTTACGCGTTGATTTTGCCTTTATAAAGATCAAATACGGGAAAGATCATATCCCAATCCTTACCCCATACAAGGTTCCCATTTTCAATTTTAAATTTCTTGAATTGGGCGGGTTTTTTGTACTTGTTATATTGAGGATGGCTGTGCTTATTCAGGAATACACCGAAATCAACAAGTTTTTTCTTGTTGTCATTGAAAACGATCTCAATAATGTAATCGGCAATCCACTGCGCCTCTTTTACAGATATTATTTTCATCTTGATCCATCTTGGTATACTCGAAATTACAAATTCTAAATTTCCTTTTTCTTACTTCGATTGAAGGTGTTCCGACAAAACACAATCCCAACCTAATTTCCTCAAAACAACAATTTTACACTCGTATAACATTATCCTCCTCCTATCCGCGTATTTTTGCAATCGAAACAGACCTTGTATGAAAAAATTACTGCCGGTTTTACTACTGGTACCCGCACTTTCTTATTCGCAGAGTAAAAAGAAGAAAAAACAGATGGAGGATAAAGCCAACGCAGAACTGGTGTCCAATCTTACATCGCATGTGCAGTTCCTGGCGGATGATAAACTGGAGGGAAGAAGAACCGGTAGCAAAGGCGAGGAGCTGGCTATGCAATATATCATTGACCAGTATACGCAAATGGGACTCGAGCCCAAAGGCACCAATGGATATATACAGGAATTCGAGATCAACGAAGGAAAACAGGTGGATGCAGTAACCGGTTTGAAAGTTGAAGGAAAAACACTGGTATTGAACGAAGACTACCTGCCCCTTGCCATCAGCCCGAATAAAAAAGTTACCGGATCTCCCGCCATGGCACTGAGTGAATCAAAGCAACCCTGGTTCAAGGACCTGAAAGAAGTATTGGAAGAAAACAAAACCAACCCGCATTTTGATGTGGAGGAAGAGATCAAAAAAACAGTGAATGCAGTGTACGCAAAAGGAGCTACCGCGTTATTCCTGTATAATACATCAGCCGTTACAGATAATATCCAGTTCAACAAAAATGATAAAAGCGAACTGGCAAAAATTCCGGTGATCTATATCACCAAAGAAGGGTACAAAAAATATTTCTCTGATAATTCTGCCACGCTTGATATTGACCTGAACGTAAGTTTTTCTGAAAGGAAAAGAAAAGGAAAGAATATTTCAGCATTCATTGATAATCATGCAGCCAATACGGTTATTCTTGGCGCGCACTATGATCACCTAGGGTATGGAGAAGATCCCGGTGCATTGGATACAGGCCATGTGATCCATAATGGCGCAGATGATAATGCAAGCGGTACTGCGGCATTGATAGAACTGGCGCGGATGTTGAAAAAAACAGCACCTATTCATAATAATTACCTCATCATTAATTTTTCCGGCGAAGAGTTGGGTTTATTGGGAAGTAAATACTGGGCCGAACATCCCTCAACAGTTATCACACCCAACTATATGATCAATATGGATATGGTGGGGCGATACGATACTTCTCACAAACTGAACATCGGCGGGTTTGGAACATCGCCTGTTTGGGGCGAAGTATTGACCGCAGAAAAAAATAACCTCGCGCTAAAATTCGACAGTACCGGCAGTGGCCCGAGTGATCATGCAACTTTTTACAGAAAGGATATTCCGGTGATGTTCTTATTTACCGGCAGCCATAGCGATTACCACAAATCAACGGATGACTGGAACAAGATCAATTACAATGGAGAGAAGGATATTGTAAAATGGGTGTACCATATTATTGAACTGGCAGATAGCAAAGGAAAATTCGCTTTCACCAAAACCAACGATCCGCAACCCGGCGGCGCCAGGGCCTTTAGGGTAACGCTGGGGGTAATGCCTGATTATGGATTTAGTGGAACAGGTATGCGGATCGATGGTGTTAGTCCGGGTAAACTGGCAGAAAAAGCCGGCCTGCAAACAGGCGATGTTCTTTTGCAATTGGGAGAGTATAAATTTGTAGACGTGAAGAGTTATAGCGATGTACTCAGCAAATTCAACAAAGGGGATAAAGCACAGTTGCGGATAAAAAGAGGAAACGAAGAGAAAGTATTTGATATCGTATTCTAACCGGCCACTTAAATGAAACTACGCCTTAATGTAGACGAACTGAACGACGACTTCTTTGAAGAGACGCGTTTATTGGGCATTACGGCGCCGGTTAAGAATTACCAGTTCTGCCTGCAATTGAATAACCAGCTGGGTTATGATTTCAGGCTCAATTCTGATATTGAAATCCATCTCAAAAAAAAAGACCGTAGTTATTATTTTTCTGTTTACCAATCAAGCGAGCCCAATAGCTTTTTAACACACTACCTTTACCATAACCAGTTTGATGGAGAATACCTTTTACCGGAGTTCAAACACATGGACTTTTTATGGCTCATGAAAGGCGACCTGGTAGACGAGGATAAGTGCGACTGGATAAAACAGGCCGTAAAAAGCCTGAATGGCGTACAGTTGGTAGCAGAACTAACCAAAGAGCAGATAAAGAATAAAGGCAATATGGTTTTTTAAATTCCAAAATTTCCCAATTCCAAAATCCAAAATAATAAAGCCATGTGGACCGAAAAAAACAACGCCCTCTACCAAAAATTCACCTTCAAAGATTTCTCCGAAGCATTCGCGTTTATGACAAGGGTTGCGCTGGAAGCAGAAAAAATGAACCATCATCCCATGTGGACGAACGTTTGGAACACCGTAGAGATCTCATTGAACACGCATGATGCGGGTGATATCATTACAGATAAGGATCACAAGCTTGCGAAAAAGATAGACAGCCTGCTATAGCTTTTCTCTGTGAACCTCCGTGCTCTTTGTATCTCTGTGTTGAAGCCTTCACTTCGATAATAACATGCTAATAGTGCAAGTTTTTTTCACCACAGAGATACAAAGAACACAGAGTTACACAGAGGGGTTATTTAACAGTAACGACTTTCTCTGATTGGGCAATCATTGTACCGATTGGTTCAACAAAATCGATCAATCCAAAACGCTTCAATAACTCCTGCACTTCACTCACTGACTCCGGCGCAACCGCGATCAATAATCCACCATTAGTTTGCGGATCAGGCAGGATAGTGAATGCTTCCATTACATTAACACCTGGCGCAAAACCAACTTTATTGCTATACGCGTTCCAGTTGCGATAAGTGGCATCGGGAACGATGCGTTGCGGCAGGTATTCTTTAGCAGCAGCAAGTATGGGAATATGGTTATAGACCAATTCGGCGCTGAGCTCACTTCCTTCAGCCATTTCTATTAAATGCCCGAGCAGCCCGAAGCCTGTAACATCCGTCATGGCATGAACACCGCTTATCTTTCCCAAAGCTTCACCTGCCTTGTTTAATGTGCTTAGTTGCGTAAGCATTAATGCAAGATGTTCGTCTTTTAATACCTCTCTTTTTTGAGCGGTCGATAAAATACCAACACCAAGCGGTTTGGTTAGAAATAACAGGTCGCCTTGTTTTGCAGTGTTATTCTGTTTCAGGTTTTCGATATTGACCAGGCCATTTACTGCTAAACCAAAAATGGGTTCCGGGGTATCGATGCTGTGGCCACCTGCCAATGGTATTCCCGCTTCAGTACAAACCTGGCGGGCGCCTTCCAAAACCTGTTGGGCAAGTTCGGCAGGCAATTTCTCAACAGGCCAGCCTAATATCGCGATAGCGAGTATAGGTTTTCCGCCCATGGCATATACATCACTGATGGCATTGGCGCTGGCAATTTTTCCGAACGCGAATGCATCGTCTACGATCGGTGTAAAAAAATCTGTGGTGCTGATCAGCGCTGTTCCATTTCCAAGATCATACACCGCCGCATCGTCTTTACTGCCGTTGCCTACGAGTAATTGTTTATGGTCAGTGACCTGCGAATGGCGTTGCAATATTTTATCAAGAACAGCAGGCGCGATCTTGCATCCGCATCCGGCGCCATGTGAGAATTGAGTGAGCTTTACAGTATCCATCTCCTGAATTAAAATAAAATGATGCCTGCAAAGTACAATGGAATAGGAAATATGCGGTGGGATAGTATATAAATGAAGAAAGCTGCAGTTGATGCAGCTCTCTTACCCCCAATTATTACTGATAAAGTAATGGATGTAATTTGGGGTATAAAAAGGCCGCATTTTATGGTTTTCTACCGGAACCCTCTTTTATTTCATGAAGCAGGCTTGTTTGTTTATCAAGAACGTCCGTGATATATCCGCTTTTTATATTTCAACGAGGGTTTTGAATGGATGAATCGTGCTATCATAAGTCGCGATCAACTTCAGGAGTTATCACAGCGATATTCGTTATATATTTAATAACAGCCATTAACTTTAAAATTCAATACGTTGATGAAATAGAGGATTACCGCAAATTAACCTGCATGCGAATTATTATTGTAACGATTGGTGTCTTGTTTTTATCTGCTGCCTATGGGCAATATCCATATGTAAAGAAGATCGGTTTTCCCGAGCAACTCCCTACGCAGGTTATTTACGATATGCTTACCGACAGCAAAGGTTATATATGGCTGGGTACCGATAAAGGTTTATATAGGTTCAATGGCAGAACTTTCCAGCCGGTACCATTTAACAACACAACATCAAAAGGAGTAAGTTACCTGCAGGAAGATGACAAGGGTGTTATCTGGTGCATGAACTTTCACAACCAGTCTTTTTACCTGCAGAAGGATACGCTCAGAAGATTTGAAGTAGACAACAACATTCTCCGTGAGCTGCCTACCTTTCTTAATATGGAGGTGGGCTCGAACTATGTATGGTTACATACGTTCAGTAACATCTATAAGTTTGATAAGACAACACGTAAACTGTTGTACGACGTAACGCTGCCTTTTATGGCCGAACAGATCACGGCTTCTGTACGGGACGGTGATAAGTTTTATGCGTTAACGCCGGGAGGATACCTTTTTTCAGACAGCGAAAAGAACAAGTGGAAGAACATTGGGCAATCTTATTCCTATTGCAAATTTATCCAGCACGAAGGAAGCGTACTCTGTATGGGTTTTGCAACCGATCGAAACAAAGCTGTTGAGATCACAAATGGCCAGATCAAAATACTGCCTCCACCAAACCTTGCAAAGAAGATCTCTATTTTTCAGGGGGTCTGTATCAACAGGAATGAATACTGGCTCTGCACACAGTCGGGCGCATACAAGTGGAACAAAGAGACCGGCGAAACCCAGTGTTATCTTCCCGATCAAAGGGTAACGGATGTTGTAAAAGACTACCAGGGAAATTATTGGTTCAGTACACTGGATAACGGTGTGTTTGTCTGCTCATCCTTATACAATACCCTGCTGAAACTATATGATGGCCCATTGCAGAATAATTTAACACGCCTGCTCGCACTGCCTAACGGTGAGATAGTAACAGGGAATAGCCAGGGTTCCATGGCAAAGCTTAACCTTTTAACGGGTCATGTATTGAAATACCAGATGGACTGGGAGCGGGAAACGGAGTTTCTTGCTTATGATTCGATCAGTAAGAATATCTTTTCTAACCGCGGTGTTTTTAAACCAGATCGCAAGGAACCGGTCGAGTTTATCGACTTCAGCAAAAGTGTCGGCAGGGATAAATTTGGCAACCTGGTAGTGGTCACGTTTAACAAGGGTATAGTACTCAACGATCATTTTACATCGAATGAACGTACCCCGCTGATCAATTGCCCATTGTATAAAAACAGGCAGCAGGATTCGTTGAATGTTTTTATCAAACACAACGTTATGCTGATGGGTAAAAAAGGAATTTTACTGCTGAGAGGGAAAAGGGGAATTTGTTTTTTAAGTTCTATGGATAATGACCGGTTCTGGATCGGATATGAAGATGACCTGTATGAATACCATTACGATGGAACCATTAATACACTCAAAGATGAGAACGGGAAGCCGGTGATAGCCAAATCCCTTCAGCAAGAACTTGACGGGAGCCTCGTGGTAGGGACGACCACCAATGGAGTAATGATCTTCGATAAGGGAAAGATCAAAAAAAAATACAGCGATAAAAGCGGGCTCAGCAGCATGTATGTCCGGAAAGTATTGCGGCAGGATGATTATATATGGGTACTGACAGAAGCTGGCCTCGACCGCATTGACCTGAAAACAGGCATCATTACCAATTACCTCGAAGAATACGGATTAAGCAATACGATCGTAAATGATTTTATTATTGCCAACAGGAAAATATTGTTTGCAACACCATCGGGTATACTGGTTCGCTACAATCTTCCGCAAGGTTCTAATTTCGAAATCAAATTTCCTTTACTCAAAGCAACCAGCAACGGTAAGGAAGTGATCGTCGGCAACAGCCTGCAGGGAGAAAACAGGGATATCGCTTTTTATTTTGAGGCGCTGCATTATTTATCAGCCACGGCAATGGTATACCAATACCGGTTGAAAGGGTTGGATACGGTGTGGCGAACAGCTAACAACTTCAGCAACCAGCTTTATTTTAACCAGCTTGCCCCGGGCAGTTATACTTTCGAGATAAAAGCCGTAGCGGGATTGAATTATAAAAGTGCAATACGTAGTTTTTCTTTTACGGTGCCAAGGCCCTATTGGCAAAAAGCAGGCTTTCTTATTCCTGCATTCGTATTTCTTACACTGTTATTATTATTGTTCCTGCGCCAATGGAAAAAGAGTTTATTGCGCCGCCAAAAAATCAAAGAACAATTATTGAAAAGCCAACTGGTGGCTTTGCGCGCGCAAATGAATCCACACTTTTTGTATAATGTATTGAATACCGTTCAGGGCCTGGTATATGGCAACCGTAAAACAGAAGCAGGCGAACTGCTTGGTAATTTCAGCGACCTCATGCGGAAAACATTACATGCCAGCGATAAACAATTATTACCTCTGAAAGATGAGATCGAAAATATCCGTTTATACCTCGAGCTTGAAAAAGCCCGCTTTGATGAAGGGTTCAGCTATAAAATTGATATTGCCAATATTGATGATCTTTCCTCTATTTACATTCCATCGCTCATGCTTCAGCCATTTGCAGAAAACTCGGTAAAACACGGGTTAATGCATAAGCAGGGTAATAAAAAAGTAGAGATCCTTTTTGAGAAACACGCGGATGGGCTAACGGTGATCATAGACGATAATGGTATCGGCCGGTTACATTCTATGGAGATCAACCAGCGCAGCCATAATAAGCCGTTCAGTTTTGCAACAGTTGCCCTGAACGAGAGAATGAGCCTTTTTAACCGCTTATACAAACAAAAAATTACCTGCCGGATCATTGATAAAATAGATGAAAGGCAGGAGTCACTTGGAACACGGATCGAACTATTTATCCCCGATTACAGTGGTGATCGGCATGCTTTATGAAAAAAAAGAACAGTACCGTAACAGAAGCAGTGCCTGCAACAAAAATATCTTTCACTGTTTCATAACTCAGGTTATCTTCGAAAGCTTATGCAGAACATCCGTGCGATCATAGTAGATGATGAACCCAATGCAAGAAGGGCATTGCGCGGTCTGCTGGAAGAGAATTTCAGCCAGGTAGAAATAATGGCTGATTGCAAAAATGTACCGGAAGCAGTAAAAAGCATCAACAAACACAAACCCGATCTTATTTTCCTCGATATCGCCATGCCCGGCTACAGCGGTTTTGAACTGCTTGATTTCTTTGATGAACAAAGCCTCAATTTCAAGATCATCTTTGTTACCGCCTATAGCGAACACTCTTTGCGCGCATTTGAAACATCTGCGGTGGATTATATATTAAAGCCCGTCCGCCTCGAACATATGACCCGGGCTTTGAAAAAAATAAGTGTTGAGGAGCCGGTGAATGAGAACAGGCAATATAAAGTGCTGAAAGAAAATTTTTCCAACCAGTCTGATAAGAAGATCGTATTGCAAACCGCCGAAACCATTTTTGTGGTAAAGATGGATGATATCATTTACCTGCAGGCCGATGGAAGCTATACCCGTTTTTACACAACCTCGCACGGTGTGCTAACGATCACCAAAAAACTGATCGATTTCGAATACCTCGAAAGCTCCGGCCCGTTCTTCAGAACACACCGCAGTTATATTGTTAACCTGAACCATATCAAGAAGGTTGATAAAAAAGAATTCGTCCTTATCATGAATAATGATGCAGAAGTTTATTTGGCGCAGGATAAGAAGGGTTTATTGCTGGAGAAGATCATTAAGTAAAAACAATTGCCACAGACGACACAGATTTTCACAGAATTTTCTGTGGTAATTTGTGTCGTCTGTGGCAAAAAATAGTTTAGTTCAAATCCACTCAACTTCTCCAAACCGGAAACTCTCCTTCGGTCCGTCAATTACTACCAACTCGCCCTCAATCGAAACGCAATCTATCTTACAGTAAAACGCGGCTGAATTACTCTTTAGACGAACCTTCTCTCCACGCTTAAATAAAAGACTATTATAGTATCCCAGCAAATTCTCAAACTCACCATTCCTTAGTTGAACATATCGCCGCTCCAGGCATTCACACAGCTCTTTGGCAACAGCTACGGTATCGTATTCCTTACCCGTAATTTGTCTTAAAGAAACAGGATTCTTCAATATTTCCGGGAAAGCCGTTTGGTTGATATTAATCCCAATTCCTACTACAGCACCAAGCCATTGCCCGCCTCTTACCTGGGTTTCAATCAAGATTCCCCCTGCCTTTCTGTCACGCCAATAGATATCATTGGGCCATTTGATAAAAGTTTCATCCGTTGCGTATTTGTTAAAAAGATCATGGCAGGCTACCGCAACCATCACGCTTAAAGGAAACGGCTGCGCGATAGAGAGGAAGGAACAGTCCACAATTACCGACATCGCTATATTGGTATTGGGTTCATCCGACCAGGTTTTGCCCCGCTGCCCCTTTCCAGCAGTCTGGTGATGCGCAAAAAATGCTGCCCCATGGCCAGCCAAATTAGCCTGTAAGCGCTCCATGGCATAAATGTTGGTGCTTTCAACCACAGTTAATTCCATGAATGGCTGCCCAATGGTACTTTTCACATCTGAGGGTAACAAAGAATTAGTATTTTTGACGAAGTTACTTGCCCGCCGAAGCTTCGGCGAGGTGGGATCCGCCTTTGCTGAAGCTTGGCGGACAAGCAAAATTAATCATTTAAACCAGATCGATTATTGGAACCTCTTGCTGTTTTACAAAGCCGTGAAAAAAGTGCGATCACAAGGCTCACACGCAACTCTAAGATCTTCAAAGCAATTATCAAAGCGATACAGGATAAGAAGGGAGAAAACATTATTAGCCTCGACCTCCGGAAAATACCGGAAGCATCCGCCGATTTTTTTATCGTTTGCGAAGCATCCAGTACCACGCAGGTAAGAGCCATTTGCGATAATATTGAACACGAGGTTAGAGAAAAATGTGCGGAAGCGCCATATAAGCACGAGGGTCGTACCGCATTGCAATGGGTATTGATCGATTACGTAAATGTAGTGGTACACGTAATGCACCCCGAAGCCAGGAAGTTTTATAAACTGGAAGAGATGTGGAGCGATGCCGCCTCGCAAATGCACGATCTGTAAGGATTTTAAAATATAACGTTCAGTTATTCGTTTTACAAATAGAAACCGTAGTTAATACAGGGGATAAAGAATATGTCACAGGAAAACAAACCAACAAGGTTAAACGGACAGGATAAAGGAGAGGGCCCACGCAAAGGCCCCAAATTCAGTATTTATTGGATCTACGCAATTATTGCAGCCGTATTGTTACTGGCCAATTTTATCAAGGGCACACCGGAAACTATTAAGGTAGACGAAGTTGAGTTCAAGCAAAAGATGTTATTGCAAGGTGATGTAGAGAAACTGGACCTGGTAAAGAACAAAGACAAGGTTCGCGTGTATATCAAGCAGGATAGCCTTTCCAAAAAATTCTATGTTGATAAACTGCAAAAAACAACTCTCAGCAAAGACAAACTTAAGAACGTACCCCTATTTGAGTTTGAAGTAGCGGACAGCAAAACCTATCCCGAAAATCTCAGGCAGTTTGCTAAGGACAATAATATTCCGGAAGTAAGCATCAGCCCTATCACCGAAGGTGAGTGGTTTGGGCCGGCGGCCAATATCATCTTTACGCTATTATTGATAGTGGGTGTATGGGTATTGCTTATGCGTAAAATGGGTGGCCAGGGCGGCGCAGGTGGTCCCGGCGGGATCTTCAGCATTGGTAAATCAAAAGCAACCCTGTTTGATAAAGGCGCCAAAGTAAACATCACTTTCGCAGATGTTGCTGGTTTGGATGAAGCAAAAGTGGAAGTGATGGAGATCGTTGACTTCTTAAAGAACCCTAAAAAATATACGGCCCTCGGCGGTAAGATCCCGAAAGGCGCATTATTGATCGGCCCTCCCGGAACGGGTAAGACCCTGCTGGCAAAAGCTATGGCGGGTGAAGCACAGGTTCCTTTCTTCAGCTTAAGCGGTAGTGATTTTGTGGAAATGTTCGTAGGCGTAGGTGCCAGTCGTGTTCGCGACCTGTTTAAGCAGGCACGCGAGAAAGCGCCATGTATCATATTTATTGATGAGATAGATGCGATAGGACGTGCACGCGGACGAAACGCCATCATGAGCAACGACGAAAGAGAAAATACATTGAACCAGTTGCTGGTAGAAATGGATGGTTTTGGCGGAGATACCGGTATCATCATCCTTGCAGCAACCAACAGGCCGGATGTACTGGATACAGCCTTGCTGCGCCCGGGACGTTTCGATCGCCAGATCTCTATTGATAAACCGGATGTGAAAGGCCGTGAAACGATTTTCAAAGTGCATTTGCTCCCTATCAAAATTTCAGCAGCCCTGGATCTTCATAAGCTCGCAGAACAAACACCTGGTTTTGCCGGCGCGGATATTGCGAATGTTTGTAATGAAGCAGCATTGATCGCCGCGAGAAAAGGAAAAGAGTCTGTTGAGATGATCGATTTCCAGGATGCGATCGATCGCGTGATCGGTGGATTGGAAAAGAAGAACAAGATCATTGCCCCGCACGAAAAATCGATCATCGCTTACCACGAAGCGGGCCATGCGGTTTGTGGATGGTTCCTCGAACACGCGTATCCATTATTAAAAGTAACGATCGTGCCAAGAGGTACAGCGGCATTGGGTTATGCGCAGTACACACCAACAGAACAGTACTTATATAATACCGATCAGCTGATGGACCAGATCTGCATGACACTCGGTGGCCGTGCAGCGGAGGAAATATTTTTCGGAAAGATCTCAACCGGTGCAGCCAACGACCTGCAGCAGATTACCAAGATCGCTTACAGCATGGTTACTGCCTATGGTATGAATAAGAAAGTGGGTAATGTGAGTTTCTACGATCCAACACAGGAGAACACATTCACTAAGCCATTCAGTGAAGAGACAGGAAAAATAATTGATGAAGAAGTAAGAGGGATCATTGACGATGCTTACGGACGCACACTCAAATTATTGACGGAGAAAAAAGAGCAGGTAGAAATACTGGCCAAAGAATTATTAGACAAAGAAGTATTGCATAAAAGCGATGTGGAAGAACTGATCGGCAAGCGCCCTTTCGAAGAAAAGAAAGTGTTGGAAATAGAGCCCGAAGAGAACAAGGAACATTTTGTTTCACAGGATACAGCCGCATCTATCAGCAATCCCGATACAAGTACAGAACCATCTACAATTGGATAAATGGCAAACAACGCTAGAGAAAATATTCTGACCAAAATAAAACAGGCACTGGCTAAACCAGTGCCTGTTCCGTTTCCTGCGAGTACAGGAAATGAAAGTGTTTTTCTTCCTTCACAACAGGAACTGGAACTTGAGTTTGCAGAAAACTTTACCAGGCTTGAAGGACGTTTCTCCTTTTGCGCAAACCAGGAAGAACTGGTAGCACAACTGCAGGCATTGATCACAACCCGCAAATGGACGAAGATTTACTCCCGCGAAACCGCTTTGCAGGAAGAACTTTCACAAGCCGGTTTCACAACTGTATATTCTGATGATGTAGCAACCTGCGATGCCGCCATTACCGGTTGCGAATCACTTATCGCAAGAACCGGAACCATGATCATGAGCAGCGCACAGCTAAGCGGAAGAACGGTGAGTGTATATGCGCCTGTACATATTTGTATTGCCTACACGAGCCAACTGGTATACGATATCGGCGAAGGGCTCCAGCAATTGCGTGAAGAGTATGGCCAGCAATTTCCTTCCATGGTTACGCTCGCAACAGGGCCCAGCCGCACTGCCGATATAGAAAAAACTTTGGTGGTAGGTGTACATGGCCCCAAAGAAGTATTTTGTTTTTTAGTAGACAGTTAATTCCTTTCACCATGATGGAACATTTCAACGGTCAGGTATTCGTATATGGCTCGCTTCGCAGCGGGTTTCATCATCCGGCGTATGAATATATCAGCCGTTATTTTAGATTGGTATCAGATGCTAAAGTAAAAGGCAGTTTGTACGATATGGGAGAATACCCTGCAGCAGTGCCAACAGAAAAAGATCAATTTATTATTGGAGAATTATACCGTATCAATAACCCCGAAGAATTTGAATGGGCCATTGCACAGCTGGATGATTATGAAGGGCTGAATGTTGAACATGGTGATACGCCGCTTTACCGGAGAGAGCAAACCATCGTATATGCTAACGAAGGACAAACATCGGCATGGATATATTGGTTTAACGGCGATACTGCTGGTAAAACACATATTGAAAGTGGCGATACACTGGAGTATATGAAGAATAAAAGTTGATATCAATAATGGCTACTCCAGATAAAAAAATATATTTCCTCTCCGATTTCCATCTCGGAGCACCTGATCATGAAAACAGCCTTGTACGAGAAAAAAAAGTAGTGGCTTTTTTAGAAAACATTCGTAATACCGCAGCGCAGATCTTTATCGTTGGCGATATTTTTGATTTCTGGTACGAGTATAAAAAAGTAGTGCCGCGGGGGTATACACGTTTGTTAGGCAAACTGGCAGAACTCAGCGACAGTGGTATTCCCATTCATGTATTTGTTGGCAACCATGATATGTGGATGAGCGGGTATTTTGAAAAAGAACTGAACATCCCCGTGTATCATCACCCCAAAACTTTCGAATGGAACGGTAAACGTTTTTACATAGGACATGGTGATGGACTAGGTCCGGGCGATCACGGGTATAAATTCATCAAGAAAATATTCCGCAACCCTTTCTGCCAATGGTTGTTTGGACAACTGCACCCAACCTGGGGCATCGGCCTCGCCAATTATTTCAGCCGCAAGAGTCGTGAAAAAACAGGTTCGGCCGATGAGGCATTTTTGGGTGAAGACAAAGAATGGCTGATCGTTTATTGCAAAGAGATCTTACAACATGAGCATTTTGATTATTTTATTTTCGGCCATCGCCATTACCCGCTCGATTATATATTGCCCGGTAACAGCCACTACATTAACCTCGGCGACTGGATCCGCAATTTTACGTACGCGGAGTTTGATGGTACAAATGTGCAATTGCATAAATGGGAGTCGGTCTAAAAAAATACTTATTTCCTTTTCTCCAAAAAAATAGCACGCGGATAACGCGGAAAAAACGGATTTTCACGGATCAATTTGCAGATTGCTAACAGATCGGCGCAGATCCGTTTTTTTCCGTTTAATCCGCGTGCCATTCTCTGCATCCATTGTAACTTGCACCCATGGAAAAGTTCCTCCAAACAGAATTCCTGAATAACACAATTAGAGACTACTTATTTGTAGTAGGCGTGATATTGCTGGCAGTATTCATCAAAAGGCTTATCTCAAAATACTTAGCCAAATTATTATACAAGATCGTTGCCAAAGCGGCAAAGAATATTGAGCGCCAATCTTTTCTCGACCTGGTGGTTGAACCATTGGATCTTTTCTTAGTGTTGATCGTAACCATCATTGCCCTTGATAAATTAAATTTTCCTTCTGATCTTGATTTCACCATTTACCATTTCACGTTTAAACAACTGATCGATTCAATTGCCGCCGGAACAGTGATCATTGTTTTTATCTGGCTTTGCCTGCGAGTGATCGATTTTGTGGCGATGATACTGGAAGAAAAAGCCAATCTCACAGCAGATCAGACGGATAACCAACTCGTTGTTTTCTTTAAAGATTTTTTTAAAGTGATATTAGTGATGATTGGGATCTTGTTGATCCTTCGTTTTTCATTCAATAAACCGATCGGCAATTTACTTACCGGCTTGAGTATTGTTGGCGCCGCTATTGCGCTGGCAACGAGGGAAAGCATGGAGAACCTGATCGCATCGTTCATCATCTTTTTCGATAAACCTTTTATCACCGGCGACCAGGTAAAAGTGAATAATTTCACAGGCACGATAGAACGTATTGGCTTACGCAGCACACGTATCCGCACGCTCGATAAAACCTATATCTCCGTACCTAACAAACAAATGGTGGATACCATCGTTGACAATATCACTTTGCGCACACAAAGAAAAGTTGAATTGCGTCTGGAACTTAGCTTAAGCGCTACGGCACAGCAACTGAAAGGATTAACACCCGCCATCAAGACCATCCTCAAAAAAAACGAGATTGAAAATACTTCTGTGTACTTTATGGACACCGGGAAGAACGCACATATTGTTGCCGTCGATTATTTCACAACCATGCAACAATCCATAGAAGAATTCAACACCCTCCGTGAAGCGGTGAATCTGGAAGTGATTGAATTGTTAGAGAAAAGTGGGTTGGAGCTAGCCGCAGCGAACACTGATGTAATCGTTACGTCAAAATAAAAATTTGCTCGAAATTTCTCTTTGCGCCTTTGCCCCTCTGCGCCTTTGCGTGAAACTTCTCGTCTCAAGCCTGCAAATTCGCCTTCAACTCCAAGAGAAAAGACCTGAATTTCGTTAGTGACTCTACAAGCCTCACTTGCGTATCAGCTTCCTGCCTGTTGTTCTTAAGATAATTTTTTGCGCCATCAATGGAGAATTTGCGCTGGCGGAGAAGAAAATAAATGAGCTGGAGATTTTTTACGTCTTCTACCCTGAACAGCCTGTCGCCTTTGCGGGTCTTACGTGGTTGTAAAATATCAAATTCATTTTCCCAGTAGCGAAGCAGTGAAGTATTTACTTTAAACCATCCTGCTACCTCACTAATAGAATAATATAATTTTTGTTGTAACACTTCATCATCCGGCACATCTATCAGGTCGGCCTCGTTATCCATCTCTTTAAAAGATTTCCTGCCACGCTTGCTTACCTGTTTAGAAGGGATATTTTTTTTAACGGAAGGTTGTTCCGAAACAACAGCTGCAGCGGAAGAAACGATCTCTTTATTTTCAATCACCACTGGTTCTGCAGTTGGCTCTTTTACTTCAATAGCTGTTTCCGCCACTTCTATTGGATTCGGTGGCTTAATGGATTTTTCTTTTTTCTTTGGTTGCGCCGGTGTTTCTATCGGGAAACCAAAAAGGTCCAGCTGCTGCAGGCTATTTTGCATACAGTAAAAATAAGATAAGTCTGCCGCCAGATTCGTTAAGAATATGCAGAAGTGGAAAAGATGTGTAGAGAGGCGGTTTGTAGTTTGTGGTTTGTTCCGTGCCAGCTACCGAAAGTAATTCCAATACTCTAAGCCAGCCAACCACAAACCCCAAACTAAATGAAGTAGTTTCGCAACATGAACATCAACACCATCTGTGTTTGCGGGGCCGGAACTATGGGTAGTGGCATTGCCCAGGTAGCTGCTTTATCGGGTTATATTACGATTCAGTTTGATGTGAATAAAGACATGCTGGCTAAAAGCAAAACAGGCATTGAAAAAAACCTCCAATGGTTATTGGACAAAGAAAAGATCACGACAGAACAACAAGAGCAATGCATGGAAAGGCTTCGCTTTACCAGCGAAATAAAAGATTGTGTTGCGGATCTGATTATTGAAGCCATCATAGAAAAGAAAGAGGCAAAAACGGAACTTTTTAACCGTTTGTCGGAAATCAATTCCTCCGATAGCATTTTCGCTACCAATACATCTTCCATAGCAGTTGCGGAGATCGCATCGGAAATCCCTAATCCGCGAAGAGTTCTCGGAATGCATTTTTTTAATCCCGCACCGGTAATGAAACTGGTGGAAGTGATCAAAACAGGCTACACCGATCAACAGGTATTGGCTTCAGTTGTTCAACTGGCCGGTACAATGGGAAAGACCGCCGTGATCTGCAACGATGCTCCCGGGTTTATCGTGAACAGGGTGGCCAGACATTATTACCTCGAAGCGATGAAACTGGTAGAACAGGGATTGGCCACTATTGAAACAGTTGATACCGTAATGGAATCCACCGGTTTTAAAATGGGCCCTTTTAAACTAATGGACCTGATCGGTATGGATATCAATTATCGTGTGAGCCATATTGTTTGGGATGCTTTGGGCAAACCGGAAAGATTAACGCCATCTCCTATACAAAAACAAAAACTGGATGCGGGAGAATTGGGGAGGAAGACGGGTAAAGGATTTTACACCTATGAAAACAAATAGTCGATAGACCATGGTCCATAGACTATGGTCCATTGACCATTGTGTGCTGCGGGTTCCCTAACTTTAATTCCTCAACTCATACCATGAAAAAAGCGGCCATACTCCTATCAATGATCTTTTTGTTTGCGGGATGCAAACTCAGTAATACAAACCAGACAATGGGCGATAATACAGAACTCGCTTCCTTGCTTGATAAATATTATGAAGAACGCCTGCAATTATTTCCTTTCGAAGCAACGGTCAATGGCGATAACCGATATAACGATAAATGGTATATAGATTTTACGGATAGTTACCGTCAAAAATTAAAAGAATTCTACGACCGCTACCGCATCTATATTTCAAAATTTGAAAGGGATGCGTTGAATGATAATGATAAACTGAGCTTTGATGTATTCTCCCGCGAAATGCGGGTAAACCTGGAAGGGCTGACCTTTCATGAAAATTATTTTCCGCTGAACCAGTTCCAGAGTTCACATCTCACATTCAGCCAGTTTGGTAGCGGCAGCGTAATACAACCTTTTGCAACTGTGAAAGATTATGAGAACTGGTTACAACGTGTGGCAGTATTCCCTGCCTATGTGGATAGCGCAATTGTTTATTTCAAAAGAGGAATGGCTGAAGGATATGTTTTACCAAAGACGATTGTGGTTAAAATGGTCCCGCAAATGCAATCGATGGTTGCAACGGATGCAACCAAAAGTTTGTTCTATGGTCCCATCACCAATCTTCCATCAAACTTCAGCGAAGCGGATAAAAAAAGATTGACTGATGTATATGTAAAAGCGATCAATGAACAGGTCACGCCTTCATTTAAAAAGTTAGGAGATTTTTTGCAGAACGAATACTTGCCAAAAGCGCGCACCACCACTGGCATCAGCGGTATCCCGGGTGGAGATAAATATTATGGTTTCCTGGTTCGCCAGCAAACTACTACAAGCAAAACACCCGATGAGATATATAACACCGGCCTGTCAGAAGTGCAACGCATCCGTTTAGAAATGGAAAAGATAAAAACTGCCACAGGCTTCACTGGCGACCTGAAAGCATTTTTTGCCTATCTCAAAACAGATAAAAAATTCACACCGTATAAAACGCCCAAGGAAATATTAGATGCGTTTGAAGCGATACACAAAACCATGGAACCAAGCCTTCAGAAAATGTTTGGCCATACACCGAAAACGCCTTTTGAGATAAGACAAACAGAAGCTTTCCGGGCAGCCAGTGCAAGTGCCGAATATTTCCAGGGAAGTGCAGACGGTTCAAGACCTGGTATTTTTTATGTTCCTATTTTAGATGCTACTACATTTAATACAACAAGCGGAATGGAAAGTCTTTTCCTGCATGAAGCGATTCCCGGCCATCATTACCAGATCAGTTTACAACAGGAGAATAACAAGTTGCCAAAGTTCCGTCGCTTCGGCGGTAACAATGCTTATGCAGAAGGATGGGCATTATACTGCGAGAGTTTGGGAAAAGAGTTAGGATTATATACTGATCCATACCAGCACATGGGCGCATTGGGAGATGAGATACATCGTGCAATACGACTTGTTGTTGATGTGGCCATGCACACCAAAGGAATGACAAGAGAAGAAGCCATTCAATACATGATGGAGAATGAACAGATCAGCGAAGAAGGCGCCACTGCTGAAATAGAAAGATACATGGTGATACCAGCGCAGGCGCTGGGCTACAAAATCGGCGCACTAAAGATCCGCGAGCTGCGAACCAAATACGAGCAACAACTCGGTGCCGATTTTAAAATCGCAGCGTTTCATGATGAGATATTAAAAGATGGCAATCTTCCTTTGGAGGTATTGGAAAAGAAAATGGATGCCTGGGCCGGAAAGCAGAAGAAATAATTGATGTTAAGTAAGGTGACGTTCCGATGTGCGCGAACCTTACTTCAACATTCAAAATTCCCTGTTCATTATTCAATATTCATTCAGTCTACTGCCACTTACTTTCAAAATTCGTATACCCCTTCACAATAAAAGAATGGCGATACTTGTTGTCGTTCAGGTAAGTCCCTTTCTTGGTATAAACAGCGATGGCGCCGGATACAAGATCGAAATCACCACCCACATGCGCCGGTGGCCTGAATGCTTTGATCATTGCGATATCTGCGGGTGAAATAAAAACAAGATCCTCCGGTGAAACAGCAAATTCATCCAGATAGAATTGAACCGGCTGCTGCCGCCAGAAGATGCCACCATCCGGATCTTCCACTAAGCCGGTTACATTACTTACAATAAACTGCATAATGGTTGATGAACGGGCGATGTCTTTTTTCTCGATCCCGTCAAACACAATAGCACCCTCATTCTGAAACAATCCATGCGAATAATATTCCGCATCGAACTGTTGCACTTTTGATTTGTATTTTGTTGTAACGGTTACGTCTGGCAACAGTTTATCAGCTTCTTCGGAACTGAAAGTGTAGTGTGTGGTATCTGTTTTTTTTCCACCGAGTGCAGTAACATCGCCAACGGAAATAAAATGCGTCTCGTATAGTGCGGGCACAAATGCAGAATCGAGCAATGTTTCAATAGCGATGGCAAGATAGTTGCGTTTTGCTTTATTGGCCGGTGCAAAAACAAAAAAAGCAGAGTCAAGGAACAAGGTGCTTTTTAAACGGAAACCACCTTCTGCTGTAACAGGTGTATTGTCTATATAGGTTCCTTTTTTATTTTTAAGCATCATCATGTACATGATGCTCGTGTCTTTTTTATCATGGGCCACTACTTCGCCGGTTACCTTCAAAAACCCAGGCTGCACAAGGAAGTTAACTGCATAACGTCCGTCGGGTATTTTATCGGTAATGGCTAATGATGCCGATACTTCGCCATCGATAATTGGATAACGATATTTCCAGCGATGCGTTCTTTCAAGATCTTCGATCCATACATTTAATGTAGAACGCTGTAATTTCAATTCAGCAAAATTGGGTATGGTACATTTAAAGTCGAGCGTATCGCCTTTATTGAATTTTCTTGTATTGAGTTCTATGCGCAGCGAATCGGAACCATATACCGTTCCGGTAAATGCAAGCAACAGTATCAGCAAATTTTTTTTCATAATCAGGATGCAATGTCCGTTAAAAACAAGGACGTTTTTTCATTATCAGAATATATTTATAGTTCCCATCTGTCTTCCAGCCTGTTGTATCCGCGAACAATAAAATTGTGTCTTGAGTTTCTCTTGGTCAGGTAAGCTCCGCGTTTGGTATAAATAGCAATGGATCCTCCCTGGTTTGAAAAGTTGCCCGATATATGCGAAGGCGGCCTGTACACTTTGATCATGGCCACATCTAACGGTGAAACGAAAAAAATATCACGTGCTTCGAATGGAAATTCATCAACAAAGAATTCTACGCCATGCCCCCGCCACGAGGCATTTCCAAGCACGTCAACGTCGAGTCCCGCTATCCGTCCCATCAGGAAATGAAAAATATCAATGGAGCGTTCTATTTGTGTGCTTTCAATACCATCAAAAATGAGGGCTTCCGGGTTGTCGAATAACCCGTTTGAATATTCTTCATCAAACTGCTGAACCTTTGTTTTTAGTTTTGTTTTAACCGTTACGCCGGGGAGTGTACCCTGGTCTACTTCAACATCTGAAAAAACATAAGAAGAAGTATCTGTTTTTCCGGCCGCGGCCATTTGCTTATTGCCAACGGTAATAAAATGTGTTTTCTGCAAAACAGGAACAAATGCAGAATCCAGTGGCGTTTCAATATCAATAACGAGGTAGTTATTGTTGACCTTTATGTTCGGTGTAAAAATAAAATAAGCAGAATCTTCGAACAGGGTACTTTTTAAACGGAAATTACCGTCCTTCTCAACATGCACACGATCAAAATATGCGCCTTTTTTATTTTTAAAGAACATCATGTAATTGATCCCGGTATCATGGCGGTTATGTTGCTGAATCTCGCCGCTGATCCTGAAAAATCCGGGTTGTACTAAAAAATTTACAGCATAATGGCCATCAGGTATTTTATCACCTAACGTAAGTGCTGCAGAACATTCTCCATTGATCATCGGGTAACGGAATTTCCAACGCTTATGTGTCAGAACATCATCTATCCATACATTCAAAGTGGCGCGCTGTAATTTCAGTTTGGCAAAATTGGCCACCGTGCATTTGAATTCAAGTGTATCGCCTTGTTTCAAAACCCTCGTGTTTAAGTCAACATGAAGCGAATCGGCCCCATACACATTTCCGGCAATAACCAGCAGGATCAATATGATATGTTTTCTCATAAGGGTACAATTTCGGGAAAACAGGTTATGTTTTTTCCTTATTTGTTTAATTTAACATTTCAAGGCACACGATTGTGTCATCAGTTTAAAAGCCTTATCTATAAGTCTGGAGTTAGAAGTCTGGAGACTGAGTGGTTACCTCCAGTCTCCAGACTTCTAACTCCAGACTTAACCGCATTGCCATTACTTTTGCTGTCTATGCGCATCGCTGTTAACGCAATATTCCTGCAGAAAGACCGGTTGGAGGGTTACGGGCATTATGCTAATGAGGTATTGAGCCGGTTGGTAAAACAACATCCTGAACATGAATTCATTTTTGTTTTCGACCGCTCATTCGACAAGCAATTCATTTATGCACCTAATGTAAAGGCCATTATTGTTCCGCCACCTGCGCGCCACCCGCTGGCTTTTTACTATTGGTACAATGTAAAAGCGCCCGCGGCTTTGCGTCCCTATAAAGTAGATGCCTGGTTACAGCCCTATGGTTTTTGCAGTCTCAGTACCCGCATTCCGCAGGTATTGATCGTTCATGATCTTGCTTTTATTCACTTTCCCAAATTCATTCCCTGGTATCACCGCAGGTATTATCAACTGTTCACTAAAAAATTTCTTGTAAAAGCAAAAAGCATTGTAGCTGTATCTGAATTTACAAAACAGGATATAATAACCCGTTATAAAATACCCGAAAGGAAGATCAGCGTTGTAAGTGGTGCGGCTAGGGAACATTTTGTGGCTTTCTCCTGGTTCGATAGGGAAGAAGTAAAAGAAAGTTTTGCAGATGGAAGGGAATATTTTCTTTTTACCGGCGGCATCCATCCCAGGAAAAACCTGATGAACCTGCTCAAAGCATTTTCCCTCTTTAAAAAACGACAGCAGAGTAATATGAAGTTGCTGGTAGCCGGAAGGCTGGCATGGGATTATGAAGAAATCCTCACCAAGTTGAATACCTATCGCTACCGCGATGATGTGGTGTTACTGGATCATCTGCCTGATGATCAACTGGCAAGAATAACAGCTGCTGCCTATGCATTGGTTTATCCTTCTTTCTTCGAAGGATTTGGCCTGCCCATCATTGAAGCGATGCAAGCCGAAGTGCCCGTGATCACAAGTAATACCAGCAGCATGCCTGAAACAGGCGGCGATGCGGCGCTTTATGCAGACCCTTCGGACCCCACGGCAATTGCCAAACACATGATGGACCTCTACAAAGATGAATCGCTGCGATATTCCCTGATCGCTGCGGGTAAGGAACAGGCAGCAAAATTCAACTGGGAAAAAACGGCCGATGCGCTATGGCAACAACTGCAGGAAGTTGTAAGTAATAAGTTGTAAGTAATAAGTTGGGCCACATACTTAGAACTTATTACTTACAACTTATTACTTTTGCCCTTCTTATCAAAAGATCAACGAAAAAGCAATGCACAAATCACACATTTCAATAGAAATAGAATTAGACGAAAACAAAGTTCCGCAGCAGATACAATGGACCGCCAGCGACAGTTCAGCAGATATGATGCAACCCGCCAAATCGATGATGGTGGCTTTTTGGGATGGCGCTGATAAAAGCGCTTTACGCATCGACCTCTGGACAAAAGACATGATGGTTGATGAAATGGCCGACTTTTATTATCAAACCATGATGGGTATGGCAGATACTTACCTGCGCGCCACGCAACAGAAAGAACTGGTGGATGACATGAAAAATTTTGCAAAGGATTTTTATAAAAAATTCAAGGATACCCAATTAAAAGAAAACAAATAAACACATTGATATGAGCTTAGAAGAAAAAGTGATGGCACAAATGAAAGATGCCATGAAAGCAAAAGATGAAGCATTGTTACGTGGATTACGCGCCATCAAAGCCGAGATCATTAAGGCAAAAACGGACCCGGGTGCGAATGGCCAGGTAACAGAAGATGGTGAGATGAAGATCTTACAGAAACTCGTTAAATCACGCAAAGATTCATTGGTGATCTACGAACAGCAAAACCGCGCAGACCTTGCTGCCAAAGAGTCTGAAGAGATCGCCGTCATAGAAAAATTCCTCCCGCAACAAATGAGCGAAGCGGAAGTAGCTGATGCAGTAAGCAAGATCATCGCAGAACTCGGCGCATCCGGCCCGCAGGACATGGGTAAAGTAATGGGCGTTGCTTCAAAACAATTGGCAGGTAAAGCAGATGGAAAAGCGATTGCGGCGGCGGTGAAAGAAGGATTGAATAAATAGCTGTGAGCCTTGAGCCGTGAGCGATGAGCCTGGCACTGCTAACTAATAAACAGAAAAATATTTTTCAAGCGAGCAGTGCAAAGCTCATGGCTCATAGCTCGCAGCTCAAAGCTTCTTCCCATGGTTATCGACATCATCCTCATCATCCTCATGATCATCGCTGTAATGAAAGGGCTTCGCAATGGGTTTGTGGTGGCGGTGTTTTCTTTTGTTGCGATCATAATTGGATTGGCGGCTGCTATGAAATTATCAACCCTGGTAGCGGGCTGGCTTAAAAACAGTACCAGTATTTCTTCTGCATGGTTGCCGTTCCTTTCTTTTGCATTGGTAATGATCGGTGTGGTTGTATTGATCAGGCTTGGCGCAAAACTCATCGAATCAGCCATGCGGATGGTGATGCTTGGATGGCTCAATAAACTAAGCGGTGTAGTTCTGTATGCAGCATTATACATTATGGTTTACAGCGTGGTGCTTTTTTACGCCGATAAACTGCATTGGATAAAACCAGAGACATTTCATGATTCGCGCAGCTATGCATTTGTGCAGCCATGGGGCCCAAAAGCCATCGGGATCTTTGCTTCTCTTATTCCATGGTTCAAAGGGATGTTTGAGGAACTTTCTAATTTCTTTGGTGATCTTCCGGCGAAGGTTAAATGATCATTACCCTCTTCTCAAATGCATACACTCCGGCAGCGCTTGTCTTTAGCCCGCATACGCCCATTCTTCACCAGGGCCGCTTATTCATCGGCTTTTGCTTTAAAATCAGTATTTTAGCAGTCGTTATTCCAATCTTTGCATGATCCCGGCATTCATTTAAATTGTATTTGAATGAATTTCGTTTTATTTGTACTAATCGCAATAATGCTTGCATAAGAATTTGACCCAATGAGTTACGAGATCAAACAACACGATAAGTTTAAGTTTATTGAAGAAGGGGAAGGCGAAACTTTGCTGTTATTGCATGGATTATTCGGCGCATTAAGCAATTTCAAGGACCTGGTTGAACATTTCCGGGGCAGCTACAAAGTAGTAGTGCCCTTGTTACCGTTATTTGAACTCGATATCTTTCATACATCTGTGGGTGGCCTTGAAAAACACGTACAGAAATTTATTGAAGCAAGAGGCTACAGCGATATTCATTTATTAGGTAATTCACTAGGCGGGCATGTGGCGCTGGTGCATATTTTAAAACATCCCGAAAGGATCAAATCGCTGATACTTACGGGAAGCAGCGGCTTGTTTGAGAATGGTATGGGCGACAGTTATCCCAAACGCGGCGATTACGAATACATCAAAAAGAAAACGCAGGTAACTTTTTATGATCCCAATACAGCAACCAAAGAATTGGTGGATGAAGTATTTGAGATCACCAATAACCGCATAAAAGTGATCAAGATCATTGCTTTGGCAAAAAGCGCCATCCGCAATAACCTTGGTGAAGAACTGAACCAGATAAAACAACCAACCTGCCTGATCTGGGGAAACAACGATACCATTACACCTCCTTTTGTGGGACGCGAATTCAACCGCCTTATCCCGAATAGCGAACTGCATTTTGTAGATAAATGCGGCCACGCCCCGATGATGGAAGTACCTGATGAATTTAACAAGGTTTTAGAAGGGTTTTTAAACAGGTTGAAATCGTAAGGCCAACCCTGGCACGGTTTTCAGCGTATATGAAGGAAAGTACACATGCTCGCATCACAATTGATAAATTCCGGTTTTCCAGCAGTCAATTTATTTGACCGGGTTTCTCTTGCGCTTCAATTAATGGATGAATACGATGTACTGCATCTGCCCGTTCTGAGCGAAGAAAAATATTCGGGTATCATCAGCAAAGAAGATCTGCTGGATGCAGAAGAAAGTAATTTGCTGGCATCTGTTCAATCTTCCCTGATGCATATTTCTGTTAAAGGCGAGGAATATTTTTTATCGGCACTAAAACTGCTGGCAGAAAATGAATTATCCCTGTTACCCGTTGTGAACGAGCAGGCCGAACTCGCCGGCGTGATCACTTCGAAAGATCTTTTAAAACGGGTTTCATTGTTTATCGGGAATGAAGATCGTGGAGGCATCATCGTCCTGGAAATCGAGAAACGAAATTTCTCCTTTGGAGAGATCAGCCGTTTAGTGGAAACAAATGATGCCTATATCACGCAACTCAATACCTATACAGAAACTGATACGGGCCTTGTAGTTGTTACCTTGAAAGTGAATAAAATAGAGATATCAGATATCGTTGCCACATTCCAGCGGTATGAATACGTTGTGCGGTTTTATTTTGGCGAAGAATCGTACGCGAATGAATTGAAAGAGAATTATAATCATTTGATCTCTTATCTGAACATGTAAGAGAGCACCGGGCACGTCACTGCGAGGCACGAAGCAGTCTGTGTTTTGCATAACAGCGAGAACATTGTGATACAGATTGCTTCGTTCCTCGCAATGACGAACATTCAAATCCCCTATTTTTACAACGATTTATCAACAGAACCGGAGATGAGGCTATTGCGTGTTATTGTTTTTCTTTTTATTCTTGGAACATCGCTTCCGTGCATTGCACAAAATGTACGCGTACCGAGAGATACTACTCAGCCGGGCTTTTCTGATATCATCGCGCAAAAAAACACGCCGGTGGTGATCGGCAATGTTTTTCTTTCAGGAAATAAAAGAACCAAAAGCTTTATTGTTTTACGCGAAGTGCCTTTTGCACAGGGGGATCATTTTTTAGAAGGTGAACTCGATGAAAAATTAGTACTCGCCAGGCAACAGGTAATGAACACCAGTTTATTTGTTGATGTGACGGTTTATATTTCGGCCCGTGTCGGTAATGTGGTTGATATTAATATCGATCTCAAAGAACGCTGGTATTTTTTCCCCTTACCCTATTTCCGCTTGATAGACAGGAATTTTAACCAGTGGTGGGTAGAGCAGCATCGCAGTCTCGACCGGGTAAACTATGGGATCAAATTCACGCAGAACAATGTAAGCGGCCGCAATGATAACCTGGATGTATGGCTGATCAATGGTTACACGCAGCAGATCACTTTACGATACGATCTCCCTTTTTTTGATAAAACGCTCAAAAAAGGATTTAATATCGGATTGATCTATGCAACACAAAAAGAGATCAACTATGCAACCGGTGATAACAAACAATTATTTTATAAACAGGAATCAGCGCCGGCGAGAAAAGCATTGCATTTTGATTTTACGTATTCATATCGTCCCGATGTAAAACAACGGCATTATTTCCGCGTATCTTATAATGATGAACGCATTGCCGATACAGTGGCAAAGATCAATCCATTGTATTTTCCCGAACAAAGAACAAGATTGCAGTTCGTTGATTTTGGTTACCAGTACAAATATTATAATGTTGATTTGATCTCATATCCTACAAGCGGTTTTTTAGGAGAAGCAAACCTGTATCGTCGCGGGCTCGATAATGTAAGCGGGCTCTGGCAGGTGAGCGGAAGGGCCGTGTACGCAAAGCCCATCACCAGAACATCTTTCCTTCATCTAGAGGGATTCGCGATCGCGAAAGCACCGTTCAAAAATTATTTTGTAAATGAACGTTTATTCGGCTACGGTTTCTACCAGATGCGCGGCCTCGAGTATAATGTGGTGGATGGCATGTTAGGCGCGGCTTTAAAAACAACGGTTCATAAACAACTCCTGGCTTTCGTTCTGCACAATCCTTTCAAGAGCAAAACACATGATAAAATTCCTTTCCGCATTTTCCTGAAAGCTTACGGGGACCTCGGTTACGCTTACTCCCCATCGCCCAATATCACCAACACGCTCAACAATAAACTGCTCAGGACCTGGGGTTTTGGCATGGATATCGTGTCTGTTTACGATTTTGTATTTAAAATCGAATACAGCTTTAACCAGCTGGGAAAGGATGGCTTATATTTACAGACGAGGAACGACTTTTAGTTTATTAGTTTATTAGTTTAATGGTTTACTGGTAGCACCAGCCGGGACCAATAAACCGATAAACCAGTAAACCGATAAACCAAACAAATGAAAGTAGCTATCTACAGTCGCGGGTTAGATTTTGAGCAGGAGAATCCACTCCTGATGCTCATTGAGGAATTGACCCGTTACGATACATGTATACTCATCTTTCACCAGTTGCTCGAGCAGTTTACGCTGCCGAAACACCTGCATGAAAAGATCACACCCTTTAAAACCACGGATGACCTTGATGAACAGATCGATTGCCTGATCAGTCTCGGTGGCGATGGCACTTTGCTGGATACGGTTACCCTGGTAAAAGATAAAAATATTCCGATCCTGGGCATCAATTTCGGGAGATTGGGGTTCCTGGCAAGTATCAGCAAAGAAGAACTGGCCAGTGCGGTGGATTCATTGATCAACCATACTTACCTGATAGATAAGCGTTCTTTGATGCATCTCGATTCCAATGAGGCGCTGTTTGGCGAAACACCTTTTGCGCTGAATGAGTTCGCGATCCATAAAAGAGATATTTCACCGATGGTAAAGATCCATACCTACCTGAACGGTGAATTTTTAAACACCTATTGGGCGGATGGATTGATCGTATCAACACCTACCGGTTCTACGGGATACAATATGAGCTGTAACGGCCCTATCATGTTCCCCGAATCGGCCTGTTTTGTGATCACACCCGTAGCGCCGCATAACCTGAACGTTCGTTCGATCATTGTGCCCGATACCAACGTGATCTCGTTTGAAGTGGAAAGCCGTGCCGACCAGTTCATCTGTGCATTGGATGCCCGGAGGGAGATCGTGACCAAGACAATTCAGCTGGCGGTACGACGTGAAAAATTCGGGATAAACCTGGTTCGTTTAAACGAAAACAGCTTTTTATCAACCCTCAGAACCAAGCTGACCTGGGGACTTGATAAGAGAAACTAAATAAAGATTGCTGGCTTATGGGCGGCAAAACCACGGATTTTACTACAGGAATCTTTGGTTTTGTGACAAAAAATCAACGCATAATTCATAAGAATTAACTTTTTTGGTATTGATTTTTGATGCTATTTTACTATCCAGAGCGATTTACACCGGGAACTATGCTTAAAAAAACGATAACCATCATCTGCCTGATCATCGGCCTGCAAAGGGCCGGTGCCCAAATGCTGGAACCTTACGTGCACCAGGGTGAAGTAGGAATTTCGGCGGGCCTGGGTCATTATTTTGGCGACCTCAATCCAAATACCGCCGTTAACCGTCCAAAGCTGGCAGCCGGAATATTTTTCAGGAAACAGGTTTCCAATTATATCGGAATACGTTTATCTGCCGACTATGTGCAGTTAGGTTATTCAGATGTGTACAGCAATAATCCTGTACAGGTAGCCCGCAACCTCAGTTTCAACAGCAATGTTTGGGAGATCAGTCTTGCGGGTGATTTTAATTTTTTTGAGTTCCATCCCGGTTTTGAAGGATACGAATTTACCCCGTATGTGGGTCTTGGTGTCGGCGTTTTTTCTTTCGATCCTTATGCTTACCTCGGTGGAGAAAAATATTTATTGCGCCCACTGGGTACGGAGGGGCAGGGAAGCTCTTTATACCCCGACCTGCAACCCTATAACCCGATAGCCCTCAGCATTCCGATTACGCTTGGCGCCAAATATGCGTTGAATGCCAACACCAATGTATTCGCAGAACTTACTTACCGCATGACCAGTACGGATTACCTGGATGATGTAAGCGGATTATTTGCACCCGACGCATTTCCGCCATTACCCGACGGTTCCCCTTCGCCCGGCTTTTTGTTGCAGGACAGGAGCTATGAAACCGGTTCTTCTATCGGCATAAAAGGCCGCCAAAGAGGTAACAGCTTACAAAAGGATGCGTTCGCCACTTTTAAGATCGGAATCTCTTTCAATTTGTCGTCTTACCGATGCCCGCAACCTTCTACGAAGTATTAGGAGTTAGCTATTAATGCGAATCAAGGGTTGATGAGAGCCATCACCCTCTGCAATTCCGCTGATATGGCAATTTTCAGTCCATGATTCCCATAATTAATACGATCATGGTTGAAAAGAAAGATTTCCGATGTGGCATATACTCTTTTTACATGCTTTGCTGGCATTAGGAAGTTAAGAAAATTTTACGCAAAGACGGCAGCAGAGCAAAGATCTAAGAAAACCGTTAGCGCATGAGCCCTGAAACCTGGGGCTGCCCTGGTTTCGATATTTCTTCGGGGTTCATTCGGGCCTGATTGTATGTTCCAACACAGATCTAACACAGTTCCAACACAGTTCCAACACATTTTTATATGATTATGTATAACAACTGTATCTTAAGTATGTTTTAAGTATGTTATATTTATTTACCTGGTACGAGCCAGGTGCGGATAAAAGCCGGACTGGCTGACTGGGGTAATCAGGAGTTATAGGTTAGCAATTGGGTTGCGGCTATGCAAAACAACATTCCCAATTGCCAGTTATGCGAATCAAGGGTTGATGCGCAACGCTTCTGCAATTCTCCGGATATTGCAATTTTCAACCCTTGTTCGCATTATTAACCTTTAGTAAAAAACAGCCTTAATTTCACGCGCTAACGCCTAACGCCTAACAGCTAATAGCTTAAACCGCAGCTTTAACCCATATTTTATCGCAATATATCCTTTCATGCGCCTCTATTTTGTTAGATTTGCACCCTAATTCACCTTTCAGTATGCAGGAAAGCCTGATAGACAGGATCGATAAGGGACGGTTGCCGCAACATATCGCCATTATTATGGATGGAAATGGGCGCTGGGCCGAGGAACAGGGACAGGACCGCCTGTACGGTCATTTTCATGGCGTGGAGAGTGTGCGCAATATCGTGGAAGGAAGCGCCGAACTGGGTCTGCAATACCTCACCCTATATGCATTCAGCACCGAGAACTGGGACAGGCCGCAACAGGAAGTAGAAGGATTGATGTCGCTGTTGGTGGAGACTATCCGCAAAGAAGTGCCTACGCTCAACAAGAACAATATCCGCCTGCATGTGATCGGCGACCTGAATATGTTACCCAAATTTGCGCAGGATGAATTGAAAGAAGCATTGGAGATGACGAGCCAGAACACCGGCCTCAACCTCATAATGGCATTGAGTTACAGCAGTCGCTGGGAACTGGTAAATGCCGTAAAAAACATTGGCCTGGATGTAAAAGCAGGAAAGATAGATCCGCAAACGATCAATCATGAAACCCTGCAGCAATACCTTACCACCAGCCAGTTTCCCGATCCGGAGCTGATGATCAGGACCAGTGGGGAATACAGGATCAGCAATTTTCTTTTGTACCAGTTAGCGTATGCCGAATTATACTTCACCAATACCCGCTGGCCCGATTTCCGCAAAGACAACCTGTACGAAGCCATAATCGACTTCCAGGGAAGAGAGCGGAGATTTGGCAAAACAGGGCAACAAATACAGGAGGAAACCCAATTGGCATAGCTTATTTTATCCCACAATACAATACAGCAGGCGATTTAACAAAGACTTTTCATTATTCCAGTTAATTTGCCCCGCCTAAAAACCCGAACCATTTTGCTGAAAAAACTGGTGATTTTTAACCAGTCGGCAACTTTACAAACCGAAACGGATGCAGAAAGTGTACAAAATTTTAGTGTTGGCTTTAGTAACATCGCTCGTGAGTACTTCTGCACGGTCGCAGGAAATACCTGACACAACCATTACTTCTATCGACGTTGACCTGCTTAATATCTTCAATCAGAAAACCGCCAGGAAATATAAGATCTCTGCCATTAAGGTAACAGGCAATAAATTTTTTGATGAGAATCTTTTGCTCTCGATTGTGAACCTCAATGTCGGTGATGAGGTCTCAATACCAGGGGGTGATAATTTCTCAAAAGCCATTACCAAATTATGGAAGGAGAATTGGTTTTCTAACGTTGAGATCTTCATAACCAAACTTGAGGGAAAAAATATTGAGATAGAGATCGCTGTTACAGAACGCGCAAGATTATCCAAATTCTATTTTAAAGGCGTTCGTAAAGGTGAAACAGAGGATCTCTCGGGTAAAACAGGATTGGTACCCAACCACGTGGTTACAGAGAACATGAAGATCTCTGCAGTGGAAGCCATCAAAAAATTCTACGCTGAAAAGGGATACCGCGATACAAAAGTTACCATCACAGAAAGAAAAGATACCAGCTTCAACAATACACTCGTACTTGATTTCAATATAGATAAAGGGCCCAAAGTAAAGATCAACAATATCAATTTAGGGGGCAATACGGTTGAGGCGGCCAAACTCAAAAAACAATTTAAAGACACGAAGGAAAGATCAAGATTAACACTGCATCCGAGCTTTGATTCTGGATACATTGTAAAACCGCAGCGTTATAAGTTTCAGCAATACTTAAAGGAGAACGGCTACCTCACTTACAGCAAAACCAAAAAAGTACTCGATCCTTATATCCGTTTGAAACTATCCGGAGCGAAATTCGACGAGAAGAAATATACGGATGATAAAGAGAACCTTCTTGAATATTACAACAGTCTTGGCTACCGTGATGCGGTAATTGAAAAAGATACGGTGTACCATGCAAATAACGGCGGACTGAATATCGACATCAAAGTAAACGAGGGCCACCGCTATTATTTCGGTAATATCAGCTGGAGAGGAAATACCAAGTTCGCCGATTCGGTGCTTACTGCCATCCTCGCGATCCGCAAAGGCGATATCTATAATCTTGAGATCCTGAATAAAAAAATCGGAAAATCATCCTCACCCGATGGTGGCGATATCAGTGGCTTGTACCAGGATGATGGTTACCTGTTCTTCAGGATCGAACCTGTTGAAACAGCGGTGTACAATGATACCATCGATTATGAACTGCGTATCGTAGAAGGCCCGCAGGCAACGATTAAAAACATCCGCATCAGTGGTAACGACCGTACCAAAGAGTACGTGATCCGCCGCGAACTGCGAACCATACCTGGCGAAAAGTTCAGCCGTACCGACCTGATCCGTTCACAGCGTGAGATCGCGCAGCTGAATTATTTTAACCAGGAAAAGATCGGTATCGAACCTGTTCCAAATCCTGATGATGGTACCGTGGATATCAACTACCGCGTAGAAGAAAAATCAAGCGACCAGTTGGAACTGAGTGCGGGCTGGGGTGGTTCTATCGGTTTAACAGGAACATTGGGCGTATCGTTCAATAACTTCTCTATCCGTAATATCTTCAAGAAAACCGCTTGGGATCCATTGCCAATGGGTGATGGTCAAAAGTTAAGCCTGCGCATACAGAGTAATGGTAAAGCCTTCCGCTCGTATAACTTCTCATTCACTGAACCATGGTTGGGCGGAAAGAAAAGAAATGCATTAACGGTAAGTGTTTACAATACCAAGTACGGCCAGACCTATGACCCACTTACAGGATTGTATGATCCTAGCGTTGCCGATACAAGATATATTTCTACTACCGGTGCAACCGTGAGCCTTGCCAAACAATTAAAATGGCCGGATGATTATTTCTCATTGTCGATGGGTATCAACTATACGCGTTACAAACTGAGTAATTACGCGATCGACCCGACCAATCTGCCTGGTTTTGAAAATGGTATCGTGAACAATATCAATTTCAGGATCGCATTGCAAAGGTCATCTGTGGATCAGCCTTTGTTCCCGCGTTCGGGTTCTTCTTTCCTGTTGAGCCTGCAGGTAACACCGCCGTATTCATTGTTTGATAAAAACATCAACCCAACCGATAACCCGTATAATTTTATTGAATACCATAAATGGAGGTTCAATGGCGAATGGTATGTTCCATTGGGCAAACCGCATGGAGAAGACAGGAACAAACAGTTTGTGTTAAAGGCTTCGGCCAAATATGGTTTCCTCGGCCGCTTCAATTCCGATCTGCAGATCTCTCCGTTTGAAAGGTTCCAGGTGGGTGATGCAGGTTTGAGTAACCAGTTCGCTTTGTTAGGGTATGATATCATTGCGCACAGAGGATATCCTGTGTACGACAACTCAGATCCTCGGATCAACCCTGATAAACAACAGGCAAGCCAGTACTTTACCATTTTCAATAAATACACGTTGGAAATGCGTTACCCGTTGAGTTTGAACCCGAGCAGCACCATTTATGCACTGGGCTTTTTCGAGGCAGCGAATGGTTGGTATAGTTTTAAAGATTACAATCCTTTCAAACTCAGGCGCTCAGTTGGTATAGGGATGCGTTTCTTCCTGCCAATGTTTGGTTTGCTCGGATTTGATTATGGCATAGGATTGGATAGGTTTACGCCTGGTGGCGCGCTGAAAGACGCAGCAAGGTTTACCTTTATGCTGGGCTTTGAGCCGGAATAACCAATCAAAACCTAAACCAAACGTTTATGAAAAAGACATTGTTACTCTCTATCGCTTTCTTAGGTCTCGCTTTTGCCAGCCAGGCGCAACGTTATGCCATTATCGATACCAAGTACATTCTTGGTAAGATCCCTGAGTACCGTGATGCAGATACCAAACTGCAGCAGATCGGGTCGCAATGGCAAAAAGAAATAGACGACAAACAGGCGCAGCTCGACAAGATGTACAAGAACTATGAGGCAGAGCAATTTATGCTCACCGATGAGCTGAAAAAGAAAAGAGAAGACGAACTTTTTTTGCGTGAGAAAGACGTACGCGAACTGCAGAAAAGACGTTTTGGTTATGAGGGCGACCTGTTCAAAGAACGCCAGAAATTAGTAAAACCCGTGCAGGATAAGGTATACAATGCCATCCAGAAAATGGCCATTGCCAAAGCTTATGATTTTGTACTGGATAAAAGTGAGGGAATTACCATTATATTTGCCGACCCCAAACTGGACAAAAGCGAAGATGTTTTAAGAGAGTTGGGTATAAAATAGTTTAAACCAAAACCAATCATAAATTCACTAAAATGAAGAAATTATTATTTGTGTGTGTGGCAGTTGCAGCAAGCCTTCTGTTTACAAATACGACCAGGGCTCAAGCGCTTAAAATAGGCTATTTTGATGAGCAGCAGATACTTCCCCTGTTTCCGGGTATCGGTAAAGTAGATACTTTGATGAGTATCTATCAAAGTGATTCACTGGGCGTGGAATACAATTATACCTATTCCAGTTACATGCGTCAGGACAGCGCCTTTAAAAAAGATTCAATCGGACTTGCTCCCAAAGCAAGAGAAATGGCGATGAAAGAACTCAACACATTGAAAGGCAAACTCATTAACTGGCAGCAATATGCACAACAGGCTGGTGAATACAAACTGGAATCATTACTGTATCCATACAAACAAAGGATCTACAATGCATTGCAGGAGATCATTAAAGAGCAGAAGTACACTTATGTTCTGAATGCACAGGCATTGGCATTACAGTATGCACAGCCGCCATTGTTGGATAATCTTTCCATTCGCGTTGCTATGAAACTGAAACTTCCTTTACCAAAAGAAGTAGAAGATGCATGGAAAGCAGCAACAGGCGGTTCAGCACCGGCAGCCGCACCTAAGAAATAATTTCTTTTGAATAATCATATTATTTTTCAGAACCCCGTCCTTTGATGGGGTTCTTATTTTACCTTATCGGGTGAATATATCATTGATCAGCCAAAACTTCAACGGATGAAAAAATTACTCCCCGCTTACCTTCTTTGCGCAATAAGCCTACTGTTTTCAAATACAATGAATGCACAAGTGAAGATCGGTTACTTTAATGAGCAGAAAGCATTGAAGCTTTTCCCTGGCATAAACATGGTCGACACATTAATGGATGCATACAAGATCGATTCTGTGGGACCTGAATTTGAAAGAAGAACAAATCAGTTCCGGACCCTCGACAGCCTCAATAAAAAAGATTGTAAAACAGCCATCCCAGGTAAATCATGCGAGGAAGTGGTTCAGGAGTTGAACCGCCAACAGGCCGTACTAACCAACTGGTTCCAGATCGCACAGAGAATGATAGCAGGCAAAGAAGCACAGCTTCTGTATCCCTATAAGAAAAAAATGTTTGATGCATTGCAGGAGATAATGGCTGAAGGAGGCTATACATGGGTGCTTGATACGGAATCCTTGTCACCTTATTTCACACCGCCATTATTGGATAATCTCATGGTGAGGATCGCACTGAAACTGCAACTACCATTATCAAAATCAACAATGGATGCCTGGAAAACCGCGGAGGCAAAAGCTGCAAAAGCAGTTAAGCCGGCGCCGGCTGGGGTTAAGAAAAAATAGTGAGCCAGCTATGAGCTTTGAGCCATGAGCTGCGAGCCTGGCCGGTTTTCGTTCGAACTCGCAGCTCATGGATCAAAGCCTATAGCTCACTGATTTCTTTCTGAAAACCAGTCACTGCGTCAACCCACGAATTGAACCATCGCACGATTCCTGGCCCAGCTCGCAGCTCAAGGCTCATAGCTCACAGCTTTCTCCCTACTTTTGCCCCATGCAGGCAACAAATCCCATTGGTGTATTCGACAGCGGTTATGGCGGGCTCACGGTTTTAAAAGAGATCGTGAAGGAGTTACCGGAGTACGACTATCTCTATATGGGTGATAATGCCCGTGCTCCTTATGGGCCTCGCTCTTTCGAAACAGTTTATCATTACACATTGGAGTGCGTGCAATGGTTCTTCTCACAGGGATGCGAACTGGTGATCCTTGCGTGTAACACCGCATCAGCAAAGGCATTGCGTACCATCCAGCAAAAAGACCTTCCCCATATCGATCCGGCAAAGAGAGTACTGGGCGTGATCAGGCCCACAACAGAAACCATTGGCCAATATTCCAAAACAGGAAAAGTAGGTGTGCTGGGTACTACAGGAACTGTGCAGAGCGATAGTTACCCGATAGAGATCGCGAAATTTTTTCCGCAGGTAAAAGTGTACCAGGAAGCCTGTCCTATGTGGGTGCTATTGATCGAGAATAACGAATACAATAAACCCGGCGCCGATCATTTTGTAAAACAGCACCTTGAGAATATTTTGAACCGGGATAGGGAGATAGATACTTTATTGCTGGCCTGCACGCATTATCCCTTGATGATCGATAAGATCAGGCAATTTGTGCCCGCGGGTATCAATATTATATCACAGGGAGAGATCGTGGCTAAAAGCCTGGCTCTTTATCTCCAGAACCACCCCGAGCTGGCTAAAAAATGCAGCCGGAATGGCGAAATGTCCTTTTTTACCACCGATTCAACCGCCGATTTTGACAACCATGCAAGCATTTTCTTCGGCAGCCCCGTCCAATCAAAACACCTTGATCTAAGCAGTAAATGAGCTGAAACAGGCGTAAATACCGGATCTTATTGAAAAAAACGTTCTTTTAACTAACATTTTTTACCCCGATTCCCTTACCTTTGCCGTCCTTTCACAAGCAGCGGTATGGTGACTGCAGGCATGAAACGAAACAATATTACCGGGTTAGTAAAAAACACAAATAATGAAACGTACATTCCAACCACACAAACGTCGTAGAAAAACCGTACATGGTTTTCGTAAACGCATGGAATCTGCTAATGGCCGTAAAGTATTGGCAAGCCGCAGAGCGAAAGGCCGCAAGAAACTGACTGTTTCGAGCGAAAAAGGATTAAAATAAATACCCAGACCCCCAACCCCTGGGAGGGGGCTGAAGAAAATATAAGCCTCATCTTTATGATGAGGCTTTTTTAGTTTAGCAGTTGATGGCATCCACCTATTCATATAATAACACGGAAAAGCTTAAGAGCCGTAAAGTGCTTAACGAACTTTTTACAAAGGGAAGATCGTATTCGGTGTTTCCTGTAAAAGTGTTTTATGCAATAGCGGAAGATGATCAAACTATTAAAGCGGGTGTGGGTGTGAGCGCGAGGAATTTTAAGAAAGCGGTTGACAGGAATCGTATCAAAAGATTATTGCGTGAATGTTACCGGCTGAATAAACTTTCGCTGCATACAACTGTTGCTGCAAAACAAAAAGGCGTGTCGGTTTTCTTTTTGTTTGTTGGAAAAGAATTACCGGAGTATGCCATGCTGAATGAAAAAATACAAACTGCATTAACCAAACTCGAAGAGATCGTTGGCAGATAAAGATCCCATAACAAATTCTCCGCGTTCCATTTTTAAATGGGTGCTTATTATTTTGAGTTACCCGTTTATTCTGTTGATCAAAATATACCAGTATATTATCTCACCCGTGATCGGCCCTAAATGTCGGTTCACGCCAACCTGTTCGCATTATGCGGAAGAAGCTTTGCGTAAACATGGAATAATAAAAGGTGCGTGGCTATCAATAAAGCGCATCAGCAGGTGCAGGCCGGGTGGGGGGCATGGGTATGATCCTGTACCTTAGAATTTGAAAATTTGAAAATGTGGTAATTTGAAAATGCATTATGTGCAGCATGTCTTCATTTTCAAATTTTCAAATTGCCACATTTTCAAATTGTTTATTTTTTCTCCGCCACCGTCAACGCCACCATCTCTGCAATCTTCTCCCTGATCTCTTTGATGCTGTAAAAATGATATACCTCGGGATCCTTTCCGTCTTTCTTTTCTACAGAACGCATACGATGGTATGGACCAACTACATCAGCCTCGATATTATCAGAGATCTTTGCGGCCTTGTTGGGAAGTATATAAAAAGTACGGTTGGCTGCGCTTGCATTTTTTCCTTCGGATAATAAAATCACCGAATCGATCATGTGTTTTAATTGCTCCTGTGTGATGTTGCTGCGTTTCTCATTTGGGTCGGCGTATCGCTGGTAGCCGCCAATGATCGTGTCGTTCTTTACATTCAAAACATACAAACCGCTTTCAGGAAAATCAACCGTTGCTTCTCCAGCGGGCGTAGATAATTTAAAGGTTGCACTATTGCTGCTCACAGCAAATGCTTTTTCCTCATGGCCGGAGCCGTCTTTGGCTTTGATGGTCTTGTTATCTGTATTGATGTCTGCCGGGCCCTTACTCATCACGATCACTCTTTTTTCTTTACAGGCGCTTAGGGAGAGAGCGGCGAGGAGGATAAATAATATTCTTTTCATAAACAGGTATTTGATTGTTTAAATGTAAAGGGAATGGGGAAGGAAATAAAATGTTTTTCGGGGAAGTGTTTTAGTCACAGGAGTCAAACGGAAGATATTGTTAGTCGACGTTTTTAACCAAATGCGAAGCCAGCCACTCTACAATCGTATCGAAATTTGATTGGCCGGAAGCAATTGAAATAACAAAAGTGTATTTCTCTTCCTGGCTTGCTTTAATGTCTGATTTGTTTCGCAATAAGAGAAGCCTCATGAGAACATATCCTGTTCTTTTGTTCCCATCAACAAATGGATGATTGACGAGAATACTTTCAATTAGTGAAGCTGCTTTGTCTATCGGCCTGGGATAAAGTTCCTTCCCATCAAATGTTTGAAAAGGTCGTGCTATTGCCGAACTTAAAGCTTCTTTATCCCTGATCCCATGAGAACCACCAAATTGTTTAATAAGGGTTTCGTGAATTCCTTCAACCTCTTTGAAAGATATCATTGGGCAAGTTTAGCCAGTAATTCATTGTCTTCAGCAAGAATTCTATGTAAGGATTCGTTAACCGAAAAATCACCTTCATTTTTAATATCCAGTTCTTTTAAGAAAGCCAGGAGTTCGACTAATGCCTGGTCCGAAAAATGGTCGAGAACTTTGCCGATCTCGTATTTAATTTCTTCTTTAGACATCTTAGGTAGATTATGTGTAAAAATACTGATTTTTTAGAATTGGGTGATTCCAATAAAATTGTCAGAATTCCGTCAAACTATAAGTCAAAACCATTGGTGACGATATAACGCTATTTGTTGAACAGCGTCGAACACTTAATCACTCTTGAAAAACTTGATGCATGGTTTAGTGGGCAAAAAAAGAGGTTGCCTGCAAGGGCAACCTCTTTGCTCTTACATTTTTATCAACGATTATTTTCCAAACCGGTCCGCCACTTTATTCCAGTTCACCACGTTCCAAAACGCAGCCAAGTAATCAGCGCGGCGATTCTGGTATTTCAGGTAATATGCATGTTCCCAAACATCAGCGCCCAAAATGGGTTTACCTTTTACTTCGGCAACATCCATTAAAGGATTATCCTGGTTAGGGGTTGAAGAAACTTCGAGTTTGCCGTCTTTCACGATCAGCCATGCCCAGCCGCTACCGAAACGTGTCATGCCTGCTGCGGCAAATTTTTCTTTGAATGCGTCGAAAGAACCGAATGCGCTGTTGATCGCATCGGCCAATGCGCCTGATGGTGCACCGCCCGCATTGGGTGCAAGACTTTCCCAGAAAAAGGTATGGTTCCAATGGCCGCCACCGTTGTTGCGTACGGCAGGACTGATAGTGCCTGCTGCGGCAACCAGTTCTTCCAAAGATTTTCCTTCATTGGGTGTACCGGCTACGGCTTTATTGAGATTGTCAACATATGCCTGGTGGTGTTTACCATGGTGTATCTGCATGGTAGTGGTGTCGATATGTGGCTCTAATGCCTCGTGTGCATAGGGTAAAGGTGCTAATGTAAATGCCATGATTGTATGTTTTTAATGATAATGGAATACTGTTACAACAAATTTACTGAGGATAGGTTGTAAGTGGGGGGATAATTTCAAATCTTTCTTAATTCGAAAGGGCCAATAAAAGAAGAACGAAGAAAAGAAGCAAAAAAGAAGGTTCTATCCTCTCTTCTTTTCTTCGTTTTTCTTCTATCGAAATCGTCTTGCAATTGATCAGGCAAGTACGTGAAGTTTCTTTCCTTTTTCTGTAAATGTTTTCAGGATGCCCGAAGACTCCATATGATTTTTTACATGAACAGTGTACCATCCTATTGCGCCCTCAAATTTTGTTTTCTGTTTGATAAAACATTTTTCAACCTCATCCGTGAGTTCACTAAATGAAAGAACTTTTTTACCTTTTAACGCATGGTAGATCGCTTTCTCAAAAAGCGCATACGTGTCTGCTGCAATAGCTGGCGCTTTTTTCCCTTCGGGATGGATGCATTGTACTTTGGCGGGCGGTTTCATATATCATCTTTTTGATTTGAAAAACGATCTCATCAACTGCGCACATTCATCCTGTAATACGCCATTCGTTAAGGTTGTTTTGGGATGAAACGGCCAGTTCTGTTTGGTAATATGTTTGAACCCGTTTTTTTCATCACCCGTTCCATACACAATGCGGCCGATCTTACTCCAGTACATGGCGCCGCAACACATGAGGCAGGGTTCTACTGTAACATATAAAGTTGCTTCCGGTAAATATTTTGATCCTAATTTATTAAAGGCAGAAGTAAGTGCCAGTATTTCAGCGTGTGCCGTTGCATCATTCAACAACTCTACCTGGTTATGCCCCCGTGCAATGATCTTGTTCCTGATCACCACCACTGCGCCAACAGGAACCTCATCAGCTTCATAAGCGGCCACGGCTTCTTTCAGGGCCTGTTGCATGAAGTAGGTATCGTCGTATTCGATCACGGTAGCAATTTTGAAATTTTGGAATTGGGAGATTTTGGAATTGTAAGAAAGCCAGGCATCGGAACAAATTTCCCAATTTCCCAATTCCAAAATTCCAAAATATTTTACACGATCGTCACCTCAATCCCCATTCCCTTCAACACCTCCACCGTATGTTCTGAAATGCCGCTATCGGTAATGATCTGTTCTACATCTTCCAATCGGCAGATCTTGCCGAAACCCCTTCTTCCGAATTTACTCGAGTCGGCGAGGACGATGGTTTTTTGTGAGGCTTGTATCATTTTCCTGTTGAGTTGTGCTTCTGCTACATTGGTGGTAGTAAGGCCGAACTCCACATCAATTCCATCAACACCCAAAAAGAATTTACTGCAGGAAAAATCTTCGAGAATCTTTTCTGCATAGGGACCGGTAGCGGAGGAAGAACTTTTTCTGAGGATTCCGCCCAGCTGAAATACTTCCACTTCCGGGTGATGGATCAATGCTGCGGCAACATTTAATGCGGCAGTAAGAACGGTCAGGTTTCCTATCGGGCGGATATTTCTGGCGAGCGCAAGAACAGTTGTTCCTGAGCCGATAATGATACAATCGTTTTTTTCTATCAGGCTGGCCGCTACAGAACCAATGCTTGTTTTCTCATCGGAATTGATCTTCTCTTTTTCGTTTACCGGCCGGTCGCCGGTATAGGGGTTGCGCATGGTGCCGCCGCCATGGGTGCGGTAAAGCAGGTTCTTGTCTTCCAGCAGTTTCAGGTCCTTGCGAATAGTGACGGATGAGACCTTTAGCTCGGAACAGAGATCCAATACATGAACACTTCCTTCCTTCTTCAATTTGTCCAGGATATGCTGATGGCGATCGGTAAGATTGCTCATTTTATGGCGGCTGATTTTCGACACAATCTACTTTTTCTTTTGAAAAACAGGCTGTATTATCTTTTTTCCAGATATCAAAACCGCCTATTACGGAAGAATTCATTTAAAAATAATACACAATTTCTTTTTATTATGAATAATTGCTATTACTTTCAGTTTAGATTCTTATTGTTTCGTTTACTTTCGATATGAAACAATAAGTAATAAACTGAAGACGGATGAATGTATTGCTGCCTATAGAAGGGAATAACTACAGGGTCACGTGCATAGCTGAGATCACTGAGCCGGGAACCCAATGGGACCTGGTAATTATTGGTGGTGGGGCCACAGGTTTGGGTATTGCATTGGATGCCGTTACCCGGGGTTATAAAACACTATTGTTAGAGCGCTCCGATTTTGCAAAAGGCACTTCCAGCCGTAGTACCAAACTGGTTCACGGGGGTGTTCGTTACCTGGCACAGGGGGAACTAAAATTAGTACGCGAAGCAAGTATTGAGAGGGGGCTTTTATATAAGAACGCACCGCACCTGGTGAAGGACCAGACTTTTATCATCCCTATTTATTCACTTTGGGAAAGGGTAAAATATACACTCGGATTAAAATGTTACGATTGGATAGCTGGGAAAAGAAGACTGGGGTCCTCCACTTTTATCCCGAGAAAAGAAACGCTGGCGCAATTACCCGGCATTAAAAAAGAAAATTTATTAGGCGGTGTTCTATACCATGACGGGCAGTTTGATGATGCGCGTCTCGCTATCAATCTTGCACAAACTATCTGGGACAAGGGCGGCTTTGCGATCAACTATATGTCTGTGGCCGGCCTGCTGAAAGATGATAAGCAAAAAGTCTCCGGTGTAATTGCAGAAGACCTTGAAAGTGGTAAACAATATAATATACAGGCAAAAGCCGTGGTTAATGCTACCGGTGTTTTTGCAGATGATATTTTACAGATGGATAATCCTGGCAGCCGCAAAACACTTCGCGTGAGCCAGGGTGTGCACCTGGTGCTTGACAAGAAATTCTATCCCTCCAATGATGCGTTAATGATACCCGAGACCAGCGATGGCCGGGTATTGTTCGCAGTTCCCTGGCACGATAAAGTAGTAGTGGGCACAACTGATACTTTGGTTGAAGAAACATCGCTCGAACCGCATGCGCTGGAAAAAGAGATCGCGTTTATTTTAGAAACTGCCGCTGCCTATTTTATCCAAAAACCAGAACGCAGTGATGTGCTGAGTGTGTTTGCGGGGCTTCGCCCTTTGGCTGCGCCGAAAGATGGCGATCAGAAAACAAAAGAGATCTCACGCGGACATAAGATCATCGTTTCTCCTGCAAAATTGTTCACCATCGTAGGCGGTAAATGGACCACCTATAGAAAGATGGGTGAAGATATGGTTGATAAGATCGAGCATGAATTACACTGGAAACAAAAACATACAGAAACAGAAAATTTATCCATCCATGGTTCCATGCCAGGCATGAACTGGAACGATCCGTTCTATTTCTATGGTGATGATGCAGCAGGACTAAAAGGTATGATGAATGGAAACGCCAACAACTGGATCAGCGAAAGTTTACATATTCATGAAGTGCAGGTGATATGGGCCGTAAAAAATGAAATGGCGCGCACGCTGGAAGATGTATTGTCGCGCAGAACACGCGCGCTTTTATTGGATGCGAAAGAAAGCGTGCGTATTGCTTTGCCTGTTGCACGCATCATGGCAAAGGCATTGAACAAAGATGAGGCATGGATCAATGCGCAGGTGAAAGAATATACACACCTCGCAGAACAGTACACGCTAAATTAAGTTTATGTAAACTCTCAATTAAAAAAAGATAAAAAACGATTGCGGCTATATCTTGCCGCCCTCGAAATAAAACCCGTCGATCTTCATAAAAAACAATCACTGTATGAGAACATTTTTAATCGCTACAAAACCCAAAGGAGCCGCCAGGTATTGCATTACGGCAATACTCTCCCTGCTTCTGTTTGTGCAGGTATTTGCACAGGCGCCGCCAAAAAGAATCAGCGGTAAAGTAACCAACGCAGCCAACGCACAACCCTTGGTAAAAGCCAATGTGAATGTGAAAGGTGTTACCGGACGCGCAACGGTTACTGATGACCAGGGCGGTTTCAGTATTCTGCTTAGTCCTGGTGAAACCATCGTTATCACTTCTATCGGTTTTGAAAACCGGGAGGTGAAATACACAAACCAGATTGTGTTGAATATACAGATGGCGGAAACCACAACACAGTTACAGGATGTGGTGGTAACCGCGCTAGGCATACCAAGGAAAGAAAGGGCGCTGGGTTATTCTGCGACTACCATACAGGGGGAACAGTTAACAGATGCGGTATCTGCAAACTGGACAGATGCTTTGTCAGGAAAAGTTGCAGGTTTGAACATGATAAGATCCGGAAGCGGTCCAACCGGTTCCAATAAAATTATCCTTCGCGGTGAGAACAATCTTACGGGAGAAAATGAAGCATTGATCGTAGTAGATGGTGTGGTAATCAACCAGGGAAGCGGACGTCGCACGGCGCAGGCCGGTGAAACGGTATATGGTGTTGGCAGTGACAACATGCCGGCAGATTACGGAAGCAGCCTGAATGACCTCAACCCGGAAGACATCGAATCATTAACGGTTTTAAAAGGACCGGGAGCAGCGGCGTTGTACGGACAACGTGGCGCTAACGGTGCTATCATCATAACTACCAAATCGGGCAATATTAAGAAAAAGGGTTTGGGTGTAACATTTACATCGAACGCAAATATGGAGAAGGTGAATCGCTGGCCCGATCTGCAATATGAATATGGACAGGGTTTAGCAGGTGCACCTTATTATTCTTTCGGCACAACAGCCGATGGCGCCAGTACCAGCGCTACCAGTTCTGCCTATGGTCCACGTTTTAACGGGCAATCATTTTATCAATTTGATCCGGTAACTCAAAAGGTAGGAACAGACAGAACACCATGGGTTCCTTATGTGAATGGTGTGAATAGTTATTTTGAAACAGGACATACCATCACCAATACCGTAAGTGTAGAAGGTGGTAATGATAAGAATACTGCACGTTTTTCAGTGACCAATGTTAAGAACGACTGGATCACACCGAATACAGGATATGGCCGTAACACGGTATCGCTATCAGTGAATTCAAAAGTGAATGATAAACTTCAGATCTCTTCAAAGATCAATTATACCAACAAGTTCAGTGATAATCTGCCGGGTGCGGGATATGGTAACCAGTCTATCATGTATTGGTACATATTCTGGCAACCAAGTGCAAATCCTGAATGGCTGAAAAATTATTGGGTGTTGGGACAGGAAGGAAAGAAGATCGAATTTCCTTTCAGCAGTTTTCCTGAGAATCCATACGCGATCGCTTATGAATTCATCAACCGTTCTAACAGGCATAATGTTACCGGAAATATCCAGGCAACGTATAATTTAAGTAAAGAATTTCTCATGCAAATGAGAACTTCTATCGACCTATCATATGAAGAGCGTGCGCAGAGAAGACCATATGATGCGGGATCAAAACTGGTGAAAGGAAGTTACCGCACACAAGATATTTTTTCAAGCGAGTCAAGCGCCGACTTCATGATGAAGTACAGCAAGAAGGTGAATGACAAGTTTGATTTCTCGATCATGGCCGGCGGTAGCATATTACGTAACCGTTATAACAAAGATGAATCACGTGCCGATTCACTTACGTATCCCGGTGTATATTCTTTCGCAAATGCTGCGGGCACATTGATAAGCATGCCTTATAACAGTAAGTATGCGATCAATAGTTTTTATGGATTGTTCACTGCTGCGTATAATAAATACCTGTATCTCGATCTTACCTTACGCCAGGACTGGAACAGTGTTCTTGCAACACCTGAACGTACAACCAATGCAGGATTCATGTATCCATCAGCCAACTTAAGTTTTGTTTTGTCTGATGCGATGAACCTCGGGAGCAAAATTGATTTTGCAAATCTCAGGTTCTCTGCATCCAGCGTAGGTAGCGGCGGTACTTCTCCTTATCTCACTGCATACAATTATGAAACAGCAGGAAGTTTATTCAGTGGTGGTTTGCAAACCCCGGGGTTATTAGCAAATCCGAACCTACGTCCTTTGAGAACCATTACATATGAACTCGGTACCAACATAAAAATGTTTGGCAAAAGGTTGAATATTGACCTGGCTGTTTACACGGGTAATACAAAAGACCAACACTTGAGAAGAATACTTGATCGCTCATCCGGTTATACACAGGTATTGATCAATGCGGGCAAGGTAAACAATAGTGGTATTGAATTGGGTATCAATGGAACCATTTTAAGATCAAAGAATGGGATTGGCTGGAACAGCAGTGTTGTTTTCTCCAGCAATAAAAACCAGATCAAAGAATTGTTAGATAGTACGGTAGTTCTGCAAACCGGCCCGGTGGGTGGTGGACAGATCGTTGCGAAAGTAGGTGGCAGTATGGGTGACCTGTACGGAAGAGGTTATGTACGCGCCCCAGACGGTCAGGTGGTGTATGATGCAACAACCGGTAATGCATTGATATCAACGGATGTTGTTTATCTCGGCAATACCATTCCTAAATATAAAATAGGATTCACTAATGAATTTACTTACAGAGGATTCCGCCTGAATTTATTATTTGATGCGCAGGTTGGCGGTGTGGCCCACTCACTCATGAATTACAAACTGGCCGAGCAGGGAAAAACAACCATCACCGTTCCGGGAAGATACAACGGTATCATTGGCAACGGGGTAGTAATGGATGCAAGCGGCAAGTACGTAACGAATACAACGATCGCTACAAACATTGATGAATACTACCGCTCTCATTACGGAATTGATAATGCAGAGGGCAGCACATTCAGCACAGACTTTATCAAGTTCCGTGAAGCGAGAATAGATTATACGCTCAGCCCAAGGCTCACGCAGAAATTAGGATTGCAACGCGTGGTACTGGGTGTATATGGCCGCGATCTTTTCATCTGGTCTCCATGGCCAATGTTCGATCCTGAATTTGGTACGCTTAGCGGAACCGATATCACACGCGGTTTTGAAACAGCACAGTTTCCTTCTACACGCACCATGGGAATTAATTTGGTTGTTGGATTCTAAAAACTATTTGAAAAATGAAAAAGTATATATATAAAACCACAGTCGTTGTCCTGATCCTCAGCTTCGCGCTGTCGTCATGTACAAAGAATTTTACCGAGATCAATACCGATCCGAATAATATACCGAATGCATTGCCGCAGCAATTACTTGCCCCCGCATTGGTAGATGCCTTGACCTATAACATGCTTCGCAACCGCAACTTCACCAATGAGTTGATGCAGGTTACGGTAAACCAGAGCGACGCGGAAGGACAGGTGTTCAGGTATGATTTCCGGTCTAATTTTTCTGATTATCTCTACAACGGTTTGTACACCGAGCTCACCAATTTTAAAGACATCTATAATCTCTCCAAAGACAGCGGGGTGAATTTTAATAAGTCTTACATGGGTATTTCATTGATCTGCCAGTCATGGATCTATTCTATCCTGACAGATACCTATGGTGATATTCCTTACTCGCAATCCAACCACGGAAAAGATTCATTGAATTATGAACCTGCTTTTGACAGGCAACAGAATATCTACTTAGATATCTTTCAAAAACTGGAAACGGCGAATACCTTACTATCAGCCAATATCGGTATTGCTTCAGCAAGCGATCCTATTTATGGAGGTGTCATTTCACGCTGGCGCAAGTTTGGTAATTCGTTGTACCTGCGTTTGCTGTTAAGGGTTTCGGGTAAAGCAGAAGTATCTGCAGCAGTAAAAGCAAAGATCAAAGAGATGATCGATACCAATCCGGCTAACTACCCGATCATAGCAACCAATGATGAATCTGCCATCTTAAAATGGACAGGCACTGCACCTTATACTTCACCATATATCGCGGTGAGAGAACAGGACTTCAGGGCACCGGGACTCGCTACTTTCTTTATACAGAACCTGGTGAACTGGAACGATCCGCGCATTGATATCCCAACTTATGGTACCGCAGGTTTTAACAGGTGGGGCATTGCTCCTTACCAGGGCGCATATCTTGGTTTGCCAAGCGGTTATCCACCTGGAACGAACCCCGTGAAGAAATCATATTTCTACTCAAACACTTCCGTAGTGTCATTACAAACAGATCCTTTAACCGGGATGATCATGAATTATGCTGAAGTAAAATTCATTCTTTCTGAAGCGGCAGCCAAGGGATGGATCAGCGGTTCTGCAGAAACCTATTACAATGATGGTGTTTTGAACAGCATCACTTTATGGCTGCCTAACTGGCCCACCACGATCAATTCACAAACCGGATTGCCGAATAATATCAACACGTTCATGATAGCCGCAAGTATTGAATGGAACAATGCTGCTACATTAGATCAGAAGATGGAAAGAATTCATCTGCAAAAATATTATTCATTGTTTTTAGAAGATCTGCAGATGTGGTTTGAATATCGCCGCACCGGCCACCCGGTATTAATTCCAAATTCAGGATTTAAAAATAATGGTATCATGCCGGCAAGAATGGTCTATCCGGTGTATGTGCAATCTGCTAACCCAACCAGCTACCAGGCAGCCATAGCGGCGCAGGGAGCGGATCTTATGTCCACGCAGGTTTGGTGGCAAAAACCATAATATAAACCCGTTGTTAAGACCTAAAAAAAACTAAAATGAAAAAGTCAATATTTTATTCTCTCCTTTTGCTTTCATTCCTTAGTATGTGGGGCTGCAAAAAGACCGGGAATTATCCTGGTGGAGTGATCAGCCCTTATATATCTATCTATGATATCAGGGATTCGTATAAAGGAACAGATGTTACGCTTACATCGGAGAACCTGTTTGGTTCATCAAAAATTACAGGCGTTGTTGTTTCCGATCATTCGGGAAATAATCTTCCTGCGGGTTTGCTGGTAATACAGGACAGGCGCCGTTTATCAGAACTGCGCGGCATTTCTATCAATATCGGCGCAGATGCTGCATCATATGTGCCAGGTGATTCACTTATTGTAAATGTAGAAGGAGGCTTATTGAAAAGAGTGGAAGGTATTTTACAGATCACGGGTCTGACAAAAGCTGCTGTCACAAAAATATCCTCAGGAAATTCGATAGCTGTTAACCAGGTTCCGTCTAATGCGATTGTTGCTAACCCTGACAAATACGAAAGCACCTTACTGGTGATTGTGAAGGGCGGTTTCAATCCATTGCCTGGACCAACAGACGTATTGAAAGGTGATAAATTACTGAACGATGGTTTTGCTGATATTACTTTGCATACAGAAGCCGCTGCAACCTTTGCGAATAACCCGGCGCCATTCCTGGCTAATTTCACAGGAATCATATTCAATACACAGGTGGCAGATAAAATTGTGCCGCAATTGCGGATGCGTAAAGCAAGTGATATTGTAATACTTAGTTCAACAGTAAATGTACAACCGATCATCATCAGTGGTTTTATCAGTGATGTTTCAGGTGGTGATGGCAACTATGAGTATGTACAATGTATCGCCACGCGTGATATCAATTTTGCTACAACGCCTTATTCAATGGTGTTCACCAATAATGCCAATGCATCGGTCCCTACGGGATATCCGGCCAGCGGTTGGGCAACAGGTAATATGCGTACCTATAAAATGAATCTTACATCCGGTACCGTTACCAAGGGTTCCTATTTTTATGTTGGCGGAACAACAAAACTAATTAATGGAGCAAGCTCCACCAGTATTGCCAGCTCCAACTGGATCAAAGCATTTAACTATACCACAACAGATGGGGATGGGTTTGGTTTGAAAACATCAGGCTTGCTTGCCAATAGCGGTAATGCTTCAGGTATCGCAGTTTTCGCAGGAACCAACGTAACACTTAATTCTATTCCGGTAGATGTGTTATTTGTTTCAACAGGTGGTAGCTTGTATACTACTACGCCATCGGTGCAGGGTTACCGTATTTGTAATACAGACTGGTATGATATTACCAATCCGATCACATTGGATGATCAACCGTATTACAGGGCAGGCTCAAATACATTAAACATGACGTACACAACTGCCGATCTTGGGTATTTCTATATCATGGGTGGCGAATACAATGTTACACTGGGCAGGTGGTCAAAAGCAAGAAGCCAGACAAATGTGCTGCTTACTAAAACATCAACGCTGGCTGAGATAGAGAATGCATCATCTACTAAACTAAAATAAACAAGCGAAGGTTAACAGTTGTATATGCAGAGACGTTTTTTTCTAAAGAATCTATTGGTCTTTACCGGTGCAGGCATTGCGTCCTCCTATGCGAGACCGTTCTCCAAGCTTTTTCCGCGTAATGCTGCGAAGAGTTTTACAGGAAGGGTTGCATCAAAAGGAAAACCATTGGCCAATGTGGTGGTAACGGACAGCTATAGTGTAGTGATTACCGATAAGAATGGCATGTACACGATTGATGCGCATAATGATGCGCAGTTCATTACAATATCTACACCATCGGGTTACGATTTTCTGCATGAAGATCATATCACGCGTCAGTATAAAGTGATGAGTGATATCAAAGACAATACAAAAGCCGATTTTGAATTACAGCCGCTCGGTAAAAATGATACTGATCACCAGTTCATCATCTGGGCCGATCCGCAGGTAAAGAATAAGAAAGATGTGGAAATGATGATGACAGAATCTGTTCCCGATCTGCAGAAAACCCTATCCGGTTTTCCTTCCGGAACATTGATCCATGGTATTTGTGTAGGTGATATCGTTTGGGATAACCATGATCTGTTTCCCGAGTATAATAAAGCAGTCAGGAAATGCGGGATCCCGTTCTTCCAGGCAAAAGGCAATCACGATATGGACTACCGCTTAGGTGGCAACGAAACATCTGATATCACTTTCAAAAAAATGTACGGACCAACGCATTATTCGTTTAACCGGGGTAATGTGCATTATGTTGTTTTAGATGATGTTTATTATTTAGGAACTGAAAGAGAATATGAAGGAAGAATTACGCAACAGCAGTTAGACTGGCTACAAAAGGATCTTTCTTTTGTTTCAAAAGATAGTCTCCTGATTGTTTGCACGCATATTCCCGTTCACACTGCGGTAAAAAATAATGCAGAATTATATGCTTTGCTGAAGCCGTTTTCAAAATGTCATATCATGTCGGGCCATACACATTATAACCGAAACGTGATCAAGGAAGGTGTTTACGAACACAACCACGGAACCGTTTGCGGTGCATGGTGGACCGGACCTATCTGTGAAGATGGAACTCCTGATGGTTACGGTGTGTACGATGTAAAAGGAACCGACCTTACCTGGCATTACAAATCAACGGGTCAGGATAAATCACACCAGGTAAGTCTTTTCCTACAAAAAAATGAAGCGGGCCAGAATGAAATGGTGGCCAATGTTTTTAACTGGGATCCCGAATGGAAAGTAGAATGGTGGCTCGATGATGTTGCCAAAGGAGAGCTAAAGAATACACCAGGCTTTGATCCATTGGCAGTGGCAACCTTAAAGGGCCCCGCATTACCTGTTGCCCGCGCATTTGCTGAACCTAAAATGACCGACCATTTATTTTCACAACCATTACCGGCCGGATACAAAAAAATAAAAGTGCGCGCAACAGATCGCTTTGGCAATAAATATGAAGCGGTTGCATAAACGTATTTGAAGAATAGAAGCATGAAAAGATACCTGTACCTGTTGATGGTTGTTTGCACAGTAATTGCATGTGCATCAACAAAAACGAAGAATTCAATGACAACCAATGTTTTTGATTTCGAAGCACACCGTGGTGGCCGTGGGTTGATGCCCGAAAACACCATCGTTGCCATGCGCAATGCCGTGAACATAAAAGAAGTGCAGACATTGGAAATGGATGTACACATTACCAAAGACGGACAGGTAGTTGTTTCACATGACCCATATTTCAACCCGCTTATCACCACAACACCGGAAGGAAAATACCTTAGCGCGCAGGAAGCACAAAAAACTATTTTATACCAGCTGAATTATGCTGATATAAAAAAGTATGATGTGGGTATGAAACCCCATCCTGATTTTCCGCGGCAGCAAAAAACAGCGGCGTATAAACCTTTGCTGGTTGACCTGGTAGATGCTGCAGAAGCAGAAGCCTCTTCAAAACAGAGAACGATCCATTACAATATTGAGATCAAATCCAAAAAAGCCACAGATAATATCAACCACCCCGAACCGGAATTGTTTGTAGAAAAATTGGTAACTGTACTCAAGCAAAAAAAGATACTCGACAGGTGTGTGATACAAAGTTTTGATCCGAGGCCCTTGCAGGTATTGCATAAAAATTATCCCGGCATTAAAACATCATTTTTAATCGATCGGGATGGCGCCGATAAGGTTGCAGAACAGATCAGCAAACTTGGCTTTACGCCGGATATTTATAGTCCCACCTATTCAACCGTTACACAACAGGTGATCGATGCATGCCACGCAAACAAAATGAAAATCGTTCCGTGGACCGTGAACACAAAAGATGAAATACAGAAATTAGTTGATATGGGCGTTGATGGAATCATATCCGATTATCCCGATCTGTTTAGCCAGATCCGGTCGGGACGCTAAAGCGCCTGAACGATAAGCACCAGGTACGTTTAAAACATCCGAAATGAAGCAATATAAATTTTTTTTTAGTTACTTCCTCTTATTGGTATTGAATATTGCATTTGTTAATGCACAAACTCCAACCGGTCCCTGGGATAGTACATTTCGTCCAAACAACTGGGCGTTGAAAGTTGGACAATTCATCAGCTACCAGCACAGTTCAAAAGACATCGTATTTCTCGGCAACAGCATTACCGCAAATGTTGAATGGAGAGAATTATTAGGGATGGAAAACATTAAAAACCGAGGCATCTCCGGCGATATCAGCTATGGAATACTGGAAAGATTGGATGAAGTGATCAATGGAAAACCAGCCAAAGTTTTTATACTGATCGGCATCAATGATATTTCCAGGAATGTTCCGGATGACAGGATACTGGATAATTACCGGAAGATCATCACAAGGATACAGGCCGGTTCACCTGCAACTAAAATTTATTTCCACACGTTAATGCCAGTGAATAATGAATTCACGCAATTCAAAAATCATTACAATAAAGACGAGCATATTGCCTACGTAAATAGCGGCCTGAAAAAAATAGCAGAAGAAACAAAGATCACATTAATAAACCTGCATCCTGTTTTAATGGATGCAAACGGAAAGCTTGATAAAAAATATACGATAGACGGCTTACACATAAATGCAGATGGCTATAAACTGTGGGCCGCATTGTTACAAAACGGAGGTTACCTCAAATAGTCTCTACGCTGAATAAAACGATTGCTGAAAAACTAAAATCCCGCAAGGGAATATTGCCATATGTCTAAATACATCTTAGCCTTCGACCAGGGCACCACCAGTTCGCGTGCCATTGTGTTTAACCATGCCAGTGAAGTAGTAGCCGTTGCACAAAAAGAATTCACACAAATATTTCCAAATGCCGGATGGGTTGAGCATGATGCCAACGAGATCTGGTACACACAATTATCTGTTGCCACTGAAGCAGTTTTGAAAGCCGGTTTAACCGTCGCAGATATTGCAGGCATCGGCATCACCAACCAGCGCGAAACAACCATTGTATGGAATCGTGCAACTGGTGAGCCATTATACAATGCCATTGTATGGCAGGACAAAAGAACTGCAGGCTATTGTGATGAATTGAGGAAAGCCGGGCATCATGTATCTATCCAGGAAAAAACAGGATTGATCCTCGATGCATATTTCTCAGCCACTAAACTCAAATGGATCTTAGACAATGTAGAAGGTGCAAGAACGCAAGCCGCAAACGGTGAACTCTGCTTCGGCACGGTTGATTCATGGCTGATCTGGAAATTAACCAACGGGCAGGTGCATGCAACAGATGTTACCAATGCATCGCGTACCATGTTGTATAATATTCATACAACGGAATGGGATAAAGAATTACTGGAACTGTTTGATATTCCTGCATCCGTATTACCCGAAGTAAGATCGAGCAGTGAAGTGTTTGGCCACACGCAACAGGTACTAACTTCTGCAAGCATACCGATATGTGGCGTAGCCGGAGATCAACAGGCCGCTTTGTTCGGACAGATGTGTTTGCAGCCCGGCATGGTAAAAAATACCTATGGCACTGGTTGTTTTATGTTGATGCATACGGGAACCAAACCAATCCTTTCAAAAAATAATTTAGTTACCACTATCGCATGGAAAATAAATAATGAAGTGCACTACGCACTGGAAGGTAGTGTATTCATTGCCGGCGCCGTTGTACAATGGCTGCGCGATGGATTGGGAATTATTAAATCATCCGGTGATGTAGAAGCGCTTGCTGCTACGGTGGAAGATAATGGCGGTGTTTACCTGGTTCCCGCGTTTGCAGGTCTGGGTGCACCATATTGGAACCAGCATGCACGCGGTACGATCGTTGGTATTACAAGAGGAACTACTGCTGGGCATATTGCACGCGCAGCGGTAGAAAGTATCGCCTATCAAACCATGGATGTATTAACGGCAATGGAAGCGGATGCTGGCGTAACCATAAAAGAATTACGCGTTGATGGCGGTGCAACAGTGAACAATCAACTCCTGCAATTTCAAAGCGATCTCTTAAAAACAACTGTTGTTCGTCCCGTGATCACCGAAACAACCGCATTAGGTGCAGCCTATCTCGCAGGACTTGCCATCGGCTTCTGGAGCAACAATGAAGAGATTGAAAAATACTGGCAGGTAGATAAAAAATTCAAACCCCAAATGCCGGAAGCCGAAGCCAATAAAAAAGCGGCTGAATGGAAACAGGCGATCAATGCGTCGGGTGCGTTTTTTGTTGAGTAGAAGCGCGTCATTTCGATCCTGCAACTGCGGGATCGAAATGACGGTCACTTGTTATGATACTTCCAATGCCTCGACTTTCCTTCCACCAGCCATTCTATCATTGTTTCCATTCTTCTTTGTCTTGTTTCTTCGGCCTTGGCTTCCGTGATCCATTCTATATATTCTCTTTTGTGTGAGGGACTGAATTCTTCAAAAGTGAAAAATGCTTTTTTATTTTTCTTCAACGCCTTCATCATATAATCAGGAACGGGAAGTTCTTTTTTAGGTTCGGGTTTCTTAGCAGGAACTTTAACGCCATCATCGTTTAATTTTTTGGCGGCTTTTAGAAAACTGAGAATTGTTTTGTCAGATGGCAGGTCCTTTACATCCGTTACTCTTCCCATCACTCCTGCTGCTTCGTCTTTTTTATCTGACAGTATTCCCTTAGGATCGGGAAGCAAGGATGCTTTTGCAAAACCAAAAACGCAATGGGCCTTAAAAGCGGCCATGCTGCAGAACGGTCCTTTATAATCAAAAAATGGAACACTCCATTTGATGGTCTCTTCACAATCAGGACAGGCTTCGTGTACCAATTTGCGGACATGTATTAAAATGGGTTTTGCGAAATCAGCAGACTTAGCAATGTAGGCATCAACGCGTGGATCGATCTTGGGCATAACAGGAAAAATTAGTTGTACCTAAAGTAAGAAAAAAAATTGCCACAGAATACACAGACTTTCACAGAACGGTTCTGTGGTAATCTGTGTTTTCTGTGGTAAAGAAATATTCTTAAAGCCTCTAACTACAATTTCTTAATAACAATGTTCTTATACCAAACATCACAATCATGGTTCTGCAGAGCGATATATCCTTTGAAAATGGTTCCGAAATCAGGCCATTGTTTGAACTTACTTCCTGCAACCATTTGTTTCCAGTTATCATCTCCGTAATTAGTTGATAAAACAGAAACGCCATTCAAAATAAATTCAAGTTTTCCTTTATTACTGATGATCTCTGCCGTGTTCCATTCGCCAACAGGTTTTACTGCGCCTTCTTTTCCCTGGATCAGGTCGTAGAGATTTCCTGCACGGTGTTTGGGGATCTTGCCATCTTTGTGGCCGTCGTTATCCAGCACCTGCATTTCGGGACCGGTATGATAGGTCTGTTTGTATTTCACAGTATCTTCCTGTACCCAGAAGATTACGCCACTGTTTCCGTTTGGAGAAATTTTCCAGTCGTATTTCAAATGAAAATTTTCGTATTGCTTATCGGTCAACAGATCGCCGATCGCTTGTTTTGATTTATCAAAAAAGATCGTGCCATCCTGAACGGTCCAGGAATCATTCAGTGGCTTATGACCATACACATGCCAGCCTTTCAGTGTTTTCCCATCGAACAGGGAGGTAAAACCTCTGTCCTGTTTTGGAGTTGCGGTATTTTCTTTATTTGGTGAGAAAGCCATCAATGCAAGAGCGGAAATGGTAACTGTGAGAAATGATCGCATGTATTATTTGTTTCTGAGTAAGAGAATATATTTTACCATCTGTTTTGCATCGGCTTCACTTAACGCTGCATGTGGGGTCATAGGGATTGCGCCCCAAACACCCGTTCCACCTTTCATTACTTTTTCTGCAAGCAATGCAACGTTGGCATCGGTGTTCTCATATTTTGCTGCCACATCTTTGTAAGCAGGGCCGGTTAATTTCTCACTCACTTTATGACAGGTAAGGCAATCTGATTTTGCGATCAGTTCAATACCTTTCTGGTAATCTGGGTTTGCACTCAGGTCTGTTGTTGCCGCCGCTGGTTTGGCATCTTTGCTCTCTGTTTTATTGTCGCCGCAGGCGCCGAGAATTGCAAGGAATGCGATAGCTACATAATACTTTTTCACGTCGATTCTTTTTTATGGTTAGAGGTTAAAGATAATAAAACAAGTGTTGCGGGTTGCAGGTTACTTTGTTACGGGTTGCGAGTTGTTTTTGTTGCGGGTTGTTTAACCCGTAACCCGCAACAAAAACAACTCGCAACAATTAAATCAGGTTAATCAATTCCTAAAATACGCCTATTAAAATTTTCATCCGATCCGGTTCCCGCAAAATCATCAAATGCTTTTTCGGTTACTTTAATAATATGCTGTTTGATGAATGGCGCCCCTTCCGCAGCACCCGTTGCCGCTTCCTTAATGGCACATTCCCATTCGAGTACGGCCCATCCACGGTAATTATATGCGGCGAGTTTGCTGAAGATAGATTTGAAATCAACCTGCCCATCTCCTAATGAGCGGAATCGTCCCGCCCTGTTCACCCAGTTCTGGTATCCGCCATATACACCCTGTTTGCCGGTGGGATTGAACTCGGCATCCTTTACATGGAACATTTTTATGCGCTCATGGTAATGATCGATATAGCTGAGATAATCCAGGCACTGCAAAACAAAATGCGATGGATCATATAATAAGCACGCCCTTGTATGGTTGTTTACTTTTTCCAGGAACATTTCATAGGTAACGCCATCATGAAGATCTTCTCCCGGATGGATCTCGTAACAAACATCCACACCCTGCTCATCAAATTCATTCAAAATAGGTAACCAACGGTTGGCCAGTTCTGTAAAACCAGTTTCTACCAAACCGGCAGGGCGCTGCGGCCATGGATATACTGTGTGCCATAATAACGCACCACTAAAAGTAGCATGCGCATCCAACCCTAAATTTCTCGAAGCCTTCGCTGCATATTTTAATTGCTCCACGGCCCATGCTGTTCTTGCTTTTGGATTGTTGCGGACATTTTCCGGCGCAAATCCATCAAACAAAGCATCATAGGCAGGATTTACTGCAACAAGTTGTCCTTGCAGATGCGTCGACAATTCTGTTATCTGCAAACCTGCTGCGTTTACAATGCCCTTGATCTCATCTGCATAGGTTTTGCTTTCCGCGGCTTTCTGAAGATCAATGCAACGGCTGTCCCATGTCGGGATCTGTACACCGGTAAAACCCAGTTCCGCCGCCCATTTGCAAATCGTATCCAATGAATTATACGGCGCGGTATCTCCCATGAACTGCGCGAGAAAAATGCCGGGGCCTTTGATTGTTGTCATAATTCTGAGTTTCTATGGTTGTTTAATATTCGGTAACAGAGTGTAAGTGCTAAGACCCTCCTGGAGGCCAACACGAATTACACGAATTAGAACGAATGATATCCGATTTGTTGAATCTATTATGTATTTACAGAATCCATTCGTTTCAATTCGTGTAATTCGTGTTTATAGTTTTTGGATCCGCACTACCGATTGTTTGCACCACCGCTAAAGCTAAGGCGGCACGCGGTCGTTCTCCGTATGCCGTTAGGCATACCCACATGACGGGTTACAATTTATATTCCGTCCACTTAACATCGGACGCCGCACTCGCCACCACATTATCAATAAACGCCATTCCTCTCAAGCCTTCTTTCACCGAAGGGAAATCCAACATTTCTTTTGTTGGTTCCTTTCCATCAATGCGTGCAGAAACGGTTAAAGCAAAATTGCGGTAGATATTGCCGAATGCTTCAAGATAACCTTCGGGGTGTCCACCGGGTGTTCTGCAATTGTGTGTGGCAAATGGCGACAAACGATCGCCATAATTTCCGCCTGCACGTAAGATCTGTGTAGGCTGATCGAGCCATTTTACCAGCAATGTATTGGGTTCGTGTTGCGCCCATTCCAATCCACCTTTTTCTCCGTACACACGGATCTTCAAAGCATTTTCTTCACCGGCAGCAACCTGCGATGCCATGAGTACACCTGCTGCGCCGTTATCAAATTTTAATAATACCGCGCCATCATCATCCAGGGCACGTCCATCAACCATAATATTCAATGCGGCACAAAGATGTGAGATATGTGCCCCGGAAATATATTCTGCCAGGTGCGCGGCATGCGTTCCAATATCACCCATACAACCGCTCTTGCCCGATTTTTTCGGATCGGTTCTCCAGGCTGCCTGCGCATTTCCTTCGCGTTCGCTTAATTTACTGAGCCAGCCCTGTGGGTATTCAACCCAAACCTTTCTCAGCTTGCCCAATACGCCCGATGCTACCATGGCTTTTGCCTGCTTTACCATTGGGTAGCCGGCGTAGGTATGCGTAAGACAAAGGATCAATCCTGTTTCTTCTACTTTCCTTTGTAATTGTTTGGCCTCATCCAAAGTAAAGGTCATCGGCTTTTCTATCACCACATGAAAACCATGATCGAGTGCCATCATAGCCGGAGCAAAATGCGCGAAGTTGGGAGTAACGATGGTTACAAAATCCATCCGCTTATCTGCAGGCAGTTCGCTTTCTTTTTTGATCATCTCATCATAGGTCAGGTACGTGCGGTCGGCAGGCAGGAACAACATCTCACCGGAATCCTTTGCGATCTCCGGGTTAATACTTAATGCACCGCAGGCAACTTCAATAAGGCCATCCATATTGGCGGCAAGACGGTGAATGGCACCGATAAAGGCGTCTTTCCCTCCGCCTACCATACCCATTCTGAGTTTACGATTCATGGTCTGTTATGTTTTGTTGATGATTTCAATTGAGCTTTGAAAATTAGTGATTTCACGCAAAGGCGCAAAGAAGCCAAGGCGCAAAGTAATCGGTTGTTACAATCTTACAGAATTATAGATCATAGAATGATGTTATCAACAATGATTTTTTCTTTGCGCCTTGGCTTCTTTACGCCTTTGCGTGAAAAAACAAACACGCATTAGTATAACACTACATGGTTTTCGTAATTAACTACCGGCCAATTTCACTTTAGCACCGACCAATATCAGCTTAGCTGTAAAGCTGTGAAAAAAAATGATGCACAGTGTAATTTTTACATCATCATTTAAAAATAAAAAATTACATTTAGTGCACAGATTGCTTTTCTAACTAACGCTTACCATATGCAGCCAACCCCACAACGTAGTCAATTGTTTGTAGCCAGTTGCCTGGCTTTGTTAGTAACCTCTCTTTCTTTCGGGATCCGTGCAGGGATCATGGGCAACCTGCAGGGACAGTTTAATCTCACAGGTTCCGAGGTAGGAACCATTACTGCCACTGCATTCTGGGGATTCCCCGTAGCGGTAATTCTCGGTGGTATGATCGTGGATGTGATCGGTATGAAACGATTACTCCTGATTGCATTCCTGTTTCACCTCCTCGGCATATTGCTTACCATTTTTGCCGGAGGCTACTGGACATTGTTCATCTCTACATTGTGTATCGGTATTGCCAATGGTACGGTGGAAGCGGCCTGTAATCCTTTGGTAGCAACCATCTATGCAGATGATAAAACAACAAAACTGAATCATTTTCATCTCTGGTTCCCCGGGGGTATTGTTATCGGAACCTTATTGGTATACTTCCTGAGTAAAGCCGGCGTTGGCTGGCAGGTGCAGGTGGGCTTAATGCTCGTGCCTACTTTATTATATGGACTGCTTTTCAGCAAACTCAGTTTTCCTGTTACAGAAAGAGTTGCCAGCGGTGTTTCTACAGGCGAAATGTATAAATCATTATTGAATCCATTATTTATCTGTATGATCATTCTGATGTTTGGTACAGCCATCACAGAATTGTTCACGGGCCAATGGATCGATGTATTGCTAAAGAATGTAAGCGACAATGCTATTCTGTTATTAACGCTCGAAACCGGTATCATGGTAATCGGCCGTGGATTTGCCGGCCCGGTTGTTCATAAATTTTCACCAACAGGTGTGTTGCTGATTTCTGCTATTTTATCTGCAGCCGGCTTATACCTTCTTGGACACAGTACGGGCAATATGTTATTTGTCGGCGCCATCATCTTTGGTATGGGCGTGTGTTATTTCTGGCCAACCATGCTCGGGTTTGTTTCTGAGAACCTTCCTAAAACAGGTGCCGTTGGTATGAACCTGATGGGTGGAGCAGGTATGTTTGCCGTTTCAGTATACACCATCTTTATGGGCGATCATTACGATAAACTGGTGGCAGGACATATGCCTCCGGGAGATACTTCTGAAGCGGCCCTGGATGCTGCTAAAAAAGCCGCAGGTCCTGAAGTATTGAATGTTACACTGATCATACCCATCATATTAGTGGTTGCTTTTACGATCTTATTGTTTTACATGCGTGGTAAGAAAAACACAAATTCATTAACAGCTGCTGCACATTAGTGCGTAGCCCGTTATATTTATAGGAGTGAAAAGAAAGTGAAAAGATTATGAGTCAACATCCCGACAGGCGCTCTGCCATAAAGAATATCCTGGCAGGCTCCGCCGCTCTTGCAGCAGGTTCTGCTGTATTACCCTCTTTTGCTGCGGGCGATAAAAAAACACCCATGCTAAAAGGAAACATCAATCATTCCGTTTGCCGCTGGTGCTTCAGCAGTTTTACGCTGGATGAACTTTGTGTTGCCGCCGTTGATATCGGCTTAAAAGGTATCGACCTTGTTCCCCCGAAAGACTGGCCCACGCTCAAAAAATATAACCTTGTTTCCACCATGTGTAATGGCGCTGAAATAGGATTGACAAAAGGCTGGAACGATAAACAATACCATTCTACACTCATAAAAAGTTACCAGGAACACATTGACCTTGTTGCCGATGCCGGCTACAAAAATCTTTTCTGCGCCAGCGGTAACCGCGGCACAATGGATGATGAAACAGGGCTGAAGAATTGCGTGGAAGGTTTGAAACAGATAGTTGGTCAGGCAGAAAAAAGAGGCGTGGTATTGCAAATGGAACTCCTCAACAGCAAGATCGATCACAAAGATTATATGTGCGACAGGTCATGGTGGGGTGTAGAATTATGCAAACGAATCGCTTCGCCGAATTTCAAACTGCTGTATGATATTTATCACATGCAGATAGATGAAGGCGATGTGATCCGTACCATCCAGAATTACAATGTGTACTTCGGCCATTATCACACGGCTGGCGTACCAGGCAGGCACGAGATAGATGAAACGCAGGAACTATACTATCCGGCCATTATGGAAGCCATCAAAAAAACAGGTTTTACCGATTATGTAGCGCAGGAATTTATCCCGGTAGCGGCAGATAAATTAGGGTCGCTGAGGAAGGCGGTGATGATATGTGATGTATAGATGAGTTTGTGGTTTGTAGTTTGTGGTTTGTGGTTGGGATTCTCTAACTACAAACCACAAACTACGAACCACAAACCTTTCCAAATAAACAATCAATTCTAAACAACGAAACATGTCCGATCAAACTTTCGACGCAATCGTCGTCGGCTCAGGTATCAGTGGCGGCTGGGCTGCCAAAGAGCTTACAGAAAAAGGGTTAACCGTATTGATGCTGGAACGCGGGCGTAATATCGAACACGTAAAAGATTATGTGAACGCCAACAAGGAAGCATGGGATTACCCGCATCGTGGAAGAAAAACACAGCAGATGATCAAAGATTATCCTGTGCTCAACCGCGATTACCCGCTCAATGAAACCAACCTTGATTACTGGGTGGATGAAAGAGAAAGCCCTTATACGGAGGTAAAGCGTTACGACTGGTTTCGCGGTTACCATGTAGGCGGACGTTCATTAATGTGGGGCCGCCAAAGCTATCGCTGGAGTGATCTTGATTTTGAAGGAAATAAAAAAGACGGGATCGCCATCGACTGGCCCGTTCGTTATAAAGAAATAGAACCCTGGTATGACTATGTAGAAAAATTCGCCGGCATCAGCGGTAACCGCGATGGTCTGGCTGTATTGCCAGATGGCCAGTTTCTTCCACCGATGGATATGACCTGCGTTGAAAAAGATGCAGCCGTTCGTTTAAAAGAATATTACAAGGGCGCACGAAATATGATCATTGGCCGCACCGCCAACATCACAGTGGCACACGAAGGAAGAACTGCCTGCCAGTTCAGGAATAAATGCTGGCTGGGTTGTCCGTTCGGCGCTTACTTCAGCACACAATCTTCTACTTTGCCTGCAGCAATGAAAACAGGAAAGCTCACGCTTCGTCCCTGGTCCATCGTTACAAAAATTTTGTACGATAAAGATAAAAAACGCGCCACCGGTGTAGAAGTGCTGGATGCAGAAACCAATAAAACATACACGTTCAGTTCAAAGATCGTGTTCCTGAATGCATCAACATTCAACTCAGCCTGGGTGATGATGAATTCTGCCACCGATGTATGGCCCGATGGTTTGGGTAGCAGCAGCGGTGAACTGGGGCATAATGTGATGGACCACCATTTAGGTGTTGGCGCCAGCGGAAAAGTAGATGGATACGAAGACAAATATTATTTCGGGCGCCGCGCAAACGGTATTTATATTCCGCGTTACCGCAACGTAGGTAATGATAAGCGTGATTATATCCGCGGCTTCGGTTACCAGGGAGGTGCAGGAAGACAGGGCTACGGCCATGAAGTTCCTGAACTGGCTATCGGTGGCGAATACAAAGATGCGATCGCAGAACCAGGCGCATGGACGATGAACCTCGGCGGTTTTGGTGAGATCATTCCTGATCATGCAAATAAGATTACACTCGATAAAACGAAGAAAGATAAATGGGGATTGAATGTTCTTTCTTTTGATGCAGAGCTGAAAGAGAATGAACTGAAAATGCGCAAAGACATGCAGCAGGATGCAGTTGAAATGCTCGAAGCCATGGGTGTAAAAGAGATCCAGAGCCGTGATGCCAATGGTGTTCAGGGCCGCGGTATCCACGAAATGGGCACAGCAAGAATGGGCGCCGATCCAAAAACATCAGTGTTGAATAAGTTCAACCAGGTTTGGGATGCACCTAACGTATACGTAACAGATGGATCTTTCATGGTCTCTGCTGCCTGCGTAAATCCATCACTTACTTATATGGCCTTTACTGCAAGAGCGGTGGATCATGCGGTGAGTGAGTTGAAGAAACAAAATTTATAGAGTGAATGGGCAATGGTGAATAGTCAATTCGACATTCACTATTGACTACTCACTATTCACAAAAAATAAAAACACAATCTCATGAATAGAAGAGAAGCCATCTCCAGTGTAGCCTTGCTCCTGGGTGGAACTATTTTGGGCGCTGATGCATTTTTATCGGGTTGTAAGCCTTCGGCCTACACCCTGAATTTTTCAGCAACTGATATCGCTTACCTCGATGAAGTGGCCGAAACCATTTTACCTGCAACCAAAACACCCGGCGCCAAAGCGGCTAAAGTGGGTGAGTTCATGACCGTGATCGTAAAAGATTGCTATGAAGACAAAGACCAGAAGGTCTTTTTGGATGGTATGGACAAACTGAATGAAGCCAGCAAAAAGAAAAACAGCAAAACATTCATGGACAGTTCACCCGAACAGCGCCATGACCTGTTGGTTGCTTTGGATACTGAAGCCAAAGAGTACCAAAAGAATAAAACGAAAGACGACCCTACCCATTATTTCCGCATGATGAAAGAGCTGACCTTATGGGGTTACTTCACATCGGAAGTAGGAGCCAAACAGGCGTTACGCTATGTTGCCGTTCCGGGAAAATATGAGGGATGTATTGAGTATAAGAAAGGGGATAAAGCCTGGGCCACCTAGAGTTTGGGGTTTGTGGTTTGGAGTTTGTGGTTGTTTAGTGCGGGATCACTAACAAATCCCCGACTTTTTAATGGAGCAAAAAACCAACAACATGAGTAATAGAAGAGATTTTTTGAAAAATAGCGGCTTTGCTGCATTAGCACTGAGCATTCCTTTTGCGGGTAAGTCATCCTCGTTGTTTGCGCCGGCGCCGTATAAGGCGCTTCCTGCTTTTGGTTTGCAGTTGTGGACTGTGAAAGAAGACATGACCGCGAATGCGAGCGCTACGTTGAAAATGGTGTCCGGTTATGGTTACAAACAGATCGAAAGTTTTGAAGGGCCGAAAGGGATTTTCTGGGGATGGAAGAATACTGAGTTCAAAAAATACATGGATGATCTTGGAATGAAGATCATTTCATCTCACTGTGATATTTCGAAAGACTTCGAGAAGAAAGCTGCCGAAGCTGCTGAGATCGGTATGAAATATCTGATGTGCCCGTACAAAGGACCGCAGAAGTCAATCGATGATTTTAAAAAGTTTGCAGACGAATTCAACAAATGCGGAGAGATCTGTAAGAAGAACGGGATCCGCTTTGCTTATCACAACCACGATTATTCCTTCAAAGCAATTGACGGACAAGTTCCACAAACTGTGATGATGGACAATACAGATAAGAACCTCGTTGATTTTGAAATGGATATCTACTGGGTAGTTGCTGCCGGCGAAGATCCCAAAGCATGGTTCGACAAACACCCGGGCCGTTTTAAATTATGCCATATAAAAGATCTCGCGAAAACAGCCAAGGGTCACGAGTCTGTGCAAATAGGCAAAGGTACGATCGATTTCAAAAGCATCCTCAAAGATGGAACAGCCAAAGGGTTAAAATATTATATCATAGAACAGGAAGCATTTACCGGCACCAATCCGTTGGAGAGTGCGCAGGCTGATGCGGCGTATATGAAGAAGTTTAGCATGTAACCCCCCAGCCCCCTAAAGGGGGAGCTGGCGAAATCGCCTAAAAAAAAGAGGCCGTCTCAAAGTAATAATTGAGACGGCCCCTTTTTTTAGAAAAAGATGTGTTGGAAAACTGTGTCTGTGTCGTCCTAAAAAAGAAATGCGATACATCACGTATCGCATTTCTTTTTTAGGAAACTATGTTAGCTCCCCCTTTAGGGGGCTGGGGGGTTACACTCCCAAACTATATCCATCTCTATACGTTCTCTTCACAAACTGGTTGGCTTCATCAAAATTGGTAACCTTCATATTAGGACCATCCCATAACAGTTTGATGCCCCGACCCGGGTAATTGGTAACATCCCTTCCTCTCGCGTCTTTAGCTTTTATGCCAATATTATAGCTGCGTATTGCGAGGTTGCCCATCAATACACTTTCGGTTAAAGGACCGGCAATATCAAAATTAGAACTGAGGTTTTTTGCCTCCTTGCTACCATAACCTGCGAGGCAAGCTTCAACCCATGCGGCCTGGTGACCGGCTTCCCCATTTGGTACGCGGGCAATTGTTTTTGGAACATTGGCCTGCGCCGTTAAGGATGTTGGTAACAGTGTAGGCATTTTACCATACGTACCACACATCATTTTTCCTTTGCTTCCCATAAAAACGGCACCGCCATCGCCACCGTCGCCAAGCATTTCATTTGGTCCGAGTTCTTCAGGGCGTGTAGGCAGGATGCCCCCATCCATCCAGGTAAGTTTAACATCGGGTTTTCCATTTTTCCCTTTAAAAGTGAGTGTGATGGATGAAGAAACGGGCCCTGAGTCAGGGAAGTTTCCACGTGTCCAGTTCTCAATGTATGGAGTGGCAACACTGCATTCTGCAGAAATCGGATAACCAAGATCAAGCACTGCAAAAGCAGGTGCCATGATATGACAGGCCATATCGCCGAGGGCGCCGGTACCATAATCCCACCAGCCACGCCAGTTGAACGGAACCAGTTTCTCTACATAATCTTTATAAGGGGCCGTACCGAGCCAGAGGTTCCAGTCGAGTTCTGCGGGAACCGGTGGTTTGTTGGCGCTCCATGGAATGCCCTGTGGCCATACCGGCCGGTTGGTAAAACAGTTGATCGTATGCACATCGCCAATCTTGCCTGCGTTATACCATTCCTGTAACTGGCGCACGCCATCGCCGGATGAACCCTGGTTACCCATTTGAGTAACTACTTTATTATCATGCGCGGCTTTGGTAAGCATGCGCGCTTCGTAGATATCGTGTGTCAGCGGCTTCTGGATATAAACATGTTTCTTCAGCTGCATGGCCGCCATACCAACTACTGCGTGCATGTGATCGGGAATAGAAGCAGTAACGGCATCAATGTTCTTATGCTCCTTGTCGAGCATTTCGCGGTAGTCTTTGTAGATCTTGGCGTTCGGAAAACGTTTAACACTTTCCGTCATCGAACGTGTATCAACATCGCACAGGAAAGCAACATCGGCCTTACCACTTTCAAGGATGGATTTCAGATCACTGGTACCTTTACCACCGGCACCTACACCGGCAACCTGAAGTTTATCACTCGGGGCAACAAACCCGCGGCCCAATACATGGCGGGGAACAATGTAAAATCCGGCAGCAGCTAATGCGGTGTTGCGGATAAACGACCGCCTTGAATCCTGTGGCTTGCTACCTGGTTCTTGTGTCTTCTCATTTGAATCCTGTGTCTTGGTTTCTAATTTCTTTTTCATGCTGTCAATCGTTGATTGTTAGGTATAGTGAATGGAGACATGAATTTATTGAAATATAGCTTGCAATAACACTAAACCCGGAAATAATCTTCTTAAACGGTTAAGCCGGTTTTCTGTTGGGAGGTGTATAAACAACTTTTGGAAAGTTTTTAGACTTTCCAAAAGTTTGTTAGGTGGGCGAGTATTTTTTACAAGGGCAAAGACAATCCTGCCTGAACTGTTAATCGAAGTTCAAGGGGTTTGCAAACTGCCGTTTCGTTCCGGCAGAGAGTCTGTTATCTAAAAGACGCTCCCGCCAGGTCTGATAAAGTAGGTGGTCTGCGGCTTTCGGTGTACATATCCATGCCTGTATATTTACCATTGATCTTTTTCAGCATAGTTGTGTCTACATAACCATATTTCCGCTGGATGTTCAATGAATCATTGTGCATAAAATTGATAATGATCCAGCGGTCAGAATCGAAGGTTATATCCCTCGTGGTAGTCACGAGCCCATTACCGGTTTCGGCCGAAACAGCATAAAAGCCTTTGGGTAATTTTTCAGGGGCCAGTTCCTGCAGTCCGGGTTTGATATTACTGCTAAAGACTTTCGGCGACTGGTTCTTATCTCTTTTATTGGAGATGGATAAATTCAGCGGGATGTCTTTGTCACTATCATTATTAATGATCACGTGGGCTGTTGGGCGGGATACACTGCAGGCTGCCAGTAAGGACAGGGCAATAGGAATTAATATACGCGTGCGCATAGGATATTGGTTTTAGTATTTTAGGACGCTGCAAAAATAGTGCCGCCGGATATTCAACCCAACAAACAAATTTCTGCGGTTTTTCACCTACATGACCCAGGAAAAAAAGGAAGCGCTGCCTTTCTATATAATTTTTATAACAAAAGACAAATTAAGTAGTTGAATGCAACAGCTGCTTGTAAAGATGTGTCAGGAAAGAAATAGTGTATCATGAAAAAGAATTTTGCGCTGCCTGTTTTACTTATATTATTGATTCTCGCAGGCATTGCATGCCGCCGCTCGGCAGATGGCCCCATTCCCAATACTATTTTGGGAAGATGGATATTAACAGATAAACAGGCGCCCGGCACCGGCCCTCCCGGCGTATGGTCGGTAGCAAGCCCTGCAGGCCAATGGATGGAACTCCAGCCCGGCGGACAGGTAAGCGGCACAGTTTTCCCCGGCGCCACCAGTTACCAGGTGCTGGATTCTGTTACGGTTAAACTCACCGATGCAACACAAACAGCAGGGTTCCGTTTATTTAATTACCAGGTAGATACCGTTGCGCGTGTATTGTTCTTTTACATCAGGCCAAGTAATGGCGGGTATTGTATTGAGGGGTGTGGGACGTATAAGTTTGGGAGGTAGTACAGTTGTAACATGTATATAGGTCTAACTCAGGATATTTATTAATCTTCTCTTCTATTTGAATAACTGAATCAAAAGTGTACGTTGTTCAGGCATTTCCCCCTGCTATTTTCTTCTTTTAAGTTTCATTTTAAAATCGAAATAATCCTACCTGTTAACCAATTGATGGTTAACGATATATAGACTGTATTCTAAGGGCTATAAAAACCTGGTTTTTGCGGTAAATACCTAATGATAATAGGTTCTTTGCTTGCTATTTTGTGAATAGGAAGAAGCGCAATGAATATAGAAACTTATTCATATCATACAATTAATGGCAAGGAGTATTGGTTTGTAAGCGTAGGAAAGAAGCCAATTAAAAAGATGGTACAGTTTAAAAGTACCACCTATAAGAATGTTGTAAATCTTGGCTTTGGAGATCAGTTGCCGGATGGCAGAATAGATGATAAATCTGTTTCCAATAATGGTGATACAAACAAAGTGATCGCAACGGTGATCCAGATAGCACACGATTTCACAACTCAATTTCCACATCTTAAAATAGCGTTTACCGGAAGCACTCCCGGAAGAAACCGGATGTATAACAGGGTTCTTAAAATGTATTATAAAGAGTTTAGTAAGGAGTTCGTAATAACGGCCTTCGTAGAAAAAAGAGAAACCATGTTTGAAGTGGATTTCGATCCTGATTTTAGCGGAAATTATCTTGTATTTTTTGTAAGAAGAAAAACGTAAATTTGGTTTATGCCGGTAGTTAAAAATACTAATGTTCAAAATGCATCTCCCAAAAAGAGATCTAAAGGGAATCTCCCCACAATCAATGATGAGATATGGTTCCCCGAACAATTGGCAAAAGTCAATGCCTTACTCGACAACGCGATTCTTCTACCTCCACATAACCAGAAAGTAAAAAAGCACAAGTGAGAGAGTCTGGAGTTCGTGCATGTTCAGAAGTGCCCTATGAAATCCCGCCGCCCCTCCCCACATTTTCTTACCTTGTAGCATCGACCCAAACTTTCTTCTATGTCTACAGGAATTGTTGAACAGCTCGCTGCCATGCGCCGTTATTTTGAAACAGGCATCACGAAACCCTATGCTTTCCGCAAACAACAACTGCTCGTACTCAAACAATCCGTGATCAGACACGAAGAAGAAATTTATACAACCTTATACACCGATCTCAAAAAAAGCAAGGAAGAATGCTGGGTTACCGAGAACGGTTTTTTTCTCGCTGAACTGAATGATACATTGCGCAATTTAAAGTCATGGTTGGAGCCGGAAGCTGTCTCTACCAATTTGCTTAATATGCCCTCAAGCAGCCGTGTGTTGCGGGAGCCATTGGGCGTGGTGTTGGCCATAGGTCCATGGAATTATCCGCTTCAATTATTGTTCACTCCCTTGCTTGGCGCGATAGCTGCGGGTAATTGCGTTGTGCTGAAACCGAGTGAGTTTGCGTCGGCCACAGCAATGGTGATGCAGAAAATCATTGAATCTGTTTTTCCCAAAGAATACGTTTTATATGTTCCGGGCGATGGCGCAACAGTCATCCCGGAGATGATGAACCATTTCCGTTTTGATCATGTGTTCTATACCGGCAGCACTGCCGTGGGCCGCATCATTTATAAAATGGCCGCGGAACAATTGGTGCCGGTTACTTTGGAACTGGGTGGTAAAAGCCCATGTGTGGTGGAGAGCGATGCGAATATCAATATTGCAGCAAAGCGCATCGCCATGACAAAATTTTCGAACGCCGGGCAAATGTGCGTTGCTCCCGATTATGTATTGGTGCATGCTTCTAAAAAAGAAGCGCTGGTTACTGCATTGAAAAATAAGATCCAGCAATTCTTTGGTGATAAAGCGGAGGAAAGCGATAATTACGGCAAACTCATCAATGAAAAACAATTTGACCGCGTGGTGAATTATTTATCACAAGGCAATTTACTTCATGGCGGTCGTTATAAAAGAGAAACACTTTTTATTGAACCGACTCTAATGGATAATGTTGCCACAGATGCAGCGGTGATGAAGGATGAAATCTTCGGCCCTGTATTACCCATACTCAGTTACAACACGCCGGAAGAAGCGCTTGCCGTCATCGCAAAAAATCCTAACCCCTTGGCATTTTATATTTTCACCTCAAACAGTGATAAGGAAAAACAATGGTTGAGCGATGTTCCATCAGGCGGTGCTTGTGTAAATAATGCGAGCTGGCATTTAACCAATCCCGGCCTGCCTTTTGGTGGAAGAGGTTTCAGCGGAACAGGTGCCTATCATGGTAAATATTCGTTTGATGCGTTCAGTCATAAAAAAGCTGTGATGAAAACACCAACATGGTTTGATCCTTCTATTAAGTATCCGCCTTTGAAGGGAAGGCTGGGTTTGTTTAAACGGATCATCAGGTAAAATCTATTCACCGCAGAGACGCAGAGTTTTCGCGGAGATAGCTCTGCGTTAAGTCATGTTACCCTGCGGCTCCGCGGTGAAAAAAAACGCAACAAAATCATCACGTTATGAAAAAACTTTTACTCATATTAGGTGTTATCCTTATTGCCCTATTCCTCATCAAACGCAAAAACATGACCTGGCGGCAATCCTTTTTAAAAGTTACCTATCCATTGGTCATGCTGAAAGCCAAACTGTTTCCACATGAAAAAGCGATACAGGTAAATGAGCAACATATCAAACCATTGAGTTCATTTTATGAACTGAAGGCAACGGCGAATAACGGAACCATCATCGATCTCACACAATTCAAAGGAAAGAAAATACTCCTCGTTAATACCGCCAGCGATTGCGGATTTACCGCACAGTATAACGAACTGGAAAAACTGCACCAACAGTACAACGACAAATTAGTGATCCTTGGTTTTCCTGCCAATGATTTTAAACAACAGGAAAAAGCCGACGACGGATCGATCGCTGAATTCTGTAAAATTAATTTTGGTGTAACATTTCAACTGATGCATAAAAGCCAGGTAATAAAAGGCCCGGAACAAAATACTGTCTTTGACTGGTTGTCGCATAGAGAAAAGAACGGCTGGTGTGACCAGCAACCGGTCTGGAACTTCAGTAAATATGTGATCAATGAAGAAGGCGTGCTGACACATTTTTTTGCACAAACCATTTCGCCTTTGAGTAACGACGTGAAACTGGCTTTAAAATTGAAAATTTTCTAGTGACGAGTCTGGAGTTAGAAGTCTGGAGTCAGAAGACTGAAGTTGACAGTCTCCAGACTTCTAATTCCAGACTCGATAAATAGTGAATTTAAAAAGAAGAACACATCATGCGTATCCACTGTCTACAACATGTTTCGTTTGAAACCCCGGGTACCATTCTTGAATGGGCATCGCAAAATAATGTCACCATCAGCTATACTAATTTCTTTGAAGAACAGTTCTCTCTGCCTTCGCTATCCGATTTTGATGTATTGCTGATCATGGGTGGTTATATGAATGTGGATGAGGAAGAAAAATTTAACTGGTTAAAACGGGAGAAGCTTTTCATCAAAGATTCAATTGATGCGGGTAAAAAGATTCTTGGTATTTGCCTGGGCGCTCAACTGGTAGCAGCGGTATTACATTGTGCAGTATACGCAGGCAAAGAAAAAGAGATCGGGTTCTTCCCTGTTGATTTTTCGAAACATGTATTGGATGATCATTTATTTGATCATTTCAAATCTCCCTACACCCTATTCCATTGGCATGGCGATACTTTTGATCTTCCGGAGAATGCTAAGGTGATCGCTTCAACAGATGTTTGTAAACACCAGGCTTATTTTATTCATCCGAATATTCTCGGGTTGCAATTTCACCTCGAGATGGATGAAACCATTATTGAACAGCTGCTGTTACACGAAGGCGCTGAACTGAATGAGAGTCGAAAGTATATCCAATCGGCAGATGAAATAAGAAAGGGGTTTGAATGTTTGGTTGATAATAAGAGGGATCTGTTCCTTCTGTTGGATAAGTTTTTGTAAGGACTTTTTTTCACTAAGAGAAGGACAAGAGAAAAAGAGCAAAGGAGGGCGCTCTCTTATTACACTCTTTTTCTCCTTTAGCTCTTAGTGAAATTCCCTCATACCGGGCACTTCTCATGATAATTGATCAACTCTATCGGCGTACGCTCGATCATGTAACCATGATAGTTTTGTTTTACCTCATCCAGCACTTCTTCCACTTCCTCTATCGTTTTCATGGTTACCAGTTTGTTCCGGTACTCTTTTATATTCGGTAAGCCTTTTAAATAATTTGCATAATGCCTGCGCATTTCGTTAATGCCGGCGATCGGGCCCTTCCATTCGAGTGATTTACGTAAATGTTTGCGGGCCACTTCTACCCTTTCTTCCAGTGTTGGAGGAGCGAGTAATTCACCTGTTGCCATATAATGTTTGATCTCGCGGAAGATCCATGGATAACCGATGGCGGCGCGGCCGATCATGATACCATCAACGCCATAACGGTTCTTATATTCAGCTGCTTTTTGCGGACTGTCGATATCGCCATTACCAAAAATAGGCATCGTGATGCGCGGGTTGTTTTTCACTTTCGCGATCAGGGTCCAGTCCGCCTCGCCCTTATACATCTGCGAACGCGTGCGCCCGTGAATGGCCAATGCTTTTACACCGCAATCCTGTAAGCGTTCTGCAACCTCTTCAATATTTTTTGTGTTATCATCCCAACCCAAACGTGTTTTTACGGTTACGGGCAGATGCGTGCTTTTTATAACGGCTTCGGTAAGACGAACCATCAGGTCCACATCTTTCAATACACCGGCACCTGCGCCTTTCGTCACAACTTTTTTTACCGGGCAGCCGAAATTGATATCAACCAGGTCGGGGTTAACTGCTTCCACAATTTTGGCGCTCATGGCCATGGCATCTTCATCGCCTCCGAAGATCTGGATGCCGATGGGGCGCTCGTAATCGAAAATGTCTAATTTCTGGCGGCTCTTGATCGCATCGCGTATCAATCCTTCACTGCTGATGAATTCTGTGTACATCAGGTCCGCCCCATTATCTTTGCAAACTGCCCTGAAAGGCGGATCGCTCACATCCTCCATAGGCGCGAGTAATAAGGGGAAATTGGGTAATATTATTTGATCTATCTTAACCATTACTATGATAATAAATATGATAAAAAGTTGATGTAGCTTACCTTTTATCCTTTCAACGGTGGCTTTATTATAAAGAAACCGCAAATTTACAATCTTATTTTTCATTTGCATGGATCAAAAACCGGTAATCAATTATCCCTCGCAATTCGCCTTTTTATTGGGTTTGATGGGTGTTTGTATGGTGATAAGCGCTGTAATGATCGGGTTAATCGGAACCAGTGTACTGCATGTTCCTGCCGGAGATCTTCAGAAAACGCTTAGTCTTCCTGAAAATGTGAACCTGTCGCGGTTGCTGAACACAGCTGCCTCTTTTCTTTGTTTTTTCGTACCGGCATTTGTGTTGGCAAAAGTGTTGAGCAAAAAACCGTTTAAACAATTGGGTTTTGTTTCGGCCATTAGTGGCAAACAAATTGCGTTGATATTGGCACTAACTATCACAGGCATCATGCTAAGCGGCGCATTGGGACAACTAAATGAATGGATCCCGCTGCCTGCCCAATGGTGGGCCAAGGCCAAAGCGCTGGAAGAAGAATACAAAGCTGCTATGATGCCGATGGCAACCATGCGATCACTTTCCGAATACCTGCTGGCATTATTGGTTCTTGGTGCTGCGCCTGCATTGTTTGAAGAAGTATTGTTCCGGGGGGGCTTTCAACAGGTATTTGTAGGATGGACAAAGAACAAATGGGTCGGTATTATCATCACCAGCATCCTTTTCAGTGCGATACATTTTTCCTATTTCGGTTTTCTGCCAAGAGTTGGGCTGGGAATTGTGTTGGGATTGATCTTTTACTACAGCAAAAGCCTCTGGCTTAATATTTTTCTTCATTTCCTGTACAACGGGCTTGTGGTAACGCAGTTATACATCATGTCGCAAAAAGAAAAACCGATCGGTAAAACAATGGATGAAAATATGCCTATGTGGTGGGGCTTAGTTGCGTTGGTTGTGTTGGTTGCATTGTTCCGCTCTTTTAAAAAAGAAAGTGCAAGCGTATTGGCAAAACGGGAACTGTCCATACATTCGTCTCCAGAAAATATTTTCTCTTAAATGGAACCCTGGAAAAAAATTTACGCAACGCGAAACCCGGCAGAAGCCAGTATCATACAAGGCATGCTGGAAGAGAATCATATCCCCGTACAGGTAATGAATAAACAGGATAGCAGCTACCTGAATTTCGGCGACATTGAATTGTATGTGCCGGGGCATTTGAGCGAGACGGCGATGCAGTTGATGGCAGCGAATATGATGAATTAGTAATTATCAATTAGTTTATTCAATTACTAACTACTAATTATTAATTACTAATTATTAATTACTAATTATTTCCCGTACTTCGCATCTAAGCAATTAATCTCACATGGCTTTTAACGTGCAAACCTTCAAAACCCGTGCTCTCACTGCAATCGTATTTGTATTGGTGATGTTAGTTGGTTTACTATGGAACAAGTGGAGCTTCCTGGTATTGTTCTCTGTGATTCATTTTGGTTGCTGGGTTGAATATATAAGATTGGTTGGATTGATCGATAAGGATTATCAACAGATCAGCCCGCTTCACCGTTACGGTATTATGCTGATCGGATGGGGTATTATGTTGTGGATGACGGATGCAGGGTATCACCTGGGAGATATCAGCGTGGCTGTGATTGGCTGGTCGCTGTTTTGGGTGGGACTGATCGCGTTTGTATTAAGTGAAATGCTGTTGCCCAAAAAACTCAATCCAAAATTATGGGCACATTCTTTACTCGGGCTTATTTATATTTCGCTGGCCTGGGGATTTATGATGAATTTTTATGTGAACCTGTTTGTAACCGATCCTGGTTGGCTTATTCCTGTTATCCTGATCTCATCTATCTGGATCAATGATACGATGGCATATGTGGTTGGATCCTTTATTGGAAAAACACCGTTCTCTTCCATCTCTCCCAAAAAAACATGGGAAGGCACCATCGGCGGAGCGATACTGGCTGTGCTGGTGGTTACATTGGTTGGTTATTTTACATTCGGGCTACGGATAAAGATTTTGCTGATCATTTCGATAACTGCGGCTATTGCCGGTACGGCCGGTGACCTGTTTGAAAGCAAACTCAAACGCCTGGCAGAGGTAAAAGACAGCGGGCAGATCATGCCGGGACATGGCGGATTCCTGGATAGATTTGATTCCTTGCTGGTAGCGACTACAGTTACCTGGATAATTTTATACCTATTTTCATAAGTCAGGAGTTAGAAGACTGGAGATTGGAACAGGTTTCCCGTCATTTGCCAGTCTCCAGTCTTCTTACTCCTGACTCATCTAATCTCTGCCCCTTATTTTCTTTGCGCCTTTGCGTGAAACTCAACAATCCGTTTTACCTTTGCCCTTCAATTATCAGCAATGACCATTCACAGGGAGGGATATAAAACGATCGCTATTACCGCATTGATCTTCGGGATACTTAATCTCATATCTTTTACTTTTTTAAGCGCGTCGTTGCCCTGGCTGGCGATTGTTCTGTTCGTAATAACGCTGTTCTTTTTCCTGTTCATCATTTCTTTCTTCCGCATACCCAACCGCGTATTGACCATCAACGATGGCCTGATCATTTGCCCGGCTGATGGTAAAGTGGTGGTGATAGAAGAAGTGACCGAGGTAGAATATTTTAAAGACAAACGCATACAGGTTAGCATTTTCATGAGCCCCGCCAACGTGCACGTGAACCGCAACCCGATGAGCGGACAGGTTGTGTACAATCAGTATCATAAAGGCAAATACTTAGTGGCATGGCACCCTAAATCTTCCACTGAAAATGAAAGATGGAGCGTGGTAACAAGAAACAGCCACGGTGAGATCTTATACAAACAGATAGCCGGCGCATTGGCAAAACGTATCTGTAATTACACACAGGTAGGCCAGGCCGTTAAGCAGGGTGACGAGTATGGATTCATCAAGTTCGGCAGTCGCGTGGATGTGTTGCTTCCCGTTACCGCTAAGATCAATGTTGAACTGAACCAGGTTGTAAAAGGCGGCGTTACCGTATTGGCCAGCTGGTAAGCAACCGCTTGTCATTTTTTAACATTTGAAAGCCGGATTCATTCAACAATAGTGCTATTTTCGGAATACACATTCACTTAAAACAACAACATATGAAAAAGGTATTGGTATTGGCAACTGCTGCATTTTTAGTAACCGGTTTTGCTTTTGCACATGACGGCGACAAAGACAAAAAGAAAGATGCCAAATGCGAAAAAGCCTGCTGCAAAGATGGCAAAGAGTGCAAAAAAACGGATAAGAAAGAAGTAAAAGCAACAGCAAAAGAAACAAAAACGGCTGTAAAAACTGCGACTAAGAAAGCATAGGTTTTCTGCCATTAAAATATAAGCCCCGCAATTTTAGCGGGGTTTTTTATTTGAACGTCCCTCTGTGCAACTCCGTGTGCTCAGTGCCTCTGTGTTGAAAACCTTCGCTTCGTATTTTTTTCAACACAGAGGCACTGAGTACACAGAGGAGCACAGAGAGAGATCACAAAATATTTTCGAGTTCTTTCAAGTGATAGATCACATAGGTAGGCTTTACATGCGGCACAACATTCAGGTGATTTACAAAGATGGTATCCATGCCTGCATTGATGCCACCTTGTATATCTGCATCCTGGTTATCCCCGATCATGATGCTTTCACTGAGGCCTGCACCTGTTTTTGCCAAAGCGTATTCAAAGATCTCTTTGTTTGGTTTTAAACTGTTACTCGCTTCGGAGGTAATCACTTCATCAAAGAAAGTATGCAGGTTGGCGAATTGGATTTTGTGGTGCTGCACTTTTTCAAACCCGTTTGTAACGAGATGCATGCGGTAATTTTTTTCTTTGAGATAAGTTAATATCTCTACGGTATAGGGGAACAGGCTGTTTTTTGTGGGCAACTGTTCCAGGAACTGAACAGCGAGGGTTCGTGCCAGGGGTTCATCTGCCAGTTTAAAATCAAGCAAAGCCAGCCACATTCTTTTCCAGCGTAGTTCATCCTGTTTAATGAAACCTTTGGTATAGCGGTCCCAGAGGCGTTCGTTGTGGTAACTGTATCGTTCAAAAAAAAGATCAAAATCGGGAACCCCTTTTGTGTGCAACTCATTATCCTTGTGAAGATCGGAAAGGGTTTGTCTGGCGTTTGTCTCAAAATCCCATAATGTATGATCCAGGTCGAAAAACAAATGTTGGTACTTCATAGTGCAAAATACGAAGTACAAAGGAATGCATGTGTGAATTTCAAGTTTTCGCTGATTTGAACCACATAGCCACATAGAAAACATAGGATTTCACATAGAATTTTTATGTGTTACAACCATGTGCCTATGTTCCTACTGTGGTTCAAACAAAAGCGAACAAACACAATGCGAAAATTTGAAATTCACCCAATGCATAAAAAGTTCGTACTTCGTGTTTCTAATTCTGTACGCATGAATGTGATTATCACCGGCGCATCCAAAGGGATCGGCAAAGCTATTGCAGAACAGTTTGCAGCTGCGGGTCATACTTTGTTTCTCTGCAGCCGCAATGAAAAACAGTTGTACGATGCGGTTGCCTCACTGCAAACACAATACCCAAATTGCATCATTAAAGCAAAACCCGTTGATATGCGCAATGCCACAGAAGCGAAAGCGTTTGGTGTTTGGTGTTTGGGATTTGGTGTTCCGGACATAATCGTAAACAACGCAGGACAATTCTTGCCCGGCAGTGTGCATGATGAAAAAGAAGGCACACTCGAACAAATGATCGAAGTGAATTTGTACAGCGCCTACCATCTTACAAGAGTTTTATTACCCAGGATGATCGCTGTTGAACACGGACATATTTTTAATATCTGTTCTATTGCTTCATTGAATGCGTATGCGAATGGCGGCAGCTACAGCATCAGTAAATTTGCACTGCTTGGATTCAGCAGGAACCTGCGCGAAGAATTAAAACCGCATGGAATAAAAGTAACTGCAGTTTGTCCGGGAGCAACCATGAGCGGTAGTTGGGATGGTGTTGATATAGACCCGAAAAGAATTATGGAAGCGGAGGACGTAGCAAAGATGATCTATGCTTCTTCTCAGCTTTCTCCGATGGCAGTTGTAGAAGATATTGTTATGCGCCCTCAACTAGGGGATTTATAATTAAGGAATTGGCGGATTACGGATTGACGGATTGCTAATTGTCGATCAGTATCTAGATAAAATAATTCTTCAATCCGTAATCCGCCAATCCTTATAGATTCTCCCCCGATAATAATACCTGCCAGGCATCCTGCACTTTTCCGGCATTCAATAATTCAGCCGCATACAAATGCAATTCCTTTTCCATTTCTGCGGGACTGATGGAATAGTATTGAATGATATTTTTTAATCTCTCATCGCTGAAAGCAGGATTGATAACAGGCATATCATGTACGTTGCCTAATAAACCTAAATGATTTCCTGTAAGAATATGGCTATTGCGTACGCCTTCCGGCAAAGCATCCACACCAATACCGCATTGAATATTGGGCTTTTCTACTTTGAACAGATTGGTTTCATCCACTTTGCAATACCAATCGCCACCGAGCCTTGCTACTAAATGCAGTTTGCGTTGATCGATCTTTCCATCATTACCTAAAATACTTTCATCTACATGCATGCATAATACTTCGGCGATCACGAGTTGGCCGGAGCCACCTTCTTCACCCAGGCTTTTTACTTCATTTATTTTACACTCCAGTTTGATCTTGGCTTCCTTCACCATTGGCGGCTTGACAATCGTTGCAGTTTCTTTTGTAAAACCTGCTTTTATAAACTCATCCATGCCCTTTAGAAATTCGCAACTGGCGAGGCTGGTTTGTTGTACCATGTCGTAGTCAACAATATTGATCACGCATTCCGGTACTTCGATTACGTTTTGTAAAGAGTGTTTGGTTGTATTGTCACGCACTCTTCTTGATGGTGCAAAAATTACAATTGGAGGATTTGAGCTGAAGAGATTGAAAAAACTGAAGGGGCTAAGGTTTACATTCCCATCTTTATCAATGGTGCTGGCAAAACAAATGGGTCTTGGGGCAATAGCGTGTTGGAGCCATTGCTGTTTTTCGATTGTTGATATTTTACTTAGGTCGATTATCATCTTTTAACTTTGGTTGCGAGTTGTTTTTGTTGCGGGTTACGGGTTGTGCCAGTTTTCTTTTTTTTAGATATTGTAATAAGTTTCCAATTTGGCTACTTAAAGTTTTTGATTGAGCTATTGCCAATGTTAGATTTTCCTGAGTCTCATATTTTATTTTTACCGCAAATAAAAGACAGTTCCTTACTTCGCCACAAGACCCTTTCGCTATTCTTAAATATCTAATGAAATCATTATTGTTGCTATATTCGAATCCTTCCGCAATATTATTCGATATTGATAATGCTGCTCTTTTTATCTGGTCCTTGTAAGAGAAGTCTCTTGAAACGTTATGATTTGATTCTGCAAATTGATAGACCAATAATCCTATTTGGAATTCAGAAAAAGCAAGTGCAGACAACCCGTAACAAAAACAACCCGCAACCCGCAACGAACAATTACTTTTTCTTCTTCGCTAAAATAGAAAAATCAGATTCCTCAGCAACAAGTATATTCCGCAAATTTCCCAGGTGTTTTATCTCCATTTCTACAACATCACCTTCCTGCAGCCATTGTTCTGTGTAGTCAGGATCAGACAATTTCCCTGTTCCATTCAACTCCAAAAAACAGCCTGTTCCAACCGTCCCGCTACCGATCACATCGCCGGGGTGAATATCGGTTCCATAGGCGCAGCGTTCTATGATCTCGGCGAAGGTCCAGTCCATATCGCTAAGGTTCCCTTCGCTTACCTGTATGCCGTTCACCCAGCATTTCATCGGGAGGTTCCAATTCTTTCCTGTATGTCCCTCTTTGCAGGGAACTTCAAAACTTTCGAGTTCATCCAGGGTAACCAGGCATGGACCGATCACTGTTGCAAAATCTTTTCCTTTGGCGGGGCCGAGGTTGAGCAGCATTTCTTCCATCTGCAAGCGGCGCGCGCTCATATCGTTCATGATCATCAATCCGCCAATGTATTGATCCGCTTCTTCGGCTGTAATATTTCTTCCCTGTTTGCAAATAACGATCGCAGCTTCCAGTTCAAAATCGAGTTTCTCGAAATGATCGGGCATGCATTTGATCTCACCAGGGCCCTGTATGCTGTGGTGATTGGTAAAATAAAAGATAGGATACTGATCAAATTCAGGGATCATCTCAACTTTTCGGTTCCTTCTCGCAGCGGCAACATGCTGGCGAAAGGCATAGCCATCCCTGCAGGATGTAGGAAAAGGAACAGGTGCCAGCAGATCCATACTCTCTATCGGAACACCTTGCTCACTACTGATCCGACCGCTTTTGATGGCGGCATCGACCTGCTGTGCAATGGGATACATATCATCCCAATAATGCAAAAACATATTCATGCTGTTAGGCAGTTCGGGATGTAAAAGATCGCAGTCGAATAAAAGTCCATCAACCAGGAATGCCAATTGGTCGCGGCCGTCGTTGAGGTAGGAAACAAGTTTCATAGAAGCAAACAAATTGAGAGGCGAAATTAGGGTAAAAAATTTCACGCAAAGGCGCCAAGGAGCAAAGACGCAAAGAAAATCAACGAGCTACAAGTAGTGTTTCTTTCGGAAATAACCGAATTCACTTTGCGCCTTTACTTCTTTGCGGCTTTGCGTGAAAAAAATTAAACTTCAAAGCAGGTATCTTTATTTTAAATTAGCTTCCATGAAAAGAGGCACAGTTTATATTTTATTGTTTGGTATTCTTTTTCCTTACTCAATAGAGGCACAGGAAACATCCTGGATCCGTATCAACCAATTAGGCTATCCGACCAACGGGATCAAAACGGCTGTATGGTGTAGTAAAAAAGACAGGCTGACAAGTTTCGAACTCGTAGATGTGGCGACAAAAAAAATAGTGTACACCCATTCTGCCGGTAAAGGCTTCGGCGCTTACGGCCCTTTTACAGAAAGTTACCGGCTTGAATTTTCCTCTTTTACTAAACCCGGCAAATATTTTTTGCGTGCCGGCAATGCACAGTCACCCGTATTCGATATTAATGATGATGTATATAAAGGTGCAGCCGATTTTTGTTTGCGGTATATGCGCCAGCAACGAAGCGGTTTCAATCCTTTCCTGAAAGACAGTTGCCATACGCATGATGGCTACACATTGTATGGCCCGATGCCGGACAGTACGCATATTGATGTAAGCGGCGGCTGGCACGATGCAAGTGATTACCTGCAATACAGCACCACATCTGCAAATGCCACCTATCATTTACTCGCAGCCTATCGTGATTTTCCGAAAGTGTTTGGTGATGAGAAACAGGCAAACGGGCTGGATGGAAAAAATGGAATGGCCGATGTACTGGATGAAGCCAAATGGGGGCTTGATTGGTTGATCAAAATGAACCCACGCCCCGACTGGATGTTCAATCAATTGGGAGATGACCGCGATCATATGGGCATGCGCATTCCCAAAGAAGATAACTTTTATGGAAAAGGATTTGAGCGACCGGTATATTTTGTTAGCGGTAAACCGCAACAGCGGGGGAAGTTTATGAATGCATCAACTGGTGCCGCGTCAACGGCGGGGAAGTTTGCGAGTGCGTTTGCGTTGGGTTCAATGATGTTTCAGCGTTTGAATGATCCCTTCGCGAGTCTTTTGCATGATAAATCACAGGCCGCATGGAAATTTGGATTACGGTATCCGGGCGTTAGTCAAACTGCCTCTGTCCGTTCGCCATATATCTACGCTGAAGATAACTGGGTTGATGATATGGAACTGGCTGCCATCAACATGTTTAAAATAGAATTTGTTACAGCAGCAACCAATTCGCAAACTTTCAAAGCGGCCTACGATTATTCAAAACGAGAGCCTGTTACACCCTGGTTAGGTGCTGATACTGCAAAACATTATCAATGGTATCCCTTCATCAATCTTGGACATTATGAAATAGCAAAGGAATTAGGCAAAGGTAAAATGCGCGATACTATTGTTTCATTCTACAAACAAGGCATCGAAAAAGTCTGGAACAAAGCAAAAACAAATGCCTTCTATCGCGGCATTCCATTTATCTGGTGCAGCAACAATCTCACCACTTCATTTGCCACGCAATGTTATTGGTATGAACAATTGACGGGTGATAAACAGTTTGCAGAATTTCAACAGGCGAATTTTGATTGGTTATTTGGCTGCAATCCATGGGGAACAAGCATGGTGTATGGATTGCCAGCAAACGGCGATACACCTGTTGATCCGCATTCTGCTTTCACGCATTTAAAGAACTACCCTATTGATGGTGGGTTGGTGGATGGTCCGGTGTACACTTCTATTTATAGCGGACTGATCGGTATTACTCTAAAAGATGCAGATGAGTACGCAGAATTTCAAAGTAATCTCGCGGTATATCATGATGATTATGGTGATTATAGTACAAATGAACCGACGATGGATGGTACAGCATCGTTGATCTATTTGTTGGCGGCAAAAGAAGCGGAAGCAAACAAATCAACAAACTCGCATCCATATCAAATTTCACAGGGTGCTGTTATTCGTGGCGATTCAACAAAAAAAGAGATCGCGTTAGTATTTACCGGTGATGAATTTGGAGATGGGTTAACTACCATCGCCAATACTTTACAAAAGCAATCAGTAAACGGTTCTTTCTTTTTTACGGGACGGTTTTACCGAAACAAAGCATTTCAACCCGGAATAAAGCGCTTGTATCAACAAAAAAATGAGATGGGGTCACATTCGAATATGCATCTTTTGTACAACGACTGGACAAAACGCGACAGCACTTTAGTAACAAGAGATTCTTTGCTGAATGATCTTTCCAAAAGTAAAAATGCAATGTTGCAGGCGGGAATCAAACAAACAGACATTACACATTTTTTTATCCCTCCTTATGAATGGTGGAATAATGAAACAGCGAAATGGCTGAACGTAGCCGGGATGAAAGTATTCAATTTTACACCGGGCACAACCAGCAACGCCGATTACACTTATCCTGAAATGGGAAAATCTTATCGAACCAGCGATGAGATCATTACCAATATCAAACGATTCAATGAAACACGAAAAGGCGGATTGAATGGTGTTGTGTTATTGATCCATGCAGGAACTGATCCACGAAGAAAAGATAAATTATATAACAGGCTTGATGAGTTGATCGCGTACTTAAAAAAGGAAGGCTATACATTTAAAAGAATAGATCGGTTGTTGCAATGAGCTTCAATTTACCAATCCCAAATTCCAAAATTCAAACCCTTACCACTTCTCATCCTCTGGTATATCACCTTCCTGTTTAAATAACTCTTTCGCTTTCTCTCTTTGTGCGATTCGTTCTAAGATCAATGCCGCGATCATATTGCCCGCATCACTTGTGGGATGTTCCAATAAAACCGATTTGAGTTTGTCCTCGCTTACATCCAACCGGTAAAGGATCTGTACCAGGCGCGAAAAGTCCTTATCGATCAGGTCATTGATGAACGATGCCATCTGCTCGGCCGTCAGATCCTCCAGTTTTAATAATTCCTGCTCTTTTTCCATGAATGATAAAAGTATGAAAAGCAATGAATTAGCAATAAAATGATAAGTATTTATTACAAAATGTAAAATAAATTTGTCAAAATGAATAATTGACTTTACATTTGAATTGTCAAATCAAAAACAACACCAAATGAAAAAACTACCATTATTACCCCACGCTTTCCAAAAACTGGGCTTTATCCTTTTTTTGCCTTTCCTCGCGCTGGGCATTGCGAGTATTGGCTGGGATTTTGAATTTCCGTGGCTCAGTTACAAGGTGGCCCACACATTCAACCAACACATCATCGATTTTGATACACAGAATTTAACGGATGAAATAGCAGCCGTTGGCAATATCATTACAATGATGCTCATTGCTTTTTCAAAAGAGAAAACGGAAGACGAGGCTATCCAGTTTTTTCGTTTGGCATCACTGCAGTGGGCGGTTATCGTTAATTATATTGTGTTGATCATTTGCATTCTCGCCATTTATGGTGCTGGTTTTCTTACGGTAATGATGTATAATATGTTTACGATACTGATCATTTTCAATATCCGTTTCCGCTTCGTATTGTTCATGCATAATAAAGCCAGCGTATGAAAAACAAGATCAAAATACAAAGGGCCATACATAATCTTACCCAGGATGATCTTGCCAAAAAGATCCGCGTGAGCCGGCAAACCATCAATACCATGGAATCGGGTAAATATATTCCGTCCACCGCCCTGGCCCTCAAAATGGCAAGCGTATTCGGGGTGAGCGTGGAAGAACTGTTTCAGCTGGAAGAGGGAGATTAAAAAATGCTAGGGGGGCTATTTTAGTTGCGGGTTACGTGTTGCTGGTTGTTTTACAGTCGCACAACCCGCAACAAAAACTACCCGCAACTAAAAAAATCATCAGTTTCCAACCTTTTTACAGAACCGCACTCTTTATAGAGACATGCGACTCAAACCACCCTTTCATATACAACCCGTTCACACCTTTCTGGCAGTTTTTGCATTGCTTGCCATTGCCACAATGCTGTTTTTCTACAGTAAACCTGCGTCTGTAGAAATCATACATTCTGAAACCAGCGAGGGTGCGGGTTCTTTGCATTCTCCTTTAATGTGTATTTAGGATTGTCGGTCAATTTCCCAATCTCCCAATTCCAAAATCACGCTGACCGATTCACAGCTTTGTTTGACCCCTTGACATAATTATTAAAAAGTTTAATAACTAAAGGGTTAGTTTGTGTGGTGTGGCAGGATTGTTGTTGATAAGTCCAAACCAAAACTAACCCTATCAAGCTTATGAGATATGTAATCACTCTTACTGCCTGCCTGTTTATGGTGGCAGCCAACGCACAAACAGGTAATATTTCCGGCAAGATCGCCGACAGTACCGGCAGGAAATTGTTACCGCTTACCACGATCACCATCTTTAAAGCAAAAGATACCTCGATCATAACCTATCGTTTAACTACTGATGCCGGTGAATTTAAAGTTCCGGGGTTGCCTTTTGATGTACCGCTGAGGTTAATGGCCACTTATTCTGGTTACGAGGCATATAGAAAAGATTTTGTTGTAACAGCGGCACAACCCACTATAAATTTCGGTACGATAAAATTAACGGGCACTTCAAAACAACTGGATGAGGTGATCGTTTTTGCAGAGCGCCCGCCTGTAGTGATCAAAAAAGATACGATCGAGTTCAATGCTTCGGCATTTAAAACATTACCTACCGCATTGCTGGAAGATCTCTTAAAAAAATTACCGGGCATACAGGTTGATGAAAATGGTGATATCACTGTGAACGGTCAGAAAGTAAACCGTATACTGGTAGATGGAAAACGTTTTTTTGGCGACGATCCTAAAATGGCTACAAAGAATTTACCGAGTAATATGGTTGATAAAGTACAGGTGATGGATGATAAAGATGAGATAGCCCAGAACAATGATGGCGATATGAGTAAGATCGGTAAAGTGATCAACCTTACCTTAAAGAAGAACATCAAAAAAGCATTGTTCGGAAAACTATATGGAGGTTATGGAACAACTGATCGATATGAGATCGGCGGCATCATCAATACGTTCAGGGATACATTACAGATGAGTATGATGGCATACAGGAACAATATCAACCGTACAGGCTTCAGCATCCAGGACATCGTATCACTTGGCGGGTTTAACCGGGCATCTCAAATTACCACCATGAGTGTTAATAGTAATGGAGCCTTTTCGCTGAACAATATTTCTTTTGGTGGTGGTAACGGCATTACCACTTCTACGGGAGCGGGGCTAAATCTCAATCATTCACCTACCAAAAGCCTGAATATTTACGGACAATACTTTTACGGTGGCACCAATTCGGTGGATGTAAACCAGCAAAACTCCCAAAGGTTTTTTGGCGATACGATACTCCTTGGTCAAAACAACGCAAATTCAAATGCAGCAACTAACTCGCATACATTTAATGCAGGCGGTAATTGGCGCGATTCTCTTACCAATATTAATTTCAGCGGCGGATTTGTGTATGCAAGAAATGAGGTCAATGCTTTTTCTGCAGGGTCAATTCAAAACAGCAAATTCGGACCGGCCAGTAATTCTTCCGGCAGCAGTAATACAAACGGGTCAAGTAATGCCTATAGTTACAACGTATCTCTTTCCCATCGTTTTGCAGGAAAAAAAGCAAGAATAATTTCTTTTAATCACAACCTAAACTATACACGCAACCCGGTTGATAATATCAACGAGAGTATCAATAACTTTTTATATCCCTCTGTATCAACATTTGTTGTGCAGCAACTTCGCTCAACAAATTCCCCCAATACATCGGCCAGTATTGGAATGAATTACAGTGATGCCCTTTCTCCAAAACTTACGCTGCGTATCAACGAAAGAATTGAATATTCTAACCAGGCGCAACTCGTAGGTATTTATGCGAAACACGCTGCAACAGGTTTTTACGATAGCCTGAATGTAGCGGTAAGCAATGATCTCCGCAGGGAACAAACACGATGGAACAACCAGCTCTCATTTGGTTACAGGATCAATAAAGTACAGCTTAATCTCGGGGCAAGCTTATATGAACAATGGATCAGTAACCAGTATAAAAAAGGCGGAAGCAGTCAGCTTCATTATTCAAATCTGTTATTCAACACAGGGTTGAACTGGAACAGGATCAATGTGAATCTGTCAACCAATGCCAGTGCACCCTCTATCAATTATCTTAACCCGGTTACGGATAATTCAAACCCGTTCTATATAGTTAACGGTAACCCCAATCTTCGCCAAAGCAGGCAAACGAGTTTAAATGCAAATGGTACTATTTTCAACGTAAAAAATAATGTATCGTATAATTTCAACCTGAACGGCGCAGTAGAAAAAGATGCTGTGATTCAATCGTTGGTAGTAAATAGTAACGGAGCACAAGTTAGCACACCGATTAACGTAGATGATGTACAAAGACTTAGCGCAAGAGTAGGTGTAAACAAGCAATTCAAGAAAAATCAAAAGTTTATTTTTTCGGCAGACGTATCGTTATCAGCAAACATTAGCAGCACCCCATTGATGTTCAACAATATTTTGAGCAGAACCAATGGCTATCTCGTAACGCCAAGTACAAGATTAACCTTTAACTGGCATGATGTGGTTGAATTCAATCCTACTGCCAGTGTGAATTTCAGGAAGAATACATATACCAGTCCGCAGTTCACCGCAACAGATTATACCACGCAATATTTCTCAGGAGAATTTATCGTAAGGCTGCCTAAGAAATTTGTTTGGGAAACCAATTTAGCCTACCGCTACACGAGTAATCTGGCACCCGGACTTCCTAAAACAAATGTTTATTGGAATGCGGCGCTTACGTTGCTGATGTTTAAAGAAGATAAGGGCCAGCTGAAATTGGCTGTATACGATATCCTGAACAGTAACAATAATGCATTGAGGTTTATCAGTGGTAACCTCATCACCGACACAAAGAGCACCGTATTGCAACGATATTTTATGCTTACCTATAGTTACAATATCCGCTCATTGGCCGGGCAGAAAACAAAAGTGGGAGGCAATCAGCAAAACGGGATGTTCCGGTTCTAGAAGCAATCGGTCGGGACGCTGAAGCGGCCTGACCGATTGCTCAATCTTTGCTAGCGGCCCGATCGGGAAACCGTTCAGGCCGCTTAGAAGGATCGCGAATCTTTCAGATCCCTTCAGCGTCCCGACCGGTTGCTAATACTTTTCGATCACTCCCAGCCCAAACAAAGCAAAATCATATTTCACCGGATCAAGTGGATCTAATGTGCGCAGGTAATTTGTTAGTTCAACAGCTGCCTGCCAATCGATCTGTTTTCTATGTAACAGATCAAAACGTTTGGCAACCCTTGCCACATGCAGATCGATAGGGCATATAAGATCAGAAGGTTTTATTTTTTTCCAGATGCCAAAATCAACTCCCTGTTTATCTTTTCTCACCATCCAGCGCAGGTACATATTTAAACGTTTGCAGGTAGAACCTTTATAGGGAGTGGCGATATGTTTTTTGGTCCTGTTGGGGACATGCTCGAGAGAAAAAAAATAATTGTGAAAATGGATCAATGCCTGTTCGATCATATTTTCTTCTGCATACCCAACGGGAATTTTTAGAAAAGCATCTTCCAGGCTTTTATGATAAGTGTAATGAAATTTCAGGAACTCGATAAAATATAAAAGATCGCTTGTGTTGAATGTGCGGTGTTTGAATTGTACTAACGATTGTAAGTCGTTATCAGAATGGTTCAAACAGAAATCGTGTGGCGCATTACCCATCAGCTTCATCAGTTCTTTTGATTTGTTGATGATGGTTGTGCGGTTACCCCAGGCGAATACAGCGGCAAACAGGCCCGCTATTTCAATATCAGGCTTTTTTGTGAAGAGATGCGGGATGCAAACGGGGTCGTCTTTAATGAACGAAGGTTGATTGTATTGCTTCACCTTCTCATCAAAAAATGTTTTTAAGGAAACGGAATTTTCTTTCGTCATAAAATCAATTCGTATGGAACTGCAAAACTTTCAATTATATTTATTACCTGTTAAACAAAGCCATATGAGAAAACTATCAGCACTGATCTGCCTGCTAACTATTTCCCAACTCCTGTTTGCTCAAACAAAACCCACAGCAACCCCTGTTTACAAGGATGCAAAAATAGCCATTAATCAACGGATAGCCGATCTGTTGAAGCGAATGACGATTGAAGAAAAAGCAGGACAGTTAAATCAACTGAATGGTGGTGTCTTTACCGGTCCTGCGATGAACGATGCAGGACAAAAAGGAAAGGTGCAAATGGTACGTGATGGAAAGATCGGTTCATTCCTGAATGTAACCGGTGTAAAAGAAACCAAAAATATCCAGCGGGTTGCGGTAGAAGAGAGCCGCCTGGGCATTCCTCTTTTATTTGCGTTTGATGTGATACATGGATACAAAACTATTTTCCCCATACCATTGGCTGAAGCCTGCAGCTGGGATCTTCCGCAGATAGAGATCAACTCTTCTGTTTCCGCAAAAGAAGCCGCAGCTGCGGGATTGCATTGGACATTTGCCCCGATGTGTGATATCAGTAATGATCCGCGATGGGGCCGCGTGATGGAAGGCGCCGGCGAGGATAGTTACTATGGCGGCCTTGTTGCAGCTGCACGTGTAAAAGGTTTGCAGGGAAACCTGGATGATGTAAAACATATCTTATCCTGCGTAAAACATTATGCGGCATATGGCGCAGTAGAAGCAGGACGGGAATACAATAATGTGGATGTTTCACGCACGGCCTTATGGAACAAATACCTGCCTCCTTATAAAGCAGCAGTTGATGCAGGTGCAGCAACAGTCATGAATGCATTTAATGTAGTGGATGGAATTCCAGCCAGCGCTAATCATTTTTTAGTGGAAGATGTTTTGAAAAAGAAATGGGGATTCAAAGGATTGGTGGTAAGCGACTGGGGTTCATTCGGCGAGATCATCCCGCATGGATATGCAAGTGATAACAAAGATGCCACACTAAAAGCGCTACAGGCAGGAAGTATGATGGATATGGAATCGCAGATCGTTGTGAAATATTTACCGGAATTGGTGAAAGAAGGAAAGCTCACGATGAAGCAGGTAGATGACGCCGTATCAAGAGTGCTTTATTTTAAATTTAAATTGGGCCTTTTTGATGATCCTTATAAATTTTCTGACGAAGCGCGTGAATCAGCAACACTCTTCAGCGCGGCAAACCGCGCAGAAGCTTTGAAGGCTGCAAGAAGTTCGATCGTGTTATTAAAGAATGCGAACAATGCGTTACCGCTTAAAAAATCTCTCAATAAAATTGCATTGATCGGTCACTATGCAAAGAGTAAAGAAGACATGTTCGATTTCTGGACGGCCAATGGCAGCGCAAGTGATGCAGTAAGTGTATATGAAGGGTTGCAGGCGAAATTCGGAAATGGAAAAGTAGAATATAGTGCAGGCTATAACGCAGATGCAACCACCAATGATAAATTGATCAGTGAGGCCGTAGCAGCTGCCACCAATGCAGATGTGATCGTTACAGTGATCGGCATCAGCGGAAAAATTGCCGGTGAAGAAAGATCATTGGCGAATGTGAATATTCCTGATGGACAAATTCAATTATTAAAAGCTTTGCAAAAAACAGGCAAACCTGTCATCGCATTAGTGAACAGTGGCCGACCGCTTGTATTAACACAGGCGCAGGAATTCAGTAACGCAATCGTTCAATGCTGGATATTGGGAACGGAAACAGGAACCGCAGTTGCTGATGTACTGACTGGTGATTATAATCCCTCTGGAAAAACAGTGATGAGTTTTCCATATGCTATCGGCCAGATCCCTGTTTATTACAATCACTTCAATACCAACCGTCCCGCCCCTGAAAAAGGTGATGGCGCCTGGAAATCGCGCTACCGCGATATTCCCAATGCTCCTTTGTATCCATTTGGGTATGGGTTGAGTTATACAAAGTTTGATTACTCCGGCTTATCCGCAGGAAAACAAATGGACAAGAACGGTACATTAAATGTGAGCGTTGTTGTAAAGAACAGTGGTAACTATGATGGCGAAGAAGTGGTTCAGTTATATATCCGCGATATTACCGCATCCATAGTTCGCCCGGTGAAGGAATTGAAAGGCTTCCGTAAGATCGCTTTAAAAGCAGGGGAAAGTAAAACAGTAAATTTTGTTCTAACGGGAAAGGATCTTTCTTTTCTGGATGGTGAGGGGAATATAAAATTAGAATCTGGTGCGTTTAATGTATTTGTGGGGGGAGACTCTAAAAATACATTGGAGGCTTCGTTTGATTTGAAATAGATTCAATTTAAAAATGTGGTAATTTGAAAATTTGAAAATGACTGGCCGGTTTAAGCTTCCATTTTCAAATTGCCACATTTTCAAATTTTCAAATTCGATTTAACCTATCGCCTGTCCCAGATCTTCAATCAGATCCTCCACATCCTCAATCCCCACACTCAACCTGATCAAACTATCACTCAATCCATTTTTTATCCTTTCTTCCCTGGGAATGGAAGCATGTGTCATAGACGCGGGGTGATTGATCAATGATTCAACACCGCCTAAACTTTCTGCGAGCGCAAATATTTTTGTTGCTGATAAGACTCTTTTTGCTTCCTCAACACTGTCATCTTTCAACACAAAACTCATCATGCCACCAAACCCACGCATTTGTTTTTTTGCGATGGCATAGTTATGATGATCCTCGAACCCGCACCAGTATACTTTCCCAACCTTTGGATGCTTGCGTAAATACTGCGCGATCTTTTCTCCGTTTTCGCAATGGCGCTGCATACGGATATGCAATGTTTTGATACCGCGAAGAACAAGAAAACAATCCATCGGCCCCGGAACAGCGCCGCAGCTTTTCTGGATAAAATATAATTGTTCGCGTAATGCCGCATCGTTCATTACCAGGCAACCCTGTATCACATCGCTGTGGCCGCCAAGGTATTTAGTGGCGGAATGCATCACGATATCGGCGCCGAGATCCAATGGGTTTTGCAAATAAGGGGAAGCGAATGTATTGTCAACACATAACAACGCGCCTGCTTTTTTTGATACGGCAGCTACTGCTTCAATATCCGTAATGTTCATCAATGGATTGGTTGGGGTTTCTATCCACACCAATTTGGTCTTTGATGAAATGGCGTTGCTGATATTGTTTCCATCTGTTGTATCAACATACGTGAATTGAATACCATACTTAGCAAAGATCTTGGTGAACAGTCGATACGTGCCGCCATACATATCATTGGCAGCGATCACTTCATCGCCCGGAGATAATAATTTAATCACGGCATCTGTTGCTGCCACACCACTTCCAAACGCGAGCCCGAATTTTCCATTCTCAATTTGGGCGTAAGCCTCTTCCAATGCTTTTCTTGTTGGGTTCTGGCTGCGCGCATATTCAAATCCTTTGTTTACACCCGGTGCTTCCTGCACATAAGTGGATGTCTGGTAGATCGGTGTCATGATCGCGCCGGTTGAGGGATCGGGTTCTGTGCCGGCATGTATATATTTGGTTGCAAGTTTCATAGCAAATAATTTATTCGAACTGCGTTATTTAACAAGTGTGATCGGGAGTACGCCTTTAACATCATCCCATAATATAACAAGATTTGCGCCGCTCCGCGTTTCTTCAAAATACATAGTGAAGGCTTCCACTACATCATTATTCTTGTCGATGTCAATATTTTTTCTTACCACATCTTTTGCGCTTTTATAAGAAAAATGTCCCCAACTGTAGTTATCATTATTAATAATGATGGTCCACATATTCTGTTCAACAATGTAGTACATGGTGTAGCGGCCTTTGGTGATGAGTTTGCCACCGATCTTTACGTTGCGGAAGAATTCGATCTCCGTTGCTTCATTGGCACCTAAACGCCATACCTGTCCGTAAGGAATTACCTTTCCAAAAAGCATAGTTCTGTTGCTTTTTAATGGCCTGCTGTAAATAACCCTTGCAACCGGTGAGGCTTTCGCCTTACCATCCAATTTTAAATTAGGATAGTTATTGGGCCAATAGCTCATATCCATTGGCGATTGATCAAGGGTTGGCGGTTTCTGTGCGTCTGCGTTTTTCTGTGCGTCTGTACTCAAAAAAGCAAGCATGCATACCAGGCTAACGAGTAATTTCATGTATTAGGATTTTTTCAAAGATAAATGCTATTGCCTTAGCAAAGCATCGAATTGTGATGAAGCAAAGTTTTTAACATCGGGGAAGAATTCCTTGTAGTGTTCTTTCAAACTGTCGTAGTGCTTCAGGAACAGAACATAAACCTGCGAGGAATCGGTTAAATATTGTGCCCTTCTTACCACGCCGCCAAAGCTTTTTTCAATTCCTTCTTTAAACTGGTAATTGTATAGCCAGTTCTGGGAACTCATATACGGAAGCATTCGTGCAAATCTTTCAGGCAATAAGGCTTCACGCTCAACTAATTGTGTGTAAACTTCCTGGGCAAAAACGTTGAGGGCGTTCTCGGAAAACTGCAGATGGTCCAACGCCAGGAAATGATCATACACCACATCCATGAATGCACCGGCATAGGGCCCTACTGCAGGTTTAAAATATTCTTTGGCCTGTTTTGTGGCCGGGTGCAGGTCCGTAAATGTATCAATGGCCCTGTGCAGGCGGATGCCTTTCTGGACCGCCGGAGGATAATCAAATTGCTTTTTCCCCTTTACAAAATCGCTGATCATATTTCCCACAAGAATATCGGGATGATGAAAAGAGAGATATGCGTGGGCCAGGTAATTCATTGTAATTGTAAGTTACGGCTATCGGAAGAAATGGGGGAGGTCCATGGTCAATAGTCCATGGTCAATAGTCAATAGTCAATAGTCAATAGTCAATAGTCAATAGTCAATAGTCAAT
>JAZKBI010000013.1:0-304044 GCA_040388705.1 Bacteroidota bacterium | reverse complement strand
CAAGTGTGCGGAGAACTTCTGCAAGTGTGCGGGGAACTTCCGCAAGTGTGCGGAGAAGTACAGGAAATTTTTAACACTGCCCCAGGAAGCAGGGCAGGCACACATTACGGGCCCTGTGTTATTATTTAGTCTGCAACCCCCAATTGATCAGATACCTCACTTCCGTCGGCACCGTATGCACACGTATTGGCGACGTCATTTTACCGAGGCGCACGATGATCGTTTTCTTGGATGGGATCACAATAATGTATTGGCCGAGAATGCCGCGGGCATAAAAGATACCGGGGTGTTCGGGATCGAGCCACCATTGGTAGCCATAATAATCGCAGTTGAGACCATCCTTATCTTTGATGCCACAGGCTTTGATGGAGTTGAGATAATAATTGCTGTCGATAATAGCCGTGCCGTTCCATTTACCGCTATCCAGCATCAGTTTTCCAATGCGCGCAAAATCGCGTGTATTTGAATTGAAACAGCAGTACGCTTTTTCATTGCCTTTCTCATGATCGGTGCTCCACAACGCAGGATGTTCGGCGCCCATCGGCTGCCATAATTTTTCGGCCGCATAATCACTAAGCGTTCTGCCGGTTGCTTTTTCCAATACAAGGCCGAGTAATTGTGTGTCGCCGCTTTTATAGGAGTAGAAAGTGCCCGCGGGTTTTATTACGGAAACGCCGGTTGCGGTTTTATAAACATCGGAGCCGTAATACGCTTCTGTTGTAACAGAAAAAGGATTCATATAAGATTCGTTCCAGTCGCTGCCACTGCTCATGGTGAGCAGATCTATGATCTTTATTTTGGCCTTCTCCCCTGTTGTAAATTCAGGCAGGTAATTGCCCACAGGTTCCTGCAATGATTTGATCTTTCCCTCTTTCAAAGCCACACCCAATAAAAGGCTGGTAATACTTTTTGCCATGGAGAAAGAATTTGACAAAGAACTATCGTTGTATCCATCCCAATATTTTTCAACCAGAACAGAATCATTCCGGATCATCAACAATCCTACCGAGCCGAGCATATTCAATAAACGGGAAAGGCTATCGGTCAATACTCCTTTATTATAATCGGCTGAAACCTGCCAGGGCTGCGGCGTTCCTGAAGCTACCGTGTTGTTGTTGAATTTTTTATAATCATCAATATTGGCAAAATTGTAGGCAACGGCTTTGAATAAAAAGGTTTTACCGCTGATCAATGCATACGCAGAAAAAGCAAGGGCCAGTACCAGTATGAAAAGCAGGATCCGTTTGATTATTCTCATCAGAAGCAGTTTTGATTGATAGCTGAATGTAAGATTTTTATTGTATAACCCGAACCGATCAAGTATCTTGCAAGTGAAATATAACACATGCGCTTTTTAGCCCTCAATCTTGATGTTCTGAACCACTAACCCGCAAGGGCAATTATTAATTAATAGTTAATAGTTAATAATTATTGACCGCCCATTTCCATTGCTTCCCTTATTTAACGCAAGCTTTTTATTTATTAATTATTCACTATTAATTATTAATTCCATGTCCCACATACTTTCTGCAAAAACAACAACCTTCCTCGAACTTGAAGAAAAACACGGTGCCCACAACTACCATCCCCTGCCCGTTGTACTCGAAAAAGGCGAAGGCGTTTTTTTATGGGATGTGGACGGCAAACGTTACTATGATTTTCTCAGCGGCTATTCTGCCGTGAACCAGGGGCATTGCCATCCGAAGATTATTGCTGCATTGATAGAGCAATCCAAAAAATTGACACTCACTTCACGCGCATTTCACAATAATTTACTGGGTGAGTATGAAAAATTCATCACCCAATATTTTGGCTACGATAAAGTATTGCCGATGAATACCGGCGTGGAAGGTGGTGAAACAGCGATCAAACTGGCGAGGCGATGGGCCTACACAAAAAAAAGCGTGGCAGAGAACCAGGCTAAGATCGTTTTTGCAGAAGGAAATTTCTGGGGAAGAACATTGGCTGCTATTTCAACATCGACTGATCCCAGCAGTTATAAAGGATTCGGACCCTATATGCCGGGCTTTGTGTTAGTACCGTATAATGATCTTGCTGCGTTGGAAAAAACGTTGGAGGACCCAGACACGGCTGCTTTTATGGTAGAACCCATACAGGGCGAGGCCGGCGTGATCATACCGGATGATGGCTATTTAAAAGCTGTTCGCGAATTGTGCACCAAATACAATGTTTTATTTATCGCTGATGAAATACAAACAGGACTTTCACGCACCGGTAAAATGCTGGCCTGCGATCATGAGAATGTAAGGCCTGATATTTTGATTCTTGGGAAAGCATTAAGTGGTGGTGTGTTGCCTGTATCAGCAGTGTTGGCAGATGATCATATCATGATGAATATTAAGCCGGGTGAACATGGTTCAACCTATGGCGGTAACCCGCTGGCGTGTGCGGTAGCCATAACAGCGTTAACGGTCTTGAAAGAAGAAAACATGGCTGAGAATGCAGAACTGATGGGGCAATTATTCAGGGATGAATTAGCCAAACTTCAATCCCCTTTTATCACCACCATCCGCGGAAAAGGATTGCTGAATGCGATCGTGATCAAACATGATAACCCCGATGCCGCATGGGATCTTTGCCTGGCGCTGAAAGACAATGGGCTCCTTGCCAAACCAACCCATGGAGATAAGATCCGTTTTGCCCCGCCGTTGCTTATTAATAAAGAGCAGATATTAGAATGCGTGAATATTATTAATAGGTCACTGCAAAGTTTCAGCAACCCTCTGTGAAACTCCGTGTCCTCTGTGTCTCTGTGGTGAAGGCTTCGCTTCGGTATTTTTTTCACCACAGAGACGCAAAGAGCACAGAGTTTCACAGAGAGGCCCGCTACTTTTTGGTTACGTCCATTTTTGGCAAGAGGGCCATTGCCAGTATGATAGCAGCAAGGCCAACAACAAGAAATAAACCGGCTTTTTTTTCAGGGCACTCGCCCGCCATGCAGGATGACAATAATAAATAGTTACGGAACGACCAGGCAAGATTTAACGCGGCAATAAATACGTTGGTTCTCTTGGCCCAAATCGCGGGCACCGCGAACATCACTAGCATGATCACGCACATGATAAAATTCAGCAGACCAGGCTTGCCAAAATCGGTTCCTATGGCAATAAAACCTGAAACGGTGATCTGCTTACTGGCGATATAGGTCCATGGTAAAAAACAAACCGCCATCAGGGCGATGGTGGCAACAATACCGATGCGTTGAGAATATTTCATGTAACAAATTTCTTGTTACACAAACCTATAACATTTTCAATGAAAGCCCATTCTACAAGGATCAATGTCGGAATAACAGGGAATAATTGAACCACAATAGGCACATAGGAACATAGGGTTTCACATAGTTTTTTAATGATTCTCCGGACAATAGCGCAACCAAATTATCTACAAGGTTCTTTTGTCGTTCTTTGAAGATATTAATGCAATGAAAATCTATAAGAATACTCTCAGCATTTATCTATGTGTTTAACCTATGTTCCTATGTGACTATGTTGTTCAATATAACAATCCAATCCCGGCGGGGTCAACAATTTATGCCCGTCGCGCCTCAAAATATTAATTGGCTGGGATCAGCTGTTCTTAAGTAGGCTGTATGCATAATTGCCGGCAGCCTGCAATTCTAATTTGATAGTGTAATTACCCGCCTGTTTGATCACTATATTGTCACCACAGTAACTGGGGACTCCTGGCTCATCACAGGCTTTCTGGCCAAAGCTGATCGCATTGCTGTTATTGGCTCTTATGCGGAAACTGCCTTTCAAAAGATTGGTGGTGATGCTCCATACCAATGTTGTTTCGCTGGCACTCATTTCGGGATCTCCGTGACTTCCTATTTGTACAGCAGTGCCCGATAATCCCCAACAGTTTATTTTCGTGTAGCTCCATTTATGCGTATTGATATTGGCTTTAAACAGGTAAGCACCCGCGCCGCCAAAAACAGAAAGTACTGATCCGCCAAAACCAAATTTGTCAGCGCCAATATAACTATAGGTTGTTACTGCCTGCCATTCGCTGCCTTTTACCATTAAGAGTTGGGGATATTGATTCGTAAAATTTATATAGCCCTCATATTCCTCGGGATCATCGGTTGCAATGATCTTTGGTGCAGTAGTAAGGTTCCATTCCTGGTAATTTCCGGGAACCTTAATGATCTTCTGCTCATCATAGGTTACATAGTTCCGGTAAGTTGTAACATCAACACCCACAGATGAAGAATAGACTGGGTTTTCTTTTGTGTGCATCGGTGCATCTTCCTTTATCCTGAATTCAACACGTGCCGTATTGTTGGCATACAGCAATTTGCTCATCAGGCTATTGAATTCTTTTACGGTAAATGACGCGCTTGTTTTGTCAGTTGAAACCAGTTCAATCGGATCTGAAAAAGATGAGCCGCTAACGTCTGCTTCTACGATATATTTCACACCCGCATTTATTGAGCCAGCCCAGCTGAATGTAATTGCAATGAGCGATTCATTTCCCTGCAATAATACCAGCTTCGATGTAGAAATGTGAAAGGATTGTACCTGGTTATGTTGGAGAGGAGAAGGTTCCTGAATTGATTTCTGACATGCCACAAACAGCATTGGCACCAGGATCAGAAGCAATATTTTTGGTACAGGTAAACGTTCCCTTCTCATTACAATTGTTTGGCTTTGTTGCAATACTGAGATGATCAGTGATGGTACAAATAGACAAACTATCTATCCTAAAAAAAATAGAGGAGACTGTGAAAAACAAGTAGACTTGTGAACCGCGGAAAAGTAAACGGAACTGCGTTACACGGGTAACAGAATTAAAATATACCAGGTAAACAAGCAGTCCTTACACAGGTAGCAATCAACGGACAACATGTAGTTGAATATCGATTCAACAAAGGCAGGTACACAAAGGGAACAGGCCCGTATGGGGAGGAACCATGTATTCACCGACAAAAACACGGGGTTCGCAGTTTAACAGCTGCCAAAGGGGTTATCGAAGCTTATGATTTTACCACAAGGAAAACTTCGAATACTACAAATACACGCCCAGGTATTTTACTATCGTGGCAGCCGCACTTCAAAAACAGAACCACTACCCGGCTCAGAACTAATAAAAAGTTGTCCTGTAAGATCATCGACCAGGTGCTTCACGAGCGATAATCCAAAACCGAAACCCTGTTCACCAGCGGTTCCATCTTTTGATTCTGAAGTGCCGCTTAATATCCTGTCAATGCTTTCCTGCTCCATCCCTATCCCCGAATCTTTCACACGGATGCAAAGCATTTTCTTGTCTTTTTCGATCGTAAGATCAAGATCAATTGTAATGGTTCCTTGTTTGGGTGTGAATTTAATCGCGTTGGATATCAGGTTGCCCGCGATCTGCAGGAGTTTATTTTTTGAGATCGGGAAGCTTTCGTTCACACCAATAATGTTCACTGAAAAATGAATGTCCTTGGGAATGGCCTGCGGCCTGAATAATTTTTCAAGCTTGTCTTTAAAAACAAGCAGATTAAATTTATCCGCTTCTGGCTGGCTGTTACCGGCTTCGGGCAGTTTGCCATTCGTTAATATTTCATTGGCGAGATCAAGCAAAGACTTCCCGCTTTTATGTATCAGGTGAACGAACTGGAGCACCTGGTCCATCTCGTTATTTTTACCCTGGTCGTCGATGATCTGTGCGAGGCTGATGATGCCTCCCAATGGCCCGCGGATATCATGCGCTACTTTTCTTTGGGTTTCTTTCGCTTCCTGAACTTTATCACGGAGTTGCTGTATCGCCTGGAAAGATACCAGGCGCTTAACGATCTCGTCGGCTATGATCTTTAATAATTCTGCTTTTTCCGGCGAGATTTCCTTGCCTATTTGATCCAGCACGCATAGGGCACCAATATTGAATCCGTCAGTGGTTTGCAAAGGCACACCGAAATAGTAAGTAACCTTCGGTCCGCCGGTCACATAAAATTTATCTTTAAAACGATCATCTGCAGTGAGGTCCTTTACTTCAAAACTATCTTTCGTCACAATGGTGTATTGGCAAACAGAATCTTCCCTTGCCATCTGTTCCAGGGGCAACCCATGATCTGAAATTGTCCATTGCGTAAATACATCAACCAGGTTAATAAATGAGATGGATGTACCGGCAACTTTAGCAGCCAATGTACTCAGGTCCTTCAGTGATTCCCGTACATCAGAATAATCAAGGTCAAATTCGGATAATTTGAGCAGCCTGTCCATTTCATTTGCGGGCATCGGCGGAGCAACGTTCATAGGAATACCATTTGATCTCGCTAAAATAATCAAAAAAAAGATAAGCCCTTTGGTGAGCCATCTCTGTCATTTATCTATGTGTTATAATCTATGTGCCTATGTGACTATCGGTAAAGTCCAATTGTCTAACTTGTGTCATGGTTACTGGTTTAGTTTTTTTAATTTTTTGTCACTTTAAAACTACTAAGCAGTAACCATATCATACATGAGACCTATGTTGTTCAAAATTGCCATCCAATCTCAGTGGAACCACAGTAGACACATAGGTACATAGGCTTTCACATAGTTTTTACTCAAAGGTGGTTCTTATAAACTCAGATCAGCTTATTGTCTACCGCATACCTGATCAGTTCGAGATTATTATGAAAACCCATCTTCTCAAATATTCTTGAGCGGAAAGTGCTCACGGTATTCGTGCTTAGTATAAGCTGTTTGGCTATATCAGAAATAGATTTACCGGATGCCAGTAATTTGAATACTTCAAATTCCCTGTCAGACAAACTTTCTACGGTCTTTGTACTGCTTAAATTTTCGAAGGCATCTGCCAACACATCGGCTACATCGGGGCTTAAATATTTTCTGCCGGATAGCACCTGGTTCACCGCTTTTACCAGTTCAAGTGTTGCCGCGCCTTTGGTGAGATAACCCATGGCCCCTGCTTTGATCGCACGAACCGCGTATTGATCCGGTGCATGCATGCTCAAAATAATTACCGGCGTTTTTGGCGAGGTTTCTTTTATTTGTTTGATGGCTTCCAGTCCCGAATCACCCGGGGGCATGGAGATATCGCAAATGACCACATCCCATTTTTCTTTGTACACTTTTTTCATGAGGTCTACAGAATCAGACACATCTACGATCACTGCCGCTGGGTAGGCTTCGATCAACAATAGTTTAATGCCCTCCCGTACGATCGTATGGTCATCGGCAATTAGGATTCTCATTGGATCTTATATTTAGGTATGGTTGCTAAAACAATCGTTCCTTTTCCTGGTCCGCTCTGAACATGCAAAGTTCCGTTCAATGAAACCGCACGTTCGCGAAGTCCAATCAGGCCAAGTGTATTCTTTTTTACCGTCACATCAAATCCTTCTCCATCATCTTCTATTGTAAGGCGGATATTTCCATCCGCTTCCGTGATCTCAACGATAACCTTTGTTGCCCCGGCATGACGCATGACATTGGTCAATGATTCCTGCGTGATCCTGAACAATTCGGTTTTTGTTTCTATCGCCAGGTTCTTATCATCAAATTCGGAATTAAAGATACACTGAATACCATTTATATTCTGTATTTCCCTGCATTGCCATTCCACCGCTGCGTTCAATCCGAAATCATCCAGGATACTTGGCCGCAAAGAAGAAGCGATCTTCCGGATAGATGCGATCAAAACTTCGATCGTTTTTGTTGCATGATCGATTCTTTTTTGTGCGGTGGCGTCGAGTACCGGTATCTTGATATTCATCCAGTCGATATCAATTTTTAAAGCCGAAACGAGTTGGCCCAGTTCATCATGCACTTCACGTGCAATGTATTTCCGTTCTTCTTCGCGTACATGTTGCAGGTACACAGATAATTTCTGGAACTCAATATTTTTCTCAACCAGTTCAGCTTCTATTTTTTCACGGTCGCTGATATCGCGGAAATTATGTATGATGGCGCAAACGGCGGGATCATGTAATAAATTGGTAGCAACGCCTTCCATCCAGTGCCAGCTTCCGTCTGCATGTTTCTGGCGCCACTGTGCCTGGGCAACCGAGCCCGGGTTAGCTACCAGATGCGCTAATATTTTTCCTATTCTCGGCATGTCATCGGGGTGTATATGTTCCAATGCAGCCTTACCAATCCTGCTATCTGCGGTATAACCCAATATTTTTTCAATCGAAGGGCTTATATAAATGATCTTCCCTTTCTCATCGTGCATCGCAATGATCTCGGTACCTTTTTCTATCAATGAGCGAAATCGGAGTTCACTGTTCCTGACAGACTCTTCTGTTTTTTTCCGTACAGTAATGTCACGAATAAATGCACAAAAGAATTCCTCGTCCCCTTGTTTGATCGGCAATACCGTTAGTTCCACAGGAAACTCTTTTCCGTCACGGTTAACCGCACTCAATTCAAGTAAAACATTCAATGCAGGACCATGACCGGTTTCGAGGTATCTGGCCATACCCTGTTCATGCATTTTTCTGAAAGGTGCAGGAATAATGATGTCTGATAATAAGCGGCCATTCACTTCACTGTCCTGCCATCCGAATATTTTTTCTGCCTGCGGGTTCCAGAAAGTAATTTTGCCCGCGGTATTGATACAGATAATCGCGTCGAGCGCAGCATTCATGATCAGCCGTCTTTTTTCTTCACTGTCATTTACATTTTTTTCTGCTATTTTTTTATCCGTGATGTCACGAAAAAAAATAGATATTCCTTCCGGTGATGGGTAGATGTGATTCTCAAACCAGCGTTGATAGGGTTCATAATATATTTCCGTATGAACATCCACCTGTTCATCCATTGCCTTGTGAACAGCTAAGTAAAAAGCATGTTCTTCAGGGGCAACATCTTCAAATTCTCCCCAGATATTCTTACCGATCATGTCTGCCGGGTCGCTGTTTACCACCTCGCCCGCTTTCTTGTTCATATAAGTATAGCGCCAATCCCTGTCGAGCGCCAGGAAAGCATCAGTGATGCGTTCAAAAACATTGTTCAGTTCGGATGACTTCACAATGATCATTTCTTCAAGCGCTTTGTTTGCCAACACCAGCTGATCTTCCAGTTGTTTACGTTCTGTGATGTCTTTGTGTACGGCCACCAGGCCACTGAATTTTCCACTCTCATCATATAATGCGGAAGAACTTACGAGTACATGAATACGATTCCCGGATCTGGTTTGACGGATCCGCTCCTGGTTGTAATAACCATGTTTCGAGAAGTCGGTCCGGACCTTTTCGAGCGGGGTATCTCCATACTCAGTGGGCAACAGATCTTCTATTTTTTTTCCGATGGCTTCTGCTGCTGTCCAGCCATACACCATCTCAGCACCCTTGTTCCAGCTCTTCACAATAAATTCTGCATCTGTAGAGAAGATAGCATCCTGCACGCTGCTCACCAGTTTTGCCACGTACTCAGTTTCTGCATTGTGTTTTTTCCTTGCCTTTAAATACCGCCCGATCATGACCAGGCCAGTGAAAAAGATCAAAACAGTTGCTATCGCGAGTAGCGTGAAATGGTTATTCAATTGCGAAACGGCATCTTCATTGTGCTGTTTTCGCTGATGCAAAACATTGCTCTCGGTAAGTTGTATGGAAGAGATGAGTGACCGGATACTACGCGTCACATTCATTGCCTCGGAGCCGTCTACGATCTTTGCTGCGGCTAACATGCCGAGATTGTTTCGCTCGTTGATAACCCGGGCGGATATTTCTTTTCGCCGCCCAACAAGATCATACAACGAATCGATCTGTGATTGCTGTACCCGGTTGTCGGATGTGATCTTTTTTAGTTCTGTTATAAGTGGGTAAATAGCATATTCTGCCTTGTACAATTGTTCGAGAATATCTTTATTTCCTGTTAAGGCATATCCTCTTGCACCGTTTTGATCATCGGTGATCATTGACTGTACTTTTTCAGAAGTGTACAATACTTCATTTGTGTGCGAGATCCAGTTAGCGGTATCGGTTACCGTATTGGCCTTGCGTGCAGAGATAAAAACAATGATAAAAATACCTACAAAAGCAAGAAGAATGGTACTGATCAATATCTTTTCGGAGACACGTTGCATTGGCAAGATCTTTTAAACTGGTATTACAAGACGCTCCGGGGGAAGATAAAGGCATTATTAAGGTACTTATTATTTTGAAACTGTTTAATTAAATAATTTTAATCGATCGGTCTGCAAATACGGTCAGTTCACAACCCTGTTATCGATCGCGTGCTTGATCAGCTCGAGATTGTTCTTAAATCCCATTTTTTCAAACACCCGCAGACGAAAAGTGCTGACGGTATTGCTGCTTAGCATCAGTTGTTTGGCTATATCGGAAACTGCTTTACCCGATGCGAGCAATTTGAATACTTCAAACTCCCTGTCGGATAAATGTTCCAGCGCATGGTCGTGTCCCTGTTCAACCGCATCTGCTAGCAGGTACGCAACATCCTGGCTCAGGTATTTCTTGCCAGACACTACGCGGTTAACAGCTTTTACCAATTCGTATGTGGCAACACTTTTATTCAGGTATCCCATAGCGCCCGCTTTAATAGCACGCAACGCATACTGGTCGGGTGCATGCATACTCAATATCAGCACCGGTGTTTTGGGAGAATGCTCTTTGATATGCTTGATCGTTTCAAGACCCGAATCACCGGGTGGCATCGATATATCACAAATGATCACATCCCATTTCTTTTCAGACACGTTTTTAATAACGCTTGCCGAGTCAGATACATCCGTTATTTCTGCCATGGGATACGCTTCTGTGAGCAACATTTTAACACCTTCTCTTACAATGGTATGATCATCGGCGATCAAAATTTTCATAGCTATTTTCTTTGGGGGATGAGGATATGAACGATAAATGGTTTTATAATTTTATCTATACTTATTATTTTTTGAATACAGAACTATATCACACCTACGTAAAGGGGTATCATTTCGTAATGCTACCAACAAGATCGATGCATCCCAACGAAAACGGCCCGAATAACAGAGATGTACAAATTTGTTTGCAAGGGTTCTATAACCCATAAAAGTTAGTGGTGCGACAATGCGGGCGCCAGGGGGGATTGTTTTGGATATCCTTTCAGCAACCGGTATGATGCCTTGCAGCATCATGCCCGGTGAAAGGGGGATATTGGATCTTAACATATTAGTTCCTGGGGGTGTCTGTGCTTACAACTATTTGCTGTTTTTTTAAAAAGTGATCGATCTTATTTTATTAACGCTATTATCATTGATAATATTTTATCATATGGCATAGGCGCCTGTTTTTAATCCAGTTTATTGTCTATCGCATATTTAATAAGTTCCATATTGTTGTGAAAACCCATCTTTTCAAAAATGCGGCCACGAAAAGTGCTGATGGTATTACTGCTGAGCGACAGGTCCTTTGATATTTCAGAGATCGTTTTCCCGGCGGCAAGCAACCTGAACACTTCCAGTTCTCTTTCAGATAATTTTTCAATCGTATGCTTATGGCTGATATTCTCAAATGCATCTGCCAAAACATAGGCAACTTCAGGGCTTACATATTTCCGTCCAGATAAAACCATGTTTACTGCGTTCACCAGTTCCAACGTAGCGGCGCCTTTGGTGAGGTAACCGGAAGCGCCGTATTTCATTGCACGCACTGCGTATTGCTCCGGCGCCTGCATGCTGAGAATGATCACCGGAGTGGAAGGCGTAAATGCTTTGATCTTTTGTAACGCTTCCAAACCTGAATCACCCGGAGGCATTGAAATATCGGAGATCACAACATCCCATTTCTCCTTTGTTACACGCAGCAGCAAATTGGCAGCATCTGAAACATCCACAATGTCGGCAGAGGGATAGGCTTCTGTAAGGAGCATCTTGATCCCCTCGCGTACAATGGTGTGGTCATCTGCAATAAGTATCCGCATAGCTAGTTTGATTTTGGTATGATTGCACAGATCACGGTTCCTTTTCCTGGTTCCGTTTCGATCCTGAGTGTTCCGTCAATAGAAAGAGAGCGCTCACGCATCCCGATCAGGCCAACTGTATTTGTTCTCTGTGCTGACTCAAATCCATTACCGTTATCACTTACACTTAGCTGGATGGTATCATCTTTTTCCCGGATATTCACTAATACACGCGTGGCGCCTGAATGACGGCGAACATTGGATAAGGACTCCTGGCAGATCCTGAAAAGTGCTGTCTTTACCGGCGTACTGAGTTTATGATCATCGAAACGGGATTCAAATACGCAGGGAATACCATTGGCCTCTTCAAATTTACTACACTGCCATTCAAGTGATGCATTTAACCCCAATTCATCCAGCATCCCCGGGCGAAGGTCCGAAGCAAGTTTGCGGATGGTACTGATCAGAAGATCCGTTGTAGAGGATGCGTGTGAGATCCTCTTCGCAAAAGCCTCCTGCAGATCCGGCATCTTGATCTTCAACCAGTCAACATCCATTTTTACCACCGCAGCAAGTTGTCCAAGTTCATCATGTACTTCTCTTGCAAGATTCCTGCGTTCTTCTTCTCGCACATTCTGCAAATGTTTGGAAAGCTCTTTTAACTGGATATTCTTTTCTTTTAATTCCTCTTCTGCATTCTTACGTGCGGTGATATCCACCATCACACCACGTAGCTGCACGGCGCTATCATTTTCAACAACCACCGTAACGAAATCTGCGAGCCATACCACCCTTCCGTCTTTCGCTATCATACGGTACTCGAACTGGTGTTCCTTTTTTTGCCTGGTTTGATCCACACAATAATCAACGGCCCATGATCTGTCGTCAGGATGGATATGGTTTGCCCAGAAACCTGCATCCGTTAGCCACTCTTCTCTTTTATAGCCCAATAGTTTTTCAGCATGATCGCTTATGTAAGTAAAGCGGAACGTGGTTGCATCTGCTTCCCATACTATACCATCGATCGTATTTACCAATGAATTGAACTGTTCACGTGATCTTTTAATGGCATCCTGCGCCATCTTTTGCTCGGTGATATCCTGCATCGCGCCGATCATCCTTACCGCTTTGCCAGACTCATCCCTGATGATTACGGCCCTGTCCTGAACATAAGCATACTCACCGGTAATTTTTTTGTAACGGTATTCGCCTGTCCAGTTCGAAGCATTTCCTTTTATCATTTCAGCAATAGCGTCGAAAACAGCTTTCCTGTCATCGCAATGAATATTATCGAATGAATGGATATGGTTATCAATCTTGCTTGATATTTTATATCCGAATATTTTTTCATAGCCTTCACCCCAATACAGGTGGTCATTGATGATATCCCAATCCCAAATCGCGTCGAAGGTTGCTTTGGTGGCATACACATAACGTTCATTGCTGATGCGCAGGGCTTCCTCCATTTTTTTCTGCTCGGTGATGTCTACCATGATGGTGCTTATCCTATCCTCCCCACTGAGCGAGTCCCTGAATACCAAGGCAGAAACATCTACGCGAATACGTTCTCCATTTTTTTTAATGACCGTTAATTCTCCTCTTGACCTTCCCAATTTTTCTCTCTCTTCGAGTATTTTTGTAAGTCCCGGATCGGTATGATCGATAAAACCTTTTCTTCCGTTTTGTTTGAACTCCGCCTGCGAGTAACCGAACATATCAGTAGCCGTATTATTCACTTCCAGGATCGTTCCATCATTTTTTGACAGGAACAATGCGCCGGGTGAATTTTCGATGATCGCGGTGTATTTTTTTTCCCTTGCTTCTTTTGATAAAATATTTTCAACCAGTTGATTCTTATTGGCTCTTAATTCTTCATTGGCAAGCAGCAATTCTGCATGGGCACGACGTAGCTGGTCATACTTTACGCTCAGTTCCTGCGCAGAAATATCTTCATGCTCCATAACCGCTACTTTGTTCATTAGGGGGGTATCGATCGACATTACTTGCCTTTTCTAATAATAATTCAGTGCCTGATTTGAAGTGGTAAAATAATGGCTTAATTAAAGGAGGAACAATAGACGACTAAGAAAATGGCTGTGGTTGGTATCGGGGGTTTTGTAGTAGATGGACTACAAATTAAACAGGTCTTATAAAAAGGAGCGGCCTTATAAAGCCGCTTCCTTAAACGAGATGATGGTACCAGAGATGTTATTGATAAAAAAAGGCCATCGATGCGATGGCCTTTTTTTATCAGTAATAGCTATGCTTGGGGGGATTATTTTATTTTAAGGAGTTGTATCACTTTACGTGTACCGCCTTGTATCATTTCTGCATAGTATGTTCCGCTTGCGTAACCTGCGCCAATGCGGATAGTGCTGTTGGCACCGATCTTCGATTGTGCATCTACTACCCTGCCGTTTAAATCCATCACACGCATATTGATCGGTGTTTCATATTTACTTTCAAATTTCAAGGTAAAGTAAGTAGTGCTTGGGTTAGGCATTACAGTTATTTTCAGGTCTTCTTCAGTGGAAGCTGTTACTGCTTTTTCCTGTGTAGCTGTTAACGCTACTGTGTTCGCAGCGGCAGGTTTGCTGTTCACAACTACCGGTACAGATGCCGAACCACATACATAACTGTTCCAGATAACGGTGTTGCCTTTGCTTTCTACATCATCAACTATGAAAGTACCGGTCATGTATACATCATCACTACAATCTGAAGCACTGTGCGCTTTATGATCACAATCATGGTGGTTGTGATTATAGTGTCCGCAGTTCCACCATGAGTGTGCCTGGTGGTTGCAGTTTTCATGAGAGTCATTATTATCATCAGTAGATGTCACCATCAGTTTACCCTTTGGCATGTAAATGTTACCAATGAATTTGGTGTCGGCACCTTTTACAGTAAAGTGTTCTTCATCGTTGCTGTTATCCCCCATATAGAAGGTAACGCGGTAGTTATCGGGGTTAACCAATACCTGGCTACCGATACTAACTTCTGAGCTTACACGCACACTCGTATTTGGTGCGAAACGTACGTAGCTGTAGTATCCGTCTCTTGCACCATCATCAACCAGTAATTTTTCGATATTGATGGTTGAATTGGTGAAACGGACACTTGCGCCTTCCTCCAGTTCAATGGTTCCAAAAACAGTACCGCTCAGCGTTGCATAGCTTCCTTTCCTGATGGTAAGGTTCTTATAGTTACTGCTCAGTGTTACGTTTGAATATTGTGCGGTCGAATAAGATGAATAAGAGCTGGCGCTTGATGTGTTGTATTGCATGGTTGGCAATGACACAGAAGCAAGCCCAATGATCTGTCTGCTGATATTGATATTAGAACCGTTCAGGTCAATATCGGGTGACTTTACAAATGAGTTAGGCCCGTTTACAGAAGTATTGCTGTAGAACCTTGCATTACCGCCCGACAACATCACACCAACGCTTCCTGTAGCTACCTTGCTGTATTTTCCAATCATCACATCATCATAAGCAAGGATCGTATAGCTGCTCAGCAGGTTTTGTTTGCTGAAGCTATAGCTTGCTGCTGCACTGGTACAACCGTTGGCTGTTACATATAACTGGTAAGTACCTTCCGCACTGCCCTGGCCAAGGCTGAGCTGTTGTGATGTTCCAACGATAGTGCTTCCCGACATCCATTTGTAAGAAGCATTACTTACGCTTGATGATCCGTTAAGTGTTAACTCATTACAGAAATCAGCTGCGGCGCTGTTGGCAGCTATTGTTGCTATCGGTCCTGCTCCAACAACCACTGTGGTTGAACTGGTGCTTGTATTATTGCTTGCGTCTTTAACAGTCCAGGTAATGGTTGATGTACCGGTATTGAACGTACCGCTTGCATTATAACCGGTACCTGTTCTGCTGGTAGCGCCTGTTACTGCATAAGTGACAGTAGTAACTGCGCAGTTATCAGTAGCTGATAAGGCAGGAACAGTATATGATCCGGAAGTTCCGCAGAATGTCTGGTTAGCTACCGCGGTGATAACAGGAGCTGTATTGTCAACAACCGTTACAATTGCTGTTTGTGTACTTGTATTGCCATTTGCATCAGTTACACTAAGTGTTACTGTATTGGCGCCTTTCTTAGAACAATCAAATGTAAGTGATGATACATTGCCTGCGCCGCCTGTAGTTGTCAACTGGTAAGTAGCCAATACGTATAAGCGTTTGTAAGTACCAAAACAAGGATCACCAAATACATCATTGGTTGCGGGAATGGTTGCGCTGTTTCTTCCTAACGCATATCCTTCCACAATTGTTTTGCTTCCTGCTGCGTTACAGCCACCCAATGTAAAGTTGCCTGCTGATCCGTTCGGGGTACCATAGCTTGCAAAGTTGATCGCAGTGATCACAGCGCCCGAAGGAGCGGTTAATTGCAGGTTCCCATTTTCATCAGCAGTACCATAGATGGTTCCAGTGGTTGTGGTAGACGTAGTGTTGGTTCTGAAAGCAAGAGTTACAGCACTGCAATTGTCATAAGAGCCGTTGTTGACCTGTGCCGGTGTAACGATAACACTTCCGTCTGCATCCAGTGCAACGGTAATATTCCTGGCAATGGCGATCGGCGCGGTTGCATCATTTACTGTTACTGTAAAGCTGCGTGTTACGTATCCACAACTGTTGGTAGCCTTGATCACTACTGTAGTAGTGCCCAGGTTAAAGGTAGCGCCACTGCCGGTTCCTGTACCGCTTGCTGTTGTTGCACCGCTGAAGGTATAGGTTAATGCAGGGGTTGGTGTGCCTGAAACAGTTGCTGTATAAGTTACCGGTGCACTGCACTGGGTTGCTGTTGTATTTGCACTAACATTAGCGATCACGTTGATCACAGGTGTAGTACATGTTGGCAGCGCATTAACTGTAACAACGGTTGTTACAGTTGTTGAACAACCTGCTCCGCTTGTTACAGTGTAACTGATAGTTGCCGTACCTGCAGTAACACCTGTTACCAGGCCTGATGCATTTACTGTTGCATTTGCACTGTTGCTGCTCCATGCCCCACCTGAAGTGGCGTCTGCCAATTGAGTAGTTGAACCGGCAGTAACCGTGGTAGTACCGGTAATGCCCGCAACAACAGGGTTGGTATTAACTGTGGCCGCTGTTACCGCAGAAGTAGCTGAACAACCTGATGTATTGGTTGCAGTTACAGAGAAGCTGCCTGGAGTTGTTATTGTGAAAGATGAAGTAGTTGCTCCATTGCTCCAGGCTAATGTGCCGGTAGCATTGGTAGACAAAGTAGTTGATCCGCAGTTATTGGTTACGGTAACAACCGGTGTTGCCTGAACTGCTTTAGGGGCCGAAGTTCCTGAACCTGCTGCGCTCACACAACCGTTTGCAGTTTGTGTAACGGTAAAGGTTGCTGCATTTGTTACAGTGATAGATGGTGTAGTTGCGTTATTGCTCCACAAGATAGAACCAGTGGTGTTTGATGCAGTTAATGTAGATGATCCACAATTATCAACAACAGTCACAACCGGTGTTGATGGTATTGCTTTTGGAGCAGATACACCTGAACCCGCTGCACTCACACAACCGTTTACAGTTTGTGTAACAGTATAGGTTGCGCCATTTGATACAGTAATTGATGCAGATGTTGCACCATTACTCCATAAGATAGAACCTGTTGCATTTGATGCAGTCAATACAGATGATCCGCAATTATCAGCCACAGTTACAACCGGTGCTGATGGTATTGCTTTTGGAGCAGATACACCTGAACCCGCTGCACTCACACAACCATTTACAGTTTGTGTTACAGTATAGGTTGCACCATTTGATACAGTGATTGATGCAGAGTTTGCACCATTACTCCATAAGATAGAACCTGTTGTATTTGATGCAGTCAATACAGATGATCCGCAATTATCAGCCACAGTTACAACCGGTGCTGATGGTATTGCTTTTGGAGCAGATACACCTGAACCCGCTGCACTCACACAACCATTTACAGTTTGTGTTACAGTATAGGTTGCGCCATTTGATACAGTGATTGATGCAGAAGCCGCACCATTACTCCATAAGATAGAACCTGTTGCATTTGATGCAGTCAATATAGATGATCCGCAATTATTCGCTACAGTTACAGTTGGAGCAGCTGGTATTGCTTTTGGAGCAGATACACCTGAACCCGCTGCACTCACACAACCGTTTACAGTTTGTGTTACAGTATAAGTTGCGCCGTTTGTTACGGTGATTGATGGTGTAGTTGCATTGTTACTCCATAAGATAGAACCCGTTGTATTTGATGCAGTCAACGTAGAAGATCCGCAATTGTCAACTACCGTTACCACCGGTGCTGACGGAACAGCTTTTGGAGCTGAAGTTCCTGAACCAGCTGCACTCACACAACCGTTTACAGTTTGTGTTACAGTATAAGTTGCGGCATTTGTTACGGTGATAGACGGTGTAATCGCGTTATTGCTCCATAAGATAGATCCTGTTGTATTTGATGCAGTCAATACAGATGATCCGCAATTATCAGCCACAGTTACAACCGGTGCTGATGGTATTGCTTTTGGAGCTGAAGTTCCTGAACCAGCTGCACTCACACAACCGTTTACAGTTTGTGTTACAGTATAAGTTGCGGCATTTGTTACGGTGATAGACGGTGTAATCGCGTTATTGCTCCATAAGATAGATCCTGTTGTATTTGATGCAGTCAATACAGATGATCCACAATTATCAGCCACAGTTACAACCGGTGCTGATGGCATCGCTTTTGGAGCAGATACGCCTGAACCCGCTGCACTCACGCAACCGTTTACAGTTTGTGTAACGGTATAAGTTGCACCGTTTGTTACGGTGATTGATGGTGTAGTTGCATTGTTACTCCATAAGATAGAACCCGTTGTATTTGATGCAGTCAACGTAGAAGATCCGCAATTGTCAACTACCGTTACCACCGGTGCTGACGGAACAGCTTTTGGAGCTGAAGTTCCTGAACCAGCTGCACTCACACAACCGTTTACAGTTTGTGTTACAGTATAAGTTGCGGCATTTGTTACGGTGATAGACGGTGTAATCGCGTTATTGCTCCATAAGATAGATCCTGTTGTATTTGATGCAGTCAATACAGATGATCCGCAATTATCAGCCACAGTTACAACAGGTGCTGATGGTATTGCTTTTGGAGCTGATACACCGGAACCAGGTGCACTTTCACAACCGTTTACAGTTTGTGTTACAGTATAAGTTGCTCCGTTTGTTACGGTGATCGATGGTGTAGTTGCATTATTGCTCCATAAAATAGAACCAGTGGTATTTGATGCAGTCAATGTAGATGATCCGCAATTGTCAACAACGGTTACAACCGGCGCCGCGAGGATCGTTTTAGGAGCTGAAGTTCCTGAACCCGCTGCACTTACACAACCATTTACAGTTTGTGTAACTGTATAAGTTGCTGCGTTTGATACAGTGATCGATGCCGATGTTGCATTGTTGCTCCACAAGATAGAACCTGTTGTATTTGATGCAGTCAATGTAGATGATCCGCAGTTATCAGCTACAGTTACAACCGGTGCAGTTGGTATTGCTTTTGGAGCAGATACACCTGAACCCGCTGCACTCACACAACCATTTACAGTTTGTGTTACAGTATAGGTTGCGTTGTCTGTTACAGTGATAGATGGTGTAGTTGCGTTATTGCTCCACAAAATAGAACCTGTTGTATTCGATGCGGTCAATGTAGATGATCCGCAATTGTCAGCTACAGTTACAACCGGTGCAGTTGGTATTGCTTTTGGTGCTGAAGTTCCGGCAGCTGCTGCACTTATACAACCGTCTACCGTTTGAGTAACAGTATAAATTGCCCCGTTTGTTACGGTGATGGATGGTGTAGTTGCGTTATTACTCCATAAGATAGTGCCTGTGATATTTGATGCAGTCAATAGAGATGATCCGCAGTTATCAACCACAGTTACAACCGGAGTTGATGGAACGGCTTTAGGAGTTGAAGTTCCGGCACCGGCTACACTCACGCAACCGTTTACAGTTTGCGTAACCGTATAAGTTGCTGCGTTTGTTACAGTGATAGATGGTGTAGTTGCGTTATTGCTCCATAAGATAGAACCTGTTGTATTTGATGCAGTCAATGTAGATGATCCGCAGTTATCAGCTACAGTTACAACCGGTGCAGTTGGTATTGCTTTTGGAGCAGATACACCTGAACCCGCTGCACTCACACAACCATTTACAGTTTGTGTAACTGTATAGGTTGCTGCGTTTGTTACGGTGATGGATGGTGTAGTTGCGTTATTGCTCCATAAGATAGAACCTGTTGTATTTGATGCGGTCAATGTAGATGATCCGCAGTTGTCAACTACAGTTACAACCGGTGCAGTTGGTATTGCTTTTGGTGCAGAAACTGCAGTTCTCGATGCACTCATACAACCATTTACAATTTGTGCAACAGAGTAAACAGCAGTGTTAGATACGGTGATCGATGTTGTAGTTGCATTGTTACTCCATAACAGTGAACCGGTAAAGTCTGCTGCGGTCAATGTAGATGAGCCGCAATTATCTGCCACAGTTACTGTTGGTACAGACGGAACAGTTTTAGGAGCTGAAGTGGCATTTCCTGGTACACTTACACAACCATTTACAGTTTGTGTTACTGAAAAATCATCATTGGTGTAAACGGTGATAGATGCTGTTGTTTCGTTAATATTCCACAGAAGCGAGCCAGTGGTGTTTGATGCAGTCAATGTTGAAGATCCGCAGTTATTCGCCACAGTTACGATTGGTGCAGATGGTATTGCTTTTGGAGCTGATACACCTGAACTCGCTCCACTCACGCAACCGTTCACAGTTTGTGTTACAGTATAGGTAGCACCGTTGGTTACAGTGATAGATGGTGTAGTTGCGTTATTGCTCCATAAGATAGAACCTGTAACGTTTGATGCAGTCAGGTTAGATGATCCGCAATTATTAAACACAGTCACAAGCGGTGCCGATGGAATTGCTTTAGGAGCCGATACGCCTGATCCTGCTGCACTTTCACAACCATTTACAGTTTGTGTAACAGTATATGTTGCACTGTTTGCTACAGTAATAGACGATGTTGTTTCACCAGTACTCCAAAGGATAGAACCGGTGGTATTTGATGCGGTTAATATAGAAGAACCGCAATTGTTTACCACGGTTACGGTTGGTGCAGTTGGTATTACTTTCGGAGCAGATGTGCCGGTGCCTGCTGCACTCACACAACCGCTTACATTTTGTGTTACGGTGTAAGTTGCGCTGTTTGATACCGTGATCGATGGTGTGGTGGCATTGTTGCTCCAAAGGATAGTGCCTGTTGTATTGGAAGCGGTCAGGGTAGAGGTTCCGCAATCGTTCGAAACAGTCACTGTTGGTGCTGCCGGTGTTGCTTTTGGAGCAGATACGCCTGATCCCGGTACACTGGTGCAGCCATTCGCCCTGTTGGTTACTGTGTACGTGGCGCTATTGCTTACTGTAATAAAATTAGCAGTTGAACCGTTGCTCCACAATACATTTCCTTGTGGATTAGAAACAGTTAAAGTAGATGATCCGCAATTGTTCACCACGGTTACGATCGGTGTTGCAGGTAATGCTTTTGGATTTGTTGTCTGTGTTTCAGGATCACTTGTACAGCCATTTACAGTTTGTGTAACTGAATATGCTGCGCTGTTATTCACAACGATGGATGTAGTAGTTGCTCCTGTGCTCCACAACAATGTACCGGTAAAATTAGACGCGGTTAATGTTGATGATCCGCAGTTATTATCCACGTTCACATTAGGAGCAGATGGCAGATCTCTTACTGTTACATTTAAGTAAGCGATCGCACCACAAGCATTGGTATAGATGATATTGGCTGTTCCACCTCTTACGCCGGTTACAACGCCGGTAGAAGCATTCACAGTGGCAATATGTACATCATCGCTGCTCCATACTCCGCCAGTGCTGGTGGTAGCAAATGTGGTGGTTGACCTTACACATAAATTGGTGTTTCCTGTGATAGGAGCAACAGTAGTCGGTGCCACGAATACAAAGAACGTGGTCATAGCCGAATTATTAGAACCATCAGTAGCAGTAACGGTTACGGTTGTTCTACCCACAGGGAAGATACTGCCTGGCATCGGGCTATAAGTAATAGTAACGATTGGATCTTCTGCCTCATCTGTTGCAGTTGCAGTGAAATTCACTACCGCGCCGCATGATGTGGTAACTGATGCATTCGCATTAATATCAGGCATGCCTGCTATTACCGGAGGCGTCACATCTACCGGTTTGGTAACCACTACATTTTGTGTTTGTGTAGAGATATTGCCGTTATTATCGTTATAGCTCCATATAATAGTATAGTTACCGCTATGATTAAATGTCAATGGAATATTTGACGTACCGTTTACCGTACCCCTGCAATTATCAGTTGCAGTAGGAATGGATGTTACAGTTGCCGGTGAAACAAGATTCAATGTTGGCAGGTTAGTAACATTAGGTACCGGTGCTGTTACATCAGGAACGATGGTTACAGTTAGGCCTGCTGAGATAGTTACATCAAGGCCGTTGGTAACCACAACCGTGTAGGTACCTGCCTGTGTTGCAGTAAAAGATCTTGAAGTAGCTGTGTTGATCAATATGTCATCTAAGTACCATTGGTAAGAAGTTCCGGTATTTGCGCTTGAAAGAACAACAGAACCTGAAGGACAGATCGTAGTTGGACCAGATGCGGTGATCTGAGGCTGGTTGGTAACGGTGATCCTTTTGCTCGAAGTAACCACACAGTTCACATAAGGAGTAGTAACCGTATAGATACCGGTAGCATTTGTCTGCACGTTGGTTATCTGAGGATTCTGGGTGGTAGTTGAGAATGAATTTGGCCCGGCCCATGAATAGGTATTATTATTACCATTCACAGCAAACAGTTTCACGGTAGTTCCTGTCTGGAATACGGAACCATTTGCAGAAGCGGTCAATAATGGAAGTACATAGGTAGCGCAGATAGAATTTACCTTACCGTCTGACCAGTTTGAGGTTGTTCCGGAAAGTGCAAAATTGTTCAATGTGCCATTATTTCCATGTCCGCTTGAATCATTCAAAGTGGTCCAGGTATTGACGCTGTTTTCCAGGCCCTGGTTGAACCTGTAGTATGCTCCCAGCGCTGTTTGATTTGCGATGCCGTTGTTGGCACCATTCAGTTCGCAGGTCTGCATATTGTTAATAATCTCGCACTGAGAAACGGCCCTGTTCCAGAAACGGAGCTCGTCTACCTTACCTTTATAGTACTCTGCCCTTCCCTGCTGGTTTCCTAAAGTAAGCGGATTACTGTTCATTGTAACGGTACCATTTACTTCCTGTACCGCCACCAACGCACCATTTAGGTATATCCGCATAAAATAACCGTCAAAAGTGGCGGCTACATGGTTCCACCTGTTTATACCTGTTCCGGGGATCGGAGCTGTTAAAGTAATCCATGAGTGATTAATATTCAGCTCAAAAGCAAAACTGCTCCAGTTATCCTGTGTCTTAGGGAATTTATAACCTGTATTGTCACTATTGGAAGATTTACTTGCCACATTCTGAATAACGGTTGCGCTACCGGTAGGATATATCCATGCTTCAATTGAAAATTCATTGGTATTAAACTGCGGGCTGTTAGGAATAACCACAATGTCATCGGCGCCATCGAAGTTCAAACCGCTGGCCTTTGGAGCTACAGTCACAACTGTATTGGATGATCCCTGGCAACCGTTAAGGGAAGCCGTTACCGTATAGGTACCGGTAGCACTTAATGTTGCATTATTGATCACGGGGTTTTGCTGGTTGGATGTAAACCCGTTTGGCCCTGTCCATGAAAAAGTTGCACCCGTAGCGCTGGTGGTCGCGGTAAGGTTGATAGTTCCACCCAAAGCTATATAAGCGCTGAGGCTGGCTGCTGTAACAGTTGGTGGTGTAACCACGGTGCAGCTACTGGTTGTAGAAACCTTGCCCACAGACCAGTCGGAGAGCAGGCTTAAACCCAGTAAGCCGAAGTTCTCTAGTGTTCCGTCAGCGCCGGTTGGACTGGAATCATGTAAAGTGGTCTCCAGGGGATTGGCAACATTCAGGATACCCTGGTTGTATCTGTAATACGCAACAAGGCCAGACTCATTGCCGGCCAGTTGACAATTCATTGCAGCTGCTATCTCGCACTGGCTAAGCGCCCTGTTCCAGATACGTGTTTCATCAAGCGAACCGCCAAAATTCAAATTCGTAAATCCGGGTTGCATGCCGAGAGTGAGCGGGTTGTTGTTCACCAGGATCTCACCTATAACCGAGGTAGTATTGGTTTGCAGAGTTCCGTCAATATAGACCTTCATGATATAACCATCGTAGGTAGCAGCTACATGGTGCCACTGGTTCAGTTTGGTGGCGTTGGTATAAGGCACACTCACTGTTTGCCAGCCGATCCCGTTGATGAAGATCAGAAAATCCATCGAAGTAAGCCCGTTCAGCCCTCCATTTAATCTTGGGAATACATAACCGGTGCTTTCTGTGCTAGTTGATTTGCAGATTACATCCTGAACGCCGCTGGACTTGGTTGGTTTGATCCATGTTTCAATGGTAATGGCGGCGCTGATATTAAGGTCGGGTTTAACCGGAATGTTAACATAATCTCTTGGATTAAGTATCGTATTTGTAGCGTCGAAAGTTAATGCGGAGGCACCAGTCTGCGCCTGTGAGTTATTCACAAACAAAAAGGTAGCGACAAGAAAAAACACTAAAGATTTTCTCAGAGAAACCATTGTTGCAGTTGCTTTCGTGTAGAAGTTCAGGCTCATATGCGTTATCAAAATTTGGTGCCAATTAGTTTTTTAATTGATCACCGATTTCTTAAAATCGTACCAGGATATAAAATTTCAAAAACCTTGAAACTCAATCTGGACAAGGGCCAGAGGCAAATCAGGATATTCAGAACCGTTTGGATTTTTGGCGCAGAACTTTCAGAATCTGAGCTTTCTGTTTTATAATCAACACGTAAATAATAAATGCGATGACGTAAAGATTATACTACAAATATACAAAAAGCACCTATTCTTTTAACAAAATATAAAAAAAACTTAAAAAAGATTTCCACAGCCTCCGCGGCTGTTTTTCCACCCCTAAACCTGTCAAAAAACATATTCGATAATAGAAATTTTTTAATAACTTTATAACTGACTGATATACAAATGTATATGTTTATAAAGTTTACTTTTCAGCTGCGTTGTCAGCAAAGCGTTTATGGGGTTAAAAACTCGTAACGTTAAAATCTAAAAGGGACTATTCTATTCCCGCAAAAATTTGCATTTATCCGGAATAATGGGCACAAAACCGACATTAACACTACAAATTATGTAGTTGTATTCCTACTTTTTAAATATTTCACCATGTAGTACCTGCCCGTTTTTTCGGGGGTTTAAACGGTAAAAAGCGGGTAAATTCAGGTGAATAAACGGTGTTTTATAGATAACGGGGGCGTCGTCGGGCCATGCAGGGCAATGGAAAGGCGGGTAAAAAACAGGTACTCGACTACATTCGCGTACCAAAAAGCTGCAGGCTCCGCGCGCCAGAGAGCGTGACAAAGAGTGCTGTTGTCACTTTATATGGAGTGGGTCCCAGTGATCGTTACCGTTTAATATGTTTTGGGGTGTATATTTTAGCACTTCTGCCTTTGTTAACTGCTTCGACCAGCTTACGCGTCCGCCCGGATTGGCCCCAGGGCCAGTGTTTTCATACTCTGCATAGAGGGCCGTTTTTTCTTTATCAGGAAACATCGCATCGCCTTTCCAGGGATTCCAGCCTTCGGGTAAAATATGGCTGCCCAACTCGCAATGAATAAAAACGGTTTTTGCATAAGGGCGCCAGGGCCTGCCTAAGTAAACTTTTTTTGCGGCGGTGTCCGCCACCAGTTTGCAATTGAACAGGACATATCCAAATGGCTGGTCCCTTCTTGTTGCGGCCGCAGTAACATAAGAGTTGACTAGGCTTTTAATCGTGCAGTTTTCAAAAACGGCTATCGCTTCGCCGAAAATAAAATCCGTGGTTCCTTCAATAAAACAATCCGCGTAGTATTGACGGCTGTTCTCTTTGCCTGTATACAAGGTATCCTGTTTGCCAAGTATCCTGCAATTCTTTATCACTACCCGATCTGCTTCTACGTGCAATGCTACGGCTTGTCCCACGGGGCCCGCTGTATTTTGAATGGTCAGGTTTTCGGAACTGAAATCATTCCCCTGCACCAGCACTGTATAGGAAGTATAGGTTGAGAATTTGTCTTTACCATATGCATCCGTTCCCCCCGGGTTGGGCTTGCCTGAAAAATCATCATTCGTAATAATGGTTCCCTCCCTGCTCTCCCCCAACAAAGAAATATTTGTTTTCCAGGAAGGAATCACCAGTTTTTCGCGGTACACGCCATTTTTGATATGGATGGTTACACGCCTGTCGGAAAGATCGCGAACGGAATTGACTGCCTCCTGAATGGTTTTGAAATGTCCTGATCCATCCTTGGCAACAATAAGATCGGCAACGTATTGCGGCAATGGTGCCGGGGCCTGTGCAAAAATGCAATTGTTATTCAGTAATGAGATCACTAACACAAGCAGGCTTACCTGTTTCAATATTTTTTGCATATCCGTATTTTTTTATTGCGGTAGTGTAACGGTCTTATCATTGATCGATACATTGCTCATCTGGCTGTTTGTTATATAGTCGATCTGCAGTGGTGTTTTCACGCCACGGATCGTGCTGTTGGTCATACGGAAATTCTCAAAAGGTGATTCTTTATAGGCATGCACAAATATTCCAAATTCCCCGCCTTTTTCAACGTTCAAATTTTCTACCCATACATTCCTGATCGTTGGCATAAAATTTCCGGGTGTTTCGTAAAACATGTTGACGCTTACCGCGGAATTTTTATAAGTGCCAACCTTGATATCTTTCACAAAAAGATTTTCAATGATACCCCCGCGGCTGGAACTCGTTTTCAAACGTATGATGATATCAAGATTAGGACTGCTCATCGTGCAATTGATCGCATAAATATTTTTGGCGCCGCCTGATATCTCACTGCCGATGGTTACGCCGCCATGCCCGTCTTTCATTTCGCAATTTTCGATGATGTGGTTTTCAGCGGGACGGTTTATCCTTCTGCCATCTTCATCGCGGCCCGATTTGATCGCGATGCAATCATCACCTGTATCAAAATAACAATTCCTGATCAATACATTTTTGCATGATTCCGGATCAACACCATCGGTATTGGGCCCGTGTGCAATGATCTTTAGATTTTCAATGGTTACATTCTCACACAGCACAGGGTTTACGTTCCACATAGGGGAATTGGTCATTTTTACGCCCGAGATCAAAACGTTTTTACAGTCGTATGGCTGAAAAAAATTAGGACGCAGAAAACTACCATCTCCAAACACACGTGTTTTAGGATCTGTTTGTTTGTGATTCAGCTCATGTAACAAATTCCTGGCAGTTACCTGTTGTGCGGGCCTTCCCTTGTTCCACGACCACCAATTATCGGCATCAGCATTTCCATCAAGTGTACCGTTACCGGTAACAGCAATATTGGTCTGCCGGTATGCATAGATAAGCGCTGAATAATTCATCAGTTCCATTCCCTCCCATCGTGTAAAAACGATCGGGTAATCTTTTGGGTTCCTGCTGAAGAGTATCTTTGCGCTATCCACGAGATGGAGTTCCACATTGCTTTTCAGGTGAATGGCACCTGTTAAAAAAGTTCCTATAGGAACGATCACCCTCCCCCCGCCTTTTTGATTGCAATCATCAATCGCTTTTGTAAACGCTTCTGTATTCAATGTTTTTCCATCGCCTACCGCGCCATATTTGGTTATGACAAAATCTTTTGCCGGGAAACGAGGTGCTTTGATCTGTTTACGCAGCGTCTCAATTTCTTTCAATGGTTCTGCAACAGAATTCCATTTCGTGCCTGTGTTCTGGCCGGATACAACCGCAAATGAAAATGAAGCAAGGATCACAGCTATAAAATATTTTCTCATGGTTACCGGTTTATTATTTTTTTTATCAGGGCATCGGGCTTAAGTTCTCCCATCTTACTTTCCATGTTCCGTCTTTGGGAAACCCTGGATTGATCGTTTTATTTCCATCATACCCTGCGCACATCAAAGCAATGGCTGACAAAATTCCGCCATTTCCCGGAAGATAGATCGTTAATCTTTCGTCCTGGTAATTATGGCCGTTTGCGAGGTAGGTATTTGTCCGGATATTTTTAAATAAGCCATCCAGGGCCAGCGTTGGTTGTTGCAAACGTGTGGCTGTCATAGCGATCAATGGAAAATCCCATCCCCATGTATGATCCCAGTGCCATATCTTATCAACCAGTTTGTACGTGTTGTGCATGACGGCCGTATCAAGGTGATTACTTGGTGGTATACTCGCCAATGCAGCAAGTACCGCCGGGTGATCGATGGTATATTTACTATCGGCATCATAACAATCGGGCGTGCTTTCTGTAGCGAGATATACGCCATTTTTTTGCGGAAGCGGCGCGAGTTTTTGTAAGATGAGATCCCATTCCTTTTTGCGCTTCATTCCTGATCTTACCCGCCATTGCTGCGCAGTTTCCAGGCCCCAGCTCCAGTAAGCCAGTTCATAAGTGGGATTGAACGTTGATACCGCATCGAAACATTCCTGTGCGGGAATCAATCCTTTGCCGAGATTATACCTGCCGGTTTTTTTATCATACGTAGGAAAGGATGCCATGAAATCGGCTGTGGCAAAAATGAGATCCCTGTATTTATCAAGAACCTTCCTATCTTTTTTATTTCGATATAAGAGTTCTGCAAAATAGATCAGGTGTGGTTGTTGCCAGATCAAAAACGCACCTACCGAGGAGGGCACTTCACGCCCATCATTGTCGGTCATTTTCTGCCAGCGCATGCCATCAAATCTCTGTCGTTTGGCAATTGCCTTAGCCTTGGTAGCCGCAGTAAAATACCATTGCAAACTTTTTTCCAAAAGATCGGTACGGTTCCACAATGCATAATGTGCTGCGTGCCACCAAAACATTTCGATATGCGGTTTTCCATACCAGCTGTTATACGTAAGTCCTGTTTCCTGCGGCGGGTTATTACCTGCGCACTGGATTTTAGTGAGGTACTGCGAAAGCACTATACGCCTTTCCAATTCAAATGCACGTTTATCAGTGCTTCCTGAAAGATCGACCGCGCCGCCTGATAACCAGAATTTTTTCCAGCCTGCCTCACTGCTTTGTTTTGTAACTGTATAAGCAGGTGCTGTTCTTTTATTATGGAGGGAGAATAAAATCCCGAATTCAAAATCCTTTGTCTTGGCCGGTGTGATTGTAAAATAGTGTTTTGATCTTTCCTGCACCGATGCATTGCCCTGCCATGAAGCATGCACATAATAAGTAGTTGTATCAAGTGTATGTTTAACTACCGCATTGTTTGGCGATGCTTTTGCGATGACAGATTGATGTTTTTCATCCGAAGAAAAATTGGCAGCAACATCACTAAATCCCCCTGTTGGATAGGGAAACCTGATGCGTATTTTCAACCTGCCTTCTTCCAAAAGCGGTGAACTGATCTTTGCGGCGATAGCATCTGCTTCCTGGTTTCCATAGGTAATTACTGTAACGGGTGTGCCTTCTACCGAGAATCGGCTGGTAATTTCGCCTTTCCATACGTCCAGTTCCTGGTGAATATTTTTTACATCTGCGGGAGTAAAAACGGTACCATCTTTTTTTATGATCTCGAGTCCTATATTACCCAACTGCAACCGGTGAAGATTCACACGAAAATAATCGGAGGCATCTTTGTGCCGTTTTGGGTCTTTTTGCTGAACAGCATAGCTGATCTTTTTTCCTTCGAGATCATAAGAACGCAAGGTTTCTTCTTCAGTGTAATTTTCAGTATTTGGGAAACTATGCCAGCCCCACTCCGATTGTGTTCCCAGCGGAACACCTTTTTTATAATAGTCAGGGAAGCTTTGTAGCCCGGTTGCATCTGTAGTAAAAGCAAAGGCACCATTGCCAACGGAAACAGAAGCCAGCGTATCCAGGGAGCTTATCACAACCGTATGTCGTTGCGCCAACGCCTGCCTGTTTATTTTTTGTGCATGTATCCACAACGGGGTAAGTGCGTATAAGAATGTAATGAGTAAGACAGGCTTTATTGTTTTACCCGAAAATGGTGATCGTATTTCCTGCATTGAACTGAACGGTTTTTATAAAGGTAAATAACCCGCCATCGATTACAGGATGATATTACAACTCTTTTTGACAGAAAAAAAAGGATTGACCGATCAGAAATCGTCAACCCTTCAATTTTGAGTGTGCCTGTTATACTAAAGGTCAATTACCGTAACCGAAAACGGTTTAATGGTTATAGCATTTGTTGAAAGTGTAGTTTGCCCGGCGTGGTTCTCACCGGTGGAAACATCCACATAACTCAGTTTCCCTTTTTTAAAATTTTCGGGAAGGTCCAGCTGAATGGTTTTGTTCCTTTTATTGATCAGCAATAGTTTTTTTCCTTTCGATGTTTCAAAAGCCTGTGCAACTACATCCTGCGAATTAACAGAGGTATTCTTTAAAACATCGCCCGGGCCGAAATTATCTTTCAATAGTTTCAATACCCAATACCTTGCGTTGGGTTTGCTGTTCTTCCAGTTCATCATACTTACATCAGGAAATTGTGTTGGATAACCGACGAGTTGTGATTCTCCAGCCAATTCAATTCCCATTTTGGTTAGTTGCACGTAGAGATAAGCATACATAGAGCCGGCGAGGTTCCAATACTCAGGTGGAATCACACCCTGGTAATCCACCCCATCAATAATGCAACCCAATTCATTGATATGGGTAAAAACCTTTGGCGAAAGACGCTTACGTATACTTTCAATGTACCGTGTGCGGTCAAGAAATCCATTGGCCAGGTTAAAAAATGTGTACTGCCAGCTTTCAAAAGGTTCATCAGCTGCAGGCGTTGCATAAAAATGGTACGATATGCCTTCGAGCGGAACGCCTGGTTTATGATTTTTGGGATTGAGAAAATATTCAAACCAATCGCCACTGGATGCATAGGCAATCGTGATCCCTACAAATTTTGTTTCAGGTGATATTTTTTTCAGTTCTGTTACAATAGCATCATACATTTTTGTGTACATCTGCGGCGAGATATTATGTTCCAGGTCAGGCTCGTTCAATACTTCCCAGTAAGGAAACTTATAGTGATAATTTGATTTGTGAAATTTTCCCAGTTCGTCAGTGAAGCCGCCTTTTGTGTACCAACTGAACAGCCTGCTGAAATAGCCTGCCAATTCTTTCATCGAAGGATCGCGCAATTCGAATCCCTGGTTATAATCCCAGAAAACCTGGTTTGGGTCGTTGGGTATCACCACCGGTTTTGACAACCTGAACATCCATACCGGGATAGTGCTGAAATTCATCACAACAGGATGTCCTTCCGTTGCTTTCATAAAATCTTCCACTACATGATCTGCATTGCTGAAATCCCAGAACGTTTCTGTTGCTGTGGGTTCTTTCAGTTCCACTACCGCAGATTTTGCATAAGGGAACCAGGGCACAAATCTTACGTAGTCCGCTTTCATGTCTTTTAAAGCGGAGAACGACCCTTCATGCATAGATGAGTTCCTGTTCAGCATGGGATTGTTCACCACCTGTAAAGTGGCTGTCGTTTTTGAAACAACCAATGTTTTATCCCATTCAATGGTTACTTTCTTATTTTGCGCGTATCCATGTTGCGTTGAGAGAAATAATACGGAGCTTAAAAGAGCCATGCAGGCAGTCTTCGTAAAAATGATAGTTCTCATATGAATCGATTATTGTGTTATTGTATTTTTTTTATCAGCATAACTGTACCACTTCCATCTGTAAAAGTTGTCCCAGTTTTTTTATTTTGGATGAAAGATGCCCAATTCCCACTGCGCAATGATGTGCGGGACCATAGCTGTTCCATTTATTTACAAAGGCACGTGCGCCTATAGAAAATTTATACCGGCTATTGGTATTTCCTATTTGCAGTATTGGCCCTGCAACTGTTGTGGCTTCGGCAACCTGCAACATTAGTTTTCCACCCGGCTGTTCAACAACTGAAAGTAAAGTGACGGGGCCGTGCTTTACCGACATTTCAACAGACAGGCCTCTGCCAACTTTACCATGGTACACACCTAACGGACGCACTTTTGTTTTGCCTTCGGCGATGGCGATATGCCCGGGGCCGTCGTGACCCATCAGTACAATATCATCTTTGAAATCCATCGCATAATATTCCGTGAAAGAGCCGCCGGCTCCAAACAGGTCCATTATTTTCATCGCCTGTGCATTTTTTATTTCGTATTCGCCGGCAACAGGAATTCCCCTCGCAGTAAGTAAAGAATTTCCCAAAATAATGGAACTGATAGCCTCCTCATTACCTGGATTGCCCGTGCCCTTATAGTAGTAAGCCATAGATCCCAGCCCGTATTGCTCAACGAGTTTATCAAGGGCAACAGAGGTGATTGATGATCTGTCCAGATCTTCCTGCAAGCAACCCGGTTGTACGTCAAATACTTTATAAAAATCTGCAACACGATCACTACGTTCTTTATCAGTAACTGTTTTACGAAGCGAGGCAAGTTCTTCCACTTCAAGGAGTTCAATGTGGCCGCCGAAATGCGCGTATTGCGTTGTGAGATCCGTGTATATATCAAGCATGCCGCTATAATAATGGCCCATACAACCAAGCCGGTTATAGAACATACCATTGGCAACTTTTGCTGCTTCAACCCATTCGCCGATCTCGTTCCAGCATTCCGGGTCATTATGCAACATACCTGTTACCTGGTGAAACCTGATGCCTGTTCGATTAAAAACATTGGCGATCTCGGGTACCGGGCACGCGGAACAAAATGCCAGCCACTCACCTGTCATTCTACTACGGTCAGTCATAGAATTGAATGCTTCGTAGTCGATCGCGGCTTCGGGTGAAAGGTTAAGAATAACCACTGGCACTTTTGCTCTCTGTACAACAGGCAATACGGTTGATGATAATGCGTAGGTGGTAACGTATAAAAAGATAATGTCAACATCTTCCTGTTTAAACCGGCGGCCGGCGGCAAAGGCTTTATCAGTTGAATCTACCAGACCTGCATTGATTATATGGGGATGAATGACGGAAAGTTTTTGTTCCACCACCTGCAGGTATTCTTCCAGGCGCTTTTTCAATCCCGCAAATTGTGGCCAGTATGTATCAAGCCCGATACCAAACAGACCAATTTTAAGGGTGGATGCGATCATAACCACAAGTTATTATTTTGAAAAGAAACTATCGGTTCATTTAATACAGGCAGCCTGTTGTAAATTTATCTTTCTACCTTACCAGCGGGATATCCTTTTTGATATTTGATATATACTTTTTGATATTTTTATTGCCAAGCCGCCGCCAATGGTTAACTATTATCAATACCTGCCCGTAAGTAGTGAGGATGAAAGCTGGGGCTTATCGGTACTAAATACCGGTTGTACGCATATCAAAGCCGGTGATCAGTATCCTTATAAAGAACATCCATCGCATCATTATTTTACCTGGGAAACAGGCCGCATACTCAATGAATTCCAGTTGATCTACATTACTGCAGGTGAAGGCGTTTTCCAATCAACCAGTATGGCTGAAACAGTGATACAACCGGGGACCATCATTTTTCTATTCCCCGGTGAATGGCACCGTTTCAGGCCAAAGACCGGAACGGGCTGGAACGAATACTGGGTAGGATTCAAAGGCAAAATCATAGAACATATTCAGAAACAATCTTTTTTTCATCCACAACATGCAGTAATGCATATAGGATGTAAGGAAGAGATCATTATCCTGTTCAATGAAATAGTAGAGCAAACAAAAAAAGAAAAGCCAGGCTACCAGCCGTTAATTTCCGGTGCGGTGTTGCACCTGCTTGGACAGGTACATGCATTTAACAAACAGAAAATATTTGAGAATGAGGCATCTGCCGAAATCATGATGAACAGGGCAATGCTGCTGTTACGCACCCGCATAGATGAAGACCTTACGATGCAGCAAATAGCGATGGAATTGAAAGTGAGTTACGCATGGTTCAGGAAAATGTTCAAACTGTATACGGGCATTGCCCCGCAACAATATTTTATCCAATTGAAAATTGAAAGAGCGAAGATGCTTTTGAACGATCCGGATAAAACGATTAAAGACATCGCTTACGAATTGAACTTCGAGAATCCGCTTTATTTTTCAAAACTTTTTAAGGAGAAAGTTGGCGTATCACCTGAACAGTATAAAAAAAGGTATTTGAAGGAATGAAACTGCTTGAACTGTCTGTTATGTTACCCATCGATATACCATGAATGCTGTCAAAATCCATCTAAATCCCCCGTATATTAACCCGGAACATAGCGAAATCCTGATTTTTTTATTACGGGTATATAAGGCGTGCAATTAGTCCATTCTACACCAGTCCGGTCGGCCTAGTTTTCATTCTATTTGAGAACTATCATAAAGCAGAATGACGCTTGTCACCTATTGCCCTGTAACAAACGCATAGTTTTGAATAACAGAAACCATAACGTATGCTGGGAGAACTAACGAAACAGGAAATTCAGAATATACTTCTCAGCCAGGTGCTGGGCAGGTTAGCTTGTTGCGATGGCAAACAGCCATATGTTGTACCCGTTACTTTTACCTATGATGGCGAATACATTTATGGACAAACCAATGAAGGCACAAAACTCAGTATCCTGCGAAAGAATCCCAATGTTTGTTTTGAAGTGGATGTTATGACCGACATGATGAACTGGCGGTCTGTGGTGGTGTTGGGGAAATTTGAAGAATTAAAAGACGAAGAAGAGAAGGTTGCGCGCGATATACTTTTCGGGCGCATATTTTCTCTCATGACAAGCAATACGATCCATAAACATGAACACGAGGTAGTAACAGAACTTGATAAACGTGCACCAAAATTTGTTATGTACCGGATCAAAATAAACGAGATCAGCGGCAGGTTTGAAAAACAATCATGAAACAGAGATCGGTTGATCAATTGAACATATTCGCCAGTTTCTTTTCGTCGAGGATCCTGATACATCCTCCCTGCACATCCACCAGTTTTTCACTTTTAAAATCACTCAATGTACGTATCAGTGATTCAGTAGCCGTACCGGCAATAGTGGCCAACCCTTCCCTACTGATATCGATCATAAAATTTTGATCACCTTCCTGCTTATATTTCTTTTGCAGGAAGACAAGTGCCTCAGCCACTTTTTTCCGCAATGAATTATATGCAAGCCCTAGTAATTGATTCTCTTTCTCTGATACATTCCTCGCCAACAGTCGTATAAATTTTTGCGCAACCTCTTTGTTATTGTTCACAAGATTATTAAACTCTTCTTTGGGTATGATGGCCAGTTCCGTCTCTTCAAGTGTTTCTGCCGTATCCTTATAAGTAGTGCCTTCAAGTAACGCAATATGTCCGATAAAATCGCCCGTACTATAAAGATCCGTTACGAGTTCTTTTCCATCGTCGTTACTCCGGAAAGTTTTCACTTTGCCCTTTACGATATAAAACAAACGGTTGGGGTGATTACCTTCAGAATAGACGTTCTGTTTTTTCCTGTAAAGATTTGTATCTCTTCCTTCTGTTAGTGTTTCAAACACATTCCTGCCCAATGATTCCTGGATGAACTGTTGAACGCCTTCGAGGCCCGGCGCGAGTTCTTCTTTTAAAAGGTCAAATTTCTTTAAACGGCTGTCAACTGCATTGAGCAATTCGGTGGCATCAAATGGTTTGGTGAGATAGTCGTCGGCGCCGAGTTCCATACCCTTTCTGAAATCGCCACGTTCTGTTCTTGCGGTAAGAAATATGAATGGAACATTCCGGATGCTGTCGTTCCGATGGATCGCATGCAAAACGCCATATCCATCCAGAACCGGCATCATGATATCGCAGATGATCAGGTCGGGTTTGTGCTCAATGGCCTGCTCGATACCGATCTTGCCATTGGCAGCCACGATCACTTCATACCCGGATAACTCAAGTATCTCGGCTGTATTGGTGCGGATATCATCGTTGTCTTCAATCAATAATATCTTTTTCATATCAGTTAGCGTTTGTATTAAATGTAACAACAAATTCTGTTCCCTTATCCAGTTCACTGTAACATGCTACTTTACCATTCATTAGTTCGGCATACCTGGCAACGATATGTAAACCCAAACCCGTACCCTGTATATTGCCTGCGTTGGCTCCGCGGAAAAACCTTTCCATCAGGTGTACCTGGTCCTCAGGTGAAATACCTATCCCCTGGTCTTTTACCGATACAATTATATTTCCATTGTCATGGTAGCTCTTTACTTCAATAACACTATTCTCGGGTGAAAATTTGCCGGCATTTGATACCAGGTTCATTACGATGTGTTTTAGCATCGAGGGATCTGTGAAAACATCTTCCTGCCCGGCGTGCTCATATACAATCTTCTGCCCATTGCGTAAACTATTTTTCATTTCATCTGCAATCTCTGCGATCAGTACACTGATATCAAAATGCACGTGACGTACCTGTATCTTACCTTCCTCGATCTTACCCACACTCAGAAAATCATTTAGTATATCTGTTAAATGGTTAACCGAGGAAATGATGCGTTGTGTATGTTTCCCTCGTTTGGGCTGGTCCTCACCCGAGGTATATTTTTCAATCAGGTAGGTAGAAGAAAGTACGGTACTTAATGGCGTCCTGAATTCATGTGAGGCCATGGAAACAAAACGTGATTTTAATTCGCTCAACTCTCTTGCTTTTTCAAGCGAGGTCCGCAATTCCTGCTCAGCTCTTTTTCTTTCAGAGATATCAATGGCAATACCCATAAAACCCGTGATCTTACCCAGGCTGTCTCTTATTGCGGTAATCGTTACTGATGCCGGAAAAGTCGTTCCATCCTTCCTGATAAAAACATATTCCTTTTCTTCATGGATATTCCGTCTTGAGTTTTCAATCAACACAGCAAAATCATCGCCAATGTTTACCTCAAACGTTTCCCTAAGCTCTTTTCGTTTACTATCAATATCCATCGGATCAAGAAACAAAAGAATACTCTTTGAATTCAAAACTTCGGATTCTTCGTACCCTATATTTGATGCACTTTCAGGGTTGAACATTTTAATTAATCCATTTTCATCGGTGGCTATGATCATTACGCCTGCATTGTCGAACAGCGCTTTTTGGTAAGACAATACATCCTCCAGTTTATCCCGTGATAATTCGAGTTGCCGCAAAGTTTCTTTTAGGTCGGATGTACGTTGTTCGATGGTTTGCTCAAGTTCATTATTCAGTTTTACAATTTCTGCCTCCGCTTTTTTACGCACGGAAATATCACTGATAAAAGCGATCGCATTGTGTTTATCACCATCCATGTAATTGCCAAGACTAACTTCAACAGGGAATTCAGTACCATCTTTTTTTACTGCATACAGGTCCATACCAACACCCATTGGCCGGTTCTTCGGATGGTGGATATAATTTTCGCGGTTGTGTACATGTTTGTGATGGTATCTTCCGGGTATCAGTGTTTCCACTTTTTTACCGGTCAGTTCCTGCAGGGTATAGTCAAAAAGTTTGAGTGCGAAGGGATTTACAGCTTCAATTACGCCATTACTGTCGGCTACAACGATTCCCATGGAAGCATGGTTAAATAAGGCTTCAAAACGATGCATAATCAAATATACCCATAAAAGAAGGCACGGTTTGGCGTAATGTTTAACGCTTGTAAAAATACAAGCGGAATCCTTAAACAATATCCGGTACTATTGAAGTAGTAAATGGACGGTAATACAAACATGCTGATTCCGGTAAATGAATTAATGATTGGGTAGTTGCTGCGCGTAAATAGATAAGTAGCAGGAGGAAAACAGGTAAGTTGGCGTCTTGTTTTTGCCGACATTTATCAACTGCTGCCTGATGGCAATTGAACCCATTATTCAAAATATCCGGACGAGTCATGAGCCCATTATTTAGTCCAATGAGCCTATTATTTGGTCAAATGAGCCTATTTTAACCCAGTATGAGCCTATTATTTTTTCGCTAAAGACTCTAGTAAATAGGCGCCCACGCATCTCCCGGGGTTTCTGCGGAATTTTCTTACAATGCAGTTTCATAAATTACTGAACAACATTCTAACACACGCTCATTTTTCTTTTACCCTTGCTTCTGTTCCTGATCTTTACGATATATGTATCGGCCTTTTCTGAGTCATTCCGTATCGCGTTTCCATAGGCTGGCGCCCGTTTTAAAATGTTTTGACAGCCTTCCAGTTTTTTTGTAAATTTAACCTGGCCTTTGTCAGGGTAGGTAGCGGCGATATTCTCAGTTTGGTTCTTTTTAAACACACCCGATTTGCCGATCGTTACCTTGGCCGCGGGTTAATATGTTGGAATTGCATGCCATTTTCTTGTATTCCTGGTTTACAAAAAGAATTCCATTCTTACCTCTTCTTACGTCTTTTTACCTTTTCTTACGTATTTACAATGCTCCAACAATGCTCTGGTAATGCGCAAACCATTGGTTTACCGTTGGTCGGACGTTGGTCGAACGTTGATCTGAGGTTGGTCTGAAGTTGGTTTGCCGTTGGTTTGCTATTGGTTTGACCTTATTTAATGGCAACTGATAGCTACACCGGATATTCTTGAAAAAAATGGGCTGAGATAAGGGATATCAAGATTTAATCCACGCAGGATCAAAAGCACTCCGATGGATGCAATAAAAAAAGGAGTGGCTGCCTGTATTTTTTTACGGATATGGATGTTCACAAACGAACCAAAATACCCGAATAATAACATTAATGGAATCGTTCCTATCCCAAAAGCAGCCATAAACAGTGCACCGCCTGCCATCGTACCCGTTGCGAGCGCTGAAACGATGGCGAAGTAAACCATCCCACAAGGCAGCAGCCCATTTGCCATGCCTGTAAAAAAAGCTGCCAACGGATGTTGTGAATGCATCTGCTTCGCGATAAACTTCTGTACCGGTTTGAATAATATGCCAGAAGGCTGTAAATGAAAAAAACGATTGTTGAGAATAAAGGAAATCAATACTACCAGGATCACCACACCTAAGACAATGGAGAATATTTGCTGGAACCCTGCTATATAAAATCGCCTGCCCAGCAAGCCTAACAAACTGCCCAGCAAAACATAAGTAACCACCCGCCCCATGTTATAGGAAAGGATCGCCCTGAGTTTACCCGCTGTTGTTGCATTGCTTACCGGGAGCAATAATGCAACCGGTCCACACATACCAATGCAATGGAAGCTGCTGACAAGTCCCAGTAAGAATCCCGGTATTAATACGATCCAGCTCATTTAGTGAATGGTGATAAGTTTCTCATCATAATATTTTACAGTGCTATCCTCCCAACTGAGTTTTAACCGGTAGTTTGTTTTGGCGAGGCCTTTCTTTAAAACAACGAGTTGGTTATGGGCGGCTGTACTCAACGATATTTTCCTGTCGTATGATGCGTTGCTGCCACAATAGAACCAGGCTTCGCCGGTTATGTTCCGCCCTTCGTGCTCTGCAGGGAGATTGATGATGATAGCTTCGGGGTTTTCAACCACCGTTACGCTGCTGATCTTTGCTGCATTCTCTTTACCATCTATTTTATCCTGGTAGCGCAACTCATCATTGTAGTAATCCTTGCTAACCAGTTCGAATTTGGTATGCATGCTTTTGTACACCAACGTGCCGATAAGGAGAGCAAATCCAACGAACACGAGTACTAATCTATTTCCCCAACTCATATCGATTAATTTAAAATGAAATGACGATTCGAATTTTATTATTAATGTGTTATGCGGAACACAGCATTTATAACGTTTAAGCAAATCGCTATCAATGTTGCGGGATAGCCGTCATTGCGAGGCACGAAGCAATCTGTGTCTTGCATTTACGACCAGACTGAAATTCGAAACACAGATTGCTTCGTGCCTCGCAATGACGATCTCGCTACTTTTATTCTAAATTCTTCTTGCTACAGTTTCTCCTGTTTTATTATCCAATATCCTGACAGCTTTTGAGCTTAATTCTTTACTCAAACGCCAACACGCTTATTCTTAATTTACCGGGCTTAAAAAATTTGTTTTAAGAACTGCGATCTTTTTCTCTCCCTCATATAACCCAAGTTTTATTTCTGTTTTTCTTTTCCTTACAACATTGTTCGGAAGAATCACAAAAAAAGCTCCTGCACCCTGCCCTTCTTTGGCAACTTCAATGAAAGGTCTTCCAATGATCTGGATCCTTCCGTTATCTTCCGACCTGATGGTTAAAGGAATGTCTGTAACTGTTTTGTTCACCACCTTTATATTGTAGAGATTGGATATGCTATCTGTACCATGTTCCTGGTACATGATTCCGGGCGTACGCATGATAGTAGCATCCACATCTTTTCTTGTAAACAACACAGCAGACAGGATCAAGAGTACCAACCCGCAAAGTGCAGTATATATTTTCATCCTCGCTGTGTATTTCAGCGGTACGCCATTGGCAATGGAGTTTTCAGAAGCGTAGCGGATCAGGCCTTTTTCTTTTCCTGTTTTCAGCATAATATGGTCGCATGCATCAATACAGGCTGTGCAACCCACACATTCCATCTGTACACCGTTACGTATATCAATACCGGTTGGGCAAACTTTTACGCACTGGTAGCAATCAATGCAATCGCCTTTTATTTCTGCGGTATTTTTTTCGTGACCCCTCGGTTCGCCCCGTTTGTAATCGTAGGCAACGATCATTGAGTTCTTATCCAGCAATACGCTCTGCAATCTTCCATAGGGGCAAACTACCGTGCATGCCTGTTCGCGGAAGAAAGCATAGACGGCATAAAACACTGCACTGAATACGATCAGGGAAGCAAATCCTACCACATGTTCAGAAACTGGTTCGGCAATAATTTTCTGCAGTTCCGAAATACCTATAATGTATGCGAGGAATGTATTGGCGATGATGCACGACAAAAAGAAGAATAGAATATGCTTGAGCGATAATTTAAAAATTTTATTTGAGGTCCATGGTGAATTTTTTAGCTGCCTTTGAACAGGTGCATCTCCGATCACCCAATATTCAATCTTACGGAACATCATTTCCATAAAATTGGTTTGCGGGCAGGCCCAGCCACAAAACAATCTTCCGAATGCAGCCGTGAATAAAATGATAAAGAAGATGAATGCCACCATACCCAAACCGAAAATGAAAAAATCCTGCGGCCAGAAAACTTTGGAAAAGAGTATGAACCGTCCTTTGGGTATATTCAGCATAATGAACGGCCTGCCATTAACATGCACAAAAGGCAACCCAAAAAAAACAAGGAAATAGAATATGCTCAGAATAGAACGGATACGATAGAATTTTCCTTTCGGGTGATAGGCAAAGACCCATTTTCGTTTGCCTTTTTCATCTATGGTTGCCAGGTGATCTCTAAAATCTTCTGTCAGCGGTTCATTAATATGCAGGGGCTCACTTATCATTCTCCACTCGATTTTTTCTCAACGACAATTGGCCCTGAAGCTTCATGCGCATTCTTTGAAGAGTCTTTTGTTTCTTTGGTATCTTCTATAAATAATTCACCCTGTGGTTCTTTTGGCGTAGCCGATTTTTTGCCCCGGAGACTTTTTACATAACTTGCCAGTTGTGCTATCTGCACTGGTGAATAATCATCCTTCCAGCTTTTCATTCCTTTTTCCTGCCAGCCGTATTTGATGGTTTTAAAAATTTCTTTAATACCGCCACCGTGTAACCAGTAATCGTCGGTAAGGTTAGGGCCAACAAGTCCACCCCCATCCGCAGAATGACATGCAGCACAAGTTGAGGTAAAGATGGCCTTACCTGAAGCGATGTCAGACTCACCTGTTAAAATCTTTACTGTATTCTCATCAACATTGCTTGCCGACTTTAAAAGATAAGCTTCCTTTTCTTCTGCCCCTTTCTGCATTGCCATATTATATTCATCAATGCTCGACGGTGCGGTGTCTGATACTTCATACCTCCATAGATAGATCACTGCAAAAACAATGCATGCGTAAAAACCATACAGCCACCATGGCGGTAAACGATTATCCAGTTCGCGGATCCCGTCGTAATCATGACCAAGATCTATCTGCGCCTCTTCTTTAATCGGGCGAAGGCTGTTAAACTTGTCCCAGTACTTTAACCAGTTGATCTTAGTGGTTTCTTTTTCAATGTAGATCCTGGTTGTTTCCTTCTTTAATAAAAATTTCAGGTTATATAAAAGTCCAAGCAGAATGATCAGTTCAACCAGTACAACACTGAGTAATCCATAAAAAGTGGCGCCCGACAATCCACCGATGGTATTGTCGGTTACAGCATCTGCAGCCGGCGTATCTGCTGCAAAGACTGAGGTACTCAATAAAAACAATGCAAGAAGGCTGATAATTTTTGCAGATCCCGATACAGCCTCATTTTTCTGTTCAAGGAATTGTTTGGTCTTAAGCTGCGCTGCGCCAAGTAAAACATGCGCAAGTAGCCCTATACAGATCGCCAACAGGATAATGATCACAACAAACAACTGAACAACCGGGTTATTGAGATCGTCCTTTTTAGGCGCTCCTTCAGCAAGCGCCTGCAGTGGAAGTAGCAGGCCAAATATTGCGGCCTGTTTGATTCTTAGAAATGTGATTCTTTTCATGCTGCCTGCTTTAATTATTTAAAGGAATGCGGTTGATCTCTTCTACCAGTTTCTTATCAATCTTCAATGCCCAAAAAGTCATGGCGATAAAAAAAATAAAGAATATTCCAAACGAAGAGAGTGCATAGATATCCACTCCGGCTATTTTTTCGAGGTAGTTAATAAATTTCATGATGTGTTTTTTAATTGAACTGACTGATGATTTTTATTTTTTTGCTATCGGTTTGTCCGCGCTTTTTATATCTGTTCCAACGCGTTGCAGGTAAGCTATCAATGCGATGATTTCCTTATTGGCCGGTGTTTTTATTTTATCCTTCGCCAGGTTGTCGCTGATCTTTTTCGCCTGTAACATCAGGTCCTTGTTAGCCTGCTTATCATATCCTTGCGGGTAAGGCACACCGAGTGTTTGCATGGCGCGGATCTTCGCAGGCGTGATCGCCGTGTCGAGATTATCTTCAAGTAACCATGGATAAGAGGGCATGATAGAACCGGGACTCATGCTTTGCGGTTCTTCCATATGCGTATAGTGCCAGGTGTCAGGATATTTCCCGCCGATCCTTGCGAGGTCGGGCCCGGTACGTTTGCTTCCCCATTGGAAAGGATGGTCGTACACAAACTCACCTGCCTTACTGTATTCACCGTAACGTGCAACTTCATCCCTGAATGGCCTGATCATTTGAGAGTGGCAGTTATAACAACCTTCTCTTACATAAATATCCCGGCCCTGCAATTCGAGCGGGGTATAAGGTTTAACCGATGCGATCGTTGGAATATTTGATTTGATCAGGAAAGTGGGCACCAATTCAAGTATACCACCAATGGAAACTGCGATAAGACTGAAGACCAGCAATTGTATGGGCCTTCTTTCGATCCACCTGTGCCAGTATTGTTTGCCATGCGTTTCGGGATTTTTATTGAGAGAGGGAGCTTCAGCGTATTCATTGGCAACCAGTTTTCCTGCTTTTACTGTTTTGTAAATATTGAAGATCATCATAAACACGCCAATGAGGTATAAAGTGCCGCCGATACTCCTGGTTACATACATCGGAATGATGTGTGTAACCGTTTCGAGGAACTGGTATTTTATGGTGCCTTCTTCTGTAAATTGTTTCCACATGCTTGCCTGCGCAAAACCCGCCCAGTAAAGCGGCACAGCATATAATACAATGCCAATGGTTCCGATCCAGAAATGATTGGTGGCTAATTTTTTTGAATACAGTTGGGTATTGAAGATCTTAGGGATGATCCAGTAAAGAACACCGAACGTTAAAAAACCATTCCAACCCAGTGTACCGATATGCACATGTGCAATGGTCCAGTCTGTAAAATGTGATATGGCGTTTACACTTTTCAAACTTAACATCGGTCCTTCAAAAGTTGCCATACCATAACAGGTAATAGCTACTACCATAAATTTAAGTACGGGTTCCTCACGCACTTTATCCCATGCGCCACGCAAAGTGAACAGACCATTCAGCATACCACCCCAACTCGGCGCTATCAGCATGATGCTGAATACAACACCCAGGCTTTGTGCCCAGTCGGGCAATGCGGTATATAGCAGATGGTGTGGACCTGCCCATATATAAATAAATATCAGTGCCCAGAAATGTATGATCGATAAGCGGTAGCTGTATACCGGGCGGTTAGCCGCTTTTGGCAAAAAATAATACATCAGTCCCAGGTAGGGAGTAGTTAAAAAGAAAGCCACAGCGTTATGCCCGTACCACCACTGCACGAGTGCATCCTGTACGCCTGCATAACCACTGTAACTTTTGAAGGGGGCAAAAGGAAGTTCGAAAGAATTTACAATATGCAACAAAGCAACGGTTACCCATGTGGCGATATAAAACCAGATAGCCACATATAAATGGCTCTCCCGTCTTTTCAGGATCGTACCAAACATATTGATGCCGAATAGTACCCAAACAATGGTGATGGCGATATCAACGGGCCATTCCAGCTCGGCATATTCCTTACCGGTGGTATATCCTGCCAGGAGCGTAATAGCTGCTGTAACAATAATAGCCTGCCATCCCCAAAAATGAATAGCGCCTAATTTATCACTGAACATCCTTGTTTTACAAAGCCGCTGCAATGAATAATACACCCCCATAAAAATACCATTGCCAACAAACGCAAAGATCACGGCGTTGGTATGCACGGGCCGCAAACGGCCGAATGTGGTGATAGGTAATTTAAAGTTTGCAGCGGGCAGGAACATCTGTATCGAGGCCAGCAAACCTGCAAGCATACCAACAACACCCCATATGATCGTAGCATAGGCGAATTGCTTCACAATTTTGTTATCGTAATAAAACTTTTCTAATTCCATACAGTCGTGTTATGATTTGGGTTTAATGTGTGGCTGGCCGGTTATGTGAGTAATAGCGTCTTTATTATCGAAGAGCATACGCATTGGCGGGCTCACTTCGTCATCATACTGGCCATTTTTAACGCTCCAGATAAAAGCCAGGAGGAACAGCGACGCCACGCTTATACTCACGATCAACAAAAGAATAATAGCGCTCATATTTAATATTATGCAGCAAATCTATTTCGCGCGTTCAGGCTGTTCAATGATAAGGCTCAAGGGAAAAGATGATATCCGTCATGTTCTGTGAAATGCATAACTATGCCTGCAATCAGATCTTTAAAAGCTTCGCTTTCAGATTGCTGAGTCCAAAACTGATGATAAGTATACTGATACTGCTGCAGGGCATCAGTATGGCTGCGATCACCGGTTGAAGACCGCCCTGAACAGCGAAATAAAGTCCTACGACGTTGTACATTGCAGAAACGATAAAAGCCGTCAACACTACCTTTTTATTGAACCTGCACATTTGAATGAACTGATTCAGTTTGGGTAAACTGGCTGCATTCAAAATAGCATCACTGGATGGAGTGAAAGTATTGCTGTCTTCCGCAACTGAAATTCCGACATCGGCTTGCCGCAAAGCACCCGCATCATTCAATCCATCACCGATCATTATCACTGCTTTGGAGCTTTTTTGCATTTGCTGAATGGCTTGCAATTTATCGCCGGGCCCCTGGTTAAAAAGAATGGTAGAATCTGTACCCATCATTTGTGTCAATCGTTGCTTTTCACCGGTGTTGTCGCCGCTTAATACAGAGATCCTGTGGCCCTTCTTTAAACAAGCCACCAGTTCAGGAATATGTTCGCGGTATTCATTCTGAAAAACAAATCTCCCCATCATATCACCTTCAACGGCCAGGTAAACACAGGAATCCTTGCCGGATTCTTTGTGACCGGTTACATATTGAACCGAGCCCATGGTTATCAGGTCTCCGTTCACTATTCCCTCGATGCCCTCGCCCGGTACTTCTTTAAAAGCGTTTATTTTACCACCTGCTCCTGCATCTGCCCATTTCGATATTGACCTGCACAAGGGATGTGTACTTTGTTTTGCCAGTTCGGCAATACTGTTTCGCAGTTGCGGAGGAAGTTCCTGCCCCTGGTAAAGAATATTATTAAACCGCCCCGTGGTAAGTGTACCTGTTTTATCAAATACAATATGGTCTGCGTGTGCGATCCCTTCAATGGTTTGTGCATTGCGCAGGTAGAAACCGTTGCGCGCCAGGCGCCTCAGAATATTTCCATTGACAAAAGTGTTGCTTAATAAAAGTCCGCAAGGGCACGCAATGATCAGGATCGATGTAACCGCATTCCAGATGCGCGACGGATCAACATTCCACCAATAAATGGCTGAGAGCAGGGCGATACTGAAAACGATCCAGGTAAAATAGCGGCTGAGTAAATGAACGAATGAATATTTTTCTTTCGCGGTAATTCCCTTTTGTTCATCCTTGTTCCAGAGCCTGGTGAGGTAGCTTTGGGCCACTTCCCTGATCACCAGGATTTCGATATTACTGCTAAGTTGTTTGCCTCCTGCATAAACCACTTCGCCCATTTCCTTCTTAACCGGGAAACTTTCTCCATTTACAAAACTGTAATCTATTAATGCGTTACCCCGCGTGATGATGCCATCTGCGGGTATCAGTTCCTGGCCATGAATGAGAAGGGTATCATCCAACGCAATCTTATCCAGTGTAACAACGGTTTCTTTTCCTTCTTTTAATTTCGTTACCGCAACAGGAAAATACGACGTATAATCACGTTCAAAATTCAAGGCTGCATAGGTCTTATCCTGCAATACCCTTCCGGCAAGCATAAAGAAAACGATACCACTCATACTATCAAGGTAGCCGGAACCGGTTTGCGTAAGAATTTCGTACACACTTCTTCCGAATGTGATCAAAACGGATAATACAATGGGTGCATCAATATTCAGGAATCCACGCCTGAGCGCCTTCCATGCACTGATATAAAATTCAGAGGAAGCATACAGAAGCACGGGCAAAGAAAGCACGAGGCTGATATTCCTGAACATCTGCAGAAGCCGTAATTCCCGTTCATTGATGCCAAGATATTCGGGAAAACTAAGCAGCATGATATTAGCAAAACAAAATCCGGCCACACCCAGTTTATAGATCTTAGAACGCGATACCATTGTTTTGGGGCGGCCCATATCATTGAAACTGATATAGGGCTCATACCCTATGGATGTACTAAGTTCAGCAACCTGTCGCAGCGAAATTCCCGAATGATCAAATACAATATCGGCTTCCTTTCTCTCAAAATTCACTTTACTGCTGATGATATGTTTGTCCAGCCGGTGCAGGTTCTCCAACAGCCACAAACAACTGCTGCAATGTATATGTGGGAGGTAGAAGGTGATATGTGTTTCAGCGTCGTTACGAAAACGAACCAGTTCTTTTATGATCTTTTCTTCATCGAGAAAAGCGAATTTATCAGGTCGGGCTGCCTGTTTACGATTGATGCCCGGTGTGCTGCTGAGATTATAATAGTCGCACAACCCGGTTTCATTCAGGATCTCATACACCATCCGGCATCCCGTACAACAAAAGTCCTTATCATGAGCGCAAATAACTTCGGCCCCGCATTCTTCACCACAATGAAAGCAGTGGACTGAATTTTTAACCTGATGGATCGCCATAAATCTTATTTCGGACTGGCAATATTATTCCGGCAGCGACTGTGAAAAAATGACGAAAATCATATTTCGGGCTAACCTTAATAGGCATATTTGCCCGGCACCTAAAATATTTTTGCCCAATGCAGGATTTCCCGGACCAAAAACAATTCAAGGCCCTATTTGATTTTTCAACAGAGGGCATACTGGTGTCTGATACTTCCGGCACGATCCAGCTTGCCAATCCTTCTACCGAAAGGCTATTTGGTTATGAACCCGGGGAACTTGCCGGTAAGAAAGTTGAGATACTGATACCGCAGCATTTTGCGCAGAAACATGGGCAATTAAGAGAAGGATTTAATACACATCCTAACGCCAGGTCAATGGGCAATGGGAGGGATCTTTTCGGTATCACTAAAAACGGCAGGGAGTTCCCGGTTGAGATCAGCCTGAGCCCCTATTCTACCGATTCCGGAAATTTCATTATTGCATTCATCATAGATATTTCAGTCAGGAAACAAAATGAAGATGCAATTGTAAAGCAGCGAACAGAGCTTGAGGCTTTGGCACATGAACTGGAGCAGCGGGTGAAAGACAGGACCATGATCCTGGAAGAAGCCTTGCAACAGCTCGAAAGATCCCGGAAAGAACTGAATGAAACACTGGACAAAGAAAAAGAACTGAATGAAATGAAATCAAGGTTTGTTTCAATGGCCTCTCATGAGATCCGTACGCCATTAACAACCATCCTCTCATCCCTCTCACTGGTTGAGAAATATAGTGAAAGCGACAAGAAAGAAAAGCGGCAGCAACATATCAAACGTATCAAGTCATCTATCGGCAACCTCACGGATCTTCTTGACGATGTATTGTCGATATCGAGGCTTGAAGAAGGCAGAATTGTGGTAGAACCTGTGGAAATGGACATCCGGGATTGTGTGGAGAAACTTATCGGTGAGCTCCGGCAGGTTGCAGGAGAAGGGCAGCTTATCCAATATGAGCATATTGGGATGACGCAGGTGTGTTTTGATAAAAAAATATTGCGCATCATCTGCATTAACCTGCTCTCCAACGCACTTAAATTTTCAAATAGCCAGTCAGTTATTTCGGCCGTTCTGAATGTTTCGGATGAAAACATAACACTTACAGTCAGAGACAATGGCATAGGTATTTCTGAAGAAGACAAAGAACATTTATTCGAACGCTTTTTTAGGGGCCGAAATGCATCAAATATCCAGGGAACCGGTCTCGGGTTAAATATCGTTGCCAAATACGTTGAACTTATTGGCGGAACGATTTCCGTAGAATCTGAGATCAATGCAGGAACCACATTTACAGTCAAGATTCCAAATCAAAATTCAGATGAAAAAGAAAATATTATTGATTGAAGACAATGAAGGCATCAGGGAAAATACGGCGGAGATACTCTCTCTTTCCGGTTACGCTGTCATCACTGCCGAAAACGGCAAAATAGGTGTTACCCTTGCGCAATCAGAGCTCCCCGATGTAATCGTTTGCGACATCATGATGCCTGTGCTGGATGGCTTTGGTGTACTGCACTTACTCGGCAAAGATGAAAGAACAGCAGGCATCCCTTTCATATTTTTAACTGCAAGGTCTGATCGCAGCGATCTGCGAAAAGGGATGGAAATGGGCGCCGATGATTATCTCACAAAGCCTTTCAGTGACATTGAATTGATGAACGCAATTGAAAGCAGGCTAAAAAAATCAGAGATCCTGAAGAAGGAATTTGGCAAGAATCTCAAGGGCATTTCAGATTTCCTGGCCGAAGTAAAGGACATGGCAGATCTTCAAAAACTAACGCTCGAAAAAGAAAGTAATATATACCGCAAGAAAGAAGAAATATATAGAGAGGGCAATTACCCGAGAGGCATGTTCTATCTCAACTCAGGAAAAATAAAAACGGCAAAGTTTGCCGAGAATGGAAAAGAATTGATCACTGCGTTGTATAAGGCCGGAGATTTTTTTGGGTATCATGCCTTACTTGAAGAGAGTAAATACGCTGATACCGCCACAGCAATGGAAGACAGTGAAATATACCTGTTGCCCAAAGAAGATTTTTTTTCGCTGATCTACAAAAACGCAGAAGTGGCTAAAAAGTTCATAAGGATGATCAGCAACGATCTCGTTGAAAAAGAGGAACAGCTGGTAAGACTGGCATATAATTCCGTTCGGAAAAAAGTTGCCGATGCGCTTTTGCAATTGCAAAATACCTACAAAACAGATGCACATACGATATTCTCAATGCAGGTTTCCAGGGAAGACCTTGCGCATCTCGCCGGCACCGCCACGGAAAGTACCATCCGTACATTGAGTGATTTTAAAAACGAAGGATTGATTGATATCAAAGGCAGTAAAATAACCATCCTTAAAAAAGACAAACTGATCGCACTTAGAAATTGATGTTATTAATTATGATGGCTCATTTGCATCGTGATCAGCTCTCCCTGCCTGTTCTGTTCTTCCAATGTCCAATCATTCGTAACAGTAGTTGCCAGCCAAACATTTCCCGACAAGCGGAAGATCTGCGCATGAAGGCAATAGGTTGAATCAATATATTGTTCAAACTCCTTTACTTTGAGATCCTTTTCGATTTTGAGTTCACCTCCATCAATCGTATCAAGGCGAAACTCACCTAGTAATTTTTTCCTGTTCATCACGGGTCTGGAGAACTTATTTTTCACAAGCCCGTGTGTATTCCTTTCAAAAAAATCCACCCTTAAAAAAGGAAACAGCTGATGAAATATTTCCTGTACCTCCCCTATTGTCTGGTCGTCCTTTATTTCTTGTTTCATAGTTTGCGGGTTATAAGTAAAACTAAATTTCATACTTAGCATCGAAAATGATATTCGTCAGTATCTGATGTTGATTTACCATTCTCAACGGTGTGCTATAAAAACAGGTACCTGGCTGTTTGCGATAATATTTCTTGCAAAACTCTTCCGGATAAGTTGCGACAAGGCCGAACGGCCATACGAACCACATACCAGCATAGATGCCTTTCTTTCGATCATCCACTGGGTGAATTCTTTCTTCGAATCCATTTTACAAAAAGTGATATTGCGGAAATGAACTCCGGCCAGGCTCTCGATCTCACTCTCGTTGGGAATCTCATTGGCAGGATCAGTACTGATATAAGCCAGTAGTGTGTTTAGATCCAGTAATTCCGGCAACATGGCAGCAAACTGCGTGATGGCAAAAATGCAATCTTTACTTCCATCGTAAGCAAGCACAAGGCTTTTGGGATAATCAAATTTTTCGGGTATCAATATAGCCGGGCAACAGATATGATGCAGCAGCTCCTCAAGCATCACATTGATAGATCCCGATTCGCGGTCATTGTAGATCATCTCGCTTCCCATGATCAACAATTCAGAATACTGGCTTTCCTTCTGCAGGCCCGCAAACGTAATGTCTGCAGCCTCCTCCCTTAGTTGATATTGGAGATGGTTTTCAACACATATATTTTCCAGTTTCCGGAGACTGCTCACTTGTGCAACTTTCTGCCTGCTTTGTGTTAAGGGCAAAAACATGCCGAATGTGCCGTCTGCGTAGGTGGGCAATTCAGCAAGTTCCTGTTTCTGTAGAGAGATCGCGGTTAACAATACCGGTGATACGGCATTCATCCTGCATATAAATTCAAGTGCGCTTTCCGGGAACTGGTCATTGTAAAAAGCAAAACATATTTTTTTCATCGGTAATGATTTTGACGATTAGTAATCTGTGTAAAAATAGAATGCGGGCAAAACAGAAAATATGACGGCGGGTAACAGCGCACCTGATAGTTATCAGTCGGGAATGGGGCCAGGCCATCCATTGGGAAAAAAATGTATGACGTATGTCAATGTGATGGTTGAGCATCATCATTGCCAACGCAGGCGATCAGTAATAAGTTTGTTAAAATTAAATTATATGCTATACAACAATCCCGTCATCGTTTACCAGCGCGACCTGGTTGAGTATGAGAGCCAAAAACTTTTTACCGGGGAAGTACAGTTACAAAAACATATTGCCGCCTGGTCGCACGCCGCAGTTTCACCGCAATTAAAGACCTTATTGGACAACTACCTCGAACTGTCGAGGCAGCATATTGAAATGATGAGTAGTTTTCTTGACAAAGAATACATAATACTGAGAGCTTTTCCAAACATAGTTATTCGGGCGCTTATTACTGAAACAGATCAAAAAATCACCTATTGCCAATCTGCAGCTACCATCGACGCAGGGCTGCTGCTAAGTGTTCTTTCTATTAATGAATACAAGCTCGCTTCATACAACGCCACTGCGCATATGGCCGAGCTGGCAGGTATGAAAAAGCAAGCCGTGATCTTCAGAAGATCGGCAGCGAATGAGAAAGATATGAATGAGCGATTATTGGGATTGAGGGACTATGCACCTATTTATTAGGAAAACTATACTGGATGCTGGATGCTGGATGATGGATGATGGATACTGGATACTGGATACTGGATGCTGGATACTGGATGCTGGATACTGGATGCTGGATACTGGATACTGGATGTTGAATGCGCGGCAACCTACCAGTATCCAGTATCTAGTATCCAGTACCCAGTTACCCATGTCTTTCAAAAAAACTTTTTTCAAGAAATTCCTGGTGATCGGGGTGAGCAATTTTAATAAGTTCCCTTCCTCTCTGTTTCAGGTTTTTTCCGAACAGGTCCACAGAACCATATTCGGTTACAACCCAATGCACATGGCCTCTTGTTGTTACAACACCTGCGCCTTCCTTTAAAAAAGGAACAATGCGCGAAACGCCTTTCGACGTAACGGAAGGCAGTGCAATGATGGGCATTCCGTCTTCAGACAAAGAAGCGCCCCTGATAAAATCCATCTGCCCGCCTATTCCGGAATACTGGTAGGTACCGATAGAATCTGCACATACCTGGCCCGTAAGATCTATCTCAATGGCGCTGTTGATAGCAGTTGCCTTTGGATTCTGCCTGATCACACTCGTGTCGTTCACGTATGCGATATCCATCACCCTTATCTGCGGGTTATCATCTACAAAATCATATAATTTTCTTGTACCCAGCATAAAACCGGTAACGCAGCAACCGATGTTCAATTTCTTCCGGCTATTATTGATCACGCCTTTTTCAAGAAGCGGGATAATACCATCGGATATCATTTCAGAATGGATACCCAGATCTCTATGGTCAAAAAGATTCTTCAGAACCTGATCAGGTATACTGCCGATGCCAAGTTGCAAAGTAGCTCCGTCTTCTACCAGCGCCGCTACATTCTGGCCAATACGTACAACAGCTTCTGATGCATGCGCCGAATAGTCAACCTCGGGAAGATCACATTCCTGCCATATCATTTTATGTATCTGGCTTACGTGTACAAACCCATCTCCATGTGTCCTGGGCATTTTTGGATTGACTTGTGCGATCACAGTTACTGCTGTTTCCAGTGCAGCTTTGGCTATATCAACGGAGGTTCCAAGAGAACAATACCCGTGGAGGTCAGGTGGTGAGACCTGTATCAGTGCAACATCAATGGGTAGAATATTTTTTCGGAACAGTTGTGGAATCTGGCTCAGGAACACCGGAACATAATCGCCATAGGGCCCGTTGGCGATCGCTCTTGTATTCTCTGAAACAAATAAGGAGTTGAAGAAAAAACTTTCACGGTAGCTGACGTCATTAAAATTTACACCTCCTAAATTGGTGATGCTAACCAATTCAACATTACGTAATGTGTGGTGCCTGTTTTGCAATGCTTTTACGAGAGAGATAGGCGTGGCCGCACTTCCATGAATAAACACCCGGTCACCAGATTTCACACATTCAACAGCTTGCTCAGCACTAATAAACGCTTCCATATTCATTTTGATAGATTGATTAATTTTTTACTAAGGATTCATCTTTGCAAACACCAACCCCGCGATCACGGCCTGGCACAACCCGTAAAAGAACCAGCTCAACACCATCGTAACCGTTATATCCAGGGAACTGAATGTGATCCACATAACAGGCACCAATGCGATGATCCCGTATACAAGACCAAACTCGAGGCCGCGCAAAATAAAATGTCCTTTGAACAGGCTTTTGAATCGCTCCCAGAACCAGGATAGCGCAAAACTGAAAATAAAAGCATGCGAATAAAACAATGTATCGCGGTTCCCATTGGAATTGAACAACGGGTTATTGTAGTCAACAAAAAAAGACGGGAAGCAACGTATTGCCACATACAGTCCGCCATAACTTATGATAAATAAGATGATCCCTGCTGTTAATCCCGATAAAAATATTTTGTTCATAAATCGTTTTTGTAAACATTTGAAAATGATTCAATGATATACCTGGACCCAATCATATCATTGATCAGAAATTCGCTTGAAGTTGATCTTGAATATTACATCCAGCCTGTCATCTGCCCTGATCATCCCACCCAGTTTTCTTGGTGGAACAAGCGCAAAATCAGAGAACCGGATCGTTTGCGTGCCCACGAGATGGATGATCTTGTGCTCATCCATGGAGATCTGGTAATTGATCTCGATCTTTTTAGACACACCTGCCAGTTCAATATTCACCACACCGGTAATAGATTCCTGTGTATTATTCAGTTCCGGATATTTTTCGAGTGAGATAAAATAAATATTAAGCGACGGAAATTCTTTAGCCTTTAATGTTTTCCGCAGGTCGTTGGTCATCATGCTATTACTGCAATCGAAACTGATCACTGGTAATGCAAGCCGGCCTGACAAGATCACAGGAAGGTCATTTCCCTTGTAACAGGTTAATGTATCGGATCGCAGGTAGTCGGGCACAACACAGCTGAATTTATTAATGTTCGTGCTTCCATTTACCCTCACAGTGCAATCCTTTAAGATCATCCATTTTATCAACGCGGGTGCCTTGTCTGTTGCTGAAAGAAGCAACAGCATGCAGCAGGCCGTCAACAACGAAATGATATGTTTCTTTAAGCACATGGCTAAATGAATAGTGTTAAAAAAAATACCGGGACAAACAGCATCCCGGCATTCGATATGACAAACAACTCTTTTAAAATCCTACAACAGCTTCTATAACATAGCCGTTGAATTTGCCTGTTGAACGATAATCAGCAGCAGGAAAATCATTGTATTTCTGGATCACATATTCTGCTTTCATCAGGATATTTTTTGTCATGAACCAGCCACCAGCTACTGCAAAACGATTGATCTTTACGTCGCCGGTATAAGTGATAGCGCCATCAGCCAGGCGTGCAGAAACGGTATTGTACCTGAGGCCGAGGAACAGGTCCTCTGCTTTTCCAAACCTGTACACACCATCCACAGCAAACTGTTTTACGCCCCTGGTAGCTGTTTCTTTAGAGGTTCTGCCTGATGCAGTTTCATAAGTTCCGAAGAGCTCCAATCCGCCTGTTTTCAGGAAACCATTTAACATGAATGCATTCAGCTTTTTGCCGAATCCCGGGTTAAAGCGACCGGAAAAAGCTAAAGGTGTGCCGGCACCGGTTGCACTGCTTGGGTTGGCAGAATTCAGTTCCATTACATACTGGTAGTTAGAACCTGAACGGTCGCCGCCAAACAGGGTACCACCACCGCTGCTTTGGTTGCCATAGTAAGAAGCGCTCAAACGCAGGCGCAGATCCTGTGAAACTTGCTTGTCAAATCCTGCTTTCAATAAAACAGAAGGTGATTTTTGCAGATCATTATCAGGGTTAGCGGATTTATACATGGAATCAACATTTCCTTTGATCATGCCGTTGGTAACGCCAGCCATTGCAAACCATCCGTCTTTTTTCAGGTAGATCTCTGTGCCGATCTCGGTAGCAAATTCATCCATGATATTGCCTTCCATAAAAGGATTATACAGGGTCTGTCCTGCATCGCTCCTGCGGAAATGCGCATCACCGTAGTCAACTTCAAAATGTCCTACTTTGATGGTGGCATATTTCATAATGTTTGTGAAAAATTCACTTTTGAACGGAAGTTTATCAAACTGGATATAACCGCCTTTCACCCAGGTTTCATTGTGGTGTTTGGTAGAGAGGTAACTGGTAATGTTCAGTTTGATACCATCAGCTAACTGCACATCCATAAATAAATTTGCCTGTGCGGTCTGAAAACCTGGTGTGATCACTTTCAACCTGTTGCCGGGTGTTGATACACCATTGGCAAATGAGCCAACGGTATTGTTCAATGCACCGTCGTTACTATGCTTCAGGTTCTGAAACTGCTGCGTAAAACCCGCGCCAAACCTGATCTTCAAACCATTGAAAGAAGATGCAGAATCTTTAGGATCTTCAAACACATTGAGACCGGCTTTATCATAAGCCCTGAAATTTGAAATTGCGGCTTGTTGTGCCATTGCCATCGCTGGTAATAACCCGGCAAGTAATAATACCAGGTTATGTGTTTTTTTAAATAGTTGTTTCATAATAGTTGTTTTTGATTAAGATTAAAATGAGTTGTTTTATTCTCTTGCGAGTGTTACGTCGAATTTCAATGTGATATCATTGCCGGTTTTGATCGTACCCAGCATAAAACTTGGCGGGGCAATATTGAAATCTTTCATACTGATCTTTTTGCTTCCTGTTATAGCGATACTTTTATCTTGATTCAGTTTTGCAGTAGCCATCAGTTCGGTATCTACAGTGGCGCCGGCAATTGTTAGTTTTCCCAAACATTTTACAGAACCGTCCTGGGCCACAGATGCTGAAGTGAGGTGATAGGAGATCGAAGGGTTTTGGTCTGCTTTCAATGCTTTATAAGCGTTTTTATCCATCGAAGTCTTTTCACTCTTTAAACTTTCAACAGGCATGGTGAAAGATAGAAATGTCAGGCCTGTCAATTGGTTAGCAGGATTAAGTGTAAATACAGCATTGCATTCTCCTTTGGTAGCCTGCATACTCCAATCGTGCAGTGTAGACGTACCTTTGATCTCAGACTTAAGGTTATCCTTTGCATGATATTTTACCTGGGCCATAGTTGCAACTGATAAAATCTGCATACAAACCAGGGGAAGTATCCATTTAGCTCTTAACGATAACTGTTTCATAAAAAATGGTTTTTGTTATTGATTAGGTTGTTTAATGATTTTCTTTATCGGAAACAAAATTAGACGGCGCAGGCAAAGTAGAGAATGACGCTTGTCATCGTTTATACTGATTGTGGTCAAACTATACTATCGCGTTAGCAAACAAAAACAGGCAGAGAGATGAAACAACTTTAGCAAAAGAAAAATGGATGAGTAATTAATGGGATCCATTGTCGCTGACCAGGCACAAAAAAGCCCCGTTCAACACGGGACTTACCCTAAAACAAACTAACAACTGTATATCAATGAGAACTTGTGAATCAATTAAATGAACCAGGCCCTGTTAGCCCGTTGGGCAGGGGCAACCGCATCATTTTTTGTACCGTTACGGACAATGCCGCTTTATCGTGCACACAATTGTTATCCTGCCGGTATTTAATGGCCTCTCCTATATACAAAGCAGCAAAGCAATTCTGTACTGCAGTCAGCACGCTTTGATCTCCTGAAACAGTTTTGGTATTGTCATGCCCCTCCCCCATATCTTCCTGCATCCTGTCACCATTTGCTGTAAAATTGTGTGATTCGACAATAACAGGCTCATTTATTCCAAGTTCGTGATAGGCGTTGATAATTGACCGCCGCAGGCTGGGTGGCATTTTCCCTGATAACAACAGTGATTGCGCCGTATCTGCTATAGGTAAAAGATTTGAATAGTGATCCGTATCCAAGAGTTGCATCAGGCTATGCAGCGCATAGTGAAAGGAATTATAAGTAAGGAACTCTTCAAAAGCAAAAGCGGTTACAATAAATCCATGCAGCGAATGAACACATTCAGAAGCAAGCTGTGATTGTGCAGTTAAAGGCCCGCTGCCGGGACCGACCGCATTGTTATCCGTAGAAATATGGGCCGGGTTTTTGATATAGGTGATCATAAAATAATTGTTTGAGTTATATGGATGGTATTGCAATTGAACATCGTTTCAAATATGGTTCCTGCCATCAAAATGGTTATTTCAATAACGCTGAATTAATGCAATATGGTCGTACGTATCAAGCAGTCCTTTCTCTACAAACTCAACATCACCGCCATTTTCTAGAACCTTTTCAATTACATCATCCACAGCATCCTTTATATAGGAGAAATGGCTATACTTTTCAACTGTCGGGTAAATTGCATCCCCGTTATTGCTTTGTAGAGACGCATACATGTAATTTTTTTCAACAACCAGCAGGCTTCCCTTGTGATTCAAAGCTTCGCGCCAGGCTGCATGTATGCCTGCGGCAAGCAGATGTTTATTTTGAGCGGCATCAAGGCGATTGAGTATCTCTTTTTGTTTTACCTGTTTCCAGTCTGCCACATGTGGCTGCAATACGCCTTGCAACTGTCCAATGGTTGATTCACCAAAACTCCCATGTATGTAATCCACGATCGCTGCCTTGTGTTTGGTAAGCTTCATAAAATGTCCGGCAATTTTTTCTGTACCCAATAAAAATAAAGGGAGATGATAGGCATTCAATATGATATCAAGCGACTGATCAACCTGGTGCAGAAATTTATCCATCAATATCTCTTTATGAGATGCATTATCCGATTGATCTCCGTGCCTGTCATCTTCATTTACCTGTACCGGTGTGTTGGAAACGATCCTTACAAAGTTTTCAGAACTTCCGAGATAAATACGGCTTTCCTTACCGGTTAATACCAGTACAAGGTATTTATGAAGTTGTTTTTTACTATATACAAGATCGCGGATCTCAAAAGATTCATCTACAATGATCTTTTCTTCCACGGCTATATCGAGATACAAAACTTTTTCAAAAACCGGCGACACATAGATTGCAATACTTTTCTTATGGGTACTAAAATTCAGGTTTTCCAAGACCGTACGCAGCTTTTGTATCACAAGCCGGCCCAGTTCATTGGGGTAATTCTTACTGACCTCTCTTTGTATCTTATCAACCGCAAGTTTAAGTGCATGTGAGATCTCAGCCTTTGGATTCATTTTAGGTTCAAATGGCATTATGATAGAAATAGATGGCATATAATGCACCGCGCCAAGCACTTCGCGGATTTCAGGTGACATAGCAGTTTGCATACATTTTGTTTTAGGTGTTAAAAGTAAACGTCAACAGAAACCTGGGAATTGATATCGATCATGGAGGAATATGAGTCTCGTCAGGATACACCTATTGTGAGTTTTCTCAGGCTTATTTATGACAATTATCATTTATTACACGTCAGTGTCGTATTAGTTTTGAATTCAACAATAGTCAAAACACAAAAGAATGAAAACTAACATGAGTTCAGGCGACAGGGTTATCAGGATAGCTCTTGCCACAATAATAGCAGTATTATGTTTCCAGAATATTGTTACCGGCACCTGGGCCCTGGTGTTGGGCTTATTGGCAGCAGTATTTTTGGTTACCGCGTTCGTGGGTACCTGTCCTCTCTACCTGCTTTTCGGAATTCGCACATGCAAAAAAAATGAAGACCATGGCACAGCACGAAATTGAAACACAGTGGATGGGAAAAATGCAGTTCAACGCACTTGTAAATGGGCATACCGTTGTGATGGACGCTCCGGAACGAAGTGGTGGTGAAGACCTGGGGCCCATCCCCAAACCATTTATCCTCACAGCACTTGCAGGCTGCACGGGAATGGACATCGTAGCACTACTCAGGAATGAGCATAAGGAAGTTGCGGAGTTTAGCATGAAAGTGACCGGCGAGCTAAGCAGGCAAAAACCTATTGAATACATTGCCATTCATATAAGCTATCAATTCAGGGGCGATAGTACCTGCAGGGAAGAGGCAATGTGCGCGGTAACTGCCTCACAGGAATATTATTGCGGGGTAAGCCATATGTTAAAGAAGGCGTTACCGGTTACCTGGGATGTTATTTTCAACGGTGAGCAGATCTTTAATAACAGACCAGCTGAAGAAATTCTCGCAAGCAACGTCGTTATTCACTAAGACGATGGTCAACTGCATAGCGGATGAGTTCAAGGTTGTTTTTAAAACCCATTTTCTCAAATATCCTGGATCTGAATGTGCTGACTGTATTGTGACTCACGATAATCTGGTTGGCGACATCCGACACCGAGTATCCCTTCCCAAGCAATTGCAGCACTTGAAATTCGCGGTCAGAAAGATTTTCAGCAGAATCGTGCTGACCAATTGCGATACAGTCTGCGAGGAGGTTGCCCAATTCAGCAGTAATATATTTTTTTCCTGTAAGGATCCGGTTGATCGCAACTACGATCTCAGAAAAACATACCTCCTTTGACAGGTAGCCAAATGCCCCTGCTTTCATAGCCCTTACCGCAAATTGTTCAACATCATAGATACTTAGTACAAGTACCCTTGATGCCGGGTTGACGTCTTTTATCTTCTTTATTATTGCCAATCCCGAATTGCATGGTTGCATACAGATCTCCGTAATAACAATATCCCAGCTTTCACGATGAATAAGTTTAAACAGTTCATCTGAGTCTGCTACTTCCCGGATTTTCGCAAAAGGGTAAGCTTTGCTAAGCAGCTTTGCTATTCCCTGTCGCACCATCGTATGCGGATCAGCCAGTAGAATTTTCATTGTAAACAGTTTTGGGTGATGATGTTTATGTAGAGATCAAACTTACCCGCGTCTTTAAGCATATCCGATGACCATCGTTTGGGAATAGGCTGATTGTAGTCAGTTGTAAGAGACAATAGCAGAAAACAGCTGCCAGGGAGGCTAGTCATTCCTTCCTGCTGATTCAGAGTGTTAAATTAATGGGCTATCGGAGTTAAGCGAAATACTTTGGTTTCATGGATATTAACCTGGCCCTTCCATGTTTTCCCCGCTCCTTTTTTAGTATGTTCCCAAAGATCCCGTATTTCATAATTTCCAGTAAGCCCTAGCTCCTGGAAAATGATCGTTGCTGCTTGAAGACTATCGCTACGGTTCAATACCGCAATTGCATAATCATTATTAGCAAGTGGTTTTACGAATACACTCCAGGTTGCGTTGTTAATCACCCGAACAGCTTGTTTTCCCAGGCTATCCTGGTTGAGTGCAATCACTTCTGCATTTAGAAGGATGCGTTTGGTTGTTTCATTCATTGTCCTCAAATCACAACTGGCATACAAGGGTGAGTTCATGATTGCCCAAAGACTGAATTGGCTTTGGTATTCAGCATCGGTGCAACCTTTTCCGGCGCTATGGGCAGAAGGGCCTTTCAACCCATATAGGCCAACCACAAGCATATCGGCATCGTTCCATTTACCTGGTCCTGAGTAATCATGTAAAGCTGCATTGATATCCATTACATCAAGAATTCCATCTGTATTGACCTGGTTGCTTGTTTTTTTCCACTTGTCACGGATATCGTAAGTGGTGCGCCAAAGCTGACCGCCGGCTTCAGCTCCCCAAAGCCAGGGCTTTCGGGGGCCCCATTCACAAATACTAAAAACAATATCCCGGCCCGATTTACGTAATGCATCGGCCATTGTCTTATATCGTGCTTTAGCTGTTTCCACATCTTCTGGCGCACCGCAATAATCGTACTTCAGAAAATCAATTCCCCAGGAAGCAAATGTTTCGGCATCCTGCTGTTCAAAATGCAAACTGCCTGTATAACCTGCACAGGTAAGTGGGGCGGCATCACTGTAAATACCAAGTTTCATATTTCTTGCGTGCAAATAATCAGCCAGCGCTTTTATACCGGATGGGAACTTTTTTGGATCGGGAATAATGTTGTTCTGTCTATCACGTCCACCCTGCCAACAATCGTCAATAAACATATATTGATAACCTGCGGCCACCATGCCATTTGCTATCATCGCATCGGCCATTTCCTTCACATCTTTTTCATTGATCGTTTCCTGCATCAGGTTCCAACTCATCCAGCCCATTGGGGGGCGAGGAGATAGTTTGATTGATTGAGAAGTCGCCTGTAGTGAATAAATCACAAAAACAATCCAAAAAAAATTCTTTTTCATTTTATAGGTCTTAGTTTTTTTACAAATAAACCGGATAAGAGACCGGAAGAAAAATCTTCCGGTCGTGGTTGCTACAATGTAACTGAATAAAAGTATTCCTTTACTGTAGCCCTGCCTGCTAGAGCTGGTCTTTTAATAGATTACTATCAGCGTAATTAACAAGTACCGCTTTTTTCTCCATCAATTTTTTAAGCAAAGTGACCTGGTTCTCCGCCCTGTTGAAATTATGCCCGGGGTAATTGGCCCCGTAGTAAATATCATCATTGATATGATCTGTCAGAAAACGGGTTGCCTGCATATAGATCATAAACTTGCCGGCGTAGAAGAAATATCTTTTTTCTACATTGGTCAACTCATTTTCCATTTCCCGGCAATAGCCGCTTACAATTGCTTTGTACAGGTCCTCCCTGATTTTGATTTTGCCAAGATCAGTTTCTTCCTCACTAACGGGTGAAAGATAAGTACGGAACATATCTCCCACATCACTGATAAAGAAACCCGGCATCACGGTATCAAGATCAATCACACAAAGGCTTTTATTGGCATCATTGAATAATACATTGCTGATTTTGGTATCGTGGTGTATCACTCGCTTTTTAAAATCGGGGTTCGCTTTTATCAGCTCGTATGTGTCAACAATATCATTGTGTTGTTTGATAAAATTAATTAACGCAGTGGATGTCTTGATACGGTTCCTGTTCCCGTTTGCCAATGCATCTGTAAACTGGTTGTAACGATAGGAAAGATCATGAAAGTGAGGCAGTGTTATTTTCAGTTGTGCAACATCAAAGTCTGATAAGAGTTTTGTAAATTTTCCAAACTGTGATGCCGCTTCGTATGCTTCTTCTGCACTTCCTACCACATCTTTTGAATGAGAACCATTTATAAACGGGAACAACCTGAAATAACCCATTCCCTCCCTGTATATCATTTGTTCTCCACCAACCAAAGGAACCGGCGATACAAACATATACTCAGGAAACTGTTTGTTCATGTAGTCTGTGATCAATCCAATATTGTATGCGATGGTTGCCGGTTCTGTAAATACCGTATTATTGATCCGCTGAAGTACATATGCCCTGTCTGCCGTTTTTAGTTTCCACGTCTCGTTAATCAATCCATTGCCTAATGGTTCTGCCTGCACCGAATCCTGCGCAAACCCATAAGCCTTCAAAATTGTAGCTAATTTTTCCATTCTTAATATTCATCATTCAATGCAAATACTGGTTTTCTATACATCCATTGGCCGCTTGTAAAATCCGGGAACTCTACAGTTTCGTTGCCGAGCTCTATCGATTTTTCACTTAGCGGCGTAATAGCACTCCATGCTGCTGCATCATATACATTCAGCGGTGTTTCCGTTTTACGTTTGATCGATTCGATAAATGCGTGGATCACAAAGAAATCCATACCACCATGTCCCGCACCAGCGGTTTCTTTACTCCATCTTGCCCATAACGGGTGGTCATATTTATCAAGCCAGTTTTTCGCATCGTCCCACTGGTCTGGTTTGGCAGATTTTTGCTGTATATAAATACTTTTGTTTACATCCATCCACAAGCCTTCTGTACCCTGTACACGAAAGCCAAGAGAATAAGGACGAGGCAGGTTAGTATCGTGTTGCAGCAATATCGTTTCACCATTTGCACAATTGATCGAGGTCGTAACAACATCACCCAGCTTAAAATTAATTTTTGCATTCGGATGATCTTCGCCACCATGTTTTACAATATGATTATGCAGCCCTCTTGCTTTTGATGAAAAAGAACAAAGAGAAAGAAAACGGTTACCTCGGTTAATGTTGATATAGTTCGCGACAGGGCCAATACCATGCGTAGGATAGAGATCGCCGTTCCTGTGCACAGAATGTTCTGTTCTCCAACGCGCTTCTGAATAACCTTTCTCGCCAAACTCAACACCATTCGTGAATTTTACATCACGCAGGTCATGCTGGTACCCACCTTGCAAGTGTATCAATTCCCCGAAAAGTCCCTGTCTCACCATATTCAATACGGCCATTACATCACGCCTGTAACAAACGTTTTCGAGCATCATTACGTGTGCGTGACTTTTTTCTGCTGCTTTTACCACATCCCAGTGATCTTCGAGCGTGATGCCGAGTACTACTTCAGTGGCTACATACTTAACGTCCGCTTCTATTGAACCGATAACCATGTCTTTGTGCCACTCCCAGGGCGTGGCGATCACAATCCCATCATGCTGTTTTTTCTCCAGCATTGTTTCCCATGCATAGTTATCTGAGGAATAAAAATCGGGCATCTTCTTACCGCTTGCAGCAATTCTTTTCTTTGCAGCTTCTATTCTTTTTTCATCAATATCACAAACAGATATTATTTCAACATCTTGACGGTTCAGTAACAGGTCAAGATGGCCAATCCCCCGTGCACCAACACCTATAATTCCAATTTTTACTTTTGTATCGGCTGCTGTTTTTGCAAACAATTTGCTACCTGGTAAAACAGCCAGCGCAGTAGCGGCTAATCCCGCAGTTTTTACAAACTCTTTTCTGTTCATGCTTGTGTGTTTAATGTTTAACGCTATTTATGGATGTTCTAATTGGAAGATTCACGATACTCACGAATGCAATAGCTCTCTGCCATATACCAGCCCATCGTGTAAAGTTGAAACAGAAGGGCCGTTCTCCTCGAACAGCCCTTTACCAATACGACCGTACTTAGGAAACTGCCATTACCTGTGCGATGTATTCAGGAGTTTAACATTAATCTGGTAGGCACCATAAGAGAAAACACGCATAGGAAGCCTGATAGAATAATCATACCTCTCCAGGTTATATGTACCAAGATAGGTCGGGTCTGCAGTGCCTTTATAAAAAACACCTGGTGCGGGTGTTAGTGTCCACGCTTTTGTACTATCCATTTTCACAGCAGTTGTTGCAATAGTGTAATACATGTTGTAGCCATTCCCTAAAGAAGTAAAAGGAAATGGAGTTAACGCATATTTAATTGAAATAGCTGTATCAGAAGCCCGGTATGAATCCGGCGCATAGTCCTGCAAATTCTGCAGGTAGGGAGGAACCGGGTTTAAACCTGTATTAGGTCTTTTAGCCACTTCACCTGTACGAGGGTTAAATGCAACACCATTTCTATCTGTAAATTTAATAATAACTGTATTGGGTGTATCTGCAAAACGCACAACACTGAAGTCTACAAACGGATTATAATTTCCGTTAAAGAATACAATCGGAAATGCACTTCCTCCTGCGGGTCCTGCACCTGCACTAAATGCACCGGCTAATCCCCCGCTATAGGTTTCCGTTGTTTCCAAAGGTGCCCCGTCTTTAACGGTGAGTGTCATCACATTTTTTAATACTTCCGTACCTACAGCATTGTTTACCTGGATATCCATATAATACGTCCCTAACGGCAGGTATAAGGAAGCACTGGTAGAAGTAAGGGCCCCACTGAACTCATTGATCGTAACAGGATACAAACTATCTACACCACGTTTCGCCAATACCTGGCTATACGTTGTGTCTTTTTTGGCATCATATGCAGAGGTCCAGGTATTTACTATATATTTTTTCAGGAAAATATCGTCTACAGGTTTACCTGTAGCAGAATCATATACGTGTAAAATTTTAGCCTGCATGGGTGTAGAGGAGCCATCTGTAGTTAAAGCATAAGAAGTGGCTATTCTTCCACGTATAAAAGTAAATTGTGCCACGCCGTATGCAACATAAGGGCTCAGAAATCCATTGCCATATTTTGTACAGGAGCTAAACAATCCTACACAAACAATGATAGCAAAGCATATAGGGGTTAATATTTTTTTCATCATCTTTTTATTTATTATTTAGTGAAGGAGAAAAATAAGTTGTGACCATATGCTAAAGCATTCAAATAGCCATTCTGTGTTTTAATACAGGAAGTGGTGCAGATGGTATGAATTCCAACTTTTGCCGGCACTTTATTAGCCGGGTTAGCATCAGATAAATTATACGGTTGCCATAATTGTGTAAAATACACTACCTGTGGCTGGCTGGATGCCAACGGCGTATAACCATATACGGTGGATTTGGTTGGATCTGATATCGCTGCAATCTCAAACGATACAATGGCCGTATCTCCCGCCAATTGGGTCGGGTATTTCGTACCTGCATTGGTAAGTATGGTATAAGGTAATGCCTGCGAAACCAGGTACATACCCAGGGAGTCTGCCGTTCCTTTGATATTGTTTTTCAGGTAATAAATAAGAGAATCCAATCCGAATTTGGCTGACCTGTTGGTTACCTGCAATGCGTTTGTACGTGTAGACATATAATTGAGAATAGCGCTGTTGTTCGGTGCAAAAAATGTAGTACCCGGTGCATTAATTTTATTCTTAATCCCTGCGGAATCAATCAGGATGATAAGCGTATCAAAATTGGGTGCGGCTTTTAGCGCATCGTAGGTAGATGTATTAGCATAAGCATTTACATCATTCACTGTACCACCTGTGATATAGTCTTTTTTGCAAGACCCCATCATAGCAACCACAACAATCAGTGCGCCAGCTATTTTATATAAATGTATGTTTCGCATAATCGTTTCTTTTTTTGTTGTTAGTGCGTAAGAAAATAAGGGTTCTGGGTAAGCAGGTTATCCTGAGGGAACAGGACGCCCATTTGCAATGGCCAATACCAACCTTTAAGGTTCGGATCAGTTCTGCCCGATGATGTGTACCCAACTTTTTCAAGCCCTTTTAACTGTTGTTCTGTTCTGATCAGATCGTAAAACCAGGATCCTTCACCGATAAATTCGCGTCCTCGTTCTTTCAGAATTTCAAGCAGCATGCTTGTCTTATCTGTTGGTGCGTATGCTGGAAGACCTGCCCTGCTTTCTGTTTTTGCCAACTGTGCATTGGCACCATTGAGATCACCAAGATTTGCCAAAGCTTCTGCATCAAGCAGGATGATATCTGCTAAACGGAACATTACAAGGTTATTGTTGAAATAAGGAAGGATTTTCTTAACGCTGTCCTGGTAACTAAAAGCCGTATACTTCGTCATTAAATATCCTTTAGGGTCGTTGTTGGCAGCTGCAACAGGTAGCAATACCTGGTGAAAGCGTGCATCGCGTACAGTATCCACGAACAGGCTACCGGTACCTGTACCGCTGGGATTTGCTGTTGTTGGCTGAGTAAACCCGGATGTGTTTGCTAACCCCTGAACTATTCCGGGAAGGGGTGCTACCCAACAAGTGGTTTTAATGTTATTAGGCAGGTAAGGTGATTTCATGAAAGCGGCAAAGCAATTAAACTGCGCTTCTGTCCAGCTATTCGTTGCACCTTGTTTGAAATTAGGATCGTTATTGTTTACCTGCATGGATATTTCGAATATGTTCTCCGTAGAACCCATTCCTTTCCAGAGGTTGGTGTAGGTAGACATTGGCTCCAATCCATATCCATAATTATTGATTACTTTTTGACAGTATACATGAGCACTGTCATACTGGTGTTTCCACGCATAAATATGTGCGATCAGTGCAGCATTACTTCCCGCATTTGCCCTGATAGGCGCTGATCCTATTGATGGGGCAGTAAAATAGTTTGCGGCTGTTTTTAAATCCGTGAGGCAACTGTCTAATACGATAGATTCGGCTGTTCTGGCTACCGGAGGAATATTGCCATAATCAATGTCCTGGTATAATTTATTTACGAACACAGGATCGCCCCATATACGAATCATGTAGAAATAAGTAAACGCCCTCATAAACAGTGCTTCTGCTATATACTTATTACGTACCGCTTCGCTTGTAAAAGCGCTGGCCGGAATTTTTGGTACGTTTTGCAATACCAGGTTGGCCTGGGCTATCAGCTGATAATACCTTGACCAGTTATGCAGGGTACCCTCCCAATAGGGAACTCCTCCAAAATAAAAAGGGATGCCGTGGTTGTACGATGAGCTAGTTGCATTCGCGGATAAAGAATAAGATAAAAAACTACCCGATACCGGCGTAAAAGTCCCTGCCACGAGGTCTCCATTCACGAAATGCGCTGCTACATTGGCATCAACACCGCCATTTGCGCGCAGGTTGGTTCTCAATTGACCATACATAGCTAAAGTAGCTTGTTCCACGGCTGTTTGAGATGACCAGAATTGAGCACCGTATGTTGATGAAATTGGCCCGCTGTATAAATACTTTTTGCACGAAGTACTGATCAGGGCAATACCCAGGATCAGCGGTGCAACTATTTTTAAAAAATTCTTGTTCATCGTTCTTGATTTTTGAAATTAAAACTGGATGTCTACACCAAAAGTGAATTTTGTTGCTGTAGGATAACCGCCACCATAGTAGCTACCCAATCCGTCTACTAACTCGGGGTCGGCCACTGTTGATTTTTTAAGTGTGAGTACGTTATCCATCACACCATAAACTCTCGCGCCTTTCAGTTTGAATTTATCGAGTAGTGGTTTTGCTAACTGATAGCTTAGTACGATATTCTTGATTTTGAAATAGCTGCCATCTTCATTCCACATAGTTGTGAATGGAAAGAACTGGTAGTAATAACCGCCAAAAGGAGTAAGTGAAGGGAAATTTGCCTTATAATTCTCCGGATCCTTGGCAGCATTTTGCGGGGTCCAGTAATTAAGTCCACTGAGATCAGGAAGCCTGTTGTAAGTGAAATTGTTAATACTTCCACCGAAGCGGTCAAACTGTTGTTGCCTGAAAGTATTTACGATATCGCGTCCCCAAAGGAAGATGCTTGTGATACTTACTGAGAAATTTTTATAACTGAAATCATTCACCCATCCGCCTGTAAATTTAGGATTCGGGTCTCCTGAAGGAACGCGGTCACCATATTGGTTACCATTATCTTCACCGGACCATACATCACCAATATGGTTAGCATCTACCCAAATAGGATCTCCCGGAACAACGGTATGGTTTCCTTTAAAATAAGTGATCGGTAAACCCGTAAGTGGATTAAACGGTATCTCATTTGCTTTGTTATAAACACCTGCATACTGTATCTGGAACATTTCATAAAGCGGCTGACCAACAGCAAATATCCTGGCAACACCATAGGGATCTCCTACAACAAATGTGCGGTTATCGTTAGGTAATTTGGCAATCAGGTTCTTATTGTGAGAAAGCGTAAACTGTGTATGCCAGTGCAGTTTGCTTTTTGCCGGCAATACATTGGCGCCAAGTGTAATTTCAATACCACGATTGTTTACCCAAAGATCATGTGCGTTAAAATTGATAGCGTTAAACCCAGTGTAGAAAGGAAGCTGGAAATTATAATAGTCATCATTAGAAAGCCTGTCATAAACATCTACAGCCAAATTAACACGGCTGTCAAACAGTTCAATATCGGCGCCGATATTTTTTTGTTTTGTTTTGGTCCAGGTAAGATTGTCTTTGGTTAAACCATTGGTATAACTTGGCTGAACGGCCAGTGATCCACCATAACTACCCGGAATAAAATAAGAATTATATGGTGCATAGAAAGAATTGGAGTTGTTTCCTGATGTACCAAAACTGGCCCTGATTTTAAAGAAGGAAACAATATTTCTGATTGCAGTTTTTTTCATAAACTTCTCTTCAGATAACAACCATCCCGCACCAAAAGCCGGGAAATAACCCCACTTGGAATTGTTCCCGAAACGTGAAGACGCATCTGCGCGATAAGAAGCATACAGGCTATACCTGCTATCAAAATCATAGGAAGCCTGCCCTGCAAAAGACAACAACCCGCTCTGAGCATAGTAAGAATTTCCGAACAGGTTAGTTTGCGGTACACCGCTTACTACCTGTATATCATTGGTTGGCGTATTGGAACCACCCACCTGATTGGAATTGATTACATCTGCTTTAAAAGATTGGGTACCTGTTAAAGAAAAATGATGTGCCCTGCCATTTTTGGGCTGGATGGTTTTACTAAAGTTGAGCGAGTTGGTTAGATAATAATTGGAGATAGTGCTTTTATCAGATTGAACCCTGGAAGGTTGTGATGTAACCCCGCCATTTGCAACAATCTGGTCAATATTAGAAGGTTTGAAATAATCCCTGTTGGAAATTACACTGCTGGCAGAGCCTTGAAAAGTATATCTTAAAGAAGGAAGAATACTATAGTTTAATGTAAAAGAAACACTTGAATTATCATCAACGTTCTTGTTTCTCAATTTGTCATATAAACCCAGGTAGCTGGCAGAGTCAAATGCAGTTAGCCTGTAAAAAGAAGCCGGTTGATTGGAACCGCTAACAGGAGTATTGGCATCACTGTTGTCATAAAATTTCATTCCACGCTGCCTGTCTGATCTTGACAAACGAACCACCAGTTGGGTATTCAGTTTAGGACTCATTTTAAAATTGAAATTACCGCTAAGGCTATAGCGTTTTAATCCGAACGCCTGTATGATACCTTTTTCATCGTAGTAGTTCAGGCCTAACCTGTAATTGAAATTATCGGTGGCAGCAGATACATTCAGGTCCTCATTGTGTACAATACCTGTTCTGTAAAATAAGTTCTGCCAGTCTGTTGCATTATTATAGTAAGGGTTAAGGCTGTCTGTCAGAATCTGTGGTATCAATGCGCGCTGGGCAGAAGTAGGTGCATACTGGTTAATGAGGTCTAACTTCATCCGCCTTTCTGCAGCGCCGGTAATAGTAGGTAGCAGTTGCGGTATCATGGTTACACCGCCGTATGCATTTACCCTGAACTCCGGTGTTTTGGAACGCCCTCTCCTGGTGGTTATATATATCACACCGTTAGCACCCAAAGATCCCCATGCTGCAGTAGCAACGGCATCTTTTTGTACCACTACGCTTTCAATATCGTTTACATTGATGCCCGCCAGGAAGTTTGTACCTGTGTTATTTGCGCTTGTGATATCAGATGTATTAAAAGGTACTCCATCTATCACATATAATGGCTGACTTAAAGCCTGGGCCTGTGTTACATTGGGGTCGCCAATATTTGTATTCAGGGTTGTGTTACCACGAACCACAACGTTAGGCGCAACGCCTGGCTCACCTGAACCGATTTGCACATTCAATCCCGCTATCCTTCCCTGTAATAAAGCATCTACGCTGGGCGAAGGCAGATTTTCGATGTCCTTACCCAGAACAGTTGACACAGAAGCAGTGGTGGTTTTCTTTGTTTGCCGCTGAACACCAATCACAATTACTTCATTAGACTGTACAAGTGGTTTAAGGTTCACAGTAACCATTAAAAGTGATTTCTCATTCTTAAGTGTTACACGCTGCGTTTCATAACCAACATAAGAAAACACCAGTACATCGGTTTCTGATGCCTTTATATTATAGACTCCCTGTGCATCTGTTACCACACCCTGCGTTTTTCCTGCAATGGTTATTGATACATCGCGCATAGGTTCGCCTGTTTCATTGGTTACTCTTCCATGAACATCAGTCGGAACAAAAAAGAAATGAAAATTTTTGGCATTCACCTGTAGAGCAGCCACCATTAGCAGAATCAGTGTCAGCATAACAGCCAATCCTTTTTTTGCGGCTTGAGGTTTCTGCCTTCTTACAGAAAGCGGGTCCTTCCCATTTACAATAGATAGCATTGCGTAGTTTGGTTTAAGTAAAAAAAAGAAGTCTGGCAGACTTTATTTATTTGTTTCCGTAATTGGATTGAATAGATTGTTATACTTCTTCTTTTCAATCATTACAGCTTAAACCTATCTAACTTTTGTATACAAAAATTGCGCAACCGGGTGCGCAATTTTTACAATTAAATAATCTGAAATCAATAGTCAAATCATATTCTCATCAGCGCAAACGGTTGCGCAATTATTGTAATAGCAACGCATATTTTCTTTTAGATGCCGCTATAGAATTTGAGTGTTATTGTTTGGTGCATGACCACAAGTATTTGGAAGATTTTGGTTTCCAAATCGAGAAAGTTTCGAGTTAGTGAAACTGTCCGCACCGTCAATTGCGAGGCACGAAGCAATCTGTGTTACGAATAACAGTGTGCTTGCAATGATGTTTCTTCAACACAGAGAACACAAAGGAACAGAGTTGCACAGAGAGTTCTCTTTGTGCAACTCCCAATCTCTGAATCTCTGTGTTGAAAAATACTTTTAGAATTGCCGGGCATCCTCAAGATCGAAACACAGATTGCTTCGTGCCTCGCGATGACGGTCGCTCGTGCAAACACATTCACCAATAGAAACATTCCGCATCTAAAAACTAAAACTTCTCCCCAACAGTTATAATCACTTGCCCATAACTGTTGGGAAGAAGTTTGTATTTTACTTTTTTACGAAATGCAAACGAGGTATCGCGGTTGGCCTTTTATTAAGCTTTATTGATAAAGGGCCACTGTACCCAAATTTTTATCTACCAAAAATCCATCAATAACCTTAAGATCAAATTTCACTTTACGTTTTGCTTTTAATTTCAACAAAAACAGATCCACATCACCAGCTAAAGTTTCCTTATTGCCAACGTTTACAAAAGTCACGTACAGTGCTTTGGTTCCGTTCGTGTGCAGCCTGTCGTAAGTTAAATTTTCCATTTGCTTCATATTCAATGCCTGTACTCTTACAAACTCGTAGTCCTGGGGATTGTATGGCAAAGCAAAACTCAAAGCATTTACTGATCTGAGACCCGTTCCTTTCACTTTAACCTCAACGATCTCATCTTTATCATAGTTCTGTTTTGCCGTACTGATTTCAAGTTTCCCGGCAACCGTATCTGTTTTACTACCATCTACTCCGCCTGCAAGCTGTGTAGCTATAACAGAAATATCGTAAGCATCGATCAGGTTATTTTGATTGATATCGCCTTTGCTGATATAGCCCTCGAAGTCAGCGTCACCTTTCCGCAAGCCGGTGTAGTTCATATAAGATGTCCAGTCATTCTTATCAATCAAATGGTCATTGTTGATATCCCCGGGAAGATAGCTTGCTGTGCCAGGAACTTTGAATACATATAATTCTCGGCCCGATCCAAAACCTCCCACACCATCAGCAATAGAGATTTTAATATAACGAACCGATGGATGGTTAGTGAAATTGAATATTTTAATTTCATCATTATTTGCCCACTCAAAAGACCCCGCTTCTGTCCAGTTTTGCTTGTTATTGCTATAAAACACACTGCCTTTTAGTAAAATTCCATTCCCTCTTCCCGAACGTGGCAGGTAATGGAATTTATCCAGCTCATTGATTGATTTCAGATCAATAACGATATCAAAAGGAATCGATTTTACACCAAATTTTGTATGCCACATACTGCCTTCGTCAAAATCAAATAATTTATCGATTTTAGAGCCTCCCTGATTTTCGGCTGTTGTTTCGGCAACAATGCCATGAATGGCAAACATCAATGGGTTAGGCTTAGTGGTTGCCTTAATTTCGGTCCAGTCAGAATATCCCTCTTTATTTACTGCGCGAAGTTTAAATGTATAAGAAGTTTCGGCAGTTAATCCTTCAAATAACAAGGCAGTGTCTTTGATGGTGGTATAATGCATCCCATTGAAATCTATTTCATAGAAATCTGCATTGTTAACCTTTTGCCATGTTGGTTTAAGTGTATACGCCTCTGTATTTTTTTCGGTAATGCGGGCATTTAGCGGAGTAGTTAATTTCCCGGATAAGCTCTGTTTTTTATCTATGGGTTTAAACTCGAATCCTTCCACTGTAAGTATAACCGTGTTTATTGTGATATCCGTTGTCCCGGTTTTTACCAAAAACTGGGGATTTTTAGTGATCACTATTTTTTCGAATTCACTACCCTTGGAGGCAAACTGATTTAAGTTGGGGGCTTCATTATAGAAATATACATTGTCTTTATTCATGAAAGCATTCATCGAACTTACTTCAGTCAATGCAATTTCTTTTTTCCCGATTTTTGCAGATACCTTTTTTGGCCTTCGCGTTACATTTATTCTAAACTCTGTAATTTTTTCTTTTACGAAACCATCAAAATCCCCTTTTGCAGGATGAATGGTAATTACTGCATCGTTCTTAGCATCCACATTCGATTCAATTAAACTGAAAGCGCCTTTACCCGCTTTGTATTGTTCGGTTCTTCCATCGTCATCATATTCCGTGAAAGAACTTTTGCCAGACGGATAAATTTCATAGATACGAATCCTTTTATTGATCTCCGATACATTATTGTTCGGATTTGTCATTGGAATAATTGCCCCATTCTTAACAAAGACCGGCAACTTCCAGATAGGTGCATCAAAATTGTTTACAATTTGCTCACCTTCATATTTCTCACCCGTAAAATAATCGATCCAGGTTCCCTTCGGTAGATAAATTCCATTACGAATATCATTGCCTTTATCATCTGATCTTGTTGACTGGTAAATTGGGGCAATTAAGAAATTGGGCCCATATAAAAACTGGTATTGCGTTGCAGATCCATGGGTATATGCGTTTGGATATTCAAGGAACATGGCCCGCATTATCGGTAACCCATTAACAGCTTCTCTTGCGATACTATATGTGTAAGGGATCAGTGCTGATTTCAGTTTTAAGTAATTTCGATTGATCGATGCGACCGGTTCACCTAATATATGCGGGTATTTCGGATTGGTTCCCCAGCCATCCATATTCAATTGCATAGGTGTAAAGGTCTTCCATTGAAAATCCCTGGTATTTATTACCGGGTTCTTTCCACCAAAAATTCCATCCATATCAGAAGTAATACTTGGCAGTCCTGATAAACCGGAGCCTATATAAGTAGGAATATGAAAACGGATATATTCCCAAAGACCTCCTGTCTGGTCTCCCGACCAAACGGTTGCATATCGTTGTGAACCTGCCCATCCATCTAATGATATAATGAAGGGTCTGGCATCATTTCCATATTGAGACATGATCTGTGCCACATCACTCACACCATTCAGCCCGAATGAATATCCCGCACCTACCCATGCTACATCTGTTTTTAAAACACGAACACCGGCATCTTTTACTTCCTTCAAAATATCCCTTTGCAGCAAAGCGCTCACCTCTGGTTTAGGATGAAGATCAGATTGTGTCCACAACCCTATTTCAACCCCATTTTTACGGGCATAATCACCTAAGCTTTTCAGGTTTTGAATATTCCCGTCTAGAGTCGCTGTTTGCCCATACCCGGCTCCATAGCCATCATTCGGAAGTATCCAGCCAAATGGCATATCATTCTTTCTATACCGATCGATAACGGCACGGGCAGAAAACTGGTAATTATTTTTTTCACCGTTCAAAGATTCTTTTGTACCCAAGCTATCTCTTTGACTTTCCTTGTAGCGTTTGCCGTCTTCAAACAAAATTCCTGTTGTATCTTCCTTCCAGTAATCGCGGTTATACGCATTTAAATGGCCCTCGTAGAACCCGAATTTAGGCAGTAGTATGGGATTTCCTGTCAACTGGTAGTAATCGCTTAAAAGCGCTGCAGCACCCTCTCCCACCATAAAAAAAACATCCAGGTAATCTGTTTCGTGTAACAGTTTTACTGATCCTTTTTCTTTGGCCCCGAAATCATATTTACCTTTTTTGAAGGTGTGCCACATGATGCCATATCCGTTAGAGGACCAATAAAAAGGTGTTGGAGATGCTACTCCTGCGTCTGTCCAGCGGTTTTGATTTTCGATAGCAATCATTTTCCCCTTGTGAGAGAATCGTCCATTCTGAACACCACCACCATAGAAATATTCCTGTGGGTGTTCTTTTAAAGTAAGCGTAACGCCTTCTTTCCCAAAATGAATCGGCACTGTCTCTTCCAGAACATCCGTATTATTTGCCAGGTTGATCACTTTTAATAAAGTGCTCTTCTTATTTATCTGGACCTTGATCTTGCCAGTAGAAATGGTAATCAAATTATCAGCATCTGCCAGGTTTAACACGGCTACTGGTTTTCTTGGATTCTCCAACAGGATTTTAGCCGGTGGTTTGGCCTCAGGATCCCGCATTGCACCGCCTGTATTGTCCTGAAAAAGCCTGAATATATTATCAGCATAGAAATCGAGTGTCAGCTTTTGATTGTTTGAAAGCAATACAAAAACTGATGTAGGACTGACTTTCTTTGCACCAATCACTTTTTGATTTTCCTGAATTGCCCGTTGTACACCGGTTTGTTTTTGTGCTGCCCATACCGGGGCAAAGGGCAACAATGAAAGAGTCAAAGCAACCAACACTGCATATTTTGATCCGGGAACGTAAAATATTTTCATGATAACTGTTTTCATATGATTCGTGTAAATAAATACTGCTGCCCAATCTATTCAAATTGTACGGATAAAACCCGCGCAAACGGTTGAGCAAATCAAAGATTGAGGTAGTTGTAATAATATATTTTACACCACAGGCAGAAAAGCAATATCAGAGTCTTGTGGTAATTAAAGTACTGGCAATTTCTTCGTGATGATAGAGGTTAATTTCCCTGTTCTCAATTTTTAATTTCAAAATATCCATCAGGATCTCCATGGATTTTTCTCCCTGCCTGTATGGATATTGTTCAAGGGAAGCAATGGGTGGATATGCAGCATAACTGGTTACAGGCAGGTTAGCATAGCTTACAAAAAGAACGTCTTTATTTACTTTAATGTGGTGCTGCTTTGCATATAATACGGCATCAAGGTGTACGTAGTCGTTAAAAGTAATGACTGCATTGGGCGGGTTCTTTGTTTTAAACAGATTTTCCATTGCCAGGCAGGTACTTTCTTTTGTCAGGTCGGTCCGTTCAACCAGTTGCATGTCTACTTTTATTTTTTTAGAGGATATCGCTTTGATATAACCATTCAATCTTTCCTTACTTGCATGTAACTTATCGGGGCCATTAATAAATGCAATACGGCGATGCCCTTTATTAAATAGCCAGTTTACCATTTCAACTGTTCCCTGGTACAGGTTACAATACACTTTGTGTACGTTTTCAAAAGGAGGCACCCTATCGAAATACACGACTGGTATATCGTATTTTTCCAGTGCATGGAGATGTTCGTAGGTATTGGTTTGTTTGGATAGGGATATGATTACCCCATCTACTCTTTGTTTTTTGAAAGCATCCAATACTTTTTTTTCCCGGTCGCAATCATCAAAGCTTTGGCCGAGTAATATGGTATAATCATGCTCAAGAGCGAGTGTTTCAATCCCCCGGATCGCTTCGGAAAAAAACTCTTCCCGTATATAAGGAAGTATCACTCCTATAACAAAGGTTTTCTTTTGTTTAAAAAAAATAGCTTTGATATTCGGTTCATAGTTTAGTTCCTTCGCCAATTCCTGCACCTTTGTTTTGGTCCGTAACCCGATACGCGGATGATCGCTCAATGCGCGGGAAACAGTTGAAACGGAAACGTTCAATCGTTTGGCGATTTCTTTAATAGTAGGTAATTTGTTTTCCACGGGTGCAGAAGCTATAGGTAACAAGGTACAGAAATTTATTATTGATTAAATATTGCCACTGAAGCACAGAAACAATTGTCATCTCGCAGCCAATCTGCCGCTACACAAATCGCTATGTTATACAAATACAAGTTTGCCAAAAAAAGCAGGCAAATGAAAATCAGGAGCAGGCGCTTCTATATTTGTCCAGGTAACATAATGAGGTTGTGGTAAAAGATCGCCGCATTTATAAAAATTCGCCCTGCCTACAGATCCTGTGAGAGACTGAAGTGTATTGTGACAAAAAAAATCGATAGGTATCGCCAATGCCAATTCCCATTTAACATTTTTTTCTAGTGTGCCATGATTGATCACTACCTGGCTCCGGATCTTATTAATGATTTCTTCCGGCAGCAATTGCCGGTCATTTCTCCCTTCTCCAAAACCTGCCAAACAGGTGCCAATACAATTAAACTCAAGGTTATAATATGCTTTATCGTTATTGAAACTGATAAAAAATTCTACGCAACTATCTTCATATACCGGGCCGTTTACCACACTGTTTACCGAACGGATGTTTTTTTCTATTACATGAAACTTTAGAAAAATGCAATCGTTGCTGTGTGCTATGGAAAAAATAACGGTGGGTTTGTATGGATGAGTGACCCAGGGGGTATAATCCAATGAATGTTTTTCAATGGCACTCATCTGTTGCGAAATGGTTTCCACCGGGCTGTTTCGGGTATAGTCTTTTAATCGATGAATATTCATCTGTCAACTTAACTTATTTATACAAGTATTTGCAGCGCAAACGATTGAGCAAAAAATTAACTGGTCTTATTGTATTAAAGGAAAGACCATCATTCAAGTTATACGTTCGTCCTCAGCTATATCGTTTGGCAGTGGAAACAGACTATCATTCTATCACATTTATTTTAATAACGATCTTCTTAACCACCTTGTTCCCTCCGGGTGTGATGTTGGGACGATGCGCATCTGAAGGAAAGAAAAGATTGAAAGTCGCTGCGGGCACTGTATAGATCTTTCCGTCACCGGTATAATTAGCCAGGTCGCTTCTTTCATCCCAGGGCTTGCTGATTGTAACTGATGCAATGGGCGTTTTTGCCATATTTTCTTCACCGGAAATTACATATTGCAGGTCTATGTACTTGCGGTGCGATTCAAAAGCAGTTTTATCATAATCTTTTGTCGGGGCTTCCGTTACGATGGCATAAACATTATTGCCATCAATGGTGTACCGCCCATTGGGAAGTTTTTGCAGATCGGTATTTTTTAAATACGCAAAAGACTTTTCCCAGTTTGCCTGGTTGAGATGGTATTGTTTTGCAAACTGAACCTTATCGATCGATGAATGTGGTTTTATGGAAAGGCCGGAAAGCCATTCCTTTTTCTTAAACCATTTTTTAGCATTATGTCCCGACCAATCGCCGTTGGCCGATTGCGCTGAAAGATCAGTTAGCCCAAAAAAACACAGCATGCCTGCAAGGAGAAATATTTTTTTCATATTGTTTTGATTAGTCAATCAAATTGATTGGGCGCTTTAAATTACACCATTTTTATGTATTCAAATAGAGAGGAAATATGCTTTGTAACGCCTGAAGCACCAGGCTTTATTTACTAAACACTTCGATCAATACCTCCTCACCATTTTTGATATCGATGATATAATCCTGTTTGTCATTCGGATGCTTCCTGTAATAGATACGCTGGTTTTCAATGCTCGGTGATAAATTACGTTTGCGTAAATATTCTCCCCATTCTTTCCTTTCCGCATCGGTCAACGTGCCTTTGTTTTGCTTATCCATCATCCTGATCATAAAAGGATCGCGTGAATTGCTGATCCAGCGGGTGGCGTCCTGTCTTACCTGTACCTTATACCTGTTCTCTACCGGCCCCTGGTTTTTGGGTACAAGAAACCGTCCGAGTTCATCTGTGCCGGTGTTATTGATATATACTGTTATAACGGGTAAGGCAGGATCGTTCACCGGTGTTAATATAACCATTCCTTTTACCAATGGCGAGCCATCTAAATTTACAACACCTGACAGAGCGACTTTCGGTTTGCGGCTCAAAAATCCATTAACTGCAAGCCAATTGCGCAAAAGATTCGTCCACTGTCCCAATACGGGATCACCGAGGGCAAACCCTGTTCCGTGTATACCATTTTGAAAAAAATGTGTTTCAACAGGAACGCCGGCACGATACAAGCGTGTGTACATTTCCTGCATACCGCCGTTGCTGCTTCTGTCTTCCGCCGTGCCGTACATAAATGTTGGCGGGAAGCCTGCGACTACAGCCGAATCGGCGTTGTTGGGAATACGTGCAGAGCCATAACCCAAAATAAGGAAAGCTGGTTTTGACGAAAAACGATCCATGGGATCATTGGCACCCGATTGGACAGCCACTGCATTCAGCGCCATATCGGCAATTAGTGTTGCACCTGCAGAAAAGCCTACTGCACCTACACGATCCGGGGAAAGGCCGTATTCATTTGCGTGCATCCGTATGTATTGCATAGCCCTGTTCCCGTCTGCTATCCAGTCGTTGCGGTTATAAAGAGGCCGCAGCCTGTACCGTAATAAAAATGCAGTAATGCCATGTTCTTTGAGCCACTGTGCAACCAATACACCTTCATGATCCACGGCACGAATAGTAAAACCGCCACCCGGGACAACCAGAATGGCTGTGCCGTTAGATTTTGATCTTTCGGCAACAAAAGGAATAACAGCGGGCTTATCTTCATCACTAACACCGGTTGCACCGGGCGCCCCGTTGGGCCATAACAGAACAGGATCTACCAGTTTTTGCGCAGAAGCAGCGGACATCAACAGCAGGAAAGCAAGATGAAAAAGCAAGCGTAATTGTTTCATGTTACCGCTGTTTGATAATGAGCATTGATAAAGCCTGACAAATTACATCTGAAACAAAACAACCGATCGTTGAACAAACGGCATTTGAATCGCACGATCCAATGATATGCTGTTATATGTTATCGTTATTTGTTATCAGGAAGTGCATACACTACATATCCTCTCGGCAAAGCTCCCGGATCCTTTGAATGGTCAAAACTATCCTTTGTAAAAACATTACTGGCATTCACTACCAGGTATTGTTTGCCGTTCAGCGTGTACATAATGGGCTGCGCATTTGATTCGTAACTTAATGTTGTCTCCCATAAAATCTTGCCGTTAGATACGTCATACGCGTATAATTTTCCGCCCTTACCGGTGCAGAACAATATGCCTGTTGAAGTAACGATGATCCCTTTGCGCTGCGAGCCGTTTACCGCGCCGGTGGTTTTATCTCCTTTACTGGAAGCAAGAGAATCTTCGCCGAGCGGTTTCTTCCACTTCATGGTTCCATTGTTCAGATCATATGCGATCACCCATGCCCATGGCGGCCCTAATAAATTAGGCCATGCTGTTCCATAATCAGTTGTATAGCGACTTGCCGGATGCGGTACACCCAACGGGTAATCGACCATTGCAGGCGCCGGTTTCTCATCCGGTTTAACAGGCGCGCCGCCTGACGCAACAACAGGACCTTCGGGCATTCTCGGTGTTGTGTTTCTCCTGGGTCCGAAACCTGGCCTTGCAGAAGGATTGCCGCCTAAATAACGGTAGGCAGCAATTACCCCTTGTTCGTTTATGTGCGCAAACCCGGGCATCTGCCCACGGCCAACGGCTAATAATGTTTTAAATTCATCCAGGGTCATACGCTGCCCAGAGTTAACAATCGCGGGTGATATTCCCCGTCCCATTAAATTATCGCCATGGCATGAGCGGCAGGTTGTAGTAATAAGGTTTTTTGCTTTTGCCACTTCATCTTTAGACATCAATTCACGGGCCGTTTTGATCCTTTCCAGTTTATATACAGATGCATACTCCTGTGTTAAAATATATACCATGCCTTTACCGGGATCGGAAGCAGTATTACCAAAATTCACGCCTCCCAAAGCGCCCGGCAGCGCGATAGTTTCATATTTATCGGAAAGGGGGAAAAATAAGCCGGATTTAGCCGAATCAATCCTTTTATACCATTTTTGTTTTTCTTCCTCGGAAAAATAAGGATTGAGCATTTCTTTTGTTACCTGGTGCCTGGTAAAATCCGGTACAACAGTTGGAATGGGTTGTGTAGGCCATGATTTTTCTCCGGGCATCTTGCTGGCCGGGAAGGGCTTTTCTTCGATCGGGAATATCGGTTTCCCGGTTACGCGGTCGAATACAAACATAAACCCGTGCTTGGTGGCTACAGCTACTGCGTCCACAGGCTGGCCATTACGGTTTACGGTAATCAGTTGTGGTGCAGATGCAAGATCATAGTCCCACAGGTCGTGATGCACCGTTTGAAAATGCCAGATACGTTTTCCTGTACGTGCATTCAGGGCCACAAGGCAATTGCCAAAAAGATTTGCTCCCAAACGATCGGCGCCGTAATAATCATAAGTAGGCGAGCCTATCGGTAGGTAAGCGATCCCTCGTTTCTCATCGATAGATATTTCGCTCCATACGTTCACTCCTCCTACGTATTTATAAGCATTTTTCGGCCAGGTCTCATAACCAAATTCTCCGGGACGGGGAACGGTATGGAATGTCCAGGCTGTTTTGCCCGTTACTACGTTATACGCCCTGATGTCTCCCGGCGGAGAAAAATAATTTTCACCGGGAGCAGATCCTATGATGATCAGGTCTTCAAATACAACACCGGGCATCATTGACTGCATTCTGCGGATGGATGTTGGATCTCGGCCCAATCCCCTTCTCATATCCACATATCCATTCGTGCCAAAACTCATAATGGATTTTCCAGTTGAAGCATCAATTGCCTGGAGCGTATTGTTAAGGGTGAAGAGCAGACGCCTGTCTTTCCTGTCTTTACTCTCCCAATAATTGATGCCCCTGCGGGTTAATCCCTGGAGATTGGCATGTATCCATACCTCCTGCCCTGTTTCAGCATTGATCGCAACCAGCGAAGAGTTTTTGGCCATAACATACATGATGTTGTCCACCACGATCGGGCTGAAAAAATTAAACGCCGAATCTTTGGTAGGATATACCCAGGCCACTTTCAACTGGTTCACATTTTCTTTGGTGATCTGAGCACCATTAAAATACTTAGACTGATCCGGCCCGCCGCCATACTGTTTCCATACATTGTGCAGGAGGGTTTCGATATCAGGCTGTAAAGCTGCAAGAGTGAAAAGAGACAGGAGGACAACAATAATGAGGGTTCTTTTTTTGGCAGGCGATCTTTTCGGGGTCATTTAACAAGTGTTTGGATAAGCAATCAGTAACGACAGATAAAAGAAGTGTTCACATCCTCTTCATTCATAAAAGGAAGAAGAAATCCTCTGCCAATCATTTGCATAGGAATTCCTCTGCCTTAAAAAATGTATTTCAAGCCTTCACTTAAAATTTTGTGCTTTACGATTTCACCTTGGTGAGTTTCATCTCACCTCTTTCGTTTTTTACAGTGATCTCTGTATCACTCACAAGTTCGCCGGTACTGGCCAGTTCTACGTCGTTGAAAGAAATACTGAAAGAAAATTTCTTACCGTCAACTTTACCCTTTTCTAACTTGGCTTCTCCAAACTGTGTTTTCCAGGTGCCTTTCAGTTCATTTCCTTCAACCTTGAAAGTATAATTCACTTCGAAAGTACCATTGGGTGTTTCACGGGTGCCTTTCCAGTTACCATCTATTTTGTTTTGAGCAAATGTGGTCAAACCTCCTATCAGGAGCAATAATGTAAATACAATTTTCATTTTAAAATAGGTTAAGTGAATATTTAAACAATCGCAATTAAAAATAAGAGAACCGAAATCAAAAAATGTGCAAAATAATCCGGCGGGAAATCCTGTACGGTTGCCTGAAATGAAATAACTATTTTCCCGTTTCATCATCCAAACCGAATGGTATTATGAGAAAAGTTCGCCCGAACAAATTTGTTTGCAGTGGATTGCTGGCTATAAGTTTGCTTGTCCTGTCGCATTGCAGTTCAAATTCCGGCCCTGAAGCAGAGTGGGAAAAGAAAAACAAGGAGCTGATCGCCAAATATAATCTGCAGAAAAAAGAGCTTTCCGGCCTGCCGAAAGCAACGATTGCCTCAAATCTGGAAGCTGCAAAAGTAAAAAGCCTTGAAAGCATCGACAGCATCGCTTTGTACCCGGGTGTGAATGCCAAAATTTTCTGGGGAACCGGAACGATGATCAGCATTCTGCAATTGGCGCCTAATGCTGCAATTCCGGCAGAAGTTTTATCCAATGACAGGTTTGTATTTGTACTGGAAGGTTCTATTGAACAGGTGGTGAATGGATCAGCCGTTAATATGATCTCGACAAAAAGGGAAGCTCCCGACGGAACACATAGCGGCACACCAAGAATTGATTTCGTTTATCTCGAAAAAGGCAGTAAGAACGCCGTTAAGGCGGGAGCGTCTGGCGCCAAACTGCTGGAGGCTTACAGCCCTGTACGCGTTGATTATCTTAAAAAAGCTGGTATCAAAGATCTTCCGGCCGAAGCGGCCGATATTGAAAAGGCACAAACACCAAACGTAGTTCCGAATAAGGTTTATGATCTATATAATTTTCAGCTCACCTACCTCCTTCCCGGCGCCTATTCAAGGTTGATCTCGGGAAAGAATACGCAATTGAGTTTTATTTCGATGGAGCCGAATTCTGTTTTTCCACCGCATATACATCCCGAAGAACAGATGATGCTTGCATTGCGCGGCGGTTGTAATGAAATCCTCCTGGCTGGCGAACAGCCAATGAAAGCGAATACGGTGGTACGCATCCCTTCCAATATGGTGCATGGCGCAAACATTGGCGATCTCGGCTGTGATGCCATTGATATTTTCTGGCCAGCCCGTGCTGATTATTCAGAAAAAGAAAAAGCCGCAAAAGCAGCTTATCATGCCATCATTCCCGAAAATGCAGAGCTGAAGCTGTTAGTGGATGGCAAGAAAACAAAACCGGGTTTGACTTTTACCGAAGGGCCGAAATGGTTGAATGGCAAGGTTTATCTTTCAAACATGTACTTCGACAAAGATTTCGGTGCAAACCCAAAGAAGAGTTCAACAGTTGAATTAGATCCCCAGGGCAGCTATCGCAATATCAGCGAGGGTAAAATGCAGACAAATGGATTGTATCCCTATAAGAACGGCAACCTGGTTGTGTGCGATATGATGGGACACAAGGTGGTTGAAATGACAACAAAGGGTGAGGTTGTAAAAGTGATCGCAGACAAATATGATGGCAAGTCAATCGATGGCCCCAATGATGTGATAACAGATGCAAAGGGTGGCGTTTATTTTACCGATCCGCAGTTTACCATGGAGGCAAAAAAATTCCAGCCGGGCCGTGCTGTTTATTATGTTTCACCTGATGGTAAAGTAACAAGGCTTACACAACCGAATGAATTTGCCATGCCTAATGGTATTTTGTTATCTCCTGATGGCAAGACGCTTTACATCAACAATTGCTACGATGACGAATCATGGTTCCCGGTGAAAAGCAAAAAGGGCAATTTTATCTGGGCTTATGATGTGAATGAAGACGGTACGATCCGCAACGGCCGCAAGTTTGCGAAATTATTTCTTACGGAGAATGTACTCGACAGAAAAGGAAAATCGTCGAGTGCCGATGGTATGGCGATCGATAAAATGGGCAATATCTATGTAGCTACTTATTACGGCGTACAGATCTTTAATAACAAAGGCGAATTTACAGGCATGATCAATTTGCCTTCCTTTCCTGTAAGTCTTTGTTTTGGCGATGCCGATATGAAAACACTTTATATCGTGAGTTACAGTAAGGTGTATAAGATCCGCACCAATATGGAAGGGTTTGTGAATTATTTATAAACAGACATTTTTTACGGTTGTATTAAATGTATAAACGAGCTATATGAAAAAAATTATTTGTCTTTTTTTACTTTCCGTACAATTTTTTCAAGGTTCAGCCCAGGAAACCAAACCAGGTATCGGAAGCATTGAATTCATTTCAAAAGATCTTTCCAAACTCATAAACAATGATGCGAAGGTTGAAATAATTGCAAGCGGGTTTCAGTTTACAGAAGGCCCGCTATGGATGGAGAAAGAACAGATGCTTTTATTTTCGGATGTACCCGGCAACACGATCTATAAATGGACGGAAGCCAACGGTAAAGAAGTTTACGTAAAACCCGGCGGCTATACAGATACCGCAAAACGCGGTGGATTTATGGGCTCGGACGCACTTGCCATTTCGCGTGACGGCAGATTAATGATCTGCCAGCATGGCGACAGAAGAGTAGCGATAATGGATGCCCCACTTAATGCGCCGCAATCAAAATTTATTACCCTGGCAGGACAATACGATGGCAAAAGGCTGAACAGTCCGAATGATCTTTTCCTCGCAAAAAATGGTGACCTGTATTTCACCGATCCCTCTTATGGGCTTGAAAGAGGGGCAAGAGATCCGAAAAAAGAACTTTCTTTCCAGGGCGTATATAAACTGAATAAGGCCGGAAAGGTTACACTGCTTATTGATTCCCTGGAATTGCCAAATGGGATCGGCATTCTGCCTGATGGAAAAACATTACTCGTATCTAATACGGAAGGAAAAAAAAGAGGCTGGTATGCCTATGATATTTCAAAGGATGGTTCATTAACGAATGGCAGAACTTTCTATAGCCCGGGAACCGACCGCGCTTTGGGTATGGGTGGATGCGATGGTTTTAAGATCGATAAAAATGGTAACGTGTTTGCCGCCGGCCCCGGTGGCATCTGGATATTTACCCAAACCGGTGAATTGATCGGCAAGATAAAGATCAATGGTGTAACGGCCGCTAACTGCGCTTTAACTCCCGACGGGAAAACAATTTATATTACCGCCACCCAATATTTATTGAAGGTGAAAATGCGCTAAACTATTTTCAATAACCCAACAAGACATTAACGTGTTGTGCGGAAGACTGGTACGAGAGATTTGATCGATCATTGCTTCACCGGTATCACTTCCCACGTATCTGTTCTGAAAGGCGTAACAGGCAACCCTTCTTTATTAAACAGGTTCGACATGCCTGTGTTGCTGAATGAAAACCTTACAGCAACAGGATTGGCAATTTGTTTGTTGGAAACAACGATCCTGTTCTTCTCAATTTTCACCTCTGCAGGTAAAAAGTTTTGGTCGCTGCCCGCAATAAGAAATTCGGTAGGCTGGGTTTCATTTCCTTTTATCATAAAGCCGTTAGGAGCGTTATCAAAATACAGGTTGATATTTCCTTTACTGATCTCAAGGCTTTTATAAACAGGGCTTTTGTAAACAGGGGCAGGGATGTTTTTTTGATAGGTCTCTGCCAAAGCCATGTTCCCCAAACGCAAACCAACAGTTAACTTATCCAGTGGATGCTGGCTTTTAATATTGTCTACCAGGTCCGTAATTACCACCTGCCCCGTTTTAGGATAAGATAGTGAACGGGTCTGTTGTTCCATTAACAACGCTGCTTCATAGGTATTTTCGTAAGTATAGGGAGCTATCTGTACATAATAGAAAGGAAAATCCTGTTCAAATTGTTTGCGCCATGCGCCGATCATGCCGGTAAACATTTTTTGATAAGTGGCCGCCCTCACTGTGTTTCCTTCTCCCTGGTACCAAATGATACCGGCGATGGTGTAGTTGGAAATTGGATAGATCATTGCATTGTAAATAAGGCCCGGTTTGTTAGGCCTGTACGTAACATCTTTTATTTTGGTGGCTGCTTCCTTCATCGCAGGATCGCTTTCAAGTACCTCGTTTGGTTCCCATAATTCCACCGGTGTTCCGGCCCATGCAGATTGTATAAGGGCTATAGGAACATTCAGTTCTGTGTGCAATTTTTTTCCAAAGAAATAACCTGCTGCGCTGAACCGTCTCAAGGTCTCTTCGTTGCACGATACCCATTTGCCATTGGCATAATCCTGCGGAAACTCAGCTGTTGTTTTTGCAACGGTAAAAAAACGGATATTATCATTTTTGCAGTTGGGCAATTCATCTTTTATCTGTTGCGTATTGCTCATTTCCATATTGGATTGCCCCGAGCAAAGCCATACTTCGCCAATCAGAATATTTTCTAAAACAATTGTATTTACCCTGCCTTTGATAGTAATGGTAAAAGGCCCGCCTGCTTTGGGTGTACTGATTTTTGCCTGCCATTTTCCGCTGTTGAATGCTGTAACAGAATCAAGCGTTGTTTTCCAGGAACAGGCAATGGTAAAGCGTTCGCTGGGATCGGCCCATCCCCAAAGCGTAGCCTTCGAATTTTGCTGCAGTACCATATTGCTGCTCATTATTGCAGGCAGGCGGATAATGGCGTACACATTCGAAGTGAATGAAAAGCTGATCAGTAAAGAACAAAACAGTAATACTTTTTTCATGTAAATAGCTTTCAAATATCAAAACTGAACTTCTCCGGCGAGTCTCCCGATAGGGGACTCGTCGGTTAGAAAGGTAATTTTATTTTTCACACTTATCATATTGAGAAAGAAAGTGCTTTGCGTTTTGACTTGTTTAACCTTCATGTTTTAGCTTTCAAACCGACGAGTCCCCTATCGGGAGACTCGTCGGAGACCAAACTGAAAATGATGACGCAATAAATTTCAACTATACATTACCAGGTTCTTTTACTCATAAAATTATCTAACTCACCGCGTGTCATTTTACCAAGTTCAGGATGTTTTTCCAGCCATTTCATAAACGCTGTTTTTATTTCATCGGTCCACTGGTTGTCAATTTCACCCGTACCATATTTTCCCGTGCGCACCATTTCATAACCAAACTGATCTTTGCGTACAACAAATTCGCCGGTGCTGACCACTTCTTCCGCTAAATGTGCGGGTACAAAAAGAACCCCTTCTTTTTGCACTATCACCAGGTCGCCTGGAAGTACAATAGCATTTCCGATGCGTATAGCCGTATTAAGTCCCATCAATACCATCCCTTCCGTAAATGAGGGATGAAAATCCCGAACAAAAGCATTGAACCCGCTGATCAATCTCAACTCCTGCAAATCCCTCGCTGCGCCGTCGAAAACCACGCCGTTGTTTGATTTGCTATAAATGGAATTAGCCAACGTTGAGCCCATGATACCACCGCCGCTGATCTTTCCGAATGCATCGGCTACATACAGATCGCCTTTCACAAGAATATCTATCGGCCAGGAATTGGTATTGCCTTTTCTTCCCTGCCGGGCGCCTCTGTCCTTGATACTTTTTTCTACATCCGGTCTGCTTGGCAAATACATCGCGGTTACTGCACGGCCTGTCATGGCAATATCGTTAACTGCTTTCCATCCGCCCTCAAACTGGTTTACATACCCGGCATTTTTCAATACCGTCCAGGCATCGTCGACCATGATATGCTTCGCCCTTTCCAACAGGCTGTCAGAAATTTTTGGCCTCCCGTCTGCAAACCGTTCACCCTTCCATTGCGAGGTTAAAAAGATCAATTCCTCTTTTGAGATCGTTTGTGCGAACAAGGAATACTTCGAAGCAATAGTGCTTAAAAAAAGCAACAGGATGGTAACTTTTATTTTCATATCGTACCAGTTTTAAGAGTTCGCCTCGCGACGGGCAATGTCATTAAGTTAAGCACTTTACCGCACTTTCTTTTTTAACCCCAGCTTTTAAGCTGGGGATATGATGAACAAAAGAAAAACCGGCTTTAGCCATAATTGCTTTTGCAATAAAAGATGAACGATAATTGGTGATAATCTCAAAATACAAAGAACAGTTTGGGCTAAAGCCCTTTATTCAAATGGAAGATTGAATCCCCAGCTTAAAAGCTGGGGTTAAAAAAATTCTCACTCATAACACAAGCCAGAACTCGCTGATTAAAAAGATAAATCCTTACCTTAATGACATTGCCCGAAAGGGATATCATTCAAGCCCTGCAGTTGCTCTTGCAATATTTTTCACTGCTTCCATACCCAACCGTTCTTTTAATTGTGTAAGGTATAAACTGCGCGGGGTTACATGCGTGTCCATAGATTCTACATGGCCATTGGGTTTGGTTAGGTCTTGCAGTCCCGCATTAAAAACCACCGCATTTACACCTATATGGCCGAACGAATAATTTTGAGCTGTTGGAGGTTTCTGGATCAGAAAATCTCCTTCGCAATTCCAGAAAACAATATTGGCACCTGCCCATCCGATGATGTAATCCCAGAACCGTGCGGTAAGCGGCGCTTTTATATTATCATACAAAATACCATTTACCCAGTGATTATGAGGTTCGCTGGTTGAGTAAGGATTAACTGCTTTGCAATCGAGATACACATTACCGCTTGCCTCCTGTCCCTGCAACACAAACGAATGCCGCCCCTTCTGTGAAAAACATCTTTGCACCAGGCAGAACTGTCCATTCATCTGGTAGGTAAAACGTCTTGCACCGGCTCTCACAGAAACAGGCTCCCATGATTCGCAATCCTGCACCGTTATCCATTTTGAACCCGCATTGGCCTGAACCACACTGCTGCCAAAATGAAGCGCCGACATATTACGCACCCATACATTTTTTGCATTGGTGATATTGATAAAATTAAAGTAGTGGTTTTCATCAGAAAAATATTCATCGCCCTGGTATTGAAACTTCGGATCTAATTTATCACGATCCATATTCGTATAAATTTTCTGGCGCACGGAAGGATCATATTCCGATACACCACGAAGATTTTCAATACCTACCTGCTCGATGCGTTCGTCTGTGTATTTGATCAGTTCTCCTCCTCCCCATCTTGCTTCAATAGCACAAAAAATGGGTGCATCAATTGTAATAGTGTTCCCTTTAATATCTGTAATGGTCCGGTCGTAATTTATATTAAAAGGCTGCCACCTGTTTCTTCCCACTTTTGCGCTGTCTAGCCCCAGTTCTTTGATCCAGTCCTGGTTTCCGATGCGTCTCACCAGCACCTTATCCCCTTTTCTAAATGCTCTTGCCGAGGTTACCATAAAGCTTACCGCTCCTACAGGTACATAGTTATCCGTAATATTCTGTTTTGTTTCTTCCTGCGGTTTTACGCCCGTACTGCCTGCGATCGTTATAAGCGCGGGCCTGCCGCCACGGCCCGGACCCTGTGCCGGTGCTTGCTTTGGTGTTTTGCCAATAAGTATGGTACCGATATCGCCCATGCCCTCGCCACGTAACACAATACCCGATGCTTTAATAGTGATGGGCTTTTCAAGATTATATTCTCCTGCTTTCAACAGAATCGTTCCTCTGAACCCAAAAGCATCTGGAGATAAATCGGATATGCTGTCAATTATTTTTTGTAAGTGATCTGAGTTATCTCCCCGTACGGGCCATACAATTATTTTAAGGGGCACCATGGGAATGGATACTCCGCCACCTTTATAACCGGCGTTTGAAAAATCAGGGATCTTATTGCCAAGGCTATCGGAAGTATAAACCAGCTTTCCATCAACGCCTGGATATACCAGCGATGCTGTTACCGGAAAATCCTGGGCTTTAGTGGAAGAAAAACTGGCACAGAATACCAACGCTGCAATGAAAGAGATCTTAACCCGCATAGCTAATTGTTTTTGCCAATAATTTAGTTTACAAGTGCCGTTTTATTGAATAAACATGCTGCTGCAACTGATTTGTATTTTTATTTTGGATTATCATCACCCATTACCTCATATCCCCTCCACTTGTATTCTTTAGCAAGCGCTGAAGCGCCTGGCCATGCGATCTTGTGTTGATCACTGGCAACCCACTTGCGCCTGTTCTCTTCCGTGTCGAATGAGATCTGTATCTGGTAATTATAAGTTGTGGGTTCCGCCTGTATTTCTTTTGCAAGGGCTTCGGGGAATAGACGGAGCAATTTAGAACCGAGATAACCTTTCTGCACGTTCATGGCAGGTACGTAAACTGAATGATACATTTTTTCAAATGCTTCGCTGTTTTCTTTCGGTACAACAAAGTCCATCTGCAATGCCATCGCTTTAGGCTTGGCTTGCAGCCTTGGGGCGTTCGACTCTTTTTGTTTGGAGGCTGCTATGCCAATTACCAATAGCTCAAGATCTTCCTTGCCATCATTGATCAATGTTAGTTTTTCACCCATCGCACCAAAGAAAGCATCGTCTGCTTTAATGGCCGCCTTTTCGCTATTGAGATCAACTGTTCCGTTGCCTTTTATTACATAATATACTTCATCAACGCCTTCAAGAGGATGCAACAAAGCAGTACTGCCAGCGGGTATTACCACATGGTCGGCATGATTCCATGGGGTACTGAAGATCTCCGGCCCAAGAACACGGCGATAAAGAATACCGGTGCCGGGATAAGAAGAAGCATTGGCCCTGAGCGTATTTCGTTCCAATCGTCCCGATACAAATACAGGAATTGGCTCGATGGTTGCTCCAACGCGTGTATCCCCCAGATCAAAATTATCCGCCTGGCCTTTGTTAAGGCTTACGGCAAAATTGAGCCAGCGAAGCTGTTCACCTGAAGGATTGTAAATCGCATGTGCATCGCCCATTTTGCAGGGGACAATTGCGGGTGCTTTTATTTTTGAAGTGTGGCCATTGATCGTAAACTCAGCTTCGCCGTTCAGGATCACATACATTTCCTCAATGTTGTGATGAAAATGATGGCCAATACCTGATTGAGCTTCTATAACCCCGGCATGCAAATACAGGAAATTTGTTGCCAACTCGCTGCGTCCTATTAATTGTGTGAATCCCATTTTGCCGGCGCCGGCATGTACGGCAGATAACTGCCTGTATTTAGCAGGATCATTGTGAATAACGCGGCCTTTTACAGGTTGGGCAGAAATAGAGATGGTTATGATAACCAGCGATAGTATAACAGACAATCGTTTCATAATTCTCAGATGGGTTTATATCACTATTAAAAATAAAGATTACAATTTGCGGTGCGCTGCACCAGCGTTTGTACCATTCAGTTGAAATTCCATAGCAGCACCGGCCATTTTTTTAAGACGGGCAACGACTTCAAAAAAACGCCTTTACTTAATGGTCCGGCAAAGGCAGGCCTTTCTTTCACTACGCCACTTCGTTCACTAACTGTCCAATGCCATCAATGGAAATTTTTATTTCATCACCTGATCGTAAAGTGAAATCATTTTCCGGTACGATACCGGTTCCTGTCATGATGAGGCAACCATAAGGAAAACTACATTCACGATACACGAATGAGGCTAATTCTTCGGGCGTCCTTTTCATCTGGCTAAGGGCCACGGTCCCTTCAAAAACAGTTGAACCATTGCGGTTAATTTGCAGATGGATATTGGCGTTTTTGTCGAGTGGCTGGTCTGTAACATAAACGCAGGGACCAACCGCCGCGCAGGCATCATAGGTTTTGGCTTGCGGCAGGTATAAAGGATTTTCGCCTTCAATACTTCGACTGCTCATATCATTGCCGATCGTATAACCCACAATTTTACCCGATGATGTAACCACCAGGGTCAATTCCGGTTCCGGTACATCCCAGGTAGAATCTTTCCTGATCCTTACTTTTTGATTGGGGCCTACCACACGATGCGGTGTGGATTTAAAAAAAATTTCGGGTCTTTCGGCTTCATATACTCTTGCATAAAAATCGCCGCCACCGGCATCTTTGCTTTCTTCCTGCCGGCCTATTTTGCTGCGGAGATACGTAACGCCGCACGCCCAGAGTTCCTGCTTTCCCATGGGAGCCATCAGCTCATTTAATAAATTGCTCCCGCCGGATTTGGCAGACGCAATGATATTTTTTGTTTTTTGCAGAAGATCGTCATCATTAATAAATTGATCCCAGTTTTCATCTTTTACCAAAAAAAACTTTTCTTCATTTTCTAATACAATTCCCGCTTTGGTCTTATAAATTCTCATATTCTTGGTTTATAATTCTTTCTCTTTATCGCTTATCAGCGGTTCCTGTATGCTTTAATTCCGCAGCTATGCCTGCATATAGAAAGACCCCATGTCCCAACAACACAGGGTCATTTGCTATATGAGAGATTGCTTGTTCACTACAACACTTGCTTTATAAAAAATAACAACTAACTAACTGCTACGGCGTATCCCAGAATATGCGCGTAGTAAGAAAATCCGGCCCCCCCAATCCTGCAACAGCAGCCTGGTAATTAGCGCCATTGGCAGTTTGTTCGCTAACCGGATATGTAAATCTTCTGATAAAGCCTCCACTCAGGTTGTTGTTGAATAAATTGGCAGACAATACAGGAAACCCGCTTCTTCTCCAGTTAGACCAGGCTTCATACCCATTGGTAAAGGATTCGATCCAGTACTGGGTATTTATGAGTTTTAAGGCATCTGTGGCATTATAAGCGACACCCGTGATCGCCAGGTAATTATTTTTTTCCGTTGTGGTAATGGGCACCGTGTTTGGATAAATCGAGTATCCGTCCATAGACGCTATTATGCCCGCTTCATAATATTGCTGAGGCGTAAGAACACCTGCCAACCCTGTTAAAAAGCCTTTGAATGCGGCTTCTGCCAATAACAATTTGGTTTGTGCGTTGGTTACTACCATTGCTGGCGTGGTTGAATTGGCCACCACATTATAGTTGAGCTGCGAAAACGCTTGTCCGGCACCAACAGGCGCCCTGTAATTCGGGTGGGTTGTTGGGAAGTTTGTTACATCAATACCAACCGGGAATCCAAATTGATGCGATGTGATCGTATCGGGTGCAGTATTGCTCGGCGCCTTATCCTGCGCAGGTGCATAATAAGCAGCCATAAACTTCAAACGCGGATCTGTCCAGTTTTTCAACGTTGTTACCAAAGGCTCTGCCACGTAGTAGTTAAAAGGATTGGTGCCGCGAACTGCGGTCATACCACCGTTAGTATAGTTTGCATCCGGCGTTCCGTCATCGTTCCTGTTTTTAACATAAATATTATCGGCATTCGTTTGCATCACACCGCCGTTATATGCCTCCTGAACAATAGCTTTTGCTTTAGCAGCATCCAGTTTTGAATAACGCATACCCAGTCTTAGCAATAACGAATAGCCAAGTCTTTTCCACAGTGTTATTTCTGTTGCGGTAGTTCCTGTAGCGGTGACAAAAATGTCAAATTTTGAATTGTTATCCTTGGCCGGATCTAAGGCATCAGTAGCTTCTTTGAATTCCTTGCGCAGGTCTTCATAGACTGCAGAAGCCTTGTCATATTTTGGGAAGAAAACGCCTTCTCCCTGTCCGCGTTCTGCTTCAAAATAAGGTATATCTCCATAATGATCTACCAGCCACATAAAATGATAGGCTTTCCAGATCCTGGCCATATTGTAAAGATTGGTCCTGGCAGGATCGGTCTTTACGTAATTAATAAGCGCTACCGTGGTGCGGATGGTGCCTGTGTACAAATTCCAGGGAGCGCCATTCAGGCCGGCAGAATTATCATTAAAATTAAAACCAAGTGTAGCTCCCAGATTATAAGGAAGTACAAAATGCTGAATGATGGTTGATTCTGCTGCCCAGTCTCCGGCTGTTGCTGTATTGCGCAAAACATTTGTCAATAACATACCCGGATCATTGATCTGTAATATGGCCTGGGGATTTGTATTGATCTTGGTAAAATCTTTTGTGCAACCAGTGATTAAGGTCAGGGCCGCGGTCGCTATTATTAATAATTTCTTTTTTTTCATGATCGTTTGTTTTAGAATTTCACATTTAAGTTAACGCCCCAGCTACGTGTGGTTGGCAATGCAACAGCCTCATAGCCCGCTCTCAGATCACCTGATGATGCTACCTGCTCAGGGTCAATATCCGGTACATATTTTTTCAGGATCGCTACGTTGCGGCAGGAAACTGATAATGACAATCCCTTCACAAATTTTGTGTTCGATGCAACCCAATTTGTGAAATCGTAACTCAATGTTATATTCCTTAATTTAACGTAATCAGATTTATAAATGAAAGGATCTGCAATCTGCAACCCGCGATAGTCTGTGTAAAAATCCTTACCAAACACAGCGGTAGTATTGGTCTGTCCTGCATTTGCACCTGACTGGTACATTCCGGAAAAAACAACTCCGGTTTCACCAGGGCCACGGCCTACCAATGAAGCCATTGAATGCCCTTGTCTGAGGCCATTCAGCGCAGTACCGGAAATCATTTTACCACCGGCTTTGTAATCGATCAACACCAACAGGCTCAATTTTTTGTAACTGAATGTATTTGTCCAGCCACCGGTAAATGTTGGCAATGCACTGCCGAAAAGAACATCCGGTTGTCCAGGTGCAACATACAGACGGCCTGCTGAAGTGAGAAGGATCTGGCCTTTCGCATCTCTCGCGTAAGTTTTGGCCGCGATCTGTGCCAAAGGTTGGCCCACTTCGTACACCTGCTTGCCTATGAACTCGTTACTTGACCCGCCATTATACCAGTCAATGATCGTTAACCTGGTCTGACCTGCGAGATCCAATACCTTACTGATATTATAAGCAGTGTTCAGTGTAGCGTTCCAGCTAAAATTGCGTGTTCTCACTGGATTTACATCTACCAGGAACTCGAAGCCCTTGTTCTCAAGAGAAGCAACATTCTGAAGTATCGAGCCGGTACCTGATGCCAAAGAAGTGGCAACGCTTAATACCTGGTTAGAGGTTTTTTTATAATAAACAGCCATATCCACATTCACCCTGTTGCCAAACATTCTAAGCTCTAAACCGATTTCTTTTTCCTGTAAGCTATATGGGCTGATAGTGGGATTAGCAACAGTTCCACTAACACTGCCGACTGTTCGGCCCAAATATTTATTTGTGGCATAGCTATAGGTAATATCTCCATAGTAAGCGCCGATGCCGGTAAGAGCTCCTACATCAGCCCATGATGCGCGCAGCTTTCCATAATTCAACCATTTTACCTTGTCTTTGGTAAGCTCCGAGAAAATAAAGCTGGCACTTACAGAAGGATAGAAATAAGAATTATGCGCAGCATTCAGGATGGAAAACCAATCGCGGCGCCCGGTTCCTGTTATGTAAAGAAGATTTTTCCAGCCCAGTTCTGCTGAACCAAACAATGAGTTTGTCTGTGTTTCGGTGTACCCTGCACTTTGAGAGAATTGTGAGCCGTTTCCAATTGTGTAAATTCCTCTTGTAACAAAAGCAGAAGATCCGGCATTTACACTGCGGTTAAGCGTAGACCTTCTGTTTCCTGCAAAGAACATATCTAAAGAAAAATTGCCGAATTTATGATTTCCCCCCACGATAAACTCGTAGTTCATATCCTTGTTCAGGCCCTCGCTTATATTATATGTTCCGTTATAATATTGCAGGGTTGCATCGGTATAGATCTGGTTAAAACTGGTACCAAAACCACCGCCGCCAGTAGGGTTATTGTTCTCGGTGAGAGAGGTACTATAATTCATGTTTATACGCCCCTGTAAATACAGCCATTTGAACAATTGATATCTTGCGGTAACTGTACCCAATACAACGTCAGATCCATCTTTATAAAATTCCCTGTCTATATAGAAGTATGGGTTCAGTACGGTTGTTGCAAAGCCATTGAGCGCCCTTTCTGCGCCATTGGCATCCACAACACTTTCCTGGTATGCAGATAAAGGAATTACAGGCGACTGGCGGTAAAGGAAATTGGTATAATTCTGTCCTTGAACCCCTCCCTGTGGCGGATTGTTATTTTTTGCGTTCGTATAGTTGATGTTGAGGTTCACCGTTAATTTGTCGCCCAGTCTTTGCTCGGCGCCGAGGCTGAAAATTCTCCTGCGATAGTCATTGCCCGGTGTAATTCCTTTTGCTTCCATATCGGAATAAGACGCCCTGAAACTTCCTCTCGGTCCGCCGTTTGAGACTGCAACCGTATTTGTTGTAGTTAAACCTGTTCTGAAGAACTCTTTGATCCGGTTCCTGGAGGCAGGTGTATAGGGCCTTAACACTCCATCAAATTGTATCGTAGGCACACCATCATATCTTTCACCCCAGCCAAACTGGCCGGATGCAACAGCTGTTACACCCCTTACACCCGGACGGGTGCCTTCCAATTTACCGGTGGCAGGATTGATCGTTCCATCTCCCTGTCCGAATTCATATTGAAAATTGGTAAGGTCGAGTACTTCATCAGCTACTACACTTGAGCTTATGTCAACACCTATACCTGTATTTCTTGTACCATTTTTTGTAGTGATAACAATGGCACCATTGGCAGCCCGTGCGCCGTACAGCGCAGTAGAGGCGGCTCCTTTCAGCACGGTCATCGACTCAATATCATCCGGGTTAAACTGCAGCAGGTTGTCGCCCTGGTCGCGGCTGCCGGCATCGGCGCCACCGCCACCATTGGCACTTGCTGCGCCCTGGCCCATGGGAAGGCCGTTTACAATAATCAAGGGTCCGTTATCAGAGCCTGCAAATGCAGACTGGCCGCGTATACGGATCTTGTTACTTGATGCCGGACCGGCAGATGGCGGAGAGATATCCAGGCCGGCTATCTTTCCTTCAAGAGAAGTCATCAGGTTGTTGGTGCGGCTCTTTTGCATCTCATCAACCTTTGCGGTTGTGGAAGAATAACCCAATCTTTTTGATTCTCTTTTGATGCCAAGAGCGGTAACCACCACCTCATCGAGGTTGCGCTGGCCTGCCGCCATTTTAACGGAAATGGAGCGCCTTCCGCTTACCGGGATCTCCTGGTTGATAAAGCCAACCGACGTGAAAATCAAAACATCAGTGCCTGTAGCATTAATGGTGAATTTTCCCGCATTGTCGGTCAATGCAAACCGGTTGGTACCCTTTACCTGCACGGTTGCATCGGTAAGTGGTTTTTGGTCTTCATCAGTAATAGTACCCGAAACTGTTTGCGAAAAAGCTACCGCAGACGATAGCAAAAAGAAAAGTAATAAGAACAATTTGTTCGTTAGGGCAAGCGATTGCCGAAGTTTTTTTCTCATAAGTGCAAGCGTTTGTTTGTAAATAGCTTTTAGAGCTAAAGGTTTATAAGCAGTTATAAAAGTATCCTAACATACTCGCACTAAACTTCCAATAAAACACAGCGAAGAATATTGTACACTCTCCTTCGCGAATATGATTAATATCGTTTAAATTATCAGTAACATAACCGGGAGAAAGTTCACAGATACAGAATTAACGATTGCATGAACCCATATTTTTTGATAAAAGGCTGTAAGGAACTTTATGCTTTCCCGCATATCGTTGAGTTTGCCCTAAAGAAAATTACCACCATACAATTCGATTCCCTAAAAAAAGAAACCACTCAATTTCTCCGCTTTTATTATGTACTGGATGGTCGTTTCGACTGGATCATAGAAGACCAGCATCATATTCTCTACCCCGGCGATCTCGCCATTATTTTACCGGGACAACATTTTGGCGGCGAGAAAGACCTGCTCGATATTGGCACTGTTCTCTGGATGCATATTCAATTGCAGAAAGTGGAATCAAAAGGAAAAATTACGATCGGCCCGTGGAGCAGGCTCAGCGACACTGAACGCAGAACCGTTGAAAGGATCTTATCGCTAAACGGTTGCCCGGTATTGTCCAGGATGAAAGAAGCCAAAACGCTTTTTCAAAATATACACAATGAATTTATCAACCAGGAGATCGGCTACACCACGCGCATCAATCAATTGATAGATGAGTTGTTCATTTTAATTGCAAGACAACTAACAAGGCAGAACAATTCGCAGCGTGACTTTCCGCAAACTTTTATGAAACTGGAACAAACGCTCCGCGATGATCTTTCGCATCAATGGACGGTTGAAGAAATGGCCGCATTGGTTGGATTGGGCATAACTGCGTTTTCGGAGAAAGCTAAAAATTATACCGGCTTTTCTCCTTTGAACTACCTCATCAATATCCGTATCACCGAAGCAATCAAATTATTAAAGCGTCCGGATGTGCATGTTACCGATATCGCACTGGACGTCGGTTTTTATTCATCACAACATTTTGCCACCACTTTCAAAAAGCTTACGGGTTATACACCGAGCGAGTTCAGAAAGAAAAACGTACAAACGGACGACTAAAAATATAAAGTTATGGAATGCATTATCACCATCGAAATAGGAACAGGCACAATAAGGGTTGCAGCCTTTGACCTGGCAGGAAATATATTAGGCTCATCGAAGGGGGCCTACCCTACTTTTCATGATAAGCCCGGTTACAGCGAGCAGGATCCCGAACAGATCTTCATAACCATGCTTTACATACTCAAGAATTTTTTGAATGAAAAGATCCATTCAAAAAAATATAAAGTAGCGAGCATCTGTTTCAGTTCTGCCATGCATAGCGTGCTACAGATCAACAAACATGGCGTACCACTTGGCAACGCAATTGTTTGGTCGGATAACCGTGCTACAAAAGAGGCGGGTGATCTGAAAAATTCCGATCTCGGAAAATCATTGTACAGGTCAACAGGCACGCCTATACACGCTATGTCGCCACTCAACAAGATCGCCTGGCTGAAAAATAACGACAAGGAACGTTTTGCGGCAGCATATAAGTTCTTATCCATCAAAACATACATTATCCAACAGCTTACAGGTGAATATATCATTGATCACAGCGTGGCTTCCGCTACAGGCATGCTCAATATTTATTCACTGCAATGGGAAGATGATGCATTAAGATATGCCGGTGTCAATAAAAACCAACTGGCGGATGTTGTGCCTGTTTTTTATTCTTCAGCGAAGCTGAATAGGGAATACCAGACATCGTTAGGATTGCACGATAAAGTAAAGTTGATCGTTGGTTCAAGCGATGGTTGCATGGCCACACTGGGCGCCGGTGTATGGGGCGAAGGTAAAGCAACCGTTACCCTTGAAGAAAGCGGTGCAGTAAGGGTTACCAGCGAGAAAGTGTTGCAGGACGAAAAACAAAGATTGTTTAGTTATGTACTTACTCCAGGAAATTATATTTCAGGCGGACCTACCAACAACGCAGGTTCGGCATTTGAATGGTACACTAAACAATTCGGCGATTTTAAACGGGCATTCGATCTTGAAGACTGCATTGAAAATTTAAATAATGTGGCAAGCAAAGTTCCGATCGGTGCGGGAGGTTTGATCTTTCTTCCTTACTTACAGGGCGAAAGGGCGCCGATATGGAATGCCAATGCAAGGGGTGTTTATTTTGGATTGAACATCCAACACGAACAACAACATTTTATACGAGCCACGATAGAGGGTATTCTATTTGCTTTTTACAGCATCGGCAAAACGTTGGAAGAACATCGCTCGATTAACAGCCTTTCTGCCAACGGAACATTTGCCGCCTATCCGCTGTGGACTCAAATGATGGCTGATATTTTCAACAAGCCGGTTCTAATCAAACAAAATTCAGGCTCCGACAGTGTTGCATGCGGCGGGTTTTTAGTGAGCGCAACTGAAATGGGGCTTTATACGGATCTGAAACAGGCAGCTCAAAAAGTGAGCCTGCTTGAAAACTTTCACCCGGTACAACAAAACCACGATATCTACATGAAACATTTTGCCATTTTCGAAAAATTAGGCACAAAGCTTTTTGATGAATTTGAAGCCATTGCCGATCTGCAACAAAACACTATTCAACCAACTGTTTAATTATTTGCTATGAATAAAAAATCTATCTACAATCTTTTTTACATAGGGGCGGCTGTTCTTTTGCTTGCCTGGATCTTTGTGACCGTTCAGGAATCGCACACGCTGGGCGGGTGGTTATTAATGTTGTGTTTCTTTAGTCTTGCCGTGGCATTCAGGGGCAACCGTTTTCTCAAAGGCCTTTCTTACACTGTAATGATCATTGGCGTGGTAAGTTTTGCCATGTATCAACCGCAATATTTTAAAACCATTGGAAATTTCAAACTGTCTGTACTGATCATTCCTTTACTACAGATCATTATGTTCGGCATGGGAACCGAATTAAGTTTTAAAGATTTTGCCAATGTCGTCCGCATGCCAAAAGGGATTATCGTTGGTGTGGTTTTTCATTATCTCATCATGCCGCTGGTTGGTTTTACCATCGCCAAATTATTCAACTTCCCCAATGAAATAGCGGCCGGGATCATTTTAGTGGGATGTTGCCCCAGCGGTTTAGCATCTAATGTAATGGCTTACCTCGCAAAAGCCAATCTTGCACTTTCTGTTTCTGTAACCACTATCTCAACCCTTTTGGCACCCGTTCTCACACCGCTGCTTTTGAAATTACTGGCCGGCAGTTTTGTTCCGATAGATTTTTGGGCAATGGCCTGGGACATTACAAAAATTGTGATCATTCCGATCGCGGCCGGGTTGACCTTTCATTACCTGATGCGGGGAAGATTCAGCTGGCTTGATAAAGTGCTGCCCCTTCTTTCTATGGGCGGTATAGCATTGATATTGGCAATCATGGTTGCTGCGGGAAGAGACAATCTTTTAAAAGTAGGTGCATTGTTATTGGTGGCAACCTTCCTCCACAACGTTGCAGGATTTTTTCTCGGATATTGGTCTGCGCGCCTTATGAAATTCAATGAAAAAGATTGCAGGACCATTTCACTTGAAGTGGGAATGCAAAATGCAGGGCTTGCAACGGGGCTTGCTTTAACCATGGGAAAAATTACAACAGCAGGATTGGCACCGGCCATCTTCGGTCCTGTTATGAATGTGAATGGTTCCAGTTTAGCCAGCTGGTGGCATAACCATACGCCAAAAGAAGATGCAGCAGCGATCGAAAAAACTCCCGAAAAGAATACATAAGATCAAACATCAATTACGCAATTATTATTAACGACAAAATAAACTGTTATGACCACTCCTAAACGACTGTTACTATTTTTCGCGCTCATGATAATCATGGGTAAAATGAAAGCACAACATGTGCAGATAACAAAAGAAGAACTCATTGCATTAACTCCCGAATGGAAAGGCGAGCGTTTTGCAGATGGCCGGCCCAAAGTGCCGGATGATATAATCCGTAGGATGAAAGCAGTAAGTGTAGAAGAAGCCTGGGCCACCATGAGCAATGCGGGCTACAGGTACCAGATCGCCGAAGGCTGGCAAATGATCAACCCTGATAGTGTACTCGTAGGCCGCGCGATGACGGCAACATTCATGCCCGGGCGCCCCGATGTATGGAAGGCGATCGATTCATTGGGTAAAAAAGAAGGCAGAAGGGCTCAAAATGTTTGGGCTGTAGAACAATTGGTAAAAGGCGATGTGTATGTAGCCGATCAGTTCGGGGCCAAAAAAAATGGGCCAACCATTGGAGACAATGTGGGCAATGCCATTTATGCAAAAACAGGAAATGGGATCGTGTATGATGGCGCAATAAGAGACCTGGAAGGGTTGAAAGAAATTGGTGGTTTTACTTCTTACTATACCAGTTATGATCCGTCTTTTCATAACCCCGGAGGCGGCACCAACAGGGATCTGACCACGATGATCGTAGGGATCAATCACCCAACCCGTATCCGCACCGTAACGGTAATGCCTGGCGATGTTGTGCTGGGAAAAATGGGAGTTGTTGTTTTTATTCCGCCTCAACTGGCCGAAAGAGTAGTAACTACTTCAGAGATCGTTCGCTTAAGAGATATGTTCGGTCATCTGCGGTTACGTGAGGGCAAATACACAGCCGGACAAATTGATGCGCGCTGGACGGATGAAATTGAAAAGGATTTTTCTAAATGGCTGAACGACCATATCAATGAACTGCCGGTTGGCAAAGACCAGATACAGCAATTTTTAAAAGACCGTACATGGTAAATAGCCGCAGTGACAATTGATAGTCGCCGTGTAAAAAACAAAATCATCAACCATTATAAAAAAAATAAAAAATATGTCAAGTTCAAGAAGGTCATTTATAACCAAAGCAGCTGTTGCAGCGGCTGTCACGCCGTTTGCTGCCTTATCAACCACATTCGGCAGAGGGCTGGAAGATGCGGTAGAAAAAGCACCAAAATTTTCATCTCCATCTGATCTGAAGATAACCGATGTAAAATGCGCTTATTCAGGTGGAGGATTATTTGTGAAGATCATGACCAACCAGGGTCTTATTGGTTGGGGCGAAGGAGTTGATGCCGTTGGCGGAACCTATTATTTGGTACAACGCCTCGGCAGGCAACTGATCGGGAGAAGTCCTTTATCTCCAAATGTTATTTTTGAACAGTTTCGCAAAGGTGCATTTTTTGGCGGGGCGCAATCAGGTGTGTTCGTAGCTGTATTGAGCGCTTTTGATGCCGCTTTATGGGATCTGACAGGCAAGGCATTAGGCTTGCCTATCTATCAATTATTAGGCGGAAAGTTTCGTGATAAGGTAAGGGTGTATTGCGATACACAATTATACTCGTCCCGAAATCCCAAACCTGATGAATATGCGAAAGTGGCAAGGGCTGCGATCGACAAGGGTTATACTGCTGTAAAGTTTGATATTGATGAAGCAACAGATCCGAACAAATATGACAGATGGAACTGGACGGCAAGCAATGCAGAAATAGAAAGAATGTTCAACTCCATTGAAGCTGTGCGCAAAGAAGTAGGTCCGCACGTTGATATTTGTGTTGACATGCACGGACGTTATGATGCGCCAACCGGAAGAAAGGTGGCTAAAGTTATGGAACCGCTGAATCTTATGTGGCTGGAAGAACCCGTTCCCGCCGACAATATCGATGAATATAAATTCATCACACATGAAACAACTACGCCGATATGCGGAGGAGAAAATTTTTACCTCACTTATGGTTTTACCCGTCTGTTATCAGAAGGCTCTGTTGACCTGATCATGCCGGATCTTCAAAAATGCGGCGGCCTTGGCGAAGGACAGCGGATAGCAAGCCTTGCCAACGCTTACTTTACACCTTTTTCACCACACATGGTGGGCTCGTTCCTTGGTTGCATGGCCTCGGCGCATGTTTGCGCGGCTGTTCCTAATTTCCATATTCTCGAATGGCAACAGGAGTTCGATACCGCACCGAAATGGAAAGACCTGGTTAAGTATGAGGGCAGTGATAAGCCATTTATCGAGAAAGGATTTTTAACGGTTTCCGACAGGCCGGGAATTGGTGTAGACATCAATGAAGAAGGCATGAAAAAATACGCTACGCCGGGAATTCCTTTCTTTGCGTAAGTTGATTGGGAATTAAAAAATCAAAAGTCAAAAGTTAAAAGTAAAAAGCTTATCCGCTTCATACTTTTTAACTTTTGACTTTTTTTTGGAATGGCTTTAGTTTATAAACCATTGTCTTTTGCCACTATTTAACCGCATCCCTCGTAAACTCTCCGTTCAGTTTTCGCATAACTTGAAGTGCATTTTCATCCTTCAAAGCATCAGGCAAAAACTCCTGTGGGCAATCCTGGTAACATACGGGGCGTAAAAAGCGTTTAACGGCTTCGGTACCGACTGAGGTAAAATGTGCAAAGGTTGTTGAAGGATAAGGCCCGCCATGCATCATTGAATGACAGACCTCTACACCTGTTGGAACACCGTTGTAAATGATCCTTCCAACTTTCTGTATCACTATATCAACACAACTTTGATACTTCTTTAGATCATCGGCGGTTCCCATAACGGTTGCAGTTAACTGGCCGTGTAATGAATGCAATGCTTCTTTCAATTCGTTTTCATCTTCGCAAACAACAAAGAGTGATGTAGGACCAAAGACCTCATTTTGCATAACCTTATTCTCTATAAAATCTGCCGCGCCTGTTTGCGCCAGTGAAGAACTTCCTTTATAATCATCATTGGCTTCATCGCCGATCCATACCGCACTCACACCTTTCTGCGCCAACAGTTGTTGTCTTTCCTTGTAATAAGCGGCACAAATGGTTTGGTTCAACATCGTTGCGGCAGCGACTTGTTGTAATGATTGTCCCAATTTTTGAATGAGTGCATCTGTATTGGAATCCTTGATAACATACAACAACCCTGGGTTCGTACAAAATTGTCCCACACCAAGCGTGATGGAACCGGTGAGTTGTGCTACCAACGCATCAACATCCTGACTGATCTTACCAGGAAGAACAAGCACAGGATTAATACTGCTCATTTCAGCATATACCGGGATGGGTTCCTCTCTTTCATTAACTGAGGCCTTGAGCAAAGCCATGCCACCGCGGAAAGAACCCGTGAAGCCCACCGCTTTTACCTGTGGATGTTTTACCAATCGTTGGCCGAGGATCGAGCCCTCTCCGATCAGAGAAGAAAATACTCCGTCGGGCATATTGCATTTTTGTGCCGCACTCACAATGGCCGATGCAACCAGTTCATTGGTTCCCAGATGTGAACTATGCGCTTTTACAATTACCGGACAACCCGCAGCCAATGCAGAAGCAGTATCACCGCCCGCTGTGGAAAATGCCAATGGAAAATTGCTTGCTGCAAAAACAACCACAGGGCCAATAGGAAGCATCATTCTTCTCAGGTCTGAACGTGGCAAAGGTTTGCGATCAGGCATTGCGGTATCGATGATAGCTTCAACATAAGACCCCTCACGCAATAAAGCAGCAAACAATTTCAGCTGGCCAACCGTTCTCCCTCTTTCGCCCGTTATGCGCGCTTCGGGTAAACCGGATTCTAAATGGGCACGTTTGATCAACTCGTCACCCAACTGCATGATCTCTTCTGCTATAGTGTCAAGGAATTCGGCTCTTTCAGCAAAAGATGTTTGCCTGTACTTTTCAAAAGCTTTTGCCGATTTTTCAATCGCTTCCTCTATTTGTTCTTCTGTAGCTACAGAAAACTCACCGGGCAAATCATTTTTAAGCGCCGTGCTGAAAGCAGTTAATTTTTTTTCCCCCGCACTCATTTTCTCAAATCCAATAAAATTATGTCCTGATAGCATTTTTTAAATTTTAATTTTTTTTGAATGATATAAAAGCCATTCCCTTGTTGCATCTACCAAAAACAGCGCAATCGGTTGCATAAATTAGTAAAAAAAAATAAATCGGGCAATTTTAATTCGCAGTGACAAAAAAACGTCCAGTTGTTAGTATATGTGCCTTTCTTAAGCTTTACGATACTGGTATAATTTGAGTGGTGTTCGCCTAATTAAATTTTATTTAATGCAATCGGTTGCATATCGTGGAGTGTAAAGATAGTATTGCGAAAAAGGGATCTGTTGTTACAGAGAAGTGAAACTCAATCAGTTAGATGTCAAGTTGAGTAGAAACAAGTAAGGATCTCACTTTCGTGAGATCCTTACAGAGGTCCCGAGCGGATTCGAACCGCTGTGGAAGCTTTTGCAGAGCTCTACCTAGCCACTCGGTCACAGGACCTTTTATATTCCGTTTTACTTGTTTCGGGGAGCGAAAATAAAGCAATCAAACTAAATTTAAAATTCTAAATCTGAAAAGCCGAAATTTGGCGGCTAAGAAACGAACTATGAACAGGATAGCAGAAAGTGAATTGATCATTAACAGCCGTGGCGCAGTATACCACCTCGATACACGACCGGAAGAACTGGCTGATACCATTATCACGGTTGGCGATCCCGACCGCGTTGGTGAAGTAAGCAAACATTTCGATAAAGTAGAAACCCGTAACCAGCATCGTGAGTTTGTAACCCATACAGGTTATATCGGTCCAAAAAGAATCTCTGTTGTATCAACAGGAATCGGGACGGATAATATTGACATCGTGGTAAACGAATTGGATGCGTTGGCCAATATCGATTTTGAGACCCGCATAGTTAAGACGAAACTTACCCAATTAACCATTGTACGCGTAGGTACTTCAGGCTCTTTGCAGGCAGATGTTCCCGTTGACAGCTTTGTAGCCAGCACTCATGGCATTGGTGTAGATAACCTGCTGAATTTTTACAGACAGGAAAACAACGATGAAGAAATGCACCTGGTAAACGCATTTATCTCACATACGCAAATGGGCAGTCAATATGCTACACCTTATATAGCCGCGGCCGGTTCCTCTATACGAAAACATTTTGTAGAAGGTTTTTATCACGGTATTACTGTTACCTGCCCTGGATTTTATGGCCCGCAGGGAAGGGTATTGCGTTTGGGATTAACGAATCCTGACCTGATAGACCAGTTAACGGCATTTCGTTATGGTAACCACCGGATCACTAACTTTGAGATGGAGACGAGTGGTATTTACGGATTGGGCAAACTGCTCGGCCATCAGTGCCTGAGCTTAAGTGCCATTGTTGCCAACCGTGTTGAAAAAGAATTCAGCAAAGATGGTGCGGCGGTGGTTGAACAATTGATCGTAAAAACATTGGGAATTATAACAACGATATAATCGTTTATTGGTTTATTAGTTTATTGGTAGACTTACTGATAAACCAATAACCCAATTAACCAATAAACAAGAAATGACAGCAACTTTCTACAAATACCAGGGCACCGGAAATGACTTTGTGATCTTTGATAATAGGGATGGCAAACTTTCATTGACCACTTCGCAGGTAAAACATTTGTGCGATAGGCGCTTTGGCATTGGCGCTGATGGATTGATGCTGTTGAGTACCCTTCCCGGCTATGATTTTGAAATGACATACTTTAACGCAGATGGCCGCGAAAGCAGTATGTGTGGCAACGGCGGAAGATGCCTCACAAGGTTTGCCTACGATATGGGTATCCACAAAGAATTGTATCGTTTTATGGCAGTGGATGGAGCACACGAGGCAACAATGGGTGATAACGGCTGGATCAACCTGAAAATGAAAGATGTGAACGGCATTACCAATCATCATGGTGATTTTTTACTGGACACAGGTTCTCCTCACTATGTGAAAGGCGTAAGTGATGTAATGAACATGAATGTTTTCTCACAGGGAAAAGAGATCCGTTACAGCAAAGATTTTGAGGCATCCGGTGTCAATGTAAATTTCGTGGAATCCGAAAACCACCACATCCTTGTACGAACCTATGAGCGTGGCGTTGAAGATGAAACCTATAGTTGCGGCACGGGTGTAACAGCCTCTGCATTGGTCTTCGCACACAACGACAATGGATTTAACCGCATTGAAGTACAAACCAAAGGCGGTCACCTGGCAGTTGAGTTTGATAAGACCGGTGAAGAAACTTTTCAGAATATCTGGCTTTGCGGCCCGGCTGTTTTTGTTTTTAAAGGAACCGTGGACCTGTAAGAAGCTATTAGGAGTTAGGTATTAGGCATTAGCTCCTGACTCGACTTCTAACCGCTAATGCCTAAATGCTAATACCTAATACCTAACTCCTAACTGCTTCTCTCATGATCCAATACTTCAAAAACGTAGAAGGCCAGACACTCGAAATTGACAAGCCTGATATGGGTGTTTGGGTAAATCTTGTTCCGCCTTTTAAAGAAGAAGAATTTATTGAACTCAGTGAGGATCTTGAGATTCCTATCGAATTTCTGCGGGATTCACTGGATATAGATGAGCGGCCACGTTATGAGATGGAAGACAACGTGAAGTTTGTCGTAATCAAAACACCTACCGAGAACAATTCATTTAATGACAGCGATGCGTTTTATATCACCATTCCTATCTGCATCATCTTAACGCATACACAGATCGTGACAGTGAACTCATTCGACAATGGCGCCATCAAAAAATTCCTGAACTCCTTCCAGAAGCGCCACCCGGATAAGAAGAACATGATGATCCTGAAAGTGTTTGAAAAAGTGGTGCAGAATTTCATGGAATTTCTGAAAGAGATCAATTACCGACGCAATCAGTATGAAACCAGTTTATATAACAGCAACAGCAACGAGGACCTGCTGAACCTGATGCGGATACAAAAAAGTCTTGTGTATTTTGTTACTGCCTTGCGCAGCAATGAAATGCTGATGATGAAACTCGAGAGAACCAATTTCTTAGGATTAAATGAAGAAGAACGCGAGTTCCTGCAGGATCTGATCGTTGATACCAGCCAGGCTCTTGAGATGGCGAACATTTATACAAACATACTCAGCAGCACAATGGATGCGTTTGCCAGCATCATCAGCAACAACCTGAACAGCGTGATGAAAAGGCTCACATCCATCACTATTATTCTTTCATTACCTATCCTGGTAACAAGCATCTATGGAATGAATGTTGATCACATCCCCTACCTGCATTCTCCCTATTCTTTTTATATACCGATCGCACTTTCTATATTGTTATCGGTGATCATCAGCTGGTATTTCATGAAGAAAAAATGGTTTTAACCATGGCATTATTCAATGTAAGGGTTTATGGCTTATTGTTTGATGAACAAAAACGTTTGCTTGTAAGTGATGAATTTATCCGCGGTAATTATTTCACCAAACTGCCCGGCGGCGGATTGGAATTCGGTGAGGGAACCCGCGATTGCCTTAAAAGGGAATTCCTCGAAGAAACAGGATTAGAGGTTGAAGTTGCGGAACATATTTATACCACCGATTTTTTCCAGATCTCCGCTTTCAACAATAAGGACCAGATCATTTCTATTTATTACCGTGTAAAAATTAACGGGCCAATTCAACTCGACACTAAAACAAAGCCTTTCGATTTTGCACCGCATCAGGTTGCCGATCCGGATGGCGAAAGCGAGGTCTTTCGCTGGATAGCATGCGATGAATTGTGTGAGGCGGATATGTCGTTGCCGATTGATAAGGTGGTTATTAATTTCGTAAAACGTGAATTATTACCCTAACAACCGGCCATATTTCAACATTCAAAATTCTTTGTTCAGTGTTCAATATTTCTTAACAATTTAATCTATTGAACCCATTTATTCTTCCTCCTTTCCCATAGCAGCCAGTTTCATCTTACGCGCAACATCATGGCCAATATATCTTTCTATTTGTTTTTCCAACAAATAGATCAATGGTGTTAATATAATCGCCATGGTAAACTTATATGCATAATTCACCAAACAGATCGCCAGCACCAATTGCCAACTCCATCCGTTACCAATTTTAAATGCAATAAACAATACAACAAAACTATCCACCAGTTGAGAAACCAGCGTAGAACCTGTGGCGCGTAACCATATCCATTTTTCGCCGGTTACTTTTTTTATTTTGTGGAACACCGTTACATCAATGATCTGGCTTACCAAAAAAGCGGTAAGGCTTCCTAAAATGATCCACATTCCCTGCCCGAAGATTCCGCCAAAAGCGTCCTGCATATTAGGTATGCCGTTTTCCTGTTTTGACCCGATCCAGAAATCTGCCGGCGGAATTTTCATCGCAGAATAAAACATCACAAAAGCATAGGTGATGAGAATTACAGCCGTGTAACTGATCCGTCTTACGGCTTTGGGACCATAATATTCATTAACAATATCTGTGATGATAAATTCCAGCGGCCACAACAACACACCGCAGGTAAGATTAAAAGACAAACCGGACTGCCCGAAAATGGTAAAGTTGGAAGGATTCATCGCAAAAAATTTCTCCAGCGAAAATATCTTTCCCCCGATGCATTCCGCTATCAATGCATTGGCCACAAAAAAAGCAGTAATGCCGAGAAATAATTTGGTTGGTTTGTCTTTAAGGATGTTATGTATCATTATACAAGTATAAGGTCAATCAGGATCTGCGCCAATAGGAACAGAAAATTAGTTACTACCAGCCATGCAGGGATCAGGCTGGTTTTTTTTCGAAGCCGTGTGATCAGGTAGCTAATATTAGCCGCCAGGTTAATAAATGGCGATAACACAAGGCCTAACACGACCATCGTGCCAATAACTGCCTGTGGCATGCGTATATCAGGTATGAATCTGAATATTACACAGGCGGCAAAAAGTACGTTGCAGATTAATGCCACTCTGGCTAAAAATAAAAGCCCCTTCATAAAAAATTTCGTTCAAAATAACATTAATTTGCTGCACTTAACCCGGAAACGATGAAAAATTTTCAATGGAAAAAAATACTGCCACATGTTATTGCCGTGGTCGTTTTTATAGTGGTGGCTCTCGTGTACTGTAAACCTACTCTTGAAGGCAAAGTCTTGCAGCAGCAGGATGTGAAACTCTGGAAGACCATGGCGCAGAATTCATATGAGTACCAGAAAAAACATGGCGATTTTCCTTTGTGGACGAATGGTATTTTCAGTGGCATGCCTGCTTTCCAGATCACCAGCGTGGGTAGCAACCCCGTTTCTGTTGTATATATCGGTAGCGTTTTAACATTGAACCTACCCAAACCCGTTAGTTTCTTTTTCCTCGCCTGTATCTGTTTTTATTTTTTAAGCCAGGTATTGCGCGTAAATCCATATATCGGTTTATTCGGTGCACTTTCTTATGCCTATGCAACTTACAATCCCATCATCATTGCGCAGGGCCATGATACAAAGATGATGGCCATTGCTTATTTACCTGCTTTTATCGGTTCGCTGTTATTGATATATCACAAACGTTACCTGTGGGGAACCGCATTGACCGCTTTATTTACCGCTTTACTTATTTCAGCCAATCACCTGCAGATCACTTATTATAGTTTTCTTATCGTGTTGGTAATGACCATCAGCCTTGCGATCAAATGGATCAAAGAAAAAGATTTTAAACATTTATTTACTGCAGGTGGCCTTGCCCTGGGCGCGGCGCTATTGGGTGTTTTAGTAAATGCGGTAGTGCTTTTTACAACCTACGATTATTCCAAGCGTACTATCCGTGGCGGAAGTGAAATAGCTGATTCGGCAAAAGGCGTCACGAAAACAGGCCTGAGCAAGGATTATGCAATGAGCTACAGTATCTATAAAACAGAGCCCCTGGTGATGATGTTCCCACGCATATACGGAGGAAGCAGCCATAACCTTGAAGTAGCCGAAGATAAATCAAAAGCTATTGAAGCCCTACAGCAAATGCCCCAACAACTTGGTCAGCAATTACAAGGTGCAGTTCAATTCTATTGGGGTGGTATTGATGGCGTAGGAACTTCCGGCCCGCCCTACGTAGGCGCAATTGTTTGCTTTCTCGCATTGATGGGTTTTGTATTATTGGATGGAAAACATAAATGGTGGATACTGGCAACATGCATCTTCACCATACTCCTTAGCTGGGGCAAATATTTTGATGGCTTCAACAGGGTAATGCTCGATGTTCTGCCCATGTACAACAAATTCAGGGCGCCAAGTATGATCCTGGTGGTCCCTACGCTGTTATTAACGATCATGTCTGTACTCACGCTCGACATGATCCTGAAATATGAAAACAAAGAACTTCTTTTTCAGAAATACAAAAAAGGATTGTTGGTGGTTGCCGGGGTATTTGTGTTGGCGCTACTTGTGTATATCACTTCTGATTTTACCGGCGAGGCCGACAAATCCTTATCACAATACCTGACCAACATTACCGATGCACAACAGAAAGCAGTGGTAGAACCGCCGGTAAGGGCTTTTATCAATGGAATAAGAGAAGACAGGAAAAGCCTTTTCATGGGTGATCTTTTCCGCTCATTTCTATTCATCGCTGTTGCCATTGTTGCCACTTTCCTTTTTATCAGGAAAAAGATCAATGCATTAACAACGATCATTATCGTGGGAATATTTGCTTTTATTGATGTGATCATCATCGACAACAAATACCTGAATGGAGATAACTACCTGGATAAAACAGATAGTGAAAACATTTTTGCACCCACACCTGTTGATCAACAGATCTTAAGAGACACAGGCTATTACCGTGTACTTGATGTATCAGAGGATATCAGCCGTGCGTTCAATGGCGGACCGACTACTCCGTATTTTCATAAATCCATTGGAGGATACCACCCGGCCAAACTGAGTATTTACCAGGATATCATAGAGAAACAACTCTATAATTTTCCCAATTGCCTGCCCGTGCTTGATATGCTGAATACAAAATACATCATCACTTCCGCCCAGCAGAATGGCCAGGGCCTGCAGGTTCAGCAGAACCCTGAAGCATTAGGCGCAGCCTGGTTTGTAAAAGCACTGGATTATAAAAAAGGCCCCGCCGAAATAATGAAGGCCCTGACAAACTTCAATCCAAAAGACACCGCGATCTTAGATGAAGCATCTAAGAAAGACCTTACCGCCAATGCAGTTAAAGACAGTACCGCTTCTATCAAACTGTTGTATAATGATAATGATATCATTGAATACAGTTCATCATCAAAGAATGCAGAGTTTGCTGTCTTTAGCGAAGTGTACTATGATGGTGGCTGGATAGCAAAGATCGACGGAAAAGAAACACCGATCATCCGCACCAATTATGTACTGCGTGGTTTGCAGGTGCCTGCCGGTGATCATAAGATCGTGTTTGAATTCAAACCCGCTTCTTTCTATAACAGCAGCAAAGCCTCAATCGGGGCTTCGATATTGATCTGGTTATTGCTGATAGGCGCAGCGGTATCAAGCTTCCGTAAACTAAAAGCAACCGCCTGATGAGGCAACCATCTGTACTGGGCATTGTATCATTTAAAGTGTTCCCTGCCCAGATGGGTGGTCAGAAAGGTGTCGCTAATTTCTATTCACATCTTGCCAAAAAGGCAAAACTGGTATTAGCAGTGGAAAAGGAAAATATTTCCACTGCTAATGATTATACCGTACTCCCTTTTTTGTATCATCACAAACGGGGTTTTGCCAACCTGCGTTATATTTTCCGTTTACGCAAGCTCATCAAACAGCAGGCAATTGATGTAATATGCATTGAGCATTCATACATGGGCTGGCTGGGCATTCTGTTGAGATGGCTCAGTAAGAAACCGTTTATCATTCACTCTCATAATATTGAGGCGCACCGCTTTCGTGATATGCACAAACCTTTGTGGCGCGTGTATCAATGGTATGAAGGATGGGTACACGGGAAAGCCGACCACAGCTTTTTTATTTCACAGGAAGATCTTGATTGGGCAATCACGCATTACCGTCTTTCCAGAGAGAGATGCACCGTTATTACGTATGGTGCCGATTTGTTGCACCCCTTAGACAAAAAAGAAAGAGTGACCAGCCGTGAACAGCTCATCATAGAAAATAAACTGGATCCTGCTACGAGGCTGTTCTTATTTAATGGAACACTTGATTATTTACCCAATACGGATGCATTACGCATCATCATCAATGAATTGTTATTGCGATTGCAGGCTAAGCAGTTTCTTTTCCGCATTTTTATCTGCGGCAACCGCATAACCGATCAATGGCAGAAAGTTTTACGTTCCTACCCGGATATTATTTTCAAAGGATTTGTAGATGATATCAGCCTGTATTTTAAAGGGGCAGACTGTTTTATCAACCCGGTTACTTTAGGCAGTGGTATCAAAACCAAACTGATCGATGCATTGGCATATGATCAAACATGCATTTCTGCCAGGAGCGGTGCCAAGGGCATTCCACAGGAAATAACTGGTGAAAAATTAGTGCTGGTGGATGATTATGACTGGCAGGGGTTTGCAGATAATATGTTTACACAAAGCGACAGAACCCTGCAAAGTGTTCCTGCCGCATTCTATCAATTCTTCAATTGGGATCAGATTGTTCAGAAAGCTCTGTCTGTTATCGCGGTTATGAAATCCCGCAACTAAACCGTGCCTTTGTGCCTTGGTGTGAAAATTAAATTGCACACGGAGACACAAAGGCACGGTTTACTAATCAGCATTTGATCTTTACTAAAGATTCGTTAGTACCAGAGTCGCGCTTCGGTTTTTCGGAGGTACTCCATCGAACTATTACTTAACGGTGTTCTTTTTTCCGTTGATCTGATCTTCATCACATCACTCCATCCTTTCAAAAAACCTTTTACATTAAACCCTGTTTCTTTCAGGAACTGGATACTCCACATGAATGTGGTAGAATAAAAATAGCGCATGGGTAAATAGCGATAGGCTACAATGCATTTGTTCACCCACATAGCGCGTAATTTTTCTTCTTTGGGTTTTCTGCCTAACGGTGATTCTTTATGCAGCATCACAATACTATCATCGTATTTAATGCAATAGTTCCTATCAATGAGCCGGTAACTAAGATCATATTCCTCCATGCCATAAAAAAACTCTTCAGGAAGATTACCCGCTTCAATAAGCAGTTTTCTTTTAATGGCATGGGCGCCGCCGGCAAAGTAATACGTAAAGAAGCTATGCATTCCTTTATACTTCTCAAATTGTTTATGGGGAAGGGCGTTTACCTGCATTTCAAGGTTATCGTAATACAATACCTTAAATGAAACAATGGCCACCTCCCTGTCTTCAAAGCCAAGCGACTGAAAACTCCGCATTGTATTTTCCAAAGCATCTTTATTCTGAAGAACGGCATCGTCATCCAGGAAAATGCAGAACTCCCCTTTGGCAAATTGCAGAGCATAGTTTCTTCCCTTGGTAACGCCAAGATTGGAAGGAGCATCAAAATATTTGAATGAAACGGAGGAATTGTTGTTGATATGATCTCTAACTGCAGCATAATCTTCTGTTGAAGCATTGTTCACCACAATTACTTCTTCCAGCAATTCGGTTGCACGATTGAGTGATTGAATATTCTGCAATAATTCAAGCGTATCCCCCGGGCGATTATAAGTGATAATAATGAAACTGATGGGCCTCATGCAACAAATATAACAGACTTCCTGTGGAACATTACATAGGGGAACACATTATACACCGCTAAGTTTTACCCCCAGGGGTTTTAGCCATCGGTTAACCATCGGCATTAATCCTGTAGATTTTTTAACCGGTTTTGCAAAAGCGCAGGGCATCACTGAATATTTTTCATATCCATTCTTAATAACGGCTTCCCGGTATTTGGAGAATAAGGTTTCCAAAACAGGAAACTGGTTTAGTTGATAACGTGTCTGGTGGCGTGATAAAATATCGGGCTGGTCAATCCTGTATCCGCTCAAATGCAGGAACAACAAAGGTTCTGTTCCATTAACCAAAATGGAACCCGCTGAACCAGATAATTTCCTTTCATGTAAATTCCAGTAAGCCAGGTTTGCACCGGAATGCGTGACGATACCGGTTCTAGTGAAGAGTATCGGAACCAGGTTCAGCCAGATCTGATCTGCCCCCATTCCTTCTGCAAAATTAAGATAGCACTCTGTTCGCATATGTCCCTCCCACCATTGCAGGAAACGCGTTACCGTTTCACTTCGTCTGAAGGCCATGAAACCGGCATTGTAAACACCCGAACGAAGCATATCGCGCTCCCGTGGTAAATTCGTATTATCCGGAAACGGGCTTTCAAAATGCGGTGTGATCAGTATATCGTTTGCTGTCAGTTGATCTTCCAACGAACTGAAACTGTTTTGTACGAGAATATCAGAATCGAGATAAAATAAAATATCGGGGTTATATTGCTGAAAGATATACTGAGCAACAAACACTTTCATCGCACAACTTAATTCGAGCACTGTGTAGCGGAACTTCATATCGTCAAAATCAGGAATTCCGATCTTATCTACTTCTACCAGTTGATGCGGCAGAAATTCATTTTTATCAAACCTGTTGCTAATCTGATCAACCAGTCCGATCACTATGCTATAGTCTTCATTAAACTCAACAAACGAATCGGCCATTGTTTTGCAATGGGCCAGGTGACTGGCAGAGCAAACGGTATAGAGTATCTTTTTCATTATTTTTTTTCAGCCACGATAATAGTGTTCAAATATAATTTATCTGATTTAGGCCAAAGCGGTTCCACCAGTAAAAAAGCATAATTCAGAAACGGAACAAATACCTGGCGGACTATTTTTTTAAACAACGGAACCCTCGAAAGGCCCCATACTTTATGCAGCCAGGTATCATTGATATATACAACAAAAAGTTGATGCAGTGTGCGCACAAAATTTCCATTTTTATCAGTAACCTTAATTTCAAAACCGTTTTTCTCCAGCATATCCTGTAGTGCAAAACGGGTATAGCGGGCATAGTCAACAGGAATTTCATGTTCTTCCCATACAAACGGACAAGTGATGAGCAGCTTCCCGCCTTTTTTGGTTACCCTGGCTATTTCAGGCAAAATTTGCTGAAGGGAAAATACGTGTTCAAACACTTCACTGCTGAAAACAGAATCAAAACTTTCATTTTCGAAAGGGATCGTGATCCCATCATAAAACACATCTACATTTTCATCTTCATGACTATGGCCCTCGCTGGCATAATCCAATCCGATATATTCAGTAACCTGGGTAAATAAAGATTGATAAGGTTTGGAGCCACAACCAAAATCCATCAGCCTGCCCTGTAATTGTGAGCTGTAAAGGTTAATTTTGTTGTACAGTCCTTTCCGTATAAAATACAATGGATGCGAAACCGGTGGATTAAAATTTTCAGGCACCATATTTACTTATTCGGGATATTTAATTTGCGCATGAGCCAAAGCTGAAAATCAGGGTAGTGTATCAGTTTGAAAATATAAACAGGATCTCAGCTGAATAAAATAGATACACTGCCAAAATTAGATAAATTTTATTAAATTCCCATGATGACCATTCAATACGACCACCAGATATTTTGTGATCAAAAATTTGGCGGTATTTCCCGGTATTTTTATGAATTGATCAAGGGCATGGAGGGTGATGAATCTGTAATAGCATTGCTGGATGTAAAGTTTTCGGACAATGTGTTTCTTCAGCAACTTCATCCGGATCATTCATGGCTTACTCATGCAAAATTTAAAGGGAAAAAAGACCTTGTCCGGATCATTAACAGGGTGAATACATTTTATCGTACCAGAACAAATCATTTCGACATTTTTCATCCTACTTATTTTCACAGCTCGTGTATTGGCAACAGGCACGGCAGGCCCATGGTGCTTACCGTATATGACCTGATTGATGAAAAATATCATTTAAAGACACCCAGTTTACAAACACTGATTGCGCATAGAAAAAAAACGATCCAGGCAGCGGATCTCCTGATTGCCATCTCTGGAAACACCCGGAACGATCTCATTGAACATTTTGGCATTGCCCCTGAAAAAATTAAAGTGATTTATCTTGGCAATTCTCTGGAACAAAAAGATATGGATGCCGTTACAAAAAAAGAAAATGAATTCACACCTTATCTCTTATACATCGGCAGCAGAAAAGGAAAACATAAAAATTTTGAGCCTTTCGTAAAAGCAATGTCGCAGGTATTACTGGCGGAAAAAGGGTTGACCCTTGTTTTCGGCGGCGGCGGTGTATTCACAAAAGAAGAGGAGCTGCTTTTTAAAGAAATGGGTATTGATAAAAGGGTACGATATGTTCCTATCCATAATGATAACAGCCTGATCGTACTTTATAAAAATGCCGAATTATTTGTTTATCCAAGTCTGTACGAAGGTTTTGGTTTACCCTTACTGGAAGCCTTCGGATGCGGCAGCCCCTGCGTGGTGAGTGCAGGATCCAGTATCCAGGAAGTAGGCGGAGATGCGGCAGCTTATTTTGATCCAACCAGTACCGATTCCATGGCTGCAGCAATCTCAGAAACTTATCGAAATAAAAGCAGGCAGCAGGAACTGGTTAGTGCCGGTTATGAAAGAAGTAAAAAATTTGGCTGGGATATTACTTTGGAACAAACCCTGGCTACTTATCGAAGCCTTATTTAATGCATATTTGCATTTCTATACAGGAAGTATGAAAATCAAACCAATCAAATTTGTAAAAACCTTACTGGGCATCGGTAAGGTGCAACCACCCTATCCGCAAGACTTTGAACCTTTTCATATCGGGATCATTGAAAAAGTGCGCCCCTATACCATGACCAGTCCTGAACGACTGTTTGCATTGATAGAATCGGTTAAACATGTTGTGCATAATAATATACCGGGAAGTATTGTTGAATGCGGTGTATGGAAAGGTGGAAGCATGATGGCGGTAGCCGAAACGCTGAAAAAATTAAATGCCACCGACAGGCAGTTATTTTTATACGATACATATGCAGGCATGACCGCCCCCACCGATGAAGACAAGGCACACAATGAAGAAACCGCCGCCGATCTTTTGGTAAAGGATGCAGGCATTAAAGAAGAAAGTGTGGTTTGGGCTTTTTCTACCATTGAAGAGGTAAAAACAAACATCCGCAGAACCAATTACCCTGAAAACAATATCCATTTTATTGAAGGGGATGTATTGAAAACCATACCCGCTGCAGATCCCGGGCAAATCGCTTTGTTGAGATTAGATACAGACTGGTACGAATCAACCAAACATGAAATGGAACAGCTCTATCCCAAATTAAACCGTTCGGGCGTATTGATCATTGATGACTATGGTTTTTGGAAAGGTTCGCGCAAAGCGGTTGACGAATACCTAGCGGCAAATAATATTTCAATCATGCTGCACCGGATTGACGATACCGGAAGATCAGCAATCAAACCCTGATTGAACCTACATATTCTCAAGCCCGGCTTTCTTTTTAAGCTTAAATAGCCGTTTTCCAAAACTGGTTTGCAACAGGTAATGTAATAATTTCAAACGCAATTGCCAGATGATCAGCCATACAGAAAATCCAAAATGAGATTCATACACTTTTCTATTTTCCTGTAATGAGGCAATGTAGTTATTAGAACTTACACCTGTATCATCAAAAATAACCATGGTTTTATCCAGGTATGCATAAGGTTCATTGCCCAGGCGACACAAGAGATCGTAGTCCATCGCCATTTTATATTTACTGCTGAATAGTCCTACCCTGCTATACACTTCTTTTTTCACAAACCATGTAGGATGTGAAACACTGCGCATTCCCCGGTATAATTTATTTTTTTCAAAAGGCTTTCCTACTATTACAGACTTACCCGCCCTTGTCATTTGTATATTTCCGCTGATCCATTGAATGGAAGAGTTATTTGCGAAAACTTCCATAACCCTTTCCAGCACATCATTTGAGGCATACTGGTCACCTGAGTTTAAAAGATGTGTGATCTCAGACCCTGCCTTATGGATCCCTTTGTTAAATGCATCAGAAATCCCGTTGTCTCTTTCATTCACCCATCTCCTGTGAGGCGGTTGTGGAGTGCGCAACAACCATTGCTCTATCTCATTGTTTGTAGATCCATTGATCACCCAATGTTCATCCGGCAAAACTGTTTGCGCGTCAACAGACGCACAGGCTCTTTGCAGATCTGGAAGGTTGTTGAAACAAATGGTTATGATGGAAATATTATGCATGTTATAGTGAGCGAAAGCTTTTAACGTATCAGCACTACAGTACCCTTTCTTTCAACGGTGCCGCAAAAACTTTTGAATGTAATATAATAAACATAAGTACCCGATGGCTGCGGGATACTCTTATACCTGCCGTCCCAGCATTTAGAAGTGGTATTGCTCAAAAAGATCCTTTCGCCCCAACGATTATATACGCTGAATGAAAGATTGGTAATATTGCCCCATTGTTTGATACTGAAGCAGTCGTTCTTTCCATCGCCATTCGGCGAGAACGCGCTTGGTACAAGGTATAGACTGGGATTGGAGGCCGAGGCCACTACCACGTTAATCGAGTCCCTTGCACTACATCCGCCGGGACTCGAAACCGTTACATAATATTTTGTTGATTGTGCAATGGTTGCTACCGGGTTGGCAATGGTTGCGTCAGATAAACCTGTTGCGGGTGACCATAAATAACTGCCGCCGCCACTTGCTGATAATTGCGAAGTATTAAAAGAGCAGTCGATATCATTTGATTTTGCAATATTGACAACAGGCAATGAATTCACAGTTATTTTGCTTGTCAATGTATCATTCGAAAGACAGGCATTATTATATATATGCACTTTGTAACTGGTAGATTGAGCCGGTGTTACCTGCACTGTTGACTGAGAAGGATTGCTGATATCATTTTTATTCAGCCACTCGTAAGTATCGCCACCTGAAGCTTTCAGGGTTGCGGAGTTACCCAGGCAAACTGTTGTATCTGGAGAAACGGAAAGATTCTTCATTGCGCTTACCACAATATTCACAGAATCTGTTTTGTTGCATCCATTGGAATTAGTAACCGTTACAAAATATTTGGTCGTTTGAGTGGCCGTTGTAACAGGATTAGCAATGGTTGCATTAGATAAACCCGTTGCCGGTTGCCACAGGTAAGAACCGCTACCTGTTGCGGTTAGTTGCGCGCTGGCAAAAGAACAACCGATATCATTCGATTTGGAAGCGGTTACTACAGGCAAAGGGTTCACGGTTACTTTAGTGGTTAATGTATCATTGACGGCGCAACTGTTAAGTACCCTCACTTTGTAGCTGGTTGTTTGAGAAGGTGTTACCTGGACAGTAGAAAACGCCTGGTTGCTGATCGTAGGATCGAGCCATTCATATACACTTCCGCCGGTAGCGGTAAGGGTAACAGGAACAGTTCCGCAAACGGCTGTATCGGGTGAGACAGTTGTCGGTGTTTTTGCAATTACTACCAATTGTTTGCAGTACATATTTTGTGTTGGTAAACCATCATCAACAGTAAGACTTATATTATAGGTACCTGGTGTATTGTATGAGAATATTGCCGGCGTCTGTGCGGTGCTATTTGAGATACTGGAATTAGAACAACCCGGAAACTGGAAACGGGTAAGGTTATTGGAATAAGAATTGGGCAGGAACACAAACAAATCTGCACCCATCCTGAAAGGTTTTGAGATGGAATGGATGTTACCCGGCCCACCTATCTTTCCCAAATTCACATAACTGGGCGATGAGGTAAGCGTGCTGAAATTCAGCCTGGTTACATCGCTGTTGTCATTCCCAACAAAAGCAATTGCCTGTGAACAATAATTCATGATCATGATATCTCTCGGGCTGGAAAAAAGACCGCCCGGGTTTCCCAGGTTGGCCGACCCTGAAGGTGTATTCAAAAGACTATTGCCAAAATCAAGTCTTGCAAGTGTATTCCCGGTAAAGTTTGTAACAAACAAGCGCCAGGTGCCATTATCATTGATAGGACAAAGACCGGTTGGCCCTGATAACAGTCCATTAAAACTACCCAGGTTGGTTGCTGCAGGCGGGCTGTTGAAATTCGTTCCAAAACTAAACCGCGTAATCGTGCTGTTGCGGTAATTGGCCACAAAACCGTACCAGTTATTTACGTCTTTAAATAGGTAAATATCATGCGGGTAACCCATATTACCCAGGTTACCCCAATTTGTAACGGTAGGCGTATTGGTCAATAAATTACCAAAATCTGCTTTTATGATTCGCGGAGTACTTGTGCCCCCGGCCAGGGGGTCTCCGCCCACAATGATCGCATACCAGTTGGTGCCTTCTTTTACAACTTGTATGCCCTCACCTCCATCCGGTATGATACCACCAAAAGTACCAAGCAAAACCGCCGTTGGCGTGTTCAATAAACTATTGCCAAAATCAAGTCTCACCAATCCGCCACTATTACCATTATTTACGAGCAACCCGTAATAATTTCCATTGTCATATGCATAATCTACATTGGCGGGAAGATTTAGTTTGCCGTTTACATTACCAAGACTTGTACCTACAGGTGGGACATTCACATTTGCCTGGCAAAAATTCCAGAAATAGGTACTTGCGGTAACCGGGTTAGTGATTGTAACAGCGCTGTTAACGCAAACAGTATCGGGCATTTGAAATTGAGCCTGTAAACAAAAAGGAGAGCCAAAAAAAACAATCAGTAAGAACCAATTCAAACAAATGATGGGTTTATCATTCTTTATCGCATCATATCCAGAAAAGAAAAACGTCATATGCTACTAAATTCGCCCAATTTTTCTAAAAACAAAGCCAAACCCTTTCTTTTCTCGTCATCAAGGCGATAACTGATGTTCCGTGTATAATATTGATTGAGATCGTAGACAGGGTAGTCTGTTTCTGCCACCACTTCGCTGATATGTGCAACGCCATACGCATTTGCGAGATTGAAAGCATCCGCAAAATCGTCTCCAAGTGGCTTGTTAGCCACCCAGGCCGCAAAAACAAAAGGCAAACCCGTATATGCTTTCCATGCGGCACCGAGATCATATATATATGGTGAGATCTTTCTTTGCTCCAGTGCTCTGTCACCAATAACGATACCCGCAGTAGTGCCTTTAATAGCTGATCTGAAATCCTCTTTCGCATTTTCCAGTACCAGATCTTTCTGCCAATATTCTTTGAGTAAAATTTTAGCGAGGTTCACGGAGGTCCTGCTTTGATAATCGAGCAGCAATTTTTTTACTTCTTCTAAAGGCACTTCGCTAAAGATTGCCACCGAAGCCACTTCGCCATCGGCACCAATACAGTAATCAGTGATGATATGCGCTTCCTTCAATTGCGGAATGATGGCTACAGGCACCAATCCCATGTCGATCTCGTCATTCAACAGCATTGCCGCGATCCGTGCGGGGTATTCTTCCAGCAATTCGATCTTGTCCATCAATCCCGAACGCTTTAATCCGTATAATAATGGCCGGGTGTTCAAATAACTTACTGCTCCAACACGTATTCTCTTGTCCAATTCGTCTAAATTTGCAGCAAAGAAAGTTAATTAGTGATTAATAATTAAAAATTAATACTCACTAACTAGCAGATTTCAGAACGATTAGTAGCCTCAATTACTAATTATTAATTACTAATTATTAATTCCAAATGGAACTCAGCCAATTAACAGCAGTCTCCCCTATCGATGGCCGTTATCGTAAACAGGTAAACCAGCTCGATGAATTCTTTTCCGAATATGGGCTCATCAAATACCGTGTATTGGTTGAGATAGAATATTTTTTCTTTCTTGCCGATCAGAAATTTTTCAAATTATCATCCAAAAGCAGGGCAGCGCTGAAAAAAGTATTGGTTGAATTCAGTGTTAGCGACGCACAACAGATTAAACAGATAGAAGCCATCACCAATCATGATGTAAAAGCAGTAGAATATTTTCTAAAAGAGCAACTGGATAAAGCCGGTATCCCGCAACTAAAAGAATGGATCCATTTTGGACTCACTTCACAAGACATCAACAACACTGCCATTCCTTTAAGCTGGAAGCATTGTATGGAGCATGAGTATTTACCATCACTGATCAATTTACAGAATCATCTATACCAGTTAGCTGCCCAGTGGAAAAGCATTCCTTTACTGGCAAGAACACATGGGCAACCTGCATCTCCCACAAGGCTGGGTAAAGAACTCATGGTATTTGTTGAGCGATTGAATAACCAGGTAGAACTGTTCTCAAGTATTCCTTACGCTGCTAAATTTGGCGGTGCCACTGGTAACTTCAATGCGCACCAGGCAGCTTATCCGAAAAAGAAATGGGTGGCACTGGGTAATGCTTTTGTGGAAGATGTGTTGGGATTGCAACGCATGCAGTTCACTACACAGATAGAACATTATGATTCTTTAGCCGCGCATTGCGATGCCATCAAACGCATCAATAATATTTTAATTGATCTGTGCAGGGATATCTGGACCTATATCAGCATGGATTATTTTAAACAGAAAACAAAAAAAGGCGAAGTAGGGTCATCAGCTATGCCGCATAAAGTAAACCCGATCGATTTTGAAAATGCAGAAGGCAATTTAGGAATGGCCAATGCATTGCTGGAACATTTGTCAGCCAAATTACCTGTAAGCCGTTTGCAGCGCGACCTGACAGATTCAACGGTATTGAGAAATATTGGCGTTCCGATTGCGCATGTGATTATTGCGTTCAAATCATTGGAGAAAGGGTTAGATAAACTCGTTCTGAACGAAGTGAAATTAAAAGCCGACCTCGAAAATAATTGGGCCGTAGTTGCCGAAGCCATCCAAACCATTTTACGCCGTGAAAATTATCCCAATCCTTACGAAGCATTGAAAGATCTTACACGCGGTAACCATACGATAGATAAAAAGACAATGCATGATTTCATTGGCAGGTTAAAAGTAAGCGCTGCGTTGAAGAAGGAGTTAAAAGCGATCACGCCGTCGAATTATGTTGGGGTGAATCCGGAATATTAAAGTCTTTTGCCACAGAATACACAGATTACCACAGAAATTTTCCGAACAAATCTGTGGTAATCTGTGTATTCTGTGGCAATTTTTTTTCTATGGAGGTTACTGCAACTTCCCAATGCAACTTTTATGCAACTTCCTCCTATTTGTAATTCTCCAAACCTTTTGTAATTTGAAGGAATTATCACCAACTCAATTCCTTCGATATGCCAAACAATCATTCCCGTCGCAAATTTTTACAGACCATTAGCCTGGGCCTGGGTACTACGCTTACTGCTTCCGCATTCGTCTCCACCTTAAAAAAACCAAGCGATCCTTTCCAAAAAAAATTAGGTGTTGCCCTGGTCGGACTTGGCAGTTATGCAAAGAACCAACTGGCGGTTGCATTGGAGAAAACGGATAACTGTTATCTCGCAGGTATTGTAACCGGCACACCGGCCAAAGCAGAGGAATGGAAAAAGAAATATAATATCCCCGAAAAGAATATTTACAACTACCAGAACTTTGACCAGATTGCCAATAACAAAGACATTGATATTGTGTACGTGGTTCTTCCCAATTCCATGCACCATGAATTTGTTCTTCGTGCGGCAAAAGCAGGCAAACATGTAATGTGCGAAAAACCGATGTCTGTTTCCGTAAAAGAAGCAGAAGAAATGGTTGCTGCATGTAAAAAAGCAGGGGTACAATTGGGTATCGGCTACCGCTTGCATTTTGAACCTTTTAACCTCGAGGCAAAACGCCTTGGCCAGCAAAAAGTATATGGTGATGTTCGTTTTGTGCAAACTAATTTCGGTTTCAGCATCGGCGACCCTACGCAATGGCGGTTGAAAAAAGAACTGGCAGGTGGCGGGCCCTTGATGGATGTTGGCATTTATTGCGTTCAGGCGTCACGTTATGTTACAGGCAAGGAACCTCTTTGGGTAACTGCGCAATTCGGCCCGGTTACGGATAAAGAACGGTTTACAACTGTGGAAGAATCCGTTTCCTGGCAAATGCAGTTTTCAGACAATACCATGGTGAATGGGTTTACTTCTTATAAATCCAATATCGAGCAGTTATACGTATCTGCTACCAAGGGATGGTTCCAATTGGGGCCAGCGTATGGTTACGGGCCTCTGAAAGGAAGAACAAGCGAGGGAGAAATGAATATACCAATAGTTCATCACCAGACCGTGATGTTACAGGGTATCTGTAAAGAATTTTTAGAAAGCAATAAATTTCCCGCTCATACATCTGGTGAAGAAGGTTTGCGGGATATGAAAATATTAATGGCTATTTATGAAGCGGCGAGAACGGGTAAGAGAATCAGTTTAGTGTAGACTAATAATTATGAAAAATATTCTGATCACCGGAACCAATGGAATGATGGGAGGATTGATACTGGAACATTGCATTCAGAGAGGTGATGTTCAAAAGATCACCTCCATCACAAGAAAACCAACAGGCATCGAGCATCCAAAATTGGTGGAAGTATTTCACAATGATTTTCTCGACTACTCCTCCATCGAAACGCAGTTTACCAACCAGGATATTTGTTTTTTCTGCATCGGTGTTTACACCGGGCAGGTTCCGAAGGATGAATTCAGAAAAATAACCGTTGATTTTACCAGGGCATTTGCCCAATGTTTGAAAAAGAAGAGCCCGGATGCAACGTTCTGTTTTCTAAGCGGCCAGGGCGCCGATCTTTCTGAAAAAAGCATGGTTATGTTTGCACGCGATAAAGGCATTGCTGAAAATATACTGATCAAACTCAATTTTAAGCAGCTTTCCATTTTCAGACCCGGTTATATTTACCCTGTTACACCACGTGTAGAACCCAACAGGCAGTACTATATTTTCCGTGTGTTATACAAATATTTATTCAGGATGATCTATCCTAATATCGGATTGACCTCGGAACAATTGGCTTCTGCGATGGTGAACGTTGGTTTTAATGGCGGAGATAAAATGATCTATGAGAATAGAGAGATAAAGAAATTAGTGGATTAGCGGATTGATAATTGGCGAATTGGCGGATTGAAAGTTAGTACGTTTATATAATTCGCCAATTCTCAATCCGCTAATCCCTGATCCTTTAGAACCTCAATATCGAATATCCCTTCAACTGGTAAGTAGTTAATGTTGTTATCGCCGACAAAGCCGGTTTTACTTCCGGTGTCACAGCTTCTTTCGGGATATTTCTTTTATTAAGCGATTGCCCGCATACAAATATTTTTACACCTGCATCCGTCAACTCTTTGAACAAAGGAATATTCGGGTTGGGTGAATTGAATTTCTTTTTATACTCCTCATCATTCACCACGTATTGCGCCGCAGGGCCGTGGATCACCAGGATCATATGCATTTTGTTGGCAGGTACACCGCCCAATGCATGAAGATTGAACGCACTCGCTGTTTTGTCAAAGAACTCGTGAACATTTTCAGGTTTGAGGTTTTCCGTATTTACTTCAACAATAATCTTATAGTCCATTTTAGGATCCGGGTTCTCAACGGAAAAAGGTACTTCCGTAACCGTTCCGAATTTTTTGATCACAGGGTTCACTTTGGTTTGCGCGGTTGTAACCAACACCATCAATGTACAGGCCAATAAACAGGCTATCCTTTTCATATTTCTTATTTATGAAACCAAGATAAGATTATTTTCCTTCTAACCCCCAAGCTCCCTTTGAGGGGGACGGATTTGTTTCGCCTCTATCTTTTCACTACTTTCATAACAAACTAAAATCGCTATGAGAAAGTTGTTTCGTTTTTCCTGTTTAGCCATCCTGCTGTTCACTACAGCGATCCCGTTTGCACAGAACGGTAAATCAACTGATACCTACTACCAAACCAGCGAAGTGCAACCCGTAATGGCCAATTACGAGGCCGACCGCGGCAGCCTCAACCGTTTTTATACCGTAACCAATTCACCGGAGAGAAGGGAACGTTTTAGGAAATTTATTAATGACTACCTGAAACAATTACAACAATTGCCTTTTGAGAAGATGAAAACAAGTGGCCAGGTTGATTACATACTTTTCAAACGTAATCTCGACAATGAACTCCGCACCCTCGACCTCGAAGAAAAAGAGTACAAAGCCATTTACAAATATGTTGCCTTTGGTGATCCGATCTATGACCTTGAAAAATTACGCCGCCGTGGTAGAGCAATGAATGGTAGCGATGTTGCCGGTAAACTCAATACCATGGAGCAGCAACTGAAAGCTGTTGCCGATGCCCTGGCAAGCGAACCATTACTTGATCTGCAGCTCGCCATCCGTGCAGAAGCTACAGTAAATGGCTTACGAAATGCGCTGCGAAGCACATATGAATTTTATAATGGCTACGACCCTCAGTTCACAAAGCTCGTTCCTACACCCTATACTTCTTTTGATGCTGCTTTAGGAAAATATGCAACGCAATTAAGAGATAAAGGCAATAAGGCCACTTTACAAAAAGACGATGGCAGCGGCATTGTTGGTAATCCTATCGGAAGAGAAGAACTGATCAGGCAACTGCAATATGAAATGATCCCTTATTCGCCCGAAGAACTGATCGGCATTGCCAACAAAGAATTTGCGTGGTGCGATGCTGAAATGTTGAAAGCTTCGCGCGAAATGGGTTTTGGTGATAACTGGAAAGCGGCACTTGAAAAAGTAAAGAACACCTATGTTCCCGAGGGACAACAACCGGAAATGATCCTGGGGCTTTATAATCAATCCGTAGATTTCCTGAAAAAGAATGATCTCGTTACCATTCCACCACTGGCTGAAGAATCATGGAGAATGACGATGATGTCGCCAAGGCAACAGTTAGTGAGCCCTTTCTTTTTGGGTGGTGAAGTTTTACAGATCGCCTACCCCACCAATACCATGGATTCAGCTTCACGCATGATGAGCATGCGTGGCAACAACCCGCATTTCTCACGGGCTACCGTTCACCATGAATTGATAGCAGGTCATGGGCTGCAGGCCTATATGAATGCGAGGTATAAATCTTACCGCAATTACAGAACACCTTTCTGGACAGAAGGCTGGTCGCTGTATTGGGAATTTATTTTGTGGGATATGAAATTTCCCAGATCACCTGAGGATCGCGTGGGTATGTTGTTCTGGCGCATGCACCGTTGTGCGAGGATCATCTTCTCACTCAATTATCATTTGGGCAATTGGAAACCACAGCAGTGTATTGATTTCTTAGTTGACAGGGTCGGTCATGAAAGAGCCAACGCCGAAGGTGAAGTAAGACGTTCTTTCACCGGAAACTACGGGCCATTGTATCAACTCGCCTATATGACCGGCGCTTTCCAGTTCTATGCATTGAAAAAAGAAGTGGTTGATAAAGGCAAAATGACCTACAAACAATTTCATGACGCCATCCTGAAAGAAAATGCCATGCCCGTTGAGATGGTAAGGGCCATCATTACCAACCAGCCATTAACAAGGGATTTTAAGACGAAGTGGAAGTTTTATAAATAATGAGGAATAACGTGCAATAAATTTCAATAAAAGAGAAACGAAGAGAATAAACGGCCCCGAAATTCGGGAAATCTTTTTTCCGTCGTTTCTCTTTTATCGAAAGGTTATTGAGAGATCCTGCAATAATATTAATGGACTGTTTTTAATGTCTAATCGGATTAGATGAGTAAACTAAAAGCGATATTATTTCTTTCAGGCGTTTTCCTTGTGTCGTGTTTTTCAGCGATTTTCTTTGAAGAATACTTCAGGATAACCGTTCGCTATTTATTCAGGTTATTGAGTGGAAACAATATTTCATTTTATGGCAAAGGGTTTCTTTTTCCGGCGGCATCATTTATAATTGCATTTGGATTATTTTGTACGTTGCTTTCCTTACTGGCTCTTCGGAAAAAATTCCTGAGACTCGGATTGGTTATTCTTGTTTTCTGTTTAACAGTAATAGGCACCTCCTATCTTGATTGCAGATTAAAGATCGCGGTATGTACTTCCTGCAAGGACAACAAGCTGTTTCTACATTATACCGAAATCGACTATAATTTTCATTTTATTTTTGCCTTTGCGGTAGTCCTCTTGTTTTTAAGGATAACCAGGTTAAAAGAAAGCAAAAAGATAGCCATATGGGATTTCTCGTCCGCCTCAGCGGAAGAGAAATAACTTTACTTGCCAAACTTCTTCTTCAACAGACTCAACGCATCATCCACACTCATTTCTGCCTCTTCTTTTTTAACTTTTAACTTTTGACTTTTAACTTCTCTTACAGGCGCTTCTTCCGTCTGTTTGATGGATAGTGCAATGCGTTTTCTCGCAACATCCACTTCCATGATCTTTACATTTACTTTCTGTCCGAGCTTTAAAACTTCGCCCGGATCTGTTATGTATTTATGAGCGATCTCGCTTACATGAACCAATCCATCCTGTTTCACACCAATATCAATGAATGCGCCAAAACGCGTGAGGTTGGTTACAGAACCCGGCACGATCATTCCCACATGCACATCTTCTATCTTATAAATATTAGCGAACTCAAATTGTTCCAGCTCACTGCGTGGATCGAGTCCGGGTTTCTTTAATTCGCTAAGTATGTCTTTAATGGTCAATTCTCCGAACTGTTCTGACACATATTTTTTTGCGTCGATCTTTTTCAGCAGTTCTTCATTGCCGATCATCGTCTTTACTTCCACACCCGCATCAGAAGCGATCTTTTCTACCAGCAGATAAGTTTCAGGGTGTACAGCGCTTGCATCCAATGGATTTTCTCCGTCTTTAATGCGTAGGAATCCTGCGCATTGTTCGTAAGCCTTCCCTCCCAGTCTTGGTATTTTTAGCAATTGCTCCCTGCTGGTAAATTTGCCGGATTCGTTTCTATACTTTACGATATTTTCAGCAAGTGTTGCACCGATACCGCTTACGTAACCAAGTAAATGTTTACTCGCGGTATTCAGGTTCACGCCAACATTATTCACGCAACTCACAACTGTTTGGTCAAGCCTCTCTTTTAAGCGAAATGCATTTACATCGTGTTGATACTGACCCACACCAATGCTTTTCGGATCGATCTTTACCAGTTCGGCCAATGGATCCATCAATCTCCTGCCGATGCTTACAGAACCACGCACAGTAACATCCTGGTCGGGAAATTCTTCTCTTGCCGTTTCCGAAGCGGAATAAACAGAAGCGCCATCTTCATTCACTAAGAAAACAGGCAGCCCTAAATTGAGTTTTTTAATGAACTGCTCGGTTTCTCTCCCCGCTGTTCCATCGCCTATCGCAAAAGCTTCGATAGCGTATTCTTTTACCAGTGATCTTATTTTGTGTTCGCTGTCTTGAATACGGTTGGCTTCATGCACATAAATCAGGTCCGTTTTTTTCAGTTCGCCTTTTTCATCAAGGCAAACCACTTTACATCCACTTCTGTATCCCGGATCAATGGCAAGGATCTTTTTACTTCCCAATGGAGAACTCAACAATAACTGGCGGAGATTCTCTGCAAATACAGCGATCGCTTCTTCATCAGCTTTCTGTTTCAATGCAGTTCTGAATTCGCTTTCGAGACTGGGTTGCATTAAACGGCGGTAAGCATCTCTTACCGCTTTTTTCACATGTTCCGTTGAAGGTGTTAATGCTTTCACGTAATCCTTTTCTAATATTTCCAAAGCATCTTCTTCAAGCGGTGAAATAGACATGCGCAGAAAGCCTTCTAAAAAACCGCGAAGCACAGCAAGAATACGATGGGAAGGGATCCGGTGTATCGGCTCAGAAAAATCAAAATAATCCTTGTACTTGATGCCTTCTGTTTCCTTATCCGTTAATACTTTGCTTTGTAAAGTGGCTTTTTCTTCGAACAGTTTACGCAACCTGGCACGTAGGTTCACATCTTCATTCACCGTCTCGGCAATAATATCCCTTGCTCCCTGCAAAGCGTCGTCTGCTGTTTTTATTTTTTCATTGATGTATTTTTCCGCTTCAACGGTTATATCAAGAGAACCTTGCTCCAGCATCAGCAATGCCAGCGGCTCCAGGCCATTTTCACGCGCTGTCTGCGCTTTTGTTTTTCGTTTTGATTTATAAGGCAGGTAAATATCCTCCAGTTCAACCATGGTAGTTGCTGCGTTGATCTTTCCCTGAAGGTAGTCGGTCATCTTGCCCTGCTCTGTTATAGATTTTTCTATGAACGTTTTACGTTCTGTAAACTCTTTCAGAAACTTTGCTTCATCCTGCACCTGCAGGATCTGAACCTCATCTAATCCACCCGTCGTGTCTTTCCGGTAGCGGGCTATAAAGGGTACCGTTGAACCCTCCGCGAACAATTGCAATACTGCGTCTACCTGTTTTTTACTGATTTTGATCCGTGTTGCGATCAGCGATGCGAACTCAAGCATAAAAGATTAATCCTATTTTAATTGACTAAAAAGACTGCGAATGTAATTGTATCGTTTATTCATCAGTCAAACTACCCCCAGTTTATTTATGCCCAGGATCATTCTTCTTATTTTGCTTCCGTTCTTCTGTTACCTGGGCAGTGCGCAAACTACCAATATGTGGCAAGGAGACGGTGAGTACCTACAGGGCTTACCATTCACTGCCCTCATGAAAAAGATGGCGGCTGAGAAAAAACTGGAGTTCCTAGTGGCTACTGATGGATCCATATCGGGAAGATTGGTCACGAAGTACAACAAATCAAAAGCTGTTATTCCACATGACGGCGACGACCAGCATTTTTCCATATCGGGCAGATTCGATGCAGCCAAAAGATCTTTGCTGCTGATCATTACACATTTCAGGTCAAAACCCGATGCTTCGGAAACTTATCTCACTTTCAGCAAGCCGGATACGGTGTACTATGATCTTTCCTCCGTACAGAACGGCACCAGGATCACCACCACCGGTATTGCCAATAGAATATTGAATAAGAATACAACGGGAGAATGGGTGGGTTCATTTATGGGAGGAGGTTTGGGTATGAATTTGAGGAACAATGTGAGCATGCATATTTTACCGTTACGGATCCGGTTTGAGACAAGCGGACCGCTTCTTCCTCCAAACGATATGGCTGCCCCTGTTTTACAGGATGCTGCACCTGCTGCTAAAACAGCATCCGTGGTGAACCTTACATCACTTATCAGGGAAACAAAGATCCAGCGAACCATCGTACTTGATACCTCTTTTATTAAATTGGAGCTGTACGATAACGGCGAGGTAGATGGAGATATCGCAACGCTTGTACTTGATGGAAAGATCATCCTCGATAAACAGCTTCTATCTGCAAGAGCCGCTATCATGTTTGTCAATCTCTCCAAACATAATTCAGAACACACTATTGAATTATTTGCGAATAATATGGGATCGATCCCTCCGAACACTGCCCTGCTGGTACTGACCTGCAAAAACAAGCGCTATGAGATCAATCTTACTTCAACGGAAACGGCAAATGGTAGCGTTAGGTTAATATTTAAAGAGAAATAAACATCCATCCCCAAAAACCTTTCCGCGATTGTGAATCTGGGTTATCTTGATCCTGAAAGAAATTTACACATCCCACATGCCAAAGATCTGCCAGTTAATATTGTTGTGTTTTTTGTTAACTGATCTCTCAGCTCAAACTTATCCCGGCAAATGGAACGGTGGCGGATACTATCAGCCCGGCCAGTCCATGACCACTGTAATGGAAAAGATGGGCGGGAAAAAATTAATATCCCTCGACATTGCAAGCTCGAACACGGTAACGGGAACCATGACGGTGACCTATGATAAATCAAAAGCCAGGATCGCCAACAATGGCGGTGACCAGTTGTTTACCATTGCAGGCAGGTTTGATGTAAACCGGAAATTATTGTTGCTGATATTGACACAGGTGAAGATGGGTATGATCGAAGCGGCTTTCCGGAATCCCGACAGCGTGTATTATTCAGTAGAATTATCAGTGCGCGATAATAAACTTTTGTTGACAGGTGCTGCGGATAAAACCAATAACCGGAATGCGACCGCGGAATGGGCGGGTTCTTCGGATGGCGAGGGATTGGGAATGAATATCTCGGATAAAATCGGGATGCACATGCTGCCCTTAAATATCCGGTTAGAAGGTGCATACAGCCCGCCGCCGGTATCAAAACCTGCAACAACAACCGGCGCTTTTGACGGGCCATTGCCGGATGTGATCGTTGCAAGAAAAATAGAGATCCAGCGAACAATCATTCTCGATACCAGTTTTATAAAACTTGACCTGTATGATAACGGCGAAATTGACGGCGATATCGCCACGATCATTCTCGATGGAAAAATAGTGATAGATAAACAATTGCTGAGCGCCAAAGCCGCTACCCTATCGGTAAACCTTTCGAAAGAAAACTCCGAACATATTCTTCAGTTGTTTGCGAATAACCTGGGAACCATCCCTCCTAATACAGCGCTATTGGTATTAACCTGCAATAAAAAAAGATACGAGATCAATCTTTCATCGAATGGAACGGTAAATGGAAGTGTGAAGCTTATATTCAAACCGAACTAAGCGATCCGTATTACTTTGGCGGGAAATTTTTCAGAATAGTTACGGATCATGGAACGGATCACTTCATTCTCCGGGTACTCTGTGAGCTGCGCTTTTATTTTTTCCAATACGCTGATATCTGCATCCATAGAGAGTTGTCCCATGCCATAGAATTTTCCTCCTTCAACCAATACACACCCTTCTTTATCACGTATCAAAAAAGTTTCTTTCTGTGCATGCATCCATTCGAGCGCATTGATCACACATTCATTATAGGGAGCAACCTCAGGCAGATCCACTGATCCTGTATTATCTAAAAAACAAAGCACGGGATGCAACTCAAATTCCTTCACTAATTTCCAAAGCATGCGATGCGCATCTACGAGCAAAGCAAATGAAGCAACCGGGGTGGAATATTTTCTTTTTTTATCGATCGCCAAACGATGGTATCCTTTGTTATCCTCAAATAAATAAATACCCCATAACTGTTCATATCGCTTCTGGCTCTTATTATAAATGGGCCAGAGGCGTTTGATCTCCACGCTTTCAAATAAACAGGCGATGAATTCTGTTGGGCAAACCGTATGCGTGATGGAATATATACCACGCAGAAAATCCTGGCGTTTTTTTGAAGTATCAAGTCCCGTAAAATGGCTCACCACCCTTTTCTTAATATTCTTGGCCTTACCCACATAGATCACTTTGCCTTTGGCATCATGAAAATAATACACGCCGGGGTCGGCAGGCAGGTGCTTAACAAATTCTTCAGGAAGATTGGCCGGTAAAAGCTGGGCCTTGTTCTCCTTCTTAAGCATTTCTTTGATCAACATGCCGCCATTGTTTCGCAAAACCATATCCAGCACTTTCGTTGTAGCTAAGGCGTCGCCGGCTGCACGATGGCGGTTTTCGATGGAAATCCCTAACTCCCGGCATAGATGTCCCAGGCCATATTTACGGAACCCCGGGAACACTTTCCGGCTCAGGCGGATAGTGCATAATTTGGGGGTTTGCAGGTTAAAACCGGCTTCCTGGAGATGGTGCTTTACAAAAGAGAAGTCGAAATTCACATTGTGCGCCACAAAAACCCGGTCCTTCAGCAGGTTAAAGATATAGGGCGCCACTTCTTCAAAAGACGGCGCCACGGCCACCATCGCATCCGAAATACCAGTCATATTGGCGATAAAAGGCGGGATCGGCTGGTGCGGATTTACCAGCGTTTCGTACTTTCCCTCCACTTCGGTACCGTTATGCAATACAATGCCTATCTCGGTTATACCGTGCTGTGATGGGAAACCGCCTGTTGTTTCGATATCTACAATGGCATACTGCATGGGTACAAGTTAGCCTTGCAAATTCGGGATTAAAAGTTTATTTTACGAACTATATTTTAACGGCATTCTGTTTCACCGGTCTTATTCTGCAACTCGGTATTATTTAGAAAGGCAACTTCCCCAATTATCCTGTTGATTCACCTTAAAAGAATTAATATGGAAAATTCAAACCCCCGTTCGGCCCTAAGCGAAAAGAAAGTGTTAACCATTGTTGGCGTTGTGATCTTCGTCATCGTGGCCATTATCGCTTACTTTGAATGGAGTGGAAGACATCGTTATTAGGCTCATTGTACAGCTTCGATCTGCTTGCCCAATACCTGGATTGGCATTTTTTTGTCTATACCTCTTAAAAAAATGACCCGGTTGTAATAAAACGATCCATCCCGGTACTAATCAAAAAAAACAGCAGGTAACTGTAACTTTTAATATAAACGAACGTTAGCTATAATTAACAAGCATTAACCTTGCTGGCTCATAATTTTGAAAATACATTCCACTGCTATGAAATATTTACTTTCCTTCCTGCTCATCACCCTGCTGTTTGGCTGTACTGTGCCCGTCGTCAGTGCAGTGGCGGGACTTGGCAATAAAGTAAAGCAGTGTTGTGCTTCTTTAACGCTCGAGAAAAAGCCTGTCAGCCTCTCCCATGCTGATGAAGGATCAAACTCAGGAGGTTCCGTTTCAATATTCGAGATCAGGAACCAATTGATCCGTACCTGGTAGATCCTGTTTCATCTTATCCAAGCCTACGGGCTTTTCCTTACTTTTGCACCTCTTAAACGCAGAATGCTTAACGCAGAATGCCCGATGCCATTACGGCTGGGGCCTCAGGGTTTGCACAAAGCGTTCCGCATAACGCGTTCAGCGTTCTGCCTTAAGCGAAAAAAAATGGAACTGAGCAAGAATTATATACCCAATGAAATAGAAGCCAAATGGTATACGCATTGGCTGGACAAAGATTATTTCAGCAGCAAACCGGATGGTAGGGAACCGTATACCGTAGTAATTCCCCCACCTAATGTTACCGGCGTGTTGCATATGGGCCATTGCCTGAACAACACGATCCAGGATATATTGGTGCGCCGTGCAAGAATGCATGGAAAAAATGCCTGCTGGGTTCCGGGAACGGACCATGCTTCAATTGCCACGGAAGCCAAAGTGGTACACATGCTTCGTGAAAGAGGCATTACCAAATCATCGCTCAGCAGGGATGAATTTTTACAGTATGCCTGGGAATGGAAAGAAAAATACGGCGGCATTATTTTACAGCAGTTAAAGAAGATCGGCTGCAGTCTTGATTGGGAGCGCACTTCTTTTACGATGGACCCTGATTATTATGAATCGGTGATCAAAGTTTTTGTAAGCCTCTACGAAGAAGGATTGATCTACCGAGGCAAACGCATGATCAACTGGGATGTAAAAGCGCTGACTGCATTGAGCGATGAAGAAGTGATCAGGAAAGAAACACAGCAGAAATTATATCACTTACAATACAGATTAGAAAATGCCGATGGTTCGGATACTGCCGAACATGTTACTATTGCGACAGTAAGGCCCGAAACCATTATGGGCGATACTGCTATCTGCGTACACCCCAATGATGAACGCTACAAGCATATTCATGGAAAGTTTGCCATAGTGCCGCTGATCAACCGTCGCATCCCCATCATCACAGATGAATATGTGGCCATGGATTTCGGAACGGGCGCATTGAAAGTAACGCCCGCGCATGATATGAACGATAACCAGCTCGGCCAGAAACACGGCCTTGAAGTGGTTGATATATTTAATGATGATGGCACGTTAAATTCTGCCGCAGAGATCTATGTTGGACTCGATCGTTTTGAGGCAAGAAAAAAAATCGTTGTACAATTAGAAGCGGAAGGTTATTTAGTAAAAACAGAAGATTACACCAGTGAAGTAGGTTATAGTGAACGCACAGATGCAGTGGTAGAACCGCGTTTGAGTTTGCAATGGTGGGTAGATATGAAAAAATTATCAGGTCCCGCATTGGATGCAGTGATGAATGAGGAGATCAATTTCCATCCCGCCAAATTCAAGAATCTTTACCGTCACTGGATGGAGAATATCAAAGACTGGTGCATCAGCCGCCAACTCTGGTGGGGACATCGCATTCCTGCTTATTATGCGCCTGATGGAAGTTTTGCTGTTGCTGTATCAAAAGATGATGCACTGAAACAACTCCAGTCTTCTAACTCCAGTCTCCAGTCTCACGACATTCGCCAGGACGATGATTGTCTCGACACATGGTTCTCTTCCTGGCTCTGGCCCTTCGAAGTATTCAAAGGGTTATCCGATCCGGGAAATGCAGAAGTGGAATATTATTATCCAACCAATACATTGGTAACCGCTCCTGAAATTATTTTTTTCTGGGTAGCGCGGATGATCATGGCGGGAAAGAAGTTCATGGGTGAGAAGCCATTCAACGATGTATATTTTACCGGCATCGTTCGTGATAAACAGGGAAGAAAAATGAGCAAGAGTCTCGGCAATTCACCGGACCTGCTTGCATTGATTGATCAATATGGCGCAGACGCGGTACGCTTTGGTATTATGATTGCTTCACCTGCGGGTAATGATATTTTGTTTGATGAATCTTCTCTCGAACAGGGCAGAAATTTCAACAACAAACTCTGGAACGCGCTGAAGCTGATAAAAATGTGGGAAGGACGACAGGCTGAAACAACCCCAAACCCCAAACAACAAACCACAAACTTTGCAATTGAGTGGTTTGAGAATCGTTTGAACCTGGTGAAATCCGAGGTAAACGAAATGATGGTGCAGTTCCGCTTAAGCGAAGCATTGAAGACCATTTATTCATTGATATGGGATGATTTCTGCAGTTGGTATTTAGAATGGATCAAACCGGGATTTGAACAGCCCATCGATGCGGCAGTATATCAAAAAACATTGGTATATTTTGAAGAGTTGATGGAACTACTGCATCCTTTCATGCCATTCATTTCGGAAGAGATTTACCATTTATTGCAGGATAGAAAAGATGATCTCTGTGTAAAACAGATGGCAGCACTTCAGTCATTTGACGGATCGATACTCGAGGCCGGTGAATTATTGAAACAGGTGATCTCTGCATTGCGTGACGCGAGAAACAAGAACCAGATCAAGCCAAAAGATCCGATCAAATTACACATACAGGCAACTGCTGAAGAAAGTTATCGTTCCATTGAAAACATCCTGTTGAAGCAGGTGAATGCAGAAAGTATTTTTTATACTGCTGAAACCGTTCCCAATACAATCGTGGTAGCAGTAGAAAAAGATAAGTTCTTTATTGAAACAGAAAGGCAACTGGATACGGCTACCTTACAAGCGGAATTGCTAAAGGATCTCGAGCATCAGAAAAAATTCCTTGAAACCGTACTCAAAAAACTCGGCAACGAACGTTTTGTACAAAATGCAAAAAACGAAGTAATAGAATTAGAGAGAAAGAAACAGGCAGATGCTGAAGCAAGGATCAAAACGATACTGGAAAGTTTGCAGAATTTGGGGGAATGAGATCAATTTTGGAATTGCGGATTGGGAAATTGGGAAATTTGTTTCGGGTCCAGCACTCACATCAATTCCAAAATCTCCCTCCCGCAAGTGCGGGACCAAAATCAAAGAAGACTAACATGAGAAAACAAACCTCTTTTTACCGTCCTCTCCTGCTCATAATATTGTGCTCCTTCTTTTCAGCACAAGCTTTTACACAGGCGCAATGGGAGTGGGATGTTTTACGCCACAACTATCATCCTTATAAAGATGGTGATGTTTGGCGGGGGATCAGTAATTCAGCTAAACCGCTGGCGGTGGCCATCCCCGTTGGTATGTTTGCTGTGGCCCTGATTACAAAGAACAAAAACCTTGAAGTAAATTCTTATGAAACGGTAGCGGGCCTCGCGATTACCGCAGGAATAACCTATCTAATGAAAGAAACAATCAAACGCCCACGGCCCTATCTGACGGATACTACCATGTTTTTCATTCCGGGAGATATCAATTATTCATTTCCTTCCGGGCATGTGTCTGTTGTTGCTGCCAGTGCCACTTCGCTAATCATCGCAACAAAAAAATGGTATGTTGCCGTTCCTGCTATTGCCTGGGTGGGTTGTGTGGGTTATTCGAGGATATATACGGGAGAACATTATCCTTCAGACGTGATTGCAGGAGCCATAGTGGGCGCCGGTGGCGCGCTGGCAGCCAACTGGTTGAACCGGAAATTCTTTTTAAAAAAGAAAAAAACAGTAATAGTTCGTTGATATGAGTACCGCATTGATCATAAAAAAAGCAAGCTCTGCTTCTATCAGCGATATCCGTCGCATTGCACAGGAAACATGGCCTGTTGCATATGGTGAACTTCTATCCAAAGAACAACTGGATTACATGATGCATCTCATGTATAGCGAAACCGCTTTGCAGGAGCAGATGAATAAGGGCCATCAATTCTTTATGGCCGAAATAGGTGAAAATGTTTTCGGATTTGCTTCTGTTTCTGATGAAGGAGGAGGAAAATTCAAGCTGAATAAATTATATGTCATTCCCATCACGCAAAAAACAGGTGCAGGAAAAGCGTTGCTGGAGAAGACCATCGAATTTGCAAAACAAAACGGCGGAACGAAATTATTTCTGCAGGTAAAGCGTGATAATATTGCCAGGGGATTTTATGAGAAGCAAGGCTTTACTATTACAGGCGAGCTGGATCTTGATATTGGGAATGGGTATTTTATGAATGATTACATAATGGAACTCTCATTATAATTTTTTTGCCGCAGACGACACAGATTAGCACAGAAAGGGCTGTGCAAATCTGTGTAGCCTGTGGCAATTATATTCTACAGCTGAACGGATTGCGACGCAAGGGACGACGCCATAGGTACTACAGCCGGTATCAAAAATTCAAGGCTGAAAAATAACAGGCTTACTAACCCCAGCTTTTAAGCTGGGGATTTAGACGATAACAGAGATACCGGGCTTTAGCCCTAAAATTTTTATCCTGCGGAGATTGGCCCTATGAATACACCCTCATGTTTTATAAGGGCTAAAGCCCGTTTCTCAAATGCGCATGTATCCCCCAGCTTAAAAGCTGGGGTTAATTAGTGCACCAGCACATGCGTCTGCTTAATCACCCCCATCACAAACACACTCTGCACATGGCCGATATTTTCTGCCTGGCTTAATTTGTTCACGTGAAAATCGTAATAGGCATCCATACTTTCTTCTACCACTTTCAGCATAAAATCAAATTCGCCTGAAATATTGTAACATTCGATCACCTCGTGCATTTCTAAAATACTCTTGATGAATTTTGCGCCTGCATTCCGGTTGTGTTGTTTGAGGGAAACATAACAGATCACCATCAATCCTTTTTTTACTTTGGAATGATCCACCAGTGTGGCGTATTGCCTGATCACACCAGTCTCTTCCATGCGTTTGATGCGTTCGTGTACTGGCGTGGTACTCAGGTGTACCTTATCCGAGATCTCCTTTACCGTTGCCCGTGCGTTTTGCTGCAGCACGCGGAGTATTTTCATATCCTTTTCATCCAGTGAGAAAGAAGTATTAGTGGATTCGTCTTTTTTGAGTGATTTTGCCATGATAAAAACACTATTTATTCCACATAAAAGTAATTAAATAGTATTTTATTCCAAATAAAATTAATTTACTGGTACTTTATTCTACAAAAACTACATTTGCGGTACACAAAACATAAATATGTCTACATTAACTAAATCTATCGATTTCAGCCTTCCTTACAAAGTGGCTGACATGAGCCTCGCTGATTGGGGCCGCAAAGAGATCCGCTTAGCCGAAGCAGAAATGCCAGGTTTGATGTCAATCCGTGCTGAATATGGCCCGAGCCAGCCTTTGAAAGGTGCACGCGTGGCAGGTTGTTTACACATGACCATCCAAACCGCCGTGTTGATTGAAACACTGGTTGCATTGGGTGCTGAAGTAAAATGGAGCTCATGTAATATCTTCTCTACGCAGGACCAGGCCGCTGCTGCTATTGCTGCTGCAGGTATTGGTGTTTTTGCATGGAAAGGACAAACACAGGAAGAAGCTGACTGGTGTATTGAACAGACTTTATTCTTTGGTGGCGCTGACCGTCCGTTGAACATGATCCTGGACGATGGTGGTGATCTGACCAATATGGTGTTTGATGTATATCCTGAACTAATCGCAAACATCAAAGGTTTGTCTGAAGAAACAACCACAGGTGTACACCGTTTATACGAGCGTATGGCGAAAGGTACTTTACCAATTCCTGCGATCAATGTGAACGATTCTGTTACTAAATCTAAATTCGATAACAAATACGGTTGCCAGGAATCATTGGTTGATGCGATCCGTCGTGCTACTGATGTGATGATGGCTGGTAAAATTGCAGTGGTTGGTGGTTATGGTGATGTGGGTAAAGGTTCTGCCTTGTCTCTGAAAGGAGCCGGTTGCCGTGTGATCGTTACCGAGATCGACCCGATCTGTGCTTTACAGGCTGCCATGGAAGGTTTTGAAGTAAAACCAATGATCGAAGCTGTGAAAGAAGCTGATATCATTGTTACTGCTTCAGGCTGCCGCGACCTGATCACTGAAAAACATTTCCGTTTGATGAAAGACAAAGCGATCGTTTGTAATATCGGCCACTTTGATATTGAAATCGATATGGCCTGGTTGAATAAAACTTACGGCAATACAAAAGATACCATCAAACCACAGGTTGATCTTTACAATATTGAAGGTAAAGATGTGATCATCTTAGCTGAGGGTCGCCTGGTTAACTTAGGCTGCGCTACCGGCCACCCAAGTTTTGTAATGAGTAACTCTTTCTCTAACCAGACATTGGCCCAGATAGAATTGTGGACCAATTTCTCAAACTACGAGAACAAAGTTTATGTGTTACCTAAACACCTGGATGAGAAAGTTGCCCGTTTACACCTTGCCAAAGTTGGCGCGGTGTTAGATGAGTTGACTGATGCACAGGCTGACTACTTAGGTCTTTCTAAGGTTGGTCCGTTTAAGGCCGATCATTACCGTTATTAATCGTTTGTCCATGGACCATGGACGATAGACCATAGTTAGGGCCCGCTTCTTTTTGAAGCGGGCTTTTTTTTGTGGCGCCGTAATTGTGTCCTCACAATCACCAGCATTATACAAGTGTAATTGGTATCAAGGCACATCAATGGCCGTGAAATTGCTTTGCTTCGAAACGCTCGGGACTGGACGTCCCGGAAGAAAAATCTATCTCACCTATCTTCCACGCTCTGAAGAGCGTGGCAAAGAGTGCCGCGAACTTTGCGACGCTCTTCAGAGCGTGGGCATTTGATAATAAAGAATTTCCTAAGGCACTTCCAGTCCCGAGTGTAATGCAGCAACTCCAACTAAGTAACATTTAGTGATGTGATTCCGTTTCACCCGATAGCTGGCAAGCATTTTATATACATTTCTTAGCCCGCAATCCTTATTTTCACCAAACCCATGGTAAAGCCGGTTTATTTGTCAAAAATGATGAAACTCTTTATTTGTTCCTTACTTACCTGTTTGATCTGCGTTTCGGGTACAGGTGTATTTGCAAATAATACTATTGACACAACTCCCCTTTCTACCCAAAAGCAGGCGCTTGCCTATCTCGACAAGCAACCGGAACTCAAGGCCAGTAATTTCTGGCCACGTGTAGAGCCCACGCTCTTTATGCAGAACCTAAGAAAGAATGTAGTAACCCCTTTAAGTATTTACGAAGGAAGAAGCACGAATTTCTGCGCATATGCCGCTCTCTCCTATTTACCGCTGCACGATGACCCGCTTGCGTATGTTACGTTCATGCTGAAATTATATAAGGACGGTAAAGCAGTGTATGGTATAGAATATTTCGAACCTACCAAAGAGGTAAGAAGGGTTGCAGGCACACTCAATTTTAAAGGAGAACTGGATGTCAGGCCGGCAGACCAGCTATGGTTTTTGTCACTGGCCGATCATTTTAAAGGATACCTGAATTTTCTCGACAACCATTATAACCCCGGTGACGAAAATAAAATGTGGGCCGCGGTAAATTTTGCAAAGTTCAACCGCATGGTGCGGAATCTATTTAATTACGAAGTACATGCAGTGGGTTCAGACCTGTTAAGGCCAGGTGTGGTTGATGTGGTTGATTATTTATCGGAAAAATTACAATCAGGCACTGTGGCCATGTTTGTAAATAACCTCGACCTGTATAAAAAGAACCATACCAAATTGAAGTTAGGGGTGCCTACGCATTTCGTTATTTTATTGGGTGTGGAAGAAATAGAAAAAGATAAGATCGCGATCACTTACTGGGACTATGGTTTTCGCAGCCGCCAGATCTTATCGCCAAAATTCTTGAAGAAGATCATTTTCGGTATTACGCATGCTACTAAAAAAACAGCCGGTGCCAGGTAAGATCCGCCATATAGTATTGTTGTTATGCATCGTAGCGATGATGTGTTCCTGTGCATCACGCAAAGTGTTTTCTACTAACTACTATGCGGAGAATGAAAAGACATTAACGTCGATCGAACAACTGTATAAAGCCATCTATGCGCAGAAACATTTTTCAGTAGCGTTCACGGATAAATCTTTCGAATATATTTCTTTGGAGATCCTTACCGATTCGATCAAATACATCTACGAATTCAATATCAAAGAACCGCGGTTGCAGGATACATTAGTGAAATATGGTTTGCCGGTAAAAGATTTCACGGACCTCATCACACAAATGAGTTCCATTCACTGTATCTGGATCAACAACCTGGACTATTATACGAATAACCAGCGGCATTCGCTTGTTTTTATGTCCATCAGGCATGTGGCCATTCATCTTCCTTTTACATCTGAAAAATATTATATCCTCACTTTTTATTCCCAGCCGCAGTTTTTTGATGCCGAGGGAAACCTTTTGGCAGGGCGGCGATTGCGAAAACTAAGGCTCGTGAATGGTGATACTTTCCGGCGGATCAATGATAAGGTGTGTTATACTATTTCGGAGAGATTCAGATGATCGAATGATTTTATTGCCACAGACGACACAGATTTTCACAGACCTTTTCTGTGGTAATCTGTGTCGTCTGTGGCAAAAATAGTAGCGGCATGATTTTTTTGCTGTGCTGTCTATCACTAAACAATGGCGGGGTGTGAATAAATACAGTCTTGTTTTTCAACGCAACTTCACATTTGAGGATAAATAAGCGGCTCTCTGAATTCTCACCCTTCCTATCTTTGAAAAGAAATAATGCAATTAATATGAACCTATTGAAAATGATCGCCAACACGGGGCTCAGTGTTTTGGTGTTTGCTGCGGCCACCGGCTGCAACAACGGCCCATCCTCAGATAAAAAAGCTGATTCTGCCAGCGCGGCGTCGGCAAAACCAACACCGGGCACACCTATCAAATACGATAGTTCCAAACGATACATTTATCTTACCTGGGATGATTCTCCCCAGCCTCCGGGTACGGTTAACTGTAAGAATATTTTTAAAGAAGAGAATACCAAGGTCACCTTCTTTTCAGTAGGTTTTAACCAGGTAGGGCCGCAAAAAAGACGCCTGATCGATTCGATCCGGGCCGGTTACCCGCTATTCCTGCTGGCTAATCATAGTTTTTCGCATGGGTTTAATGATAAATACGGCACTTTTTATTCTGCTGCCAAAACAGACTCCGCTTTCAATGATTTCATGCGAAATGAAAGAGAACTGAAGATCCCTGTTAAGATCATCCGCCTGCCGGGTAATAATACATGGGCATCAAACGGAGTGATCGAAGGGCAGAAAAAAGAGAATGCCCTGGTTAAAAAATTAGATGCTGCCGGTTATAAGATCATCGGCTGGGACCTGGAATGGCACCAACAGGCAAAAGCCAAGGCGCCGAAAGAGTCGGTGAGCGAAATGCTCGCAGCGATCAATAATATGTTTGATAATGAGGGCACCCGTGAAGCAAGATCTATCGTGATCCTTTCGCATGACAGGTTATTCGAAAAAGCAGAATATGCTGATTCATTGAGAAGGTTTGTCACCGAGTTAAAAAAAGATCCCAGGAATGTGTTTGAAACGCTGGATCATTATCCATCCGTTCAGAAGAAATAAAAGCTGATGATTGATATTGAAAAGACCGTCTTACAAAAGGCGGTCTTTTTTTATTATGCACGGAGATGGCACGCAGATGACACGGAAAAAACGGATGTGCACGGATCAAATCCGTTTTAATCCGTTACTTTCCGCGTCATCCGCGTGCAATATTCGGATATGAGAGTACCAATAATTGTTTAGTAACTATCCAAACCTTTCCGGTTTTAATTAACCCCTATCAAATACAAAACGGCTGTCTCTTTCGAAACAGCCGCTCTTATGTATCTATGAATATGATCGTTAGAACAATGTAAACTCAACGCGCCTGTTCTTCTGGCGGCCCGCGTCGGTTTTATTGGTGGCTATCGGTTGTGATTCGCCATAACCGGTTGCTTCAATCTTTCCTGAATTCACGCCCTGTGACACAAGGTATGATTTCACAGATTCAGCACGGTTCTTAGAAAGTTTCATATTAGCTGCATCAGAGCCAACATCATCGGTATGTCCGGCGAGTTTCAGGCTAAATCCTTTTTTCACCATCATGTCTGCTACCCTTGTGAGGTAAGGCAATGATCTTGTGCGGATAGTTGACTTACCGAAATCAAATTCGAGATTCCTGATCGCTTCATCAACAATACGCCTGTCTTCTTCGGTAATAATATATTTCTCTGTTTTCACAATGGTGGTAGTGTCCCTTACAGGTGGTGCCGGAGTTGGCAATGCGCAACCAGAACCGTCTACCTTGGTACCGGCAGGTGTGTTCGGGCATTTATCAAAATAATCAGCAACACCATCACCATCAGAATCTATTTTCATCTTAGCCAATTCATCTTTCAAACCATTAAGGTTGGCAAGATCACGGTTAAGTTGATTGAGCCTGGCTTCTTCAGCAGCCAATGAACTGGCCAATGCTGCATTCTTTTCCCAAAGATCCTGCGCCAAAGCGGCAGGTGCATTATGTGTGGCCAATTGTGGCTTTGATTTCTTTCCTAAAGCAAATTCAAGGCCCGCATGACCGTAAGAGAATTTATCACCATTATACGATGGCGCTTTATAATAGCCATCAAAATTATCACCATCAATAAAATTCATTGAATAACCAAGGTCTAAGTTGATATCTTTTGATACGTTGAATTTCAAACCAAGTCCAACCGGGATAAATCTTTCCGTGATGTTCCCGCCGGGCTTATAGTCAATAGTGGTACCTGTGGAGGTAACCAGGTGCGGGCTATAATTAACCAAGCCGGCACCAAGACTGAGGTAAGGTTGTACAGCGGTGTGCATTTGCGTCCAATTGATATTACCCAATGTTAGCACACCGGTTAAAGCAGCCGACCAATTCAGGTCAGTTTTAAATGAAGCATAAGGATTGGTTGCACTTGACGGCGCAGTATTGTCTGCCGCAACGGTTCCTTTTAAAAACTCAAGTTGTAAGCCAAAATTATGTGTGATCTGGTCTTTAAGATATGCTCCATATCCCAATGTGGGTTTCCACTTATTAAAATCATTACGTCCACCAATGGCAAGTGCGGGGCCGAGTCCGCCGGCATGTATGCCAAATGACCATGTTCTGAAACCTCCTGTTCCGTCAAATAATTTTGGACTTGATGCAGGATATGTTGTTGTCGATTCCTGCGCGAAAGATGTGATTGCGCAGAATGAAACGGCTGCGAACAATGACACACGCTTAAATAGTTGTTGCATAGATCTTCTTTTAGTATTGATTGGATATTTTTTTCCAGTTACACTTATATATTAAAAGCTATGCCATCAACAGAAAAGAAATATCTGTAAGCTATATGTAGGAGAAACGCTCATCGATTGAATGCTGCGGGGGAATATATTCTACAGGAAAGCGATCATAAGATTCATTTTATAAAAGAATTTCGCCGACGAAGTAACCACTCATCCAAAACCGTACACACCGAACATATTGTTCATCACTGCAAAACGGGCGTTATGATTTCTTTAAGAAATCCTCTGAAACGCTTGACAACACTGCATTGCAGCAGGTTTTTAGTTTTTATTAACATCTACTTTAACACCGTTCATACCATTGGTAATAATAAGGATGTAACTAATCACAATCTGCAGCGTCTACTTATTGTTCGTTTTTACTTTTGACTTATCAAATTAAAAAAACAAACACACAATATTAAAAACACACTTAATCAGAAACACAATGAAAAAATTATTCATCCTGGCATTAATAGCCATCGCAACCGGAACAACTGCCTTTGCAGGCCCTTCAACTACTAAAGCAGTTACACATTTTGCCAATACTTTCAGTGCAGCAAAAAATGTATCATGGAACTCAAACGGCAGATTTCAAAAAGTAACTTTTCAACTGAACAATGAAACCATCAGCGCTTTCTACGATGAAGATGGCGATCTGCTTGGCACTTCCAAAAAAGTATCTTTTGATAAATTGCCAAAAGCCGCACTTGAAACCATTACAAGCCAATACACTTTCCCCGAATACCAGGTTTTGGAGTGCATTGAATTTTCCAGCGATAAAACTGAAACCAAATACTACACATCATTCAGAACCGAAGATTCAACAGTGGTATTGGAGATCATGAAAAACGGAAGAGTGAGTGTATTTTCTGAGACAGAAAAATAATATCCATTCTCTATATATAAGACGAAGTCCTGCGTTCTTGCGCAGGGCTTTTTTTTACTACACGAATTACACGAATTGGACGAATTACAGGTAGCGCGAATTAGAACGAAGGATCCCCTCGGTTGATCAGTTATGTAATTGCAGAATCCACTCGTTTCAATTCGTGTAATTCGTGTCTGATCAATTTCAACCGCAGGGAGAAATCTGCTGATCGCGCGGAAGATTTTCGCGTTATTTTTAAAAGATCGGCTTTTTATGAATAACAGGATAATTGCTTTATATTACCTGTATTAAACATCACTAAAAACTAACATTATGACAAACGTTACACAATGGATGAGTTGGGAAGGCGGAGTGGACCTGGTTGCCGTTACTTCGCCGGATCTGCAGATGCCAAACGTGATCGTACACCTTGGGCGTATGGTAAATACACCGGTTGGCAATGCCGCGAGCGGTATGATCTTCTGGCAACCGGATGTTAATGCTGCGCCGTTGGTAATGGGTTTTGTAAGTACCAATGAAAATGTAGGCGCGTATTTCGGACCGAATATTTTTGCCGGAACGCCTTTTGAAAATGCACCCGTACTCGATGCGCAAATTGATATACGATTTGATGGCGTAACTGCTTTCAGCAAATGTGTAGTAGGCGAATTTACATTTGAAGTGGAAATGTCTGATCTCAGCGCTCCTTATCTTATCAACCGCGAGCCTTCCGCCATGCCTCCTTTTTACCAGCAGGGAGTTGAGATGAGCTGTGGTAAAACAGTATTAAAAGTGAATGGTGCTGTTATAGATATTATCATACCACCGGTTGGTATTACTGGTGGCCCTGCAAGCGTGGTTAGTCCGAATGGGGTTTACGCGAGATAGGGCTATACTTTTTCGTCATTTCGAACGCAGTGAGAAAACTCATCCAGGTTATCAGTAAACCTCGTGAGATTTCTCACTGCGTTCGAAATGACGCTACCCCGGAAAGCTCACCTTCCCCATATTCACCGAAGGGATATCACTTGTGCCATTCCCTATAGGCGTATCACCACCCGCCACGCATTCATTTGCGAGAATGGCAAACAGCAAAGCTTCTTTTGCATCCGGATTTATATCGAGTGCATCGGTGGTGTGAAAAGTATAAGCCGGCAACATGGTCATGATATGCTCCATCAGCAATGGGTTGTGCATGCCGCCGCCGCTCGTGTATATCACGAAGTCTTTGTCTTTCTCAAGTGTCCTGTTTAATGCATCAACAATGTTAACGGCGCTGAACCGGTTGAGGGTTGCCATCACATCCTGTTGCGAAATGGATCCGATGCCCGCACGAACGATTGCCTCTTCAAGGTAGGCAAGGTTAAAGAGTTCCGGGCCTGTTGTTTTAGGGAATCCTTTATCGAAGAAAATATGTTTGCGTAATTCTTCCAGCAATGTTTCATTTACTGTGCCCGCTTTTGCTATCGCGGCATCTTTATCATAGGCGAGTTGAAAATGTTTTTGCACATAGGCATCCATCAGAGTATTACCGGGACCTGTATCTGTGCTGAAGATGGCTGTTGCATCCAGGTTACCAGGTAAATAAGTAAAGTTTGCGATCCCGCCAATATTCAGCATGATGCGGTTTTCTCCTTTCTTACTGAAAATAAAATAATCGCCATACACAGCCAGTGGCGCACCTTCTCCTCCTGCGGCAATATGCTTCTGCCTGAAATCACTAATCGTAATAATGCCGGTGGATACTGCGAGATGATCACCATCTCCTATCTGAAGCGTGGCATTGCCAAACTGTTCCTGTTGGTGCAGCAGTTTGGGTGCATGATAAATGGTCTGCCCGTGGCTCGCTATAAGATCAACGGCATTCGGTTCTATCTTCCATTTCTTCAGGCATTGCAGGATCATTCGGGCATGTTGCTGTGCTACCCAGGCATTTAATAAACATACTTTCTCAAGATCAACATTACGCTTCGAGAAAACTGACCGGATCTCGTTCTTGAAATGATCATCGTACCCTATCGTTGCAAATTCAAGCAATGCGATCCTGGTTTCGGGCCCACTGCCGGTAAAACGGCATAAGGCAATATCCAGTCCGTCTAATGAAGTGCCACTCATTAATCCGATGATCAGCCTGGAATCCTTTGCAGCAATTGCATGTAACAGCTTGATATTCTTATTCATAATTGCAGGTTTCTGATGGATTTCTACATTTATTATGCAACAATTTGCAGCTTTTTATTTGTTTTCTAAAAAAATATTGCTGAGATTAGTACTCTAACTAATTGCTCAGCATGCTCAAAAAAGAACGTCAGGCATATATTTTACACCAGGTAAGCCTGCATAATAGTGTATTATCGGCCGACCTGAGCAGTTCCATCAATGTTTCAGAAGACACGATCCGGCGCGACCTGAACGAACTCGCAGAAAGCGGCAAAGTTATCAAAGTACATGGGGGCGCATTATCTAAATCTTTCAACAGCTTTTACCTGCGTTCTGATGTCTATAATGTAGACAGTAAACAGGTCATTGCAGAAAAAGCGGTTTCCCTGATAAAAGACGGCATGTTCGTCTTAACGGGAGGCGGCACTACCGTCATTGAGATGGCGCGGCTTTTACCCGAAAACCTGAAAGCTACTTTCTTTACCGGCAGTATTCCTGCCGCCTATGAATATGCACAGCACCCCAACATCGAAGTGATCTTTATTGGTGATAAGATAGCCAAAAAATCACAGATAGCCGTGGGTGGAGAAGCGATCAGCAAGATCAAACACATTAAAGCGGATCTATGTTTTCTTGGCGTAAACGCCATCGACCTTGAACATGGCATCACAGATAGTGACTGGGATGTAGTGCAGGTAAAAAATGCGATGATCGAAGCGTCATCGCAGACTGTTGTGATGTCTATATCAGAAAAGATGAATTCGCATCACCGGATCCGCGTATGTGGGCTTGACGAGATCGACATATTAATAACCGAACTGGACCCGTCGGATAGCACCCTGGATCCATTCAGGTTGAACGGTCTAACCATTCTTTGATTTATCACCTATAAAAACTGCTCTATGAACAAAACGTTTATCAAAGCCGCAGGCAAATGGAAAAAACTCTGTTTGCTGCTGGCCGTCACCCTGCTCACCTCTTATACGTTTGGGCAGGTACGCATTTCAGGAAAAGTAACCAGTCCTACCGGCGCTTCTGTTGAATCCGTTGCTGTAACCGTAAAGGGAACCAAATCAGGCGGCCTTGTGGACAACAATGGCAACTATAGTTTCCTGGCGCCATTAACTGCCGGGAAGTATACATTGGTATTTGCCGGTGTTGGTTTTCAGCAACAGGAAGTTCCATTGACAGTAGGAAGTGCAAAAACGTATACAGCAGATGTACAACTCAGTGATAAAGTATCCAAACTGGATGAAGTTGTAGTAACAGGTACTTCGCAGGGAACTACACGCAGGCAATTGGGTAATTATATCGCAACTGTGTCAGCCGATGAATTAAACAAAGGCGCTACGGGCAATGTACTGGCCGCATTGCAGGGTAAAACAGCCGGCGCGCAGATCTCACAGAATTCAGGGGATCCGGCGGGCGGACTTTCTGTAAGGTTGCGTGGTATCAGTTCCATCTCATCTTCTTCTGAACCTTTATATATCATCGATGGCGTGATCGTGAATAATGCAACCAACCGTGTTACCAATACATCGGGTAATTATGACGGAGGAACATTTGTAGGAAATATTGGCCAGAGCAGGATGGTGGATATTAACCCAAGCGATATTGACAGGGTTGAAGTACTGAACGGCGCAGCGGCCGCAGCGATTTATGGTAGCCGCGCAAACGCCGGTGTAGTACAGATCTTTACCAAGAAAGGAAAAAGCGGAGCGCCTAATATCAGTTTCTCAACAAGCTATATGGCAAGCAGCCTTCGCAAAAAACTGCCATTCAATATGGCTCCCGTAAAATTCGGGGGGCCAACTGATGGTCCGGGTGCAGCTACCCAGGATATTATTACGGCCCCGCTTGCAACCAACACCACACCCGTAACACGTTATGATTACCAGGATTATATTTTCCGCAATGCCAATGGCATTGATAACAATATCTCAGTGAGCGGTGGTACCGATAAAACAAAGTATTATTTATCCGGTTCTTATTTTTATAACCAGGGTATTATCCAGAACACAGATTTCCAGCGCTTCAGCTTCCGCAGCAATATTGACCAGGTGCTGAGCAAATGGGCAAGTTTTAATATTGGATTGAATTATACAAATAGCAACTCCAATGAAAAGCCCGATGGCAACTCGTTCTTCTCACCTATGAACTCGGTGATCATCATTGGTAATTTCCATAATATCTGGCAGCGCGATGCATTGGGAAATATACAGGCTGTAGGTGAAAGAGGACGTACGAACCCGGTCTCAGTGATAGAAGACATCAAACAAAAACAATCAACCAACCATATAATCGCGAACATAGGATTAAAACTGAAACCCATCAAACGGTTGACAGTTGATTATACGATGGGTATTGACAATTACTCACAGAACGGTACCACTTATATTCCACCGTTTGCTTACAATGTAAATACTGCATTCTATGGCGGCGGGTCAACACTTGATCCTACACAGAATGGTTATTCAAGTACGGCTAGTGATAATTTCTTCGCGATCAATCATGATCTGACAGCGAACTATAACATCGACATCACCAAAGACATCAACTCCGTAACACAGGTTGGTTTTTCACAACAATATGAAAAGAACAACTATGCATTGTTGCAGGGCCGCGGTCTCGCACCTTTTGTGCAAACAGTAAATGGTGCCAGCACTATTTTACCGGGTGTTGATGACAGGAGTGAAATATCCGTATCAGGTAGTTATGTTCAACAAAATTTCAAATACCGCAACCAGTTATTTGTAACAGGCGCAGTAAGGGTGGATGGTTCTTCTGTATTCGGCAAGGACCAGCGCAACCAGACCTATTACAAAGCGAGTGGCAGTTATGTGATCTCGGGAACTGATTTCTGGGGTAAGATGGGTGTATCAAAATGGTGGGATCTTTTCAAATTACGTCTTGCGTATGGTGAGAGCGGAAACTTAACAGGTATCGGAGCTTACTCGAGATTCAATACTTACAGTACTTCTTCTTATCTCGGAAGAACTTCATTGAATTCGAGCGGAACATTGGCCAATGAAAATGTAAAACCTGAAAGACAACAGGAACTTGAATTTGGTGCGGACCTTTCTTTCTTCGGCGGACGTTTAGGTGTAACGCTCAATGTGTACAATAAAAAAGTGAAGGATCTTTTGATCAATCGTTTTATTGCACCAACATCCGGCTTCTCAAGTTTGCTGGATAATTTTGGTTCACTAGAGAACAAAGGATACGAATTAGTACTTACGGGGACACCGGTATCTAAAAAAGACCTTAAATGGGATATCACTGCTATCTATAACCATAACAGGAATAAAGCAGTGAGCATTGGCCAGGCACTAACACTCTTAAGTACCAACTCAGGTGCACCGGTGGCGATCATTGAAGGACAACCGATCGGTGTGTTCTATGGTACTTTCTTTGCGGTGGATGCAGCAGGCGCAATGGTTAAAAACGGTGCAGGCATACCACAGCAGGAAGCAGGTGTGCAAAACAGTGCATTGGTTTATACACCGGGCAGGAATACTACTACCGGTTTACCATCAGGCGCAACTTTGCGTAAGATCATCGGTGACCCGAACCCTGATTTTACCGGCAGTTTAGTAAATGAGGTGACTTATAAAAAACTAAGCCTGCGTGTTCAGATAGATGCTTCCCGTGGCGGTGAAGTATTTAACGCAGATTTCCGTACCCGCCAGGGTGTGGGTAATGGAAAAGTAGCGGAGCAGGAAACACTTGGCCAATTGCCACGCGGTTATATTACCGGTATCTATGGCATTGAACAATGGCGAGTGAGTGATGGATCTTTCACCAAACTGCGTGAATTATCATTGAGTTATAATTTTGGAAAACTGAAAGGCTTTAACGATCTGACCGTAAGCTTTAGTGGACGGAACCTGATCAGTTGGGATAATTACAATGGGTATGATCCGGAAGTTAATGGGGGCGGACAAAGCACCATCCTTCGCGGAATTGATTTTGGACCAACACCTATTCCAAGAACTTTCAGTGTAGGTATCCAGGCTAAATTTTAATTCAACTCAAAACTGATTTTATGAAAAAGATATTTCAATCAATAATTTATACGGGACTTGCAGCGGTAGCGATCACCGCCTGTAAGAAAGATTATACCAATCCTTCCGCAGCTACTTCGGCGCAGGTATTAAGTTCTGCTAAAGGACTGGCAGGTGTTGCTGTTGGAATACAACGTACCTATGCTTCAGGCGTAGCGTATGGTTTGTCTGACGCAAACGGACTCACCACCAATGAAACCATATTGTTGAACCGTGGTAATACTTCTGAAGCACAGTTAACCGATGGCGGTAACTTAGTTGATGGAACGAATGGCCTGCTCGGTAATATCTGGACCACTGCAAGCAAAGTGATCTATGATGCGAACAATGTAATCAGTGGCGCGGCGCAGGTTACAGATAAAGGTTATGCAAGCGGGCTGATCGGGTACGCTACTATTTTTAAAGTGCTGTCGATGGGAGCTCAATCGGAGCTCTGGGAAAAAGTGCCGGATACCATTGGTACAGCAGCAACTGTTTTTTCAGACAGGATGGTCGGTTATACACGCGCTATTGCAGCAATTGACAAAGCATTGGCAGCGATCAGCGCAAATCCGATCAGCGCAAGTTTTCTTTCAGATGTACCTGCGGGTCTTGATATCGTGAATACATTGTATGCTTTGAAAGCAAGGTATGCGTTGTTCTCAGGTAATTATCCCGTTGCACTGGCGGCCGCCAATGCGGTTGATCTCACCAAAAAATCAACGATGAATTTTGAAGCAGCCAATTCCAACCCAATCTATGCTTCGGTAACATCTACCAATAACGTTTACCAACCGATAGATTCCACATTAGGTTTACCTGTTGCACTGGCGCCGGATCTTGCAGACAAGCGCATACCGTTCTATACATTGATCAATCCAACGATCAATCCACGGTTCCGTTTGAATGGCTTCTGGATAGCTGCTACTACACCTATCCCGATTTACTTCCCGGGTGAAATGACATTGATCAAAGCAGAAGCATATGCAAGACAGGCAACACCCGATCTTATTAACGGCAATATTGAACTGAATAAAGTAGTCACTAAAAAAGCGGCCGCTGATGCACTAGGTATCGGTGCAGATCTTCCTCCTGTTGCCCCGGCTACCGCTGCGGCTTTACTCGACCAGATCTATCGTAACCGATGTATTGAATTATTTCTTTCAGGATTAAAACTGGAAGACATGAGAAGATTCGGCCGTGCAAACTCAGAAAGAAAACGCAACCTGTTCCCCTATCCTTTCCGCGAAAGGGACAGCAATACGAATACACCGGCAGACCCGGCGTTCTAAAAAAGGTAAATGGCAAGTTTGACAAGTTGAAAAAGGTCCGCTCGGTGAGCGGACTTTTTTTGTTTCACGTAAAGGCGCAAAGGAGCAAAGATTTGCTATTCGAAAATTTAAAATTAAATGAACCATTTTGCCGGTGATAGTAAAAACACAATCACAGCGGTCACCTTTGCTCCTTTGCTCCTTAACGCCTTTTCGTGAAATTCTCCCCGAACGTCCGCGGGTAAAAAAAATAAAATAATTTTGGCGCTCACGGAAACCGTTAGCATGATAACTCTCTCAACGAATATTACCATCGCAACTGAAAAAGATATTCCTGCCCTGAATATGTTGGTGAATAATGCCTACCGCGGCGAAGGCTCGAAAAAAGGCTGGACCACCGAAGCCGATCTGCTTGATGGAACCCGTACCGATGAAACGGGACTACAGGAACTCCTGAAAGATCCGGAAGCTGTTATCCTGAAATATACCGTGGAGGAAAAATTACAGGCCTGCGTTTATCTCAAAAAAAAGCATACCAAACTGTACCTGGGCATGCTTACCGTTTCACCTGAATTACAGGCAAAAGGAATCGGCAAACAATTACTCACCGCTGCTGAGAACTATGCAAAACAACTCGGGTGTGGAAGCATCACTATGACCGTGATCTCCATCAGGCATGAATTGATCGCCTGGTATGAAAGACACGGCTACTATCCTACCGGCGAAACGGAACCCTTCCCCGTAAGTGCCCGGTTCAGTACGCCCAGGCTACCGTTGGAGTTCATCGTAATGGAGAAAGAACTCAAATAACCACAAGCATCGCGGCACAATTTTAACAGTAGATGAAGAGTATTTTATTCTGATATGGATTAATTACCTTCAATGGATTTCAAAATTGTTTCGACCATCCTGATGCAGCGGCTATTGATATATATAAGGAAAGGGATTGTGTTGGTATTGTTGGCGTGCATCATCACCTGTGAGCTTTCTGCCCAGGAAAAAGAACCCCGGGATACGGTCTTCTTTTTAGCCAATAAAAAAGGCCTGCTTGGTAAACTCGGAAAAAGTTTATCTGTCAACAACGACGATCCACTTTTGCCTGCTGAGGGCGCTGTTAAAAATGAGATCGCATTCAACCCATACAGGGGAAAGATCATCCGTAATATACTGATCGAAAAACTGGGATTCAACCGTTCGGTGAACGATACAACAAAAGTTACCCGCAATCTTTTTAATGATATCGGTAATACATTGCACCCGAGTACCCGAAGGCGGGTGATCCTGAATAATCTTTTCTTTACACCCGGCGATACATTGTATCCTTACCTGATGGCCGATAATGAGCGATTCCTCCGTGAACTTACCTATCTGCAGGATGCAAGGATCACGGTAAAACAAACATCCAGTATTGATTCTGTTGATGTGATCGTGATCTGTAAAGATGTATTTCCTTTCGGTGGAAGCATGGATGCAGGCACCGCCCAAATGGCAAGCTTTGAAGTAAATGACGACAATCTGTTCGGAAGAGGCAATCGTTTGCAGATTAGGAATATTTATGACGTGAACAGGAGACCTGACTATGGTATCGGTTTCGAGTTCTTAAAAAGAAATTTTGCCGGCAGTTTTATCAATCTTTCTTTTGGCTATCGAAATGAATCACCTGCATTTAACAGCGGCAGAAGGGAAGAAAAGGATTTATTTCTTGCAGGAGAACTTCCGCTTGTGAGCCCTTACCACGTGTGGACAGGCGCTTTCGAGATCGCTAATCATTTTACAGAAAATGGATACCTGGATGATTCGTTATATAAAACCAATTTTAAATACCGTTACCGGATAGTAGACGGATGGATCGGGTATAATATCGGCGCAAGAAAACAATTGCAGGAGAATTTCAAATCGAGGTATAAAAAACTTATTGCCATACGCGCTGTGAGCAGGAAATTCCAGGATATTCCTGAGTTTTATAAAACCGTTTACAACAGCGACTATTCCGATCTCGCAACCGTACTCGCCTCCTATACTATTTTTGAGCAGGATTATTATCATACCAATTTCCTATATGGTTTTGGACGTAACGAAGACGTACCGGAAGGTTTCAGCATGTCAGTAATCGGCGGTTGGAGCAACCGCAACCGTGTCTCGCGTCCTTATGCTGGCTTCGAATACCAGCGGAATTATTTCTCGAACAGGAAAAATTATATCAACTATACATTGAGGCTGGGCACGTATTATAATTCGGGCCGTTTTGAAGATATCAGTTTTCTTACCAGTGTTGAGTATTTTACAAAACTCCGTAAGCTTAGCAGCAAATGGTATATCAGGCATTTTCTCAGCGGCAGCATTACACAACTCGCGCGGACATTATTAAACGATCCACTGCGGCTGTCGAGTGACTATGGTATTCCTCAATTAAACAATCCCGATCTGCATGCTTCTACGCGTGTTAGTTTCAATGGCGAAACCGTTTTTTATAATACATGGAAACTGGTAGGTTTCAGCTTTGCCCCTTTTGTATTTACTAATATTAGTTACCTGAAGACCATTGGCAGAAATGTAAAAACCGGCGATGTGTATGCAGCTTTCGGTGGTGGGGCCAGAACACGAAACGAGAACCTCGTTTTCGGAACGATGGAGCTGAAAGCCTATTATTACCCGAGAGTAACAGGAACCATGAGCAAATGGAACATTACTTTTAATACCGATCTTCGTTTTAAATATATCAGCCAGTTGATAAAGCGGCCGGATTTTGCGGTAGTGAATTAAGCTGCGAGCTTTGAGCCATGAGCTATGAGCCTGGTGGTAGATATGAATAAGAATATCGCATTGATTAAAGGAAGTATTAAACTAACTACTATGAACAGCCAGGCTCAAAGCTCAAGGCTCATAGCTCAAAGCTCCTGACAATGGTACAAGCTTATAATTTCTTAGCCAGTTGGCAATTGTTTCCTGAAAAATGTGATTTCCAGTTTGGGCTTGTGCCTAAAAGCGGGAGTTATAAAATTGAGAGCATTCGTAATGGCCATGCGCTTGGCATCAGCATTAATTGGGTCAGCCCGGACCATGAAGCATTCTACACGCAATATGAAGTGATGCCCGACGGCGAACTGCGGCCATTTGAAAACCAGGAAATGGCAGATTCGGTGAAAGCAGAAATAGTAAATGCCTCAACCATACAAACAATTTTCATCAAAGAAGAACAAACCATCCTGGAAGTAACGAATGAAATACTATCCAACGGTTACATGAAAGTGACGCATAGAGGAAAAAATAAAGAAGACAAGCCTTTCGTAAATATCGAGATCTATCACAAGCAACTAAGCGTATTACCGTATGCGTCTTCTGTTGGTAGTGTAGCCATCCGGCCAACCAAAGAAGGAGTGATCAAACATAAGGCCTTGTCTGCTATGGAAGAACAAACCAATATGCAACTTGACCAGATAAAACAGCAAATAGAATTACTAGCGAAACAGGCACAGGAGATCCGAAAGAGAAAAGAGCTGAGTTTAATGATCTATGAAGCAAGCCTGCGTTTCAAACCACAGATCGAGCATACCTATCATCTGTATGAAAAAAAAGATGGGATACATATGCTTTCCTTAGTTGGTCCTAATGAATGGGGTGGCGCCGGACCTTTCAAACAATTTATTTCTTCTGTAAGATTATTGGCTGATCATACATGGGTGGAAGTAGTTCGGTAAATATTGAATATTGAACAAGGAATGTTGAATGTCGGGACGCACCCTGCTTCAACATTGAATATTCCTTGTTCAATATTCAATATTCACTATATGGTACCCGTATCAAGGGTATGTTGAAGTGAGGTGTTCTCTCGGGAGATCAGGTGTTTATTCTGCGAGCGGATCAACATCAAAAAAGAGAAGATCAACAAGACATATATCCCTGTAATAACAATTCTTCGAAACGACATTAGTTGTGTTTTCATAGATAAAGATTTAAAAATGAAACATCCTTACTTAATTAGATGCAAAATCATGCCCTTAGCATACACCGAATTTTTATTTTAACATATTTTGTCAAATTACTTTAACACGATCCATTGCACCATTAAAGATCTTTCATCACCGCCGCAGATATTGTAAGGTCTTTTCTATTCTGCACATACAATACCAACGCGTGGCCTGAAACCTTGAATGATAACGGAATAACTATTTGTGCTGATCCATCATTATTAACCGGCTGCGTATCAAACGAACGCACTATATTATGATTGGTAAGTGTAATACCATCATTTTCTCCTGCCTTTATCTGAGTGGTAACTTCTTTCTGTATGATCGCGATATTTAACAATTCATCTTTGCCGGCATTTGCAATTGTATAGTGAAAACTGACAACACTCTTGCCGATGACAACATTCTCTACCGATATATTTTTGGTTGAACTGCCAGCTAGTTCTTTTTTCACTAACCCAGCTACGAGGGAACGATCATTGCCCACTACTTCGCCCCTACCATTAATGATCAGTTGCGGCGTGTATACACTGCCCTTGGGAAGATGCTGGCTATACCATTGTTGTCTTGCACTATAGGCACTATTGCTGAAAGGATCTGTCCACCCTAAACGGTTCCAGTAGTCAACATGAAAAGAAAGCGGGATGATATTTTCATTATTTATGCTGCTGTATTCGGCCAGTAATTTGTCAGCGGGAGGGCAACTGCTGCAACCCTGGCTGGTAAACAATTCCATGACCACAACTGTCTTATTTCCGGCAACAGGTTTTGGAGAGATAGTTTGTTTTTTTTGAGAGCTTATCAATGCCAGTGCAGAGAATATCAGTAAAAAAGATAAACTGATGAAACTAACCCGTTGTATCAACACCATATTCCTTTTCATAACAAGAATTTGGACATGAAGAAGCTGTTTCGGCTGTTGACGAAGCATTGCAATCTATCTTACAACGTATGTTTACTTTAACATATTATGCAGGCTGCCACCTTTTTCAAAGATCCGGGCGATCTTTTTTTCCACAGCCTGGTCCCTTTCAACGGGTGGAGCATGGTGGGGCTTGATACGGGCATCGATCACCAAGGGGCCACGGCAGCCCCAGTGTTTGTTTTCAGTGAAGGCATCTATGCCATATATATCGTGTGAGGGGTTACAACGCGTATAGGTAACCCAAAGTTGGTTGCGGATCGTTTCTGCTGTAAAAGAGGCATCGTCGCATACCACGATTATTGCAACTTCAACCAAGGCATCTTTTTTTGTTTTCAACTGCTGATCAAGCGCTTCCATTTCTTTATGCGCTTCATCATAAGAAATAAATTTGTGTGCTTGCAATGCAATTACACCCGGCATGTTTATCTGTGCATTTTCAAAGTGCGATAACTCTTTCAGAACCTGTGGAACTTCTGTACACAGTTTTCTCTTTACATCACCATAAGCAGCAAATACAACTTTGCTACCGGTATTCAATCCGGTACCGGAATAATCTAATGTATCAATGGTTGTATTGGTATGAAAATGAATATCGCGTGTGAGATCGATACGTTCGAGCATGTGTTCCATGAATGTTCGGACATTGTGCGCAGACAACCTGTTCGAATCATCAGCAGTAATAAAAAGAAATTTAGCGAGGCTCAATTGCCCGGTTCCCAAAATATGATTGGCGATGGTTAAAATTTCCGCGGGTTGTTTGGCAGGTGTATAGGGTGTATAACGCTCACTGCCGATGGCAAGCAATAAAGGATGCACACCAGCAGCATCCACAGCATGTACTTCTTTCAAACCGGGGATCTCCTGCGGAATGGCGGCGCCTGTCAATTCATGTATCAACTGTCCAAAACTGGTATCTTCCTGTGGCGGCCTTCCTACAACGGTAAAGGGCCAGATGGCATTTTTCTTTGCATATACTTTATGGATACGCATCAATGGAAAATCATGCTTCAAACTATAATAACCGAGATGATCGCCAAACGGGCCTTCCGGTTTATTGGCACCCGGGTGTACTTCACCAGTAATCACAAAATCCGCATCGGTGCTGACGGCAAATCCATCGCGGTAGCAATAACGGAACCGTCTTCCGCCAAGCACACCTGCGAAAGTCATTTCACTGATGCCCTCAGGTAAAGGCATTACAGCAGCAACAGAATGCGCGGGAGGACCACCTACAAAACAACTCACACGCAAGGGCGATCCCTTTTCATTTGCTTTTGTTTGATGAACACCAATGCCACGATGTAATTGATAATGTAATCCGACTTCTTTATTCAATTCGTATTCATTGCCTGTTAACTGGATACGGTACATACCGAGATTCGCATTCATGATTCCCGGTTGATCAATATCTTCTGTGTACACCTGTGGCAATGTAATAAAAGCACCACCATCCATGGGCCAGTGATGAATAAGCGGAAGATCGGTTACCTGTATCTCTTCATACAAAACAGGTTTTTGCAGAGGATTTTTTAAAGGAAATGCTTTGGCCGCAGCGAGGCCGGCACTCATATTCTCAATTGGATGTTTCAGCGCTTTAACCGGATCGCCTTTTAACGCGATCAGTTTTTGTACGAGTTGAAAAGTATTCCGGAAGATAAATTTGCTTCTGTCGAGCGTTCCAAAAATATTGGATGCCGCACGGAAACGCGAGCCTTTCACATTCTCAAACAACAATGCCGGCCCACCTGCTTCATGCACGCGCAAATGTATCGCTGCCATCTCGAGATAAGGATCCACTTCCTCCTTGATACGCACCAGTTGGCCGTTCTTTTCAAGATCCAGTAAACATTCTTCTAGTGAAACATAACTCATGCGGAGTAGAAATTTTTACAATCTAAGCTACTGTATTCGAGTTAAAAGTTAAGAGTTAAAAGTTAAGAGCGGCTGATTTCGTTTTAACTCTTAACTTTTAACTCTTAACTTATTCTCCTTCCGTATTTTTGCACCATGACAAAGCTCAGCGTAAACATCAACAAATTTGCAACCCTGCGCAACAGCCGTGGCGGCAATAACCCCGATGTGGTAAAGGCAGCCATAGATGCGCAACGTTTTGGCGCAGATGGCGTGACGGTGCATCCAAGGCCTGATGAAAGGCATATCCGGTATGACGATGTACGTGAAATAAAAAAGATCATTACCACTGAATTTAATATCGAAGGAAACCCAACCGAACAGAAGTTTGTTGACCTTGTTCTTGAAACAAGGCCGCACCAGGTAACGCTGGTGCCGGATGCGTTAGGACAATTAACAAGCGATCATGGATGGGATACCATTAAACACAAACAATACCTTATCGATATCATTTCTGTTTTCAAAAAAGCGGGGATCCGCGTATCCATTTTTGTTGACCCTGTTATTGAAATGGTAGCAGGTGCCGCAGAAACAGGAACGGACCGGATAGAATTATATACAGAAGGGTATGCGAAGGAATTTCTGGTTGATAAACATTCTGCAGTAACACCTTATATAGATGCTGCTTTAAAAGCAATGCAACTGGGATTGGGATTAAATGCCGGCCATGACCTTGATCTGCAGAACCTGAAATATTTCGCACAAAATATCCCATCACTCGATGAAGTAAGCATTGGCCATGCGCTGGTTTGCGATGCTATTTATTTGGGGTATGAGAATGCGGTGCAGATGTATAAACGGCAGCTCAGGGGAAATATTCAATATTGAACAAGAAACGTTCGACATTGAAGTGAGGCCAATAGTTCGACATTCAACATTCCTTGTTCAATATTCAATATTTGCTTTCTTCCATGGCACGATTTTTTGGCAATTTTTAGTAAACCATCCCCATGCGACGCCTCCTGAGTTACTCAGCCTCCCTCCCCATAACCAGTTTTGGATTATTGATCCTTCGGATCGGATTTGGCGGATTGCTGGCGGTTCATGGATATGATAAGCTCATGCATTTCGCAGAAATGAAAGCGAATTTTATATCTTTTTTAGGTATGTCGCCTGGAATGTCATTGGGCCTGCTCGTTTTTGCTGAGTTCGTTTGCTCCCTATTTGTGGTGCTTGGCCTTCTTACACGTTTCGCCTGTGTTCCGGTGATCATCGGCATGTCCGTGGCACTAATCCAGGCGCATGGAGGAGATATCACGGGTAAGGGGCAGCCGGCTACTTTATTTTTGCTGGCGTTTTTATCCTTACTGTTTACAGGCCCTGGCAAGTACAGTCTCGATGCGGCTTTGTACAAGCACGCATAAAATTCGTCATTTCGAGTTTACGCAGAGATAGATTCAAATTCGTACATTAGTTTCTCAATCCCCATTATGAGAAATTGTTTGCTGCTGATAAGTTGTTTGTTAACTAGCACCCTGTTTTCCCAATCTATTAAGCCGTTACCTCCATTGCCATCCAAAGTACAATTGAAATGGCATGAAAAAGAATTCTATCTCTTTATACATTTTGGTCCCAATACTTTCACCGACAAGGAATGGGGTGAGGGAAATGAAGATCCTTCCATCTTTAACCCTACTGCGCTTGATTGCGAACAATGGGCGCGCATTGCAAAAAAAGCAGGCGCTAAAGGCATCATACTAACGGCCAAACATCATGATGGTTTTTGTTTATGGCCCAGCAAATTCAGTACGCATACGGTAAGGGAAAGTAAATGGATGGATGGAAAAGGTGATGTGGTAAAAGCTTTATCCAATGCCTGTAAAAAAATAGGAATTGAAATGGGTGTTTATATTTCTCCCTGGGACAGGAACCATCCATTATATGGAACCGCTGCATACAATGATATTTATTTATCGAGTATGAAGGAACTGCTCACCAACTATGGAAAATATTTTGAGTTATGGTGGGATGGTGCGAATGGTGAGGGCCCTAATGGTAAAAAACAACAATACGATTTTCACCGCTTTGAAGATTCTGCTTTTAAATGGCAGCCGCAGTTAGTGATCTTCAGTGATATCGGTCCCAGCATACGTTGGTGCGGCAATGAGAACGGAACCATCAACAGCACCAACTGGAACTTATTGGATACGGCAGGTTTTAAAAGAGGCCACGGCGCGCCGCCTACAGATACTTTAAACCGAGGGAATGTGAACGGCAAACAATGGATACCTGCCGAAGCAGATGTATCGATCAGGCCGGGTTGGTTCTATCATGCAAAAGAAGATGGCAAAGTAAAAACACCACAAACTTTATTTAATCTTTATTTACGTTCAGTAGGCAATGGCGGAAATCTTTTACTCAATGTTCCTCCCGACAGAACAGGAAGGATCAATGCCGCAGACTCCGCATCATTAATGGGCTTCCGGGCATTGCGTGAAAGCGCCTTTACAACAGACCTGTTAAAGGGTGCAAAATTAACCGCCAATACAGGTGACCAAAAAACACTTGCCAATCTCACCGATCATAATATACAAACATACTGGTCATCCAAACATCAGGAGAACACGCAGATCGTAATCAACCTTCCAAAGAAAACAGAACTCAATACACTGGTACTCGAAGAAATGATCGCATACGGTCAACGAGTAAGCAATTTCATGATCGAAGCGTTTGATGGAACACAGTACCAAACCATTTTTACCGGAACAACTATTGGCCGCAAAAAAATCGCATCATTTAAAAAACAGGAAACGGATAAGTTGAGGGTGACGATTGGAAGTGCTAAGGCGGCGCCGGTGTTGAGAGGGGTGTCGGCTTATTTGATTGGTTCTCTTTAATTTTGGAATTTTGGAATTGGGAAATTTCTTCAAGGCGGAGAGCTCCCAAATTCCAAAATTTCCCAATTCCAAAATTCCAAAATTCTTCGCCACTCATCCCCAAATTCACGCTTTAATCACCTTCCTTCATGCCTTAATCACATAACGCATAACTTTTTGGGTAGAGATTCTTAGCTTGAATATCTAAACCAAAACAACATGAAACGTTTTCTACTCGCAGCCTCATTGCTGGCTGTTACGGCATTGCAGGCACAAAGACCGCTCACAACTTCTCCCAGCGGCGGAAACAAAAAAGCTTCGGTTACAGAAAGGATTGGTATTACTGATGTAACGATCCGTTACGACAGACCCGGTGTAAAAGGCCGTGAAGGGAAGATCTGGGGGCAATTGATTCCTGTAGGATATGTTGATCAGAAATTTGGTACCAGTACAGCATCGCCCTGGCGCGCAGGTGCCAATGAAAGTACAACCATGGAATTCAGTACGGATGTAACTATTGAAGGACAACCACTTGCCAAAGGAAAATATGGTTTTTTTATAGCGTTTGATCCAAATGAGAGCACATTGATCTTTTCAAGAAACACCAGTAACTGGGGTAGTTATTATTATGATCCGAAAGATGATGTATTGCGTGTAAAAGTAAAACCGGTTGCCTCGGACCGTTCTGTTGAATGGTTAAAATATGAATTCAGTAATCAAACAGAAACTGCGGCTACAGTAAACCTCATGTGGGAAAAATTAAATATCCCATTCAAAGTTGAAGTGGATCTTCTCAAAACACAGGTAGAATCTTTCCGCAATGAATTGAGAACTGATATGGGATTTTTCTGGCTCGGCTGGCAAACAGCTGCACAATGGTGCGCAGATCATGATACCAACCTCGAAGAAGCATTGCGTTGGGCCGATACTGCTACCAACCCGAATGTTTTGGGAGATAAGAATTTTACAACCTTATCAACCAAAGCAATGGTGCTGAACAAATTGAACAGGGGCAACGAAGCATTAGCTGTTATGAGAGACGCATTGCCGATGGGTAATATGAACCAGATACACCAATACGGAAGATCCCTTCTCGCACAGAAACAAACAAAAGAAGCACTGGAAGTATTTAAACTTAACCATGATAAAAACCCGGGACAATTCACTACGCTGATGGGATTGGCAAGAGGCTATTCAGGCGTGGGTGACTATAAGAACTCTTTACTATATATGGAGAAAGCAGCTTTACTGGCACCTGATCCTACCAATAAAAATAATATCGACAGGATGATCGGGATGTTGAAAGAGGGGAAAAATATTAATTGACAGCTATGAGCCGCGAGCCATGAGCTATGAGCAGGAACACCGCATGTTTTGGCTCACAGCTCATGGCTCACAGCTCGCAGCTTTTCCAAATGGAATATTGTCAGCTCTAAAAATGAATCCATACGTATAATATTTATATTTTTGTCGTATAACTCATTTTTATGGATGCCAAGATCACGCTTAGTTTCGATGCAGAGATCATTGAACAGGCAAAAAAATTTGCAGAGTCAAATAACATCAGTCTCTCGAGGCTTACCGAATTTTTATACCGGAATATTACTCAAAAAAAATACCGCACTCTCGAAGAACTGCCCATGGCCGATTGGATAAGTGCTGTGGCTGAAGGACAGGCTGTTTATATAACCAAACATAAAACACGTGCACAGCAAAAAGAAGCATTCTATAAATCTAAAAAGAAATGAAGATTTTTATAGATGCCAATATCCTTGTTTCAGTTTTGAACAAGGAGTATCCACTTTTTACGCAGTGTGCAAGGGTACTAAGCCTGGCGGAGAACAAGTCTTTCGATCTGTATACATCACCGATCTGTTTTGCGATAGCTTTTTATTTTGCTTCCAAGAAAAGTGGCGAGGTACTGGCAAAAAAGAAAATGGCCATCCTCGCGGGTCAATTGAAGATCGCGGAAAACAGGCAGGGAGATGTTCTTGCCGCTGCCAATCACAAAAAAATACTTGATTTTGAAGACGGGTTGGAATATTATGCGGCCAAACATTCAGGATGCCGTTTCATCGTTACCGAAGACGTTGCTGATTTTCATTTTTCTGATATAGAAGTGGTTAACAGCGAGACCTTCTTAAACCGACACGTGTTGAAAATGCAATTCTGATCTAATCAATTACAGGATTGAGAAAGATATTCCGAAGCCATATAAACCGCAGTTTGCAAGCCTTCTTAAAATCAAGTATCTTGCGATCAAGCATTCAAGCACATTTATGGCAACCACTACCCCACTCGTAGGCATCATCATGGGAAGCGACAGCGACCTGAATATTATGCAGGCTGCTGCTGATATCATGAAACAGTTTGATATCCCTTTCGAACTAACGGTTGTGTCTGCACACCGTACACCTTTGCGGATGGTAGATTATGCAACCACGGCCAAAGAAAGAGGATTGAAAGTGATCATTGCGGGCGCGGGTGGCGCAGCACATCTACCAGGAATGGTGGCATCCATCACCACATTACCCGTGATTGGCGTACCAATAAAATCATCGAATTCGATTGATGGATGGGATTCGGTTTTATCCATCTTACAAATGCCCAATGGTGTACCTGTTGCAACAGTTGCACTAAACGCCGCAAAAAATGCAGGGATCCTTGCTGCGCAGATACTGGGCTGTTCGGACACAAAGATCTCTGCCGCTATCGCGCATTACAAACAGGAACTGGGACATGAAGTAAGCGGCAAAGTCGGCAACTTGAAAAAGGACTGGCCCAATGGATTTGATGAATGATCATTACCTACAGTTAAAATAATAAAATGAGAACAGGCTTTGCAAAAATTTCGGTGCTAACCGGTATGGCAATTCTCTTGGTATGTATTGCTTCCATAGCTGCACCAGGCGTGCGACTCAAAAAAGCAGATCAATATAAATGTTTACCCTGCGGCCAGGACTGCGATAATACTACTTACGATAAGCCAGGCAAATGTTCTCATTGCAACATGGGCCTTGTAAAAGCATCAACCATTATTTTTAAAACGATCCAGCCATCGGCGATCTGCAATTATATACAGAAACATCCCGGTGTAGTATTACTTGACGTGCGTAGCAAAGAAGAGTTTGAAGGAAAAGCGAATCCTGATTTCGGCAGCCTGAAAAATGCGATCAATGTTCCGGTAGATGAACTGGAAAAACGTTTACCCACCATCGCCAATTTAAAAAACAAAGAGATCATTGTTTACTGTTCACATAGCCATCGAAGTCCACGGGCAAGTTACCTGTTAACCCGGAATGGTTTTACCAATATTACGAATATGGCAGGCGGAATGAGTGTGATGAAAGATAATGCCTGCAAGAAATAATTGACACCCCTCCTTAGTTACTCCTGATGTTTCTCTATTATTTGTCCTTTTCCCCAATACGGGAATATGGGGAACGTTCTCCCGTCTATCGTTAAATATGAGCAACGGTATGATTTTTTTAGCTTAGGGTTAACACATGTTCTCATTTTCATTAAATCAATCAGCTCTATAGGCCAAGGGCCATACCCCTCCTTCGTTTGATGAACATAGACCCGAATTAAAGCCTGGAAATACAATGCCTGTCCGATACCAAGGACAGTAAGGTCATAAAAATTACATACTTCCTGTGAATTCTTAAAGCACGAAAACAGGCTGATGATATATTCATCAATAACAAGCCGTGCAAACCTTTTACTACATTTTTAAAATCTAACTATGAAAAATTATTACTCTGTCAGGGGTATCCTGTTGCGTGCTCACAAGTCGTACACCTGGATATTCAACACAAAATGGTTTATGCTGCTGCTTCTTGTTTTTATGGCAGGCAGTTGTAAAAAAGTTATCGAACAACAAGGACTCGTGGGCGTTTGCCCTGTTGTTGTTTCTACAGATCCTTCCGATAAAGCGGTAGACGTTGCATTAAACAAGACAATTTCAGCAACCTTTAATACCGATATGAATCCGGCGACCATAACGGCCGCAACATTTGTTATTAAACAGGGAACACAAATTATTTCAGGAACGGTTGCCGCCACTTCAATCGGAACGACTTTTTCCTTTAAACCTGATGTTCCTCTCTTACCTTTTACTAAATACACAGGAACTATATCAGCCACTGTTACGGATAAATTCCGTACAGCAATGGTTGCAGACTATGTATGGTCCTTTACTACGATTCCACAAGTAACTTTATCTGTAAACAACGCCGCGGGTGGAACTGCAACAGGTGCAGGCACATTCGCACAAGGTTCAACAGTTACGGTTAGCGCTACGCCGAAAACTGGTTATACATTTACCAACTGGACAGACAGTACAACCGGTACTGTTCTTTCAACAAGTTCCGGTTACCAGTTTACTATGGCAGGCAATAAGGCATTAGTCGCCAATTTTACTATTATACCTCCTGCAAAATTTGCTGTTGTCTTATCATCCAGCCCTGCTGCAGGCGGATCAACGTTTGGATCGGGTTCTTATGATATAGGCACTACGGTTACCGTGATCGAATCACCGAACCCGGGATATACATTTGTTAACTGGACCGAAGGCGGAACAGTTGTTTCAACCAATTCAAGTTATCAATTTACCATAACGGCCAACAGAACGCTGGTTGCAAACTTTACTGCAATACCTGCATTGCAATATGCCGTTTTGTTATCATCAAGTCCCGCAGCGGGCGGAACACATAGCGGATCAGGATCCTATACTTCAGGAACCTCAGTAACGATAACGGCTACGCCGAACACCGGGTATACATTCGCTAATTTCACAGAGAATGGAATCGTGATCTCTACAAGTTCCAGTTATACGTTTGCGATTACCGCAACAAGAATAATAGTAGCCAATTTTACTATCAATACTTACACGTTAACTACTACAGCAAATCCAGCTGGCGGCGGAACGATCACCAAAAATCCGAATCAACCAACCTACGATCATGGAACACAGGTAATTCTGACTGCAACACCTGCAACAGGATATACGTTTACAAACTGGACCGATGGTGGAACGATCGTTTCAACAAGTGCTGTTTACCAGGTTAGCATGACAAGGAACAGGGTGATGGTAGCAAACTTCACTTTGAACAGTTATGGATTAACGTTAACGATCAATCCAACAGCCGGTGGATCGGTAACAAAAACCCCTGACAGAGCTTCTTACGACAGCGGTACAACAGTAATACTTACCGCCACGGCTAACCCGGGTTATACATTTACCTCATGGGGTGGAGATGCATCAGGTTCCACGAATCCATTGACCGTTGTGATGAATTCGAATAAAACAATTGTCGCAAATTTTACAGCCATACCACCGGTAGTGCCGCTGATAAACCTTGGAACGGCTGCTAATTTCGGAGCCTTTGGCGGAAATGCAGGAATCACAAACCAGGGAATCAATACGGTAATAAATAATGGTAGCATTGGCACCACCGCTGCTTCTACTTTGATAACAGGCTTCCATGATATGACAGGCGACAAGTATACAGAAACACCCCTGAATGTCGGGGATGTAAAACTGAGAATATATACTGCAGCACCACCACCGGTAATATTTGCACCAGGTGGACCTTATGGCGGTAACGCTGTAACCAAAGCAATAGCTGATCAGGGTCTTGCCGATGCAAACGCCGCTTATATCAGCATCTCACCGGCATCAAAACCAGGTGGTACTGATCCAAACGCAGGCGAATTGGGTGGATTAACGCTTGCCCCAGGTGTTTATAAAGCAGCAGGTGGCACTTTCAATATATCACTCTTAGACCTTACACTTGATGCACAAGGTGATCCTAATGCAACATGGATATTCCAGACAGCTGCAGGCTTAACAGTGGGTACACCAGCAGGCGCAAGAAGCGTTAAAATAATTAACGGCGGACAAGCAAAGAATGTATTCTGGTATGTTGGCAGCGCAGCGGTTATCAACTACGCAGGTGGAGGTGTTATGACGGGAACCGTTATAGCTACATCAGGCGTTACAATCTCGAATCCGGGAGCGTCAGTAATCGGACCACAAGCTGTAGTTAATGGAAGGGTGATCTCATTGGTTGCTTCTGTTACTATGGTAAACACAACAATCAATAATCAATAAACTGAATAGGATGATCCCGCTGCTTAGCGGGATCATCACTAAAACAACCGAATTCATTTTTAAAAAGAAAAATATGTTACATTTTTATAAAACAAATCAAAAGATCTCCATCCTCTTTCTGGTGTTGATCTTTACAGGCATCACTGCCCATGCGCAGCAAAGGGTTAAACCGAACTGGTGGTTTGGTGTTTCCGGCGCGGCAAATTTTAATACGTTCCGTGGTACCACGCAGGTACTCAATAATAATTTAACGATACCCACCGCATTTCACAAAGGACAGGGTATTAAACCGTATGCTTCCGTATTGGCTGAATATCGCCCGGGTAAAGTATGGGGAGGAATGCTGAACATAGCTTACGATAACCGCGGTGGTAAATTTGACGAGGTGCTTGCTCCATGTAATTGCCCGGCCAATTTAACAACAAACATCGGCTACGTTGTGGTTGAACCCAGTTTACGTATCGCGCCTTTTTCAAATGCCTTTTACATATTCGGCGGTCCAACGATCGCGTTTAATGTTGCGAAAACATTTGAATATACACAAGCCAAACAACCCGATACAAAAGCTGATTGGAGCGAGTTACGCAAAACTGTATTTGCTGCACAAGCTGGTTTGGGTATAGATATTCCAATCTCTAAAAAAACGGCTGAAACACAAATGACATTATCGCCATTTGCTTCCTTTCAAACCGATCTTATCAATAGCCCGCGTAAAATAGAATCGTGGTCCATTTATACCGTGCGTGCAGGGGTAGCGCTTAAATTAGGCACAGGTAAAAAAGCTGTTCCAAACGCAACAGTAGCAGAGCCAACCGTTATTACCAAAACCATTACAGTACCTGCTACGCCATTGGAAAAAGATGTTCAGTTCTCGGTACGTGCACCTAAAATAGTTCCACTTAACCGCCAGGTAAAGGAAACCTTCCCACTGCGTAAATCAGTGTTCTTCGATATGGGTTCTACTGAAATACCGAACCGTTATGTAAAGCTGAATCAATCGCAGGCCAACTCTTTCAAAGAAGAACAGTTACAGGAAGATCAACCAAACAATTTAAATACCGGCCGTGCCGCGAGACAGATGGCGGTGTATCATAATATAATGAACATCATGGGTGATCGCATGCGGGCTAATCCACAAAGCCGTATCACGCTTACTGGTGCTTCAGACAAAGATCCGGTACAAGGAAAGTTAATGGCAGATAATGTTAAACAATATATCGTAACCAATTTCGGGATCGATGCATCAAGAATTACTACTGAAGGAAGAGAGAAACCTCTTGTACCATCAGAACAACCAGGCGCCACGAGAGAACTCGCACTTTTACGTGAAGGCGACAGAAGGGTTGATATAACCAGTTCATCTACTGAAATGTTGTTACAGGTGGGTGGTGCCAACTCAGATTTCCTGAGGCCGGTACAAATCACATCTTATCAAACCGATCCATTGGATAGCCATGTAATATTTACGAACGAAGGCGCCAGTGAATTACTGAATAGCTGGAATGTTGATGTAACTGACGACAAAGGTACTGTGCAGCGTTTCGGACCTTATACACAGGACCAGGCATCCGTATCTGGTAAAACAATTCTTGGAACTAATACGCAGGGCAATTATACTGTTGTCATGAATGGCCAAACAAAAACAGGCCGCACTATTACGAAACAAAGTTCAGTGAGCCTGATGAAATCAGCCGATATGAAACAGGCCGGTTTACGTTATAGTATCCTGTACGATTTTGATCAATCAAAAACAAAAGAGGTTTACGAAAAATTCCTTACAGATGTAGTAGCGCCGCTGATCACTGACAATTCAACCGTTATCATTCATGGCCACACCGATATTATTGGTGAAGAAAAATATAACCTTATTTTATCTAATAGCAGGGCAAAAGACGGACAAACAATACTTGAACGCGCTTTATTAAACGCAGGTAAGAAAGGTGTAAAATTCGAAACCTATGGATTTGGTGAAGATATAAGCATGTCACCATTTGAAAACAATTTGGTAGAAGAACGCTTTTATAACAGGACGGTGATTATTGATATCATACCGAATAAATAATATTTAACGGGTTTAACTCTCTGTGTAACTCTGTGTCTTCTGTGTCTCTGTGGTAGAGCTTTCGCTTCGATCTTTTTCACCACAGAAACACGGAGGACACTGAGATTCACAGAGTAGTTGGGTAAAGAAATATTTTAACCAAAAAGACAAAACAGAATGACTCAAACAAAAAACCTCGGTATCTGGATGGACCATGCCAGCGCACATTTAATGGAGTTCACAACAGAGCCTATTGAAACAACGATCATCGAGTCTGCATTTACCCATGAGGAAAAAGCTGACAGTCTCGGAAATTCGGAACATGTGATGCACAATAAAGAACAGCATCAACAGTCAGCTTTTTATAAAAAACTCGGAGAGTCTATCAAAGAATTCGACGCCGTGGTTTTATTCGGGCCAACAGATGCAAAACTTGAGTTGTACAATCTCCTGAAAGCCGATCATCATTTTGATAAGATAAATATAGAAGTAAAGGCGTCGGGTAAAATGACCGAGAACCAGCAGCATGCTTTTGTAAGGGATCATTTCATACAGAACTGATCGTCTGCATAAATTATTCACCATCCCTGCATTGAAAGAAATCTTTTCAATGCAGGGATTTTTTATTTCGTATGCCAATAGTCAAGGGAGAGAGAAAGAGAGAGGTCGTCGCGGATATTTCTTGCAACGGCTCAGTTGATTTTGGCTTCGATGAGGTAATAATCATATCTGCACCATTCCAAACCCTTTATTTAATTCCGTAGAAACCTGGTAGATCATATCTATCCACGCTTTACCATGCGCAGCATAGTGAAGGGAGATATTATCCGTTCTCTCCTGCAAACTGTTGCCAGGAAATAAAGACTGTTTCAACTTCGCGATCTGCTGTTTTTGCGTATCGTATTTAAAACGTTCCGCCCGAAGCATTTTCTTTTCGAGTTCAGCGAGTTTTTTGAGAGCCTGTTTTTCTAAAGCGATCAAATGTTCTGATAAGGTTTTATCGACAGGGTCTGTTATCGTACGCAGGTGACTGTAGTAATCATTCGCTTGTTGTAATTCTTTCGTGAGGCTTAACTGGTTTTCGCTTTCACGTTTAACCAATGTATTCAGCAGGCCCAACTCATCTTTAAAAAGATCCGCTTCCGTAAAACCCAGTTTTTCCAGTTTTGCTGACTGGTCCTTACTCATCACCAGGAATGAATTACGCAGCAATAATACAGGATAAGGAATTTGCACGGCTTCAAAAACATTCTTCAATTCCAGCCAATAAGCCAACTCCCCTCCTCCACCTATGAAAGCAATATTCGGTAACACTGTTTCCTGGAATGCACCGCGCAGGATCACATTGGCGCTGAAACGTTCGGGGTGCTCTTTTAATTCCTTCAGCATTTCTTCTTTGGAAAACTGGAGGTTCAATGCTTTTACTTCAAATGAATCGCCATCTTGCTCTATCCGTTCTCTTTTGTTATCGATCAGATAAAACAAATTGATTTCCCTACCGCCTGCCTGTACTTTATAATGTGTTCCTAATTTTTCAATCGTATCTGCTACAATTTTATGGGAGAACTTTTCCGTCAGTTCTTTTTCAATAACGGAATGAAAAGCGGTTTTCAGTTTGGCATTATCAGGTATTAATATGATCAATCCGTATTCGCCGAACAATGCATTCACCAATTCGAGTGTTGCCTGTTGTATGCTTTTGCCTTCTGTATAGCATTGATTCAGTAGATCAGTAAATTCATTTCCAAAAGGCAATACACCAACCTGTCCGTGAATGGCGTGGATGAGTTTGAGCAGGGCCTTATCAACTTTCATTCTTCCTACGGCACCTGTCTGTTTGGTTTCCCAAACCAGTTTTTGTCCACCAACATTTACAAAACCTAATTCATCCAGGTCAGCATCTTCACTGCCCATATAATACACAGGAACAAATTTGTATTGCGGCAACTGGGCATTGAGTTCATCGGCCAGTTTCACCGCGTGAAGGATCTTATAAATGAAATAGAGAGGGCCGGTAAAAATATTCGGTTGATGTGCGGTGGTGACAGTGAAAGTATTTTGATCAGCGAGTAACTGTATATTTTGTTCAACTTTTTCCGAAACAGCCAGTCCTGTATATTGTTCCTTCAATACTTCCACCAGTAAATTACGCGGCGTATCAAATGTTTGCCTTGCGGCGATGGATGCTTTGATACCTTCAAATGTTGGTGCGTGCTGATAGAAAGGTTGTAATAATGGCGATTGCGCTAAATAATCGGAAACGATAGTAGAAAAATAGCCGGTGCTTTCGTATGGTAAGTAGTTAGCTTTCTGGTGCATAATGGTGCGTAAAAATACAATTTACTGGATACTGCAGTGCCCGTTCATACATTTTAATAGCAACGCGGATGATACGGAAAGAAACGGATTTTCGATGACCGGATCAGTTTTAATCCGTTTCTTTCCGTATCATCCGCGTGCTATCAATCGAAACGATTCGGATCGAACGGAGCAATATTCATGCTAAACTGCTCTTCATTCACTATTTCACTTACTAATTTACCCGTACCCGCACCCAAACTCAATCCGAGCATGGCATGCCCTGTGGCCATTACCACATTCTTCCACTGTTTGGTCCTTCCTATATACGGCAGGCCATCTGCCGAACAGGGACGGTAGCCATACCATACTTTATCCAAGGTTGGCATAGGTACTTTGAATTCAGGATAATAACGTTCTACCGCTTTCAAAATTCCCTGCACGCGGCTCATTCGGGGAGGAACCTGGTGAGAAGTGATCTCCATGGTTCCACCGAAACGGATCTTGTTGCCATCCATCGGCGTTAAGGCTACTCGTCCCTCAACCAATACCGATGGATAATTTATTTTATAGGGCGAATCTTCCAGTGTTACCGAATAACCTCTTCCTGCTACCATCGGTATTTTCACCTGCATTTTGGCCGCTACTTCCCTGCTCCATGAGCCGGAAGCGATCACTACGGTATCTGCATCGTAAGTGTTTTTCTCCGTGATCACTTTGCTGATCTTTCCATTGCTGCTCTCAAAACCTTTTACTTCTTCATTGCCCACCATCTTCACGCCTTTTTGTTTTAGGTCCCCGATCAGTTGCTGCATTAATTTATTGGGATAAATATGCGCATCGCATTTGAACCATACCGCGCCGATGGCATTGATCTTTGTTTGTGGTTCTAATTTTTGCAGCTGATCATAATCGAGTAATGCCGTATCCAATAAACCCAGCTTATGCGCTTTCTCCACCATATGGTGCGCATGATCAGCACCCGCCTGTGTTTGGAAGATCTCGAGCAATCCTTTGTGTTCGTATGCAAATTGGAATTGAGGCAGGCGTGTCCAGTCCTCATACAATTTTTGACTGAAGATGGCTATATCTCTCAATGGAACAGCCGCTTTCTCTACTTTTTCGGGTGTGGCAGAACGCATGAATTTCAGTCCCCAATCTATCAGGCGCCTGTTCAATCTTGGCTGCACATAAAACGGACTTTTAGAATTCAACATCCATTTCAATCCCTGTTTTACAATGCCGGGGGTGGCGAGGGGAACAAAATGGCTGGGACAAACATACCCGCAGTTGCCATAAGAACAACTATCCGTCATATCCGTTTTATCGATCACAGTTACTTCGTGCCCGCTTTCTTGTAAATACCAGGCACTGCTCAAACCGATAATGCCGCCGCCGATAATGATTATTCTCATGCAATAGAATTGATGCGCAATATTCGGAAATATTTTTTAATGAGGAAAGCTGTGGGCCCTGAGCTATGAGCTGTGAGCGATTAAGCTCGAAGCTCATAGCTCAAGGCTCACAGCTTTCTCTAAATTACCTGGAACCCATACGCATACGGATCATCCCCCGGATCGATAGAGATCGTATTATACCCATAGATCCTCGCCCATCCTTCTACGCTTGGAATGATAGCGGGCTTCCCTGCTACGTTTATAAACCTTTCAACTCTCCCGGTAAATTTTGAACCGATGATACTTTCATGGATAAATGCGTCACCTTCTTTCAGTTTTCCTTTTGCATACCATTGCGCCATACGGGCCGATGTGCCGGTACCGCAGGGTGAACGGTCAATGGCTTTGTCGCCATAAAAAACAGCATTGCGCGCGGTGGATGTTGGATCGATCACCGCACCCGCCCAAAGAATATGTGAACATCCGTTGATCGTTGGATCATTGGGATGTACGAATGAATATTTTGCGTTGATTCGTTTGCGCAATTCCCGCGACCATGCAATGAGTTGATCGGCTGCATAATTTTCCAATCCTGAAAAATTTTCCTGCACATCAACGATCGCATAAAAATTACCGCCGTAAGAGACATCGATTACCAATTCACCGAGATCGGGACAATCAACAGTCAATCCTCCTCCCGCGAGGTAAGCGGCCACATTGGTGAGCTTAACAGCGGTTACTTTTTTGCCTTCCTGCTTATATTCAATATGAACCAGGCCGGCGGGCGCTTCCATGCGCACAATGCCTGGTGTTTTGGGTTTGATCAATCCTTCTTCAATAGCGATCGTGATCGTACCAATGGTGCCGTGGCCGCACATGGGAAGGCATCCGCTGGTCTCTATAAACAGAACGGCTACATCATTATCTGGATCATGTGGTGGGTATAAGATACTTCCGCTCATCATATCATGGCCGCGGGGTTCGAACATTAGTCCTTTGCGGATCCAATCGTATTCTCTTAGGAAATGCTGGCGTTTTTCGCTCATAGTATTTCCTTCGAGTGCCGGCCCGCCAATAGCCACCACGCGTACGGGATTGCCGCAGGTATGCGCATCGATACAGGAAAAAATATGCCCGCCCAGGTTACCCGGAACCGGCATGGTGTACGCTATAGGATTGGTTTTCATACTGGGTGTCTGTTTGTAGCGAGGAATAGTTAAGAGTTAAGAGTTAAAAGTTAAAAGTTAAGAGTGACGAGCGGAGGATTTCACTTTTAACTCTTAACTTTTAACTTTAACCTCCTCGATTTCCTAAGTTCTGCTTAATTTCATTACCCGATCGCTAAAATGGAAACTTACGGAAAAATATTATTGATTGCTATGCCTGCATTTCTCGGGCTGGTATTATTTGAAAAATGGTGGGGATGGCGCAAAGGAAATGATACGCTCAGGCATATGGATATGATCTCGAGCCTGAGTTCGGGTATCACCAATTCTACCAAAGACGTACTCGGACTAAGCATTTCCATTATCACGTATGGATGGCTGGTAAAACACCTGGCTATTGTGCATCTTCAGTCTTCCGTATGGTTGTATGTGATCGCGTTTTTTGCGCTTGACCTTACCGGTTATCTCGTTCATCGCATAGATCATGAGGTTAATTTTTTCTGGAACAGCCATATCATTCATCACAGCAGCGAGGATTTCAATTTAGCCTGTGCCCTGCGACAGAACGTGTCTATTTTCATAAGGGTATTCACCATTTTTTTATTACCAGCTGCTTTATTGGGTGTACCTCCTGCTGTGGTTGGTGTTGTAGCGCCGCTGCATTTGTTTGCACAGTTCTGGTATCATACGCAGCATATTGATAAGATGGGCTTCCTCGAAAAGATCATTGTAACACCATCACATCACCGCGTGCATCATGCCATCAACAAAGAATATTTAGATAAGAATTACGGACAGATCTTTATTTTCTGGGATAAATGGTTCGGTACTTTCCAGGAAGAACTGAAAGATGTAAAACCTGTATATGGCATTACACGCCCGGCGCAAACATGGAACCCGATCAAGATCAATTTTATGCATCTCTGGTTATTGGCAAAGGATGCATGGAACACAGAAAATATCAAAGACAAATTCCGCATCTGGATGATGCCCACCGGCTGGCGCCCCGCCGATGTTGCTGAAAAATACCCGGTGCATAAGATCGAAGACGTTTACAATTTTGAGAAATACGAAACAAAAACAAGTCCCGCGTTCCTTACCTGGGTCTGGCTACAGATCACCATACTCCTTCTTTTCCTCAGCTATTTCTTCGCGCATATCGCAGAAATCGGCAGCCCGGGCATATTTATCTATGGAGGATTTGTTTTCCTGTTCGTGTACGCATTTACCGAATTAATGGACCGCAACCCCAATGCATGGATTTGGGAATTAGTAAAAGGAGGTTTTGGTGTGGGAATGATCCTTTACACAGGCGACTGGTTTGGCTCCAATAAATATTTCGCGTATTTCCATTTGATATTTATCGCATACTTCCTGTTGTCGGTAGCGGGTTCATTCTATTTTACTTTCCTGGAAGAGAAGTGGAAATTTGCGTTTATCAGGAGAGATCAAAATTAAAAAGTCAAAAGTCAAAAGTCAAAATTGAGAAACTAATTTTTGGAAAGTCTGAAACCTTCCAAAAGTTGATTAGCCCGTTTTGATTTTTGACTTTTTAATTTTGACTTACCTAATCCTTCACCCACTCATTATTCACCAGCCTCCAGATCTTCAAAGGATTTCCGTCTTTCAAAGCATCAGGCAATAAACCCTGAGGGCAGTTTTGATAACACACGGGCCTTACCCATCTTTTTACTCCACCAATACCAACTGCTGTGAATCGGCCATCGGTTGATGCAGGAAAAGGACCACCGTGCACCATGCTTGGACAAACTTCCACGCCTGTTGGTACGCCATTGAATACGATACGGCCGGCGATGGATGTTGCGATATCAAGTAAGGAATGATGATCAGCAAAATCTTTGTCTGTTCCCATTAAAGTGGTGGTCAACTGGCCAGTGAGTGATCTCCATACGGCTTTCAGTTCGTCCTCATCTTTACAGATCACCATTAGTGAATAAGGACCAAATACTTCCTCATGCAGCAAAGGATTGTTCAGGAATATACTTCCTTCCACTGTTGCCATTGAAGGGGTTGGTTCCATTTCACCGGTAACTGCACTGGCTTTTGCCAACAGCTTCACTCCTTTCTCGTTCAAGGCAGCCTGCATTTTTTCTGCATACGCTTTGTAAATACCTTTATGCAACATTTTGGCGGGCACTACCGGTTCAAATTCTTTGGCGAGGTTTTGCAGGAATCGATCCAAGCCTTCCCCTGCGATCGCGATGAGCAAACCGGGATTGGTACAAAACTGCCCCATGCCTAATGTGATGGAACCTGCATATTGTTTTGCAAGGCTCTCCGCATTTTTTTCTAAAGTATCGGGGAGAAATACAACCGGGTTGATGCTTCCCATTTCTGAAAAAACGGGTATGGGCGTTTTTCTTGCCGCTGCATAATCATATAAAGCACGGCCACCGGTATAGGAACCTGTAAATCCAACCGCAGTTGTTGCAGGATGTTGTACCAATGCTTTACCCGCTTCAAAAGAAGAATCAGTTACATGTTGAAAAGTATTCGCAGGCATGTTGCAGGATTGAATAGCTGCTTCAATAGCACCCGCAACCATGGTTGATGTTTGCAAATGTGCCGGGTGGGCTTTTACAACTACGGGACAGCCCGCAGCCAATGCACTTGCCGTATCACCACCTGCTGTTGAATAAGCAAATGGGAAATTGCTTGCGCCAAAAACAACCACCGGCCCCACGGGGATCAGCATTTTACGGATATCCGGTTTAGGCGGTGCCTTATCGGGTATGGCTGTATCAACGGATGCATCTACCCAACTTCCTTCGCGAAGCATTTGCGCGAACATTCTCAGTTGCATGGTGGTTCTTCCACGCTCGCCGGTTAAGCGCGGCGCGGGAAGATTGGTTTCTTCGGACGCCTTGCTGATCAGGGCATCACCCAATGCTTCCATATTGTTCGCGATGGTTTCTAAAAATACCGCCCTGTCGGCAGCGCTTGTTTTTTGATACGCGCCGAACGCATCAGCTGCGTTTAGCATCACCTGATTAATATCGCCGTTGCTGTTATTCATAGTTTATCTTAAAGACGTTGATTATCGATTTCACAAACCTTTCGATCGTGAGAACACGATCACTGTAACACAACTATACACTCAACTTTAAGTATTCCGGAAGCGTTGGCCTTGTAGCGATACCATGATCGATGGTTTTCAAAACAGCGGCCCTTTCTTCGCCCACGAGCGTTAATCGCGGTGCACGTACATATTCCGATCCGATACCTGCCTGTGTTTCGGCAAGTTTGATGTATTGTACCAGTTTGGGATGAATATCTAATTCAAGCAAAGGCATGAACCAACGGTAGATAGCAGTTGCCTCCGCAATATGGCCGGCTTTTACCAGGCGATAGATCGCAACGGTCTCTCTTGGAAAAGCACAAACCAATCCTGCCACCAGTCCATCAGCACCGAGCAATAATTCTTCCATCGCTAATGTATCTACGCCGCATAAAATTTTGTAACGGTCACCAAAACGATTGATGAGCCTTGTCACATTTGTTACATCCCTTGTTGATTCTTTGATGGCTTCGATATTTACGCAGGAAGTAAGATCCTCGAACATATCAGGCGTTACATCTATTTTATAATCCACAGGATTATTGTAGATCATGATCGGCAGATCGGTGGACTTTGCCACGGTAGCAAAATAAGTAACCGTTTCACGATGATCGCTCTTATAGCGCATCGGCGGCAGGATCATGATACCCTGTGCACCCCAGGCTTTTGCATAGGTAGCCTGTTGCAAAGCTTCTTTGGTACTGCCTTCAGCAATATTCAACACTACCGGCACTTTGCCGGCTACTTTTTCAATAGTGAATTTTACGATCTTTTCTTTTTCTTCTGTGCTAAGTACACTGGCCTCACCCAATGTTCCACCGAGAATGATACCATTAACACCGGCATCTAATTGTGCATCTAAATTCTTTTCAAATAGTGGCAGGTCCAATTGATCATCTGCCGTAAACTTTGTTGTAATTGCGGGAAAAACGCCTTTCCAGTTGATTTGCATTTGTGATTGTTTAGGGTGCTAAAGATAACTTAAGTCAAAATTAAAAAGTCAAAAGTCAAAAACAGCTAACTAACTTTTGCAAAGTTTGCCCGTTCCCGACTTTTGACTTTTTAATTTTGACTTTTGACTTTTGACTTCCCTACACCACTTCCCCCTCCAGATCATAATCATACGCTTTCGTGATCTTCACATTCACAAACTCACCGATAGGTAATTTTTTGGTTGAATGGATCACCACTTCATTATCTACTTCTACACTGTCAAACTCTGTCCGGCCCAGGTAACGGCCGGCTTCTTTTTTATCGATGATCACTTTAAACACTTTCCCGATCTTCTCACGGTTCTTTTCATAGCTGATTTCCTGCTGTACTTCCATAACGGACTGGGCACGTTCGGCTTTTTCTTCTGCGGGTACATTATCCACCAGGTCGTAGGCGGAGGTATTTTCTTCGTGACTGTAATTAAAGATCCCAACCCTGTCGAACCGGTGTTCCTGTAAAAACTCCTTCAACTCTTCGATATCCGCCTCCGTCTCACCCGGGAAACCGGCGATCAGGGTGGTACGTAAACAGATACCCGGCACTTTCTCGCGAATGGTGTGGATCAGTTCTGTCATTTCTTCGCGGGTAATATTTCGGCGCATTGCTTTCAGCATATTGTTGCTGGCATGCTGCAAAGGCATATCGAGGTATTTGCAGATATTGTCACGCTCTCTCATCACATCCAATATCTCCAGAGGAAATTTGCTTGGGTAGGCATAATGCAGGCGGATCCATTCCAAACCCTTCACATCAGCCAAAGCATGTAATAACCTGGGCAGTTCCCTGCTCTTATAAATATCCAGTCCGTAATAGGTCAGTTCCTGGGCAATGAGCATGATCTCTTTAACGCCCTTCTTTACCAAACCCTCTGCTTCGGCAACCAAAGCTTCAATCGGTTTACTCACATGCTGGCCCCGCATTAAGGGAATGGCGCAAAACGAACAGGTACGGTTGCAACCTTCGCTGATCTTTAAATAGGCATAATGCTTAGGCGTGCTAAGCAACCGTTCACCTAACAATTCTGTTTTATAATCTGCATCGAACTGCTTGAGGATCAGCGGAAGTTCCAATGTTCCAAACCAGGCATCCACCTCCGGCATTTCCAGTTCCAGGTCGGCCCGGTAGCGTTCGCTTAGACAGCCGGTAACGTATACCTTGTCTAATTTACCCCGGCGTTTCAGTTCCAGCTGGTCAAGTATGGTGTTGATGCTTTCTTCCTTGGCCTTATCAATAAAGCCACAGGTATTTACCACAGAAATATTATGATCCAGTTTTTTATTCTCGTGCACTACGCTGATATCGTTGGCTGCCAATTGGCCGCTCAATACCTCGCTGTCTACAAGGTTCTTGCTGCAGCCGAGGGTGATAATATTTACCTTGTCTTTCTTGAGTGTTCTTGCTTTCATAAGAGGCGCAAAAGTACAAATATGGGGCGACTATTCGTTTTCAATGTCGTTCCTGCTGCCTAAGTTCCTGTTAATGTAGAACAATTCAAGTGTTTGCCCATGCTCCTCCACCTGTCCTTTATACAGAAACCCCGACTTGAGCAGCACCCTCTGTGAAGCTTTATTGGCCGCTGATGTGATCGCGAAAACGATGTCTTTATCCGTCCGTGCGAAAAAATAAGGGATGCCGGATATTACGAGTTCGGTGGCAAATCCCTGTCCCCATGCCTGGGGCAACAAGGCGTAGCCCAAATGAAAATCGGCATCACCGGAGAGGTATAGAAAAGAAAAGGTGCCGATGAACCGGCCACCATCCTTTACAAAAACGGCAAAACGGCCGAGGCAGGAAGTATCAAGATAGAAGTTCAGGTTTTCCTGCAGGAAGGTGTCACTTTCTTCCCGTGTTTTTACGGGGCGGATAAAATGGACCACATCCGGGTTTCCATTCAGCTGGTAAAATAACTCGGAATCGTTGGCAGTAAACCTTCGAACGGTTAACCTTTCCGTTTCAAATAATACCATCCTTTAATTTTTTTATAGTCAAATCCTGGATCTCAAACATTATTTATATTCTGATTCGCCTAACTCAATATCCAGTACATCCACATTCCAGGCTCCCGAAGCTAAGGGTTCCGGGAAAATTTATCTCTTAAACTCATTTTCTATAATAAAATAGTTAATTATTTGATTATCAAAAATATTTATATCATTATCGATGATTTTACTTTAGTAAAAATACAAAAGAAAAAGCGACGCCTGATTATGGAAGTGTAAATGAAAAGTCGAAATGAGTTGGTACAGGCTCAGTAAGCCTGATCAGGATAGTATATTCACCAGGTACCAACTTCTGCGTTGTGGCTGATGCGACACGCGTAGGCATTCCCAACTGATAGCTGCCATCGGAGTTAGCGTCGGTTAACCGATAATGCATATTGAATAGTGCCGGCCTGGCATCGGTTCCCTCCTTATAAAAATCAATACCCTCTATGTATTTTGAAGATTCACCCTGTGCCAACGCTCCCAAGATGACGGAATCCATTTCCTGGATCAATTTGACTTTGCAATCAAGAATATTGCCTGGAAGCTCGTTCTTAAACCGGATTCTGACTTTCTTTTCACTATAACTCCCAATTTTTTTCTCGCAACCTGTCATGATAGTGAGCAATAAGAAGCCCATTAGAAACCGGCGCATAGTAAAAGTTTATAGTAAGGTATTCCTTATTTATGAATCTCACTGGAAAAATGGAACTGTATATCCGGGTTATTCGTGATCTCGGTATTCAGGAACCATTCGCTCTGGGCCAGGTATACAGGGTTCCCGTCTTTATCTTCCGCTGAGTTCTGTTGCTTGAAACGAAGAAAGTCATCCAGCTTTTTCTGATCCTTGCTGGTAAGCCAGCATGCCTTGTAAAAAGGCAGGGACCGGAACTCGGCGGCAGCGCCATATTCCTGCAATAAGCGGTACTGGATCACCTCGAACTGGAGTTCGCCCACGCAACCTATGATCTTCTTGTTGCCGCCAAACTGGGTAAACAACTGGGCAACACCTTCATCAGTAAGTTGGCTGATTCCTTTATCCAACTGCTTGGTTTTCATTGGATCTTTATTCACTAACTCCTTAAAAATTTCAGGGGAAAAAGTAGGAATCCCGGAAAAATAGAAATCTTCGCCTTCCGTAAGTGTATCGCCTATCTTAAAGTTGCCGGTATCGAATAGGCCCACAACATCTCCCGCATAAGCATCGTCAATAACATCCTTATTCCGTGCCATGAAACTGTAGGGATTGCTGAAACGGACATCCTTATCCAAACGAACATGGTGGAAATATTTGTTGCGCTCAAACCTGCCGCTGCATACCCGCATAAACGCGATCCGGTCGCGGTGCTTCGGGTCAAGGTTGGCATGGATCTTAAAGATGAACCCGCTGAAATTATCCTCACCTACCTCAACGGTGCGGGTAGAGGTTTCCCTGCTCCGCGGAACAGGCGCTATCCTGATGAAAGTGTCCAGCATCTCCTTCACTCCGAAATTGTTTACGGCACTTCCGAAGAAGACCGGGGCTATTTTTCCCTGCAGGTAATCCTGGGCATCGAGTTCGCCGTAGACGCCATCGATCAGTTCCACATCTTCCCGCAACTGCGCGGCATCCCGTTCTCCCACCTTTGCATCCAGCAACACATCCGACAGGTCGCTGATGGCGATCGTGTCATCTTCATCTGCTTTTGTACTTGCAGTAAACAGTCTAAGACTCTTATTATCAATATTATAAACACCTTTAAACTCCTTTCCACTATTAATGGGCCAGGTCATGGGGTGTAAGGAAATATGCAGTTCCTTTTCTATTTCCTCCAGCAGATCAAAGCGGTTCTTACCGTCACGGTCCATCTTATTGATGAAAACAATTACTGGCGTATCGCGCATCCGGCATACTTCCATCAGTCGGCGGGTCTGGGCCTCTACCCCATTCACGCTGTCGATCACCAGGATAACGCTGTCCACGGCTGTAAGGGTACGGTAAGTATCTTCCGCAAAATCCTTGTGTCCCGGTGTATCCAGCAGGTTAATAAGGGTGTCTTTATACTCAAAGGTCATTACCGATGTGGCCACCGAGATACCTCTCTGCCGCTCAATTTCCATGAAATCGCTGGTCGCATGTTTCTTGATCTTATTGCTTTTTACCGCACCAGCCACCTGTATGGCGCCACCGAAAAGGAGCAGTTTCTCCGTTAACGTGGTCTTTCCTGCATCCGGGTGAGAGATGATGGCAAATGTTTTGCGCCTGTTGATTTCTTTCTCAAATTTCATAACGGCGGCAAAGGTACGGAGCGCTAATTTGAAAATTTGAAATTTCACGAATTTGAAAATAAGGGCGGTGTCCGTCATTTTCAAATTATCAAATTATCATATTTTCAAATTTAAACGTCAGGCCTATTCACCTATTTATTCCGCCTGTTAGCCCAACATCCTCCGTAAAATCTTTTGTACATTGAACCCGGTACAGATATTGCCGGTTTTGTTAATTGTAAAACTGCTTACTATGGCTATTAGAAAATTCCTGCTTCTACTATCATTATCAATGCTTTTGTTTGGTGCCGGTAAGGCGCAAACAACTTCGCAAAGCACCACCGCGAAGAAACCCGATCTATCAAAAATGGCTTATGAAGACATCAAATGGGCCAAATCTGAAGGAAGTGCTTTCTGGTTCTATCATAAACCTTCACAGTATTTTTTTGATGCCAAGGAGTTTGAAACCATTTCACTGGAGAATGGCGATTTTATCGCATTTATTTACGAGCTCGACAGGTATGTGCTGCTCCCGGACTACCTGAAAGCCGAGAAGAAAGTGGAAAAGGCCGTGGAACCCATTACCAACAGCAACTGTGTTTTTATCCGGATAAACCGGAGCCGGTTCTGGATCTACGACAAAGGCAAATATGTTGATCATCTCGAAAGTGTAGGCCTAAACTCTACCTACCACCAATACATCTACCGTTCCGCAACAACCGACAAACGTTATTTTATCAGCGAAAAGGACTTCCTCTATGGGCCGATGTATACGGCGCTGGGAATAACATCGGAATGATCCCACTCCAATCCATACCAAATGCGGCTTATTCGTACCTGGTTCTTACCAAAATCGTATTTTCTTCGCTGATTGTTCGTCCCACGCTTCGGTGCAGGGCGAACAAAACCATTATATAAGCGAAGGAAGGGCGAAGCGAGGTCGAAAAAAAGGCGACGCAGTACCGAATGAATACCGACTATGGTACGAAGGAAGTACAAAGGAAACCGGACAAAACGTTCGGCCCGGGACTCCTTTCTGGCTAAGGCAGGTTTATCTCGCCACCTCGGCCCTGTGAAACACCTTCACCCAATGACAGGCATAGGATAGGATAAGGGGAGGATAAGGGGAGGGTAATAATAAGGATTAGGGCACTATGGACCTGTCATGGACTTATGATGGACTTATGATGGACTTGTCATGGACTTGTGCCCCGGGGAAAGCACTGGTTGGGTACGCAATACATCTACCCGGAGAACCGGTGGTTTTAATATACCACCACCTTCGTCACCATCTTCCCTTCCGACACCGTAACGATCCACAACTGGTTGTAAACACTGTCTTCCAGGTCCTTGTAAGTATTTTCTTTAGTCAGCAGGTTAACCAATGCAGGCGTGGTGTTGGAATGTCCGACAACAATGATCGTCTTCCCTCTTTCCTGCAATAGTTGTTCTGCAAACACCGCGAGATTGCGTGGATCGTATAATTTAACTTCTTTATTGAATTTTACCGCCAGTGGTGCAACGGTGGACCTTGTTCGTGTATAGTTGGTTGAATAGATCATATCAGGCACATAATCTTTCAAAACAGCCAGCAGCTTTTGCGCCCTTAATTCACCTTCTTTTGATAGAGGTGGATCAGCTTTCATAGCGCTTGAGCCGGCAACACTGGTATCTTTTTCTGCATGGCGCAGCAGTATATACGTTGAGGTCTGTGCATACGCTCCGGGCATCGCTATCGCGAAGCAAACAGCCAGCACAATAAAGGTGAATATTTTTTTCATAGATCCCGATTTACATAAAGATAATCAACACAAGCGCTCATCCAGTACCGCCAGTGTAATGCATTCAAAAGATATAGCAATTCATTCACACCTGCTTTCCTTTGCTGCTTTTATATTTGATAGCTCATACCGGTTCATTTGAAAGCATAACATAACCATGAAAAAAATCATTCCTCTTCTCCTGATCGCAATTACACTATCTGTTACTACTGAAGCACAAGGTTTAAAAGGCCTGATCAATAAAGCCAAGGATGCGGTAAATGGCAAGTCCGCCGGAGCGTTAAGTACCGATGATATCGTATCAGGATTAAAAGAAGCGCTTGTGCAGGGATCGCAAAAAGGGACCTCTGCTCTTTCGCAGGTGGATGGTTTTTTCGGCAACGCCGCCCTCAAAATATTACTCCCTGCCGAAGCGCAGAAAGTAGAAAGCACCCTGCGCAGGGTTGGCTTGGGAAAACAGGTGGATGATGCCATCCTAAGCATGAACCGGGCCGCAGAAGATGCCGCTAAAAGCGCTGCCCCTATTTTTGTAAACGCCATCAAACAAATGAGTTTCCAGGATGCGTTGGGCATTTTAAAAGGTGGCGACACCGCAGCCACCGGCTATCTCAGGGGAAAAACAACCAGCGAACTCACAACAGCCTTCAAACCCGTGATCAATCAATCACTCGAAAAAGTGAATGCCACCAAATATTGGAACACCTTAATCACTTCCTACAACAAGATCAATATACTCGGACAAAAAGTAAACCCCGATCTCTCAGCCTATGTAACAGATAAAGCCCTGAACGGGATCTTCTACCAGGTAGCGCTGGAGGAGAAGAGCATCAGGAAGGATCCTGTTGCCAGAACAAGCGATATTTTGAAAAAGGTGTTTGGTAATTTTAAGTAGCGTTTGTGGTTTGTAGTTTGTGGTTTGTGGTTCGTTGAACTTTGAGTCCACTTTTGAATTTGAGCAGCCCCAACTACAAACAACAAACTACAAACCACAAACTTGTCTTATTACCTGAAAACCTCATCATCAATACTATTCGTCTTATTCACAATAGCCCGAATCTGCTGATCCAGCTCATTGGCGCTTTCTACGAGGTGCTCGAATATTTCGAGGTCATTCATTGCCCCGGTTGTTTTTAGAATTTCTATTACGCCGAGGATATTGGCGAGGGGTTTGCGTACTTCGTGCGACTGAATAAAGGCGATCTCGCGGAGCACTTTGTTCTGCATCTTTATTTTTTCCTGCACCAGAATATCCTCTGTGATATCACGGTTGGTACCGATCAGGCTGAGTATCCGGCCGCTGTCTGATTTTTTTATGATGGCATGCGATTCTATATAACGTGTTCTTCCATCCGGTAAAACGATACGGTAAACGGCCCCGTTGACCTCTTTTTTCAAAGACAATAATTCATCAATGATACTTACCATCATAGCGGCATCGTCTGGATGCACAGCTTTGAAGAATATTTTGTACAAGCTCAGATCTGTATTTCGCGGATAGCCATACAGGTCATACATCCTGTCGTCCCACGCCACATTATTGGTGCTGAGGTCTATTTCAAAAATGCCGATCTCGGCGGAATCTGTTGCCAGTGTTAAACGCTGTAATAATTCTTCCTGCCGCTTCAATGTATTCTTACGCTGTGTGATATCTGTTTCGATAGCCATAAACCCGAGATGCCTGCCTGTTTCATCCTTTAGCGGGTGGCAATCCACTTCCAGCCATATACGGCCGCCGTTTCGGGTATAACTGAGGAACTCTTCTTTGAAAGGGAGTTTGTTATCCAGCGCGCGCCGTATTCTTTGCTGGTTCTCTTCATCAAAGTCAGGGCCCGCCAGTGAATAGCCGATCTTCTTTCCGCGGATCTCTTCCAGGCTGTAACCGCTGATGCGTGTATAGCCGGCATTTACCCAGGTAATATTTTCTTCCGCATCTGTTATCATCACCGAATTGGTGGTGTTATGCGCCACCAGGGCAAGCCTTTTTATTTCATCTTTACTTTTTGCGAGGGCGGCTTCTGTGATCTTTCTGCGGTTGATATCGAAAATACACCCATCCACATAACTCACTTTGTTCTCATCATCATATACCCCCTGCCCGCTTTCGAATACCCAGCGCACTTCCCCGTCTTTTTTTATGATACGGTATTCAATCTCGAATTTTTCTTTGTCTGCAACGGCCTGGCGGATGGTATTCCGCAACCGGTCAACATCATCAATATGTACAATATTGGAGTAGCCGTAATTCTTGTCATTCAAAAAATAGTCAACCGGGTAACCGGTCAGTTTTTCTACTTCATCACTAAAAAATTCAAGGGAAAGCGTTTCATCACCCCGGCAGCGGTAGATGGCCCCCGGTATATGGTTCACCAATGCTTTTAACTTAGCGGTATCAATTCCGTTATGGGGATCATTAAATGTGTTATCTGCATCATTGTTATGCATACGGATACTGGTTACCAGTAATAAAAGGTCGCAGCCATACCCGTTCTTCGGGATGTGGGGGGAATATGAATGTAATAAAAAAAGGCCGATAAACGGCCCTTTCTCTATTAAAATCAGCTTATGATTAAATATCTATCGCCTCGCCATACGCAGCCGCAGTGGCTTCTTTCAGTCCCTCGCTCATAGTTGGGTGCGGGTGACTTGAATTGAGGATCTCATGCGCTGTTGTCTCCAGTTTGCGGGCCACAACTGCTTCAACAATAAATTCGGTAACATTCATACCGATCATATGACAACCTAAGAGTTCACCATATTTCGCATCATAGATCACTTTTACAAAACCTTCCAAAGCGCCGGCAGCACTGGCTTTACCACTCGCCATGAACGGGAATTTGCCGATCTTTACTTCATAACCCGCTTCCTTCGCCGCTTTCTCAGTATATCCTACACTGGCGATCTCGGGTGAGCAATATGTACAACCCGGTATGTTATTATAATCCATCACATCAGGCAGATGGTTTATTTTCTTTTCATTGTATGCCATGTGCTCAGCAGCATTGATGCCTTCTTTGGAAGCCACGTGCGCTAAAGCCTGTCCTGGTGAACAATCACCGATCGCATAGATACCCGGAACCGATGTTTGCTGGTAAGCATCCACTACTATCTTTCCTTTTTCGGTTTTGATGCCGTTCTCTTCCAGGCCGATGTTCTCGATATTAGCCACCACACCTACTGCACTCAACACAATATCCGCTTCCAGTGTAACAATGCTGCCATCCTGTTTTTTAACCTGTGCTTTTACGCCTTCTCCGCTGGTATCAACAGATTCAACGGAAGCATTCGTCATCACATCAATACCTTGTTTTTTGAATTGTTTCTCCAGTTCTTTTGATACATCTTCATCTTCCACAGGAACAATCCGTGGCAGGAACTCAACGATGGTTACTTTGGTGCCCATGTTATTATAGAAATAACCGAACTCCACGCCTATCGCGCCACTTCCTACAATGATCATGCTTTTCGGTTGCTCAGGCAATACCATTGCTTCGCGATAACCGATAACTTTTTTACCATCCTGTTTCAGGTTGGGTAATTCTTTACTACGTCCGCCGGTGGCGATCACGATGTATTTTCCTTCCACTACCTGTTTATTGCCATCAGCGCCGGTAACTTCTACCTGTCCTTTTGCCTTGATCTTTCCATACCCCATCACCACATCGATCTTGTTCTTTTTCATGAGAAAGGTTACACCCTTGCTCATTTTATCGGCTACACCGCGGCTGCGTTTGATCACACCACCAAAATCAGCGGTCACATCAGTCGCATTGATGCCGTAACTGGCGCTGTGTTTCATATAATCGAATACCTGTGCGCTTTTTAATAAGGCTTTGGTGGGGATGCAACCCCAGTTAAGGCAGATACCGCCAAGACTTTCCTTTTCAATGATTGCTACTTTAAATCCTAATTGGGATGCACGGATAGCTGCAGGATAACCTCCGGGGCCGCTACCTAATACAATTACGTCGTATGCCATATGTAATTATTGATTGAATAAAGATGAATAAGCTCCCGCTTTCAGCGGGATGCAAAAATACTTGGTAATGGGCAAATGGAAAAAAGAGAGTTGCGGGGACATGTGAATAGTGAATGGTCAATAGTGAATAGCTACTATTGACCATTCACTATTGACTATTCACTCCGAATATCAGGCATTAAAAAGCCACTGTAGAAATTACAGTGGCTTTATGTTCGTGATCCCGCTGGGACGTCTTAGCACTTTTTTATCTTGTTACAAGTTGTCATTACTTGGATTTAAGATTCTGTTTTTCAGTTAGTTGTAACTTTTTAAAATTTTTCATGGTTGTAGCTTTGCATACGTTTTTGGCCTATTAAATCGACAAAAAAATAGACAACGTATGAAACTTCCTCTAAGGACTCTTTGCGGGAAACGAACCCGAAATGATGGTCTATCTGCTGTTTACATTCAGTATTGTTACAGTTCAAAACGACGCACATTACTACCCACCGAACTCGCAGTTCCGCCACAGCACTGGAACAAAAAAGATCAATGTTTTTCAACTACTCTACCGGCAAAATATGGTGACGTGAATGAATTGAACTGTGAGCTTTTGCGGATGTTTCGCCTGGCAGAAGACATTGTATCATTCGGCTTGAAATCGGGTAAGACAGATATGATCGAGTTTGTGAAAACCACTTTCAACCCCAAACTTGAAATCCGTAAACCTGCTGATTTAGCCGAACGCGTAGAACAACAAAAAAAGCAAACCACTGATTTTTTCCTCCAGTTTGACGATTACATCAGATCGAAAAGAAACAAGGTAACGGAGGGCATGACGAAGGTTTATACGAACGTCAAAAAAATTCTTCTCGCCTTTCAGGATTATCGTACCCGCTCAATCACCTTCGACGAAATTGACTTTAATTTTTACGAGGAACTGGTAGACTACCTTTTGTTTGAACATCTACAGATGCGCAAAAAAGTGCCGATAAAAGGGCTGAAAATGAGCACAGCGGGCAAAGTAATCAAACAGCTTCGGATTTTTCTTCGCAACAGGATGCGGAAAAAGATTATTGCACCGATAGACCTGGAAGATTTTAAAATCCTGGATGAAGAATGCGATGCCATTTACCTGAATGAAACCGAAATCAATAAAATTCTTAACGCTGATCTTGCAGGGTCGCCTCATCTTGAAAAATACAGGTATATGTTGGTGTTCGGTTGTCTGACCGGGTTAAGGTTTTCTGATTTCTCCAGTATCCGGCGCACCGACATTAGAGAAGGACGGTTACACAAGAAACAAGGCAAATCAGACCATTGGGTTGTTATTCCACTCAGGGAGAAAGCGCGTGATATTCTCCTGAACATCTTCGACGGGGAATTTCCAGCCATGACCAATGCTGATTTCAATTACTACATCAAAGAGGTCGGTAAAAAGGCTAAAATCGAGCAACACATTACTTTCTCTTACAAGAAGGGAAATAAGGATGTTGTGGAAACCAAACCCAAATATGGCTGGATCACTTCGCATACCTGCCGCCGCTCATTCTGTACAAATGAATTCCTGGCGGGTACACCTGTTGAACTGATCATGAAAATCAGCGGACATAAAAGCACGAGGGATTTTTATAAGTACATCAGGATTTCACCGGAACAGGCGGCCATGCAAGTTGAAAAAATCTGGCAGGAGAGGCAAGAAAAAAGCGTCGCCGAGAAAAAGGGAAATGGTATTTCAAAACCGATGGAACTAGCATAATTATCATTTAACAACAAACACAAAGTCGTGAATAAGAATTATCTATCCTTTATTAAGGAAATAAAACGAAACATAGTACATAGTCGGTATATGGCCGCGAGACTTGCCAACAGAGAGCAAATATTATTGTATTTCAGGACGGGCAAACTCATAACTGAAAAAATCGAACTCGAAAGATGGGGGTCTAAGGTTGTAGAACAAATTGCGGTCGATTTACAAACCGAACTACCGGGGATAAAGGGCTTTTCATACAGAAACCTGATGAATATGAGGCAATTTTATGTTGAGTACCAATCAGTTATAATTCTGCAGACGCTGCCTGCAGAATTGCAGTCTGGCTCAATTCTGCCGTCACTGGCGGCAGAATTGGAACACATATTTTCAATCAGTTTTTCACACCACCTACTGATAATAAGCAAATGTCCTGATCCAACTGAGCGTACTTTTTACACGAGGAAGGCCGCTGATGAATTCTGGTCGTTGCGGACACTGGAACATCATATTAAAAACAGGCTTTACTCGAATCAGGGAAAGTTACCTAATAATTTCCCCCATTCATTATCAAAGGAAATTGGAGTGCATGCCCTGAACGTGTTTCAGGATGCATACCTGTTTGATTTTATTAATCTGGATGAAAATGCAAATGAAAAGGTTCTGGAAACTGAAATTGTTTCCAACATCAAGCATACAATTATGGCACTTGGCAAAGGTTTTACTTTTATTAGCAATCAATACAGGATTGAGGTGGGCGGACAGGAATTTTTTATCGACCTCCTTTTTTATAACCGGCACCTTCAATGTCTGGTTGCATTCGAATTAAAAAATGGACATTTTAAACCGGAACATGCAGGGCAGCTCAACTTCTACCTGAACGTTCTGGACGATAAGGTAAAACTTCCACATGAAAAGCCCAGTATCGGCATAATCCTTTGCAGAGAGAAAAACAATACAGTTGTTGAATATGCTTTTCGGAATATAACGAATGGAATGGGAGCAGCGACTTTCAGAACGACACGCTCTGTGCCGGATGAAATGAAAGGTATTTTGCCAAATGTCAAAGAATTATCAAGACTGTTATAGGGTGTCATTGCCTAAATAAAAAGTCCTGATCAATAAATGGCCCCGACTGTTTATCGGGGAATGAATTGCAAGATGATGGGCTGTCGCGGTTGCAAATAGGCTATACGCATCCCGCCACCTGATAAATTCTTCTTGTGTGACGTTATCACTAATTGGGGCAATGGTAAATTGTTCACCATTGGTTGTTTTTCCCATGAGGTTAATACCGGCTGTAAGAACTTCCGTACACGTTAGTTCATTGCTCGGATCAACCCGGCACGGATCTCCCGGTTTATAGTCAGGGATGATGAATATCGTTCTATAAGCGAGTGTAATAGTAACAGGTGTAATTTTGTTATTGATGAAATCCATTGCCAGAAAATAGATCGTTTTTGGAGCGTGATTTTCGATGTTCAGTACGGCACCATATCGTGTCAGGTGCTCAATGACCACATCGATCTTCTTATTAACTTGATGCCTCTCTTTTCTCAGTTCGCGATTTTCATAAAGATCATTTATAAAATGAAGCGGGCTAAAGATGTTGTGCCAAGTAAACCGGCCACCGAATGAGTGCATTTTCGGATGAGCAAAATGATTCCGCATCCAGATCATTCGCTCAATGTATTCTTTTGAAGTCGTCTCGAAATAGCCGCGACTGAAAAACCAGTAAATCAGCGGCCGCATGGTCTGATTACTAGCCCAGTCCGTATTTTCAACTTCCTTGTGCCTGAATTTCATTGCCATTTCAAATGATACGAAGGCTTTGTGAACAGCCAGGTCTATAAATTCATATTGGTAATAGCTTAGTTCGATAAGGCTTTTGATTACTTTCCAATGTCCCTGCACATCTTCGTTCACTTCGGGTTTCAGGTAAAGGTCAGTGTCTATCGTGTTATAGAAAGTTTCGTAATCGAGTATCCGGCTGTCCTGTCCCCAACGTGGATCTATTTCTGGATGCGGCATAAAAATGATTTATATCTGTGGCAGACCCAAGACAGTGCGCATGATAATACTTTGCACGACAGGTGGGCCATTCAAAACAGTTGTACATTCTGCCGCTTTTGCCGCGTTGGCAGCAAAAAATTGCGTTAACTGGTCTTCGAGAACCCTTGGCTCGTAAGGAAAAGAAAACGTTGCAGAAATGGATGATATAATATCCGCGGTAATTGGAAACTTTGAAAGGTAATGTATAAAAAGCCCTGCTAAGGCATTGACCTGTCGGTAGCCAAAAATACCTCCAACAGGAAACAATATTTGGTGCAGGATAGGATAAAAATTGTTCCGTTCCAATATTACGGACTGTGCAGTGGTGGGTATATGCCTTGAATGCGACAAAATTCTTTCATGTGCTTCATCAATTTCAGTCGCTGGAATAAGATTGTTCGCAAGCAGCCCCGTATAAATTGCATAATCGTTCCTGCTACTTGTAAACAAGTTACTATGCCACAATGTTCTAACCTGAGTTGCGTCAAGGTCCAGTTTTTGAAGATGTGAAGGGTACTCACGCAAAAACGTCAGCATCTTGGCCTGATCTGATTTTATATAGCTAACCAATGAATCTGCCACGTGATCATTGTAAGCTGAGAGGATTTTATCAAATACTTCATTTTGATGTGGGTCTGCCGTATCATCAAGCGCTTGCTCAAGACGGGAATAAAAATTGCCTAACTGGGCCGGGTCAACAGCGGATGCAATGTCATCTATTAAGTTAGTATATACCGTTCCAGGCGCTGTCATAGCAGCATCGAAATGATTTTCAAATTTTATCAATAAAGAATCCATCCCGCCGTTAACCATCAATTTATTCAAATTAGTTTCCAAAAAACTCCAGAGGGATTCTACATGATGGTATTCAATGTTTTCATGTTTGTAGTGGGCGCAATCATTTCGACGGTCTTTCCAGTAGAGGATCTCATGGCGGAGCGTATCGGTTATCGGATATATCGGCGCAGGCGTTTTTTGCTGTGTCGTTTCGAATACTTTTTTATCCCAGGTTTCAGCATTCAAAATTCCATGTTGTATGGAAGTCCACTGACCGGCAACAATTCCGGGAGGCGCGGCCGAAGTGCTGATTCTTTCTTTTAGTATGTTCATAAAAGCCAAATACGAAAACAGCAACCCTGCCTTATATGCGCCATTCTTGTAGGACTTTATAGATTCATCAAATAATTTTTGCGTACTGGCGTTAAATCTTTGTGATGCAATCCACCGTTCAATCTTTAGCTGCATATATAAGGGTAAAATCTTTTATAAAAGGGGGAGTATAAAAATACGATTTTTCGCGAATCTGTCAATTTTATATATCCCTAATAAGCGGTTGCTAAACAGGCCGATAAAAATGCCTGGTTACACATTCTTTAAATCTCCTCGATTTCTTCCTCCTGCATTTTCAGTCGGTACATTTCCTGCTCGATTAGCATCTGTATGTCATGCTTAACCTGGTAGTAATTATCCATGATCTGCTCATTGGTTAAATTCCTTACTATCGGGGGATCAATAAAGTCCTTCATTTCAGCGTTCATGGCTTCACTGTCATGGACCACTTCGGCATGAAACATTTTCAGTTTTATTTTTTGGTCGGGGCTGTCGGCTATCATGCCGACAAATTCACCGGAAGAAAGGGAAGAAATTTTGGAAGCCGGGATTGCATAATCCAGTTGCATCGACTTACTAATCGAAGTATCGTTCCTGTTAATGGAAATACTCTGCCTTTCCTGCATGATCTTACCAAAACGTTCCTGCAATGATTTGGCGCTGTCTCCCATTACCTGCCCACTGATAATATTACCGCAGATATTGACAATGACATCCGATTGTTCTTTGCCGTAATCTTTGCGCAGTTGACTAAAATCCTGCATTCCTAAAACGGTTGCTACTTTATTACTCCTGGCTGTGGCAATCAGTGAATCCATGTTGTTGAAATAAATGGTTGGAAATTCATCAAATACCAATGCACATTTTTGCTTACCCTTTTTGTTGACCAGTCTTGTCAACCGCGAGATGTATAGCGACAACACGGCTCCGTAGATCGCCTGCTTTTCGGGGTTATTGCCCATGCAGATAATCTTTGGTTTTTCAGGATCGTTTATGTCGAGCGTAAAATCATTGCCGGTAAGAGTCCAGTAAAGTTGCGGTGATGATAGTTTGGCGATACTTACTTTTAGCGATGCCACCTGGCCGTTTAACTGCGCTGTTGTTTCATCATTGAGTGACTGAATAAAATCGCTGATATACGCCTGGACTTCCGGCTGTGAATTTAATACGGGAAAGAGATCATCGTAACCAATCTGCATCATTTCTATTGCATGTGGCAGTGTACAAAATTCTCCGTTACTGTATTTGCGTAAGTACCAGATGATCGCGGTTAAAAAATTGATGGCTGATTGCACGAAAAAATCCGATTGCTTCCTGATCCACTCCCTGTTTAAGCCGATGAGTACCGCACTGGCCGATTCCAATGCATCGGTAACATCGATCATACTTGCAGGATGTAAGGGATTGCATTGGTTGGAACGTTCGGGATCATCAAAGTTGATCGAATAAAAACTGGGTGGGTGTGCATACTTATTCAAATTTGCCTGCATCCAATTATATGCTGGCTTTGACAGATCATCGTATTTAAAATCATAAATGAGCATACCATATCCCGACTCGATCATTTGCTTGATCATTGGCAAGATGATAAACCATGATTTTCCGGCACCTGGCCTGCCACAAACAATCGTACCGGAAAATGGATTGGGAATGCAGATATAACTATCCCTTGTTTGATCCTTCAACTGATACCTTGACCGGAAATAAACAGCGTATTCATTTTGTATCAGTTTTTCATTTTGCGGGAAGGTCTCATTGAGTTCATTGAACACATCTTTGGAGAGCTTGTTGTGAATCAATCGGCTTAACAGGTTGCCACCGGCTAACATGCACAGGAATCCTCCGGTTGTTATTACCATGTAAGTGATCGCCAGTTTCTGTGTATCTGTAACTATTTCAAAGAGCAATTCACTCGCAAAAAAAAGTACAGTACCCGAAAGCAACAAAATCACAATTCTTTTGGGATTGAGTTCATCGCTTTTCTTTCCCCTTGCACCCATGAGAGAAATAACCAGCAATGCAAGCGCAATCAATTTGGATCGGTTAAAATCGGCAAACAATCCTGTGTTCAGTATGTTGCCAATTATCCTGTCCGTAATATCCGTGCGTAGTCCCCATGATTTGAAAGCAGCATAACAATAAAAATAAAAATGCATCAGCAGCATAAAAAGACTTGCGAACCTTGTCATGTCAATAATCTTTCTAAGTCCCATTTCGTTTTCACCAGTCGTTGACATATTGATTGATTTAATTTGATTTTATAATCCAAGTGATCTTCCTTTTTTCTTTCGCTTCTTCTTAATCAGTTTCAACGGCGTATAATTGTATTCTTCGCGCGGTGCGATAACCAGTTCCAGCAGATCCATTGTTTTGCCTTGTTCGTGCGCCGGTGATGTTTCCATTTGCGCTTGTTGGTTTATAGGAAGTTTAGCATATTCCGCCAGCTTTAATTCAAGACGCGCCACACTGTAGGATTTGCCAATATCACTGCCGTTAAAAACACACCGATTATTTCGGTCAACAAATGTGATCCCATATATTCTTCCCTGATCGTTTTGCCGCAAAACGGTAAGGACATTTTTGCGTTGAAGCAATTGAATGAATGTGTTTATGTCACGAGGAGATTGTGCAAGCACTTCGTCAATGGTATTTTTCAACGGTGTTTTGAATTGTTCTTTGAGCGATTTGTTTTTTTCAAAAAGCGATTCCAGTTTTTCAAGCGTGGGCTTGCTGTTGATCAGACTCGCTTTGATCGGAACACCTACATTGTTGCCATTCGCGTCCAGCACACGGTAAACAAGTCCACCATTTTTGTAAATCCTGCTATCCGGTTGCCCGCGTTCTGCACTCACGTTATACGCTCTCAGGATCGCGTTAAATTCAGGCAATGAGGAATAGCGATAAGTGTTCAGTACAGCGTTCACCACATTGGTAATGCCTTTCTTTGTTTCTGTTTTGCCGTAACCGATCTTTTCCAGTTGTACCGGGGTGATCTTATTTTGCAACAAACGTTTTTGATCTTCTGCGCGAACCAAGCCATAGGACAGTTCAATTTCCTTTCTCGCTTTTTCGGATTGATTGCGACCGATGTTATAGGTATCAATCCGCTTACCATTCGACTGTATGGTAGTGGTTACAATATGGATATGCGGATGGCCCGCATCCCTGTGCCTGTATACAAGCCAGGGCTGTGACCCGAAACCGATCTTTTCCATGTATTCGGAAGCGATGGTAACCAACCGTTCATTGCTTAGTTTTTCAGATGGATCAAAATTGAGTGATATGTGCAGGGTCTTTGTTTTGGAACTGTTCAGCACATTCAGCCTTTCAAAGCCTTCCAGTTTCTGATAAAAATTCATGTTCGCGGCGTCGCGCAAATAGCCGGAGGCGTGAAGACATTCCGCTTTGCCTTCCTGCACTTTTTTTTCATTGTAATTGAGTGCAGCAACGATCCTTTCCGGTGATGTTATTTTTGCAACCATTGTTCGTAGAGTTGGTTCATGCGTGAACGGATCACTTCGATACTTTGTACAACCTGTTTGTGTAATGCTTTTTGTTCCTGTATCCAGTAGCGGAATTCAGGGATGCGGTCAAGGGTATGCAGTTTATGTACCGCCTGGTTAAAATTGTTGCCCACACCATTCAACTGTTTGGTGAGTTCAAGCATATCTTTTAAGAAGTCGTCCGCAGACTGATTGCGGTAACTAACAATCACCGGTTTTTGCAGGGATACTTTGCGTACATAATTGCTGAGCGTTCTTTCGGTGCTTGCCTGCTTTAGTTTTTGGAGTTGCTTTTTTTCGGTGACGTTCATCCTGACTTTCAGGATGAGGCGGCGCGGTTCTGATTCCTTCTCTTTCATCACAGTTCTTTTTCACTTTTATTAGCTTGCCTTACTCCCCGCACGAGTTCCGAGTGAAGGGGCAAGATGCCCCAAATGTGGCCACATTTGAACATCTTGCCGTTTGCGGGCACAGGCAAACTGCTCTTTCAGAAGATAAAGTTAGAAGGGGTGCGTTTCATAAAAAAGACATGGGCATATAATGCCCGAGTAAAGGAAACGGGGTTAATAAAAAAAGGGCTTAGAGCAGCCCTTCATCTGCGAAAGAATAATATCCTTCCGTAGTCATAATGATGTGATCCAGCAATTTCATATCCAATAAATCAGCTCCTTCTTTGATCTTTTGGGTCAGCTTTTTATCTGCTCCACTTGGATCGAAATTTCCGCTCGGATGGTTATGTGAAATAATCAGGGTGCTGGCGTTCAATTTCAGAGCCGCAATAAAGATCAGTTTTGGATCGGCAATTGTCCCTGAAACGCCACCGGTTGACGCTTCATAAATACCCAATACCCGGTGGTTCCTGTTCATCAAAATCACTTTGAATTGTTCCACCAATTCGATGCGGTTTTCATCCCAGGATTTTTGTAAAAATTCAGCTACAGCGGCGACACTTTTTAGCTGCGGTCTTTGAGAGGGTTTGACCTTTGATTTATACACCAATTCAATTTCGCTTACCATGTTCCATTCATTGAGCAATAATTCCTTTTCCATAACATCATTTTTAAGTGTTAAAATTTATTATGGAACCCGCCCGGTTTTTGGCAATAAAGGCCATGAAGCAACGGATTAAATCCATTGAAAGTCATCTCTAAACAAGTCCTTTTTATGCCGGAATTTCATGGCCGCTACAGCCGCCAAAAGCCGAAATTTGTGTAGTGATAAATAAAACGTAGTTATTAGTTATTCAAATTCTCAGGTATCACCTTCAAAGATGGAAAACCAAGCTATCTTTAGGGATAACAACGTGTGTATATGGAACCGCAGATCACCATTCAATACCGGCAGATCCCGGTCAATATTTTTGATGATTTCAAGCCGCTCGAAAAAGTACCTGTTCAGATTACCATGCGGCATGATAAGAAGGAATATTTTAACGCGACCGGAGGCCCGGTGGATATTATCATTTACATCGAGCAGCACTTGACTGAACTGATCGTAAACGGCCTTGTTGTTGCTTCTGTATTTGAACTGCTGAAAATGGCTGTCGCTGGTGCATGGAAAAAACTTAAAAGTTATTATCAGCAAAAGACGAAGCCTCTGCGACCTGATAAGCATGGTATAAATCTTGTATTCAAAATCAGCGAGGATAAAAGCTTAACATTTACCCTTAGTGGAGAGATCACTCAAACAGATCTGACAAAGCTGACAGAACATATTTTTGAATACCTGAAAAACAAACCACAACTCGAACAAGACCTGGCAAATAAAGCCTACCACAATAATATCTCAAAAAAGCCTTCGATAAGGATGCGTTATAATGTACAAAAGGGTATATATGAACCGGTAAACTCTGAACAGCAATTGCAGGAAATAAGAAAGGCAATTGATGAAGCAAAAAATAGAATTAATGAGTGAAGAAATACTCCGTTACTAATAGAGTAAAAAATTAAGCTGCCGCCCCCATTTTATAAAGTCTATAAACATAAGGGGCGGCAGCTTTTTTGCCTCTAAAAAATGAGTACATAACCGTCCTGGCACTGGTCGGCTTCTGCTTTGGCTTCTGCATAGGTAGTAAAGGTTTTTATTTCACCGTCCTCATTTGTTACAAAATGCAGGTCGTGAAATTTTTCTATCACATAAAATTCCGCTTCGATGTCCTCCAGCATATCAGCGGGTTGTAAGACAAATATCTGATTAGTCATTTGAGATAAATTTAAATGGGTTTAAAAAACCGGCAGCCCGAAAGCTGCCGGAATTACTTTTAATTATACACTCCTACAAACTGCTCTTTTTCAAAACCGGTACACAATTCAAAAGCACGTTGCGTACGTTGCTGCGCAATGCCACCGTATAACAGGGATTTCAGTTTGCTTTCATCGTCCTTGTATTTGCGGACATTTTGAAAATAGCCTGTTACGGAATTGTATGCACCAAACAAAGTGCCGCGTGTGGTATCCATCGTTTGTGTTTCGTTGCTCATGGCGTAAGTAAAGGCACTATCGCAAATATTTTTAAATGCGGTGCTGAGTTCATCGTCTTTGCCAGCCTGCAAATTGTTGTACACTTCCTTGTTCGGGCACATCGCCTGCTGGATCAGTTTCTTTACTTCCGGGTCGGTGATCTGTACTTTTGACCAACGGTTAAAAATGGTTTCCAGTTGTGCGCTCAACGTATTGGTAATGCCCATGAGTTTGTGCGCCTGTTCCAATCTTTCTTTGGCGTTTGCCGTGTGACGGATTTTAATTGAATTGGTATGGTTTTTCAGTGCGGCGTTCAGTGTATTCTGACACACTACACGCACAGGTGTAAAAGCTGCGGTAATACTTCCGTAACCATCGTGTGAAGTGGTGAGAAACAAATACTGCTCGATCAAATCTTCTTTGCCCACTTTGATGTATTCCGGTAGTTTGGCTGTGATGAAAATTTTTGAGCCGTTTCCCAATGCTCCGGCGGTTTCGTATTGAATACCGTCACCGCCTACGATAGCATCAAAAAAATTAAAGGCTTCCACATTCTGCACGATCTCATAATCCTTGCCCACTACGCCCAATACATCGCCGGTATCTTTGCGCATCGTAGCGAAATGTGTATGGATGCGTTTGGTAATATCCATTGCCTGTCCATCGCAATTATAAGAAGTGGTATAGATAGGCTCTTTGATTACTTCATAATCAAGCCCTGCAAACGTCAATGCTTCACGGCTGTTGGGATAAGCTGCAACGATCTGCCCCAAACCGTGCCATGCATTTTCCTTTACCGAAAAAAAACTGTGCTTTCCTGTATTTTCATTGAAATTGATATTGTGTGCCATAAAATAAAGTTTTAAATGATTTAAAAATGCACCGGGCATAATCCGCCCGGTGCTGAATTGGTTTAATTGTTTGCGAAATACTTTTTAATGCGGTCTGCACCCCATTCGATTACAAAATCATCCCAACAAATAGATTTGTAGATATTATCTTCTGTCGGTTCAAAAGTTTCCCAATCCTTTAATTTCTCGTAATACTTCGCATAGAACTCATGCGCCCATGCGGTGATTTCATCAAGTGCAGAAATGTAGCCCTTGCCTGATTTTTCATACAGTTCTTTCATGAAATTATCAGCAAGGCAGGCGGCATACATCCCGATTTCTATACTGTCGTTTACTGGTTGCATAGGAATTGATTTTAAAATGGTAAATCGTCCAACGGTTCCAGAAGTTCCCCCGCAATTACCGGCGCGGACGTTTCCACCGGTTTTGCTGTGGCTTTGTTGCCTCCATGCAGTTTGATAAAATTCACATGAAAGCGAAGGGAAGCTTTGGCTTCTCCCTGCATGTTCAGATAGGCATTTACGCCAATGCGCCCATGTAGTTCTACCAACGTACCTTTGGTGAGATACTGCGCGATGGTGGGGCTGGCCCAATACGAACAGTCCACGTAGGTTACAACCTTTGTAACCTGGTCGCTGCCTTTGGGTTTGTAGCTGTCGTTAATGGCTACTGAAAAATTGACTACCTGCCTTTCGTCTTTGAGTTTTTTTACAACGGCATCCGCTGTAAGTCTTGCGATGATTTCCATGACTTTTGTTTTTAATTATTAAATGAAAATTGGTTACTGAATTAGTGCGAAGCAAACAGGGCTAAATCCCTTGCTTCAATTTTGTTCGGTGTGTTGCGGTTACTATGGCGTTTAACGAGATAGTAAATGGTTACATCTTCGTTATTTGCAATTGCCCACGCTGCCTGCAATGCCTTTTTTCGTGAAATGCGTTTTTTACGCTGTACTTCCCATGATAACTGCATGAGGTAAGAAAGTCGTGTTGTGTGTTTCATAAAATGGTTGTTTTCGTTTTAAAAAGAAACTCGGCCTGTGCCTCGTTCGTTCTTATCGTAGCAACCCGTTCTTGAAACAGGATTTGGGAAAAGCAAGGTTTTTGGAATAAAAAATTTCCAACCGTGGAATAAAAACGAAGTGATTATGCCGCGAAAGTGGAAAAGCGTGAGCGGTTATTTATTGCAAAACCGAAGGCCAGACGGAGTGAAACGAAGTCGCAGACCTTGCTTTTTACAAAGCCTGACAAGATCTTCGCGAAAGATTAGGATGAAGGAGTTATATTGCTATAAGGGAAACAATATCATTACTATGCAATTCAATAACGAAACAATACGCGAAGCGTGTTTTGAACTTGTCTCTGAATTAATGTGGGAAAAAGACAGACTGGATACAGAACGGTTAGGAGATTTCATGGACGAACTTTCAGAAATGACGGATGTCTTCACCAATGAAGCCATCGGCTTGCTTGATTTGCTTGGAGATGATCCGCTAAAAGAAGAAATTATGACAAGGGCGATATGGTATCTGCACGATATTCACGCCTTGCCGCCGCTCAGGGGAAATATTGAGTGGTTCAAGCATGGGATTATGGTACTGGTTGAGATCGTTCGGCCGCAATCGGGTGTACGCAAAAGTAACGGCGTGTTCCTTGATTGGATGGCCGCCGGAATATTGCAAACAGGTCGATCAAAAGATGAAAGGTTCTGAAAACCATCTGTCCATCAAGGCGGTAAAGTACAAGGGTGCGACGCAACATTGGAAGCCATAATAACCTAATGCCTGCCACCAACCTGTTTCTCATTACCAAACCTAACGATGAGGATAAAATTGATTGGTAAGGGATTTGGTACTTTTGGGAAACCATATTAATGGCCAACATGAAAAAACTAATCTGGTTTACACATACAGGTATAGCCTGTCAAAATTATGCGCAGCTTGACTTTGACCTGAGCTTTGTGCTGCAAACATTTTTGGAAAAAGAAGTATGGACCAAAAGACTATACCGTACAGAGTATAGCTGGACCTTTGATAAAGACGATTTTCAGAAAATCAAAACCGTGAAGGTGCATATTCATTCCTCTGGTGCACCGCTTTCCCAATTTCATGCATACGAAAACATATTGTCAAAGTATGTAGCCTTTGATCAAATAGAGAAAACAAAATTATTTTCATCCGGCATCACGGAAGTCAGGCGGATCGCTGTTATTGAAGTTGAATTTGAATCACAGTATGCAATGATACCCGTGTTGAGTTATGAGCAGGAAATGGATATTGATACAGTGATGGGGCAATTGGAATACTCCGATCACTGGGAAGAACTCAGGCGGTTAAAAACGATTGTGACAGAAATTCTACAGTTTTTCATGTTTAATATGCACCTGAATTTTCTTACAGAAGATTATACATTCAGCGTTACGGATAAACCGGAACTTTCAGGTTTAACGGTTGTGTCCGAAGGCAGCGATTTGTTTTATGAAACAGACCGTATCGAGTTATTGTCTCACTACATACTTTATGAGAAGGAAAAAGACAAACTGGTCAAATTAATGGAGGCGACTGCGGAATTTTGGTGCCGCGATATACCGACCATTCATTTCTTTATGGAGGCGTTGAAAGGCAATCACCTTACCTACACACATTTTAGTAAACTGGTATTTACAGTGGAAAGTTTTTTTGCACAGCGCATTACGAATGATTATATGACACTTGTAATTCCTTTGTTGATCTGCCAGGATCAAAAAGATATGAATGTAATCCGACAGCTTATGCGGAAATGTTTTACGATTCGGAATGAAATTGTTCATGGTGGCGATATACCCGGATTCAGGACGGTGAAAGGAAAAGAACAGGGAAAAGAAAAGCGGCTGGATGATTATTTTTTCGAGTTGAAAAACCTGATAACGAGATTGCTCTACTGGTATATTAATCATCGTGGATTTGAAAGCGCAGAATACCGGTTAACACACGAGAAAATATTTGAACTTCTACCGAATGGTATTGGGAACTATAATAAAAAAGATCAATGAGCAATATAGCAATGATGTTACCGCCGCCACAGAACTGGCAGGACTTTGAAAAACTAATGCGAGGTATCGTAGATGTGATCTGGAAACAACAGGGATGGCAACAATACGGCAGGCCAGGTCAAGCGCAGTCGGGCATCGACTTATTTGGGTATGATAATGAAAACCGTTTTACAGGCATCCAGTGTAAGAAAGTCAATACCACCAATGACGAGGGTGTGCTACTCAAAACCAGTTTGCTCACAGAGAAAGTAATCAAACAGGAAATCAAAGCGGCAGAAAAAATCGATCATCCCAAACTGGAACGTTTCATATTTGCGACCACTTCATCGAGGGATGTCGGTGTACAGGATATTATACGGTCAATAACCGTTGAAAGGAAAAAAACCAAAGATTTGTTTAGTGTCGAAATATGGTTTTGGGAAGACATCGTTATTCATATCGAAAAGCACCAGGAACTGCAGTACCTGTATTACAGTGAAGTGGCACCGATGGTTTTAAAGTATGATAAGGATACACATATTCTGCTGGTATTAAAACAGGCTTTTACGAGGCCAGCGTTTTCGCGACCGATGAATCGTGAAGAAAGCGGTGGAGATTTTTTAACTGCGATCAAGAACACAATGGAAACGATCACGACAGGAATGCTTTATAACCGCCGCGGTCAACTGATATCGAGTAGTGCAGATTATACACAGCTTAGTACACCAAGTCTACGAACTGCTGTGCGGGAAATTTATGATTGGCTGAATGTGATCCGCGACTTATACCAGGATGGTTTAAAAAATCATACGATACGGGAACACCCTACCGTACTTGAAGTGTTGGATGGCAGGCTCGCGGACCAGTTCAACCATCTTAGAAGTAAATGTCTGAAAAAATTGAACGGGGTATTAAAGGAATTGAATATCGAACTGGTGGAATCTGAATTGTTATAGTTCAGCGGCCTCAAAGGAAAAAAATGGAAACATTTTTCAAGGATTTATCCAGCGCATTACTGGCATTTTTAGACAAGTATCATGGCAGTGTCGTTGTGCGCATCCTCGAAGAACAACGGTATACAGAGGAACCCGAACGATTTTACTATACCATAGCGCACAAGGCGAACAGCACACTTTATAGCATCAACCATGTGCTGTGCAATTTTCACAGCCATTATCACATGCGCATCAGCGCCTATCTGCTGTTCCGTTCTATCATGCTTGATGTTATTACCGGTGAATATATCATCAGGCAAAATAATGATGATGCACAGCGAAAAGAAATGATATTGCGGCTGAATGCCGACCATATTTATCATACGTACCGAGCTATCGGTACTACTGCAAAGCAGGTTTTCGGTTTCTGCGATGAAGAAGTAGAACAAATGAAGGCATCTCTTCGTGCGAGAAGAAGTATGTATTTTGAAGGTGACGAAATGAGCGTAAAGCCATTGAACACTTCAGTCTTTGCAATGGCGAGGAAACTGACTGATGGATCAGTTGAAGGTGCAGCGTTGCATTTTGTACAACGTGCATTCAACTACTATGATCTCTACTCTAAATATGAGCATCCGGGCGATTTAAGTTTTCACCTGACGCACCGCGTTTACGAAACGGAAAACGCTGTGAAAGACTATTCTGAATTATATGAGTGCCTGCAGATCACGCTTGCATTCCTTGTCTCGATTGTTCATTTGTGGGATTATGAAACAAAAGAACTTGAAAAATTATCTGACAATGTGCTGCTGTTCACGCCAGATGAGTTGGAGAAACGAGTGAAGGATGATTAGTGAAAATCCGTTCTGTGCAAATACCATTTACAGATTAATTGTGGAGATCAGCGTTTTAATTGTATCAACAGGTTTACCAGTTTCATCCGATTTTCTAAAGTTTTCAAGCAGCCTGTTCTGGTAATAGAATAGATCGTTTGTGTTTGTGACCCCTTTTCTTTTTAACGCTTTTCTTTTGGTTTCCAGAAACGCCAAAACAAGGGTCAGATCGGCTTCGCTTTTACTTGCCCATTCTGTCAGCCATTCGGAAAGAAGGTTCGGTGCAGACTCGTGGAAGTCCCTGGTCCTTTTTAAGTCTTCGTCAACCAATAGCGGAATGGTATCAGAGATCTCATTTAAAGCAATTGCTGTATCGAGCATTTTAATGGATACGGTTCCCTGAATATGATAAGGCGCTTTCCTGTTTATCCTCAATTCATTTACGAGGTACCGAAATCCCGATAACTCGCCGAGGTTTGCCAGCAATCTCGCAATTTCCACTTTTGATTTTGTATCACCGGGATTCGCTTTGGAATCATCTAATGTGTTAAATGCTTTAGTCAGGGATTCAATAGCTTCTTTGGGATGTGATGGAGAAACGATATTGGTCATTTTTATATACCACCATTCTTCATACGCGGTAAGTGGTGAATAGATTTTTATTATTTCGGCCATATCACCTCCTAAGTCGAGATATATTTTTACAATATCAGGTAAGTAATAGTTGCCCAAAGTTTCCTTCTTTATTACTTTAAGTATTTCATCTTTTGCTTCACGAATTTTAAGACGTCCGCAAAGGCCAATATGAGTGCCTAAGACTGAAGGATATTTAATACCCAGTTTCAGGTTCGCTACAATTTTTTGTTTGAAATGGAGTTTGCCCTGATCATCCAGCCGGTTGATTATTTGCTGGCTGATGCTTTTTTTATTATTGTAACCGCTTTCGCGAAAAGAGTTTATTCCTGCATCATCTACCCAAACAAAATTCATCAATTGTTCATCGGTTGTTTCAAAACCAAATTTCTCATAAATGGAAACTGCAAGTGTTGGTCGTCTTAAAAATTTGTGTGTCTCCCCGTCCATGTATTTACAATTCTCAAACTTTTCTGTGCTCACTATTTTCCGGTAGTAGCTTTCAAGAATAGGCAGGTAAAATTTCTTGTCGGTTTCATCCATGAAGTTATAGTCCAAAATTTCATAAGCCCTGAATAGTTCAAATGATTCCGGTTTGTCAACGAATTTCAGCAAGTTGTTTTGCGACACCGGTTTACCAGCCCTGTGAGAATCTAGCAGCATACTGAAAATAAAATTGGAGTCTGTCTGTTTTCTTTGCACCCTATCTGTAACATCGATATAGAAGTCATTATCAGGAATTGATTTCTTGCCGTACGCTTTAAAGTACCGGATCAACCCTTTTCTAAAACTTGCACCAGATTTAATATAACGTTTATCATTCTTTCTTTTTATCGCTTCAAATTTGTGGTACTCTTCCGCTTCTTTGCTGTAAGGTTCAACTATTCTGCCACCGGTTACGGCAATGCAAAGAGACCTGAACTGATCTAAAATTTCATCCCGTTTTTTGTATCTCAAACCTGACATGCAGTTTTTCAATTTCATCATATTGAAATCGCTCTCTTCAAATTCATACATGATATAATCGTAACTGTCACTTGTTATCAGGCTTCCGAGTTCCCAGTTATTATCATTGAATATCTGGTTAAGTAATATCCGAACGACCAATTTGTTTGTATCTGTTCTTTCAAGAAAATCATCTATTTCACTATATTCAGATCTCAGGAAATTCCTGCCCAATTTCTTAATGTACTTTGCTATGGGAAAAATGACGGTTGGATCGATAGCGAAAATCTCTTCGCAGGTTTCCATCAAACGTGTTATAAAGTTTTTTGCCTGGCTGCTGCCGTAACGGATTTTTTCAAGCCATTCACCGTCAGTCATTTTCTGAATGATCTTTTCTACATTTGAACGCTTTCTTGTAGCAAGAAATACCCTTTCCATATTGAACTCTGATCCTCCATGCGAGACGGACTGATTATGCCGTATATAATAGGTAATACCATCTATCGCGAAATCATAATATTCTTCCTGCAACCCAAGCTGTAGAATGTAGTCGTACAACCCGTCCCTGAACGGATGTTGTTCAATTATGCCGGAAAGTTTGAGAAATTTATCCAGCGTAGATTTATAACCCAGTTTATTTGAGGATAATAGTTTTACGCATTGGCCTGCAAAATCCGGATCGGTCGTTTTCGAGATTTCTCCAACAATTGCTTTTAGCAGACTACCCCTTGCATCATCGGGGACTGTCATGTGCCGAAGGGTGCGTATTATAAGGTATTTGCCATTTGAGGTCTTTGCCGATTTAAGCAGTGTCAGCAGATCGCTCACTGCACTTTCGATATCATCAATAAAGCCCGCAATGTGGCTTTCCGAGATCAACAATGGCCATGCTCCTGTATCAATACATTTTTTCAATAATTTTTGCAGTAACTCTTTTCTGAATGATTTGCTGAATTTGGATCGTTCGGTCATAAACAGGAACTCGATATTATCCGCTTCGATAAATGTTATCAGTTGTTGGCGTATGGTGTTGGTTTCTTCCGTGAATGACAGGAAAGAGGCTATTGTCTGTAACCAGCGAAGTTTGATTTTACGGATATTTATTCCTACAGTCGAAAGGGTAAGTATGGTATTGAAATCCAGTTTCGCCAACAGGTAGGCTGTAAAATGTTCCTGGAAAATCGCATTGGTAAAACTCCAATTCCCTTTATTGATCTGCACGACTGAGTTGTGCTGCAATAATTCCCGCTCCTGGCTTGAAAACAATTTTTGCATGTCTTCATTTGTCAAGGAATTTTTTTCTGCCAGTTGAAGGGCCAATGCAAAGCGATAAGCTGTTTGCTTAAACAGATGTTCATCCTGTGCAACAATTTTGCCACCGGCAAGTTGCCTGTTTAGGGTCTGTTTGAAAGATTTTGAGATAAACAATTCAATCACCTCCAGCTTACTTTCGGGCATACTACCATTTGACAGATATTCGTCGCATAGATTCACCAGGTAGAAAGGATGATACAAGAAATCAGAAATTCCTTTTGAATTGGATAGCGTGATGAATGCATCTGCCTGTCCGGCCAATTTTTTTTGCAGGTATGTTTCAATATCTTTTGATAAAAGCCTATAAAGCGAGTAAGCAGTAAAGTTTTTTAAATGATTGGGTACATTATAGGATTCAAAAAACAACGACCTGCAACTTAGCACGATACTTAAAGAAGGATATTTCTGAGAAAAATTATTAATGGCTTTGACAACGCTTAAAAATTCATCAGTAGGCGCTTCATCAAGACCATCAATAAACAAAACAAGATCCATCAGCGGAACTGTTTTCCAAGCACCAAAATTCAGGTCAAGGATTTCTTCAATCGGCTGGTTGTTCAATTCCTTTATTTCTAAAAATAAAGGGCGGAGTCTCAAATCTGATTGTTGTAGCAAAAATGCTGACTGACGTAAATAGCTTGACTTCCCCTGGTACGCGTCACCCAACAAAATAATTTTATGCGCCTGTGACCTTTCGTTTGTAAAAAGGTCATTGAGGTTAACCAGTTTTCTATCTCGTTCTAGATAGTAGCCGGATTGATTGGCGGATGGCAAATAGATTAGTCTCGGCAGGTAGTCTTTTACTTCAAAAATATTTCGGAAAGAAGTATTAAGAACCTGGCTATGACAAAATTGATCGGCGGCCGATTTACTGAAATAATCTGCGACAATGCCCCAGCTATCCTTTAAATATTTTTCAATTGCATTTCTATCCCAGCATTGAAAATTAATATTGAAGTCTCTCTTTAATTCATCCCTAATAACGTCAATTCGCTTTTGCAGTTTTTCATTCTGCATATCAGCAGAAGTCGCCAGTATAAAATCACTGCAGGTTTTGCAGAGGTCTTTTGAAGTAAAGTCGGTGATGATGCTATTGAGTTCAGTCACGCCTATACTTTCTTCACGTTTGCATTGAACTGCCAGTTTGTAACCTGACTGGTAATCAAAACTTAGCAAGTCTACGCCCTGCTGGTCATTACCCTGTTTTAGGTATTCCTGAAAATCAGCGCTAGGGAATTTCTTTTGGGCAATAGCAATACTCATCCGCTCAAAACGCTTCCAGTTATAGTTCTCCCATTGCAATTGATATTCCGGTAACATAATGCCCTATATTTCATGCAATTAGTACGACTTTGTATTATATATTAAGAATAATCTTATCAACAGCGTGTAAACGGCTCATTCAAAGTAGGTTAGATAGCCATTTCTAAGCCTTCTAAATTCCCTGAACCACACTGGCAGTAAGGGTAAGAATGAAGAACAGTAAGTATCAGTGCAGGAGAGTGTCATTCCTCGTCCTCATTGGGAGTGTCTAAAAATCTCTTTTTAAGCGTATTTAATGTGTAAACAGATTTTATGAATATTTCCTCGGCTGCTTTAATATAGGAATTCTCAGTGATCTTAAAATAAGCTACCGCACGTTTAGTTCCGGTATTCTTTTCACTAAAACGATGGGCTGCAATACCGGAACGCAAATTTTGCAGGTGTTTCAAAAATTCGATCATTTTAGGGATTTCCAAACCTTGCCAGGCCAGGAACTTTTCAAGTTTGATAATACCCTTATCCTTTTCTTCAAGCGTAATATTTTCTGAGAATTTTGCTTCATTCAAACTGTCAATGGTAAGTTTTGCCAATGCTAAAATCTGTTCTGTAAATGTTTTGATGTTTTGTGTAGATGGTATATGCAAAGAAGTAAAGTAATTGCTATCCGTGCCTTTTAAGGGCAAATAAAAAGGCCAGCCTATTTTCTTTTCCCATGCCTTGTTAAACGATTCATATTCCTCTTTGAAATAGTTATCAGCCCTGCCTACCGTCTTCGCCCAATTGCCTTCCAACATTACGGTATAGAACGGCTCACTAAGCATACCTTTTTCAGGAGGAATAATATTATAGTGTTTCCAGTGCAGTTGCTCTTTGTGCGGAAGAATGCATAGGTCTTTCAGGAAAACAGCAACATGATCCATGTGGTTGTTGTCCATTTTCATTGAAAAGGAAGGTGTTTTCAGATAAAAGCCATCAATGGTGTAAAGCGAGGGTTCATTGTAATATTTTTCCAAGACCTCTCTTTTAAAGCAAACGAGTACAATGCCTTCCGCCATCTCATCTGTAGGCTTGTTGAGAATTTCATTGCCTAACCTATCAATACCGGTGATATAGGATTCATGTTTTGAATTGAATAGTCCGTGATAGGATTTGATGCCTTTTTCATTGCGGATGATTGCTTTTCCACGAATCCAGCTTTCGATGGTATTGCCAAAAGAGTCATTGTAATACCGGAATGTATGATTATAAAAGCTGTTCGGTTTTATAAAATCTTTGTCCATTGCTTTTGCCCCATGATCTTCCATTGAACCTTTTTCCCATCTTTCAAAATCAAACACAATCGCAAAATCCATTTTACGCAAAGAAATGTATTCAGCGAGATATTTATATTTTATCCGGACACGTTCCGGTTCAATGATAACAACCTCTTCTCTTTCTCCATAGTCGTCAAAGAATGTATAAGTACGGTTGTGTTTATCTAAAGCGTCTTCGTATAGCCTCCAGTAAAGAATAAATTCCTCCGAGAGATCAATATAGTATTTGTCAATATGGATGAAGCTGCGGTAGAAAATGAAAGGTTCAAGGTTTTCATTGTCATTGGTATGATACGATTCTATCTCATCATCGCCGTTGAATGTTCCGATAACTGCAGGTTTGCCCTCACGTCCCGGTTCAATTTTCCAGTTGCGGTTTTTCAGGTATTCATCAGTAAAATCTTCTTTTACCAGGCAGCTGAATATCAGGTCTCTTGATTCAGGGTTTGGCTTGTGATAAATGGTTACCCAGCCTTTGTCCGTGAACTGGTGATGTATATCCGCAATCCGCTCTTTAAGTAAAAATGTATCGTTGGTCATATTGCCGGATTTGCCTCGGTTTTGAAAATGTGGTGAAATTGTAAATTAGTTTAATATTTTAGCATTCTTCACCGGTAAACTATAAAAAATGGGCAAGAATTGTATTATTCATTTCACGGATAAGTTTCAGACTTTGCAAAGCATCCTGTCAGTGAAATCGTTGCGCTTTTGCTATTGTAAAGAAGACTTCTATTTAGGGACCAAGAAAATATCGAGTGCTGCGCATCCAATGGTTAGTTTCAGCAAATTCGATATTAATCGCTTGAAAAATAAAGTAATCACTTATGGCAAATATGGTATTGCCTTCTCAGAAAGCTGGCAGACAAGAAAAGGAATCAATCCTGTTCTATATATAGACAATACATCCCCGGTGGCCAACGCACTGGCAAGCCTTTTACGCGCAAGGCGGAACAGTGAAGTTTCCAACCTGCCAGGAAATTTACGACTGCCGATAATTACGCTTAAATGTTTCACCAAAAACTGTGTTGGTTTCAACAGTTATTTTCAGAGAGATAATTTCAAATTTTATGAGGAAAACGAATGGCGATTTGTTCCTCGGAAAGGCGAAATTGGTAACGGATACATTTCGCTGGACAGAAAAAAATACAATAAAAACAAACAGGAATATAATGACCGATTGATCTCTTATGGTTTAAAATTTTCATTAGAGGATATAGAAGCCATTTTTGTAAAAAACGAGAAACAAAGACAACAAGTGATGAGTGAATTGTCTATCGAGGATACAAAAGTTAAAATAGCAAAATGGCATTAACCATTGATAATACATCAAATCACATTTCTCCAGGATAACCACACATTTATTTTCAGATTCGCCATTTAGCGTGTTTTTTTGTGGGTGAAAAATGATCGTATGAGATCCTACGCGAAACAATCACGATTTTGCGTGCTAACGAATTTCATTTCTGTAAAAACCGCCGTTTCAAATGCTTTGCGCATCATCAGCATTTTTTTCGCATAGCTCTCCACTTAGGTGTGAATGTATTTGCATGTGTCAGTATCGCGGCGTACGGCTTCTGCAAAATTATTGATGTATTCGAAAATCTCTTTTCCCGGTTCGTACCCGTAGTTTATTTGATTTTTAAGCAAAAAACTTGAGCGCTTAGATTGATTAATCTAATGATTTGTAACGGGTGGACAGGGAACGCAAACATTGTCCAGTTCGGGATGTAAGACCGAGTATGGCCGTTTGGTGCGGTGTACCTGAAAGGTATCTACCACAATTGTGCAGGCTGAATCATAGCACCTTTGTACATTGGATTCTGAACCGACACAACTGTGCCCACCATCTGCTTTGTATCCCTTTACTACCAGCATGGGAAAAGGCTTGTCCCGTTTAAAAAACCTGGTGCCTTTATCTGTTACATAGTAAATGACAACATCTCCTTCAGTTTGTGCAAGACTGTCTATCCGTAATAATTTCTCGCCGGGTGTATTTGCAGCCAGCAATGGTTGAACCATGCCGAATGGCATGGAATCATACCCCTGCAAAGGATTTAAAAGTAACTCCTGATTTTTTGGATGGTGGTTACAGGAGATCAGAAAAATAATGCCAATAGTCATAAAGCCGATGATAAAAAGGCGCATATAAAAATATTAAAATACGAAAATAGGAACTTTTCATATTAAGCAACTTTTTATAAAGAGTCAGTTCCCATTTATGAAAACCAGTATGTGGAAAGGTCTTAATAAGAAACCGTGTTGACTAAAAAATATTTCCTATTAAATTGGTAGAGTAATAAATATTCCTTGTATGTTTGCCTGATAGATTTGGAACTTTTATGAAAACACTAAGCGGTTTTCGCTATCAATATCGTCTTCTTACTGCTAACTCTCATCGTGCAATGGGTTGTTGTTGCTGTTAATATTCTTCGCCTGTACTCAGGCATTTTTTGTTTCTCTCAAATTATATTCTTCACTAAAATGTATGCCCGTTAAAGGGTTGTCAACGATATGCTGCCTGCTTTTTTTTTGCAAAAAATTGCCCGTACCAAAGAGAATTTGCATGTGGGGCCTATAGATCCTGCGATCATCGGTGCGTGGGTGGATCAACTATTCCGTTCTCTTTTTCTTTTGCGCTATGAAAGGGAAAACGAAGCATCTTCCATCATCTCTGCTATGGCGGGCTGTGAACACCAACTTATGAAAGTTATCGGTGTGTCCCAATCGAAGGAATTCTTTCTGGTGTTACCCGGTGTGTATGATGCTTTGATGTTGGATGTCGTGGCCATTCAAAAAGCTGACCCTGCGGCTGGCAGTCCGGCAGAAGTAATGATTGCCTATCCCGGTTTTTATGCCATCGCTTTATACCGCTTCGCACATCAACTATTTACACAGGGCCTTTCGTTGGAGGCAAGGATCGTCACCGAATATGCGCATGGTAAAACAGGTATTGATATCCATCCTGCGGCTATCATTGGAAAAAGTTTTTCAATTGACCACGGGACAGGTATTGTAATTGGTGCCACCACCTTAATCGGTCACCATGTAAAGCTCTACCAGGGTGTAACGCTGGGTGCATTCAGCGTTGAAAAATCGAGTGCTCAGTGTAAGAGACATCCTACAGTAGAAAGTGATGTAACAATATACGCAGGCGCAACGATTCTTGGCGGTAATACAGTGATTGGAGCAGGCAGCATTATAGGCTGCAACACATGGATCACATCCTCTGTTGCTCCAGACAGCATAGTGTATACAGTAGCGAAGCAGGAACTAAAACCGATTCAGACATTTTCAGAATCCATTCATTTTTTTATTTAATCAACATTTGACTGTTATGAAAGTAGATAGCATACTTGAAACCATTGGTCGCACACCGCATGTGCGCCTGAACAAATTATTCCCTCATCACGAAGTCTGGATCAAACTCGAAAAAAATAATCCCGGTGGCAGCATCAAGGACAGGATAGCGCTTGCCATGATCACACAGGCAGAAGAAAACGGTTTATTGTTTCCCGGCAGCATCATCATCGAACCTACTTCCGGCAATACCGGTATTGGTCTCGCGCTTGTAGCGGCGGTGAAAGGGTATCCGCTCATATTGGTTATGCCCGAAAGCATGAGTATTGAAAGAAGAAGGTTGATGTCTTTATACGGCGCAGAGTTTGTATTAACGCCACGTGAAAAAGGAATGAAGGGTGCTATTGAAAAAGCGAATGAACTCGCAGCTTCTACACCCGGCGCATGGGTACCCAAACAGTTTGATAATCCTGCTAATGTGCAGGTACATAAACAAACAACAGCGCGTGAAATATTAAAAGATTTTGAAGACGGCCTTGATTATATCATTACCGGTGTTGGCACCGGCGGTCATATAACCGGTGTTGCCAAACGTTTACAAAAACAATGGCCCTGGCTGAAGATGATCGCGGTGGAACCTGAACTTTCGCCTGTATTAAGCGGTGGAACACCTGGCCTGCATCCCTTGCAGGGATTGGGTGCAGGATTTGTGCCTTCGATATTAGACGCAAGCGTGCTTGATAATATTGTAAAAGTTTCCAAGGAAGAAGCATTTGAGTATGCAAGGTTACTTGCCAAAAAAGAAGGCATACTCGGTGGAATCTCAACAGGCGCGGCACTGGCTGCCGTAGCTAATCAATTGAAGGAACTTCCGGCAGGCTCACGTATTCTTACGTTCAATTATGATACAGGAGAAAGATATCTTTCTATTGAGGGACTCTTTTAAAAAAATGTGTCACATTATTAAATTTCATTTCCCGTCAGCAAAGACGGGATTTTTTTACATAAAACGGTAGGATTTTGAACCGTATAACAATCTTAGGACGGCTCAAAAGCAGCTTTTTTGAATTTTTAACCGTCCTATAAGCTAACGGATGTTAACTAATCATTACTTTTCCGTTACTTTATCCTGTGATACCGAAAGTATTATCCCCTCGTGAAATCCTATCATACATACGACGATGGCACGCTTGTGCGCCTGCTGGTAACGGGTAGTGATGGGGCGTTTACGGAACTCTATAATCGTTACTGGGAGCGGATGTTGACGATTGCCTATGTCAAACTGCAATCTACCAGCGATGCAAAGGAAGTCGTGCAGCAGGTTTTTTTTGATCTCTGGAAAAGACGGAAAAACCTTTCAATTGACTGCTTCGATAAATGGCTCGCCGGGGCTGTCAAGTATAAAATACTTACCTACCTGGCAAAAGAACACAGGCTTGAACAGAAACATGCGGGTGTAGAGGGGGTTATCGAGGATCGCGGTACCGAAGAATGGTTGGGCTATCATGAATTGAAAGCTACTATTGAAGCTACCGTTACAGGTCTTCCAGACAAATGCAGGTTGGTCTACCGCCTGAGCCGGGAAGGGGGCTTAAGTCTCCCGGAAATCGCAGATACCTTACAAATATCTCAAAAAACTGCGGAAGCGCATCTGACCAAGGCGTTGAAAACTCTTCGCACTTCGCTTAAAATCTTCTCCTGCTTTATTTAATCGTTATTTTTTTTAAGTGTCCGCTAAGGGTAAAAATGCATCGCTTAAGACTTTAGGGCATGGCGACACCCGAACAAATCAAACAATGGGCTGATCAATACCTCAAAGGAACGATCAGTGAAACGGATAAAGCTGTATTTGACGAGTGGTATAATTCCATGCCTGATACGACTGAATGGAATGAAGCAGTAGCGCGGGAGGACTTGGATTCAATTATGCTAAAAGGTATCCGGCAACAAATTAAAGAGAACAGTAAAACAACACCGGTACATCGGGTCTATTTTCTTCGACATCGCTGGGTGGCTGCTGCTGCCATATTGATACTTGTCTGTTCTACCGGGTTATGGTTTTTTCTTCGCAAAGAAAAAACAAACAAGGAGATCGCTGTTTTGAATCATGATGTTGCGGCTCCTGCAAACAGTAAAGCCACTCTTTCTGTTGGCGATGGTAAAAAGATATTACTTTCTGATGTCGGCAAAGGTTCTCTTGCTGTAGTTGGCGCAGAAGCTGCCTTTAAAACAGCAGATGGAGCTATCGTATATGAAGGAAAGGTCGATCACGTTGTTCTCCATACAATCAACAATCCAAGGGGAAGTAAAGTAGTTGATATTGTATTGCCCGATGGAACCAAAGTCTGGCTGAATGCAGGCTCGTCCATTACCTATCCCAACAATTTTATTGCTTCTGCGCGCGAGGTTACTATGACGGGTGAAGCTTTTTTTGAAGTCACCCACAATGAGAAGCAACCATTTATTGTTACAGCGAATAACCAGCAGATCGAGGACTTGGGCACTGCTTTTAATGTAAATGCTTACTCAGATGAAGCGGGAGTGACCACTACCCTGGTGCAGGGGTCAGTCATCATCAATAAAGCCATATTACAGCCAGGACAGCAATACCTGAACGGCATTATATCGAAAGCAGATATTGAATCCGCTACTGCCTGGAAGAACGGCAGCTTTGTATTTAACGGGGCCGATCTGCCATCCATTATGCGGCAGGTGGAAAGATGGTATGATGTGGAGGTGGTTTATGAAGGGGCTGTTCCATCGGGTCACTATGTCGGCAGCCCGTCAAGGGATCTGACAGCCGCACAGATGCTTAAGATTGTGGAATACAGCGGTGTCAAATTCTCAATTGAAGGAAAGAAGATCATTATAAAGGAGTAAGCTGGATAAAAAAGAAACCGGGAAGTGGTGGAACACTTAACCCGGTTATAAGTTCAGGCCTACCCAAGTAAAACAAAACGACGAAGGATCATTTTATTGTTAAACCCAAACTACGCAAAGCTATGACTTTTATCTGTTGTAAATCCCGCCCTGGCGGAGCTTACCGCAAAGGCCGATGCAGGCCCTTGCTCACTTCACAAACCTGTCTGATTATGAAAATGACAGCCGTTTTTTTACTCACAGCCTGCCTGCAGTTATCAGCCAGGACCTATTCACAAACCGTTACCATTTCGGTAAAAGGCGCAACCCTTGAGCATGTCTTTGCCGAGATCAAAAAACAAAGCGGTTATGGGTTTTATTACAAAAAAGAACTGCTCGCCCGTGCAGTGCCTGTCAATCTTACAATCAGTAACGCACCTTTGGAGCAAGCGCTCAATGAGCTGTTCAAAAACCAACCCGTCACTTATAATATTGTTGACAAGAATATTGTGCTTAGGGAAAAGGAGGTGAAAACATTACCTGTCCCAAAGGACGCAGAAACACCGCTGCCCCCGCCCGTTCCTGAAATAAGCGGCCGTGTCAAAAACGACCTGGGCGAACCATTGGCGGGTGCTTCGGTAGTGATCAAACCTTCCGGGATCGGTACGGTGACACAGGCCAACGGAAATTTTATCCTGCATCCGAAAAGCATCGGTGAAAACGATGTGCTGGAAATCAGTTTTGTAGGTTATGCAACCCAGTCCATTAAACTGGGAGCAACGACCAATTTCAATATCACACTGATCCGCGCGATCAGTGAACTCGACGAGACCATTGTACAAGGATACGGTACGACATCACGCAGAATATCAACGGGCAATATCGCGCGGGTAACTTCGGAGGATATCGCAAAACAACCTGTCTTAAATCCATTGCAGGCTCTGCAAAGCAAGATCCCTGGTGTAGTCGTAAGCCAGACCACAGGTTTTGGTTCGGGTCCTGTGAAAGTGGAGATCAGGGGACGCACGAATTTTAATAACGGTGTCCCTTCTGACCCTCTCTACATCATTGATGGAGTACCACTCACGGTCTCTGAAGTAGGTGGCGCATCTACCTACTCCGGTGGATCGAAAGGCTTCCTGCAAAACGGTTTGTATGGACCTGCTGGCGGACAAAGCCCTTTTTTCAGTATCAACCCGTCCGACATCGAAAGCATGGAAGTGCTTAAAGACGCTGACGCAACTGCGATCTATGGTTCCCGCGGTGCAAACGGTGTGATCCTGATTACTACCAAAAAAGGAAAGGCAGGAAAAACAAAACTCGATATCAATATCAGCCAGGGTGCCAGCAGCGTGTCGCGTTACTGGGACCTGTTAAATACCCAACAATATTTAGCAATGCGGAGAGAGGCATACCGCGTGGAAGGAAGGACACCAACTGTGGCAGACGCGCAGGATCTGCTGGTTTGGGATACGACAAGATATACCAACTGGCAAAAAGAGATATGGGGTAATATCGGCAGCCAGACCAATGCGCAATTGAGTTTGACCGGTGGTGATGCAAGCACTTCTTTCCGTATCGGTGCCAATTATACAAAGGCAACCAATATTCTTGCTGTAAGTGGCGCGGATCAGCGTGGGGCATTGTCACTCAACTTAACGCACCGTTTACTGGACCAGAAACTGACTTTAAGTTTAACGGCAAACTATAGTTATGCGCAAAGTGATATGAATTCTTTGCAGGCGAACATTGCGCTGCTTAGTCCTGATGCACCATCGATATATGACACAAAGGGCAACCTGAATTACACCGCCTATAACCCGAGTTTTTATCCTTTTGCATCTCTATTACAACCCTATACTTCGAAAACAAATTTTCTCAACACCAATCTTACCGTAAACTACCAGATAATTAAGGGACTGAATTTTAAAACTAATTTGGGTTACAACAATGCGCGCACCAATCAGGTGTTCTTGCAACCTATTGCATCCCTTAATCCAACGCCATCGGCAAGAGGTACGGCGCAATTCGGAAATAATTTCAACAACGGATGGATCGTGGAACCGCAACTGGAATACAACAGTTTTATCAGTCAGGGTAAGTTAAATGTACTGGTTGGTGCCAGTAAGCAATACGCATCTACTGATGGAGCTAGAACGGTAGGTTCGGGATACACCAGTGATCTTTTATTGCGTGGCATCAACAACGCACCAACGAAAGCAGCAAATGAAAATTATGGCGAATATAAATATGCTGCGGTGTTTGCACGCATTAATTACAACTGGAAGAATAAATACATCCTCAACCTAAATGCACGCAGGGACGGCTCATCACGTTTTGGTCCCGGCAAACAGTACGGTAATTTTGGATCGGCTGGTGCTGCCTGGGTGTTGAGCGAAGAAAAATGGGTGAAGCAACACGCAGGCTTTATCAGTTTTGCCAAATTGCGCGGCAGTTACGGAACAACCGGCAGCGATGCAATTGGTGATTACCAATACCTCAGCCGCTGGGGTTCTGTTATCACACCAACGTATGGCGGGCAGAGTTCACTCTTGCCCACACAACATGCCAATCCTGATTTTCAGTGGCAGGTAAATAAAAAGCTGGAAGGGGCACTTGATATCGGGGTACTCAAAGATCGCGTGAGTTTTACGGTTGCCTATTACCAGAACAGGTGTGATAACCAACTGGTCAATGTGGTGCTTCCTTTTTATACCGGCTTTAATACCGTTACAGGTAACTGGCCCGCCGTGGTGCAGAACCAGGGATGGGAACTTGGGCTGACAGGAAAGATCATTGATAAGACAGATTTGAGCTGGACAGTCACTGCGAACATTGCTTTTAACAGGAATAAATTATTGGATTATCCTAATCTTAGCAAATCCAATGATGCATCAAGACTGGAGATCGGTAAGTCTGTCAACATCGTGCGCTTATTGCATTTTACCGGAGTGGATCCGCAAACGGGAACTTACACCTTCCAGGACAAAAACCAGGATGGGGTTATTACAACTACTGTCAATTCCCCGATCAATGATTTGTACTCGGTTGACCTCGCGCCAAAATATACGGGCGGATTCGGTACGAATTTGAGTTATAAAGGATTCCAGTTATCGGCATGGTTCCAGTTTGTAAAACAAACCGGGCAGTCAGCCCTGGCTGGAATTATCCCCGGAACATTCGGTTCGGATTTTAATAATATGCCAACCCTTGTTCTTGATCGCTGGCAAAAGCCCGGTGATATTACAAACGTTGCGCGTTTCTCTGCATTTGGTTCCGATCAGAGTTTTGGTAAATTTTATAACCAGTCTGATGGCGTATATGTGGATGCATCGTTTATGCGTCTGGCAAACCTTTCATTGTCTTATAACATTCCTGGCAGACTTACCAAAAAACTGCACCTGCAGAACTGCCGTCTTTTTGTTAACGGTCAAAATCTGCTCACGTTAACCAAATACCAGGGAATAGATCCTGAAACGCAATCCATCGGAACGCTTCCGACACCGAAAATCATTGTGGGAGGAATTTCAATCACCTTATAAATTATGCATACCATGTTTAAGCGATATAATTTTAAAACCTGCGGCTCTATCATAAGCATTGCGATTCTGATGATCGCAGTCGGCTGCAAAAAGACAGTGACGGTAGCAGACCCGATTACTACTATCACCACCAACCAGACTTTTAGTTCTGACCAGACAGCCGTGCAAGCAGTCGCATCGATCTATAACTATTTATACAACAGCAATATCATCAACAACCTGCAGTTTGGTAACGGTGCGGTAACACTTTTTGCAGGGCTTTCGTCCGATGAACTGGCATTCTATGTTCAGACTGCCACAGCGCAGGTACAGTTCCAGAATAATGCGCTGCTGCCGGATAATTCCTTGCTGTCAACCAAGCTCTGGAATCCCGCTTATGCGGTAATCTACCAGTGTAATGCAGCTATTGAAGGGTTGCAGTCAACTTCATCGAATGTATCTGCGGCTACTAAAACGCAACTCATAGCGGAAGCAAAATTCATCCGTGCTTATGTGCATTTTTATCTGACCAATTTATTTGGTGACATACCGCTGATGGTGTCAACGGATTACAATACTAACAGGCTAATCACTAAAGCTACACAGGCAAAAGTGTATGAGCAGATTATCAACGATCTTACAGAAGCGCAGAATAACCTGCCTACCGATTTTACACCTTATGGAAACTACCGCAACCGAGCCACCAAGGATGCAGCAACTGCATTGCTGGCACGTTTGTATCTCTATCAAGGTAATTGGGCCGCTGCTGAAACGCAGTCAAGTACACTGATCGCCGCATCTCCAAGATTGTCTCTTGTTACCACAGGATTGCAAAATGTATTTGCAAAGAACAGTACCGAAGCCATATTGCAATTGCAGGTGGACAGCACTGTAAATCCATTTGCTCCGGTTGAGGGTAATCAGGTGATCCCACCTGCAACAACTGTTGCACCAACCTATATACTTACCGCCGGGATGGTAAATTCTTTTGAGTTGAACGATCAGCGAAAAGCGAAATGGACCAATAACTATGCTTATACAACCGGTGGAGTAACCACCACTTACTACTATCCTTTCAAATACAATCTGTATTCAGGAACCTCCGGCAACGTACTTCAATATTACATGGTGCTGCGCCTTGCAGAGCAATACCTGATCCGTGCCGAAGCGCGTGCGCAGCAAAATACCAATCTCGCTGGTGCAATAGGTGATCTGAATACACTGCGCGCAAGAGCGGGTCTGTTACCATTATTAACAACGCTGACGCAAACACAAACCCTCGCTGCAGTAGCGCAAGAAAGGAAAGTGGAACTGTTTGCAGAATGGGGTCACCGATGGCTGGATCTGAAAAGAACCGGACAGGCTGTTAGCGTATTAACGCCAATTAAAACAGGTTTTACTGCAACAGCGCAACTCTATCCGATTCCTGTTGGAGAAATTTCAGCAAACCCGAACCTGATTCAGAACGTAGGGTATTAAACTTTATTCATTTTAAAATCAAAGATCATGTTGCGAATTGTAGGGTTTGTTATTGTGTTGTGCAGTATCTGTTGTTGTACCGTGTCTGGGCAGAACAATGAAGGATTTACCATTGATGGTCATTTTAAAGGATTGCAGGACGGAGAAAAAATAACGCTTTCCTATGGGGAAGGTTTTGTCATGGCTAAGATCCAGGAAACAACTTCGAAGAATGAAAATTTTCATTTAAGCGGAACATTACCTGATGCGCCACGCTTATTGTGGGTTAGCATCGATCGGGGCGAAAGTAAAAAAGTAGTTCCCGTTTTTTTGGACAACAATGAACACATGCGTATCGAAGGCGGTGATATGGATAAAATGCCTAATGGCAAACTGGAAGATATCAGTTCTTTTGTAGTGGTTGAAGGCAGCCCCACCAATCATGAATATGAAGTGGTAAGAGCCAGCCATGCCACTTATTGGGGAATCGCCAATGCCCTAAAAAAAGACATGGACAAACTGGGAATCACAGGATGCGAGAATCTTACCGCAGCGGAGGTGACGATGCAGAATAGGAAACGTTTTGAGGATATATTTTTTACCATCTTAAGCGATCATCCGCGCGCAGCCATGTATGTGATCGATGTATTCAACCGTCCTTTTGTGGATCATGCGGCGATGCTCGCTACCGTTTACCGGAACCTATCAGATAAGGACAAGCAAAGCCATTTTGGTGTAAGGATGAAGGAGAAAGTTCCCTTATGCGTGGCACAAGCCTTTCCTGCTTTTACACTTCCGTCTGTCGATGGCAAAATGGTTAATGCAAAAGATGTGTTCAGTAAAAACAAATTGACACTCGTTCAGTTTTTTGCATCCAATTCTGATGCCACCACATTATTTGATGCACAAAAGGAACTACAGAACATTTATAAAACTTATCATGACAAAGGTTTTGACGTGATCGGTATCTGTTCTGATGTCAGTGATAAAAAGTGGAAACTTTCAGCTTCTGACCTTCCGGGATACCAGGTGTCTGATCTAAAAGGGGCTGATGGTGTTGTCGGAAAAACTTACCATGAATACGGTAATCCTGCGTCACCCAAAGTCACCAATGTACTGGTGGATCAGAACGGCAATATCGTAGCGTGGGCTGTGAGTGGTGCAGAATTGTATTGGTATTTAAGAAAAACATTTCAATAATCTTCATTACTCATTTTATAATTAAACACTTATGAATAAAATATTTTCTTTCATATTCATGGTCATTGCTGGACTTGCCATGTCTGGCTGTCAGAAAAATGAATCACCTGCATCGCAAGCATCATTGAATATCGTGCATGCCATCGTGAACGTACCTGCGATCAAAGTGAACCGTTACGGAAGCGGAACGATTTACAGCACATTTATTGACTCGGTAAAATTCGGTGCCAATGAAGTGATCACTGTTGTTTCTGGCAATTCAGTACCTGTAAGTGTAGTCAATACGGCCGATACGTTGCACCCGGTTTTTAATGGCAACATCAATGTAAGCGCCGGTTCTATTACATCACTTTTTTTAGCCGGGCAATCTACTTCGGTTGATACAATCACGGTGCAGGATGTGATACCCTATCGTGCAGACAGTACGGCCGGTGTTAGATTTATCAACCTTCTGGTAAACAGCAATCCTGTCAGTATCAATATTAAGGGTAATGCCAATGGATCAGAAGTGACAAGCCTTGCCTATAAGGCAAACACGGGTTTTAAAAATTATACAGCATTAAATATCAATGCCTCTTATATTTTCGAGATAAGGGATGCGGGCACAGGAACACTGATCACGAGTTATACTTTGACCACGCCAAGATTTTTAAATGTGACGCTTTGTTTAAAAGGATTGAGTGGCGCAACCGGAACCAACGCGCCGGGTATTATGCTGGTAAAAAATTATTAGACTTGAATCATTTGCGTTTGAATTACTAAGTCCTATGAAAAAACATCTTGCAGTTATTGCCTGCTGTTTGCTTTTGCATGTTCTGAGAGCGCAGCAGGCAATCGTTTCTTTGAGTGATACCGGCGGTACTGTGATCAGTAAATTAATCTACGGACATTTTGCAGAACATTTAGGCAGGTGTATCTATGATGGTTTTTACCGCAATGGTAAGATCCGAATGGATATTGTTAGCGCACTGAAAAAAATACAAGTGCCGGTTCTTCGCTGGCCGGGTGGCTGTTTTGCTGATCAGTATCACTGGAAAGATGGTATTGGCGACAAAAGTAAAAGACCGGTTCGGATCAATGCGAACTGGGGTATGGTAAAAGAAGACAACAGTTTTGGAACGGATGAATATTTACAGTTATGTAAACTGCTAAGTGCCGAGCCTTATATAGCGGGGAATGTTGGGACTGGTTCACCACAAGAATTAAAGGATTGGGTAGAGTATTTGAACTACCAAAAGAAACGCAATGTTTCTTTTGTGGGAATCGGAAATGAGTCATGGGATTGCGGTGGTAACATGAACGCCCAGTTTTATAGCGATCAGTACAAGCAGTTTGCTTCTTTTCTACCTGACTACTCTGGAACACGTTTAAAAAAAATTGCAGTCGGGCCGTACAAGGAAGATTACCAATGGACAGAAACCGTGATGAAAAATATTCCTTCCGATAAATTATGGGGACTGTCATTGCACTATTATGTTTTTATGGATGGGTTCGGTCGTAAAGGCTCGGCAACTGAGTTTTCGGAAACAGAATATTTCTTATCCATGAAAAAAACTTTGTTCATAGATGAACTGATCAGTAAACACTCTGCCATCATGGATAAGTATGACCCGCAGAAAAAAGTTGCGCTGGTAGTAGATGAATGGGGTATCTGGACGGACGTAGAAAAAGGAACCAACCCTGACTTTCTATTCCAGCAAAATTCTCTTCGTGATGCGCTGATTGCGGCAACCACACTGAATATCTTTAATAACCATGCAGACAGGGTGAAAATGGCCAACCTTGCACAAACGGTAAATGTGTTGCAGGCACTCATCCTTACCAAAGGCGACAGCATGTTACTCACACCGACCTATTATGTCTTTGATATGTTCAAAGTTCACCAGGATGCGAAACTCTTGCCTCTGCATATTGCAACGCCGTTTTACGAAAATGCCAATGAAAGCGTTGCTGCGGTTTCCGGTTCCGCCTCTATGGATAGTAGCGGAGTCACGCATATTACGCTTGTAAATATTGATGCAGGAAAAGATGTTCCGGTTTTATTGGGAAACCTTCACTATACGAGGATCGAGGGAAGAATACTTAGTTCCGGTTCTCTTAACGACATCAATACATTTAGTAACCCATCGCACCTTGCAGCTAAAGATTGGAAAGGTTTTGAAAAAAAAGAAAATGGTACCACTGTAATCTTACCTGCCAAAAGTGTTTGTTTGTTAACTGCTTTTCCTAAATAACGAAAGGATGATACTTGATATAGCAGGAGCAGCACGCAGGTTCCATAAAACATTCCCGTTTACCCCGCTTGAATTAAATCATGTGCTCTCTGAAAAATATGAATGCGAAATATGGCTCAAACGGGAGGACCGTCAGGTAGTCCGTTCCTATAAGATACGGGGTGCTTTTAACCGGATCAGTTCACTGACCAATAGTGAACGCAGTAAGGGTGTGATTTGTGCCAGTGCAGGAAATCATGCACAAGGCGTTGCTTATTGTTGTAAAAGCATGCAGGTGCAGGGAACCATTTTCATGCCGGCCAATACACCTAACCAGAAAATTGAAAGGGTTCGTGAGATCGGAAGCGATATGATAGAGATCATTCTTATTGGGGATAACTACGATACCTGTTTCGCAGCAGCCGTTGGCAGTAATATGGCCGCTGCCAAAGTTTTTATTCATGCATTCGATGATCATAAAGTGATCGAGGGCCAGGGCATTACAGGACTTGAAATTACTGAACAACTTGCAGGAATTGATTACCTATTCCTACCCGTGGGTGGTGGTGGTCTTGCCGCAGGTCTTGGCACATGGTTCAAGGAAAACAGCGCGCAAACGATCTTGATCGGTGTGGAACCGGAGGGTGCGGCTTCCATGCAAGCAGCTTTTGAAAATGGTTACCCTGTATCGCTTGATAAAATTGATCCTTTTGTCGATGGAGCCGCGGTAGAAAAAGTAGGATTTTTAAATTATCCTCTTTGTAAAGAAGCCTTGCATCACCTGCATACTGTGCCGGAGGGAAAAGCCAGTGCTACCCTTCTTGAGTTATATAATAAGCAAGGGATCGTTGCAGAACTCGCCGGTTGTTTATCCGTCACAGCACTGGACGATTTTGCGGGTGTGATCCGGGGTAAAAAGCTGGTGTGCATTATCAGTGGCGGCAATAATGATGCGTTGCGCATTGAGGAGATCAAGAAAGTTGCCGATTCCTGGGAGGGACTCCATCATTTCCTGATGATCCGCTTTAAGCACCAGCCGGATGGTTTGATGGAACTGTTTGTCAAATTGTTAAATGAGCATCACTATATAACAAGGCTTGCATACGACAGAAGGGAACATGGCAGATCCACCTATGGGCTGGTGGGAATCAGGTCAAGATCCATTAATGACTATAAAGAATTGCTTGCCAGGATCGATGGAGCAGGGATCGAATACAAGCAGGTAACCAGGGATGATTTCCTGTTTAAGTATCTGGTATAGGATAAAAAAATGGGAAGGATTTGACTAAGGGTAAGCGATTGCTTAGGGAGACTTATTGAAAGATTAAAACAGGATGTATTGATCACCTCGGAGCAATATAGCCAGGCCGAGGCCATGGTTAGGTTTATTAATAAGACAGTAAGGGATGGTGATTTGACTTTACTGGAACTAGAGAAGCTTTGTGGGCGGTTTGGTATGTCAAAACGGAAGGGGAATGAAGCTTTCCGCTACCGGTATGGGGTATCGTTGACAGCCTATATCCGGGAAATGCGGTTTGCTTATGTATGTGAATTGCTTAGCTCCGATCTGTTGGTAAAGGAAATCGCTTATCACTTACGATATCGTAAGCCATGTTTACTGTCAAGGGATTTTACGAGGGCTATGGGCATCTCTCCCAGGGTCTACCGTAAAAAACTTGAAACTGGTAACGTGATGAAACTAAAGCTGGCAGATCTTGGACAACGGGCTTAAATATAGTTTTAAAACAAATAGTAACTGGACCTTGGTACCTGATTACGCACATAAAATATTTAAAGACACGCGCTCGCGTTTTGTCTTTTTGGTATTGGCTGTTACAGCCAATGGCTACTTTATTTGACCTACTCCCCTGGTTTCTTTCAATCAATTCTTACAACACTTAAAACTTTACCCTTTCGGGTATTTAAAACTGTACAAAAGTGAATTGCCTCATCATAGATGACAATCCCAAAACTGCGTCAGTCCTTTTCGCTCTGTTGGATGCTATGCCTCTGATTGGACAGGTGTATCGTGCTGTGCAGCCCTATCTCGTGCGTTCACTAATGGCAGCGGAAAAAATCGATGTGATCTTTATCCGTGTGAGGTTATGGGATTTCAGGCAGTTTGAAGCAATCGGTCAGAACCCGGCCATTGTTTTTCTAAGTGGGGGTAAGGATAAACTGACAGGGAAGCCCGGCACGAGTGTACAATTTTCAATCCGTGAGCCCTATAACGAAATGGATATCAGGCAGGCTTTGCGTGATATTAAAGAAGCTAACCTATTCGAAGGAATTTCTTTTTTCTTTTTGCGCTATAGTGGGAGATTTCACAAAACGCTTTTCAGTGATATTGAAATGATTGAAAGAATGGAAAAAGGTTATGTGCAATTTCATTTGAAATATGCAAAACCACTTATTCCAGGATCAATTCCGGGTTGGATGCACAAATTACCGGAAGATAAATTTATTCGTGCGGCTGATACACTCATTTTGCCGGTTGAGATAGCAAAGAAGATCAAGACAGATGAATACGAATTTAAGGATAGGAAAATCAAATTGACATTCCGGTTTGCTTCAATGGCGAGAAATGAAATGGAACATTGGCCGGATGGCTTGTAAAAAAGAAAGAAAAAGAAAATTAAAATGCACACGGTTGAAATCTTATTATCCAAGGTCCACGGGATCACTGTTACAGAAGCCAATCTCCAGTATCGCGGTAGCCTGACGCTCGATATGGCGATCATGGAAGCTGCTGGTATGATGGAATACCAAAAAGTCCTGGTGGTGAATAACGATAACGGTGAAAGACTCGAAACCTACCTGATCAAAGGGGCGAAGGATAGCGGGGTTTGTTGTCTGAATGGAGCGGCGGCTTTTAAGGGTGCCAAAGGGCATACCCTGATCATTATGGCATTTGGTTTTATGGATCAATATATAGGAATAAAACATAAACCCGTCCGGGTATTTATTAATGATAAAAATCAAATAGAAAAAAAAGAAATACAATAATAGCAAGCGATTTCTCATGTGTATTTTAGTTTTTGAAAACCAAAATCACAGGCATCCGGTTTCTACCGGAAGCTTTTAATATGTTCCAGTTGGATTTGAAAAAGCCGGCCAGTGTTACCCCGATCTTCAGCCAGTTCGGGGCCACTGACGGCATACTTAAAAAAGTTTTTTCATGCAATAGTTTTTCAGTTTTTAGTTAGGGGTCAATTTTTCTCATGGAGACGAGCTATGTCGATGGCTTGTATGTTTTTTAAAAACCTTGCCGAAAAATCAGTATTATGAATACTACTGAGATCCGATCGTCTGCTGTTGTACTGCACCGGGAAATGCTGGATAAGCTTACCCTTCTTTGCGGTCAGCATTATATGGATATGGTAAAACGGATGGCATTGTCGGTTTACCTGATTGAAGAATATTTGAACAAACTCTATGTATTATTGCCGGAGCATGGTTTTGAAGATATGAGCCAGGAAGTATTGTTCTTTAAATGTATTAAACCACTCTTTGTTTCTGAAAGGGAGTTTTACCAGAGAAGGCATAATGCCGAGACTTATTCTGATAATTCGGTTAGCTATTGGGTGTATGAACTGGAGCGAATGAACAAACTCTACCAAGAAAATATTGAGTTTGTTGCCTATTACCGTAGTGGGGAAACATTGAATGATTTTGCGTGGTTCACGAGAGGACAGGCACCTTTGCCAACTTCACTCTGTGTGCTTCCATGGGAAACCAATCCCTGGCACACCAGTGCGCGGGATGCCTGGGTAAGTGGCTTGCTGGCCGTGGACAGATATTGTGAATGGCTGAATACAAATATCAGAAAACTGAAAGAATGAAATAAATGAACAACGCCTATGCAGCATTTGCCGGGAACCATACTGATCATACTTGGATTTGATTGTAACCCTGTAGGCGAAGTGGAAGTTGACCATTATTTGCAGTCGGACAAAGCCTACCATGTCTGGTGGACCTACCCCCAAACGGGTGAACGTGAAAAGATCAAAGTACCAGAATGGCGATTGACGAAAAAATTGAGTGATAATAATAAGCGCGTGAAAACATCAATAAAAGAAAGTTATGCTGATCGATTTTTCAGAAATTAATACAATACAAAAACAAAACTGGCTGAATGGTGCAGTAGTGCCGCGGCCCATTGGTCTTATCAGTACCATTGATCGTGATGGTTTGCCAAACCTTGCACCTTTTAGTTTTTTCAACGTAGTAAGCACTGAACCACCCGTATTGATCTTCTCTCCATTAAGGCGTGTGAGAAACAACACCACCAAACACACGATAGAAAATATACGGGAAGTACCGGAAGCGGTGATACATATTGTGAGTTATTCCATGCTGCATCAAATGAATTTGACTGCGTGTGAATACCCGGAAACTGTTGATGAATTTGTGAAGGCCGGGTTCACAAAACAAAAGGCAGAGAATGTTAGGCCCTGGCTGATACAAGAGTGCCCGATAAAATTTGAATGCAAAGTGAAAGAGATGCGGCCGCTCGGAAACAAAGGCGGTTCCGGCGCAATCATTTTTGCTGAAGTAATATATATGCATGTAGATGCAATGGTACTGGATGAACAAAATAATATTGATCCCGGTAAGCTGCGGCCTGTTGCAAGATTGGGCGGTGATTATTACATAAGCGTGAATAAATCCAACTTGTTCAAGATTTCTAAACCCAATAACCATTTGGGCATTGGCTTCGATGGTTTGCCGGGGCATGTTTTGAGTAGCACCGTACTTACCGCAAATGACTTAGGACTATTAGCTATGGTGAATTCATTGCCATTAATAGACGAGAGTTTCAATCATATCGCGATGCAGTATTTGCTGGAGCAACAGGTATGCGAGAAACGGACCGATGAATTGCACGGAATCGCTGCAAAAATGTTGAACATAGGGATGGTTGAAGAAGCGTGGCAGGTATTGTTGAGGGTTGAAATGGTGATTTTGTCAACGGACGATATGGTGTTAACAGACAGAATGGATTAAACTTATTGGTTAAGAATTGAGATCAACATATTATCCGGCCTGTATTTATTTACCGGGCCTCTTATACCTTCTTTAGGCTAACCTGGTACTTGGTTGTCGCGCGATAACCAATACTGGCGCTACGCGAGCGCCGGGAAAGGCAAAGCCGGGGGACGGGTAGCTTGCTACCTGTCCTTTTTAAAAATCAGTATCCTCCCGCTTTTGGCGGGACAGGTAATGGTATGGTCTTGCCATCCCGGAACTTGAAGCGTGTGCCGGTGACAAATTGGTAAAAATCCAACGTCACCAAATCACAATCATAATGAAAAGGATCATTTTACTCGTAAGTGGATTATTACTGCTTGGAGCCTGTCACAAAAACGCTTATCCTGTTGCGGGAGACGGCGAAATTGTTCAACGCATATTGCAGCGAGAGTTAAGCGCTGCGGATATGAATGTTGCAGATATTTCTACTTTGCAATCCGCTACACTCCGAAGTGGACACCACATTTACCGCTTGAGGATGGGAAAAGAAAACATCGTCCTGGAGACAGATGGTACCAACCAGTTTTTAAAGGGTGCGATCTATACCATTACAGGGTCGATAGCCAAGAACAACGGCCATACGACTTATAGCGGGGTTTTTGACCGCAGCGATCTCTCCCGAAAAAATGCTGTGCATTGGTCCATCGACAAGGGATTTGCTAAGGAATTGCACAGCTTTACAACGGTTGCCACAAATGGCACCGGACAACAACATGTAAACTATGAATGCGCAGATTGTACGCTGCCCGAAGTAACTGTCAGTGCATCTTATCCTAAAAGCGGCGGGATCGATTGGTTTACCTGGATGAGCCTTTTATCCATGTTCGATATGGGTTCCCAGAATGATTATATCGCTGTCGATTGGGTCTTTGGCGGTGGCGGTGGTTCCTCGCCTTCTGCGCCGGTAATTACCATCGACCAGGAAAATGCCGAAAACAAGGATAAGATCGAACCCAAGAAATATACTGATTGCTTTGGCAGTATACCAGATGGGAGTACAACGCTTTACACCGTAACGATCTCCACTGATCTTCCCACAGATGGACACCCAGAAATATTCTATAACTGGAGCGACGGCTCACCCGGTCATGCATTTATCGAACTGAACAAGTCTACACCCTATGGCGGCGTATCACAGGATTTCGGGTTTTATCCAACCAGTAGTTACAAGCTCATCACACTGGATAACATAAACTTAGCCTCTAAGGTTGTTGATGACGGCGGACACGAATACCAGGCACGTTATACCATTTCGGTGAGCGCAGCACAATTCCAGGCGGCTGTAAACGCTGTCAATTCGGCACGCGACACATACAATGTCGGTAATTATAACTGCACGGATTTTGCATTGGGGGTATTTAATGCCGCAGGTGGCGGTCTTACCATTCCGCGCCATTCGATACCTGGTTTCGAGGTCGATGGGGGCAGTAATACGCCACAAGGTTTGTATGAAAAAATACAATCTCTAAAAAATAATGGTGCAGCCAACACTTCAACCACCAATAATAAAGAATATGCAGGAAGCAGTAAAGGCCCCTGCGATTAAAACTTTACCTATGAAAGATCCCATGTACAAAACTATTCTCTCGCATCCCATTCTGCAGCTCGTTTCGTTCTTACTGATCGTGATCGGGGGTCAAGTGTTTGCTGCGCCGTATGGTTGGATCATCCGCTATGCGGCAGTCACCGGGGAATTCTTTGCTATTGTAGGCATTGTCGCTATCGTGCTTGTTTTAGCAAGCGTGTTTAGGGCAAGGTTTGTTTTGCAGTTATCGGGGCTTACCGCGATGTGGGTTTCGCTGATTGCATTTTACGGGCAAACCAAACCGGAAGCCAGGGACTATATGTTTGGCACACCACTAACGGTAATAACATTATTGTTGTTCGTGATCGTGTCAATATTTATCATTTTAAAAATAAATCCGTGGAAGAACTATTGAAGCTGCTGGAAAGTTTTCACCCGGTAGCACAAGAACTACAATTATTCTTACTTCATAATTTACCCAAAGAAGCCCATCGCGCCAATAAAAACATCCTGTATAAAGACGATATCTGTGATTGGGTCGCTTTTGTTGAAAAAGGGTTACTTAAAATTTACTACGAATGCGAAGACAAAAGCGAACGCATCGTATGGTTCCACAAAGAAGGCGATGTAATCGGTTCGATGAAATCTTATTTTTCCGGCCAGCCTTCCAAACTGATCATTCGCACAATGGATGAAACAGTGATACGGAAAATAAGAAAGGTGGAACTCGATCAATTGATGATGAAATTTCCTGAGTTCAATATCAATGCGCGAAAGATCACGGAACTGTATTATTCGATGAGCGAGGATCATGTGATCCTCCTTGCCATGCCGCCAAAGGATCGTTACCGAAAACTGAAAGCGGAATACCCGTGGATACTGAAAGACCCGCGTATAAAGAGTTATATGGTAGCGCAATACTTAGGCATTGATGGAAGTACTTATAGTAAATATTCAAAGGAAGATGATCCAGATTCCTAAAAAAGGTCTCCACTGCCGCGAATTTTCGCGGCAGTTTTTTTATCAAGAAATATTTTTTCTTTTTTTTATTTATAGACAAAAGATTTTATGGTTTTGGATAAATCAAATCGGGATGGTACGTGCGCAATTTAGTTTTGTGTTATCAAATTCAATGATCCAAAAACATTTGCTATGAAACCTTTTATCGTGTGTGTGATGATCCTTGTGAGCCTGTTTTCAAATGCGCAAGGCATCGGTCTTCGTCTCGGCCATTCTCTTACCCCTGCCGATCATCTATCTATTCGTTATGAGCACTGGACAAACGGTGCGATCAATTTTGCTGGCGCTGCTTTTTATGAAAGAAGCCGCGCGAACAGTTTGAACTATTCCTGTTACGGCATTGACCTGTTGGGCGAGTATATTCATGACAGGCAGAATCTTCCTGATCATTTATTTGGATGGCGCAGTAGTCTCGGTGCCACCATTCAAAGTGAAGCCGATCCCTGGGTGTATAAAGATTATTCATTGAAGCGAACGCTTAATTACGGCCTTGTAGCTGAAGGCGCTGTCGAATGTTATCTCACAGAAACTTTCCGGTTAAGCCTTTTTGCTCAGCAGAAATTGCTCCTGCGATCCGCGCTTGGCCTCACTCGGTTTGCATTCGGGCTTGGCCTTACATACAACTTTCCCAACTAACCATTTCACATCCTTTTTAAAATTTATTGTATGCGATCAATATTACTATTGTGTGCAGGGCTGTTTGCGTACCTATATGTAAATGCGCAAGGCTCTTATTCAGTATCGGCTTCTATTGACAAACAATTTTATTGCAGTTCATCAGGAACGATCAAAGTTTATGGACGTGCGCAAAGCTTTAACGCGAACACGTTTAAGGGCATCAAGTACCATTTTTATTATTACGACAATTTTACTTCTACTTACCAGGAGATCGGTTACTACATGGTGCAGTATAGCGGTAATACGCCGTTTACAACTTTCGGTAATATACAACCGGCCTACTTCAATGGTGCGGCCATTGGTAATCCTCAGCAGATCCCGCAGGGTTCGCAGATTTTATGGGTAACCATTGATGTGCCGTACAGTGCTTTTCCGAATAACAATACAGGCCAGCAGCTTGCAGTGGACATTGAAGCCATCGACCAGGTTGGAAGTACCACGGTTCACAGTAGTAAGACAGCGTACAATGTTCCGTTGCTATATACGAATCCTGTGACTCTTTCGAGTGCGCCGATCAATGCATCTGCTATCACCATTTGCGGAACTGACAATGTGCAGGTATATGGTCAACCCAACTGGACGGGTTATGGATTCCGGTATGACTGGTACAAGGATGGCGCGGTTTTCCAGTTATCGGATAATACCGGTATCATTAATACTTCTTCTGCCGGTTCTTACTACGCAATCGTAAGCGATGCGTGCCAGACCGCAACATCAAATACTATTGTTATCACGAGCGGTGCGCCGCCACCAGCGCCCACGTTAAGTTCTTCAGCGGGAACGTTTTTATGTAATGGTGCAACAACTACGTTAACCGCGACTTCTACAGGTGGTACGATCTACTGGAACACGGGTGCAACGGGTAATTCTATAACAGTAAGTGCAGCGGGAGATTATTATGCATGGGAGATCAATGGATGCGGGCAAAGTGCTAACAGTTCAGTGGTTTCAGTAACAACAGGTGGTACACCTGCTGCACCGTTTGTTTCTATCAGCGGTAGCACACTCTTATGTAACGGTGCTTCTGTAACACTATCTGCATCGGGTACTGATGCGATCACCTGGAACACGGGCGGGACCGGTTCTTCCATTACGGTGAGTGCTGCTGGAAGTTATTACGCTACGGCATCGAATGGTTGCGGTTCGAGCGGGAACAGCAATACAATTGTTTTAACAACCGGCAGTTCTCCGGCTGCGCCTTCCATTTCATCCAGCAATGGGAGTTTGCTTTGTAATGGCGCTTCCACTATGCTTAGCGCATCTGGTATTGATGGATCGGTGACCTGGAACACGGGACAAACAGGAAGTTCCATTTCGGTTAGTAATGCAGGTAGTTATTATGCTAATCAAACCAATGCCTGCGGAACAAGTGGTAACAGCAATGCGATTTCTATTGGTACAGGAAGTACACCGGCTGCGCCTTCGATTAGTTCATCGAATGGTACACAACTATGTAACGGTTCGAGTACAACGTTAACCGCTTCTGGTATCGTGGGTACTGTTACATGGAACACAGGGCAAACAGGTAACTCAATCACTGTCAGTAGCGCAGGTTCGTATTATGCTTATCAATCCAATAGCTGCGGTACGAGTGGAAATAGTAATTCTATCATAATAACTATCGGGGGCACACCGGCTGCTCCTTCGGTTTCAAGCAGCAATGGGACTTTTTTATGTAACGGTTCTTCAACCGTTTTAAGTGCAGTTCCATCCGGTGGTGGTACGGTCCAATGGAGCACCGGACAAACAGGCAATACGATCACGGTGACAGCACCGGGTAACTATTATGCATGGGAACAAAATTCCTGTGGCAATTCATCTAACAGTAATACAATTACGATTACTACGGGCAGTGTTCCTGCGGCACCAACTGTAACACCAGGCAACAACCAACTATTGTGCAATGGAGCATCAACTACACTAACCTCATCCGGTTCCAATGTGAGCTGGTCGACAGGTGCAGCTGGAAATAATCTCACTGTCTCCACATCCGGTACTTATTACGCGGTTGACCATAACGCGTGCGGTAATTCTTCTCCTTCCAACCAGGTCGTTATCACAACAGGGAGTTGTCCTTTGCCTTCGCCTGGTACAAGTTATACGATATGTCCCGGTACCTATAAAACATTGGATGCCGGTGCAGGTTTTGATTCTTACCTGTGGAGCAACGGGGCAACAACCCAAACCATCAGTGTCGGACCGGGTAATTATTCCGTGATGGTAACAAAGCAGGGCTGCACGGCTAATTCTGGATCGGTAACTGTCAATTATTTTACGGTAACAGCGCCTGTGATTTCAGCATCCGGTTCAACAACTTTTTGTGCGGGTAATAGCATTGTACTTTCTTCGACACCGGCCGCGGCTTATTTATGGAACACGGGTGCAACTGGTTCTTCCATCAATGTCAGTACCGCAGGTAATTTTAATGTAACTGCCACAGATAACAACGGTTGCCAGTCAACCTCGAATACTATTACCACATTTGTCAATGCCTTGCCAGGGGCTTCGATAGCAGGTTCTACTTCGGTTTGTCAAAACGGTGCATCTCCTTCAGTTACTTTCAGCGGCAGTGCGGGAACAGCGCCTTATACTTTTTCTTATCGTATCAATGGTGGAAGCGTTCAAACGGTTACAACCAGCGGCGGCAATAGTGTTTCTGTTTCCGTACCCACGGGTTCTGCGGGAATTTTTACCTATTCATTGGTGAGTGTCAGTGAATCCAGCAGTACGGGTTGTTCCGGTTCTGCGAGTGGATCTGCTACTGTGGTTGTAAATCCATTGCCATCTGCATCAATAAGCGGCAACAATATTGTGTGCCAAAATTCCGCAGCGCCTTCTATAACATTAACCGGTGCCAACGGAATGGCACCGTACACATTCGTGTATCGTATCAATGGCGGCGCTGCACAAACGGTTGCAACAACAAGTGGCAACAGTGTTGCTGTTTCTGTTCCAACAGGCAGTTCGGGTGTTTATACGTTTTCGCTGGTGAGTGTGAGCGATGCAAGTAATACTGCTTGCAGCAATACGGCGAGTGGCAGTGCAAGCATCACAGTTAATCCTTTGCCGGGTGCGACCATCAGTGGAACAACATCTGTATGTCAAAATAGTGCTTCTCCTTTTATAATGTTCACCGGCTCGAACGGGACCGCTCCTTATACATTTACTTATTCAATTAATGGCGGTACTGCACAAACAGTAAGCACGAGTTCAGGTAACAGTATTGGTGTAAACGTGCCAACAACTACAGCAGGGGTATTTACTTATACATTACTCAGTGTTCGGGATGCAAGCAGTACAAGTTGTTCAGCAACTGTCAATGGTTCTGCTACCATTACAATTAATGCTTTGCCTACTGCAAGTATTAGCGGAACAACAGCCGTTTGTCAAAACAGTGCATCACCATCAATCAGCTTTACCGGTTCAGGCGGTATTGCACCTTACACATTTGTCTATAAGATCAATGGAGGTTCTCCTGTTTCGGTTACAACAACAACCGGTAACACAATCAGTGTTCCTGTTTCAAGTGCAACACCGGGTGTTTATACTTATTCTCTTGTCAGCGTAACGGATGGATCTGCTACATCATGCAGCAATGCGGCGACAGGTTCTGCAACTATTACAGTGAATGCATTGCCCTCTGCAAGTATCAGTGGCACGACTGCGGTTTGTCAGAATACCACTTCGCCAACGATCACTTTTACAGGTTCTAATGGAACTGTTCCTTATACGTTCACTTACCGTATCAATGGTGGTGCCAATCAAACGATTACTACTATTTCAGGTAACAGTGTAACCCTTGCTGCGCCTACCAACGTTTCAGGAAGTTTCAATTATTCACTCATCAGTGTACAGGATGGAAGTTCGACAAGTTGTTCCGCTGCTGTTTCAGGTAATGTAACGATAACCATTTATGCGCTGCCGGATGCTGCGGTGATCGCGACCAGTGACCCGCATTTATGTAATGGTTCAAGCGGGGCAATCAAGATACTCAACTTTACAAGTGGTTATACTTATCAATGGATGTACAATGGTTCACCGCTCCGTGTTACAAACACTGACACTATCATCAATAACCAGGCTGGAAGTTTTAAAGCGCAGGCAATCAGTGCGCAGGGTTGCAAAGCGTCTGCGGTTTCCAATGAAGTACAGATCACTATCGGTACTGTTCCAACACCTGTGATATTGGGATATAAAAAGGTTTGCGAGGGCGGACAAACACAACTCGTTGCGACCAATGCAACGCAACCATTCGAGGTCTGGCGGTGGACAGATCCACCAGAAGTTAATCCTATTCGAAAAATCTATGGAACGGATAGCAGTTTTTTCGCAGCCGCCGGGCAGTATCAGGTATGGGTAATGAGAGAGGGATGCTTTGATAGTGTAAGAGTCGCTATTACAGCAGATGATACTGAGTACCCGGCGGGCAGACTAACGAGCGATACCACTGTTACCGCTTATGGTGGAATCATACAATTCAAAGCGGAAGTAACAGGAGCCAGTTCTTATGTGTGGGATTTTGGTGATGGGAATAAAGCTATTACCAGTACGCCCGAAATATCGCAACGCTATTATAAAGTTGGTGATTCGATCCCTGTTGGTGTGGATGCGATAAGCGCAAGAAACTGTATCACACATTTTTCAACGTGGATCAAAGTATTGCCGGAAGATGCACTACCCAAACGCGATGAATTTGTTACGGGCAACCTGAAAGACTGGAATGTATTTCCTGTTCCATTTCATGATCATTTGAAAGTGTCGGTAATACTGGAGAGAAAGCAGGATGTGGCGATACAGTTATTTACCGGTGAAGGGAAATTAATTCGAGCATGGACGAAGCACGGTGAAAAAGGTGAGAATCTTTTTACACTCGATGGAGTAGAAACACTAAACACACGGGTGATGTATTTCATCACAGCTATTTATAACGGTGGGAAACATTTTGATAAAATCTATAAATACTAATCTTATGAAAAGAATGATTGTAGGATTGCTGTTGCTTACGCTTGCGGCATGCAGCAACAAAAAAGAAGTAATTGAAAATACGGCTGATCGTCCTTCGGTCAGTTTCAGTAAGGACACGGTGATTGTCCGCGAAAAAGACTGGACCAATATTCTTTCCACCGGAAACGGGAAAGTAACGCTCTATTTGAGCCAAGCCGGGCATGAACTGAACATGCAAATGGAAGATACCAGTTCGCGCATTCACATCATGTATCGCGGTGTGGAACTCATTAGTGGTGCTTCTGTTCCGGTGATGGATAGTGTAGACCTTTTCTGCGTGGCCGATGAACCGGGATTGTATTCGGTGGATCTGTTCTTAACGGATCGCCTAGGACGTGGTGATAGTAAAAAACTATTCATTCGCGGTATTGCTTCTACTGATCCTGTTGCCAATTTTTTCTGGCGCGACCTCGGCAGTGAACAATTGCAAACATGGAATTATCTCTTTGATGCGTCAGGTTCTGTGAAAACTGACGGCATTATTTCAGCCTATCATTATTCAATCAACGGGCAAAAGGTAGAAACAAACAAACCAGTCATGAACTGGACCTTTCATGCAAAAGGGCAACATGTGATCGGTCTGTCAGTAACCGATGATCTGGGCAGAACATCAAATATTACTTACCAAACACTGACCATTTTATGAGAACGATATTGTTTTTGATCTGGATAATGTGCGTTACTGTTATACGTGCGCAGGTGGTTACCAGTTTTCCTTCGCTGCTGATTCACGCCAGCCGGGGTATGGGCATGGGTGACGCGGGTATTGCATCTGCATCAGGTACACAACAACTTTTATATAATCCTGCGAAGGCCGCGTTCACGCAAAACTTTCATGAAGCGTCCATAAGTTATATGCCCTGGCTCACGGGCATCAGTAATGATACAAGGATGATGAATGCATCGTATATCGGAAGTGTTGGCAATGGTGCATTTGGTTTGTCGTTGAACTATTTACGAGTGGGACAAATGGATACAAGAGATGAGAATGGCGCAACGCTTAGCACTTATATTGCGCGTGAATACAATCTCGGCGGATCGTTTGCTTTAAAGCTGGATGATCATCATTCACTAAGCACTTCACTAAAATTTCTTGCACAAAATAGTTACGAGCCGCAACCAGTGAATATTTATACAGTATGCGGCGATGTTGGATATTATGGATTTGCTGAATTGGGCGATGCATCCAATAAATTGGAATGGGGCGCTACTGTAACTAATCTTGGCGCAAAGAAATTCAATCTTCCTGCGGGTGCCGGTATCGGTGTCGGTTATACCAAACAAAATGAAACTAATTCATTCACTGTTTCATTGGATGCGAATCGCCTACTTAACGATGAATGGAAAGGAATGAGATATACCGCCGGTGCTGAATATGGATACGACGAACAGTTTTTTTTGCGTAGCGGAGTTTCACTGGAAAATGCAAACAAGGGTAACCGCAAATTCTTTTCGTTTGGCGCAGGTTACAAAGGTTTTGTCAGCGACCAATCCTGGCACATTGACCTGCACTATCTCGTACCCTTTGGTGCAGTGGCCGGTATCTCGCCGTTCCAGAATTCATGGGGATTAACCATTGGAATCAACATCGGAAACTTTCAATAATAAAATCATGTTTAGTGGTATCAGTTGGCTACAATATATCAAATCCATATCACTGATTGTGATGTGTTACTACCTGATTGTAGGATGGATCTACCAAAAAGATTTGTTGCGGTGGTTGAGAGATAGAAAGAAATGAGGTAAGTGAATTAACCAGAGCAACATACATGCCCTGCTGCCCGTGCAGGAGAACCAAGTGCGATGACGAAGGCAGCGGGCATGTTTTAAAAATTATTGTGAAAATGAAAATGTGATTGTATGAAAATGAAACCCTTTCAGAACCGGCATGACCGGAAGACAATATATGGCGCATTCCTGTTGACCTTATTACTCTGCGAACTAACTATTACAACCTACGCGCAGGATGGGAATGCCGGTATCCAGGATGCAAACAACAAAGTAAGAAGCTATTTCCAGTCGGGTACGCAACTGATGTATGCCATCGGTGGCATTATCGCGATCATCGGCGCTGTCAAGGTTTATTCCAAATGGAATCACGGGGATCATGATACCGGCAAGGTAGCCGCTGCATGGTTTGGCAGTTGTGTATTTCTTGTTGTGGTAACTACTGTGATCCGTTCATTCTTTGGAATATAAATCAAGTGTATGTGGGAGAACTGGCCAGCACGGAAACTGCCGGAAGTGGAAATTGCCGGAGTAAAATTCTATCTCGACTTACGTTTAAACGAATGCAGGCAGGTAGAGGATTTCGCAAATAAGTTCAGCCTGGATGATCTCTATGACCGTCCAAACGGATACATTTTTTGTTTTGATCCAAAGACTAAAAATTTATTCGAGGGTACAAAACAACAATACGATTTAAGAAAGCACGAGTTGAAAATTATCCGCTGGCCGAGTTTAAGAAAATTAGATCCAGTTGGCTTTCGCGCATTGATGGGATTACCGATTAAAAAAGAAAAAACACCGTTGCTGGAAAAAAAGCGAATTAGGAAATCAAAGGGAATAGGATTATGAGCAGCGTGTATCAAATTAATAAAGGTGTGAACCGGCCGATTGTATTTAAAGGACTCAAAGCACAATATATCTGGTGGCTGGGGGTCGGGTTAACATTATTGCTGTTACTCTTTACGCTCATGTATGTCATGGGTGTTCCGGTAATGATCTGCTTTGCTTTTGTTTTTGGTTCTGGTACTCTATTGTTTCGCTGCGTGTACCGCTTCAGTAAAAGATATGCAGAACACGGGTTGATGAAAAAAATAGCCAAGAAAAATATTCCTGTTTCAATTAAATGTGATCGCATTTTTCAATGAAGAATTTATCTGACATATTACCGCTGTACGGAGTGGAGAAAGATATGATCCTGTCAAAGATGGGTGATATAACTATTGCCTATCAATTGGAGTTGCCTGAAATCTTCACATTGTCTAACAGTGAGTATGAGGCATTTCACCAGGCATGGGCAAAAGCCATTAAAATATTGCCCGTCGGTTGCGCGTTACACAAACAGGATTGGTTCGTACAGGAACAATTCGAGGGTGATTTTGAAAAGGAACATTCTTTTTTATCGCATAGCAGTGAACGTTTTTTTCATGAACGGCCCTATCTCGATCATAGTTGTTATCTCATGTTGACGGTGAAGCCGAAAGATCGCAACGCAGTGACCTCACTCTTTTCATCATTACTGCGCAAACATATTGTTCCTGTAGAAACACTTGATCCTGCGTTCGCTAAAACATTTGAAGGGGTTTGTTCTCAGTTTATTAAAATATTAAGCGATTCAGGTTTTGTTCAGTGCAAACGAATGACTGACGATGCATTGATTCAGTTGGTGAATCGGTATCTCTTGTTAAGCGATGATAGTGTACAGAGAGATATTGATTTTGAAAATGGGATCATTGTGGGCGAAAAGCATTGCCAATTGTTTTCACTCGGGTGTACCGATGATTTGCCAGGGTATTGTGGAGCGAGAATCGACTATGAGAAGTATTCAACAGATGTTACCAAATTTCCAATCGGTTTTGTGTCACCGCTCGGGCAATTGTTATCCTGTGATCATATCTATAACCAGTACCTGTTCATCGAAGATCCAGCGGAAGTGATGAAACTCATGGAGAGCAAAAAGCGCAGGATGCAATCACTTGCTTTGTATGCGCGGGAGAATGCTCATTCGTTAGTCGCCATTGAATTATTTTTAAACGAAGCAGTCGCCAATCAATATGTTCCTGTCAAAGCGCATTTCAATATCCTGGCCTGGACTAATGATGTAAACGAGATACAAACAGTACGAAACTTGTGCAGCGCTGCTTTAACGCAGATCGATGCTACCCCAAAAATTGAAACCGTTGGCGCTCCACAGATCTATTGGGCGGGTATTCCGGGTAACGGGGCTGACTTTCCGATGAATGAATGTTTTATTAGTTTTTCCGTGCAGGCTGCCTGCTTCTTAAATCTTGAGACCAGTTACCGTTCTTCGGTTAGCCCTTTCGGTTTGCGTTTAGGGGATCGCCTAACGGGTAAACCCCTGCACGTTGATATTTCAGATGAGCCAATGCGACAGGGAATCTGTACGAACCGTAACAAATTTATTTTAGGCCCATCAGGTTCTGGTAAATCTTTTTTTACCAATCACATGGTACGTTCTTATTATGAACAGGGAACGCATATCGTTCTTGTGGATGTGGGGCATTCATACAAAGGTCTTTGTGAACTTGTGAAAGGCTATTATTTCACTTATTCGGAAAAAGAACCCATCTGTTTTAACCCGTTTTACGTAGCGCAAGGAGAACTGCCGGACATAGATAGAAAGGAAAGTATTAAAACCTTGCTGGTGGCCCTGTGGAAGAAAGATCACGAATCATTTAACCAGAGTGAATATGTAGCCCTGTCAAACGCACTGCAATTGTATTATGAACGGAATAAAAAATTTGCCTGTTTTAATTCGTTTTATGAATTTCTGCAAACAGATTTTGTAAACGTGCTGAAAGCAGAGAATGTGCGGGACAAAGATTTTGATGTGGCTAATTTTCTGTATGTGCTTCGCCCATTTTACAGGGGCGGGGAATTTGATTACCTGCTGAACGCTACCGAAAATCTCGACCTGTTACAACAGCCCTTTATTGTTTTTGAACTGGATAATATTAAGGATCACCCTATTTTATTTCCCGTGGTAACGATCATTATTATGGAAGTATTCATTTCCAAAATGAGAAAGTTAAAAGACGTTCGCAAAATGATCCTGATCGAAGAAGCCTGGAAAGCGATTGCCAAGCAAGGAATGGCCGAATACATCAAATATTTATTCAAGACCGTTCGCAAACATTTTGGCGAAGCGGTAGTAGTTACGCAGGATATCGAAGACATTATTTCCTCCCCGGTTGTGAAGCAGGCAATCATCAATAACAGTGATTGCAAAATATTGCTCGACCAGTCAAAGTACCAGAACAAATTTAACCAGGTGCAGGAACTGCTGGGGCTGACTGACAAAGAGAAATCGCTCGTGCTTTCTGTCAATAAAGCGAACGATCCCACGAAAAAGTACAAGGAGGTATTTATTTCTCTCGGCGGTTCTCTTTCCAAGGTATATCGAACGGAAGTATCCGGGCAAGAGTACCTGGCCTTTACGACAGAACATAGCGAGAAGAGTAAAGTCTTATCTGCTGCGGGAAAATTCGGCAGCATAGAAAAAGGAATTCAATCATTAATTCAATAAAACTCGAAAAAAAAATGAAACTGGTATTAGCTGCACTTTCAATTGTTTTGGCATCAGCACTGATCTATATCGGCTTAACAGAAATATCCTGCCGTAAAGGGATAGAAAATATTGAGATCGGTTTTCATATACGCCTCACCGGCAAAGATTTATTAAAAGGTGAGGAAATGCATACCATCAAAGAAGACCCTAAGAGCAGGTTTTCTGTAAAACGAAGAAAGGATATGCTGGCGACTGTTGCCGATTCGGCCAATAATCTTGAATACAGGACAGGAAAATTAGATAGTAGTTATGATGCGAAGGACAGTAGTATGAAAAACGAACAAAGGAAGAGAGAATTGTATATCGGAGAAGATAAACTTGATCCTGACAGTAGTGAACTTTATAAACTAAATGAAAAATGAAAAAGTTTTTATTTCTATTATTCGCAGTATTACTGCTGTGCGTAAACTACTCCAATGCGCAGATCCCGGTGGTGGGAACCATCATCGCAAAAGTAATCAAAGCCATTGACATGAAAGTGCAGAAACTGCAAAATGAAACGATCTGGCTGCAACAAGCGCAGAGCCTGGCGGAAAACGAGTTATCCAGAGCAAAACTTTCCGAAATCACTGGCTGGCAGAAACAGTTATCGGATTTATATGCGGGATACTTCGCAGAACTTAAAACGGTGAAATCTTCCATTACGGGTATGTCACAAATCAAACGAATTGTTGAAATGCAACAACAGGTAGTGATAGAATACGGGCGGATGGCTAAAGATGCTCAAATCAAAATTCAATACGATGCTTTGCTCAATACAAGCATGGATGTATTGCAGACATTATACTCTGTTCTTAGTTCTCAATATTCAATGAAAGATGCGGAAAGGATCTGCATGATCACTACGCTTAAAGATGCGATGAGCCATTGCCTGGCTAACATACAGGCGTTGAATAAACAACAGTTGGAAATGATTGCCAATCGTACAAGAATGCAAGCTGATCTCCAGTTTGTTAAAAAATTTAATGGTATCCAATGAAAACAATAGTGACTATCAGTTTGGTGATCTGTTTTTGTTTTCGTGTTACTGCACAGGTGCAGGAACTGGAGCAGTTAAAACTGGACATTGAAAAACTGGCACAATTCAAATTAATCCTTAGTCAGATGAAACAGGGTTACCAGGTTTTGCAAAACGGTTACAACTCGGTGCGTGATGCCGCGAAAGGCAATTTTGATTTACACAAAAATTATCTCGATGGATTGTTGGTTGTGAATCCTTCAGTAAAGCAATCGCCTGCTTTGCAGCAGATCGTAAATGATCAAACCGCAATGACGAAAACATTTCAAACGGCATGGCGGCAATATCAATCAAGTGGTTTATTCAGCACATCAGAATTAAATGAATTACGGAATAAGTACAATGAATCTGTTCAAAAGATCAGTGATGACCTGGAAGTTCTTTCACAGGTAACGGTTTCAGAAAAACTGCGCATGAGTGATGCAGAGCGTTTACAAATTATGAATGCAATACGCAGTGATGTATCTGCACAGTATGCGGCCACCAATGCTATGCTTACGGATTATTCGCGGCGGTTAGCAGTAAGGGCGCAACAAAAAAGGGATCTCGAGGCGCTTAGAAAATTAAACGGGTTAAAATAGTGATGTATGAAAAAGTGTGTGATCGGGTTATGTGCGGCGATGCTGCCGGTGCTTGCATTTTCGCAAACCATTTCTAACGGAGAAGGGTTGCATTTTATCCTCGACCAGTTGTACGGGGAGATGATGCCGCTTTGCAAAGGGCTGATCGGCCCTGCAAGACTGATCGGCGGATTTGGGGCGCTCTGGTATATTGCTGCGAGAGTGTGGCGAAACATTGCCCAGGCTGAGCCGGTAGATGTATATGGTCTCTTACGTCCATTTGCGCTGGGCCTGTGTATTCTCCTGTTCCCTTCAGTGTTAGACCTGATCAATGGAATCCTGCAACCGACAGTGGTTGCTACCAATGCAATGGTAAAAGGATCAAATGCCGCTATGGGTGAGTTCCTCAAAATGAAGCACGATTCAATTCTCGGCAGCGGTGTATTAAATCCAGCCAACTGGATACGGGAGCTGTTCCGCGAACTGCTGGAACTGCTTTATCAGGCCGCGGCACTCATCATCAATGCCATCCGCACATTTTACCTGATCGTACTTGCTGTAATCGGCCCGCTTGTTTTTGCACTCTCTATTTACGATGGTTTCCAGCACCTGCTGACTGTTTGGCTGGCTCGGTACATCAATGTATTTCTCTGGCTGCCGGTCGCCAATATCTTCGGATCGATCATTGCCAAACTACAGGAACTGATGGTGCGGCCCGCGGTTGATGATAATTTTCTGTTCGGCAGCCCGGTCGATCTCGACAGCATTCCCTATCTCATTTTCCTGCTGATCGGTATTGTAGGTTATTTCACGGTTCCTTCTGTAACCAATTATATCATCAATGCAGGCGGTGGTAACTCGCTCCTACATAGAGTAAGTTCTTATGCTTCGATGGCGGTCTCAAAGAGTTTTGGAATCGCAAAACAAGCAATCAGTGGCGGCGGTGCTGCCGGTGCAAGCAGCGGTATGTCGGCAGATACATTCGGGGATGCAGCTTCAAAAATGAGCAATGGTATGAGTGAGAATGGGGTGAGTAACGGGTATTTTAAAGACAAGTTGAGTGGTAAGAAATAAGTTTTAAGTGATAAGTGAAAAAGTGCAAGAGATGTTTAAACCAACACAAAATATTGAGACGGCTTTTCGGCATATCAAAACCTTTTATCTTTTGTGGTTCCTCGGTCTATTTGGATTAACGGGCTACAATATATACAGTGCGCATGAATCGTCAGCAAAAATGCAGGACAGGCTTTATGTACTGGCGGGTGATAAAATACTGGAAGTGTATGCCTCAAACCGAAAGGATAATATAACGGTAGAGGCACGCGATCATGTGGCGATGTTCCATACTTATTTCTTTTCACTTGACCCAGATGAAAAAGCCATTTCAGTTAATATCAAAAAAGCGTTGTACATGGCTGATGCTTCTGCTAAGAAGCAATACGATGACCTGGTAGAGACTGGATATATCGCGGGAATTATTTCAGGTAACATCAGTCAACAAATTTCTATTGATAGCGTGAGTGTAAATGTTTCCGTAGAACCCTATTTATTCCATTGTTATGCAACAATTAAAATCATTCGCTCTACCAGCGCCGTTACACGCAGCTTGGTCACGCAAGGCTGTTTGAGAAATGTCGCACGAAGCGATCATAACCCGCATGGGTTTTTGATTGAGCGCTGGGAAACATTAGAAAACAAGGATCTTAAAATTGAAACACGATGAACGAACAACCATCAGAAAAATATTTGCGCACACGAAAGTCCCGGCTGTTACTTCCGGTAGCCATTGTACCGATCACAGCTTTCTTTTTCTGGTTATCGGGTGGCGGAACTGTTGTTGCTACAGAGCCAAATAAAAAGAGTGGGCTGAATACACAGTTGCCCGGTGCGCGGTCAAGCAAAGATTCTGCGAAAGATAAAATGAGCTTTTATGCGTCAGCGGATTTTGATTCTTCCAAACGCAGCGAAGCATTGCGTAATGATCCGTACCGGAAAGATACTGTACAGATCAAAACTGATAAGAAGCCTTCAACTTTTGTGTATGCTCATTCTAATACTGAAACAGAAGCGATCACAAATAAAATTGCAGCGATTCAAAGACGCATAGCTACAACCAATAACACAGAACAGGTTTATAGAGAAAATAAAACGGTACAGGCATTGCCTGTTCAAAAGTCAGCCGCTCCATCGCCTGATCCTGAAATGGAAGCGATCAATGCTACCCTTGATAAACTGGCCGCTATCCAGCATCCGAAAAACAACAGCGAAGTAAGCGGTATTTTAAATCAGGCCCGGTATTCGGTTAGCGAGGATAAAGAAACCGATGCAAGCTATTTCGGCAAAAGAAAAGAATCGAACACAGGTTCAGCTTTTTATAGTGATGGCAACAAAGTAAATCAACTTACTGGATTATCTGCAACTATCGCGAGCGAACAGGAATTACAGAATGGTGCTACGGTTAGGCTCGAACTTGGTTCTCCGATTACCGTAAATGGAATACGGATACCTGTGGGCACTGCCGTATATGGTATTGCGAAGATCGAGACAGAACGTTTGCATATCCTTATAACATCCATCCGGTACGGAAACATTATTCTTCCTGTGGTGCTTACTGTCTATGATATGGATGGGCTGGAAGGAATTTATGTACCCGGTTCCATGACTCGCGATGTTGCCAAAGAATCTGCGGAGAATGCAATTCAGTCTACAGGCATTGCAGGCTATGGTCTTTCACTCTCTACCCAGGCTGCCGCTGCTGGAATCGGCGCAGCCAAAAGCCTGCTTTCAAAAAAAGTAAAACAGGTGCGTGTGACTATTGCAGCCGGTTACAAAGTGCTGTTGCGTGATAACAAACAAATGGCTAACTGATATGAAAATTATTTTCTTCATAGGTTATTGCTTTCTCTGCATCGCGGTTCAAGGACAGAATTATATCAAGCCGCGCAACCTGCAGGTAACGGATAACAGGACGACCAATATTATTTTTCCTGCGGAGATTAGTTCCATTGATCGCGGCAGTGAGCGCATCGTAGTACAGAAATCAACAGGTAATATCCTGCGCGTAAAAGCAGATACCTTGTTTACAGACACAACCAATCTTACGGTTATCACATCGGATGGTAAACTGTATTCCTTCCTGGTAAGCTATGCTGCATCACCTGTTTTCCTGAACATTGATCTTGGCGTGAATGAATCAGTAATCAGGGATACTGCATTATATGCACTTTCAGAAAAAATATTAAAGACTGCAAACAACCTCGGCGGCATACGTTACAGCAGTGGTATGGTCAGGTTATCACTGGCGGGCATTTATACGACCGGTGAAATCATCGGATGCAAACTGCGGATTGAAAATACCTCATCGCTTTCTTTTGAAACCGGACGGTTGCGATGTTATGTGATTGGTTCACGCGGTTCCAAACGTAGGCCCAGCCAGCAAACCGAAATCATTCCCTTACTCGTGAATCCTGTCTCTGTCATTGCAAAAGAAAAGCAGGCAATTGTTATGGTTTTGTTTTTACCTAAAGCTGCGCTCAGAACAGGACAGGCATTACAGATCGATCTTTCAGAAAAGAACGGAGAAAGGCAGCTTTCATTGCATATCAATAACCGGTTTATTCTCCGGTCAACACTTATTCAATAAAATTATTATTATGAACATACATTATTCAAAACTTGCCACTATTGTAAACGCAATTGAATCCGCAAACAAAGATGATAAGATGTGGATCGGGATGGATGCAAAAATCCAGCTTCCAACTGAGAGTGATCTCCATTTTTTTGAATCACACCAGGATGCACTTGACTTCCAGGATTTCAACCGGACGATACAAAAGGAAGTAACGCTTCTTCCGATTATAGCGACACTGGATTTTATCTACGAATCTGCCGATGCCAGTTTAAAAAATGGGATTAACGAACCGAATGTCGTTTTAGATGTAGCGGAGATATTGGAACTGTACGAAGATTACAAATTTAACTATGCGCTTTCAGGATTAACAGAAATGATGGACACGTTCGACTGGGGCCATACTTTTTATGATCCTCTTGAAGCCAACACTGAAGCGGAAAGTTTTGACGACAAAATCTTTTTCAACAGGCTGGAGCATTTTGTGGAAGAACTGAGCGCATTTGCAGTTTCCAGCGAACGGGCACAAACCGCTGTTGCGGAATTGCTTAACCGGCATTGGAAGGATCAACCCATGATGGTACAAATAGAACCCGTTCTGAAAGGTGCTTACCAGCGGCATGAATCACATTTACTCAACAATAAAACAAATGTTATGAATGAAAACAATTTCGCATTCCTGAAGGATAACGTTAAGTTCACCGGTTTCGGTGAAGCCCTGTTTCCTGAACTGGAAAAAAATCTGAAAGAAGGAAAACCCGAATTCCAATTACGCTTTTCAACACAGATCGGCAGCAGACCTTTTGAGGCTGTACTCGATTTCAAAAAGGGAAATGGAGATATGTATTTCTACAATGGTTATAAAGCAAGCGTGGAAAGATCCAATGGTCAAAAGTTTGAACAGTATTTCCAGATCGAAAAGGGAAAAGGTGTACATGGAAAAGAAGCATTCAATCTTTTGCAAGGGAAAGCTGTTGTTGACAGGCAAAAGATCCAGCACCTTGACAAAGAAGCAAGAGAAAACCTGGAAGTAAAACCGTGGGTGCAACTTGATTTTGAAAAGCCCACTGCCAAAGGATTTGAATTTCATCCCTATTCAGAAGGATACGGCTACAACTTGAAAGATGCCGTGAATAAATTTCCTGTTCTGGAAATGGATGGTGGCAAGAATGAAAAGGACCTGCTGCGTTCACTGGAAAAAGGCAATGCGCAGTCTGTAACGATGGAAATTGATGGTAAACTGGAAAAGTTTTTTATGGAAGCGAACCCAGCGCGTAAAACGATCAACGTGTATGACAGCGGGTTCCATTTGATGAAACACCAGGAACTTCCTTTGAAGCAGGAACAGGCACCTAAAGAGGCTGTGGCCCAAGAAAATACGCAAAGCAACGGCCAGGAACAAAAACAGGGAGAGAAAAAAACAAATGAGCAGAAAGCGGGTAAGGGAATGAACCATAAAAAGAAAACCGGCAAAGGAAAAGGTGTAGCCATCCAATGATCTTTTAAATAGTATTTATGGACACAGAAAATATTTCGGCACTGTCAGCGATGCTGATACGCGCAGGCTTTGAAGAAGGAATCGGTTACCGCTTGATGCAAAGAATTTGCTTTCGGCCTTCAAATTTTATTTTGGTTGAAAGATTACCAAAAAACAAGGACATGCTGACCTGTTTGCTGCATATTGAACGCAACGGAGCTGCTTATAACTGTGGTTATTACGATGTATCGTTGATCAAGGGGATTGTGATGCCCGAGAGAGTGGAGAACGGTATTAATCTGCAGGAAATCGATTTGGCGATGGGTGATATCGATTGGCGGTTTCAGGCGGATGACAGTGCGTTCCGGTTAAGCGATCCTTCGACCTGGGAGCGGGAAAGGAATATTTCACAGGTCGTAGGACAACTTACGAAGCTCTCGGCAACCGAAGAAGGGAAACATTTTGCCGATGCACTAAAGCTGAAGCATTGGGCGGATGCAGGCTTTGAGGGCATAATTGGCAATCTCAACGCGATCAGGGCAAAGTTTGAAATCAGCCAGCGGGTGTATTTTATCGATGGCGAAGCGATTCCTGTCGGTGAGGCATACCGTTTTTTGCTGAATAAATGGATGGAAAAGAAAATACAGGCGAAAAAACGTTATGAAGCGGCAAAAGACCCAGAAACAGGCGATTTGGGCGAAAACGTGGTAAAAGGGAAAAAACTTGTCCAAAAAAAGATAAGGGAAAGGCGAAAAAGTTTTAAAATCGGTCGGGAAAGGCTCTAAATGGAAGCAAAAGAGCACATATTGGCCTTTTTTGATGCCATCAAGGATGATGGCCGTTTCAGCGTGTATCATATTAGCCTATATATCGCCATTATGCACTACCAGATCGAGCGCAACTGGCAAAACCCGGTCAGTATTCACCGCGAACAGGTCGTTGCCAAAACAAGAATGTGCAGGCGAAAATTCAATAGATGTATGAAAGAACTGGTGGAGTTTGGTTATTTTAAATACGAGCCGTCTCTGCGCCCAGGGCATCCGGGTAAAGTTTATGTGAAGCGTTTATAAGATTCAAGAATTAGTGTGAAAGAAACCCGAGTTTATGGAAAAAAATAATTCAATGCCCATGCTTCTGCCGTATGAACCCGGTGAGTTCTGGACGCAACTGCGGCAGATCATTCACGAGGAAATTGCGATGTCCCAAGCATCATCAGAAAACGTCGTTCAGAAAGCTTTTGGAACAGCAGGTTTGACAAGTAAACCTCTCTATAAAATGGATGAAGTTTGTCAGCTATTTAATGTGTCACGAACAACAATTGATGAATGGGTAAAAGTTGGAAAGTTGCGGAAAGTTAAAGTTCGGCGAAGGGTTTATTTTTTAAGCAATGATGTACAACAGTTATTTCAGTAAAGCAGTTTTATACTGCTTTTTTTATATGTGAAAACCGGCGAAAATATTATGAGATGCGTGTCTTGTTTTGTAACTTTACAATGTGCCAAACGGTGATGCAAAGACACACCAAGTTACGCCAAGATAACAGTTCTTTTACTCCACAGATAGACAATAGATAGACAAAAAAAAAGAATACCGTTGATTTTCAACGGTATTCGGTGCAAATTAGTGATCCCGCTGGCTGTGTGCATCAGTAAATCTATCTTTAACTATTCTTACCTAAAACGTATTGTAATCACCTGTATTTCAATATGCTATAACAACTCGCTGTTTTGTTGGTTACTAATTTTACTCTGCTTGGCACCTTTTTAATAAAGTCCAAAATAGAGCAAAATGTCATTTCCAATTAAACCGGTTTGCAAGAAGGCACTGGTACGCAAAGACGGAACAAGTATCATCTTCATTCAATACTGCCATTCCGCTGAGAAGCGCACACTGTTAAACACTGGTATTTCTATTCCTCCAACTTATTGGAGCCCTAAGAAATTAAGGGTTAATGATGATCTACCGGCTCTTTACGGCCGGGCAGATGAATTGAACGAGCAATTGCGCAACGCCATCCGCCTATCGGAGGATATCCTGACCTATGCTGTCAAAAACAAAGTAGTTGACCCGATGGTGTTTTTGAAAGAAACGTTTAAGCCGGGACTGAGCATGAATATAGTGGAACATCAGTCAAAAGAAATCCAAGAAAAGGTAGTTAATCTGAGCGTGTTTTTTCAGCTTGAGGATTACATGAAATCAAAGGAGCGGCAAGTTTCGCCACGAATGATGAATGTATTTAGAAATATGCGTGATACATTGAAAGCTTTTGAAAAGTTCCGAGGCACTCCCATCACTTTTGAATCTTTTGATTACAATTTCTATGAAGAGTTTGTTGATTACATGAAGTACGAACATGTGCAGAGGCGAAGAAAAGAAACCATCAAGGGTTTTCGTATCAGCACATTGGGCAAAACAATTAAACAGCTCCGGATCTTTTTGCGCAACCGGATGAGACGTAAGATTATTTCACCAATTAACCTTGATGATTTTAAAATACTTGACGAGGAGGCTGATGCGATCTATTTAAGCAGGGAAGAGATCACGAAGATTTGTCATGCTGATCTTTCTGGACACCCGGCGCTAATCAAATACAGGAACCTTTTTGTTTTTGGTTGTCTAACCGGCATGCGGTTTTCAGACTTTTCAACCCTCAAATCAGAAGATCTGCGGGGGAGAATGTTGCATAAAAAGCAAAAGAAATCCAGTCACTGGGTTGTCATTCCATTGAGAGAAGAAGCCTATACCATTTTCGTTGATGATTTTGGCAGAAATATCCCTCAATTCAGCAATGAGAAATTCAACAAATACATTAAGGATGTGGCAAGGCTCGCGGGCATTACTGAACTGATCAAATTTTCACATAAAAAAGGAAACCTGGACAATGTAATCATCAAACCCAAATGCGACTGGGTGACCTCTCATACCTGTCGCCGTTCATTCTGTACCAATGAATTTCTCGCAGGTACGCCGGTAGACCTGATTATGAAGATAAGCGGACATAAAAGTTCACGGGATTTCTACCGGTATATAAAGATTTCTCCGGAAGAAGCAGGTAAAAAGATTCAGGAAATATGGGAAAACAGAGGGGAAATGAATTTAGTGAATGAGGAGAGAAAGGCTAGAGAAAACTCAGGTGTGGCGCGGGTTAAACTCTCAGTTGTTAAATAATTTATTTAATTTTTAAAATTAACTTATAAGTGAATATATTTGCTTTGGAAATATGGGACGACGAAGGGGCCAGGTGCACCTTTTATACCGTCCGGAAAGGAGAAAGTACTGAAACAGAGACCGACAAGTTCTTTAACAGGTATTATTCTATCGAGCAGTGGAAACCAGCAGTCCAGCAGCTGATGAGCTTTGTCCTGGACAGTATTGGCGAGGATCATGGAGCGATTGAGCCTTTATTCAACAGGCATGAAAACGAGGTAACTGGCTTGCCTAATCACGGGCGGGTATCGTTGGGTGAGATCGTTTTTCTTTTTCCCAATTTCCCACTTCGGCTTTATGCATTGCGTGTGAATAACCGAAAGGATATTGTAGTGCTGTTTAATGGTGGCCTGAAAACGGCGCAGACCAACCAAGGCAGCCGGGACTTGCATTTGAAATGGATCGAGGCCTGCGGGTTTGCCAGAAGAATTGATGAGGCTTTGCGGCACAAAGAGATCATCATCGATCACAAAAGAAGGGAATTGTTGACTGATACCGGTGACAAGGAAATTATTTTATAAAAAAGATTTTTATGAGAAGCAATGTAGCAAAAAAGATACAGGAAGAAACACCTGAAGAGGTGCGCATTTTTGTACAGCAATACACCAATATCGTTCTACGGATTAATAGTATCCTGAAATCAAAAGGGTACACCCAAAAGGATCTTGCCGAGAGGATGCAAAAGAAGCCGTCTGAGATCAATAAATGGCTGAAGGGCAACCATAACCTCACACTCAAAACAATTGCCAAGCTGGAGGCAGAATTGGGAGAACCGATTATCTCGATTTCAAAGCAGAAATTGAAGCACGCCGGTTAAATAGGTTTTGAATTCGAAAAATTAAAGGCGTGGACCTCTGTCTTTATTCTGTTGCCTGATTTTTTGAACCCGCTCTGCTTTCTGCTTCTGTTCCTGGATAACTTGTTCCTTCTGAACAAATATTTTCTGTTGATTATGTACGGCCTCACTCAGCCTTTTGGTGATCTGCTCCAATGAGATCTGTTTACGGGTAAACTGGATCTCGATGGGCCTGATTTCAAGATGATAATTAAGAGCGATAACAGCTACTTCCTTGCTGACATTTGGATATTTATTTTCAAATCCGTCAAGTAGCTTTTTTAGTGGAAACCGTTCCAGTAAAGTGTACATATCAACATAATCTTTTAGCCTGGTTCCATTCCCGGTAATAGCATTAATTTTCATAGCCCCGATATCTTCGAGTGAAAGCATCCTGATATTTTCTATTACTTCTACCGGATTGATTAACGGATATTGATGGGCCAGCATATCAATTTTCACATCCTCAATAAAACAAAACACACCGTTTCCCATCGTCTTAGTATTGGTAGCATTGTATTCCTGGTTAAGATGTTGAGAAAGTGCCTTGGCGTCAAAGGCTGTTTGGCTGAAAAGGTCAATGTCGATTGACAGCCGGTGACCTACCATTAAAGCGAGCGCAGTGCCGCCTACGAGATTGAATTCCTTCAAGACTTCATCATGCATCATCCGCTGGATTAAATCCATGGTATGTTGCGAAACTGTTTCTTTATGTAACATTGAAAAGTGTAGTTTGAAATCGCGATCCCTATGGCCAGTTGCCCGGATTGGTTTGTTTGCGTCTGTAGCAGAGCAAATCTTCTTTTTTCAACCGGAAATAAGCGCAGGCATCTTCGATAACTTCATCAAATAAAAAGCGGATTTCATCCTTTAAAATATGCAGTACTTTTTCGATGCCGTAAAACCGCACGAGTTCGGCCCATTCGTCATGTGTGCCGCGTTCAAGAACTCGTTCGATGATGCCAACAGAATCCCTTTGCCAGTCTGTGCGTTCCAGGTCATATTCCCAGAACAGGCGTGTGGGTAAATTAGGCTTATCATTCTGCTGTTGCATACCTTAAAAATACTGATAAGTTTAATCATAAGGGAACTCCTATTCGTAATACTTCTGTAATTCCTGTTCCATTATTTTTTTACCCCTCTTGTCTGCCTTGCCGTAAACCGATTCCCAGGCGTTTTTGTATTGATTAACAGTATAGGCTTTGTCGAGCCATTTCTCACATAAGCGGTAAGTGCATAAGACGAGGATAATATATAGTAACCATTTAAGAGAAATCTTCCAAAGCGTTTTTAAATAATTTATGGTGTTTTCTTCCGGGAAAAGAAGCAACCGGATAGAGTGTTTTCTGGGCAGGAGCGCCAGTTTTTCGTCGTGTTTTTTAGCCCAATCATTCAACATTTCTTTTAACTCCGAAGTGTCCGGCGGCAATGACTTAATTTCCTGATGTTTGATCATGCTTGAATTAACAGAAACTTCCTTTGTTAAGTTATCCAGTTTCTGATTGGTAGCCTCACTGTTGGAAACGAGTTCGGTAAGTACTGTTTCGATAATTTCTTTGTCCATAAAACTGATTTATAAATGATGGGATTGTTTCTTCCTTTTTTTCTGCAGTAATTCAAACGGTGTAAGATTGTATTCACGCTCCGGACGCAGTAAGATTTCGAGGGCTTTGCTAAAATGCTCCAACTTGTCCAGGGTGGCATCTTTTTGTACGTTGGAAGGGGGCAGTTTGTGGTGCTGCTTTTCTTTTCGAATATCTTGACGAATCACGGTCTGTTTTTGAACGAGTGACAGCTGTAAGATTTTCTGAATATTACTCAACGAATAACCAAGTTCACTTCCTTTTACGTACAGTTTTTTTTCATCCCGAAATGCTATGCCACGACCTCTGATCAGTTCATACCCTTTGGATTCCATTTTGAGTCTAAATTCTTCGTAGCTACCGCTTTGAAGAAGTGACACACGAACCGCTTCTTTCATTAACATTTTTCTTGTATCCATACGCGGAAATTGTCGCATTTCTTTCGGCAAAAAAACCTTTGGGCTTAGGACTTGTTTGAGCCCGTGTTTCTGTTCCAGGTTTCTACAGCAAGCGGCGATCTTCTTATAGTTGTTACCATCGCTTAGCGTTTTCCCATCAAAACCAATCCGGTTAACCACAATATGTACATGCGCGTGTCCTGTATCCTTGTGCAAAACTGCGATATACTGATTCCTCTCAATTCCGAGTTCTTTTGCACAGTCCTCTACGATCCTTTGTAAACCCGCCTTATCTACATCATCACCCGCAGATAGGCTGAGCGAAATATGCATGGCCGGTTTACTTACTTTGGGATTGAGTTTGCGAACATCATTGAATTGCTGCCTGAGTTCTTTTTTGTCTCCATAACATTGGTTATAGACCAGCACTTCAGCGCGGTTTTTAAAAATGACTTTTTGCTCATCATCTAGTTTGTCTTCCAGCGCGTAACCGATAAGTCCGGCAAGGGATTTTCCAATGGTTATTTTGCCTATCATTTAAAACAATTTTTGATATCTGAAGCGAGCTGTTTTACCGCCAGGCAATCTTGCTGCAACCGGGCTCTCTCTATCGCGTTTAACTCTTCGTTTTGGTTTCTTTTTTTTGCAATCTGGTTTATGTTTGCCGCCAGGTGATGTAGCGTTCCAATGAAGCCCAGGATTTCTTTTGAAAGAGCCATTTTTCGCATGTCGATTTTGCCGGACAGACCTAATTCACGAAGAAATTCTGAAACAGTGAGACCGCTGTTTTTCGCTTTGATCCCTATCAACTTCTTTTCAATGACGGAACATTTTACTCCGATAAGTTTGTTTCGTTTGACAGCTTTAGTCGGACGGCCGCCTTTGCGCTTATTGACTGATTTTGTTGGTAACGCTGTTGTCATGTCCTCATTTCTTTTTCTTCAATTATCTCCTTTATGAATCCGCCAGCGGCGGATGAATAAAGCCAGCCGTTTCGGTTTAACCGAAACATAGCTGGCTCCTAAAAATCAAAGACCCAACCTGTGCTTTTGTTGCTGTTGCTTATGCGGGTATTCTTGCACGAGATATTCGTTTAAATCTTTGTACATTTTATACGACTGACTTTCGTCCTTGTATTTTTCGCTGATTCCCAAGAGATGTTTTGTAGCATTGAGTCCGCTTGCATCACGATCCAGGTATAGATGGACAGAATTATAAACTGTAAGCCTCTCTTTCATTTTCTCCAGAAAACCAATGGAGTTAAGGATCAAAAAATCCGCCTGTTGTTTTGACAGGAGCGGCATTTTTTTCGATTGCATGGTTTGATAAGAAAGGAAGTCCATGAAGCCTTCAAAAACGAGTATATCCCGGGCAGTTGATTTGCCCATAAGGGTAACATCTTTGGGACTGCAACTACCTTTGAAAAAGGCATTTCGCAATTCATAGCCACCCGAACTATTTTTGAAACCTATTGCTGTAATCTTTTTACCATTCAAACCAAAGTCTACCTCACTGCAAAAGCGGTTCGCAATGGCAAGCGGAATTTTCCGGGAAAGGACATAATTCTGCAGAGACATAAGTTGGATGGCAGGCCTTGCCTCCAAAACAATGATTTTTTGTTTTTCATCAGCAACCGGAGAAGGCGGGAGAACTGCGGGAAATGGCGGGTGAAAAGAAAGACTGTTTTGCTGCGAAATCCTGATTAATAATTCTTCGACATTGCATTGGTGAAACAGGATTCCAAAATCAACCAGGTTGCCACCTTTTTGGATTCCATGATCATACCAGACATTGAACTTCCGGTTAACTTTAAATGAAGCACTATGTTCAGATCGCAATGGAGAAAGATACCAATAGTCGTTACCTTGAATCTTTGCCGGTTCAAATCCCAAATCGGACAGGTACTGCACCATATCAATCTTTTTGGCCGCAGCGCAGGTAATAGTTTTCATTGCCTTACTGATTTAAGAATTTCGGATCCAGTAATTGTTGAATGTCCTGCCAGAGAAAGTAGACGCGTGAGCGGATCTTAAATGGTTTTAATTTGCCATGCCTGATCCAGTCATAAATGGTTGGTTTTGTTACATGGAACAAGGTGCATACCTCCGCCATCTTGTAAAGGGGTTTGTAAGTTAGCCCTGATGTTTCAAAAGCGGGAGTAGCGTTTCCTTGTTTTGCTGCCTGATTTACTTCTTCGCGGATAATGGACCGGATTGATTGCCAGAACTGCTCCGGTTCATAAGGGAATAGCATAGGGGTCGAGTGACCGTTGCTCACTTGATCTTTCATCACTTTTCGATTTAGGCATGCAACCTACCCGGAAAGTCAAAAGAAAAAAAGCTAAGTATACTTATTTATCCTGGCCAATTGGTTTTATGAAAGATAATTAGAGGAATAAATCAAGAAAAAGCCGGCGGGCATTGCTATAAAAACTAGTTATCTATTTTTTTGCAAAATGGAGTGCAGACTAAAACTTTCCTGCATTGCATTTAGTAACATCCTCTCATATTCTTTTACCTCGTCTGAATTTCGTGGTAAGCCTAATAACATATGAATTTGACCTGCAAAACATTTGTCCCAAACCTTTACACCATTTTTTCGCAGTTTAGCCGCATATCGAACGCCGTCATCCCTCAAGGGATCGAACTCAGCATTGATGATCACAGCAGGTGGCAATCCCCGGAAGTCCTCTGTGCGAATCGGCGACACGTCGGTATTGGCGGATTGTCCGGGAGCATATAGTTCCATCGCAAAATAGCAGGCTGCCTTGGTCTGCCAGTAACCTTTGGCGTTTTCCTGGTACGAAACCGAGGTTTCCATATTTTCAGGGCTGAGATCAGCGGGAAGCCCATTTAAGATCTGCAGTTTTATCTTGTTACCAATGCCGTCTTTCTTCGCTTTTTGGGTCACCACTGCGGCAAGATTTGCACCTGCACTGATTCCCAGTAATGCGATGCGGCTGGTGTCTCCACCAAACTCACTGCCATGTTCTGCAATCCATTTAAAAGCATTGTAGCTGTCGTTTACTGCAGCAGGGAATTTGTTCTCAGGTGCTACGCGGTAATCGATGGCAAAGACAATGGCTCCATAGATTTTTGCATCCTGCCAAAGCGAATACTCCAATCCCGGAACCAAGGGTGATATAAAACCACCTCCATGGTAGTTGATGATAATTGGCAGATGTTCGGAATGCGCCGGATTGAAAATTAATACCGGGATACTGTCGGCGGTAATTTTAATTCGTTTGACATCCTCTTTAGGATACGGCACCATTGGCAGCATCGGATACTTGATTTGTGCAATAGGTAAAGCCCGTAATTGCTCGATGGTAAGGTCCTGGTATCCTATCATTTTTAAGAATCCACTTACCCTTGGATCGAGTTGCTTGGAAACGGGTGCCTGGCCCCAAAGAACCTGTCCGCTGCACAGGAAAGAAATGATCAAAAAAATAATCAGAAATATTTTCTTCATAGTTATGCCAATTTTGATTGCGTTAAGAGAAGGGGCTTACTTATTATTTGCCAAGCAGTTTATCCAGTTTTTCCTTTGTTTCAGGAATGTTTTGTATTGACAATGTTTTCCTGAAATACTCAATCGCTTTTACTTTGTTTTCCTTCGCGAGGAACAGGTCACCCATCGAATCATATCCATTTGCATTCTGCGGATAGTTGGCGATGTTCATTTGGAACATTGTCTCTGCCTTGTCATACTGTTTCATACTGAGCATCCTGTAACCAAGTGAGTTTACCTGTGATTCATTAGGCAAGACGAGATAACCCATGTATGCGGAAACCTTTTTGTAATGACTAACCAATAAAGAGTCAAGTTTAAAAGCTGGATTCTCATATTGAGAGTTGTAAATATTGAGTTTGTAAAAATCAAACAGGAAACGAAGCGCATCATACTCACCTATGAGGCGAACGGAACTGTGGTTATCTTCCTGGTAATATTTGTGCTGGAAACGTAATGCGTTCTGCTGATTGCGCATGATGTCTTTAACCAGGGTCAAGTTACTGCGGATGAGATCGGTATTGCCGCTGGTATCTTTTTGAACAAGAAACGTGTCGATGCCTTTTTCCATCCTGTTAGCCATCGCCAAGAAGAGCGTTTTTCCTTTGTAGTTTGCACCAGGTAAAATGCGGGATGCCTCCTTCACGGTTCGCTGATCATCCCACCACAGAGCGCCTTCCAATGAAACGTAAGCGTTAAAAAGGTTCGGTTGATGAAGTAATGTATTGATGACTGTCAGGCCGCCAAGAGAGTGACCCACCAAAGTCCTATAGGTTGTTGTAGGATAGGCTGAATCAATGTAGGGCATCAGTTCTTTTCCGAGATAAGACATGAAAAGATTACCCGCCGCCGGTACAAGGTCTTTCGTCCTGTCGGGGTGGATGATACCGACCACCATCATCGCAGGACAGAAGCCTTCGCTGCTTAAATATTCGGTGATGCTTACCATCATGTCAAAATTGGACGCGCCGTCCAGCAGGTATAACACCGGGAAACGTCCATTTCCTTTTGGCGTATGCACCAGGACCGTGCGGTCTTCTCCGAATATTTTGGAAGGCATAGTTTTATCCTGCGCGTGAATGCGGGAAGAAAAAAGGATAGTCAGGCAAATAATTAGGTATGCTTTCATGATTTATCGTCTTTGATTTTATCAAAATGAGTGTCGTTAATGCTGGAGTTGTATTTCAGACCATTACCAATTACGCGATCAAACGACGAGTGCACAAAAAGCAAAATGCCAGTAACCAGTCTTAACCTACGAAAAAGAATCCGCAACCAACTCTTTATTCAGCATCATACCTGCTGTTGTTCCCATCGCGATTGCGTTTGCCAGTGTACGGACGCGCGATGTATTGTCGCCACAGGCATATACGCCTTCCACCGTGGTTTTGAATGTAGCATCGATCACCAAGTACCCCGTTTCGGTTAGTTCGCAGCCAAGTGTCATAGGAATGCTGCAATGCTGTTCAAATGGAAGCAGGGCATAGAGCACCTGTAAGGGTTGCAGAACACCATCCCGAAACATTACGTGGGTGAGTTTGCCCCCAGTATGTTCCAGGCAATCGATCTCCGTTTCAACGACATCTATGGAATGTTTGCAAAGCAGTGAACTTTGAGAAAAGGAAAGGGCAGAAGGGCCGTTGGTAAACAGAGTAAGGTCTTTAGTCCAGTTTGAAAGTAATCGGACAAATTCAAAACCTGCATCACCATTTCCCAGCACAGCAGTCGTTTGACCTGCGACCTCATAGCCATGGCAGTAAGGGCAATGAAGAACCGATATTCCCCAGCATTCGGTAATCCCTTCGATGGGAGGAAACAGGTCTTTGATTCCTGTCGCAAATACAAGTCTACCGGCATAGAACGATTCACCCGTATTTGTTTCAATAACGAAACCATTTTTTGTTTTGTTTCCTGCTATGGCTCTTCCTTCGTGGAAGTGTATCGATGGATATTGACTGACCTGTTCGCGGGCAAGTCCGCGTAATTCTGCAGGAGGGCTGCCATCCTGTGTCAAAAAATTATGCGCGAATGGCGTTTGTCTGTTCGCCGGCTGATTATCATCTATCACCAGTACTTTACGGAGTGCACGCCCTAACGCCATTGCCGCTGCCATACCTGCATAGCTTCCGCCGATAACGATCACTTCAAACCTTTTCATTCGAAGAAAATTTGCGGATGATAAAATTCAGGAAAGGCAACCCTGCGAATGCGATCCATGTTTGCAGAGCTTCCGTTAATTTCATTTTAGTTTTCACAGAGGATATTTAAAGATGAATTACTTGTCCAGTGTTCGCACCGAACACTGATTTTCGAAACCCGAATTCCAGTTCTTTCATGGTAACAGGAATGTCACCTGGGAAAAAAGGAAAATACTGCGGAGAGTTTTCGATGACGGTTGGGCTGACGGCATTGATGCGGATTCCGTTCTGCAATTCAATTGCAGCGGCGCGGATAAATGCGTCGACTGCTCCGTTGGCTGAGGAAGCGTTGGCGAAATTTCGTTGCGGGTCATGTGATAATGCACCTGTGATTAGTGTAAAAGAGCCTTTCGCATTTATGTGGTGTTGCCCGATCAAGACGAGGTTGATCTGTCCCAGTAGTTTTCCCTCTAATCCTTTGCGGAATTCAGTCGCCGTCATTTTGTTCCATGGCCCGACATAGGTGGGTCCTGCCGTACTGATCAGCGCGTCAAATCGGCCAACCTGTTGGTACATGGCTTCGATAGATTCGGATGAAGTAATGTCGATTATGACATCTGCGTTTTTACTTGCGGCGCGTATGATTTCGTGGTCTTTTTCAAATGCACCTGCCAGGTATTTTCCCATGGTGCCTGTGGCACCGACGATTATTATTTTCATGTTGTTTTGATTTTAAGATTTGGAAGCGGGTTGCCTGTTTTTCCATGGACTTAAACGTACTCCGATTACATAATTCCGGTTGTAGCGTTCTATGCCCGATGAGAGTGTAGTTAAACCATAACCGTAACGGAAGTCAATGGAAAGCGTTGAACTCTTGAGTTTGAATGAATAACCTGCACCAGCCTGTAAACCTGTTTCCCATCTTTTAAAACTTCCAGATGTGGAAGCGAAAGAGAGTTTGGTAATGTTTTCAGGAGTCGAAGCAAAAGCATCCGTTTTAATCCGCCCGCCTAATAGCCAGGAAACATAGGGTCCGGCATTCAAATAAAACTGCCCAAAATGAATGCGCGCCAATACCGGCAGCTCGAGGGTACTGATCCTGAGTGTTGACTTTCCAGTAGTAAGTGGGTTGCCTTCTTTCAGCACACTGCCTTTACTTGCGAAATACAATTCAGAAACGATCGAGAAAGTTTTAGTGATTCCTGCATCTACTGATGCTCCTGCCTGGATGCCGCGGTATGTTTTTCTGTACGCATTGAGCGGCTCACCTGATCCCTTGTAAAGCATGTAACTGTTAACTTCGTTAACCAGCAGATTAAACCTGGTTTCCTGCGCTTCTGCACCATAAAAAGTTATGGCGAGCAACAGGGAAAAAATGATGTGTTTGATTTTCATGATTGGTTTGTTTGGTATAATAAAAAATATTGTTTCATTTGATTGCTGCTATCGCCACAGTAATTTTTTTGCAGTATTGATAATGTTTTCAAGCACTGGTAGACCTGCAAACACCATGAATGGAACCAGCGTAATGGTCAGAATAAATGTTCTTACATACAGCGGCAACGCCACTAGGTGTTCACCAAAAAAGAACAGGAAAAAAGTAATGGAAGGATAGATAACCAGCCAGATCTTCAGCGCGCCGATAATTTTATTTGTACGTTTCATGATGCAAAGCTAGAGCGCGCATCAGGTGCTGGATAGGACAATGAATGAGTCGGATGGCACTTACCTGAAGTTCTTGCGGAAAGTGTCTGGAGTAGCGCCTGTATGTTTTTTAAAGAACCGGACGAAGTAAGAAACGTCCTCGTAGCCGAGGTCAAAGGCAATATCTTTTATCTGTGCGGAAGTACCGAGCAAATGCCGCTTCGCTTCCAACAGAATTTGTTCGTTGATGAGATCAGAAGCTGTTTTCCCTGCAACAGATTTGGTGATAGAGTTGAGCTGGTAAAGAGAAAGGCTAAGCAGCTTCGCATAACCAGCTGCGGATTTTTCTTCATGAATCCTGGTTTCTAGCAGGTGCGTTAATTCTTCAAACCGTTCGCGGGAGTAATCAGCAGTGGAAGCAGCGGGTGTTTCAACAGCTACCTTGCGAAGCCAGCTGATCAGAAACAAATCGAGGTCCGCATGTATTGCTTCTGCGTAACCATCCTGCTTCGCTTCGTATTCAGTAAACAGGTTATGGAGCCGTGAAAGTATCGGGGTAAATTCACGCGCAGTTAATCTGCAATGGTTTTTTGCGATTGCTTTTTTCCATCTCTGCTCCCCGATGGATTTAGATGGCTGGTAAAATGCGGTGTCGAATTCAGCGAGGTAACCGGTAGAACCTGCTTTAAGTGTTAACTCGTGCACCTGCCCAGGTCTTAGAAGAAATACTGACCTGTCTTTCACCCGGTACTCCTGAAAATCGATGGTATGTAAGCCAGCACCCTTTTCGACAGCAAGGATAAAATAATAATCGTGGCGGTGAAGGGCATGGTGCAGGTCAATCGAACCAACTACAGAAGTAAGCTTACGGATAATAAACCTCCCGGTTTTAACCGGCAACGCCTTTTTTGTGGCCATGCGTCTGACAGGGATCTTTTCCGTATAGCTGGTTTTGGTTATCCCGAATGTACACAATCGTGGCTACTAAATAGTGCCATAAGATCGAATTAAGACCGATTGACAGTTCGGACAGTCGCAAAGCCGAAGGCTCATTTTGCCCACTTTCAATTTCCGTTTAATTCTAATCCTATACTAATACGGACTTTACTTCCTGCTAATGCCAACTGCTTAGGTTTACGTTTGAACATTTCACTGATTTAAAGTAAAACTGAGGTATATGAAAAACAAAATTCAATCGTTACTGGTAAGTATATTTTTTGCAGGCATATCATATGGTCAAACTACGGCTGATGGAATAAAACAGTTCCGCTACGAAAAGCCTGCTGCAAGTGCGCAGACATTTACACAAATAATTAGTCAGAATCCATCCGACCTGGAAGCATTGTATTGGCTTGCAAGGATCGACCTTGTTGCCGAAACTTCTAACCATTCAATTTCACTTCCTGCTATTCCCGACAATGTTATGGAACAGCCCCTCGCTAAAGTGATCCAGGGAATTATTACACTTAAACAGGGAGATACCGTTCGCTCCATGAACCTTTTCAATGAGGCTATAGGAACAGGACGTAAAAAAGATCCGGCGATACAGCTTGCCATTGCTGAAGCCGTCATTGATTTTCCAAAAGGCAACTTAGCTTATGCATTGGGATTGCTGGATGAGGCTGAAAAAAAGGACAAAAAGAATCCGCAGATATTTATTGCCAGAGGCGATGCTTATCGTAAACTGTACGACGGATCTGAATCCTTCAAGAATTACCAGGCAGCGTCTGCGCTGGATAAAACCAATCCCGTACCTTATTTTAAAATCGGGAAGATCTACCAGACGCAAAACAATGTGGATGTATTTTCTGAGTATTACAACAACGCCATCAATGCAGATCCAGCCTTTGGTCCGGTATATTTCCAACTGTATTATTACTACTACTCAAGAGATGTTAACCGTGCCATGGAAAACCTACAGAAGTATATTTCTTATTCGGATCCCGGAATCCAAAACAACTATCTCTTAACCGACCAGTATTTTGTTTCAAAGAAATACAATGAGGCTATCAGCGAGGCGAAAAAGATCATTGCTGCAGAACCTGTACAAACAAAACCACGTATTTACAAGTTGCTTGCTTTCAGCTACGATGCATTGAAAGACAGTCGCAACGCAGGGGAAAATCTTAAACTTTATTTTGACAAGGTGGATGACAGTTTATATACCGCCGATGATTTTGAACTGATGGCAAAAATTGCAGAGACGAATAAAGAAGATTCACTGGTTAGTACATGGTATGAAAAGGCGCTGACACTTCAGGCTGATCCAAAGAAGAAAGCGGATATCGTAAGAAAAATAATTGCCGTTGACAAAAAATTGAAATTGTACGACAAGCAGGCATACTGGTTTGCGCAACTAAGGTTACTTCCTACCGACATGAGCAATGTTGATATTTTTAACTGGGGCGTAGCCAATTATAATGCCCAGGATTATGTTGCAGCAGACAGCGTATTTGGTATCTATGCCACTAAATATCCGGAACAGAGTTTTGGTTATTACTGGCGCGCAAGAACTAATGCTGCGATGGATACAGCGATGGAAACAGGAATAGCAGTGCCGCATTATGAGGACCTGATACGTGTAGCTTCAAAAGACACAGCCAACGCAAACAATAAAAAATGGTTGATTCAAGCGTACGGATATGTGGCAGCGTTTAAGGTGAATACCGAAAAGAAATATGACGATGCGCTAGTCTATTATGACAAAATATTAGCGTTGGACCCCGGAAACGATGATGCTGAAAAATACAAGGACATACTTGGAAAAATGATTGATTCAAAAACTGCTTCGGACAAGCCGAAGGAATAAGTTTTCTTATTTCAGTTTTAAAGGTAGCCGGGAGAATCTTCTTCCGGCATTTTGATTTTGATAGCTCGTTGTAAGAGCTTGTTCCAAAATTAGCATGATCGTTGATGTTGAGTATGATATTTGCAGTATTTAATGCAGAACCTAGCCATTTTGCGTGTAATTATGCGTTTATCGACTAAAGCCTGCGGTATATTACTAAATCCTGATGATGAATAAGTTATTCATAGTGTTAACTAAAATATAAGTAATGGATATCCTGATAGTGGAAGATGAAAAAAAGATTGCCGATTCCCTTCATAAAGGACTTGATGAACTCGGCTATGCCGTTCAGGTAGCGTATGATGGTAAAATCGGCGAAAAATTTTTCAACCAGCAAAATTTTGATCTAGTCATTCTTGACATTAATCTTCCCGGCATAAACGGACTGGAACTTTGCGCAAGAATCCGAAAAAAGAACAAACAGGTACCCATCATGATGCTGACAACATTTGGATCAGTGCCAGATAAGGTTGAAGGTTTTAATGCAGGCGCAGATGATTATATGGTCAAACCTTTTTCATTTGACGAGTTAATTGTTCGGGTGAGGGCATTAGTGAAGCGTAACTTTCAAGACAGCGTACCAGTTGGCAATCTGCTGCAAATCGCAGATCTTGAAATGAATCTCGATACAAAAGAAGTCACGCGCGCAGGTAAGGCGATCTCGCTTACCGCCAAAGAGTTCCAATTGCTAGAATACCTGATGCGTAATAATAAAAGGGTTCTAAGCCGTGCGTCAATAGGTGAGAATGTTTGGGATATCGATTTTGACACAAATACAAATACAATTGACGTTTACATTAACTACCTGCGGAAAAAAATTGACAGGGATTTTCCAGACAAGCTGATACACACCCAGGTTGGTTTTGGATACGTCATGAAGGAAACCAATCACGCATGAAAGTTAGATACAAAATCACATTAGCTTTTTTACTGCTCACATTTACTGTGCTTGTCGCATTCAGTGTTTCAATTTATCTCAATACTTCCAACCAATATAGCCGTGATTTTAACCGTCGGTTGCAAAACAGATGTATAACAGTGGCCGTTCTGTTATCAAGGCTTCCTTCTAATGGTTACCAGTTTCTTTCAAAACTGGACAGTTCAACCACCAATATGTTGCTCGCTGAAACGATTAGCATCTACGACAGTTCGAAAGGCAGACTGTATTATTTTTCAAGGGATAAAACAGCCTTTTCCCCGATTTCACAAGAACTGCTTGATGAAATCAAAGAGAAAGGAGTCGTTAACTCAAAAAAGGGTAGCAATAAACTTGTTGGTATTTACTATCAGCAGTCTGCCAATCCTTTGATCGTAATCACTTCCGCTATCGATCGGAACGGTATTAACAATCTTCGTGATCTCAGAAAGAGTATCGCACTGGGATTTGTTGCCGCGGCATTTGTGTCGCTGCTTGCCGGATGGATTTTCAGCCGGCAGTTGTTGAAACCAATTGAAAAAATTTCAAAAACGGTTGATAAAATTTCGGCAACAAATATTGAAAACAGGTTGCCGGAGTTGTCAGTTAAAGATGAGTGGAATACTTTATCACTTACGTTCAATAACCTGTTGCATCGACTACAGGAATCGTTTGAATTGCAGGGGCGATTTATTTCAAATGCGTCACACGAATTATCTACGCCGTTAACTTCTGTGATCAATCAGATTGATGTTACCCTGCGCAAAGAGAGAACAAGCAAAGAATATCTTAAAGTGTTGCAATCCGTTCAGTCTGATGCGCAGCATATGACAGATCTTACGCAGCAGCTTTTGGTTTTAGCCAGAACATCCAGAGGTGGTGCCCTGCAAACAGCAAGGGTAAGGATGGATGAAGTGCTTATGGAGATTCCTTCCCTTTTGAAAAAGACACATCCAAATTATTCCGCAAAAGTTTTTTTCGACGAGATCCCTGATAACGAAAGCCTCAGCATGGTTGACGGAAATTTTGAACTGCTTTTATCTGCCTGCCGGAACATTGCTGAAAACGGGTGCAAATATTCTCCGGATCATACAGTCATGGTTTCGCTGTCATTTGTCGAAAAAAGAATTGTTATCCTTTTTACAAACGTCACTGAAACTTTTAACCCTGATGAACTTGCCTTAATTTTTCAGCCTTTTCAACGTGGCAGCAATGCCGTCTCCGCGCCAGGTTACGGACTGGGCCTGTCATTAACCAGGCGAATTATTTTATTACATAAAGGAGAAATAAAGGCAGAAGTAAATAACGAAAACCAACTTATTGTATCTGTGATACTTCCATCAGCATCTATTGAAATATCCTAATTCATTTCTAACGTCATTTTTACTTTGGCCTTAATCTGCCAGTGTAGTTTTAGAAAAAATATTTTATGGATAAGCTGATCAGGCGTATACTGATGCCGGTAACGCTGGATATTTCTTTCATATCCGACCTTAGACAGGTGGCAGAATTGGCGGAGATTCATGGAGCTGAACTTCACCTTTTATATATTGGTGATCCTGCTGTCTACCAGCCACACTTATGGTGGTTCCATCCTAAAGTAACTCCGCTGGGGTTAACGAAAGAAAAGTTGTTTTTGTTGCAGAAGTTAAAGGAGATTCTCAGCAGAGAATTTACTATCAACATTCACACAAATGTGGAATGGGGAAAGTGGCGATCATCTTTACTTAATTATGCCGAATCCATTGAAGCAGATTTAATCATTTTAAATGAGAGAACGATTCCGCGAAAGAAAATCACATCTCTAAAGTCTAATCTTGAATATATCATTGAGAAAAGTCCGTGCCAAGTAATTACTCTCTTTGCTACACAATCTAATAATGAAGGGTGGAAGCAGGTTGTGATACCGATTACTGATTTTATTCCAGAAATCCGGCTTCAGACGATTTTAGAATCAGCTATTACTCTACAAATGAAAGTTCACCTTGTTACGGTAACTTCAGGAAAAGTGGATAAAAGGTCCGCCGATTTCTACTACCTCACTGAAACATTAAAGCGGTTAAAACCTGCGGCCAATTTACAGGTGGAGTGCCGATGCCTTAAGAACAGTTATAGCCCAATTGACAGTTTCCTAAAGTATGCACGTTCGGTTGGAGCAGATATTCTTATGACCCGTATGATGCATACAGAGAAAAAATCTGCTGTTGTAATTGACCTCAATCTCCGCATTGCTTAAAATGTAATTCAATTCTAATTCTGCTTTAATGCGAGCTTAATGCACGGGTTACAGTTTGCAGTCTGTGATCCAGATCCTGTTGAGATTTTCTCATTTCAAACCTTGGATTATGCACGCCACTAACTGCAGAAAATTTGCTTTGCCTTTTTTAATGACTATCCTGTCAATAAACGGTTATACAGCCACTTACTATTCCAGAACGAGCGGCACATTTAATACTGCTAACACCTGGTCGGTGAACCCCAGTGGCACACCGGCCAACGGAACAGCCATTGGGAACGGAGATATATTTATTATTCAGAATAGTCATATTGTAACTATGGGAGCAACCCGCACGATAGCGCAGCTTACAATCAACAGCGGTGGAACATTACGCTTCCAAACTTTCACCTTGACTATATCAGGCAACTGTTTAAGTGATGGAACGATGTCTGGAACAACGGGTCAGGTCACAGTTAATACTGGATCCTTCACAAACAATGGAACGTTCACGTTTACAACAGGCAGGATCAACCAGACCACAGGCGATCTCATTAACAGCGGTTCAATATCAGGAACATCAGGAAGAATAACGCATACGACAGGTGATTTGAACAACACTTCCACCGGAACAATAACATTTACAGCAACAGCAATAATCACGATTGGCACAGGAAATCTTATTAATGACAATACTAGCGCCAGTGTCGATTTTGGTTCAGCGGCGATTACGATTTCCGGTACAGCTGTGGCACAAAGTATTGGAGGTTTTATCACAGACGGAAGGGTCTCGTGTACCAAAACTTCAGGTACGGCAACTTTTACTGGTGATGTTACCTCGAACGGCCTTACGATGAATGGTGCGGGGACATTAAACCTAGGAACCGGCCTGAACCATACGACAATAGGTACGGTTATTCTGACGGATGGAATACTGAACGGAGGGTCAAGTACCCTTAACGTAAATGTAGTAAGTACTTCAGCCTGGGGAGGAAGCGATGCAACGGTATTTGATCCGGGGACAGGAACTGTAAACCTTGGCGCAGCAGGCGCGCAACGATTGTCTGCAAGTGGAACAAAAACATTTTACAATCTTACGTTTTCCAATTCCGGGCTTAAAACAATTGTAGTTACAACCAATGTCAATAATATATTTTCAATAGAAGGAAGCGCGACTGCATCAGCGGCCCCCGCCTATGGTGCGTCCGCTTCACTTCGCTATAATACTTCAACGCCGAGAACCGCAGGCGTAGAATGGATAACCCCATTTGCAGCAACAGGTGGAGTGATTATTGATAATACCGGCACCATCACAGCAAACGGCAACAAAGTTTTTAATGATGGGGTACCATTGACAATAACGGCAGGTGCGACTCTTGATGCAGGAGCAAATGATTTTACATTGAATGGCGATTTCGTGAATAACGGTAACTGGTCTCCTTCATCCGGCGATGTAACCATTGGCGGCGCTGTTGCGCAAGACATTGGGGGTTTTACAACAACAGGACTTGTGTTAATGGCTAAAACAAACGGAACTGCCATCCTTCAGGGTAACGTAAATGGCGGAGCGTTTACAATGAATAGCTCAGGGGGAATATTGCGACTTGGAGGAGGTTTAACACATACGTTTACGGGAACATGGACAAATACAGATGGGACCTTGCGGTGTAATACCAGTACACTTAATATAGCAGGAGCTATCTCAGGATCCGCGATCACCTTTACTCCAAATAACGGGACGGTAAATTTTACCGGTGCATCAGCGCAAAGCATCCCACCTTTTAACTATAACAGTGTAGGGTTTTCTGGGACTGGCATTAAAACACTCACGGGTTCTACCACCGTAGATGAAGTTCTTACGATCGATCCTTCCAGCGAACTTAACCTCGGTTCGTTTATCCTAAACCTGGGAGGAATAGGAACACCCCTGGTAAATAACGGAACGTTTACAGCCGCAACCTCAACTGTCAATTACACAAATGCAGGTGCAGTTACAATCGCCGCAGTTGATTATTATAATCTTGACGGCTCAGGTGGTGACCGTACGCTATCAACAACAGGCGATATCGGAATTGCAGGTGTTTTTACGCCTGGTAGTGGCAATTATACAGTCATTAATAGTATCGTGGATTTTAACGGCAGCGCAATACAAACAATACCCACTTTTACATTTCATTCGCTAAAGGTCAGCAACGCCGGCATCAAACATATTCCAGCAAGTACAACGGTTGCGTGCCAGACCATTGACATAAACGATGACGCAAGTGTCGAGATAAATGTAGACGGGGGAGGAAAACTTAATGTGCTGCAGTAGTAAAACCGGAGGGACTATTTTGATCCTTGATTTTCAAGGCTTTGCAGTAATTAACGGCACCTAGCCGATTCGCCATCACAGGAAAGGGATAAATTAAAGAGATAGAAAATTATTAATCATGTTGATCAAAAGGATCGGTAAGTGTAAAAAAAATACAAAACCTCATATACTTCAGAAATCTTACCAAAGGATAGCAGGCGGGATTGAAACCTTTTATTTAGCTTTAACCCTCCAACAGGCCTAAGCTAATGTTCCTGAAGCGTCCAAGGTTTCTCAATTTATTTTTAAAGCTCCCGGTATTGATTCTCTACCTGGCTTTTTTTGTTGTCCAGATCTTTTTCAATTTAGACATTGCTCAAAAAACAGTAAGCCCGGAACTGGCCAGCTTTACCAATGTAACCCATGGACACATTGAAAATATTAAGCAGGAAAAGACAAAACCATTCCCGACAAAAAAAATCCGTTTAAACAAGAGATTTCATCCATCAACGGCTGCTGGTTTTGTTGCTGAATTAATACTTACCCCAGTTGAATACGCGCCGTCAACTCCGACAGCATTATCTCCCGGTAATTTTTACACCTCTGTTTTTCTTTCAAGTCACGCGCTCCGCGGGCCACCTGTTATTGCCTGATCTTTTTTGCAATAACATTTTTCATTTTAAATATTTCAGGTATGGCAACTTTCTACTTAAGAAAGTGTGTAGTGATAATAGGGTTATGTTGTACGCCCATCCTTTCGTTATTTGCTCAGAAACAATTTACGTTACAAGACCTTGTGACTGCTTCTTCAAAGCAACTGCCCGTACTAAAGCAAAAAAAAGCATTAGTTGATGCAGCCAAAGCAACTGTTATAGAAACGAAGCACTCGTTTCTTCCGCAGGTCAGGTTCAGTGAACAGCTCAATATCGCATCGGATAATTCACTTGCAGGAAGTTTTTTTACATTCGGAATAACGCCTTCAACTTCTGCCGGTGTACGCAGTTCAAACAAGCTGGACGCTGCTACGGCCAATGTAGGAGTAGTGTACAGTGAATATGAGCTGGCGAATTTTGGATTGAACGGTGCCCGTCTCAATTATGCAAAAACATATGTTGATGTACAGCAGGCAGATTTGCAAAAAGAACAATACATTCTTTCTCTTGAAGTTGCAAGACTGTATTTTTCTATTTTGAAAAATCAATACAGGCTGGAAGCCGATAAGCAGAATATAGACCGATACCAGCAGATCTTCAGTGTGATCAGTGCGCTTACGTCAAGCGGATTAAAACCCGGCGCTGACTCTTCACTTACCAAAGCAGAGTTATCCAAAACACGCATTAACTACAACCAAACGCTGGGCAGGATCGGTCAGCTAAAAGAGCAACTTTCTTATCTCACCGGAATTTCATCTGCCCAATTGCAGGTTGATACTTTGCCGGGGAACATCATGGAAAGAAAGCCGGTAGCGATGGATTACCTGATGGATACTACAATCGCGAACCCATTGCTTGGTTTTTATGCGCAACGGCAGGCTTTGCTCAAATCCAATGAAGACCTGATCAGGAAAAGCTATCAACCCAAAATAATTCTTGCAGGGGCAACATGGGCAAGAGGTTCCAGTATCCAGTTTAACGATCAATATAAATCTTTGGTTACGGGTCTTGGTTACCAACGTTTCAATTACGGGCTAGGCGTTGCATTCACATACAATCTTTTTAATGGTATGTACCGCAAAGACCGGCTTGCAGTAAATCGTTTTCAGATGCAGGCAAGCGAATATGAATTTGATCAACAGAAAGCTGCCCTGCAACTGAACAGGTTGCAGGCAGAGAACTCGTTGGCAACGATTCGCGCGAACCTCTCGGAACTTCCTGTACAGTTGCAATCTGCAAAGGACACTTACGCACAAAAACTGGCGCAATATAAAGCAGGGATTATTTCGTTGATCGATTTAACGAATGCATCCTTTGTATTGTACCGATCGCAAACGGATTATATAGAAACTTTAAGTGACTGGAACCTATCGCAACTGGATAAAGCCGCTGCTACAGGCAACCTTTCTCAATTTATTCAAACTATTAAATAACGCACCATGGTAAGAGCAGCGCTAAAAAGACCAGTGACAGTACTGGTGCTTTTTACAGGCTTGTTGTTGTTTTCGGTACTGGCTATCCGAACGATACCTATCGATATATTTCCTAAACTGAACCTGCCAACGATTTATGTAATTGAATCGTATGGTGGTATGTCGCCGCAACAGATGGAAGGTTTTTTTGCTACACGATTGCAGGATCAATTCCTGTATGTGAGTGGTATAAAAAACATGGAGAGTAAAAACATCCAGGGCCTTACACTCATCAAACTTAGTTTTTATGAAAACACTGATATGGCAGAGGCAGCTGCACAGGTAGCATTGCAGGTAAATCGCGCGGCTAAGTTTTTTCCGGCAGGTGCATTGCCTCCACAGGTACTGCGTTTTGATGCATCATCATTACCCGTTGGGCAATTGGTTTTCAGTAGCCAGACAAAATCCTTAAAAGAGATTTATGATCTGGCAGTAACGCGAGTGCGTTCCATGTTTTCGACTGTACCAGGATTATCAGCTCCGCCACCATTCGGAGCAAATTCAAGATCGATCGTCATCAGTGTTGATCCTGAAAAATTACGGAGGTTTAATATATCCCCAGATCAGGTGGTTGAATCGATTACGAGAAACAATACGATTACTCCATCTGGTAATATCCGCATTGATAGCCTGATGTATGTAACTACGCTGAATTCACTTGAAGAAAAAGTGCAGCATTTTGAAGATATTCCGCTAACCACAAATGGATCTGCTTCTGTTTTTATACATGATGTAGCTACAGTTGCTGATGCATCTGATATCACAGTAGATTATGCACTCATCAACGGAAAGCGTTCTGTCTATATTCCGGTAGTTAAAACTGCAGATGCGTCCACATGGGATGTGGTGCAATCATTGAAAGGAAAGATTCCCGAAATGAAGAGCCTGTTACCGGAAGATGTGAACGTGAGTTACGAGTTTGATCAATCGGTATTTGTGATCAATGCCGTGAAAAGCCTTATGACAGAAGGTATTTTAGGAGCGATTCTTACAGGGTTAATGGTGTTACTCTTTTTGAAAGACTGGAGAAGCAGTCTGGTAGTAGTGATTACAATTCCTGTCGCAGTTGTCAGTACAATGTTGTTTCTTAATCTGTGCGGCCAGACAATCAACATCATGACATTAAGTGGCCTTGCCCTTGCGATTGGCGTTTTGGTCGATCAGGCTACGGTAACCATTGAGAACATTCACCAGCACTTGGAAATGGGCAAACCCAAGCGCCTTGCCATTATGGATGCATGTGAGGAGATCTCGTTCCCGTTGTTGCTAATCCTGTTATGCATCCTCGCCGTATTCGCGCCATCCTTTGTTATGACTGGAGTGCCGAAAGCAATGTTTCTTCCCCTCTCTTTATCGATTGGGTTTGCAATGATCATTTCATTTATCGCAGCGCAAACATTGGTACCGGTTATTTCCAACTGGTTACTTAAGGAAGGAATGTTTCAAAAATACCATCATCCAACAGATCAGGCTCACGCTGGATTGTCGTTGGATGATAGAGAAATTAATGAGGTGAATGATCATGAGAAACAGGATAAAATCCACCCTGAAGAAAATGGATTTTTTTCACGCATCAAGGTGAATCTGGGAAACCGTCTTAATAAATGGATGCCTAGGCGACGATTGATCGTATCAGTTTACCTGGTACTCTCTTTACTTGCAGCAGGTATTTGTTATGTAGTTATAGGGAAAGATCTTTTACCGAAAACAAATAATGGTCAACTGCAATTACGTATCAAGGAACCTGATGGTACAAGGCTTGAACATACTGAGCGTGCGGTAAAAGGAATTCTCGGCGTAATTGATTCTACTGTTGGCGGTAACGTGTCGGTGAGCTCTGCATACGTTGGTCTGATTCCAAGCAGTTATGGATCAAGCAATCTTTATATTTTCAACAGTGGTACGCATGAAGCCATTCTTCAGATCAATCTTGCAGAAGATTACCATACTAACCTCGATGAGTTAAAAGATAAGTTGCGTGCGAATATTAAAGTGGCATATCCTTCTGTCAATATTTCTTTTGAGCCAATAGAGTTAACAGAGAAGATCATGGCGCAGGGTGCAGCAACACCGGTTGAGATTCGTGTAGCGGGCAAAAACTTTGACGATATAAAAAAGTATGCAGAACGGCTAGTTGATTCGCTTAAACAGATCAGCTATCTACGTGATGTTCAGATCGCCCAGCCTTTGCATTTTCCTACAGTGAAAATTACCATCGACCGGTTTCGACTCGCGCAAATGGGTTTGAATCTTCCGGAGGTTGCAAGAAGCATTACTGATGCAACTTCATCAAGTCGCTTCACCGAAAAAGTGCAATGGCTTGATACAAAAGTGGCCTATACTTATCAAGTGCAGGTTCAGGTGCCTGAGTATTTAATGAATTCACTGGAACAACTTCAATCCATCCCTTTGGTGAAAGGAAAAGTACGGCCAGTGCTTTCTGATATAGCGCAATTGGTAATTGATACTTTACCTGGCGAATACGATCGCGCAGGGCCGCGCAGGTTCCTAACCGTAAGCGCGAACATCTATAAAAAAGACCTTGGCACCGCAACAAGCGCCGTACAAAAAACAATCGCATCGCTTGGCGAGCCACCGCGTGGGCTTGTTTCTGAAATAAAAGGAATGTCCTCACTATTGACAGAGACACTTGATTCATTACAAACCGGTTTACTTGTTGCCATCATCGTAATCTTATTATTGCTCACAGCGAATTATCAATCTTTTGGTGTTGCCATTGCAGTATTATCTACGATTCCTGCGGTGTTACTAGGTGCAATGATCTTGTTGCTAGCAACCGGCGCTACACTTAATCTCCAGTCATACATGGGTATCATCATGAGTACAGGTGTATCGGTAGCCAATGCGATATTGATCGTTACCAATGCAGAATCATTGCGTCTCTCTTACAGAGACCCATTCAAAGCTGCGACCGTTGCTGCCAGTATACGTTTGCGGCCGATCCTTATGACGAGCCTGGCCATGATCGCAGGTATGATACCAATGGCAAGCGGACTTGGCGAAGCGGGTGATCAGTCGGCCCCGCTGGGAAGGGCGGTAATCGGTGGCCTGATTGCCTCAACTTTTGCTGCGCTTTATATAGTACCACTTGTGTATGGTTGGGTACGCCAACGCTCATCATACGATTCTGTTTCCCTATTACCTGAACCTGTCAACTCATAAAAAGATCACCATGAAATATTGTATTGCATTTCTTATTGTATTTGTTTTTTTTACCTCCTGCGCTGATAAAGCAGAGAAGAAAAAAGAAAAGCCAGCAGTTGCTTCTGCAACTTATCAAACTGCTGTTGTTGAAAGTGGCGGCGTTTCCACGATCATAAAATTACCTGCACAATTAGTGGCCTTCCAGGAAGTAAGCATTTTCCCGAAAGTAAACGGGTATGTAAAAACGGTGAGTGTTGATGTTGGTTCCAGGGTTTCCAAAGGTGCGGCTCTGATGTCACTGGAAGCGCCTGAACTGGAGCAATCGGTTCTGCAGGCGAAAGAAAAATATGCGAGGACCCGGACTGATTACACCCTTGGCAAAGATCATTACATGCGATTGCTGGAAGCCTCAAAAACAGCCGGTGCTATTTCTCCCATGGACCTTGCCACTGCGCGCTCCAAAACAGAAGCCGACAGCATGATCAGCAATGCTGAGAAAGCCAACTGGCAGATGCAGCAAACGATGATGGGATACCTACGCGTAACCGCTCCATTCAGCGGTGTTATTACAGAGCGCAATGTACATCCGGGAGCGCTTGTCAGTTCGGCATCAAAGGATAAACCCATGCTGGAATTAAAACAAACAGATCACTTACGTTTACAGATTGATGTGCCTGAAGCGCTCGCAGCAAATCTTAAAAACAAAGACACTGTTTCTTTTTATGTCAGCGCACTTCAAGGAAAAAGACTGACAGGTTTTATCAGCAGACGTTCAATGAATATCAATGCGCAGTATCGGAGCGAAAGGATGGAAATCGATGTGCCAAATCCAAAACTGGAACTCTCTCCCGGAATGTACGCCGATGTCTTTCTGTATTCCAAAGGAAATCTACAGGGGCTTTGGGTACCAAGGTCAGCAGTGGTAACCTCTACTGAAAGAAAATATGTATTAACACTGGAAAACGGGAAAGCAAAAAAAGTAGATGTAACGACTGGCAACCAGGCAGCTGATAAAGTAGAGGTTTATGGGAAGCTTGCTCCTGGTGATAAAGTAATTATTAATGCAACCGATGAAATGAATTAATCAATTCATAAAGGCATCTCATGTTGTAGTATTATATACAACAGCCCTGCTATTCATGGCAGGGCTAATTTCTAAAATCTAAAAGTCAATAACATGAAAAACATGTTTGTTCTTCTTTTATTGCTTATCAAATTAAGCTACGGTCAAACTTATGTTTCTCCGTTAAATGACAATGGGATCTATATAACCGCAAAAGATTTCCAATCAGGAATATTGACACATGCTTTTAACAAAAGCAAGCATATTAAATTCGTGGAGAATAAGAGATTATTAATCGTTGTTAAAGATATGGACAGTTCATACTTGTTTTACTATGACCAGATCTGGGGGTATAGAAAAGATGGTGTGGATTGGCGTTTATTCAACGGTTCGGATTACCGTGTAGTGCGGACAAAAAAGATCTGTATTTATAGTACACCGGTTTGTGTTGCATGTTTAACAACGGCACCGCTGAATTTCAGCATTGATTTAACCTCCCCAATACACCCGCTATCAAAGCACAATTTGAAAGATGCATATCATACAAATACAGCCTTTGTTGAAAAAATAAAAAAGTTGCCATGGACAACGTCCATCATGAAAAGAGATAAACACTCCGGCGAATACCAGTTTATAAAATGGTTGTGATTGAAAAAAATATTGGAAACTGCTTCGGACAGGCCGAAGAAAATAAGCGTTTCTACGCTTAGTTTTAAAGGCAGCCGGAAGAGCAATCTTCCGGCATTTTTTTGGCGTGAATGTATACTCTGCAAAAAATAAGGTTAGGGAAGAAGTTCCCTAAATCATACGTATTCAATACTAGATATGCGTATTTAATAGGGGACTGGGTATAGCATGCGACGCATATGATTCCCTCCCCCGATGCAATAGACCGCGATTGGGAAAGTTGCTGGACTTCTTACAGCGTTGGAATTTGATGTGTAAATGTTTGACCTTGCATCAAACGATTTCACCGACTTTGCCGTTGATTGACACTCAAATTTCTCCTATCAAATTCTGTCATGCAACTTTAAAATAGGCTAACGATTACGAAGAATATTTCTTTTTCCAATCATTCAGGACAGCGACACCACCGGGGAAATTTATCGCTTCAAAAAACGTTGTAGCCTCTTCTACGCGGTTTGCTATCTCTGTGAGCTTTCTGGGTGGCAGATCCTTTTTCTTCCCATAAATGAGCTCTAAATTCTTTTTAAGGCTACCTTGGTCAACTCCGAAGAGATTGGTCAGGAGCGCAGCAGTCTGGTCGTTGCATTGCAGGGAATTCATGCGGCTGGTTTTATCGAAGGCATAGATCACAAGAGCTAAGGCAAGGTTGGACATTTGAGCCTGCCGGCATTTTTCAAATTGTTCAGATTGACGGTGTTCATAGGATTCTTTTGCTGTTTCAAGGCGGGGCAAATAAGTCGCAATAAAGTAGGGACGATAGTGCAGCAAATACAGCAGTAAAAAGGCAAGTAACGCACCGATCAAAATTCCGCCCAAGGAATGGATTAGTGGCTGGTCTAGAGAATAGATAAAAACATACACTACCGGCAACAAGATCAATAATCCAAAATGCTGTAACACGAAATGGTACCAATAGCTGGCGATCATTCTCTGGCGGGTGGCAGACGTGCTCCAGTCCGGTGATTCTGCGAGTAATTTCTGGTGGGTCTTGGTAAAATCTGAATGAATGTTTTCAGTTCGCAGTTGCGGTTCAAATGTCATCAAAGACATCGTTCTCATAATCATCTCTCTCATCTTCGGTTCGTCTTTCATTAAAGGTAAAACCGGGAATGGGAATGTTTAGTAAAGTGGGGTATAAAAAAATGTGAAAGAGGGGCCTTTGGTTAAGATTTTCGCCCAAAAAGTAAAATAAAGTTACCTTTGAAAGGATAGTTCATGCAGGATAAAATGCAGTAAACCTCAACAGAAAACCGAGTTCTTTATAGAGTAACCAATAGAGTAAAAAACAAAAACCACCGATTTACGATGGTTTTTGCTTGATTTAAGTGATCCCGCTGGGACTCGGACCCAGGACCCATACATTAAAAGTGTATTGCTCTACCAACTGAGCTACGGAATCGATCCATTTCCTTCAATAAAAAAGAGATACCCTTTTTTATTTCGGAGTGCAAAAATAGGTGAAATAGAAAACCAGCCAAATATTTATAAAAGTATTTTATCGTATTTACCCACAACTGGTCGATAACTGACGTGTTAACTGCCTATTTTTGTGCAGATTAACACATTAAACCATGTCCATATTTCAAAACAAAGTAGTTGTGGTAACCGGAGGATCGGAAGGAATAGGCAAAGCTTTGGTGGATGCATTTCTTCATGCAGGGGCCAAAGTGGCTACCTGCGGACGTAATTATGACAAGTTATACCATCTTCAATCCCAACATCCCGGCAAACCATTGCTGATTCATACCACTGATGTGAGCAAAGAAGCTGATTGCAGGAATTTTATCGATGCAGTGGTGACAGAATTTGGCACGGTTGATATTTTGATCAATAATGCAGGTATTTCCATGCGCGCCACTTTTGCAGATACAGAATTAGATACGATCCGCAAGGTAATGGACATCAATTTCTGGGGAACGGTCTATTGTACCAAGTTCGCACTTCCATATATCACAAAGAACCAGGGTACGATCGTTGGCGTTTCATCTATTGCAGGATACAGGGGACTTCCGGGGCGCAGCGGTTATTCTGCATCCAAATTCGCAGTAAACGGATGGCTCGAGTCTTTGCGCACAGAATTATTAGAGAGTGGAACGAATGTAATGTGGGTTTGCCCGGGGTTCACCACTTCCAACATACGCAATGTGGCATTGAACAGCGAAGGAAGATCACAGGGCGAATCCCCGATGAATGAAGGCAAAATGATGAGCGCTGAAGAATGCGCGGAACATATTTTAAATGCCATCGAAAAAAGAAAAAGAACACTTGTGCTTACATTTACAGGCAAACGAACTGTTTTTATGAACCGCTTTTTTCCGTCATTAGCTGATAAACTCGTAAGGAAATTTTTCTTTAAAAACGGGGAGTTGGTGAAATAACTGTCTGGTTCAAACGTTTAACCTTCACGATGCCAATTCTAACGTTGACAACAGATATAGGCCAGCGGGATTATCTTACCGGCGCTATCAAGGGGCAGTTCCTGAGCCTGTTGCCCACATTGAACATTGCAGACATCACCCATTATCTTTCGCAGACCAATTTTCCGCAGGCCGCGTATACCTGTAACAATGCATTCAAATATTATCCCGCAGGTACTTTTCATTTAGTGATCGTGAACCTGTTTGATAACCCGGTTAATTATTTGCTGATCGCGAAATACAATGACCAGTTCATCATTTGTCCCGATAACGGCCTGCTCACCATGATCACTGGTAACAAACCCTGGGAATTGGTGGCCATGAAAATCAATAAACAAAGCACATTGCTGGAGATCACACAATTGGTTGCAGAAAGAATTGCGGCGATCATTGAAACAGGGAATTTATTATCCGGCGGAGAACCCATCAATGATATCGAAGAGAAATATCCACTCCGCGCTACATTGGGACCTAACTGGATGGAAGGACAGATCCTGTTCATTGATAATTTTGAGAACGTGGTCATCAATATCACCAAAGAAGAATTCCAGGAACAACGCAACGGCCGCAATTTCAAGATCGTGTTCAAACGAAATGAAGTGATCGAATCGATCAGTGATAATTATACTTCTGTATCGGAATCTGAGAAACTCGCCTGGTTCAATTCAGCAGGCTATCTCGAGATCGCTTTGCGTAACGGTAATATGGCGGGGCTTTTTGGGTTGCAGGGTTTTAATGAGCAAATGCAGCAAACGGGTTCTGCTTCGGGGAATAAATGGTTTTACCAGACGGTGAGGATATTTTTTGAGTGATGCATGAAGATGTCCAGTCACTCTTTCTCAAATGGAATTAAAGACCTTTACAATTACGCATCATTTATAAGCAGTGTTGAATTTAGGTAACTCTCTGTGTAACTCAGTGTCCTCTGTTACTCTGTGTTGAAAAAAAAATTTCTTTCTCTACAGCGTGTTCTTCAATAATCAAAGAAAGGGTTCGCCGCAGACGTCTCGCGCAGCGGACTCTGCACTCAGAGTTTTCGACGAAACACTACATTCCTGCAATAAGGATAAAGCTAAACCAATATCCTGTAACATTAATTGCAGGCAGCTTTTATGCGTGAACGCAGGGTCTTCGTTGAAAGACCCTGCGAGGAACACTCTACGACTTATGCATCACACTGATATTAATAGATGCAGAGAATTAAAATTTATTTTCGGAAACGCCCCGCATCAAAACCCCAACTCCACATAAAACACACTCCCCCTTCCCTCTTCACTCTCCGCCCTGATAGTCCCTCCCATCGCTTTTACTATCTGTCGGCAGATAGAAAGCCCGAGGCCAAAACTTTTTTCACCGGCAGTGCCAGCACGTTTAAGAGAACTTGACCCATCAAATATATGTTCAAGGATCTGGGGAGGTATACCTATGCCTTCATCGCGAACAGCGATCTGAACACCTTCTTCATTCACCTGCAGGCTCAACAGGATCTTCGCACCCTCTGGGCTGAACTTGATGGCGTTTACCAATAAATTATTTACCACTCTTTCCAATTGCCCGGGATGGATCATCATCATTACTTGTATAACGGGTAGTTGCAACACTATATGTTGCTTTTTCTCGGAAGCCTTTAATTGTACAAGGTTCACCACATTCTGTAACAATCCGCCGATATCAATTTTTGTTTTTTCGGCATCATTTATATCGGTATAATCAGTATGTAATAATTCTTGTATCAATCCAGTGGAACTGGTTGCTGCGGAAGAAATGGCCTCCACGATAGATTTACTCCGTTCGTTTACCATGTTCGAATCAAGCATCATATTACTCAGCGTAACAATACCACCGATCGGGTTCCGCAGGTCGTGTGCCACCACGCGGAGGATCCTGTCTTTTTCGAGGTTTGCATTTTCCAGTCGTTTCAGCGCCTGCTCCAACGATTGTCTCCTGCCTGATATTTCCGCATTCAGTTCTGTAAGGCTCAGCACATTTTTTCTGCTGGAGCGATACATCGTGTATATCAAGCCAAGTATGATAATGATCAACACTGACAATCCTACTAAAACCGCGAGATAAGTTTTATTAAGCTGGTTATCTTTTTGAAGTAAAGCTATTTCGAATTGTTGCTGGCGGTCCCTGAGTTCTTTACCGATATCTGTTTGCAAAAGCAGCTTTTGCTGTTCAGTTACTGAATCTTTCTTATGAACATAAGTTTCAAGATGTGCAAGCGCTTTAGCGGGTTCGTGGTTTTTATTATAATACGCATACAGCAAACGTTCATAATCAGTCTGGATATCTTTTGCGAACGAAGTATCCATTGAGCGCCCTAAATTTTCCAACGTGCTATGAAGCGGGCCCATCATATCTTTTGACAAATAGATCTCTGAAAGCTGCACCATGGACAATTGCATATCATGCACGTCATAGCCTGCGTTCAGTGCAATAGCGCGTTTGTATAGAGCAATGGCAGAATCTGAATTGCCTTTGCCTAAGAATACCTTCGCCATATTTCCGGCAATTACACCCCTGGCTGATGTATAACGTCCGATGCTGTTAACACTATCTACTGCCAGGTTATATGGATTATTATTTACAAGTTCCAGCGCCTGTTGGTAATAATACATGGCGCTATCGTATTTTTTTATCTTGGTATAACACAGGCCGATATTATCCAGCACTTCTTGTTTTTTATTATTGCGATAGGCAATATTCTGTTCGCAGGAATCGATGAACTGTAATGACTCCATAAAATACCTGGCCGAATTGGCAAACTGTTGCTGCCGGTAAAGTATCATGCCGATGCTATAAGGTACATGCATTTTGCGGCAGACATCGGGGTGTTGACGGGCCAGTTGTATCGCTTCAAAAAAATCGCCGTACGACTCGGCATATTTTTTAAGATTGAACTGCATATCTCCGCGGCTCATGAGGAAGCCGGAGAGTTGGTCCATCAGTTCCGGATTATTTTTGTATTGCCGCAAAAGCCCGATCGCTGAATCAAGGTATTTAAGTTGTGTATAAGGATTATTATACGAACTGTTCACGTAAGCGTTCGTGCCATAATAACCGAGCCATTCATACACCGTGTGTTTTTCACGGCTGTGAAAAGCAGAATCAACAAAATGTAAGGCTTCTGTAAGACGGCCGCTTTCAAACTCGTTGCCTTTGGGCTGCAACAGGCTGTCAGCTGCAGCGCGGGTACCAATAGGAAGAGAGCCCTGGTTGCTGCATCCCGTTATGCACCAACAGGTGGAGCATACGCATACTACAATTGTGATATAGTAGATACTGGTTCGTTTCATGCAAACAGGTGACCCTAAGATAAAGAGGAACGATGATATCGGGAAACGGGATGACTTTATATTTTTCGAGTACCGGGGTACTGGATACTGGAATTAGATATTAGATATTGGATGCTGGATATTAGATACTGGTTTAAGAACCCCGTATGCGGTAGCTTTTACTTTGTTGTAAATTGCGAAATCAGCATCTAGCATCTAGCATCTAGCATCTAGCATCTAGCATCTAGCATCCAGCATCCAGCATCTAGTATCCAGTATCCAGCATCCAGACTCTAGACTCTATATCTCTTCAAAGATCCCCGTAGTACGGTTCTTTCTTACTTTATCATGCGGAAAATATTTTCCGTTCATGGCCACGTAAATTCCTGCGGGTAGGGATTGCGCAAAAGCCAATGCGCTGCCGAGATTGAAGAGCCCGTCCGAGCTACCGAATTTGATAGGGATCATAGCGCCGGTTAACACGATCGTTTTGTTGGTGATATGTTGTGCGAGGGCCGCAGCGGTAATTGTCATCGTATCGGTACCGTGAGTGATAACAATTCGTTCTTCTTTGCAATCAATACAATTCTTAATAATCAGGTCACGGTCTTCCTGTGTCATATCGAGGCTGTCCTTCATCATTAATGTTTTTATTTCCACTGCTACCTGGTTTCTTCCCTTGGTGAGAAGCTCTTCCATATGGGTGTCTTTGAAAAATAAATTTCCTGTAAGCAGGTCATACTCTTTATCAAAAGTTCCGCCGGTAATAAAAATACGAATGGACATGATCGAAGTTTTTGCAAAGGTAAGCCGGAACATACAGACAAAATATTTTGTAATCTTACGCCGCAAACCCGATCCATCAAAATGATACACCTGGCCCTTGTTGACGACCACACAGTAACCCGTAAAGGCATCAGGTCTATTATCGAACTGCATACCGGTATCAAGGTGATCCTCGAGGCTTCGAACGGAAAAGAACTACTGGAAAAACTGGCAACCGGGAAACAACCGGATGTTATCATACTTGATATCAACATGCCACAGATGAATGGCTACCAGGCCATAGAAGAGCTCCATTCAAAATATCCCAATATTAAGGTCATCGCTTTTTCTTTTATTGATGAAGAAGACGCGGTCATGAATATGATCTATGCCGGCGCCTGTGGTTATATCAGCAAAAATGCGGATCCGTCAACTTTGGCAGACGCTGTTATCACGGCGCATAAAAAAGGATTTTATCTTAGTGAGTTAGTGAAAAAAGAATATTTCAGGAAATACACCAACGATAAAAAACGGCCGGGTTTTCACGGAAAAGAATACCTGCCTCCCAAAGAGCTGCAATTTCTGAAACTGGCAGCTACCAACCTGAATTACAAAGAGATCGCAGCAATAATGGAAGTAAGTCCAAAGACCGTTGAGAACTACCGGGATAACCTTTTCATGAAACTTGATATCAAAAACAGGGCAGCGCTCACGCTCTATGGCCTGAAAAATGGCCTGATAGATATATTCGATATCTAAAAATTCTCAAGCAACTCACCGTTTTTTCACGGTATCCTGTACCGTAATTCCTACCATTTTGCCGTCCCGTGAAAAATCGGTTTTTTTGTTATGTTTTTACGGTATTTTAAAAATTGTATTGTATTACCATTTGATCCTAATCATATTATACATTTTATATAATTGTTATTGACTGATTTTCAACTCCAATTTTTTGTTTTCTATGCTTTCATAAAATAGTTTGAGAAGATTTTTTAAATCACTTAAACCAAATACTATGACAAGCACAGTAAAGACCACCCCCACTACGAAAAGAGGAAAACTGGTAGGAACAAAGCATGTAAACCATCTCGTAAGCAATTACAAAAAAGAGCGCTGGATACAGAATTCCCAAAACCTGGGTAAAATGGATTCGTTAAGCACCTGGTATGGACTGGATGAGTTGCAATCATTCATGCAACTCGCGAAACAGCACCAGGCTGATGGAATAAAAATGTATTATGGAGTGTATGGAGAAGATTTTGAAGGAGAGCCTGAATTACAGGGAAGGCAGACCATTGTTTTGGTAGCAACCAAACAAAAAAAGACGGGTGCGGGCATTGTAAACAAGGAGATCTATGTTCACAAGGAATCCGGATCAGAGATCCTCGCGTTTAATTATGGTACGCTTTGTCCGCCATTTTGCGCACCTCCCGGTGAGGAAGGATATGGCCTCGGCTTCGATATGTCGGGTATTGGATTGTCGATCATCGAAAAGAACGGACATATTATCATTGCATGATCTATTAAAAAACTAAATTTAGCTCCTGTGAAATTCACGGGAGTTAAATTTTTATATGATACTCATTACTATAGACCTGATCGTACTTTTTGTTGCTATACTTACAGGGTTCGCCGTTCTTCGAAAAAAAGATCCACAGCACATTGTATTGTTTCCCTATTTTCTTTTACTCGTTCTTCTTGTTGAATACACCAGTGCGACGATACAGAAACGCCATCCTGGCCAGAGTACTGTTTTGTTATTCAATCTTTTTGCGGCAGCTGAATTTGCATTTTTTATTTACTTCTTCAGTCGCGCAATGCCCAATGAAAAAACGAAAAATATAATTAGAAAAACAGGTTATATTTTGCCTGCGGCCTGTCTTATCAATGCTTTTTTTATACAGGGATTATACGTTTTTAACACGTTTACTTTTATGGCCGGCTGCCTGTCAATGGTTATATTATCAGTCATTTATTATTACCAGTTATTCAACCAGGCAACAGATACCAACCGTTTACGTGAACCTTCTTTCTGGATCATTACGGGGATCATTTTCTTTTTTGTTTGTACAGTGTCGGTAATGGGCGCTGTGAATTATATTTCTTTGCTGCCGGCTGTAGTTCGTGAAAATCTGCACCGGATACTCTTACTCGTGAACGCAATCTTTTATCTTACGTTCATTATCGCTTTTTTATGCCAGATCAATATCCGGAAGTTATCGTCCAGTTCATCGTAAGCATTTGTGTTGCGGTATTAATGATTGTTTTTATTGTGGTCATCTTCCAACTTTACAGGAAGAAAAAACTGCTGCAGGAAAAAGAAGTGGAAAACCTGAAAACTGCTTTTGAAAAAGAACTGCTGCAAACGCGCCTCGAAATACAGGAAGATGTGCTGAAGAATGTTTCGATGGAGATCCACGATAATATCGGGCAGATCATGTTACTCGCCAAAGTAAATATTTCCATACTGCAGACGATGCCATTACCCGAAGCAGGTTTGGAACTGATCAAAGACACCAAAGGCATGTTAACCAAAGCTTCGGAAGATATCTCGCAATTATCCCGCAGTCTTAATTCAGACAGGATCACTGATATTGGTGTGTTTGCCGCCATGACACATGAATTGAAATTAATGCAGCAGAAAAAGTTATTCAACATATTCATTCCCGATCCCATGGAGATCACAGGTAAAAAACTACCGAAAGAAACGCAGTTGCTTGTGTTCCGTATGTTCCAGGAAATCAGCAATAATATCATTAAGCATGCAGCGGCAACACTCGTTACATTCAGCATCGATCAACAAAATAATGGTTACCACCTGCAACTGGAAGATAACGGCAAAGGGTTTGCATTCACCCCCTCACCGGCAGGGCAGTCAAATTACAACGGTGTTGGATTAAGAAGCCTCCAGTCGCGGGTTAATTTATTCAAAGGCACTATACGGATAGAGAGTATCTTGGGAAAGGGCACTACTATCGCTATCTTTATACCTACGGGCCCCGATAACGATCCAATACCATGAGTATCCAAAAAAAAATATCCATTGCACTTGCAGATGACCATGCTATGCTGCGGAAGGGCCTACTCAAACTCCTGATGATGCATGGGTCGTACGAATCACTTTTCGATGTAGACAATGGCAACGAAGTGATCGAACAATTAAAAGCGCACAAAATTCCTGATATACTGATACTCGATGTTAATATGGCCGGGAAAGACGGCCACGAAACAGCGCAATGGGTCAGTAAGTATTTTCCCCAGGTAAAGATATTGGTGCTGTCGATGTCGAGCGATGATACAACCATTTTAAAAATGATCCAGGCTGGCGCGCGGGGTTATATCACTAAGAACAATGATCCGGAAAAATTAAAAGAGGCGATAGATACTCTCTATGAAAAAGGATTTTATCTGCCTGAATCTTTATCCGGCAGTATTTTCAACGGCATCAGAAATAATATTCTTGCAAACGAGGAAAAGATCCCGGCACTCAACGAAAAAGAAAAGAATTTCCTCTCTCTCCTATGCCAGGAACTTTCGTATAAAGAGATCGCCGATAAAATGTTCCTCAGCCCGAGAACCATTGATGACTACCGGAAAAGGCTCACCAAAAAGTTAAATGTAAAAGGCAAATCCGGGCTGATCGTTTATGCTATGAACAATGGTTTGAAATAATTCCCCCCTATTTTCTTTCACCGGCCCATTAAATTTTGAGAATAGGGGTTTTTACCCCTATCACGGGAATTTACTCTGTAGTAATTTGCCATATCCTATCACTATTTATATAGCGATAGGTAACAACCTTGTGATATCGGATTTAGCATGATTCAATTGGGTTAGTGTCCAATATCGCCAGAAAACAAAAAACATAGCGTGTGCCGGGGGGCGCGCGCTGTGTAATTTCAGGACTTCTCCATCTCCAATAATTCCTGAATTTCTCTATTGATAAAAGCAGTTACCTACCGGGAAATAATTACATTTAAGTAATTCCAGCTAACTACTTATGAATAAAATGGATAGAAAAGTCGCGATCGGTATCGCGGTCTATGCGATCGCCATGACAGCCGTTGCTTTTATTGCAAAAGGGACGGGCGATGAAGGAGACAGCATCAGTCACTATTTATTTGCAAAAACAGCCTGGCATTATAAGATCCATTTTTTTGATCATTGGGCCAAACCGGTGTATGTATTGGTTGCCTTTCCCTTTGCACAATTTGGATTCATAGGTGTGAAGATGATGAATGTATTACTGAACTGCGGAAGTATCTGGTTCACTTACCGCATTGCCTGCGAATTAAAATTCAAATGGGCGTGGATCCCTGCTGTGTTGCTCGCGTCAACACCTATGTTCAATCACCTCAGTTTAAGCGGGCTCACAGAACCGATGGGCGCCTGTTTTCTTATGGCAGGACTTTATCTCCTGATCAAAGAAAAATGGATCGCCGGTGTTGTATTTCTTTCCTTCCTTCCTTTTATAAGATCAGAAGGTTTATTAATGTTAGGGGTTGTATTTGTGTACCTGGTGATCATCTCAAAATACCGATACCTGCCATTACTCTGCACGGGCCATATTGTTTACGGCATACTGGGTTCCTTTTATTATAAAGATGTTTTCTGGGTATTGAATAAAATGACATACGCTACATTGGGAAGTCCATATGGCCATGGCGGCTGGTTACATTTTATCGAAAGCCTCCCCGAGATCACGGGCACTGCTTTAACGGTTATTTTTTTAATAGGCATCCTGTACGGTTTTATTTTGCTCATCCGGTATTTCCGGAAACAAACAACCCCAACCGAAACGCCCGAATTATTTTTGATCTATGGAAGCCTTGTATTTTATTTTGTGGCTCACTCCGCTTTCTGGGCGCTGGGCATTTTTAACAGCGGCGGTATATTACGCGTGATGATAACGGTGATGCCATTAATGGCGCTGGTAAATTACCGCGGCCTTACTTATCTTTTTGAATTTCTCAACAACGAAACGCTCAAAAGAAAACTCGTTTTTGTTTTTACCGCATTGCTTTTTCTATACCCTTTCAGCGGGCATTTATTTGCCTACCGGTGGAACAGGGATTTTGTGCCCAAGGCCGATCAATATGCAGAACTTGAACTGGGTAGTTGGCTAAAAGCGACCTACCCCGATTATCATAACCATACTTTTTATTACGAAACGGTTTATTTAAGTGAGATCCTGGACATCGACTGGTTCGATTCAAACAAAAGGGAAAGATTGCTTGATTCATTCATCCGCGACAAGTTCAAAAGCGGCGACTTTCTGATATGGGACGATTGGTTTGCTGTTGTAGAAGGGCATATTACTCTAGAGTCATTAGAGAAAGATCAACGACTGGAAAAGCTGAAAACATTTCAACGTGTGAATTATTGGGGTGGGACCCGGACGACAGTTGTGTTTAGATGGAAATAGTTTATTGATCAAGTATGATATCGCCGATATCAACAACGGTTCCGCCGCTTACATTAATATCCGGTTTGGTGGTAACTTTATACGGCCGCAATCCTTCTGCTATCACACGGTACTTTCCCGGTTTCAGATTCTTGATCTCAAATGCGCCATTTTGAACGACGCCTGACCCGGTGTCTTTATCCGATACCGCCCATACGTGCAATGCGGCGTTATAAGGTACCACCCTCCCTTTAATGATTGAGGGTAGATCCTGCCTCACAAAAGCAAAGAAAACTATAACTAACAGGAAAGTACCCGTTAAGACCCACTGCCGCTTTTCCATACAGGTTTCGACAAAAAAATTGTGCCAGTAGCTACCCGATGCTTCATCGTTTTTGGTTACATTCGGTTGTAACGATCATTAAACAACACGCATGCCATTTACAAACAAAGTAGCCATCGTAACCGGGGCCGGCCAGGGTATAGGGTTTGAGATCTGTAAGACGCTTGCATTTCAAGGTGCAAAAGTAGTGTTGAATGATATTGATAAAACACTGGCGGAAAATGCCGCCAAAAATATCAACGCCGGTACAAATAATAACTGCATCGCAATAGCCGGTGATTCAAGTGATACGGCTTTTATCCAGCAACTCGTTGCAACAACTGTAGAAAATTTCGGTCAACTCGATATCGTAATCGCGAACGCAGGTATTACCCTGTTCGGTGATTTTCTTACCTACCAGCCGGAAGCATTTGCCAGGGTGATGCAGGTAAACCTGGCCGGCAGCTTTTTTCTTGCACAGGCAGCAGCCAATCAAATGATTAAACATAAGAAAGGCGGTGCTATTTTATTTACTTCATCCGTTACCGGCCACCAGGCGCATAAACAGCTGGCGGCATATGGCATGAGTAAAGCAGCGCTTGAAATGCTGGCCAAGAACCTCGTGATCGAATTATCCAGCCACAAGATCAGGGTAAATACCATCGCACCCGGCGCAACCCTTACTGAAAGAACCCTGGACGATCCGGGATATATGGCTACCTGGTCCAGGCTAACACCTATTGGATGCCCCGCTACGGTAGCCGATATTGCTGAAACGGCTTTGTTCCTTGTTTCGGATAAGGCAAAACATATTACCGGGCAGACATTGATCGTAGATGGCGGATGGACATCTGTGAGCCCCTCTCCTTTTGAATAATGAATATTGAACAAGGAATATTGAATGTTGAAATGAAACCCAAATGGGTAGAAAAATCGGTGAATCGACGATCAGTCCGTTTAAAATTCATCATTCCTTGTTCAATATTCAATATTCGTTCGCTAACTTAGCAGACAACCCTAACTCATTCCCTTCCGTATCATCCCTAAACCATTAACCATTTAAAAAAGTAACAATGAAAAAGAATTATTTCTACTTCGTTATGCTTTTGGCGGGCGTTGCCCTGCTGGCGGCTACCAAACCTTTTAAGAGTTCGCCATACGGATTTACAAAAGGTACACCGGAGATCAAATCTATCGCCGCTTTATCATTCGGTAAAGACGGGATCCTTTTTATCGGTGATGCAAAAGGCGCTTCCATATTTGCGGTGGATACAAAAGATGCGAAGAACAATAACAATGCAGCGGCCATCAACATGGCTGGTATTGACATACGGATAGCTGACGCGTTGGGCACACAAAAAGAAAGCATCACGATAACAGATATGGCAGTGAATCCACTGTCGAAAAAACTATATATCGCTGTACAGGGAACTGATGGTTCTCCGGCTCTTTTAAAAATTGAGGGCGATAAGATTGAATCAGTTTCTTTGAAAGATGTGAATTTTTCAAGTATTGCCCTGAATGATGTTGCAGCAGAAGATGCCAAAGACGGAAGGGGCCGCCCGTTGCGTTTGTCCAGTATTTCGGATCTTGGGTTTGATAATGGTAAAGTACTGGTAAGCGGTTTATCCAATAAAGAATTCAGTTCTACTTTGCGCAGCATTCCTTTCCCTTTCAGTGATAAACAGGACCAGGCTTCCGTTGAAATGTACCATGCATCGCACGGCCATTTTGAAACAACTTCGCCTATCAAGACCTTTACAACAGCAAAAATAAACGGCAAGGATTATATCATTGCCAGCTATACCTGCACACCACTGGTATTGTTTCCACTTGATGAATTAAAATCAGGCATGCATGTAAAAGGAAGAACGGTTGCAGAAATGGGCAGCGGAAATACACCGATCGATATGACCACCATCACCAAAGGTGGTGAGACCTACCTGATCATGGGTAATACGGCAAGATCCGTATCTGAAGTGAATTACAAAACCATTGCGTCATTTGAAGGCACTTTAACAGAGCCGGTGAAAGGCACAGCAGGAACTGCTTTTACGCTACTGCCAAACCTTGACAAAGTAATGCAGATGGATAAACTCGATAACAACCATGTAGTGATCATGCAGAAAAAAGCAAATGGTGCTGTTGACCTGTTGACCACAACCAATGATGCCCTTTAATAAAAGTATACAACATATTTTCAGCAGGTTATGCCATTCGCGTAACCTGCTGTTTTTTGTGGTATTGGTAAGCGTGAGCTGCAGGCAGGAACAAAAAAACATTACCATAGTATGGGAGAAGGATCAGGCTAAAGCGATACGTTTTCCTGCAAGCTGGGCAAAGGATCTCGCAAAAGATTCTTTTGGGAAATACATACAGGTAAGGCTGTTGCAAGACACAAATGCCACTGCTATCTTAGGCGATTACAAAACGGATATTGATATTGTGTTCGAACCTTTGATCCCTTTTTCGCGTGGATTACAATACGCCATTTTTGTGAAGGATATAAAGACGGGAGAATTTGTTGTTCCTGCTGCTGACAGTAAAGATGCGCCGCAAGTTGTTTCCTCCTATCCGCAGCAGGATACGGTTCCTGAAAATCTTTTGAAGATCTATATCCAGTTCTCACATCCCATGACCGAGAGCCGTTCGGCGAATTATATCAAATTGGTAAAGAATGGAACTGATACTTTACATGATGTTTTTCTTGACCTGCAACCTGAATTATGGAATGAGGACCGGACAGCTATTACCATTTGGCTAGATCCGGGAAGGATCAAACGTGATCTTCAACCCAATTTAAGATTAGGTGCGCCTTTACAGGCGTTTGGAAAATATCAACTCGTCGTTTCAAAACAATGGAAGGATGCTGTGGGGCGACCATTAAATAAAGATTATACATGGTCATTCACAACAGCCGGCCGTGATAGTTTATCGCCTGATCCAACAAAATGGAAAATGCATTTGCCAAAAGCATCTTCTAAGGAACCGGTGGTTATTGAGCTGGACGAAGTGCTGGATCATTTCTTATTGATGGAAAGTTTGCGAATCACCCATAAAAATGGCGCAACAGTAAGAGGTAAGTTTACAGTGCATAACAAAGACAAAGCAATTAGCTTCACACCCGTTGAACCATGGGTTGCGGGTGAGCATACTTTGGTGATTGCATCAAGATTGGAGGACCTGGCAGGCAATAACCTCAACAGGCCATTTGACAGGGATGTTACAAAAACAAAACAGCCATCAACACAAACTCATTACAATAGGAATTTTGTGATTGAAAAATAATTGCCACAGACGACACAGATTAACACAGAAAAAGCGCTGTGCTATACTGCTTATCAATACGCAAGTCTAAACAGATTTTTTTCTGTGTTAATCTGTGTCGTCTGTGGCAAAAAAATAATAAATATGCGCATACTATTCACCATCGTTTTAGTAACACTATTCAGTTTTACCATCATTTCAAAAAAAACGATCGTCAAAGACGAATACACACTTGTATGGTCAGATGAATTTAATACCGATGGTGCACCGGATGCTGCCAACTGGAATTTTGAAAAAGGCTTTGTGCGCAACCACGAATTGCAATACTATCAACCCGAAAATGCCTGGTGCGAAAAAGGCAATCTTATTATTGAAGCAAGAAAAGAAGATAAACCCAATCCCGGTTATATGGAAGGCAGCACCGATTGGAGAAAAAGCAGGCCCACTATTAACTATACTGCTTCGTGCATGCGCACTTCCGGTTTAAAGTCCTGGCAATACGGCCGTTTTGAAATGAGGGCGCGCATCGATATCAGTTCAGGTATATGGCCCGCGTGGTGGACTTTGGGTATCAGCAAAGGATGGCCCGGCAATGGTGAAATAGATATCATGGAATTTTATCGCGGAAAATTGTTAGCGAATGTCGCTTGCCTCGGTCCCGACCGCAAAGCAGAATGGTTCAGCAATACTTTTCCTACAGATTCATTGGGTGGAACAAAATGGTCAAGCAAATTTCATATCTGGCGCATGGACTGGACCGAAGAATTTATTGCGCTATACCTTGATGACGTGCTACTAAACAAAGTGAGCTTAGACAAACTCGTTAATAAAGACGGAAGTAATTTCAATCCATTCAAACAACCGCATTATATGTTACTGAATCTTGCATTGGGTGGTGATAATGGAGGTAATGTGGAGCAAACTTCTTTCCCGAGGAGATTTGAAGTGGATTATGTGAGAGTTTATCAGAAGAAAATGTAGGCACTTCACCATTTAAAAAACCACGCTCTAAAGAGCGTGGCAAAGAGTGTAGCAAGAATAAAAATTGAGTGGTCGCAATTTTGCCACGCTCTTTAAAGCGTGGGGTAGAAAAAAATCCCGGCCACTTTCGCAGCCGGGAGTAAGGATCATTTTAACTCGCAGTAAAAAAAACGATTCCTCAATATCCTGGGTTTTGTGTCAGGCTGGTATTTACTTTCAGATCGTTGAATGGTATTGGCATCACCCATCCTCTTTCGGCGGAACTGATGGAACATTTACTCGCGCGTGAAGAACCGGTAGAACCACATTCACCCCGCACAATAGATTTAGTACTTCTGCGCAGATCGAACCAACGATGTCCTTCACCTAATAACTCAACTCTTCTCATGGTGAGGATGGCATTGAGTAAAGTTGTTCCTGTTTCAACGCCAATGGTTACTCCCCTATTGGTGCGTAAATTATTCAAATCCGCGAGCGCAGTAATATCACCGGTGCGTTGTTTGGCTTCAGCACGCATCAACATCATTTCGCCGGCCCTGTACACTTTAAAACTTCTTACACCATTGTACTTCCAGCAAAGCGTTTTGGCAACGCCGCCTACACCTGCCTGGTTAAAGCGTATTACATTGGTATTGACGTACGCGCCTCCCATAGATTGTATAATGGAAGTGGTGGCGGCGGTTACACGGTAAGAAGCAGAACTGCCATTAGTAGCACCACCCGGCCTCAATGCATTATCAGAAGGAATGGCCCAATATACTTCTGTTGCAGGTGAAGCTTCTGTTGCAGTCGTAAACATGCTTGAATAGCCTGTTGAATTGGTTAGTGGCCTGTTATTCAAGGCAACCGTTGCATCGGCTATCACATCACTGTATTGTCCTGCATAATAATTTACGCGCGCACGGATCGCATATACTACGGTGCTATCAATCAATGAACGGGCAGTATTATCTGCCGTGTTACCACCCGCCCTGAACGCAATGAGTGAATTGGCCAGGTCCTGTAATATCAGGTCGTAATTTTCTTTCACGGTTTTACGTGTAGGGAAAGTAGTTAGGGCTGTTGCAGGATCAAACTCCGTAACATAAGGAACGCCTGGAGAACTGGATGAACGTCCGAAGTCAACAGCGAAATAACGCATCAGATCGAAATGTGCGTGTGCCCTGATCGCTAGCGCCTGCGCTCTAATCTGTTTTGCCTGTGTTGCGTTGGCACCTGTTTCAAATTGCGGCAGGAATTTTAAAAGGTTATTTACGCGTGATATGATCTCGTATGGCTGCGCGAATATGCCCTGCACAATGCTATTGTCGGATGCGTAGATCATCTCCGACATCACGTTCCAGTTGCCGAGACTTTCCAAAGCTTCCACAAAATCATCACCCATCAGGTCGGGCAGACCGCTCCAGCCGCTCGGCGAACCTGAATTAGAGGTATTGTTATAATAGTTCGCGCTTTGAAACCCGTCGTAACAGCCACGCATCGCGTTTTGTATGTCGCCAAATGTGGTGAGTTCCGTTAACTGCGCTTCGGGTGTTGTATTCAGTTCTTTCTGGCAGGCATTCATGAAAACGATGCTGCTTAAAAAGAGGGCTATGATAAAAATTCTATTTTTCATGTCTGTGGTTGTTATGATTTTTAAAAAGTAACATTCAGTCCAACACTGATTGTTTTCAACGCAGGATACTGTGAACCGCCAAGCGTTTCGCCACTACCGCCATTTACAGAAGAGATTTCAGGATCCCATCCCTGCAAAGTGAATTTGGTGAACAGGTTCTGTCCCTGCACATAAAACTTAGCTCCCTGTATTCCCAATTTACCGGCAAGTGTTTTGGGAAGTGTATAAGCCAGCGTTACATTTCTTAATCTCCAGAAATCTCCTTTCTCTAAGAAGCGTGTGGTAGTGGCTTGCGTTGCTTCATCAATGCGCGGGAAGTTGGTTACCTGCCCGGGGGTTGTCCATGCGCTTAATCCGCTTCTTGCAAAACCGGAGGTAGTGTATTGATAGAACTCAACATTGAACCTCGCATTGTTATAAATATAATTTCCGGCAGATGCTACAAACTGTGCAGATAATTCAAGGCCCTTATAACTGAATGTATTGGTGAGCCCTGCATTATGCGGTGCATCACTCGTGCCCAGTATTACAAGATCATTCGCGTCATAAATTTCTGTGAGGGTCTTTCCATCTGCTTTAATGTACTGTGAGTTACCATTGGCTGGATTCACACCTGCATATTGAACGAGGTAAAAACTATTGAAAGGTTTTCCTTTCTGTAATGCAAGACCTGATCCGTATAACTGCAGGTTCTGGTTCTCGGGAAGATCCGTGATCGTATTCTTGTTATAAGAATAATTCATATCGATGTTCCAGTGGAAATTTCTTGTATCGAATATTTTAAAACCAAGGCTCACTTCAATGCCTTTGTTTTCCATACTACCACTGTTCACTAACACATTTCCACCACCACCGCTGGTAGATGGAACAAATGGCGCGATGTATAATCCTTTAGTGAGGCCGTTGTACACTTCAACAGTTCCACGAATGCGGCTCTTTAACAATTCAAAATCCAAACCGATATTTACGGTCCTTCTTGTTTCCCAGGTCAGTGCATTATTCGCCAGCCTGTTCACCTGCAAAGTACCGCCACCACCGTACGTGCCTCTTCCATATTGCTGCAGGTATGGAAAATCGCCGATACCATTTTGATTACCCACGGTTCCGTAACTCGCTTTCAGTTTCAGGAAATTGATCGCTTTGAATTTTTCAAAAAATGTTTCGTCTGAAATGATCCATCCCGCAGCAACGGAACCATATTCTGTCCACCTGTTTTCTGCACTTAATCTTGAAGATCCATCGGTACGTCCTGTGAGCGATAAGAAATACCGGTTCTTATAACTGTAATCTGCGGTTGCAAAATAGGATGACAAGGCGCTGTTATCAGGGAAGCCACCACCTACTACCGGGATATATCCGTTAGCCGCAGTTCCTGCAACCAAACCCGCTTCATTACGGAATGGAAGCAGCAGTCCATAACCTGTATAATTGAAATTGCGGCCATGCACATTTACAAATTCATTAAATACAGAAACGGATAATGAATGATTATTTGATTGGCCGAGATTGGTTTTATAATTCAAACTATTGGTGATGGTATAGCGGAAACGCCTGTCGAACGATCTTGCCACGGCACCTTCTCCCGCAATTGCATTACCCAATGCAGCATTCTGTAAAGCAGATTGCGTACCGAAATTAGAGATACCAAAACCTTCATTCTGTGAATAATCGCCACCCGCATTAATGCGATAAGTAAGATTCTGTATCCATGGCAATTTATATTCCATAAAAACATTACCTGTTGCTTTCAGTTCCCAGCTTGTGCCTGCATTTTCTTTTAATTGTTCAACTGGGTTGAGCCAAAAAGGAAACTGTACTGAATTGGTGTACGAACCATCTGCCTGGTACGGCGCTTCATAAGGCAAGGCCCAGATCACCGTATTCAATGGTGAACTGATACTCTGGTCGCCTTCCGATGTTCCCTGGAAAGAAGAAGTACCGCCTGAAAGATTTACACCAAATTTTACATTCGATTCTGTATGCGTAATATTTAACCTTCCTGTTACACGTTTCAGGTTGGTTCCTATTACAACGCCTTCCTGGTTGAACATCGCGATCGAAGTATAAAAAGTTGTTTTCTCGTTTCCACCCGATGCAGATAACTGGTGAGAAGAAGTGCTTCCTTTGCGGAACACAAAATCATCCCAGTTCACTTCTGTTTTTCGCAGGTTAGCTACTTCGGCTGCTGTCCATCCCCATGGATTACCTGCAATGTTCATTTCAAAATCCAGTTTTTCCTGGGTGTTCATCAGTTTTAACTGGTTCTCGGGTAAAAGAGACTGGCCGTATTGACCGTCAAAGGCAAATTTCACTTTACCGCTTCTTCCTTTTTTAGTAGTAACAACGATCACACCATTCGCACCCCTTGATCCGTAAATAGCAGTTGAAGCCGCATCACGAAGGATGGTAAAGTTTTCAAAATCTGCAGAGTTCATAGTGCTGAAATCATTGGCGCGCACCTCTACTCCATCAACAATATACAATGGTGCATTCGATCCATTGATCGAACCCTTACCCCTGATAACCACATCTGCACTACGTCCCGGTTGGCCCGAACCGGATTTTACATTTACGCCAGGTGCTTGTCCCTGTAATAACTGGTCGAACGAGGCAATAGGTTGCGCACTGATGGTTGAGGCATTGATTGTGGAAGCCGATCCCACATTGGCACGTTTCTGCTTGGTTGCGTAACCGGTTACGATCACTTCTTCAAGTGATTTGATCTCGGTTGCAACGAGTTTCACATTTACGATATTGTCAGCTGAAATCCTCGCGGTCTCATCCGCGTAACCCAACATTGAGATCGTAACGGTTGTAGCAGTGGAAGGAATTTTTACGGAAAAGCTCCCGTCGTTACCACTGACCCCAAAGGTTTTGCCGTTGGATAATATGGTTGCACCGGGTAAAGGTGTGGCGTCTTTGGCGTCTGTTACTTTTCCCGTAACAGTTTTGGTTTGCGCGCAGGCAAACCCAACCAGGAAGACGCTCAAAACAAATAAAAACAATGATCTTTTTTTCATGTGATTTGAATTTTAGAGGAAATGATCCGGGTAAATCATTATGACAATAAAATTTATCGTTATGTATTTTCTTTAACAGTTGAATAAACCGAAACATGAAAAAAGAAAACTGAAACATGAAAAAAGGGTACTAAATTTTAAAAGACGGCAGTGGGGCAAATAAGTAAAAACATCATGTGAGATGAAATACGAAACTGGCAGGATATGGTGGAGATTTTTTTATCGGTGTCCGAAAAAACTGACAACCCTGCAAGGGTGACCTGTTTGTAGAAATACAGCAGGTAAGAATATATGAGCTCCGTAGTCTGTATGTAAAAGGTTTCGGTGTGGCAGCAGTCCAAAAATCGGC
>JAZKBI010000012.1:0-343489 GCA_040388705.1 Bacteroidota bacterium | reverse complement strand
TCAATGGTCAATGGTCAATGGTCAATGGTCAATGGTCAATGGTCAATGGTCAATGAATGTCTTGTTGGCAAAAGTATTCACTATTGACTATTTATCATTCACTGGATCTTATACAGTTTTTCAACGTATTTAATCAGAGTCTGGTTGAGGTTATCAATGGCTTCTTTTATTTTCCAGTTGGCTTTATTTCTTTCGCCTATGTAATTTGAAATGGCGCGTATCTGTATGAATGGAATATTCGCTTCGCGACAAACATAATGCAGTGCCGCACCTTCCATGCTTTCAATGAAGGGGTTGTATTTTTTTATTAATTGACTGATCCTTTCTTTGTTGGTAGATATTTCATTAATAGTAATACCACTCACTTCCGGCAGTTTGAGGAGATTGTATTTGCTGAGCCATGAATTTGGCAGCTTTCTTCTTTCAAAAGGGTGGTAACTGCTTTTTTCGAGTTTAAGATCGAAGAGATCTTTCCATTTACCATCTTCTTCCACACCCATATCGCCCAATACTTCATCACTTACTGCCACTACTTTTCCTAAAGGGCTGGAAATATCAAAACAGCCGGCAATACCAGCTTGTATCACCAGGTCGGGCTTGTCTTCCAGGACCATGCGTGTAAGCGCAACCGAACTGGCCAGCATGCCCACGCCGCTTTGGTGGAACTGTACCTTTAACCGCTGGCTCTCACCGGTGTACAGTTTATCCATCTCCAGGAACGAAGGCATCCATTCGGCAACAGTGGCGGCTGTGATAATCACTCGCATGGTGGCAAAGGTGGGTAAAAAGTCCGAAAGTCGGTAAGTCGGTAAGTCCGAAAGAATAGGGCTGGTTTTGCTTCCCGACTTACTGACTTTCGGTCTTTCCGACTTCTATCTTACCTTTGCGGAAATTTCAGCGGAGAATGGTGTATTTAACAAGACAGGAACATTTTAATGCGGCTCATAAACTGTTCAACCCCAAATGGAGCAAGGAACAGAATGAGGCGGTGTTCGGCGTTTGTGCGAATGAGAACTGGCACGGGCATAATTACGACCTATATGTAACAATAAAAGGAGAACCCAATCCTGATACCGGTTTTTTATATGATGTAAAAAAACTCAGCCAGATAGTGAAGGAATATGTGGTAGACAGGCTGGATCACAAGAACCTGAATATGGATGTGGATTTTATGAAAGATAAAATGTGCAGTACCGAGAACCTTGCCATCGCCATCTGGCAACAACTGGCCCCGCATTTACCGGCAGATGTGCAATTGCATTGTATTAAGTTGTATGAGACATCGAGGATATATGTTGAGTATTTTGGATAGGGTGGACTGGATACTAGATACTGGATGCTGGATGTTGGATTTTGGATGTGGGAGGGATGGTAGTTTTGAGTCCGTAGCAAAGTTTCGCATCCAGTATCCAATATCTAGGATCTAATATCCAGCATCTAGCATCCAGTACCCAGCAGCATCGAACAAAAGAACAATAACCGTGTTACTAAAAGATTCTTCATTAAGAAACTGATCTTCACCCGATGAGCAAAGTCGCCGTTTTCAGGAAAGAACATTTTAACGCAGCGCATCGTCTGCATAATCCTTCATGGACCGAGGAGCGTAATGATGCAGTATTTGGTTTATGCAATAACCCGAACTATCATGGCCATAATTATGACCTGGTGGTGAAAGTGGTTGGTGAACCGGATCCCGCTACCGGCTACGTGATCGATCTGAAAATACTGAGTGACCTGGTGAAAGAAGAAGTGATGGATCGTTTTGATCACAAAAATCTGAATTTAGACACGGTTGAGTTTGCTGAATTGAATCCCACGGCAGAGAATATCGCTATAGTGATCTATAACCTGCTCAGACCAAAACTGGACGCGAAACTGGAACTGCAGATCCGCCTGTACGAAACAGAACGAAATTTTGTAGAGTATCCCGTAAATTGATAATACAAATCATAAGACATGGCATATAAAAAGATCGAAAAATATGATGAGGATGTTACTTCGGGTTTGATGAAAGATTATCAACATGCCCTGGAGTTATTGGGAGAGGATCCCGCCCGCGAAGGACTGGAAAAAACACCCGAACGCATGGCCAAAGCCATGCAATACCTCACACAGGGGTATTCACAGGATGCAAAGGCGATCATTGAATCGGCAAAATTCCATGAAGATGTGAGCGAAATGGTGATCGTGAAAGATATTGAACTGTACTCCATGTGCGAGCATCATATGTTGCCGTTCTTTGGTAAAGCGCACATTGCTTATATACCCAACGGCTATATTACCGGGCTGAGTAAACTGGCAAGGGTAGTAGATGTCTATTCAAGAAGATTGCAGGTGCAGGAAAGATTGACAACGCAAATTCTGGAAGCGATCAAAGAATCTTTAAACCCTGTTGGCGTTGCGGTGGTGATCGAAGCAAAACATTTGTGTATGATGATGCGTGGGGTAGGGAAACAGAATTCTATAACCACTACATCTGCTTTCGATGGAGAGTTTATGAAGAATACAACCAGGAACGAGTTCCTGAAATTGATACAAAAGAATTTGGGATAAGTTTATCTGTTTATTAGTTTACTGGTTTATTAAGCCTAGGTGATAAACCCCAATAAAAAGGTATAAATACGCTTTGCTAAATTCATCATGTTTAGTAGGTTGAGGTTTATTAGAAATAGTAAACCTTTTTTATGCCATTTGTTTTAGAAGATCTGGAAGTTTATAAGCTCTCTGAAAACTTAGGAGAAAAAGTATGGAGCATAGTAATGAAATGGGAATCTTTCACCAAATTTGGATTAGGCAAGCAATTGACGGCGTCCGCAGATTCAATTTCGGCTAATATCGCGGAAGGTTATGGTAGATATTTCTTAAAAGAAAATATTAACTTTTGCTTTTATGCTCGCGGATCTTTACTTGAAACCAAAACATGGATCAGGAAAGCAAGAACGCGGCAATTAATAAAAGAAGACGAATATCTTTTACTTGTAAACGAAATGGAGTTAATTCACAAGAAATTAAATGGATATGTAAAAGTGCTTAGACAAAATATTAATAAGCAATAGAACTGGAATACTAATAAACCGATAAACGAATAAACAAATAAACTTTTTTATGAAACATGCCTATGTATTTCCCGGACAGGGTTCCCAATTCAGTGGAATGGGAAATAATTTATACGAGAGTAATCCATTGGCAAAGAAACTTTTTGAAAGTGCAAATGATATCCTCGGTTTTCGTATCAGCGACACCATGTTTGGTGGAACTGATGAAGAATTGAAACAAACCAATATCACCCAACCCGCTGTTTTCCTACATTCTGTAATAGCTTTTAAAACGCTGGATAATGTACAACCCGATATGGTTGCGGGGCACTCATTAGGTGAATTCTCTGCATTGGTTGCCAACGGTGTTTTGCAATTTGAAGATGCTTTGAAATTGGTAAGCATTCGTGCGAAAGCGATGCAGAAAGCCTGTGAGTTAAATCCTTCAACGATGGCTGCTGTGCTTGCATTGGCTGATGAAAAAGTGGAAGAGATCTGTGCTGCAGTTTCTGCAGAAACAGGAGAAGTGGTCGTTGCCGCAAATTATAATTGCCCCGGCCAACTGGTGATCAGTGGTTCTATCAAAGGAATTGAAATAGCCTGCGAAAGAATGAAAGCCGCAGGAGCAAAACGTGCACTCGTATTGCCCGTAGGCGGTGCATTTCATTCGCCATTGATGGCGCCTGCGAAAGAAGAATTAGCAGCGGCAATCGAAGGAACGATCTTCAATACAGCCAGCTGCCCCGTTTACCAAAACGTAGTTGCCAAAGCCGTAACTGATCCCCGCGAAATAAAAGCAAACCTCATTGATCAATTGACCGGCGCTGTTCGATGGACACAAAGTGTGCAGGCGATGGTAGCTGATGGTGCAACCCATTTCACAGAATGCGGGCCGGGAAAAGTTTTGCAGGGGTTGGTGCAGAAGGTATTTAAGGAGGCGGTGGTTGATGGAGTGAATTAATGAATATTAAAATCACCAATTTGTTCTAGGCAAATGCCTGAACACTTCACTATGACTTAAAAATACGGAAATGGACTTGTTGACAATTGAGCAGCTGGACGAATGGTTGACAGCCAATTGCTTTAATGACAGCTATGCAATTGGTAATAGAATTGTCCATGAAGGTTTTGGTTTAGATACATTCGGTAGTTTATATGTTTGGTATTATACAGAGCGTGGAGAACGCACTAATTTCAATTATTTTCAAACTGAAAAAGAGGCGGTTGCCTTTGCATTTGAGAAAATTACTTCTGACAAATTTGCAAACAGGCATATGGTTGGTTTCATCAAGGACAAGACAACTGAAACAGACTTATTGAATGAACTTGGAAACAGGAATATACAATTCTGGAAAGACGAAATTCCTTATGACGGGATAAATGACACAAGAATTAGAGTCTTTGTTTTTGGTTGTGACATAAAACGAGTGTTAGATTTACAAAAACAATTTGGCGTTTAAAAAGAGCAGGGAAAAAGAGCAACTTTGTATTTAGTGCCGGCAAAATAGTGTCTGGCCGTAGCTTCCTCACTAATAAATCTTCTAAAAGTAAAGCGTCCCATTCACCCATTCCGGATCTAGTATTGCATTATATTTTTTATAGAAATTGATTGCCGGTTCATTCCAGTCGAGGACCTGCCAAACCATTCGATTGTATCCGCGTTCTTTACCTTCTTCTATCAGGCGATCGAATAACAGTTTACCAGCGCCCAACCCTCTTAATTTTTCAGTCACCAAAAAGTCTTCGAGGTAGAGGCATTGTCCCTTCCATGTGCTATAGCGAATATAGTATAGGGCAAATCCTTCTACATGCCCATTGATCTCCGCTACAAATCCCCACCACACCGGCTTCTCCCCAAAACCACTTTCTTCAAAATGTTCGAGAGTTACGGTTACTTCCTGTGGTGCTTTTTCATAGTCCGCGAGTTCCTGTATTAATTCTAACAAGCGACCACAATCCTTTTTTTCAGCCCTTCTTATTAAAACTTCCATATGGTAATTATTGTTTCTGTATCGTTATCGATTAGCACTTCCCAACTACTAATTATTAGTTGATCTTCCCGGCCCTTTTACAAACCTTCCAGGCTTAGCTCCTGTATGTTCTCCATCCTTTAATACCTGCTTTCCATTCACCCATATATCGATCATGCCGGTTGAATATTGGTGTGGTTTTTCATAGGAAGCATGATCCTGCACTTTCGCGGGATCAAAAACCAACACATCTGCATAGTTACCCACTTTCAATTCCCCGCGTTTTTGAATATGTAAATTGGTAGCGGCAACTTTCGATAATTTCTGAATGGCTTTTTCAAGTGAGATCAGTTTTTCATCCCTGCTGTAACGGCCGATCACCCTTGTAAAATTTCCATAGGCGCGGGGATGTGCGCTTTGTTTGATAAAATTTCCTTCCGGTGCCATGGAACCTGCGTCGGAACCAAAACTGATCCAGGGCAATACCAATTGTTTTTTTACATTCTCTTCACTCATCATAAAATAGGCCACTTCCACACGGCTACTATCCTGGATGATCAGATCAATAGCTACATCTTCAGGTGTAGTGTTTCTTATTTTGGCAACTTCGGCCAATGATTTGCCTGCATATTTTGCAAGTGAATCTCTTCTGAATCCTAGCAACAAAACTTTTTCAGGAGAGCCCGCACCATAATATAGATTTTCCCAGTCGGTAGCATTTGTCTTCATCGCTTTCTTTGTTTCCGCGCGGATAGCAGGATCCTGTAAACGTTTCCATAATTTACCGAAACCGCCATCCTGTAATGATGGTGGCATGGCGGCTGTCATGCCTGTTGCACCCGCTGTATATGTGTACATGTTTGCAGCAATATCAATCCCTTCTTTTCGAGCTCTTTCTATTCTTTTGATCACGCTGTCCATTTTATGCCAGTTGCCGATGCCGGCGGCTTTCAGGTGATAGATCTCGCCGTGCACATTCGCATCTTTGGCAATGGTGATGAGTTCTTCCACCGCTTCATTCAACTTATTCCCTTCACTTCTCATATGAGAAATATAACCGCCGCCATAAGGCGCTGCAGCTTTGCACAATTCAGTCAGTTCATTTGTTTTGGCAAAGAATGCCGGCGGATAGATCAATGAGGAGCCAACACCCAGTGCACCTTCTTCCATTGCCTGTTTTACCAGCGTTTTCATTTTTTCTAATTCAGCCGGCGTTGGATCGCGGTTGTCTTCGCCTATTACATTCGTGCGAATGGTAGTGGCACCCACATAAGATGCAATATTGCAACTGATACCTCTTTTTTCCATCGACTGCATGTATTCGCCTAAAGTGTTCCAGTCTACTTTGAATTTATAGATGGGTTGATCATCCTGCATTTCTTTTTTCATTCTTGCATTCAGCGGGCCCATGCTTTCACCTTCGCCAAATACTTCCAGTGTAACGCCTTCACGGATCTCACCCTGTGACTTTCCGTCTTCGATCAGTGTCACGGGCGACCAACTAAGCATATTAATAAAGCCAGGTGTTACTGCCATTCCCTTTGCATCTACCTCATGCTTCGCGGGTTCCTTTGATAGATCACCGATAAATGCGATCGTATCATTTTTAATAGCGATGTCTGCTTTGAAGGGAGCGCCACCGTTACCGTCATAAACCATTCCATTGCGGATAATGGTATCGTATTTCCCACTATTACAGGAAACAACCAGGCAAGTGATGATGAGCAAGCAAGTGAGGATGCGCATGAGATTTATTTATGGTTAAAGATTTTTTGAGTTAAAAGTTAAGAGTTAAAAGTTAACAGTGCGCTTCCGTACAGGATCTCTAATTCTTATCTATTGACTCTTAACTTTTAACTATGCCTTCGTCAAAGCTTGTTCCAAATCCGTCAAAATATCCGCAATATTCTCAATCCCCACACTCATCCTGATCAATCCATCCGTAATGCCGAATTGGATGCGCTCTTCTCTTTTCAAACCAAAATGACTCATCGTCGCAGGATGTGATACAAGTGTATCAACCGTTCCCAGTGAAACAGCACGCACACACATTTGCAGTGCATCTATAAAACGACGGCCGGCATCCAATCCTCCTTTCAATTCATAACTCATCAACGCACCGGGATGGCGCATTTGTTTGGTAGTAACCAAATGATCGGGATGCGAAGCGAGCCCGTTATAATTTACATGGCCGATAGCAGGATGTTGCGAAAGATATTCCGCTACCTCCATTGCATTATGACAATGACGATCCATGCGCAGTTCCAGTGTTTTCATTCCCTGCGTTAATAAAAAAGCATCGAATGGATTGCTGTTACCTCCCAGCAATGCGTGCCATTTCCAGACTTTGGTGCGCATGAATTCAAGATCCCTTCCCAGTAAAACACCGCCGATAGAAGTGCCGTGTCCGTTGAGAAACTTGGTAGTGGAATGAAACACAAAATCAACACCATAACGGAAAGGCTGTTGTAAAAAAGGTGTGGCAAACGTATTATCAACTGATACCAGTATGTTGTGTTGTTTGGCTAATAAAGTTACTTCTTCAATATCTACGCATTGGATAGTCGGGTTCGCCGGCGTTTCAATATGAACCATTTTAATCGATGGATCTTTTTTTAAAGCATCTTCCACAAGGTTCAGATCACGCATATCGATGATCGTTGTTTTCACACCTGTATCAGCCAATACTTTTAAGAACAATTCATGTGTACCTCCATATAAAGAAAAATGCGAAAGAACTGTGTCGCCACTTTTTAAGGTGCTGAGAAAAAGTGTGGTCATTGCTGCCTGCCCGCTCGCGTGCAGCAATGCTTTTACTTCAAGCGGGTTTCCATTTGCATCGTTCACACCAAATGTTTCCAAAGCTGCGATCGTTTCTTCTGCCGTAGTGAAAGTGGGATTGCCCCATCGACTATAGATCCTTGTTTTATCGGCTCCCGCAAAACGGTCGCTGCCCTGTTGCGCAGAATCGAATGTGAATGTAGAGGTGGCGTAAATAGGCGTAAGGTGCGAATACTCTGCATTCTCATGTCCCGATGCATGCATCGCTACTGAACTGATACCACTAAAAGGAAATTTTTTATTCATTATTTTTGGATTGAAAATATTTTTACGTAGGGCACCCTACATAAGTGCTACTCCAAAAGTAACTAAACATGAAGCAATTATTAACCTCTTTTGCGCAATATGAGCATTGGGCAAATGAAAGATTATTCCAGGTAATATCGCCATTGACCGAAGAACAGCAACAACAGGAGATCGTAAGCAGTTTTTCTTCTGTTCATAAAACCTGTTTGCATATCTGGGATGCTACCGCTATCTGGTGGCAGCGTGTGCATAAGGTCAAGGAGATCGTTGTACCCAGCCTTAGTTTTCATCCTACCATGCAGGAAATCGAAGATGGATTGCTGCAGCAAAATAAACAGTGGATAGATTGGGTCCGTTCTGCCACTGACGCGGACATCAGCTATGTATTGCCTTATAAGAATATGAAAGGCGAGGCTTTTGAACAGGAAGTGAAAGAGATCTTATTGCACGTCAATAATCATGGCAGTTATCATCGCGGGCAGTTGGTAACGATGTTGAGGCAGCTGGAAGTGGAGAAGATACCGCAGACGGACTATATATTGTACGCAAGGAGCTAATAGGAACGCGGATGACACTGAAAAAAACGGATTATCACGGATAAAACAAAACAGATCCGTTCAGATCCGGCTTTTTCCGTGTTATCCGCGTGCCATTTCTATGAAATAAAAAAGGCCACCTTTTAATAAGGCAGCCTCATATAATTTTCTTGATAGATAATTAATACGCCCACTTAACCCAGGTAGCTCCCCAGGTAAATCCGCCTCCAAAAGCTGCCAGCACAATATTGTCGCCTTTCTTCAACTGGCTCTCCCAATCCCATAAACAAAGTGGGATGGTTGCCGCTGTTGTGTTGCCATATTTCTGGATATTGATCATCACTTTTTCTTTTGATAAACCCATGCGATTTGCGGTGGCATCAATAATGCGGAGATTGGCCTGGTGTGGAACGAGCCAGGCAACATCATCGCCCGTCATGTTATTGCGTTCGAGTAATTCGGCGCTTACATCCGCCATGCCTTTTACCGCAAATTTGAAAACCGGTTGTCCTTCCTGGTAAGCAAAATGTTCTTTGGCCAGGACGGTTTCCACGGTAGCGGGTTTTACTGATCCGCCGGCTTTCATGTGCAGATACTGGCGGCCACTTCCATCACTTCTAAGGATACTGTCAAGAATTCCTGTGCCATCTTCAGTAGGTTCTAACAGCACGGCGCCGGCGCCATCGCCAAAAATGATGCAGGTGGCGCGGTCGGTATAATCTACAATGGCACTCATCTTATCAACACCTACTACCACTACTTTATTGTAGCGGCCACTTTCAATATACATCGCGCCGGTGGTCAATGCATATAAGAAACCGCTGCAGGCGGCGCTCATATCGTAGCCCCAGGCATTGGTCGCACCGAGTTTATCACAAATGATATTTGCCGTGGCGGGAAAAACCATATCGGGTGTTACGGTTGCGCAGATCATGCAGTCGATGTCTTTTGCATCGATCCCCCTCTTGCGAAGTAATTCTTCCACCGCAGGCACGGCCATATCGCTGCTGCCTTTGCCGGGTTCTTTTAAAATCCTTCTTTCTGAGATGCCGGTACGGGTACGGATCCATTCATCATTGGTATCTACCATCTTCTCAAGGTCGAAATTGGTGAGTTTGGTCTCGGGAACATATCCTCCAACTGCTGTAATAGCTGCGGTTATTTTACTCATATGGTTTTACTAAGATTGGCGCAAATATCCATAAGATTTGCTTACATATACCAAATTCATCATTTTGTGATTTCCCCAAATTGGGGTTAAACCCAGGCCGATTTAAGCCCGGTTTCCCCAACTTTTTTTAAAATGAACTTTAAAGAGGCTTAATAATTCCGTTTTCGGTCAATAAATTACCCGGGAGAAGGCTTTTTCACATATTTTTGAGAACGGTATGATCGCTTTTGTAAGAGGACATTTTGCTGTTAAAACACCCGCGCGTATCGTGGTGGACGTAAATGGCGTAGGATATGAATTGCAGGTGAGCCTGAATACGTATGCCGCTATCAGCAATAAAGAAAGCGGCCAGCTGTTTACTTACCTGCATATAACAGAAAATGCGCAAACACTTTTTGGCTTTGCAGAACTGGCCGAAAGAGAAATGTTCCTTCACCTGATCAGTGTTTCCGGGGTAGGTGCAGCAACCGCCCGTATGATGTTGTCAGGTATGAGGCCGGATGAAATAGCCCGCGCTATTGTGCAAGGCAACACAAAGCAACTGGAAGGTATCAAAGGTATTGGAAAGAAATCGGCCGAAAGACTGATCGTTGAATTAAGGGATAAACTGGGCAAACACCCGCTTGATTCAGCAGTTTCGGTAACAGGCATTCAAACAATAGATGCAGATGCGGTAACTGCATTAGTGGCTTTAGGTATCGGCCGCGCGATGGCAGAACAGGCCATTAAAAAAACAATGGCAACTGTAACAGAAAAAGCATCACTGGAAGATATCATTAAACAAGCACTAAAAAACCTATAACTTATCGCCTCCATTTCTACCTAACCAGTTTTCTGTAACCATTGTATTTATCTGTTTTAACCAGGAGTAACTGTTTGAAGAAGGCCATTCGTCATTTTGCAAGTATGCTCGTTTTGCTTCTGCCTGCTCTGTGTGCCCAGGCGCAGCAGAAAGACTCTGTCCACTATCCCATCAGCGACAGAAGGGGCGACCCGTATTCCAATCAAAGCAAAAATCCTTTTGATCTCCGCGATACCACGCTGATCAAACGCGATATCCAGTACGACCCGGTAACCAGGCAATATTATATCATTGAAAAAGTTGGCAGCAAATATTATCGCGTACCAACGGTTTTGACCTTTGATGAATTCATGCGGCTGCAATCGCAACGCGATGAAGCGGATTATTTTAAGAAAAGGGCCAACGCACTAACTGCATTGAACCTCAAATCGCGCAGGCCACAACTCCGGGCCTATGATAGATTGTTCGACCGGATTTTTGGAACTACTGCCGGTGGATTGAAGGTAGATATAAAGCCCACGGGAGAAGTGAATATCATGGCCGGTTACCAGGGCCAGAATATCGAAAACCCAACTTTACCTGAAAGAGCGAGGAAGAACGGAGGGTTTGATTTTGATATGAATGCCAAGCTGAATGTAAATGCAAACATTGGTGACAAACTTAAGTTCCCGATCAACTACAGCACGATTTCCAATTTCGGTTTTGATAATCAATTGAAGCTGGATTACAAAGGCATGGATGATGAGATCATCAAAAGCCTCGAAGCCGGTAATATTTCCTTTCAATCGCGAAGCTCATTAATGCCGAGTGCGCAGAACCTGTTTGGTGTAAAAACACAATTGCAATTCGGAAAAGTATATGTTACTGCGGCAATAGCCAACCAGAAATCAACAAGACAAACGGTTGGTTTATCTGGAGGAACTGCTACGCAGAGTTTCCAGAAAAAATTAGATGATTACGAGGAGAACCGCCACTTTTTAATGGGCCAGTATTTCCGAAATAACTATAACAAAACCATGGCTAACCTGCCGGTGGTGAATTCACAGGTACAGATCCAGCGGATAGAGGTATGGGTAACCAACCGCACCGGCGCCACTACGGATGCCCGTGATATTGTGGGTTTGATGGACCTGGCTGAATCGCAACCTTTTAATCCGAATGTACATTCCAATACCAGCAACCCTTTACCGGAAAATCGTGACAATGATCTGTATTCTTCACTCGTTGCCAATCCATCGGCACGAAACCCTTCTGCCATCAATTCGATATTGACCTCAAAAGGATTGAAACCGGTGGATGACTATGAAAAAACATTTGCGCGGAAACTGAATCCATCAGAATATTATTATAACCCGCAGGTTGGTTTCGTTTCTGTAAACGTGCAGTTGCAATCTGATGAGGTGTTGGCAGTAGCGTATCAATACACTTATAACGGAAGGCCTTACCAGGTGGGAGAGTTTGCACAGGATGTGGCGCTTGATTCAACACGTGGCGTGCAAAAAGTATTGTTCCTGAAATTATTGAAAGCGACTTCGCAAAGAACTTCTCTGCCAACCTGGGGATGGATGATGAAGAACGTTTATTCGCTCGATCTTTTTGGCAGCATACAGAAAGAAGATTTCAAACTCAATGTTTTGTATGAAGAACCCAGCGGCGGTTTAAAGAGATACCTTCCTGAAACCTCGCTTGCTGTTGACGGAAAATCGTTGCTGCGCATATTAAGACTCGACCGTTTAAATAACCGAAACGATCCACAGCCTGATGGTGTGTTTGATTATATAGAAGGCTTTACTATTTTGCCAGCTATGGGCCGCGTTGTTTTTCCCGTGCTGGAACCTTTTGGCCGCGACCTTGATACCCTTGCTTTTGCCGGACAGAGTGCCGCGATAAAAAAGAAATATGTTTATTACCAATTGTACGATTCAATTAAAGCGATCGCGCAAACCTATGCCAACCTTAACCGTTTTGTGATGCAGGGCCAGGTTAAAGGAAGTGCAGGCGGTTCCGAAATAAATCTGAACGCATTTAATATTCCACCAGGATCAGTTACTGTAACAGCAGGCGGGCAGATCCTGAAAGAAGGCATTGATTATACGATTGATTATAACCTGGGATCGGTTAAGATCTTAAATGCAGGTATCCTCAGTTCTAATATCCCGGTAAAAGTTTCGTTTGAGAATAACGCCGGGTTCGGTGTACAGCAAAGAAATTTCACAGGGTTGAGAGTGGATTATCTCGCCAATAAAAAATTAACTGTTGGCGCTTCGTTTATGCGGCTGGCTGAACGTCCTTTCTTTACGAAGATGGGTTATGGTGATGACCCGATAAAGAACACGATGTATGGATTTGATGCGAGTTACCGTTCGGAATTGCCGGGGCTTACAAGGTTTCTTGATAAACTGCCTTTCTATTCAACCAAAGCGAAATCAGCCATTACAGCTTATGGTGAAGCGGCGATATTAAAACCGGGCCACCCATCGCAGATAGGGAATGGTGACGAAGGGTTGATCTTTATTGATGAGTTTGAAGGAACACGTACAAGTATAGATTTGCGTTTTCCTTTGGTGGCATGGACCCTCGCATCCACACCGCAGGGAAATCCCAGGTTTCCTGAAGCAACACTCACGGATTCTATCGATTATAATTTTAACCGTGCTAAACTCGCGTGGTATAATATTGAACCCAACCTGCAGGACAGGAACAGTACAACCAATCCATTGCGCAGGGATTTGGTTGAATTGAGTGACCCGCGTGTAAGACAGGTATATACGAATGAATTGTTCCCGCAACGCACCACGAATATTACCGATGTACAATCCTCCACCTTTGATCTTGCTTTTTATCCAAAAGAAAAAGGGCCATACAATTTTGAATCAAGAAATACACAGATAGATGCAGAAGGTAAATTGTTGCGGCCTTCTGAAAGATGGGCTGGGTTGATGCGCGCAAATGATCAGACAGATTTTGAAACAGGCAATATTGAGTTCTTTGAAATATGGGCACAGGATCCATTTATTTTAAATCCGTCAAGCACGGGTGGTAAACTGCATCTCAACCTCGGTAATGTGAGCGAAGATATTTTGAAAGACGGCAAACGTTTTTATGAGAATGGAATGAATACGCCGAAAATTCCAGCTGCGGTAGACAGCACAAATACATGGGGCAGAACGCCTGTGAACCCGATACAGATCACGCAGGCATTCAGTAATGATCCGGATGACAGGCCCTACCAGGATGTAGGTTTTGACGGGTTGGATGATGATGGTGAAAGAAGAAAAAAAGATTATGTTCTGCAAAGGATTGCTAATAATTTCGGAACCGGTTCCACAGCTTACCGAAAAGCATTGGCAGATCCTTCAGGTGATAATTATAAATGGTACCGTGATCCAAGTTTTGATCCGTTGGGTACCGGTATATTGGGCAGGTATAAAAATTTTAATAACCCCCAGGGCAATTCACCATTGGCCACTTCAAACAGCCAGTTTACTTCTGCTGCTACTTTGTATCCCGATAATGAGGATCTGAACCGTGATAACACATTGAATGAAACAGAGTCTTATTACGAATACGATATCGATCTCAAACCGGGAATGGATGTGGGTGTTACACCCTATATCACTGATAAAAGAGTGGTAACCGTAAATGCAGCCGATGGTACCAGAAAAACAGAGAACTGGTTTCTCTTCCGCATACCTATCAAAAGCTATGCACGTAAAGTGGGTAGCATACCTGATTTTAAATCTATTCGTTTTACACGTTTGTACCTCACAGATTTTGATGACTCAGTGGTATTGCGTTTGGCAAGGATGGACCTTGTAAGAAATGTATGGCGCCAGTTCACCTTCAATGTTGATACAACCGGTTCGTATACACCTGTGAATAATTCGGGTGGAACTGTTTTAAATACTTTGGCTGTAAGCCTGGAAGAGAACAGCAGCCGTCAGCCTGTAAATTATTTAATGCCTCCGGGTGTTGAGCGTGTTCAGTTGTTAAGTAACAACGGTGTTAACCTGCAGCAGAATGAGCAGGCGATGAGTTTAAGGATCAACAACCTGCTTTCAGGCGATTCGAGAGCCGTATTCAAAACAATGAACCTCGATGTAAGATCGTATGGAAAACTGTCGATGTATATACATGCCGAATCCATTACCGGCCAGCGCCAGCTGAAGGATAATGAAATGAATGCGATCGTTCGTATTGGCCAGGATTTCCTGAATAACTATTACGAGATCAAGATCCCGTTAAAGATCACGCCGCCGGGAAACTATACACGTGGCCAGGAAGAAAAAATATGGCCGGTTGAAAATAATCTTGATTTTGCACTGCGCGCATTGATCGATCTGAAACTGAAACGAAACAATGCAGGTGCATCGGTCACTAAAATATACAGGCAGTTGCTTGATAATAAAACCATCTCTATTCTCGGTAATCCCAATCTTGGAGAAGTCAGGGGAATTATGGTAGCGATCGAGAACCCTTTAAAGCCGGATGGTTCAATTATTAATACAGAAGTATGGGTGAATGAACTGCGTCTCTCTCAACTGGATGAGAATGGCGGATGGGCCGCGCTCGGAAGAGTTGACCTTACACTTGCAGATCTCGGAACCGTTACTTTTTCCGGCAATACACATACACAGGGATTTGGTACGATTGAACAAAGAGTGAACGAGCGCGCAAAAGACAACCTCATACAGTTTGATGCAGCTGCGAATATTGATGCGGGCAAATTGATACCAAAGAAGGCAAGGCTTTCTATACCGACATATATCGGCATCAACCGTACGATACTCACGCCGCAATTTGATCCATACGACCTGGATGTGAAGTATAAAGAAAAACTGAATGCCGCTCCAAAGAATAAACAGGATTCTATCAAAAATGCCGCGCTTGATCAGACAACTATCAAAACACTCAACTTTACCAATGTGCGGTTTATGCCCGCAACCAATCGACCGGGACTACTCAACATAAGTAATTTCGATTTCAGTTATGCTTTTTCTGAGATCACGCAAACAAGTCCGGTAATATTGCAGAATACGGTAACCAAGCAAAGAGGCGCCCTGGGTTATACTTTTATCGGGCAAAGTAAATACATTGAACCATTCAAGAGACTTATCAAATGGCAAACGCCGTGGCTGTCATTCATCAGGGATATTAATTTTAATCTCAAGCCTTCCTTCCTTAGTTTCCGTGCCGATATCAACAGGCAGTTCGGAGAATTTATCCCGCGTATTGTAAACACCGTGGATAGCAAAGTGGAAAGGGTAGATACTACCTACGATAAATATTTCACCTTTGATCGTTATTACGCGCTGCGATGGGATCTTACGCGAACATTGAATCTTGATTTTAATGCACTTAATAACGCACGTGTGGATGAACCGTTCGGAAGGATCGATTCAAAAGCGAAAAAAGATACCGTACGCGAGAACTTCTTTAAAGGCGGAAGGAACACGCTCTATCAACAGAAAGCAACCTTGAATTATTCAATACCATTTAACAAGTTTCCATTAACGGATTGGATCAGGGCAACGTATAGTTATGGAACTTCTTATAACTGGATCGGTGCGAGCCGCCTTGCGATCAATCTTGGAAACACGATTGAAAATACACAGGAAAATAATTTCAATGCACAATTCAATTTTGCCAGCCTGTATGCAAAGTCGAAATGGTTGCGGGCTTTGGATATTATTCCGCCGCCTAAACCAAAACCCGATCCCAAAAAACCGGCAGACGTAAAAGATGCACTGAACAGGAATGCGTTGGGAACAACCATTCTCACAAAAGCAGAAGTAGTGAAAGGATTGAAGGGAAAGAAAAGAAGAGATGCATTAAAAAAATGGCGCCAGATGAAACGCGACGCCCAAACAGCAGCACATTTGGCAAAAGCAAATGAGCCTATAGAATTAAATGGGTTTACAAGAGCAGCGGGTAAACTGGTTACTATGGTACGTGCCGTTAATGTACAATATGCGGAGAATTACCGCAGCCGTTTACCGGGTTATATGGATAGCACACAATACATAGGGCAGGACTGGAAAACAATGGCGCCAGGCTTGGATTATGTATTTGGAAAACAGCCCGACAGCAATTGGCTCAATCAAAAAGGAGCGAAAGGATTGATCACGCGCGACAGTACATTCAATTTCCTTTTCCGCCAGAATTATGAACAACGTTTAACTGTTACTGCGCAGATTGAACCGATACGTGAGTTGCTGATCGACATCAACCTTGATAAGAGTTTTACAAAAGAATATTCAGAATTGTACAAAGACACAACGGGGAACTCAGGGTTACATCACCTGAATCCATTGGCGAGCGGAGGCTTTAGTGTTTCCTATATTTCATTCAATACTTTGTTTGGCCAAGGCAACCCGAATGAAATTTCCGAAACGTTTAAAACATTTGAAAGCAACAGGCAAATCATCAGTAAAAGAGTTGCGGAAGCAAACCCTTACTGGCAAAAATTACCGGCTGGCCAGCAATTTACAAATGATGGTTATGCAAAAGGGTATGGGCGTTATGCGCAGGATGTGTTGGTGCCGGCATTTATTGCGGCGTATACCAAAAAAGATCCGAACAGTATTGCGCTTATCAGGCAATCCAATCCGAATATCAGTTCCAATCCATTCGGAGGAATTCTTCCAAAACCAAACTGGAAACTGAATTATACCGGGTTGAGTAAGTTTCCTGCGCTCGCCGGTATATTCACGAGTATCAATATTTCGCATGGATACAATGGTACCTTAAGTATGAACAGTTACAACAGCGCGTTGTTGTACCAGGATCCGTTCCGTTTCAGTGCACCAGGATTTATTGATACAGTGAGTGGTAACTATATACCTTATTTCCTGGTTCCGAATATTACCATGAAAGAAGCATTTGAACCGTTGATCGGAATTGATGTAACAACGGTTGATCAGCTTAGTGTTAATTTCAAATACAGCAAGAGCCGCCAGTTGAGTTTAAGCCTGATCGATTATCAATTGAGTGAGAGCCGCACTACAGAATGGGTGTTTGGTGCGGGATTGCGTAAAAAAGGCGTGAGGTTGCCATTTAAAATTCCAGGCAGTAAAGGCAAGACATTGCAGAACGATCTGAATATGCGTTTGGATGTATCCATGCGCGATATGTCAACCAGCAACAGCCGTTTGGACCAGGCGAATGCTTACGGTACAGGCGGACAAAAAGAGATCACTATCCAGCCTTCCATAGATTATGTATTGAATAACCGGATCAATATCAAGTTCTTCTTTGATCAAAGAAAAGTGATACCATACATCTCAACATCTGCGCCAATGACGAATACGAGGGCGGGGATCAATATCAGGGTGTCGCTTGCGCAATAGCGAGTTAATAAGTCATAGTTAAATAATTATACCGAAAAAGAGGAAGGCTGATGTTATTCATCAGCCTTCCTCTTTCAACGCAATTATTAACTATTAATTACTAATTATTAATTTTTTCTGAACGCCCATTTGAACATTTCCTTCCAGGTTACTTTCTTGCCATACATTAATATACCTGTGCGATAAATTTTTCCTGCCAGCCATGTGGTGAAAAAGAAGCCACCTATCAAAGACAACATACTTGCCGCCAGTTGCCAATAGGCAACTGTGCCCGGAACACCATAAGCAACCCTCGCCATCATAACGATCGGCGAGCTGAAAGGAACGATACTCGCCCAGATGGCAAGCTGGCTATCGGGCGTTTGTATAGCACTGGTCATGATAAAGAATGAGAAAATGATCGGCATCGTAATTGGAAGTGTGAGTCCGGCTGAACCCTGTGCATCTTCTACAACACTTCCTACTGCCGCAAATAAAGCGGCATAAAATAAATATCCTCCAATAAAATAAAATATAAAACAACCAATGATCACCGGCCAGTTAGCGGTGCTGAAAGAATGCTGAAGCGCATATATTTTTTGGGCCCCTTCAGTAGCCTGCATCATGCCTGCTCCAGGCATCATGCCACCATTTTGTTGAAGCAATTTAACCTGCTCCATTGTTTCATGGGGAACCAAAGCCGTTGCTGCAGATGATAATACAAGGATCAAAATGCCCCATAACAAGAACTGCGTAATACCTACTGCGCCGATACCAACAATCTTACCCATCATCAACTGGAAAGGTTTTACGCTGCTGATGATTACCTCTGCAATGCGGTTTGTTTTTTCTTCCATCACGCCGCGCATTACCATCATTCCATAAATAAGCATGGTGATGTAAATGAGGATGCCACATCCATAACCAATAGCCAGCGCCATGCCTTCACTGCTTTCTTTTACATTGTCGCCGCTCTGTTGCATTGTTTTTAATTCGGCAAACTGCGATTGCACATGTATGGAATCCAGTTGTGCTTTGCTGATGCCATTCTCCTGCAATTTCTGGTCTTCAATGGCTGCATTTATTTTTCGTTCGATGCTTTCTTTCAAAACAAACCCCATGCTTTTTTCTGAACGGATGGTGAAGTCTGTTTTTTTATTCCCGTCAAATTTCGGAATCATCAAAATATCTGTATATCCCTTCGCGAGGTAGTTGCCTGTATCAATGCCCGATGGAAATTCGAATTCGATATCATTGCCGTTCTTTAAATTTTTCTGGAAGAAACCATTGGCGTCTATCACGGCGATCTTATGTTTGGAGTGCCCCTTTGCGGCGAAGTAAACATTACCGCCGATCAAAATCGCAAACAGCAAAGGAGTGAGTAAGGTGGAAAGAATAAAGGCCCTGTTTTTTACGCGGGTTAAGTATTCTCTTTTTATGATGAGTATGATTTTATTCATAAGTAGAAGTTGAAAGGTTGAATGGGATGAATGTTTTTATTGTACAGGTTGAAATGCCCTTGTAGTGGATTTGGTGCCTTCTACCAATCCAATGAAAATATCATTGAGTGATGGAAGGATCTCATTAAACGCTTCAATCGTAACATTCTGCTGTAAAAAGAACTGCAACACATCATTGCTGCGGTAGCCTTCTTTGATCTTTACAGTTAATGTATTGGCTTTTTGATCCACTACTTCAAAACCATTGCCCTGAACATTGGCAGGCAGTTCATATAATTTAACATTAAACTTATTCTCTTTGAACTGTTGTTTTACATCACCTACGGTACCATCCAGTATTTTTTTACCCATGTTCACCAAAACAATATGATCGCAGATCTCTTCTACTTGTTCCATACGGTGGGTGCTGAAGATGATGGTGCTACCTCTTTGTGAGAGTCCGTAGATCTCATCTTTGATAAGATTGGCGTTCACAGGATCCAGCCCGCTGAAAGGTTCATCCAGTATAATGAGTTTGGGTTCGTGCAATACGGTTGTTACAAACTGGAGTTTCTGGCTCATACCTTTACTTAGGTCCTCTACTTTTTTATTCCACCAGCTTTCCATTTCCAGGCGTTTGAACCAGAATTTGATCTTCTCCATGGCATCGGCCTTGCTCAATCCTTTTAACTGGGCGAGGTACAAAACCTGTTCGCCTATCTTCATCTTCTTGTATAAGCCGCGTTCTTCCGGCATATAACCGATTTTGACGATATCATTCAATGGATCAAATTCTTTTCCATCAAATTGAATACGCCCGCTATCGGGATAGAAAATGCCTGTGATCATACGCAGCAAAGTGGTCTTACCTGCGCCGTTTGGGCCAAGCAGGCCGAAAATGCTGCCTTGTTCAATTGAAAAACTGATATCATCTACCGCTTTCTGTGTAGCATAATATTTTTTCAGGTTGTGGAGCTCGAGGAGGTTGTTCATGGTGTTTAGGTTGAAGTCAAATGTAGGTATATTTTATTTTCGCAGTTCCGGCTGGTTAGTCGCAGTATTCACCTAATTATTACACCGGAAGTATCAAAAAACAATAAATTCGCCCCGAATTATTAAAAGGATTAAGAATGTTACGATTGAGAAGGTATGCAGTTCCGTTTGTTTTGGTGGCAGTGATGGTTATAACAGGCGGTTGGGGATTTTTAGTACATAGGACGGTGCACCAATTGGCAGTATATGAATTGCCAAACGAAATGGTTCCTTTTTTCTACCAGAATATCGACTATCTGGTAACCAATGCGCCCAGGCCCGATACACGACGCAACCAGGACAGCACCGAAGCCACCAAACATTTTATCGATCTTGAAATGTATGGGGAACAGGCGGCCACAAAGATGCCGATGGACTGGCAATCTGCTATGAAAATATATTCAAAAGACAGTTTGCTGAAATATGGATATCTGCCTTATCATATCGTATACATGAAGGGAAAGTTAACCGAGGCATTCAGGAAAGGAAATAAGGACAGTATTTTATTTTATGCAACGGATCTTGGCCATTATATCGGTGATGCGAATGTGCCGTTGCATACCAGTGTGAATTACGATGGGCAGTTGACCAATCAAAAAGGCCTGCACAGTTTATGGGAGTCTATGATACCGGAAATACTGATTGGCAATTACAATTTGTATTCAGACCATAAAGCTACCTACCTGAAAGACCCATCAACAGCAGTATGGGTCGCCATCAGGCGTGCCGCCAGCCTGGTTCCGGAAATGCTTTTGCAGGAAAAAGAAGTGACTAAAAACTTTACACCCGAACAGAAATACCGCACCCAGATGCGTAACGGGCGCGAGTCTAAGAGTTATACAAGTGAGTTTGCCAAGGCCTATGCGGCGGCGCTTAAAAACACCATTAATGAGCAACTGATCAATTCAACCAACCTGGTAGCCGATTTCTGGTATACAAGTTGGGTGGATGCCGGAAAACCTGATCTTTCAGCCATTACCCCAGGCTGGTCCGCTGAGAGCCAGACGAAACTTGATGGCGACCTGAAAGCGTTCAAAGACAATAAGCTGTTGGAAAACAAGCTGTTACTCTCAAAAAAGACTGAATCCCGGGAATCTAACTAAGAACATATACTTTCAAAAAAAGGGTGTAAACACGGTTGTCTGATGGCAGCCGTTTTTTTATTTTGGAGCTGCTAAAATGATAAATCTATTTGTATGGAAATAGCTATATCAACCCTAATAAAAAGCCACCTTCATAACCTCGCTGAGTTGGTAAGCTTTGTTGTGGCTATATTATATTATCCCTATTTGAAACCGTCGTTCATGAAATGGATTGTTCCATTTCTTGGACTCATTTTCCTAGGCGAGATTATTGTTGCGTACAGATATTATGTTATTCACGCCCAATCCAGTATCGGTATTTATTATATGATAACAGTTACCGAATTCTGTTTTTATGGTTATATATTTTATCAATTGAGTAGTAAACCAATATTGAAACGGATCATATATTTTTTTATGTCAATAGTTGTTTTTGGGCATATCACGAGTTTTGTTATTTACCAAGTTGAACCAGAACACTTCCTCATTGATTTAGTTATATCGGGATTTCTTTTGACTATAGTTGCCATAAGTTATATTCATGAATTATTTGTTAACGACAATAATCCGTCGTTAATTAAAGAGCCCGGCTTCTGGATTGCCATTGGCGTATCTCTATTTTTTTCGGGGACAAGCATTGTTTTTTGTTTGCATAGGTTTATCCTAAAAAACAATCTCACTTTGTTTGGAACAAGATTGTACAATCTTGTTCCCGGAATTTTGTCGGTTATTTTATATCTGTGCATTTGCAAGGCTATTATCCTTTGCAAGGGAAAAACTAAGTTGATTGTAGATATATAAGGTTAAGTAAGAAGTTTATAGATATGGGTGTCTGACAGAAGGGGTATTTTTATTTGGAAAAGCATCGTCACAAATCCAATTTGAATGGAATTGAATTTACTAGATTTTATTAAAAACCACCTTCATAATATAGCTGAATTCATGAGTTTGGTGGTAGCTATCTTATACTATCCTTATTTGAAGAAGTCTTTTATGAAATGGGTTTTGCCATTTTTGATGTTTATTTTTTTGGGAGAGGTCGTCACCGCGTATTTATATTTTAATGATCCCAGTTTGCCCAATACCAATTTCTATTATATAATTGGCATTGGTGAATCAATTTTTTACGGCTACATTTTTTTTCATCTTTGTCAAAGCAAGACAGTAAAAAAAATAATTTTTATATTAACGTTAATCGGTTTGTCGATATATTTTTTGGGGTTCATTTTTTATTCCAAAGACTATACCTACTACATTTTTAGTTTAATCGTATCTGGCTTTTTTCTGTCATTCATTTCATTGACATATATATACATTGTTTTTTCAGACGATAGTCAAAGTTCAATGATCTTAGATTTTGGTTTCTGGATTGCTTTTGGGGTGTCATTATTCTTTTCAGGAATCAGTATTGTATTTTGTTTACATGACTACATTGTCAAACACAATCTCAATTTATTCGGAATTAAATTATACAATATAGTTCCGCGAATTTTGTGCATCGTTCTCTATTTAAGCATTTCTATCTCCATTGTCCTATGCAAAAAGAAAACCAAGATATTGTTGTAGCTATATTGATCGGCAGTTTGTTTATCCTGCTTTTTGGCTCTGTTGCTTTTATGGTAATGATCAATTATTTCAGAAGAAAACGGAAACTTCTTTTGGAAAAGGAAAAGCAGGAAGCGCATTTTAAACAGACTTTGTTAGAGGCGCAACTGGAAATGCAGGAACATACTTTCAGGATCATCAGTCAGGAAATACACGATAATGTTGGGCAAATCCTTAGCCTGGCGAAAATTAATCTGAATATTATCACAATTGAACAAAAAGAGAACGAAAGCTTTCATACCATCAAAGATCTTGTTACCAATGCGATCGGGGAATTAAGGGATTTGGGCACCGGGTATTATGCAGACCGGTTAGTTGAAGAGGGTCTTATACAGGCTATCCGCCATCAATTGCAGCAACTTAACAAAACAGGATTGTTTACTACCTCATTTGAATCGGAATTCGAATCGCTGGCCGTTGAGAAAAACAAGATCATTTTTGTATATCGTATGGTACAGGAAGTTTTGAATAATGTTGTAAAACATTCTGGGGCAGATAAAGTAAGTATACATATATTTAAGGAAGATGACGAAGTGCATATTAAAGTATCAGATAACGGGAAGGGTTTTGTAAAAAGCAGTGCAGGTTTTAAACCGGGCATCGGGCTCAGCAGCATCCAGCAAAGAGCTTTGATGATAGGTGCCACGGCTGATATCAGCAGCATCCCTGGAACAGGTACGACAGTTAATTTGATATTCAAGCAGATAATATGATTAAGATCGCTTTGGTAGATGATCATGTGGTATTGCGAAAAAGCCTCGGAGTTTTAATTAATAAACTTGAAGACTTTACTATTGTCTTTGAAGCAGATAATGGCAGGCACCTTGGTGAACAATTAAAAACACAACCCGTCCCCGATATTATTTTGCTTGATGTGACGATGCCACTTTTTGATGGTATCGAGACCGCAAACTGGCTGAAACAAAAATATCCTCAAATAAAGATACTCGCATTGAGTATGTTGAATAGCGAATTGGTAGTGATCAGGATGCTGAAGAATGGTGTACGGGGATATATATTAAAAGATTGCGAACCCGCTGAATTGTTTACTGCCTTGCATAAAGTTCATGATCAGGGTTACTATTATAACGACCTTGTGACTCCCAAAATGAATTTCAGGAATCTGCCTCCCGATCTTGTTATCCTGAACTCTCAGGAACTTTCTTTTTTACGATGGACCTGTACCGAATTGACGCATAAACAGATCGCTGACGAAATGCAGGTTAGTCCGAGGACGGTTGACGGATACAGAGATTCTCTATTCAGGAAGCTTGAAGTAAATTCAAGGGTCGGACTAGTTGTTTATGCTATCAAAAATGGATTTGTGAGTATATAGATACTCATGGTGCCTGGGTTTACAAAAAAAACGGGGTTTTTCCCGTATGCCAGCAAAAATCCTCTCCCTACATTTATACCGTCAAAAGAGCACTAAACCGGTAGACTAACAGCTTTTACCGTTTAGCAGAAATAGCGGCCCAATACCGGGGGGAATTTGGACCCGCTATTTCTGCCTCTTTCACAAAACATTCGAATCTATTCTCAGTTTAGCAGTGGACTGGTTAATTGGATTTAGTAGGAGAGGGTCACCTCTCCTTTTTTATGATCATACCAGCTACCCTTTCTCCATCCATCGCCGCGCTTACAATGCCACCGGCATAACCGGCGCCCTCTCCGCAAGGATATAAATTAGCAACCTGCGGATGAGCCAGGCTTTCATTATCTCTTGGTATTCGCACTGGTGAGGAGGTTCTGCTTTCAGTAGCTACCAACACGGCATCATTTGACAAATACCCCCGCATCTTTTTTCCAAACGCAACAAAACCTTTCTGTAAGCTTTGGTAAACAAATGCAGGTAACACAGTTCGAAGATCTGAAGATGTAATGCCTGGCAGATAGCTGCAATCAGGCAATGTTGCAGAAGTTTTATTGTTGCAGAAATCAACCATTCTTTGTGCTGGTGCCTGCAATTTTCCACCTCCCGCAGCAAACGCTGATTGCTCAATAGCCTGTTGAAAGTATAAAAGCGTTAATGGATCGTTCTCCGTGATGTGTTTTCCATCGTGGTTGTTTTTCCGTAGGTATTTTAACGCATCGGCTACTTCTACCTGTACTACCATACCACTGTTTGCATAAGGGTTGTTCCTTTTGCTCGGGCTCCATCCGTTTACTACCAGTTCACCGGGATTAGTAGCCGCAGGTGCAATGATTCCTCCGGGACACATACAAAAACTAAACACACCTCTTTCATTTACCTGTTCTACCAATCCATAAGACGCAGGTGGAAGATGCGCATCTCTTATGGGGCAATGATATTGTATCGAATCGATCAATGTTTGCGGATGTTCGATGCGAACGCCTAAGGCAAAAGGCTTCGCTTCTATTGTTAATCCTTTTGTTTGAAACAAATGAAAAATATCCCTTGCCGAATGGCCCGTTGCAAGAATGGCAGCATCTGCCGTGATCGTATCACCATCTGAACTGATCACGCCTCTTAGTGTATCATTCTCAATTATGAAGTCAGTTACTTTTTTCTCGAACAGGAATATGCCGCCGCTCTGCACGATCTGCTCCCTGATCGCTGTGATGATATCTGGTAGCTTATTGGTACCAATATGCGGATGCGCTTCATACAATATCTTTTCATCGGCACCAAACTGGCAAAGAAGATTTAAGGTCCGGTTGATATCGCCACGCTTGCTGCTTCTTGTATATAACTTACCATCACTATAGGTGCCTGCACCACCTTCTCCAAAACAATAATTGCTTTCCGGGTTTACAACACCTTCTTTGTTTAGCAGTGCAAGGTCACGTCGTCGCGCTCTTACATCTTTTCCTCTTTCAAGAATGATGGGCTGAATACCTGCTTCTATTAATTTTAATGCGGCAAACAAACCTGCAGGGCCGGCGCCAATGATGATGACGCGCGTTGGGACATTGCTTACTTCTTTAAATGTAATGGAGTTAATCTCTCTTTTTTGGAAAGGCTCATCAATAAAAGCTTTCACACTCATATTGATCCAAACCTGGCTACGGTTTCGCGCATCTATTGATTGACGCAGCCTGTAAAAACCGGTAATATCTTTTTCTTCTTTGCCTATCGCGCGCGCGACGTACTGTTGAATGATAACATCATCAACTGCTTCTGAAGGCGTGAGTTTGAGCGAGATCTCTTTTTGCATACTGTTAGGTGTTTATCCTAAAAAAAGCAAAGCTGTTAGGCGTTAGCTATTAGGTATTAGCTGCCAGAGTTTCTTGGCTAACGGCTAATACCTAAAACCTAACTGCTCCTAAAACGGAAGGTCATCAACAATATCCGCAGGTGGCGGCATATCATTATAGTTGGCGGGGGCGCCATTACCGCCCTGATCCATCTTCAATGTTTCCATTCTCCATGCATCAAGATTGGTAATATAGTTCTCTCTTCCATCCTTCACCCACTTGGTGCCTTTTATGTTAAACTGTACTTTAACCTCATCGCCCAGGTTAAAACGATCGGGCATAGCAGTCTTATCCTGCACACATTGAAACTTTACATAATTGGTAATTACTCTGCCACCAATATCTTCTGATTTTTCGATCACAAATTCACGGGTCTTGAATGTTTCAGTGCGCTGAACAATATCAAAAACCGCAACCAGCTTGCCTGCTATTTCGTACGACATATGTATTTTTTTAAGGTGTCCAAAAGTAGGATTAAAATTGGCTCCCGCTTCAAAAAAAACAGATTTGCAGCATCATTATTATTGTATCTTTCAAGCTACAATTCCTAGAAGCCATGTTGAGGAAAATTCTTTCCATTTCTGCGATCATTTTTCTTGCTGTTTCCTGCAGCAGTACCAATCAAACTTCTACTACTTCACTTCTCTATAAAGACTACCGGATTGAAAAAGATGCTAAGAAAGATCCGGGTCTTGAAAACATGTTGAAACCTTATGCTGTATCGTTAAGCGCTACAATGGATAAGGTGATCGGTTTTTCAAACAACGGCCTTTCAGCCAAACAACCCGAAAGCGGGCTTGGAAATTTCATGGCTGACTGTATGCGCATCATGGCAGAAAAAAAATTCAGCAAAAAAATAGATGCCGGATTCATGAACCAGTTTGGTATCCGCTCCTATGTGCCGAAAGGAAATATAACCATCGGGAAAATATTTGAATTGATGCCTTTTGATAACCTGGTTGTATTACAGGAAGTGAAGGGTTCGATTCTACATCAGTTTCTTGATAAGATCGCGGCAGATGGCGGCTGGCCCGTATCCGGCGTTACAATGGGCATCAAAGAAAAGAAAGCGATAAATATCGCGATCAATGGTTCACCGTTAAATGAGAACACCACCTATACAATAGCCAATTCAGATTATGTTGCCAGTGGCGGCGATAATTGTGAAATGCTTCGCAATGTGCCACAACAAAATAAAGGATATTTATACAGGGATGCTTTGATCGAATATGTCTCAAGCTTTACACAACAAGGGAAACTGGTTGATCAAATCATCGAAAACAGGGTTGTCAATGTCAATTAACAGAAGAAAGTTTTTAAAAGATGCTGCATTAGCAAGCGGAGCAATCGCCGGCGCTTCTTTATTGCCGGGACTGGCAGATGCTGAACCGGTGGTTACCAGGAACCTAACCATTCTGCATACAAACGATGTACACAGCCGGTTGGATCCTTTTCCGATGGATGGCGGGCGCAACCAGGGATTGGGCGGAGTTGCTGAAAGGGCGGCGCTTATACAGGAAATACGAAAGGAGTCAGACCAGGTATTACTCCTGGATGCCGGAGACATCTTCCAGGGAACACCTTATTTCAATATGTATAAAGGTGAACCGGAGATGAAAGCGATGCATATGATGGGATATGACGCGGCAACTATCGGCAACCATGATTTTGATGCGGGCCTTGAAAATTTTGCAACGCAATTACAACATGGCGGTTTCCCCTTGTTGGTAGCTAACTACGATTTTACAGGCACTGCTATGGATATGAAATTTCAACCCTATAAAGTATTTCAGAAAGGAGATCTGAAAATTGGTGTACTGGGTATCGGCATTGAGTTGAAAGGATTGGTGCCTGAAAATCTCTATGGCAAAACAGTATACACCAATCCCATTGAAGCAGCTAACCGTAGCGCAGATGCATTACGCAAACAGGGATGTGATATGGTGATCTGCCTCTCACATCTGGGCGATAAATATGACGATGACAGGATGAGTGATGAAATACTCGCAAAAGAAACCTATGATATAGACCTGATCATAGGCGGGCATACACATCGCTTTTTCGAGGAACCACGTAAGTACCGGAACAGGAAAGGTGGAGATGTGATTGTTAATCAGGTGGGTTGGGCAGGTATCCAGCTTGGCAGGCTGGATTATTCTTTTTCCGGATCTAAAAAGAAAAACCTCCTAAATGCCCATACTGTTGTTATAGGCAAAAAAACAAGGGAATAAAAAATTTTTTTTTCAACATAAAGTCTACATATTCGCAGCCCCAATTTATTTTATCTAAGTTATCCACATGTGGAAAAAATAAGATAACTTGAAGGCTTAGAGGTTGAGAACATGTAGAAGGGGGGAATCGGAAACAATCATTATAACTCATTATAAATTCTTTCTTTTTGTATGGCTAAGAACGCTGAATCAGTATGGAGTAGTTGTTTGAAAATAATCAAAGACATTGTAGAATGGCAACATTTTAAAACATGGTTCGAACCTATTAACCCCGTTGAATTAAAAGGAAACATCTTAATGATCCAGGTGCCCAGTCAATTCTTCTACGAATACCTGGAAGAGCATTATGTAAATCTTTTAGCCAAAACATTAAAACGTGAACTGGGAAAAGAAGCAAGATTAGAATACCGCATTATGGTTGATAGTGGAAACACCAATGGCCGTAACGGATCAATGGATGTGCCCGCAAGCAATATGAAAACATACAATAACAACGAGATGAATTTTCCGCTGGTAATTGATAACCCGGTTAAAAATCCTTTTGTTATTCCCGGTTTGAAAAAAATGCAGATCGATCCGCAGCTTAATCACATGTATGTGTTCGATTCTTTTATAGAGGGCGACTGTAACAGGGTTGCACGCCGCGCCGGTAAAACGGTTGCAGAGAAACCCGGCGCCAATTCATTCAATCCTTTGGTTATTTATGGTGGTGTAGGTCTTGGTAAGACCCACCTGGCGCAATCTATCGGTAATGAAGTGAAAAGATTACATCCCGGTAAAGTGGTTTTGTATGTGAGCAGCGAAAAGTTCATTAACCAGTTCCAGGATCATAGCCGTAACAACGCGATCAACGATTTTATACACTTCTATCAACTGATCGATGTACTGATCATTGATGATGTGCAGTTCTTCAGCCGCGCCGAAAAAAGCCAGGATGCTTTCTTTGCTATTTTTAATCATTTACATCAAAGTGGTAAGCAACTGGTACTGACTTCCGACAAGCCACCGAAAGACCTGGATGGTATGCAGGAAAGATTGCTTAGCCGTTTCCGTTGGGGCCTCAGTGCCGACCTGCAGATACCCGATTACGAAACGCGCATTGAGATCCTCGAAAAGAAAATGAAGAACGATGGATTGGATATGCCGAAAGAAGTTGTTAAATATGTAGCATATAATATTAACACTAATGTTCGCGAGCTTGAAGGTGCATTGATCTCTTTGTTGGCACAATCTTCATTGAACAAGAAAGACATTGATGTGGAACTGGCCAAGAAAGTGCTTCGCAATTTTGTAAAAACGAGCAGCAAAGAAATTACAATCGATGCCATTCAGAAAATGGTATGTGAGTACTTTGATGTTTCTTACGATAAATTATTACAGAAGACCCGTAAAAGGGAAATTGTACAGGCAAGGCAGATCACCATGTACCTTGCCAAAGCATTCACAAAAAACTCATTAAAGACCATCGGAGAACATTTTGGCGGAAGGGATCATACCACGGTTATCCACTCCTGCCAAACGGTAAAGGACCTGATGGACACTGATTCTATTTTCCGTGAGAATGTGATGGAGTTGACGCAGAAAGTACAACTGGCAGCTATGTAGAGAGTTTGTGGTTTGTGGTTTGTGGTTTGGGGTTGGGTTGCTGAAAGAAATAATATATCTAACAAATGGAACATGCCTGTTGATTGTCAACAGGCATGTTTTATATAACCCCCAACCCCAAACTACAAACTACAAACTTTTTCCTGAACATTTTTGGCAGTTACCCTATCACCACCTATTTTTGCAACCCTCTCTGAAAAGAGCTGGAACGGTGAGGTGGGTGAGCGGCTCAAACCAGTAGTTTGCTAAACTGCCGTACGGGTTAAACTGTACCGAGGGTTCGAATCCCTCCCTCACCGCGGGTATCGGTAATCAATAAGTCCGGGAAGTAGCGCAGGCCGGTAGCGCACCTGGTTTGGGACCAGGGGGTCGCAGGTTCGAATCCTGTCTTCCCGACCAAGAAGAAGATCAAACGAAAGTTTGGTCTTTTTTTATTTCCTATGTCAGTGATCCGTCACCACGCTGGAACTCTTGTCCAGCAGGTATTTCAGCCAATTCGTCCACTTTTTTCCTGCGACAAATTGTCTTTCTCCGACTTATAAATTGTTAATATCAGTGCGAATTTTCTGCATAACCATAGCAGAAAATATCAAAAAATAGCAGGCTTAATAAGCGTCATTCCTTGAGCGTAGACAGGCATAATGCTTGAGCTCAAGGAATTTGGCACAACACAATGAATCACAGCATTTTAGGTCATTTTTTTTGACTTGATTGGTTCGAATCCGATAAGGACGAGAACCTGTGGGACACGTAAAAATGTGCAGAAAGGATCAAATCATTTCAAAACGAAACTTAAAAAAGCCTGTAATGACAACGACACACACTTTTGCGGTGGATATGATCATCCGTCGCAACAAAACAGACCGCGAAAAAGCATTGATTTATGCAAGGATCACTATCGATGGAGAAGCCAGAGAAGTTTCTCTTAAAGAATCCATCTCGGTGGCAGAATGGGACAGCAAATCTGAAACGGTTACCGGCAAAAGTATCTATGTAAAATCGATCAACGAGGTGATTGAACAAACACGTTTTGCTATCAAAGAAAAATACCGGTTCTTAAGAGCAAATGAAATGGAGATAACAGCGGATTCCGTTAAATCGGCCTATCTCGGTGAAGATCCATTGCAAAAAGGAAAACAGTTGCTTGACCTGCTTGATTATTTTTCTAAAATATTTGAAGACAAGTTGAAAAACGGCGGCTTTAAAAATTACAAAACGACAATCCTCTATGTCAAAGCATTTTCTAAATCACACTTTAAAGACAAAACAGTCTATTTAAAACAGGTTGATATGCAGTTTGCTACCGACCTGGAATATTATATCCGCAACCAGCCGCTCAAAGAACATGACCCCTGCTTGGGCAATGGCGTAGGCAAACACATTCAAAGATTTAAAAGGATCATGAACTGGGCCGCCGAAATCAAATGGGTCAAAATAAATGAGATTGATCTGTATAAATGCCCGGTCAAAAAATCACGCAGGAAAAAATTGACCATGCAGGAAGTTTTGATGCTGGAGAACAAACACTTTGTAGACGAGAACCTGAATTATGTATGCGATCTTTTTATTTTTTCATGCTATACCAGTTTTGCCTACATCGATGTAATCACTTTAAAAGAAGAAGATTTTGAATTCGCTCCCGATGGAAAGATCTGGTGTAAAAAATATCGCGTGAAATCGGAGGAACTGCAACTTGTATTACTGTTAAAAACGGCAACAAGGATTTTGACTAAATACAGGAACAATGATACATCCCAAGGTAGAAATACAATTTTTCCTCCCGTGAGTAATCAATACGTAAACCGTTGCCTACACATTATCCAGCAATCCTGCGAGATCGCTACTCCCATGACCTTTCATGTCGCACGGCACACATTTGCAAAAACGGTGGCACTCAAAAATGGTGTGCCTTTGGAAACCATTCAAAAGATTATGGGGCATTCCAAGATAACGACAACACAGATCTATGCGGATGTAGATGAAGAAAAGATCGTAGATGATCTTGGGAGGCTGGAAGAAAAACTCGATAAGAAACGTGACCAGTTTCGTGCAACGCAGTTAAGAGCAGTTTAATTAAAAAATCAAACAAAATTCTTACGATGGAAAACAAGTATATCAATTTTATAAAAGAGATCAAGCAGCAAATTATACAAAGCCGGTACAATGCAGCGAAACTTGTCAACAAAGAACAATTGCTTTTATATTTTAATACTGGCAGAATGCTCTCGGAAAAAATAAAAGCTGAAAAATGGGGCGAAAGTATCGTTCAAAATTTGGCCGATGACCTGCAAAGGCAGCTTCCCGGCTTAAAAGGATTTTCCTATCGGTCGATGAAAAAAATGCAGCAGTTTTACGAGGAATACCAGCATATACTAATTAGCTCCCCGATGGGGAGCCAATTGACCGCAATTGTGCCCCCAGTGGCGGCAGAATTGCAAAATGCTGATAATCAATCCATAGACTCATTTTTAGGAATAGGCTTTACCCATCATTACATAATACTTTCTACTGTCAAATCATACGACGAACGTTGGTTCTATATCCGGCAGGCCGCAAATAATGCCTGGTCAAAACGTACACTTGAATATCATATCGAAGCCCGGCTTTTTGATCACAAGGGTAAGCTTCCAAACAATTTCGACAGATCGCTGGAAAGGCAATCAAAACTGAATGCGCTTGAAGTTTTCCAGGACAATTACCTGTTTGATTTTATACAAATGGATGAATCGGATTCAGAGCGTGTTTTTGAAGGTAAACTGGTGTCACAAATCAGGGATACGATCATGGCCCTTGGTAAGGGTTTTTGTTTTATCGGCAATCAACACAGGCTTGAATTGGCGGGTGAAGAATTTTTCATCGATCTATTATTTTTTAACCGGGTGTTGAATTCACTCGTCATATTTGAATTAAAAACTGGAAAGTTCAGACCGGAACATGCGGGGCAAATGAATTTTTATTTGAATCTTCTGGATGACAAAGAAAAAAAGTCACATGAAAATCCAAGTATCGGAGTAATACTCTGCAAAGAAAAAAATAATACGGTTGTTGAGTATGCTTTCAGGAATGTAGATAAAGGAATGGGTGCGGCAACTTTTAAGACATCGAACAAAATTCCTGAAAATTTAAAAGATGTAATGCCTGATAAATCAGCGTTGTCTAAACTGCTATAAATATTATTTAGACAACCCCCATAAAACAAGCCCGATCAATGCAACGCCGATTGCAGTTTCTGCAGTGTTCTGCTGTTTTGATTGGGCCATTTGTTGCATGATCTGCTGACGGTGCTGTAATACAATATCCTGTTGGAGGAAGTCGGGTGAAGCAAGGCCCAGCGGGATATTCAACGCACCTTCGAGGTTAATGAGTTCAGGAATTTGTGAGTGACCGCTTTCCAAAAGTATGCGTTTTGCATTTTGCAGAGCAGCAGCAGGAAATACCGGCTGAATACCCTGCGTGGCTTCAATAGAATAAATACCCTTAAGAAGAGCCAATGTAAATTCACCGCCATGTCCGTCGCGGTTATCTATTGCGACATCACCTGTACCGGTTGCATACATGATCATTTTACCTGACGGAGAATTCAGTATATAATTATCGAATGCCGCTCGCGCCTCGGAATAGCCAGTAGCATATTGCCGACGTTCCACTTCTTTTGGAAAACCACTGATCGTTGCGTAGTATTTCCGACACGAATCTAAAATAGCAAATTGACGTGGACCGTTCTGATTAAATAGATAGTCAACGGAAAGATTACCATCTTGCAGGCAAATAAATTCGTTTCCAGCTTCGTCCTGGCAACCATGACCTGAATAATACACTTCCTGAAAATCCGCACAGCTACTATGAACCTCGGTTATTACTTCAACAATTGTCGGATTGTCCAGCACCGAAATTTCATTTTTTCTCCAGACCCCACCCCTTGGGGATAACATAAACTCATGCTTATTAATCATGTCGTTCGCTACACCACGCAGACGATTTCTTCCTGATCCGGGTGACCCGATCAGAATTCCTTTTCGTGTAGGAGAAATGAGCCTGTCATTCATTAATACAATTTAATTAAAATAATTGAGCTTTGGAGGAACCTGCAACAAGATGTTGAAAGTAACTTTTGATAAGAACGTATATGAGTTTGTGGTAGATCCTGCCAAAGCGATTGATCTGCACAAAGAGCAACGGGATGCATTCACAAGAATTCATCAGGCAATTACACAAAAGCGGATCGAACCATTTATCAGTGAATCGATACTTACTTATGAAAGCCTGGTCAAAGAAAGAAGACAACAGGTTTTATCCCATAAAAGCCCGTTAAAAATTACAACAGGTGAAAATAAAATTCACCTTGAATCAAATCCTGCTATCCATCCTGGTCTTCAACCGAAAGATGTTTATTACTTTAAAAAGGCGATTGAACTTGGATTTAAAGTGTTACCCGGTAGAAGGTTTGGGAAACTTGTGATCCCTGAAGTGCAGCAAGCAGGACATTATATACCTGATGAAGATTATTTAGAAGGTGGAAAACGTTTTGCAGAGATCACTGACTTTATTCAATCAAAGGGCTGCGGCTATGCCGTATATCACCAACTGACCTGCCCACCGGAACTTGCACATTTGAATGTTCCCACAAGACTACAGCTATACAAGGGGACTGCTAAAAAGCTAAGCAGTGCTTTAGCTGAATGGAGCGATGGAGATTCCGTTGCTTTGCATATAACCAACCATATAGATTTATTTTGCTCAAACGACAATGCTAAAAACACAAAAACAAAATCGGTGTTTCATCCTGATATTGTACAACAACTGACGGAACGATATGATTTTAAAAAAGTTTCTCCAGCGCAGTTGATGGAATTATTGTAATATTTTCTCAGGGTCTGTTAGGAAATGTTTCTGTTACAAACTGTAAAGATTCGTCGCAATAACCATACTCCAACGCATAAGGACAATCCGAGAAATCTCCGTAAACAGGACGAGCAAAAACAAAGGCGCCGGGGTGCGCGCTGATATACCGTTCCATTTCCCTAAAGCGTTTGCCCTGTGGCGAACGCCCTAAGTTAATGTGTTCGATCTGCGGGAACAGGTTGCAATCAATCGGGCCGCCCATGCTGCGGGCGATCAGGTGTCCCTTGTTATATTTCGCGCCAAACCGATTGTATAGATAAGTATGCGCCCAATAATTGCGCATGGTCTTGCGATCAGATTGGCTGGCGGCATCAGCAGAAATCCCAAAAGCTGCTACCACGCGGTCTATCGGAACCGGAGAACATGGATATTCCGGAACTTCAAAGGGTGCGGTCTGGTCGATCACATATTGGAATCCGCCCCAGAAACCCTGGCAGGTTATGTCTCCATAACAGTAACGGCTGTCTTTTACATACTCATCCACCCAGTAAGCCCAGCCATCCTCTTTGAACAGTTCAAAGATGGCCTGCGGTGAGGTCAGGGAGTGAGCGGTTAGTATGTCACTGAACGAAAGCATAACAATTAGGCGAACTAAAAGATAGGATAAATTCACAAGCAGCGAATTTTCCGGGTGATCAAAATTGGAAGCGAAAGCCAGCACGGCTTTCGCAGCAAGATGGCTGCCCGCACCTGCAACCCTTTGCGTGGTCTTACTTCCGCGTATTCCTTGGCAAGGGCCCGTAAACACCGATAGGGGCTTTGCCAAGGAATCGTGCATCTTCCGTGAACTTATTGCATCATGTTTTGCGCATCATTTTCTGACATCAAATAGCAATCACTTGTTCTTATCTTTGAAATAATGATAAAACTGCGGATGATATGGCCTAAGACCAGTTATTTGTTTTGATGGCGAGATTGATCAGTTAATACTGGTTCATACTTCTGTAAAAAACTTAATTAAAAGTGATGAAGCCAATTATCAAAGATCAAATCGTAATCGAGTATGAGGACAGAGAATATGGCTTTGCAAATAATATCTTCTCGCACAGACTTTTTGATCTTGTTACTGAGGCTTTAAAAGCAATTGAGCACAAAGAAGGATTTTTGGTAACCCAAAATAATCATCACCTTTTATCAGAAGAAGAAAAATATGTAGCAAGAGTATTCACTTTATACTCAAAAATTGATAGTACAGCTTTACAAATTCGCTTTGTCAAGTTGTTCACTGCAAGGAACCCATTAAGTAAGCATTATTTCAAAAACGGCTTGAACGAACTTGCATATATTGATTATCACCAGGATATGCTATTTCATAAAGTTCATACTATGCTAGAGTTAATGCGTTTAATGGTCAATGAAATATATGGTTTTGAAATACCTGAAAAAGATTGCAACTGGAATTCTTTGAAGAATAAACTTGCCGACAAGGACCCCGTTAAACTTGGTCTTGAAATGTATTTTACCGCATTTGAATCCCTCATCAATGCCCGGCATGCACTTTCGCATCGTGGGCCCATGGATAATCCAGTTCGGGATGAAATCGAGATTTTTAAGGGATATCGATTTTATGCATTTATGGCAAACGGTCAGACATTTGACGAAGACTTTTTAAAGCTGATTCCGATGTCAAGAATAAAATCTGAAATCAGGAAGTACAAAAAAGATAAAATGAATCTGATCAATGATGTTGCAAAGGAAAATGGAAGGTTGATCAATATTTTCTTTGAGCACCTGCTGCCGGTCTTTGAAAGCAAACTGGTAAAATATAAAAACGGCTGACCTGAGCTTATTGCATCATGTTTTGCGCATCCCTTTCAGCCATTAAACGGTTGACTTCTTTTTCCAGCAATTCTTTTACATCCAATTTAATTTGAAAATAATTATCGAGCACATCCTGCGGCGCAAGATCATATACTTTCGGAATGGGTTTAAATGCAGCCATTTGTTTATTGATCGCACCCGTGTCCTGCACAAATTCTGCATGAAACATTTTCAGTTTAATTTTTTCATGCGGATCATCGGCAACCATACCTGCAAATTCACCGGAAGAAAGCGATGCAATTTTAGAAGCCGGTAGCGCATGATCGAGGTGCCATGATTTACTCGTTGAGGTATCCGTCCGGTTGATAGACATACTCTCCTTCTGCTGCACGATCTTTCCAAACCGTTCGGATAGCATCTTGGCCGTATCGCCAGTGACCTGGCCGCTGATGATATTACCGCAAATATTCATGATCACATCTGCCTGCTCTTTTCCGTAATCTTTTCTAAGCTGGCTGAAATCCTGCATAGCTAAAGTTGTAGCTACTTTGTTGCTTCGTGCAGTAGCGATCAATCCATCTATGTTGTTGAAAAAGATCGTCGGGAACTCGTCAAAGACCAGCGAACATTTTTGCCTGCCTTTTTTGTTGACGATCTTAATCAGTCTTGAAATGTATAATGATAATACTGCACCATAGGTGCTTAGTTTTTCAGGATTGTTACCGACACAAATTACTTTGGGATGAAAGGGATCATTGATGTCGAGCGTGAAATCATTGCCGGAGAGCACCCAATAGAGTTGCGGGGATGCGAGGCGCGCCATGCCGATCTTTGCACTTGCGATCTGTCCTTCGAGTTGTTCCATAGCATCGTTCTGGAAGGCGGTGATAAATGGATTGACCAACACTTCTATTTCAGGAATGGTATTGAGAACCGGAAAGAGATCATCGTACTGCGCTTGCATGAGTTCGATCACATGCGGTAAGGTGCAATACATGCCGTCCTCGTATTTACGGAGAAACCAGATCACAGCAGTGACAAAATTGATCGGTGATTCCACAAAGAAATCACCCTGCTTTTTGATCCACTCCCGGTTCAATCCTAAGAGTATGGTTCTTGCGGATTCGGTTGCATCGGTGATGTCGTGCATGGAATCAGGGTCAAGCGGGTTGCAGCGATGTGAACACAACAGGTCATCGAAGTTGATCGCGTAAAAGGAAGGTTTGTTGGAGTAGGCAGATTGATTTTCCATCAACCAGTTGTAAGCTGCTTTGGATAGATCATCGTATTTGAAATCGTAAATGAACATGGCATACCCCTTTGCGATTTGCTGACGGATCAAAGGTAATATCACGTACCAGCTTTTACCGGCACCGGGACTTCCTGTCACCAACGTTCCGCGGAATGGATTGATGATATTAATGTGGCTGTTTCGTTCTTTTGTCTGCAATTGGTAACGGCCATTGAAGTTGACAGAATATTCGTTTGTCAGTAAACGTTCTTCCTGCGGAAAGGTTTCGTTGATCTCGTTGAAGACATCGCGGGCGAGATGCTGGTGTATCAGGCGCGAGGCACGCGTGCCACCGGTGAGTACGAGTGAGTACCCAAGCGAACAAAGAATCATATAACTGCAACCGATCGTTGTTTTTTCTGCATGAATCTGTAAAACGAAACTGCTCGCGAAATAAGTGATGGCACCAAAAAAAAGCAGATAAGAAATCGAGCGGATATTGATCTCTTCATCTTTTTTTCCCTGCGCACCAAAAAGTGAAATGATCAGGAGCAGTAGCGCGATGATCTTTGCGTTTTCAAAATGTGCAAATAAACCCGTGCGTGCAATGCCCAACAGAACGTTATCTGAAAGATCGGAGTACCATCCCCAATGGACAAAGGCACCGTAACAATAATAATAAAAGTGCAGGATAAGTATGATGATGCTGAGCCACCTTGTCAGATCCAATACTTTCCGTAAGTCCTGTTCGTTCTCTCCTGTAGACATGGGTTTGATTTTTTTAGGTTATAGTTTTCGTTTCTTTTTCTTCTTCTTTTTAATAAGCTGGTTAGGTGTATGTGTGTTATCATTTTCGGTGCGCAATAATTCATCGAATAATGTATGGCTGATAGAATGTTGATGTATAGCTGTGTGTTGTTGCATGTTGCTGGTTGATTGCGCGAGTTGTTTGTATATACCTGCAATGCTGTATTCCTTTCCCAATTCGGAGCCGTTAAATACCGAACGGTTGCGGTGATCAACGAAGGTGATACCATATATACGGCCTTCTGCATTTTGCCGAAGCACAACAACGATGTTTTCTTTTGCAAGCATTTGTTTGAACGCATCGATTGTGCTGAGGTTTTGCTGAATGATTTTATCCAGCGCATTCTGAAGCGATAGTTTTGGAATCTCACGGTCTTTTTTATTTTGTTCAAAGCGCTTCTCCAAATAGGCGAGCGTGGGTTTACCGGCGATGGTGCTCGCTTTGATCGGGACGCCGGTGGGGATTCCATCCCCATCCAGAACGCGGTACAACAAACCATTCTTGCGAAACGTGAAGCTGTGCTTGTTGCCACGATCGGCCATCACGCCAAACTCTTTGAGCACAGCATTTAATTCGGCAAGCGAGGTGTAGTTGTAAAGACTTAAGACCTGCTTGAGTGCATTTGCGATACCTCGTTTGGTTTCGCTTTTACCGTAGACCATTTTTCGCGCTGCGATTTTATCGTGCATTGTTTCGTCCAACTGCTTGCGATTCTCCGCGCGAACGAGGTTGTATTTTTCTTCAATCGCTTTGCGCGCAATCTCGGATTGGTTACGGCCTATGTTGTGTGTGTTGATCCGCGACCCGTCTTCGCGGATCGTTGTGGCGAGGATATGAACATGCGGGTGGCCCGCATCGTGATGACGGTATACGAGGTAAGGTTGGTTGACGAAGCCGATACGCATCATGTAATCATTGGCAATTTCAATGAGGCTTTCATTGGTGAGGGATTCGGAAGGGCTGAAGTTGAGCGAAATGTGGATCGTCTTAGTCGTCGCGCGCGTATTGAGTTCGTTTCGTTGTTCGAACCAATGGAGCTTTTGGTAGAAATTCATTGCATGCACCGGAAAAGGGAAATGATTTTCTGCAATGCAGGTTGCCACACCACGGCGCACTTTGTGCTCGTTATAATTCAGCGTTTCCTGGAGGCTCGCAGGTGTAGTGATCTTTGCAACCATTACCGGTATGTTTTTTCGATGGTTGAACAGATCTGTTCTGCGCGGCTCAGAATTTCTTTGCGCGATTGCTCATAGGTTTGTATCCATGTCCTGAATTCGGGGATCATTTTAAGCGTATGAAGTTTGCGTACTGCCTGGTTGAGGTTCTGGCCGATCGCGTTGAGTTCTTTGCGTAAGAGTATGATCTCTTCCGTAAACGCATCCTGCGAAGCATTGCGCGTTAGTATTTTTACAGGCTCGTTGAAAGCGATTTTGCGGATGTAATCGCTGTTGTTGCGCTCCGTAGTTTTTTTGCGGTTGGTTTCGAGTTTTTCAAACTCTTCCTGGTTCATGCGCACGTTCACCCAATGATCGCGCACCTTGCGTTCTTTCTTTTCCATCACATTTTCTTTTTGTATCTCCACGAACGAGTTCCGAGTGAGTTGCCTAATGAACCCAAACGTGTAACGTTTGTACATCTTGCAGCCGGCGCTAAGACGGCTGCGATGAGCAAGGTTCAGCGAGCTTTTTAAGGTTCACCGGAATTGACACAGTAAAATTATTAAGAGGGTAAGAGGATTGAACAAGCTGCCTGAATTTCGGGCAGGTGAGGTAAAAATAAGGGGCGGGAATGTTGTATAAAGGGAGAAGAAATAGTTCAAAATGCAAGGACATATCCATCCTGACAATCGTCTGCTTCCGCTACCGCTTCGAGATAGGTTTCGAACGATTTGATATTGCCATCTTCGTCTGTCACGAATTGCGGTTCGGGGAACTTTTCGATGACATAAAAAGGGCCGTCCTGCGGTGGATCATTGGGATCGATATCCATCGGGATAAAGAGGAAATTTTCCATGTTTGGTTATTTACTATTGGTAATAGGAATTGGGTTGGAAGAGAACTGTTTTAAGTTCAGGAAGAAACCACGGTAAGAAGTCATTCCTTCCCTGAATAAATTCCATAAAAGTGATGCGCCAAGTGCGCTTAATGATGTATTGATAAATAAGTCTTGTTTGGCCAATGCTTCACTCATAGAGCAGCTCGGCTGGTCATCTTCCTTAACTGACTTTAATAAGCGCCCGTATTGTTTGGTAACAAAAGCCAGTGCGCTTACTGTTTGGCATACTTGTGAAGGTGGTTGTTTAACCGGATAGACAGTTGATAATACTACTTGTCCAGTATACTGGCTATTACCAAAATCCATCCAGTAAATCAGTTTGTAAGGGCCGTTATTTTGCCGTTCAAGTTTTGATAATACTGTTGCAATGGTGTATCGTGCTTTTACAGTGTCCACGCAGGAGATCGTGATGTTAGCAAACAACTCCTCTTTTAAACCTTCCACTAACTCGTATTTCGCTGCAACGCTTTTCCAGTTGCTACCAAAGAATTTATTTACTCTTGCAATCAATGCTGCGGATTTATGCATCCCTAACTCCGATGGTGCAAACAATTGTCTGCCGAGATTGGATTTGGTAACTATATCATCATCAAATAATCTGACAAAGATACCGGGATGATCAAGCGCCAGCAAGGAATGGTTCATTCGTGCGAGGGCGGTCAATACCTGGCTGCCGGTTCCACCAGCGCCGATAAGATTTATTGTTATCGGGTTGGTTGGATTGAGGAGATAATTATCGACAAAATGCACGGTATTTTTTGGCTTATTCATGCAATAAGATTTTTGATGGTTAATGAATGTTTAGTAAGACAGCTAACCGGAAATTTTTTATGGGAATTTGTAAGTGATTGCCATAACTGAATGATGTTTCCTTTTACCGGGCTCTTTCCACCCAATACATGAGAGAATTTGCTGTTGAAGAAATATTCTTCCCATTTATCCATAAAGGCTTCCAGATTGATATGCCGGTCAATGTCAATATCCACCGTTCCCATACACACAGTCCCGTTGTCATACACATTAAAAAAAGGTGCTTTGTAAAGTATCGTTTTCATTGTCGGAATTTCATCTTTTGACAGGGCAAAGACAGTTACTCCTGTCCGTGAAGCTTTCCATAACATCGGCGGCACTGGGTACATGCCATCAGGTATTTTCAAATCAGGTGTAAAGGACAAAAAATGCTTCATGGCGGGTGTAAACCAAATCGCAAATCCGTTCGATCCTTGCCGAGTGTATAATAGTTTTGCAGGCATTAGTTCACGGCTTTGCAGGTAACTATCAGAAAGTTCAGAAGATGTTTGCAGCGTTGCTGCCAGTTGCTGGCTTTCCTGCAATGATAGCGGATGCGGATCGATCATTCTCCCGTTTATATTAAAGTCGTAGGCTTCAACATAATAATCCGGCTTTTCTTCTGTCGACTTATAGATAACCAAACCTTTATACGGGTGATGCAAATTGGTAAATTCAGCAGTAACGTTTTTCATAGCTAAAGCGGTATAAGACGGAACATAATTCGTCCATCTGGTTTAGTAATTTATTTTCAAAAGGAAGAGCGTGAGAAACGGAAGCCTGAGTGCGGTCAAAATACTGTACTGAAACCGGCACCTCGAACTCCGCCATTTCCTGCAAGTCGCAGTTTACATACTCCATAAGGTGGTCGTGCATCCAGGAATGATCATCCCAAAAGAAACTGAAATAATGATCGGGATACCCGCGTTCTCCTTCATCTTCTGCCAAGTGATCGCAACTAATGTTTTTGTAAAAACTTGTATTGGGATACTCCTGAAAGAGTGAATAGAACTTACGGGCAATTACCTTTAATCTTTTTTCAGTGAGGCTACCGGGTTTGAATGTTCGCAGCCGTTGTTTGTACGCCAGCAAGTGCGATGGGTTACACACTGCTTTTTCCAGAATGCAAATCTTATGGTGCATTGCTTTTAATTCTGCGCAATTGTGATTGTATTCAACTGCATCCAGTTCATTTTCTGCATTGGTCACCCATTCTGTGATCGCATCATAGCAGCCGGTCAGATAGTCATTTTCACACAGTAAAGGCAGCCTTGCATGTTTGTTGAGATATCCGAATATCGACAGCACTAATTCAAAGCAAGGCTTGTTCTTCATGCTGTGCAATTCATCCAGCGCATTCAGCGGCACATAAAATAAATCATAGTCTTTAGTGAGCGGTTTAATCGTTGCAAGTGTTGTCTTATTCCTGTTCTCGGCAATCGCCAGGTAAAGCGAAGGAGCAACCTTTTCCAAATGCTCTTTCAGCATGCGATAAGCGGTCGCAATATTCATGGGGAACGGCAATGCAAGATCAAAATCAAAATCAATTTTATGCAATGCGCACAGATGTTTAAAGGAAGTAAAAAAATCCTGTTCAATCTTCTCCCAGTTATCTTTATTACACCCTTCGTTAAAGGAGATAGACAGGAACTCCTGTTTTAAAAAATCAGGGGCAATTGGTCCACCGGAACAGCACGTAATTTTATCTTTTTGACCACGCTTGCGTCCGGCAGTTTGTTTAACTTTTCTGCGTACTGTCCGATCTGTGCTGACTGCTGGCATAGTGAATGGTTATTAACTGGTTTTACAAATCTTGTTTTGCATCTATTTTTCATAATTATCCTTTTGTGCCGAGCATAGCCTGGAAGACATATACTACCCGGTCGTTTTTAATTTCAGGACCTTCAATTTTGGCGGTGGTTAATTCGGGATAGGTCTGCGCGTATATGTTCAGTACCGCTTCCGGTTGAAGGGTTGCTGAGGGATCGGATAACTCCAGTTTGGATCCCTGCTGGTCAAATATGAAAACGCGCGGCAGATTGTTGCTGATAAGCATAAAAAATGTTTTAGTGGTTAAGCTCGTTATTCGTTGTCTTCATCATCATCATCGAAAGTTTCATCGTTATCGTCTTCATTGTCATCATCATTATCAGTATCATCGATCCCGGATGTTTCTTCCTCAACGGAAGGTGTAGTGACAGGTTCAGCAACCGGCTCATCACCAAACAAGGAAAGCGATCCATGCTGGCCGCGGAGTTCCTGGCTTTTCTTTCTGATCTCAGTTTCAAATTCAGGGAACAACTTCAGATCCGGTAACTGCCCGATGGCCTCGCCGATTTTTTTCAGCTTTGCCAGATCATCCACTTTTTTCATCTGTTCATCAAACTTTTTCTTTTTGGCATCCTTCTCTTTTTTCTGCGCATCCTGTTTGTCTTTTACGATACGCGAGTCCTTATTCGCTTTGTCCATCGCTGTGATGTGTTCCTGCATATTTACCAGCAAGGTTTGCGTGCTTTTGACTGGTTGAGTAATGGCTTCAAAAAATCCATTGTCCAGATCATTGTCGCTCCCTTTGAGTACAAGTGGCGGGATCAGTTTGGCTGCTTTGTCCTTTACAAAAGAAGTGTCCAGTAACAGCGATACGATCAATTCGCCAGTTTCCTGTGGTTGAATATTCAGGCGCAAATTGCCTGTCACACCCAGTTGTCTGATCTGTGAAAAGAAATTAGTTTGCATACAATATGTTTTATTGGTTTAAAATTTGGGTATTGATCTTTGTGCAGCCTATGTTATATCCCATAAATCAATTCAGTTTGGCTAATTCCTGAAGTTTATTGAGCACATCCTTCCAATACTGTTTTTGTGATTCTTCAAAATCGCGGAATCTTTCATCTGACTCGAAATAATCGATCAGGAGTTTGGATTGATCGATAGCGGTATGCAGGTTCGTGATCCTGATTTGTTTGCCGTTTAAATCTGTGATGTACATAGTCATCATTTTAAAGGGCAGCGATCTGGTCGCTGCCCTTCGGTGATTAATTAAGTTGTAAATCGCCTGCCGCAAAACTGGTGCACAGGTCGAAGGCTGCCTGGCCTCGCTGTTGTGCGAGACCACCGTAAAGCACTGATTTCATTTTAGCCGTATCGTCTTTGTACTTACGCACGTTCTGGAAGTAGCCCGTAATTCCATTGTAAGCACCGAACAGTGTGCCGCGTGTAGTTTCCAGTTGCTGCGTGTCATTTGACATCGCATAACTTAGGGCTGAGTCACACATATTCTGGTAGTAAGTGGAACACTCGTCTGTCTTACCCTGTTGCAATGCCTGCAGTGCTTCTTTATTGGGAACGAGTGTCTGTTGTATCAGTTGCTTTACTTCTTTGTCGGTCACAGCAATCTTCGACCAGTGGTTGAAAATATCTTCCATCTGTACTGATAACTGGTTACTGATGCCCATCAGTTTGTGGGCCTGTTCAAGGCGATCCTTCGCATTGGCAGTATGCCTGATCTTTATTGCGCCAGAGTGATTACGTAGCGCCGCGTTCAGTGTATTGTTGCAACAAACACGTATCGGAGTAAAAGCGGCCATAATACTACCATAACCATCATGCGAAGTGGTCAGGAAAAGATATTTTTCAATGCAGTCGTCACTTCCGACCCTGATATAACCTGGTAGTTTTGCGGTGATGAAAATGCGTTCACCTTTACCAAGTGCTCCTGCTGTTTCATACATGATACCGTCGCCGTCAACTATCGAATCGAAAAATGAAAAGGCATCGATATTCTGCACTACTTCATAATCCTTTCCTACCACACCAAGTACCGTTTCGTTATCTGTCCTTACTGTGGCGTAATAATCCGGAACGATCAGTTCAGGAATTTTAATTTCTGTTTCTTCGTTTGCGGCCTGGTTCTCATTATCGTAGGTAAAGAGCTGGCGCTTCTCTACTGTATAATCCAGACCAGCAAATTGCAGGGCTTCCCTGCTTGTCGGATATTGATCAACGATCTGTCCCAGGCCGTGCCATGCTTTTTCTTTTACGGAAAAGAAGCTGTATTGGCTGGTCAAGTCGTTGAAATGGAGTTGGTGTGCCATAGCTGATTTTTTTCGTGGTTAAATAAATCTGTTCGTTTAGAATGGTAAGTCTTCAACAACTTCGGTGAGTTCAGCAGGTTTTGTTTCTTCCTGCATTTCGGATTTTTTAGAGTGAACTAATTTGATCTCGCTCGCATGGCAATTGATACTTGCTTTTGGGTTGCCTGATAGATCGTTGTATGCATTTGCGTACACGCGACCGGAAATGGTAACGATGGCACCTTTGCGAAGGATCTTTGTGATACCGGTTCCCATCCACCAGGCAACGTTGATGAAAGTGACAAACTCTTTTGTTTCTGTTGACCCTTTAGGACGGTAGCAGTCATTGATTGCTACTGAGAAGTTGACTACTTCTTTGTCTCCTTTTACTGTGCTGACTTTTGCGTCTGCGGTGATTCTTCCTGTGAATTCCATAAAATGTTTTTTAAATGAATAATTGTAAACAGGAGATTTCTTATCAATCCCCTCTCAATCCCAATGGAGGGGTTGATAAGCAATCACTGTGTCAGAAGCCGTGTCGGTTTTGAAAAGACTGAATACCTATATAGCCGCCTGTTGTCCTGGCGAGGTGGGCATACGCAATAAAGGCATGGAACTGTTTTTCGGAAGACAGGTCAATATCATAACGCAGGTAATCATAGTGTAGTCCTTTGGCTACGAAGTAGTCCTGCATTTCATCCACCTGCTTACTAATTAGCTCCAGCTCGTGGTTGCCGAGGCAGAGGTAAGCTGCGTAAATACCAGTTTGTTTACGAAGCGCATCAATTGAAAACGGAGAAGCGTCTTCTATTTCTTTGCGGTACATTTTCAAATACGCTTCGGGCGTTGTATTTCCGTTCGTCATTTTCAAACAACCACTTTCTGTCCATGCTGCGCGCGCGCATACTTTTGCGATGATCTCATAATTCCATCCCCATGCACTGAGCGTCCATTCTTCAGGCCGCGGATCGATATTATTGCAGCCTTCCTTTATGAACAGAAAATAATCGTTTTGATGACGTGCATGTTCGATCCTGCCGAACCCGGCCGGAACTTTGATTCCTTCGGCTAAGACAAATACTTTTCTTTCATACTCAATTGTGTAACTCATACAATTTGTTTTTAAATGTTGGAAAAATTGAATGAGGGATTGCTTATCAATCCCCTTCCACAGGGTGTGGAGGGGTTGATAAGGAATCATCGTGCCCTTAAAAATGGGTAGTAAGAACAGGGCTATAGAGACGAACGGAGCGTCGCAACGAAAGACTGATCAGGGACAAATGCCGACACAATACCTTTCATGACAAAATCTCTATATTGTGCGACTGAGAGTTATGAATTGCTTTGTAATACCTGAAGCAACATTTATGTTTCTAATACTGCAGGCATTTTAAGACCTTTCGGAATTTCCATTTTTATCGCAAGAGCAGGCAGATGAAATAACGACTGTTGCTAATGAATTTCAGTTAGACAATCGCGTTAAGCCATCCAGTTTAAAAGACTGGATAAAGAAGAGATAACTTAATATTTAAATTAGATTGATGAACGAGGCGACAAGCATTAAAATTCGAGAGAGATTATACAGAACGTTGACGTATCTCCAATATTTTGAACAGGTCTATACTTATGCTGAATCCCAGAGTTCAACCAGACTGGCTGAGCAATCCAAAACAATCAGCGATAACAAATCGCTACCATACCATGAATTTCTTGCGCAATTCGGAAAAGAATTTCTTGATGAGTTCTACAACAGAGAATTGTTTTTTAAGTTCATGCTTATACACTCTGTTTTTATTCAATATTATTCGTTGTTTGAGCACACTTTACTCGAATGGATGGCTATAATGGTAGATGCGGACAGAAGTAAAAAAATAGTGGATATAAAGTCCAAAAGTGAAATAGACAAAGCAAGAAAATATTTGCATCAAATGTATGGCGTGGAGAGTGCTTCAAATACACCAGACTTGTCATTGTTAAATGATTTCAGGAAAATCAGAAATGCGATTGTACATAATGACTCTCATTTAGTGAAGCACATACAATCGTCTAAAAAATTTCTAAGAGGATATGAATGCATTGTCAGGGATGATACTTATCAATTCATGATAAGGGACGATAAGTTTCTGAAAGATTTTCTTATGGTTGTACGCCGCTATTTTAAGGCCATTTCTGATGAAATTGCGCCAGTTAAAAAAAACTGAGGTGCCCTTTCTTACACTTATGAAAAAAAACTTAAGCTATGGACCCCAATAAAATTATTGAGGGACTTGAGTCCGGAACAACTAATGAGCATGACCTGACTGTTTTGCGCGGTGCATGTGATCAATTTCCTGATGATCCCGGAATACAAGAAATATTTGATCATTTTAAAAAGAAGGTGGATCGGATAGCAGTTTCCAAGCAGCTACCAATGTTTGATCCGCAATTGGCGGATGCGTGGGACATCCTTTGCAAATGGAATCAGAAAAAGGATGGATCAGTTACGTAGGCCATTTAATTGCAGTAGTACATCTTCAAAATCTTCGAGGCTTTCGATATAATTTCCAGCAGCAGCTACCAATTCTGGATCAACGCTGCCATTTTCTGATTCCCAGATACCTGTGTCATTAATATGGGCTGTGAACTCAAGGTTTCCACCAAGATTAACATGGTACTGCGTTTCGGTCTCTTTGTCGATCATGGCAATTTCTCCGTGGTATTTCTGGCCGTTGAATTTGAGATCCATGTTATTTATGTTTAAATGAAGTTTTTCCTTCGAGTGAAAGGATCTTTTCCATGCCTTTGAATGTGATGGAAAAAAGGGGTGTGGCGGCGTTGGGTACAATCTCTACCAGTTCTTCAGATTGAAGCGTGCGCATGTCACGGTTGATGACGTCCCAATCGTTATTGGTGTGAAGGATCAGTTCACGGGGCGTGCATTTATAAGCAGTTGGATTCGCTGATTCTTCTGCAATTATGGCCAAGGTCTTCAGGGTCGCGTATTGGTCGATCATATAGTTCAGGGATAATGAATGGGTATACATGCCGTCTTAGTTTTGTAATTTGTTTTAAGCGTTTTTGCGGAGAGCGAAATGGTAATCAAGCGCAGGTCCCACCAATGCCGACCAGGGTGAAGGCTCTCCGTACCACAGATCGATCCAACCTTCTTCTTCCTAGTATTCTACATCGATCGTTCTTTCGTTTTCCCCTGATCCATAGAGAACCCTTGTAAACCGCGTGCCATCCAAGAGCATGGCCGAGAATACGCGGCATTCAAAAACCTCATCCGCGCAAACCACTGTCATATCGAACTGGAATTCCTGTCCCACAACTTCTAAAGGCGTGTTTTCGTCCATCCTGCTATAATTTGTAGTACTAAAATACTAAAAATATTAGCTTGACCAAAAATTTATTTGACAAGCGAAATTTGAGATGCTTAAGTTTAGGTTCAAAAGCCCGAATGAACGATCAACAGTATATCAAAGCCTTTCCGAGAGGAGATACTCAGGAGTTAGAATCCCTGGAGCAGCTTTTACCGGTGTGCACTAATCACCTGAATGCATTAAACAGCGGTTTAGGTTTAATCCGGCGGCTCAAGGAAATTGTAGCCAGGAACAGCAGTGATATTTTAGAACCGATTTCTGAAATTGAAGCGCAGGGTACCTTCAATGCTTACTTAAACCTTTGTTTCCTTGACTTTATCGTGATCTACAGGCAAGCATTGTCGGCTGTTCATTTCTGGGAGGATGCGTATGCCCTCAGGCAGGGATACCTATTGATTTACGAAGCGATAAAAACATACGGGATGCATAGTAAATCATTGAAAAATTTATGTAGTAAAGCAGAGACGACGCAAACGAAGTTTTCTGAGCTAACCATACGACTAAAAAAATTCCGAAAGGATTTTGACTACGACAACACGATATCAGAAATCAGAAATTATACGATAGGGCACATCGATAGTGATCCGGCTGGCTTTTTCGATCGAATCAGCAAGTTTGATGAAGACAAAGCATTTGCAGCCTTGAAAGAATTTGTTGCTATTCTTGTTTTAATGCTGAATCTGTCTGAGCGTATTTTTGTCAACCACACAAAAAATATCATTAAAGACTCTTCATTTCGGTTAGCAGGACTGGATGCGTATTCTGTCGAAATAGACAAGCTATTGGAGGCTTTACATAAGCATTCCGATTTCGGGGTACGAGAGTGAGAAGTGAAAATTATTTAGATGACTGATATTTTTCTTCAAGCTTTTGAAATTCGACAACAAAGGGTTTAGCGTACTCAGTAAACTTGTCAAGAAATTCTCTATAGCTTCTTATTTCTAAAATATCGGTTGGGACTTCTCCAGCATATTCTTCGGGGTCAATTCGATTTCCCAATAAAGGCAACTCAGGAATTTCGTAAAATTTCATATTCAGTTCTTTCATTACGCCCATCGGGAAGTTACTGATGATATCATCAATGTCACCCAACTTATTTTTCATAATGCCGTACTGTTGCTTGTCTTCCTTATCAAGATCATCAAACCAATCTATCCAATTATAATTGAGATTAAAAGGCATTATTTTTCTGATCTCAACAGAAAAATACTTGGCATACCAGCTTTCGAAAAAAATCTCCTGAAATTTTTCCCACGTAATCAGTTCCACATTCGTTTTTTCCGCAGCTGATATTGCACCAGATTGAAATTTACTTGTCGTAATAATGTAACCCTTGTTGCAGCCAAGTTCTGCAACATCAGTTTTAAAGCTTTGTATGATAGCGCGCGGAATATTATCTTTCCAATGTTTGCATTCGCATGCAATCAAATATTCTCTGCTATCAATTGTTTCCCTAGCGTAAACGTCAACTTCGATTTTTCCCCGTACTGCTGTCATGCTATATTCAACTTCAACCACAAAACCGCATTCTTCCAGGATCCTACCCACTTTGTTTTGTAAATCCTTCCATGAAGCCGGGACCGCATCAATTATTTTCATTTTTTTCCTGTCTTTAGTCAGAGTTGATTCGGTATTTGAAAGCTGCCTATTCTATATATTTTAATTGTCCGGCTGCATTTCTTCTAGAGCGGGCAGGTTCGGCCATTCGTAATATTCAAATTTCCGTTTATTGTCTTCGCGGCCTTTGGGGCTGCGGATGGTGTAGGTTGGCGTGTATTCCAGGTCTTCCGATGGAATACTGTAATCCAGCACTTCCTGCATGCCCGCATCGCCGAGGTCTGGTTCGACCCAACGTTGCGAAAGGTCGAAAGGTAGAAAGAGCGGCATGCGCCATTTGTTCGGGCCGTCGTTGTGGATATACTTCATGACGCTGTTAGCGTCGGTGGTGCAGAAGGCAAATGTTTTACGCATGTCGACGACCGTGCCCTCTGAATCTTTTTTTGTCCAGTATGCCCAGAGGCCGGGAAGGAAAAACAGGTCCTGTGCTTTGGGCTTGATGAAATATGGAACCTTCTTTTTCCAGCCGGGGATCGCGCGGTGTTCGTAGGTGCCGGTGACCGGAAACAGGCAGCGGTTTTTGCGGATCTGGTGCCAGTAACTTTTAGAGTCGCCCAATATTCTTTCGGAACGGATGTTCAGCCAGTTGGGCCGCATCTTCTGGAACTCCTTCGGGTCTTTGGTGTAATGCGGGATCACGCCCCATTCAAAAAGGCTCAAATGTTTTTCACCTGTATGCGGGTTATCCAGGATGATCGGCAACTCACTATAGGAATGGCCGATGATGTGGTCAGACATCTGGTAATTGATCCTGATCTGTTCATCGATCTTCAGATTTGGAAGCAGGGTATGAATGCTCTCAATGTCGGAGGAGAAAGAAATATCGTAACACATGGCCTATTGTTTTTCTATGTCACTTAAAGGTACCTTGGTTTCGTGGGATTGCCATCTGAGGGCCACGAAAAGTTCGCCGAACTGCGAGAAAAGTTTGGCGTTCACTCCACCGGATTTGGTGGGGTGCCAGCCGAGTTTTGTGATATATCGGCGGAGGTTTCCTTTCAGGATCAGCGGCACTTTCCATTCCTCCATGGCAAGGTGCAATGTGTAAATACGATAGCCCTCGGGCTGTGAGGCGGCAACCTGCAGTTTGAGCAAATGGTCCGGGTTTTCCGCGTCATACAGAAAGCGGTTCGGATCAGTTGTCAATGCCTTGTAATGGATCTCTGCTTTTGCCTGTTCTTCGTAATGCGAGATGAGGAACGATGCTTTTAAATCTGAATGATTCAGCCCGCGCTTATAGGTTTGGCGCACAAAATACCGGTGACCTGTTTTGATCAGTTCGTCCAGCACTTCTCGGTCAAAAATATATAGCGGGTTGTGCATGTTTAAATGTTGATCGTGAGAACATCGCTTAATCTCGTGGTGTAACAGGGTGATAATTTCTCCTGGCGCAATTTCCATTTCTTTCCGTAACCCTGTCTCCCGAAACGGACGGTATTTTTTCCGAAGTAACCGTTCAGTTTGTCGAGGGCTCCCATCAGGATGTTATCGCGTCCGCGGTTGCGCTCATCAAACATGCCATATTGCACGCTGTCCTGGGGCACCAGATCAACGGCGATGCAGCCGCATTTGTGGTAATTGTAACCCTCCACAAAAAGCATGTCCAATGCGTGCATCGCATGTTCGAGCAATTCAGATGTGTTGTTGGTGGCAACTGGCAATTCCATGGTTACCCCGCGCATGTATTGTTTATCTTTCGTGCGGTGGACATTGGTCTGCAAAAATATGTTGATGCGTTTTGTGCAGCGCTCATCCTTGCGAAGCTTTTCGCCAACGATGGTGGTGTAATTGGAAAGTGCTTCCTGCACTTCGTGTTTTTTTGTGAGCAACTGCCCAAAGCCGCGGGCCACACAAATATTTTTTTTAGCGGGTATGGTTTCTTCCAGGTCGATGCAGGGAATGCCGCGGAGTTCGTTTAAGGTTCGCTGGCCTACGACCGACATATTGGTGCGCACCCAATCATCGGGTGCGTGGCACAGATCCCAGGCAGTTGTGAAACCATTGCGCAGTAATAATTTTGCGTACTGCGGGCCTACTCCCCAGATGTCTCCGACTTCGGTGAAGCGAAGGATCTCTTCGATTTCCTGCGGAGTTTCCGCGATATGAACCCCTACTTTTTTCTTTGTTTTCTTGGCGAAGCGGTTCGCCGTTTTTGCCAAGGTTTTTGTTGAAGCGATGCCTACAGAAACAGGGATGCCTACGCCTCCGCCAATTGTCTCCCGGATACTCATCGAGAGCTGGCAGAGATCCGTCCATGCATATCCGTTGAAATCAAGAAATGCTTCATCAATTGAATAATATTCGATGGCATGGGTAAAGGTTTTTAAAAGTCCCATCACTCGCGCGCTTAAGGAACCGTAGAGAATGTAATTGGAAGAAAAGACATTGACCTGGTTACGTTCAAAGAGCTCGCGGTTCAGGTGTGCGGGTGCGCCCATGGGTACACCGACCGCTTTGGCCTCGTCGCTGCGCGCGATCACACAGCCATCGTTGTTGGACAACACCACAACAGGCTTTCCCTCCAGTTTCGGATTAAAGACCCGCTCGCAGGAAGCGTAGAAATTATTGCAATCGACAAGGGCTATCATTTCGGGTCGATGATTATTTTGGTGACTACGCCCCATACTTTGAACTCCATTTCTTCGATAATGATCACCGGTTTATATAATGCATTTTCGGGGTGCAGCACCCAGTTTCGGGAAGTCTGCACGAGCCTTTTTATGGTGAATTCGTTGTAGACCAGAGCTACGATGATGTCGCCGCTTTTCGCTTTTAAGGACTTGTCCACGACCAACAGGCTGCCATCGGGGATATTGGCCCCACTCATGGAATCGCCTTTTACCCGGATAATGAACGTGGTCAGCGGTTTGGGAACCAGCAGTTCCAGTAGGTTCAGGTCAGGTTCCATGTAATCCTGCGCAGGAGAAGGAAAACCAGCTGGAATGCCGGAGAAAAACGGGATCGCCAGATTGGGGTGGGTTAGATGGAGGGGGATCGGGAACATTTTGCTAATTATTTTAGCAATAGTAGTGAAAAAAGCATTCCGATAGGAATTTAACCTGAGATCTATTACATGTTTGATAATCCCATCTTCTGTGATTGTGTATAAAAGTCCGCTGTTAACATTTTTCTATTGATGTACTTTGCTGTGATGGGCAGAAAAGCGAATAAAATAACGGTTGTCAGGCGGCTTTTTGCACTGTCCGGGAATCTTTGTGCTTACCCAGGCTGCCAACATGAATTAATAAACAGCAAGGAGCAATTCGTAGCAGAAATCTGCCACATTGAAGGGGCGAATCCGGGTTCTGCGAGATTCAATCATGCGCAATCAGATGAAGAGCGTCGCAGTTTCGAAAACCTACTTCTTCTATGTCACAGACATCACGTGGAAACGGATGACGAAAGCGAATTTTCTGTTACCCGAATGCAGGAGATAAAAGCGGCCCATGAAAAACAATTCGCTACTAAAAATCAGTACAAGTTACCGACAGATATTGAAGACAGAATAACGGGCGAGATAAATGCCAAGCTGGATACTATTATCAGTATCACAACACAAGGCAGTAACCTCACGAGCGAGAACAATGTTATTGCGAACAAAATACTGGAAACAGTTATGGGCATGTCAAAAGTGGTGATGCCTTCCCCGGAGAAACAGGATGATACTTCTATCAACGCACAACAGCTTGAGTTCATTAAAGACCTGAAAAAAATTGGAAAATATACAACAGCGCTTGATCTGCTCTTAACTTACAAAGATGAAAAGTGGGATAAGCTTACCCTGGAACTGAAATTCAAAACTATTGCCAATATCGCGGTTCTTTACATGAATCTGCAAAACCGACCTGACGCGATCAAATGGATGCAACGTTTGAAGGACTTGGAATATGAACATCCGGACCGATATGCTTACCTGGCACTGTCATATGGTTTACAAAAAGACATTGAAAATTTTGAGGAGGTATTTACTAAAGCAAAAGCTCTAGGCTCAGAAAACAGTAACCTATGGCTGGGTTATATTCACGTGCACCCGGAAATGGATGCGGCCGAACTCATCACGGCTATTCCAGATGTTCAACTGCATAAGTCGGAGATACTTTTTACACTCGCAGACAGGTACTATGTAGAAGAAAAAATCAAAGAAGGCAACGACCTTATTGAGCAAGCGGCGGTAATAGAAAATAAATCTACACTTTTCGCCGCGGATATGAAGGCGTTCGCTGCGACAAAATCGCTTCCTGTGCTAATGACGCAATTCAAGGAGTTCCAGCAGCAATATTCTGAAAGCGAATCTGAACTATTGAAAGTTACATTGGATAATCTTTCTGAAAGCTGGAATATCCTTAACACTACCGAATTGGTAGCATCCAGGTGGTATGTCGTGCTTAACAGAGGCGTACTGTATAAAATCCTTGGTAAAATAGAAGAAGCAATAGCGGATTTTCAGGAAGCCTTCAACCTAAGTAATGCTTACCTGCCACTTAAAAACCTGGTATTGGCCCTTCTGATACAAAATAAGACTTCTTCAGCGTCAAAAGTGATTGAAGAGTTCCTGGGAACTAGACCGGAATTAAATTTACAACAACGCGCAGAGATCGTTAATATGAAGTCTCGTATTTTATTGGTGGAGAACAATTTTGAAGAAGCCGTTGCAACGTTGGAGACATTATTGTGTCAGGAATTTGGGCCTTATCGAAAAAGAACATTACTGACCCTTTCGCATAATTGTTTTGAAAAAGATGATCTTAAAAGGGCGACGTCATTCTGTAAGATACTTTTGGAAGAATACCCGGAAGATCTTGAAACACTGTCCGTTAATGCCCATCTTCAGGCGTTAACTTCTAACACAACGGAAGCATCAAAATTGCTGGACAAGGCTTCCAAGCTTATCGGTGCTCAAACCAACCCCCAGCTGATTTTTGAAATTGCCATAGAGTACTTTGACCTTAAGGAATTTGATAAAGCAAGGCCCTTACTCTTGCAGATCGCCAATACTTCTATTTTCAACGGCGTTACACGTGCGTTGGTGCTTTGCTATTATAATCAGGGTGATACGGAAACCGCACTTGTACTTGCTCAGCCTTTATTTAAGGTGCAAAAAGAGAATACTTTTCTTGCAGAAATTGTAACCAAGTGTTACGAGGAGCAGGAAAATTACGAAGCCGCACTTAACGCAGCGGAAAGTTATATTGATGCTCCTCAAGCAGAACAAAAAGATCAATTCCGGTTCCACGCAGCAACAATCTGCTTTCATATAAAACAGCTGGACAGGATGTCGTCTCTTCTGCGAGGCATAGTAGATACTTCGAAATTTCAACAGGATGCGTCCTACAGGATCGCATATATGTATTCTACGGGAGGAGAAATAGAAAAAGGTTTAGAGTTGGCTTACCAGACACGAAGCAAATATTATGATGATGGTAAATCGCACTTAGCTTATATGCAGGTATTAAACAGTATTAAACGATCTGACGAAGATCTTTTTCCAACTTCTGTGCGGAGTGACAGTGGTATAGAGCTGGAAGATTCTAACCACGAGATGTTGCGTTATCTCATAAGCGACCAGCAAATAAGAGGAGAGAACATTATTTCACCGCATAGTGGTTTGGCCAGATCAATAATAGGGAAGAAAAAAGGTGAACCGGTGGTAATAGATAAAGGATTTGGATTGCGGCGGCAATGTGTTATTAAAAACATTTTCAATAAATATACTTATGCCTATCAGGAATCGGTGAACCTGTTCAGTACAAGATTTGTTGGCGAGCATAATGTCACTGTAATGAAAATTAACAACGATGACCCGTTTAAGGAATTGGAGGAAATGGTACGGAACCAGACACTTGAAAAAGAATCACACGAAAAGGAAGTTTTTGAATTTTACCGAAAAGGTCAAATACCCCTCACCAGTATCGCTTTATTATTCAAAGAAAATTTTGTTAAACACTGGGGCAATCTCCTTACTCATCCTGATTTTTACCTGATCGCTTTTATTAACAACAATGTCTCTGCGTTAGCCAAGGCGATAGAAGAGAAAAAACCAGTCGTTCTGGATATAACCGCCCTGCTTTCTTTAGGCCTTATACTGCAGTCTTTCGAATTGATAGAATGCCTTGGCGTGCCACTTTATACAGCGCAGGCTACCGTCCAAGAAATACAACAATTCTGTGATGAACTAGAGGTGTTTGCCGAGAATGGAAGAGTTTCGTTACATTACCAGCAGGGTAAAGTCGTCACTAGCATGATGGATAAAGATCAGATCATTGGTTATCAAGATAAATTGAAGGCCCTAATTGACTGGTGTAATGACAAAACAACCGTTAGCGGTCAAGGTGTAACTCCAGGAATGAGCCGCGAAACAAAAAATACTAGAATTGAAGCGGTAGGAAAATCCTGCTTTGACACTGTTTCGTTGGCCGAGCGTTTGAATGGTGTTGTGTTATCAGATGATGCTATAGTAATCGCAAACGTTTTGCCTCATGGCATAATCGGCGGTTTTTCTGTTTTCGATATTGCAATGCTACTTAGATCCGAAGAAAAAATAAGCGCAGTTACATATGATGAAATTTATCTGAAATTGATTGGAGCAAATTATATATCATTACCAGCTACTTCTGACCAAGTTTGGGCAGTTTTTGATAAGGCCCAGTTCCAGATCAGGAAACCGTTCACTACCGCTGCGAAATCTTTTTCAATCTTACTTCCAGCTTATGCCGCACAGTATTCCTCGCAATTTCTGAAACGCGCATACACTGAAATTTCAGTTAAAGCTATTCGCACACAACTCTCGCTCTATATTTTTTCAGAATTGTTTAGCCGCCCTGATAAAGACAAGATTGCTGAAATACTGGTTGTCTTTCTCCTAAATGAATTTCGCCTTTTACCTGTTCAATTAGAAGAAGTATTTCAATTATTAAAAGAGTTTCTACCAGAGCAGTAATATAACCATCCACAAATGCCGCCTGGTCATTTAAATACTTCATCAAGTTTCCATAACAATTCGAGCGCATCAACCCAACCCGAATTGATATAAATATCAAGTAGCTGAATCAGATTTCTGAAATTCTCGTCTTTCAGTAAAATATCCCTATGGTCTGCAAGTAATTTTTCGGTGAGCGCTACCATTTGTTGAATCGCGAAGGAATCAAAGGTATAGTGAGAGGCAAGTGATAATGTTGTAATTTTTGTAATCATACCGAGAATCTCTTCCGGGTCGTCTGATAACATTTCATTAAGAGATTGAATGAAGTAGTGAGCGGTATGACCGGTAATCATCCCACCATTAGGGATTGATTCGGAAAGACCAATAATTTTTTCATAAATTGGTTTTATCCGAAAATAAAAATGTTTCCTATTTTCAAAATTGATAGGTAGCCGATGCCCGGAATTCCCAAGCCTTTTAGACTCCAGTTGAAAATAGATCCTTAATATTATTTCATCAAGTATCGAAAACACATCCTTAAGCCTGGGATCATCCTGAAGGATCTCGTGACTGAAAATTTCTTTCAAATCATTATTTGCCCGCTCGGCATAATGAAGGACAATGTCTATTTGCAGTTTGTATAAAGAAGGATCATTGATATAATCGTTGTCAGGAAATGATGGATGCATCCTTTCAAACATTTTAAAAATAATATTGCGACAAAATGAAGGGTTGTCATATGCATTCCACAATTTCTTAGAAGCCATTTTTATTTTATGACGGCTCATTAACCACAACAGAAGATCCAGGTAGTGTTCGGTAAATGTCGTATTGGGCAGGAACTTATCCTCTTTTTGTTCTATGAGCGTAATAATCTGCGGACCTTGTGTTTCGATATTTTCGGGAATAAATTTAAGGTTGCCGATAAGCATTGCATAAATAAATGAATCTTCTTCCCTGTTTAAACGATCAGTTATTAACGACCAGTATTTTTCATACTGACTGTCTGCTAATAATACAATTCTTTTTACTGCATGATATCTCACAACGGCATTACTGTCGGATACCCCGTTTTCGAAAGCCTGCCAATTTTCTTCCGATCGATCATAAAGGTATAAATGAAGAAGCGCATCAGCCGATTCATTGCGCGGGGTTGAAGACCATCCGCGGGACGGGCTTGTGTTGAACTGGTCTCCCTGGTCTGCATCTGAAATAATAGTGAATCCGTATTTTACGCACGCTATTACATTCTCTGCTTCTTCCTTAGTTAACTGATCAATAATTTTGGTAGCCGTGGAAATAGTTTTGAGTGCTTCTGTTAAAACTGATTGCGAAAGCTCCTTTGGTAAGTTAGTGCCACTGGTGCGAACCACGTCAACTAAAGAAAGTGCAGTAGGGAGTACTTCCCTTACTGCGTCTATAGGTGGTTCATAGTTCATCCACTGATGGTTATATGCATCGAGCATCTTCGACTTATTAAGCAATCCCTTATTCGTAGGATCTTCTACATTGATACCTTGGTCAGTTAGCCACATGTCTGTCGTATAGGTTTCCGAACTGGAATAACTTTTGATACCCGGAACATTTTCAGTTGTGCCGCCAGCTTCCATGAAAATTCGGGACCGTTCCAGCTGCAGCAGCTCAAATGGTATTCTTGACAGTGCCTGCCGTATTGTGTAGTCTTTCTCTTCACTATAACTTCCCCATATTGCCTCTTCAATTTTTTCTATCTGTTTAGCAGTAAGGAAAGGCGTACATCTTTCAATGCATTCTCTTACTTCGTAAGAGGTGTCGACACCAGCCAGAAAGGTTGGTGTGATAAGTAACGGGTAGATAAAATCGGTCAATTTTGCCGGATGCCTGGAAGCAAAAGAAAACAATTGTTTCCATGAATAACCAACAAGCGCATTCTTGATATACTCAGTTAGTAAAAATTTTGCCTCATCAGCGTTTTGTTCCAGTTCTGTTTCAATGTATTCCAGAATTTTATTGATTAGGTCTGCCGGCTTATGATAATGAATGCTTTCACTCCATATCGAAGAAAGATCCATCATATAACTGCATGTGATGCCATCGTAAGTAAATTCAATGCGGTCCATTTGTTCATAAAATCGTTGCCTATCTTTAATAACGTAATCATTGGCAATTTTTAAGCCCACAGGCAAGGCAAGCCGAGGTGCCTGTTTCATAAACGCAGGGAACAATTGCTCTAACCGGAAATGGCACATTTCGAAATCCTGCATCCGTGTGCTAGTAAAATTCATGATAACAGATCCACCCATCTGGGTTCTCTTATTGTCTGTTTCATCATGTTCAAAAATGCGGCGGAATATCTCTGCAACAAAAATATCATCCTGTGAAAGAATATTTTTCACGTTTTCGGAAAGATTTGAGAAGTACCATATCTCGAAATCAGGTTCGCTGAGTAAGTCAAGTACTTTTGTCAATACGTGTTTTGAAGCAGTTTTATCTGAAGGATATGTTTTTGCAACCAGTTCAACGCCACGAGTTGAGCCGATGCGGTCAAGGAACTGTTTATTGCCTCTCATTCGATTATCCAAAATATAATTCAAAAGATTTCGCGCTGAGAGGCCTGAATACTCTAGATGTATTGATGTGCCGTGCTTCTTTATAAATTCATCAAGAAGAAACGCAAATTCGAACAGGTAGATTTCATCAAGCTGCATTGATAAGCGATAAAGAAATGCACTTTCCGAGGATGAACCGGCGTTTTTCATAAAACGCATGGACTGAAGCAAATTTCGTATCGTTATTACCCGTTTCTCACGATTTTGTAAATTTATTATCGGTTCAAGATCTTCCACTGTTCCATATTCAGAAGCTGCGATCCCGCAAAGCACTAGCCGATGGAATAATGTAATCTCTTTATTAGGCTCACTATCCACTTTCCAGTAGAATTCCCAGAAGACCGAACGATCATTGTACCAAAGCGATGTAAAAAAGTACAAAAAACTGGGCCGCAGGAAAAAAGGTCTTGTCAGATCTTCTTTCACGAAGTTCAAAAACTCTTCATATTTATCCGTCATACTATACCTGCTGACTGCATAATCAAAGAGAATATTATGCGAAAATGCTATTCGATTTTTATTTACTGAAATATCTTCCAGAACATCTTCACTTCTCAAGTATTCCAAAGATGAGGCTTCTATTTGCGGGTTAGCATCAAGGAAAGATTGTTTTGAGCAACTCAGGCTGCGGTCGGTAACCAGGATCTTTACAAGATTCCTCAATATCAGTTCTACTGATGTGTTGTGATCGATATGTACCAACTTATTCTCCCAGTACTTATTCAAAAGCTGAATTTCTGATTTGTATTTTTTCACTTCATCAATATAACTTCCGTCGTTAAAAGAAATTACCTTCTCAGCGAGAATGAGGAAGAAGGGCACACGTAGTATCTCTTTTAATTCTGGAGAACTTTCTTTAAAAAAATTACTTAGCCTGCTGTTATTTTTCATTGCCGAATCAATCTCGTCGCTGCCAAGTTCACGTACTTCTATTTTTCGACAGCTGACTATCTCGTCATCAGGCACACCCGATGGAAACAAACGCATCAGTTCAGGCGATTTAAATGCGTCATATGTCCTGACGCTTACAATGATATTCCATTTTTCAGAAAGCTCCGATTTGGCACGCCTTATATGGCCGAGCATCTGTTTTCGAAATTTTTCATCTCTTGCCGCATCAAAAGCATCAAATATCAAAATGGCTTTCTGGTCTTCTATCTTCACCTGATTTAAAGTTGAAACCCAGTCATCTTCCTGTTTAAGTTCCTTTTTGATTGCATCATCTGATCCGTCCGAGAGGTTATCTATTTTAATAAGAATACACAGTATTCCACATTCATTTAACTTCTTAATCAATTGTCTTAAAATATAACTTTTGCCGATACCCGGCTTTCCGACTACCATGCCGCTTCCGGCTAATGCAAAGCCGGTCAGATCATCCAAAAGGTGCTGTCGGTTAATCTTCATTGTCAATTTGTTTTTTGCTCAATTCAAAAAGTTGCCGTGTAATTTCATCACTCCCAGGCATAGAGGCCTTTGATTTTACTCGAGCGTCTGTACCTTGATCAGTTGCAGGAGTCGGGATGAGTTCATTTGCCATTTCAGCTATAAAATTTTCAAAGCCTTTATAATTGCCATCGTCTGGAAAGAGCACCGTCTCAATTCCATAACGTTCTTTCAACTGGGCAGCGAATTTCAATGTTTCTTCTTTGTTTTCCGTCGTAATCCGCAATACCAAGAAATGAATATCTGAGTCATATGGGCTCAAATCATCACTGACGAATTGAAGCATTCTTAGAAAATACGGATCATTCATACTGAACCCCATGAACACTACTCTCCGCGTTGCCAAAAGTGACCACACCATTTTTCTATGTATCGGCCACTGATAACCAAACTCCAAGAGGAGTTTATTAAAATGCTCTTCCGTCAATTTACCGGATTTGATTTCATCATATATTGAACGGTCATGTTCTTTAATTGAAAATCCATATTTCTGTAGATATTCCTCTTCGCATAATACTATACTATTGGCGATGTTGTACCGGCCATGCAAGTGCAATACCTTTTTGAGCGATGTGGATTTTTCGTCAAGTGAACGGATAAATTCAAATATTGTTCGCTTACTTCCGTTGTCGAGACACAGCCAGTTTTCAATATTACCGTTGACAGTGTTAAGTGCAGATTCCAGCACACTGTCATAGTTGGTCGTAACAAGTCCACGAAATGGTAATTTGCATAAGCTCTCATGGAATATCTCGTGTGTCTTTTCTTTTGGTTTGAATTCTTCGTATAAAAGCGAATCATACCTATCCTGGCCTATGCAGGCTTTTACTTTACTCGCAAATCCAAGAAAATCATCTTTGTTTCCTGTAAAATCCGGATCAACAGTTAATGCTTTCTTTTCTAGAATATCCAGAAAGGTTTTCCAGGGCGGATAAATTGAAGCGGAACAACCGCTGCCCGCCATAAGAATCGCATTGCCTGCATAAATAAGCGACAACAGCTTTTTCCTGTTGGCCTTGTTTTTATCAAGTTCTTCCGGGGTTAGTAACGCTTCAAACATTTATTAATCGGTTAATACTCTTGAATTTGCCAACCATCAGTGAAAATACCCAATTTGGCGGGCGTAAAGGTTATAATGTCTTACAATAAACAATAATTTTCTGTAATTTACAAGTTGCTTCCTGCTAACGCTTTGCCTATCCAAAACGAATCCTTTCCTATGGTAATCTCCTGTACGCATGCAGGGTTATCCTTAAACTAACTGATACGCTGATCGTATGCAATCCTCAGTGAACAAAGACATAAATGAACTTAAGCAAACTAAATTATGGCAATATATTGCCATAATTGACGCAGATTATGCGGAAAGATGCATTCAATTTGTTGAAGGAATCAGCCCATTATTGGATACGATAAAGGATCATTTTCCGTATTACACACGTCACAACTCGCATCATAGCTTTCGCGTACTGAATAGAATTGCGCAAATACTAAAGTCAGGTTGTCTGGAACCCGGAAGTGAAATTGCATTTTCAAAAGCTGAAGCATTATTGCTTGTGTATGCCTCGTACGGACATGATCTAGGGATGACTGTTTTACCCGGGGAAGAAGATGATGTAAAACGACGATTTAATTTAACCGATGACCCAGAATGGAAACAAAATATTCTTTTACAGAAAGAACTTCGAAAAAGTCATTCGCAACGAGGCGCAGATTATTTAGCCAAACATGCAGAACAATATGGCCTCCCCCCTGCATTTTTAGGTTTTATAAAGACACTAAGTGAATCCCATAATTTTTCGGGAAATGAATTAATGAAAATATCGCGCACAAAGGCAGCTAATGAAGAAATATTCGACCTATTGCAGCTTTCGGCAATCTTCTGCACGGGTGACCTGTTGGAGTACAGCGAAAGCAGAGTGGTGGATGGTGTGGTAAAAAAATTAATGGATGAAATCCGCTTGTCACCAAAGGATGAATTGCTTAGATCGCTTTTTGAGAACCTCAAACATTATGGTATTCAAGGCAATGTGGCTATCACCGACGATGGCAAAGTGATAATAGATGGATTTTTTCATGAGCCGGAGGTGATTAATCTGGCCTATAAAGCTACCGATGAGATTGAGTCCTGGTTGCACTTATATTATGATATTGACTGCAATTCGAAGTTTCCAAGGATGCGGTTGCGTGATGCGATCCAGGTTGATTTTTCTATAGCAGGAAGAGATTTTCACAGATTGGGTATCCGCCTAAAAAAAGACAGTGTAATCGGACTTATCTCATCGAATTCAGTATGGAACCAGAAACCAGAAATGGTGATTCGTGAACTGTTACAGAATTCACTGGAGGCCTGTCGATATAGGCGGCATACGTCTGGAACTATACATAACTATACTCCTAAGATTACTGTAGAGTTCAATAGAAAGGAACGAACACTGACGATAACCGATAATGGATGTGGAATGTCCCGCAATGTAATCTTAAATCATTTTTTAACGGTTGGAAACAGCAGAGCCGGGGAACCAGATTATCAAAGTAATAATTATTCCTCTCTTGCGAGATTCGGTGTCGGCTTCTGGTCCGTATTTACTATTGCTGAATCAGCAAATGTGAAAACGGCGGTATTCGATGCTAATAAAAACGAAGCGAAAGCCAACGGTTTGATATTCGATGTTAGTATAACACATTTCAAAGAATATACTGTATTTGACGCTCAGCTCCTACCGCTAGGCACCACGGTCATTTTAAAATTGAAACCATCTGTCAATATGATGGACCTAATGAGCAAGACAAGTGGACAATTTGGTGCGATTATAACTTCTGAGATACCTATTGAAGTTATCAATGCAGAATTTCGCCACCTGATCCCCCGAGAGATATCAGTGCCTGACCGGATGACAATGTTTGGCCCGAAACTTAATTACGCAAATCAAAATAAAATAGAAGTTTATTACTATGAGTGCCTTGAAGGAGAATTCTCCTTCAAGGCATCTATTCTTTACCGGAACGTAAACGGTAAGGTCTCATTTCTTGCTAATGACCATAATATTTCGTCCATCAACGGACTCGTTCACGGTTTTCAACAGAGTTCTGTTTATGGTTTTCCATTTTACGTTTGGCCAATCGTTCCGCTGCACTTAATTGTAGGTGGTAAGTTGTTTTCTTATGCTATAAATACTAATGATCCAAAGGGTTTTGTTTATAATATCAACAGGCAATCATTGCTGGAGTCTACAGCTCTTTCTGAATATTCGGAAAAATTGACAAGCTTCATCATTACGACCTATAGAAATTTTTTGGAAAAATTCAACGCTACTTCACCATCAGAAGTAGGAAGGCTGAAAGCAGAATCCACTTTAAGACATGGTCACAGCGGTGGGCAGGTGAGAGAAAATTTACTCAAAACTATGCTGGAATATTGCCCAGACCTTATCTGTCCACGTTTGATCGACATGAGTACAAGACATACAGAGAAAGTTGAAGAAATCATCTTTATGCCAATATCGGAGATCATTAAATCAAAGATGGTACTTATCAGCATGAATAATTTTGTAAGTGTTATGGCCAATGATTTAGTTTTCCGAATTGAACAGGTAGAACAGGAAATAAGCCATATCAGATTAATTGCAGGTCTTCCGGACTCTTTCTATTTAATTGACAAGCATGAGAATTATTTTTTTCAACATGATCCAAATGGTATGCTGTTGATCGCAAAATTCTTATGGCATAATCAAGAAGTCAGGATAACTCTTCAAATGTGCTTTACTGAAACGGTAGATGTGAATTTGCTAGAGTTTGGTTTAATGGGCAGTGTACAGGGAACATGGTCCGGGACAATATATGAACGGCGGGTACTTGGCGGGATATTCGCATTTGCAGGAAACAGTGCGTTATATGTCAATCCAGATTGCGAATTAAACAAGCGCTTTCGTAAACTTTTCGAAGATGGTAATACTGTTGAGGTGGCAAGGATGGCAACCCTTCTTTCGGCATCATGGGGTGGATTTGTAGATGATGAAATCGCCCAGTATCTCACCTGACTAGAGGCGTTTAATATATTTGAAGCCAACCTTTGAATATTCAAAAAGGTAAATATGCGCAGTCAATCCACCGATCAGCCTGACCCTGAATTGCTCTGCTAACAATGGCATTAATACAGCTTCATTCCGAGGGTCTGACACTTTTCTTTCGGGATATGTCATATACATCAATAATTTATTTTATTTTCTGCCATACCTTCTGAAGGCCTGTATCACCTGGTAATAACAATAGGCCAAAAAAATCCTGCTGATAAAGTCGATACAATGCGTAAGCCATGTAATTCCGATAGCACCGCCAACAGGATCAAAGATCTTTTCTAAATCTGTGCTCCTGATAGGGTTCATGAATTTAAGAAATGATCCTACAAAACCATTGTTCCAACCCAATGGAAATCCAAACGAATATTTCGTTGTCGAAAGAACTAGAAGATAAAATAGCGGAATCCCAACTATTAGTATGCTTACAACAATCGCTCTTGCCCAGTTTCGTCCAAAATCATTTGACAATTTATTTAAGGCAAGGTTCAGCTTAGTAAAATTAACATAGGGAAATATTGGACTTTTCCATTTCAGTAACATGTATTGAGCATGTAACTCTCGGGAATGATACTCCAAGCTTTTCGCGGTGTCGCCCATTTTCTCATACACCGTTCTGAGCTGACCAAATACAAGTTGTGCCTGTAAATAATCCACTGTACCATTACTGAATATTTTTTCAGGAAACTCTGTTTCAGCCAGGAAAAGATCCGTGAACTTGCTGTTTGTAAATGAACAATTAGCGCCTGATAGAAAACAAAGAACAAAGTCTGTCCGGCCAAGGTCAGAAGATTCAAACACAACATTATTGTTAAATACTGTGTGGTTAAATTCGATGACACCCATGTTTTTTAATCGCCTGAAAGTTAAATCATCCACTTTGCAATCCAAGAAAGAAACATAACAGTCCTTGCCGAGCCTACCGTCCATAAGAAAGACACCAAAAGAGGATGAAATGATATTTAATTCACGGATATTATTTATGCCGATACTAGTTTTTGCGAAATCACAGTAGTTAATGGCGATTGAGGCTTCGGCATCTGTAAATAAAGAAAGTGTATTGACATTACACTTTTCAATGCCAAAAGCCGAGGATTGATGCCCTCCCATTAAAGCTAATTGCTGCATTTCACAACCCGCGATGCTTACAAAACAATTAGTTTTCAAATTGTGAAACTGGGTCTTTTCAACAAAGATGTTGTGAAAGACAAATTTGGTTTGAATCGTTACATCTTCAAAAACAATTGCTGTTCCCGATGATTTTTGAATTGAGCATTCAAATATTTTACAATTTTCGATGTGTAATTTTTGCTCAAAACGGCAATCTGAAATAAACAGGCTCACGATGCGGGAATTCGAGGTTAGTTTTGCGGCTTTCTTAAAGTGACAAAAATTGTAGTTAGCCCGATCGATATTATATACAAGCCTATGCTGCTCATCAAACATACAACTCGAAAAATGAGTCTGCTGAAAAATTGACATCTGACAGTCAAGAAGGAAATGACAGTTTTCAAATCGCACTTCTGTAAATTTCAAAATGCTTTTACTGTTAACAATAATATCGGTATTGAATTTAATATTTCTAAAGGTCATCTGACTACCGCCTGGTAAAACAAATTCCTGTAACCAATTGGGTACACCACCACCACCCAAATAATCAGCCACCATTTGCATGCTTACTTCCTCAAATCGAATAGCAGGATTGAAAACCACCATAGCGTTTAGTTCAGGCAATAAAGATAGGCAGCCTGATATAGTTCGGGTACCGTTTTAATAAATCACCTACCTAAAGGGGATGTTTTTTCGAAAACTTGGCTGATTTTTATTAACATTGGAATAGAAGCCATGCTCCTAATTTGTCAAAATCGTAATTAATTTATGGCCATTCCAAGTTTTCCGACAGATAATCTTTACAAATTTATTTTTATTGGCGGTTTGACGCTATGCATCGGTTGTCTTGTGTTACTTGCTACACAAGCGAATATTATCCTTACCGAAGTAGATGCGGGAAATCTGGAACTGGTTGAAATGACTGCCAGAGATACCATATTAAAACGGGAAATCAGTGTACTTGAAAATGCCGCAGAATTGCTAGTTAAAAAACGTGCGAGATTTGATGCTGATTCCGTTGACTCCTATGAGCAGTTCAAAAATGTTGTCAGAGATGCACAGAACAATAAAAATTACAGGGAATATCTGGATTTTACGTACCGCAACCGTGCATTCCTTTTACCTTATTATGCAGAAACTGAAGAGTTAAATAAAAACAGGAAAGAAATTATTGACAAGACAAACGAAAGGCAAGTCAAAAGCGCCATGATTGGTGCCAGAAGTAAAGTTATTTTTAGTCATTACAGTGATCTCAAATACCTTTTGATTTATTGTACGATCTTTTTTCTTATTGGCCTTTATATGCTTGTAAAAGGTTATAGACTTTGGTATCACAACCTGCAATATTACCTTGATGAAAAGGTTCGTCTTGAATTCGAAATTTTAGAACACCAGGTGGCGGGAATCAGGAAGAGCCAGGAAAAGCTTGACTAATTAGCGAATTGCTGTTCCCAATTCATTGCCGCCAATTCTAAAATCCAGCCATCTTTTAGACATGACTGCGAAGTGCAGCGTATTTGCCGCAAATAAATTTAGGTGAAAACACGGTTGACTTTTATTAAGCTGTGACGGAGATTTGGTGTATGGAAAATCAACCCATCAAACTCATCCTCTCCCATGCCGCCTATTGCCAGTTACTGCAACTGCTGGTGCGGGAACAGCTCAAACAAAGGGAACACAAAAGCAGGCCCGACCTGTTGATAAGCCACCCGGTAGAATTCCCAGCCCTGCAACTCACGGTACTGCCTGAATCCGTCAAACCATAGCAACTAAATACTCTTGCAGTAGAAGTATTGTATTAAAGTAAAATGTACTGGTATTATTTGGTTAAAAAAGGGAACCATTAGTGGATCAAAATTCAGACTGGAATATATCGCGTATTAATTTTGAAAAGGGTCTGTGAGGATACTGGTCCTCATCAAATGATGTGTTAAAGATCATATTGTGTACATCGCTCAGGTTGCTGAATAATTTTCCTTCAAAACTTTTAAAAAGCTGCTCGATATAATCTCTGTTGTAAACCTGTTTTTTGCGAAGGAGGTCCGCAATGATATCTTTTCTTTCAGCATACCTGTTCTGGAGATCGAACACATTAATATTGTTATCAATTTTATCGAGATAAGGTTGCTTCGTTTTATGCGTGATTTTTATCTCGAACTGGTTTTTGTCGAGTAAATATCCAGCAGAAAAAACTTTCAGGCCCCAGCGTAAAATATCGTCAACTCGATAATCGTGGTAGGGTGATAGAATCGGGTCGGGTTTGTCCAGTTTATAAAAATTACATTGTTTACAGGCAGGTATTAAATTATAAAAACTGAGCGAAAGAATCGGATAATCAGCCTGGCTGAAAAAATGATCGATGTCATAATTTCTTTTACCGGATTGCGTTGTATGGTAAGTATAGTTTTCATTGCAATAAGGGCAGACGAAAATATCCAGGTGCTGAAACAAATAATTGGTGTTATAATAAGTACGTATCTCATCTTTTTTCTCACTAAAGGAATAGTGTTCCGGTCTTCCTAAATAACTATAATAAGTATGGAAGTAGTGAATCTCGTCTGCGTAATCATCCTTTGATGCTGCAGGGAAGCGATCCCAGTAAGGAACGATTTGTTTTTCAATAGTGGCAAAGGGCGCTGTAAGCAGGGTTTTGAAGGTGAATCTTTTTTTTGTGAAAGCCGCTATCAAACGTTCCAGCCTGTCTTTTTTATTTCTAAGGAAAGGCGTACTGTCAAGATAGTGGCAAATTGCCTCCTGGTGGTGGTTAAGTAAAGAAGGATCAATATTTTTGCCAATAGGGATCATCAAGGTTTGTTTTTCTTTTCCAGGGACACTACTCTTTTTTCCAGGCCATCATATTTTTTCTGTACTTCTTCCAGCCGCCTGCTGTCAATCATTTTTTGTAATTGATTGCGGATAATAGGTTCACCAATGATCCTGACAAGCTCCTGTACCTGTTCTAAATTGACAAAATCTTTTTGCGGAAGGTCATTTAAAAAGCAAATGACCGCGTCTATTTTATTCTTTGCAAAATTTCCCATCAGTCCGTCAAGAAAAAACGAATTTGTAAATAGCGTATGAATATTTGTTCCAAAGGTTTCTTTCATGTCGCTGATTTCAATGTCTGTATCATCTTTTGAAAGAAAAATAACATGGTTCTTTGGAAGATCAGATACCACGAAAGGTGAATGGCTGGCTAGAAACAACTGGATCTTAAAATTGGGAAAAATAACCGGGAAAAAATGTACCAGGTTATTAAAATATTCTTTCTGCCATTGGGGGTGAAGATACAAATCACCCTCGTCAATCAATATCCACAAAACGTTGTTCAATAACGCATCTTTTAAAGAGTAAAAACGGGCATATTGTTTCAGCAAGGCTTCCTGCCCGCTACTGATGCCATACCAGCCATATTCCAAAAATGGATCCTGGTTGGAAAATTTAATATCAAGTATGATCCGCAAAACCTCCCATAGCTGTGCATTGATATCGAACCTAAAACGATACAGGTTTACCTCGTCTGGCTGAATAGCAGCTTTACGCACAGCCGTTTCCAATGTACCGTCAACCAATTTTTTTATTAATGCGAAGCGCCTGTCCTTTTTACCTGTACAAGTATCTACAATAAGTTGCCTGATCAAATCAATAACCTGGTCGCTTTGAGAAATCTTTACCAGGCGCCGGTTAATTTCGGTAATGTCCGGAAGATTGCTTTTATTAAAAGAATCAAAGCGTAACATATAATACAAAGCAGATAACCAGACCATTGCGAGCATCCGCTTTTGAAAATCACTGAGGAGTGAAATCTCCGGGATCGCTTTTGCGTTGATGTCATTCAATGCTTTTTTATTCCATTGAAGGGTTGAATCTTTGCTAACCAATTCATTGAGATCATTCCTGTTGAAACTGACCTGCAGGTATTCAGGAAGATCAGGAATGGCCAGTTTATTTGTATCCGCATAAGAAATAAAATCAATCTGCTGTTTCAATTCTTTTTCAAAAAATTCCGTTATAGGGCTTTTTGACGGCAATTCTTTTTGGGTGGTTGAACGGGGGTTAAAAGTTTTCAGAAAGTGTTCCGTGTAATTAAATAGCAGAGCATTAGTCGAGATGTTATAAATACCCGAGTAGAGATCCTCAATATTTGCTTCAAATGTATTTGAGAAAAAGATGGTAGATACTGTATCAATGCTTGTATCACTATCGCTGTACATTGATTTTTGTATGCCTATATTATTGGTAACCGAATAGGGAGTCGGTTTTGTCAGCGTGATATTTTTAAGATTGCCTGACGGTTTAATTGAGACCTTTACACCCGGCCCGTGTTTTCCATTGGAATAATAAACGGTATGAATAATACCGGGAGAATCTTTTAAGCGGTAACACAAAACGATCCTTGCTGCGAGCCTGGTAAATTCGCCACCGATTAATTTCAGGAGCCCAAGTAAGGTAGATTTTCCTGAACCATTTTCTCCTACGAGAGCTGTGATGTTGAGATAGGAAGGCGGAAACAGGTTGATCACGTTGGGTTTATTATCTACCGTGATTTCAATGTTCTCTTTGTTATGTCCGTCAATAAAGAATGTTTCAGAAAAACGAAATTCACTACTGAAAGTAAATCCCTCGTTCCTGAATCTCCTGTATTTGTCTACCCATACGTATAATAACTCCATAGTGCAGCTGTTAGTTTTAGGAATAAAACAAAATAGGATAAAAAACGGAGACATGCATCCACGATCATTTTTTTATACGCGGATATGGTGTAAGGATTTGATGTGTCCAGATTTGACGCGGGAAAGTTGACCAGTCATCGTTCCACAGAGGCTTCTGAGGATTAGGACGTAGCAAAGTGCAGCCTTTTTCGACCTTTAACTGCCTTTTAAATGGAAGTGTATTAAGGAATTATTACTTTTCCGTTACATTTATCCCGTGAGAGCCGTTTTACGTTTAACCATATTGGCCCCCCATGAAATCCTATCAACCATACGACGACCGTACGTTGGTCTCCTTGCTTTGCCAAGGAGAGGAAGGGGCATTGACCGAACTGTATAACCGGTACTGGAAACTACTCTACAACGCCATCTTTCAACGACTTAAAAATGCTGAGCAGGCGCAGGATATTGTGCAGGATGTGTTTGCGGATCTCTGGCACAGGCGGGGAACTGTGGAGATCGATAATATTGGTGGCTATCTCCAGACCGCCTGTAAGTTTCAGGTTTATAAAATTGTCTCCCGTAAGAAAGCCGGGCCCGCATTCTTTGAACTTTTTGAGATGATGGGTGGCGGAAGTTACGAAGCGGAAGAGAAGATTCGGCAAAAGGATCTTTTAGTCTTGGTGGCTAAATGGATTGACACGCTGCCTGAAAAACGCCGCAATATTTTTAAGATGCATTATGTGGATGGGTTAAGCTCACAGGAAATAGCTGAAAAGCTGCATCTTTCTCCCAAAACCGTCCGCAACCAGTTAGGCAATTCGCTGGAATCCTTCCGGCTGGAACTCTCCCGTTTCCTTACCCTCATGATGATGTAATAACAATAACATAAAAAAAAGATAACGTGCGCTTGGGCGCATGTTTCGTTTTGGGTACATATGAAACAAGAACTACCTCCTTTGAAAAAAAAGCAACTAGAACGACTGGCCCGCAAATTCATAGCAGGCAAAGCAACGGAAGCAGAGAAAGCATTCCTGGACAGCTATTACGAGCGACTCGGAAACGAGGCGCAGATATTGGATAGTTTTTCTGAGGAAGAAACCGAAGCGCTGGAAGTTCAGATGCGGGAGAGAATATTGGAGAGGATCCGTTCGGGGAGGCATACAGCTCCTGTTCACCGGATTCATTTTATCCGGCGTTTCAGATGGGTAGCAGCCGCAGTGCTCATACTGATTGCAGGGTCGCTTTATTTCCTGTTGCAACCCAAGACAGGAACACCGATCATGGCCAGCGTGTATCACAATGATGTAGCACCGGGTAAAGCTGGTGCGAAATTAAAACTGAACGACGGCAGGATCATCGAACTGGATAGCGTGAAAGATGGTGTGATCGCGATGGAAGCAGGGATGAAAGTTATCAAGAAAGGTGGCGAGATCTTTTACGAAGGAAAATCATCCAATGAAACGGCGATGATCTACAATGAACTGATCGCTGACAAAAAACAAAGATCCAGCGCAACATTACCAGATGGATCTATTGCCTGGGTAAATGCTGCTTCCAGTGTACGTTACCCGGTCCAGTTCACGGGCAATGAACGCAAAGTGACCATGACAGGTGAAGCTGCTTTCAAGGTTACGCATAACGCCAAACAGCCTTTCCGGGTGTATGTGAATGGGCAGGTGTTTGAAGACTTGGGAACCGAGTTTAACGTCAATGCATACGGAGATGAGGCAGTGATCAGAACAACAGTGCTTGAGGGACTCGTGCAGGTAGGAACCACGCAGATAGCGCCGGGAAAACAGGCACAGGTTGATAAAAATGGAAGCGTAAAGCTGCTTACCAATATTGAAACAGACGAGGTGTTTGCGTGGCGTGACGGGCTGTTCAATTATACGGATGCGGATATTGAAGAGATCATGAAGCAGGCAGCGCGCTGGTATGATGTGGAGGTTGAGTTCAAAACAAAGATCAACCAGCAGTTTACCATCATTGGACTTTCGAGAGACAAGGGCCTGACGGAATTCCTGCAGGCACTGGAGCAGGCAGGCCATGTACATTTTGAAGTTGAAGGCAAAAAAGTAACGGTAAGACCATAGGGAAACCAAACAAAAACCGAACGCGCTTCTAACACGTCCGGCCTAAAGTTCGGGTCACCCATAAAATCCAAATCTTTCGAGGATAGACTTATTTGTAAACCCAAACAAACCAAAGCTATGCAGATTACTGCTAATGGCAAGAGATTGCCTATTCTTTCACGCCAAACCCTGCTGGTCATGAAACTGCTTATGATCTTCACCCTGGCGACCTGCCTCTACGCCAACGCCAACATGTCGGCGCAAACGGTCACCCTGACAAGCAAACAGTCCACCCTTGAAAAGGTAATGCGCGAGGTGCGTAAACAGACCGGCTATGCGGTGGTGTTTAACAACAGCATCAAAGCGGTTGCCAAACCGGTAACGGTTGAGGCACAAGACATGGCTCTTGAATCTTTCCTGCAGCAGTGCTTCAGGGACCAACCCCTGACTTACGAGATACTGACTAATAAAACTATCGTGATCAAGGAAAAAAAAGTACAAGCATTAGTAACCGAGGGTTTAACCCCTTCGTTAGATCCACTTCCCCCGCCACCCACTGATGTTACCATTATTGTACTTAACAATGAAGGCCAACCTCTTGAAGGTGCCAGTGTTACAGTTAAAGGAAACAATAAAGGCCTGGTCACAGATTTAAATGGACGTGTGACTTTCAAAGCAGTTGACGATGCAGCCACACTAGTGGTATCTTTTACTGGGTATCAGTCACAGGAATTCAAGATCAATAAGCGGACTTCTATTGCAATTCGCTTGCAGCCGAGCACAAGTGAGTTGGATGAAATGCAGGTGATCGCGTATGGGAAGGTGAGTAAGAGATTTAATGTAGGGAATGTCACAACTGTGAAAGGGGAGGATATTGAAAAGCAACCAGTGACTAATGTGCTGCAAGCACTGGAAAACCGGGTACCCGGCCTTTTTATAACACAGGCCAATGGCCTTCCCAACGGAGGTGTCACCGTCCGGTTGCAAGGACAGAATAGCATCAATAACGGCAGTGACCCGTTGTATGTAATTGATGGAGTTCCTTATTTTTCACAATTGCCTTCAACCGGTGCCAGCAATTCATTATTGGGCACATCCGGGGGGCAAACGAATGGGATAACGAGCGGGTCTGAAAGCCCTCTGAGCTATATCAATCCTTCTGATATCGAAAGCGTTGAGGTGTTAAAAGACGCGGATGCTACGGCCATTTATGGTTCCCGAGCGGCGAACGGTGCAATACTGATCACCACTAAAAAAGGGAAACCCGGAGCAACCAGACTGGAAATCAATTCACAATCTGGGTGGGGTAAAGTTCCCAAGATGTTAGACCTGCTCAATACTAGCCAGTACCTGAGCATGCGTAGGGAAGCAATGCGGAATGACGGTTTTTTGCCGTCGGCATCGCCTACTGCTGTAGCCCCGTATAAATATGCACCTGATCTGTCCCTTTGGGATACCACACGATATACAGACTGGCAGAAAACATTAATCGGAGGAACCGCAAATTATACTAATCTCAGCGCATCTCTATCAGGCGGAACAGATTTTATCAACTATCTATTAGGAGCCACTTACAACCGGCAGGGCGTAGTGTTTCCCGGTGATTACGGCGATAAAAAGGCAAGCGTGCATTTTGCCATTACAGGGTCGTCGACAAACAAACGATTTAACTTTCAATTCTCAGGTAATTACATGAATGATGATAACAACATACCTGCCTTTGATCTTACAAATGCTATCATGCTCCCCCCTGACGCGCCTCCTCCTTATAATGCAGACGGTACACTTAATTGGGCGCCAAATGCTACTGGTGGTTATTCTTGGAGTAACCCATATGCTAATCTTTATGGAGGCTATACCAGTGTTACCAATAATTTAATCAGCAATTTGACTATGAGCTATCGCCTGCTGCCAGGACTGGATATCAGAAACAGTGTGGGATATACAACTACCACAACAAATGATGAAAATTTAAATCCTCTTGCCAAGGTTCCGCCTGAATTTCAGACACCGAGCAACAGGTATGGTTATTTTGGTACCAGGCGGCTGAATTCCTTTATCATAGAGCCGCAATTAAATTTTCGCCGATCGGTTAAAGACCATTCAATAGATATTTTACTGGGAGCTACTATCCAGCAAACCAATACTAATGTGTCTACCGTTACTGCCAGTGGCTTCAGCAGTGATCAGCTGCTAAGAAATTTTGCCAGTGCCTCTTCTGTTACGGGGACCAGCAACATCACCAATCAGAAATATGCCGCCGCATTTGGTCGGTTTAACTACCGTTTCAAAAACAGGTACATTGCAGATATTACCGTCAGACGAGACGGGAGCAGCCGATTCGGCCCGGAAAGCCGGTATCATAACTTCTGGAGTTTAGGAGGAGGCTGGATCTTCAGTGAAGAAGCCAAGTTAAAAAAATCATTCCCGGGACTGAGTTTTGGAAAATTGAGTGCAAGTTATGGTACTACGGGGAGCGATCAGATCGGAGACTATGCATATTTAAATCTCTACAATTCTTCAGGAACTTTTGTTTCACCCTATCAAGGCACAACTGGACTATTTCCGGGAGGGCTCGTCAATCCTTCTCTCCAGTGGGAGGAAACACAAAAAACATCAATTGCGCTGGACCTGGGTTTTTTAAGGGACAAAATCTTGTTTCATGTTAACTATGCCAGGAACCAGTCATCCAATCAACTGACTCAATATAATCTGCCTTCGATGGTGGGTGCACAAAGGGTTTATCTCAATTTGCCAGCCACTATCCGAAACACGAGTTGGGAGTTTTCTTTAAACACCACGAACATTCACGGCGGAAAATTTTCGTGGACAACGAACGTTAATTTAACGATCCCCAAGAATGTTTTAGCCAAGTTTGACGGACTTTCAAAGACAAATATTTCTTCTTTTTATATTGTGGGACAACCGCTTTCATTTATACGGTTGTATCATTTCCTGGGTGTTAACCCTCAGAACGGCATGTACCAGGTGGAGGATATAAGAGGGAATCCGACCTTGAATCCCGTAGCCGCCGATAAAACTATCATGAAAATTTTGGATCCAATCTATTTTGGCGGAATTGGCAATCAATTCAGATATTCCGGATTTCAGTTGGAGGTGTTCCTTTCATTTACCCAACGATATGCGAAAAATAATCTGCTTTATAGTTCTACTTATCCTGGGAATATTGGAAATCAACTGGCATCCATTATGGATAACAGGTGGCAGCAACCAGGTGAGATCGCCAGTGTTCAGAAATTTTCAACCAGTGCTGTAAATACTATTATCAACGGTTCTGATTTCTCCTATGCCGAGGGCTTTTTGGCGAGGGTTAAAACTGTATCGCTTTCCTATCAGCTACCCTCGCGATTGTTGCAACGGCTCCACATCGCAGATTGTTCTGTTTACCTACATGGTCAAAATATGTTCACTATCACAAATTTTCATGGACTTGATCCGGAGACTCAGGCAATTGGAAGTCTGCCGCCTTTGCGCGTTCTCACATTGGGCGTAAGGATGAAGTTGTAGGAAAATTAAACAAACCAAATCAATACCACTGTTTAAAATAAAAAAAATGATCACTATCAATAAAGTTTACTGCACATCGAAGCTTCGATTTTATTGTGCGGTATTTTCCTTGCTGATGATAGGTTTTACCAGCTGCAAGAAACTGACTGAGGTCCCCGCGCCAGCCACTTCCATTACAGGGGCAAGTGTTTATTCTTCAGATGAGACTGCCATTGCAGTCCTTACCGGACTTTATTCCAAAATGGCTGCGAACTCTATATTTACAGGTAACACCAGTTTTTCGATTTTTTGCGGCCTTTCTTCAGATGAAATGACTTTCTGGAGTGGATCGACTGCTCTACCTTATCCTTATTATTATAAGAATGCCTTAGCGCTGTCTGGCATTGCCTACACAGGAGGGTCAGAATTCTGGACGCCCAGTTATCAATATATTTTTGTTTGTAATTCCGCTATAGAAGGGCTAAATGAAAATACCTCAACGGTAACGTCTGGTGTAAAAAAGCAGTTGATAGGAGAATCGAAATTTGTCAGAGCCCTTTGTTATTTTTACCTGGTCAATTTATATGGAGATGTTCCGTTGATCCTTAACTCTGACTATAAAACCAATGCATCTCTTTCAAGAACACCGAAGGCTGATGTATATAAACAAATTATAACGGACCTTCTTGATGCGAAAAATCTTTTAAGTCCCAATTTCTTGAATGCGTTGTTAAACGGAAGTTCGTCGGAGCGTGTACGTCCCAGCAGTTGGGCCGCATCAGCACTCCTTTCAAGGGCGTATCTATATACACAGGACTATGCCAATGCGGAGGCGGAAGCAACTAACATGATCTCCAGCAACACAGTTTTTGGCCTCAGTACATTGAATAATGCTTTTCTTAGAGCAGGTTCAGGCAATAAAGAGGCTATCTGGCAACTGCAGGCAGTAGGCATCAGCTCATCGCTCCTGAACACCTATGACGGTAATTACTTCATCATTCCAACAACCGGTCCGAATAATACGCAGAGCTTTTATGTAAGTAATGGTTTGCTAAATAGTTTTGAGGCTGGTGATAACAGGAAGACCAGTTGGCTGGCCAGTTATGGTACCGGAGTAAACACAATTTATTATCCATATAAATATAAACAGGGCAGCCAATCCATCAATAATCCTTCTACCGAGTACCCAATGGTGCTACGACTAGGAGAGCAGTATCTGATCAGGGCTGAGGCCAGGGTGCAACAGGGAACTAATCTAAGCGGTGCCATTGCTGATCTGAATGTAATCAGGAGCAGAGCGGGGCTGATTGGTTATAATGGTGCCGCAGATAAGAATTCAGTGCTTTCTGCAATCATGCATGAGCGCCAGATAGAATTGTTTTCAGAATGGGGGCATCGCTGGCTGGACCTGAAAAGAACGGGCACAGTGGATGCCGTGATGGGCACAGGAGGTGCCTGCGCAGCCAAGGGAGGGGTGTGGAATACAATACAGCAACTGTACCCACTTCCTTATTCTGATCTTCAACTTAACTCCAATCTCGTGCAAAACGCAGGATACTGACAACTTGACTTTTATTGGGAATCAAAACAAGTCTTTTATTTAGAGGTTTGTAATTAATCTTATGATAAATTATTGTATAACTATTTAATTGCGATTTATGAAAACAGCGTTTTCCGAAGATGTTCAAATTTCTGGCAATCGATATAAGGTATTTTCATTTTTAACCTGCCTGCTTTTTGTTTTCCCTTTATTTGGATTGGGACAGGGCATCGTATTTGAAAAAAATATTGATTGGTTTCAATTGCGTCAGAAAGCAAAACAGCAGAACAAATATATTTTCGTTGATTGTTACACGACCTGGTGTCCCCCTTGTAAGAAAATGGATGAGGAAGTGTATACCAGTAATAAGGCAGGAGCTTACTTCAACGAAAATTTTATTTGCGTAAAGGTTCAAATGGACAAAACGAATCTTGACGACTCGATAACTAGATCGTGGTATAAGACTGCTGATATGCTTGCTGACAATTATGGTGTCAATGCGTATCCAACCTTTCTATTTTTTGACCCTTCCGGAAATCCGGTGCATAAACTAACCGGGTATCGTAATACCGAAGCATTTATCCAGGTTGGAAATGATTCACGGAATCCTGAAAAGCAATATTATACCTTACTTAAAACCTTTAAGCCCGGTTCAATCGATACTACAGAAATGCAGGTTCTAGCGAAAATGTACTTTAAGCAAAGAAATACAGAGTTGGCTGAAAAAATCATTGTTGACTATGAAAACCGTCAACCCGAAGGAAAGAAATTCAATAATGATAACCTGGTTTTTATGCAGGATTTTGCGAGCCTACCTTTCGTGCAGGCACTGGCTCTTTCCTATCTAAATACACTGAACAAACAACAGTTTGCTTCTTCTTCAGCTAACTGGCAGTTTGCCAGCAAGTTTGCGAACTCAGGCAATAAACCAATCCGGGATTATTGTGCACGCTATCTTCAAAATTTGACTATAAAAGAGTTTAGTGACACATCGAACCTGAAATTTGTGGCAACACTTTATAAGCTGCCTGAGATGATGCCAATCGTTGAAAATTATATTCAAGCAGTTTCATTACAAGAGTTTAACCAACAAAAAAATATTGAGTTAGCGGTAGCATATCGCAATAGTGAAAAATTAAAATCGCTTGCGAATAACTGTATATCAAAATATACGGAAAAGGATTTGAGTTCAGTGTATAAGAGTTTTTTTCTCTGGTGTTTTACTTCAACGTCAAAGGATCCGGGCTTTCTGCTTATGCGCAGGTATCCTGCAATAATAGATGTTGCGTTGAATCGCAAAGGTGTTTCTCTAGGGTGGACGGATGAGATTATTTGCAAGGAATTTTTGAATCCTGCATTGGAGGGATTCAAGAAAACAGGTAGCATGCCAAACTGGGACTCACTAAGAAATGTTGTCCAGCATCTTTTTGATGATCAATCAGCCTTTCGCACACTATTACAGGCAAAAATAGCTTGGTTTAAAACTATTAAAGATTGGGATACCTATTTTGGATTTGTTATTGAAAAGGCTAACCAGGATGGAGTTGACACTTCTGTTAATGGATCCCATGGAATTAATGCTGTAGTATGGAACGAGTTCGTTCCTTACTGCTCAAAGCCAGATCAGTTAGCAGTTGCCGCTAAATGGATGGAGGGAGCATTACGAAATAGTTCTTATGGAAACGTGTCTTATATAGATACATATGCCAATGTACTGTATAAAATGGGAAAAAGGGATGAGGCTTTGAGATGGGAGTCTAAAGCTATAGCACTTGCTCCCAATACAAGTATTTTTAAAACGACAATTGATAAAATGAAAAAAGGAGAACCTACCTGGATCCTAGAAAATAAATAATATACAATTTTCCAATCCTGTTTTGTGTTGGATTTCAAAAATTTCATTTCGAAAAGGAAATTGGAAGAGTAATGATAATGCCTCAAAGTAATGTTTTGTCGACTATTTGAATCTCTTTAAAATTTATGTAATGAAAATTCTTCAATTGATCGCTGCATTTTTGATGATTTCGAACATTGCAATATCGCAAAAGCCGGTATTAGATACGGCCGCACTCAACGACCGTCAATCTTTTCGGGGGATCCGTGGTGCAGGTATTAGTGACAATGGGGATTTTGTTTACTATACATTTGATAATAGTTCGCGACGTAAAAATATTATCGTTCAATCTGTAAAAGAACGCTGGCAGCAGTCTTTCGGTGGAGTTACTGAAATTGGTTTTACATCCGATAACACCCGATTTGTATATCAGTCTGGTGACAGCCTGTGCTTGCTTAATCTTAATACAAAGAAAATTGAATCGTTGCCGGGGATAAAATCAATTGGAAGCGCCAAATCGACTTTTAAACAATCAATTGATTGGTTGGCCTGGCAAAATAAAAAAGATTCTGCAGTGCTTGTATTGCGCCAATTAAGTTCTGGTCATGAGCAGCGTTTTGGCCGCATAGTTGAATATGCTTTTAACGAAAGAGGAAGCCTACTGCTGATGAAGGGTTTAGACAGCACTCATCATGAATTGTTTTCAGTGCTGGATCTTGCTACAAGTAAAACTCAAACGATTTGGAAATCGGAAAAGGGATCCAAAGTCATTGCCTACAAATTTGATAAAGGAAATGATCAATTGGGCTTTATGGTTACATCAGCCGGCAAAAACAGCATCTGGTGGTATCAATCCGGGGGGCCAGGTGCAGAAATGAAAGTGGATGACCAGTCTGTGGGAATTGGTGCTGGCTGGATTGTCAGTAACAGCCCCCTGAATTTTACAAAGAGTGGGAAATGTATACTTTTCAAACTAGAGAAGCAGGAAGATATCCAAAAAGAGTCGCAGGCAGTAAATGTCGATTTATGGAGTTACAAGGATGTCCTGCTTCCACCACAACAACCAAAAATCTTAAGGTGCCAGGGATCTGTTGCATTGTCTGATGGATTAATCACAAAACTTTGCTGTGAATGGAATGAATCATTACAGATTGCAGGCGATATCGCGATAATTAGAAGGGTTAAGAATCCAGTCGTTGATTGGGTTGCAAATGAACGAGACAAGGATAACTATAGGTGGGTATCACTTGTAGATTTGCGACAGGATAATATTGGCACATCAAATATTTGGGATGACATGCAATGCTCGCCGGACGGGCATTGGCTGATGTTCTTAGACCGAAGCCACATGCTTTTTTATAGTTATGAACTAGAGTCCCGCAAACTGCGCTTATTACCTGGATACCATGGACCCAAGGTAGATTTTGGTTGGGAAGGTGGTTTCCGTAATAGCAGTTGTGGCTGGTTAACGGATGGCCGGATGCTGGTCGATGACGGGTACGACATGTGGGCTCTGGATCCTATGGGAAAATCAACAGTAAATCTTACTGGCGGCTTAGGGGTTTCGCAAAGGGTACGATTCCGTCGAATAAAAGATGCAGATTGGGATGTACCCGTCAGTCCAGATTCGATACTTCGTCTTAGTGCATTTGATGAAAAAAGCAAATACAATGGGGTGTATCAACTCATTCCCAACAAAAAAGTTCCACCTGAACGATTGACGATGGGACCTATTTATATCAGTCAACGCTCCTCCTGGCACGGGGATAATGTCTGGCTTGTTCTCAAAGAAAGCGTGGAAGAAGCCCCCAACTATTTTATAACACATGATTTCAGACACTATGAGACCATAACTGATTTGCAACCTCAACAAAAATACAATTGGATGAAGGCCGAGTTAATTCACTTCAAACAAACAGATGGTAAACAGACTGATGCCGTACTCTACAAGCCGGAAAACTTTGACCCCCATAAAAAATACCCCGTGCTTTTTTTGTACTATGAGAAAATAGCAACAAGAATGTACGAGTATAAATCTGCCTCATATTCTTATGGCGATATAAATATTCCCTGGTTTGTGAGCCATGGGTACCTGGTCTGCACGCCTGATATACAGTATACAATTGGCGAACCTGGTCGCAGCGCGTGTGCTTCTGTGGAAGGTGCGGCATATTATTTAAGCCGTTTGCCTTTTGTGGACAGTTTGCGAATGGGAATCCAAGGTCATAGTCACGGTGGATACGAGACAAATTATATCGTTACTCATAGCCATCTATTTAAAGCAGCTTGTACGGCTTCAGGGGTGACGAATTTATTTAGCTTCTACGGTAGCCAATGGAATAATAGTCTTGCAAATTCGTATACAGAACAAAGCCAACTACGCATGGGTGGAACACCCTGGGAAAAGAAACAGCAATATATTGATAACAGTCCTGTGATGGCTGCTGATAAAGTCGCTACGCCATTACTTATGATGCAGAACAAAAAGGATGAGTTTAATTTTGAACAGGGGATAGAATTTTTCCTAGACCTGCGCCGATTGAATAAGAAAGTGTGGTTACTACAATACGATAATGGTGCACATACTGTCAGTGGTCGGGACGCCATTGATTTTACCATAAGGCTTACACAATTTTTCGATCATTATCTCAAAGGAGAAAGGGCGCCAAAGTGGATGACCGAAGGATTGCCAGTGAGGTATAAGGGGAGGCTCAGCAGTTTTGAATTGGCGGATGCTGGTTTGAAACCTTAAAATTAAACACAGATTGTTTGATCAAGTAAAAATTTAAGATAAATATTCTAAAGTAATAATGAATGAAACAACTTCAACTGACTACGGCGTTTTTATTGATTACGATAATTGCCACATCGCAAAAGCCAGTATTGGATGTCGCTGCGCTTAATAATCGAAAGTCGGTGCGAGGAATTCTTGGAGCAGGAATTAGCCTTGATGGCAATTACCTATATTATACTTTGTATGAGTCGGAGGTTAAAAATATTATTGTTCGTTCTGCAAAAGGTGATTGGCAGCGAGTTTTAAAAGGCATTTCCGAAAAAGGGTTTTCCACTGACAATACGAAATTTATTTACCAAGATGTCGATAGTCTATGTTTTCTGGACCTTAGAACAGATAAAGTGGAGGCAGTGAAGAAAATAAAAACAATTGGATTCTCTCGCAATCTTGCAAATATCGACTGGCTGGCGTGGCAGTATAAAAACGACTCTGCACAAGTACTAGTACTGCGGCAACTGAGTACAGGACATGAGCAGAGATTTACTGGCGTTATTGAATACGGATTTAGTGATTCACAGATTTCCCTGTTTCTTAAGATTGCAGATAACGTTCATCAAAGGTCATTGTCGTTGGTGCATCTTGCATCAGGTGAAAAACAAACGATCTGGCAATCAACAGGAGACGCAGAAGTTGGCGCCTATAATTTTGATAGTAAGGCGAATCAACTGACGTTTATGGTAAAATCGATTGGAGGCAATCGTCTCATGTATTATCATTCTGGTATGAAGAATGCAGAGATGAAAATTGATGACCATTCAGATGGAATAGACAGTGGGTGGAGAGTCAGTGGGGCGCGGCCCAAATTCACAGAAAGCGGCCGATGTATCATTTTTGAACTGGAACAAAAGGAGGAAATTAAAAAAGAGCCTCAAGCTGCGGCTGTAGATCTTTGGAGCTATCGGGACGCGATACCTACCATGCAGCCTAAGACCATTACCTGTAAGGCGGCAATTAATCTGTCTGGGGGCAGAGTAACTAGTCTTCAATGTGGAAGAAGTGAATCAGTTAATGTCGTTGGGGATATCGCAATATTTCGAAAAGCACAAAATCCATTATTTAATTGGGTAGGAAGAAATAAAGACAACTACTATTGGAAATCGCTCGTGGACGGAAATGAGGGCGCTTTGTGTTCTGGCGATATAGGGCCAACAATATTTGGTTCACCGGATGGGCGTTGGCTTTTCTATTTTGACAATAGCCGGAAAGGATTTAACAGTTATGAGTTCCTGACTGGTAAGACACGGTTCATATCAGGATACAAACTGGATGTGGGATATGGAGGGCTTAAGGGGAGCAAAAGTGTATGTGGATGGTTAACTGACGGTCGTATGCTGGCTTTCGATCGTTATGATATTTGGGCTATAGACCCAATGGGTAATTCTACCGAGAATCTTACACGCAGCTTTGGACGTTCCCATCGGATACAGTTCAGGCGTCTAGAAGATACAGATCTGGATCAACTGGTTAGCCCGGGCTCAGCGCTTCGCATGAATGCTTTTGATGAAAAGACTAAATACAATGGTTTCTATCAACTGACCTTTGGTAAAGCAGGTTCGCTGCAGCAACTTAGCCTTAGCCCTTGCTACTTGACTATTATACCCGCATGGAAAGCACTAATGAATACCTGGATAGTGCTTAAGGAAAGTGTCGAAGAAGCCCCCAATTATTTTATAACCCATGATTTGAAACGCTTTGAGCCCATAACTGATATTCAGCCGCCGCAGAAATATAATTTGATGAAAGCTAAGTTGATCCATTACAGACAAACAGATGGTAAATTGACGGATGCTGTGTTATACAAACCGGAGAATTTTGACCCCCTTAAAAAATACCCAGTTATTTTTCATTATTATGAAACAATGACCGAAAAAATGTATTGTTTTAAAGGTCCTTCGCCGACCGGTGGTGATATCAATATTCCTTGGTTTGTGAGTCATGGTTATCTTGTATGTACGCCGGATATACAATATACATTTGGACACACTGGTGAGAGTGCTCTTGCTTCTGTTGAAGGAGCAGCCCGCTTTCTTTCGCGACTACCTTATGTTGACAATACTCGTATGGGTCTGCAGGGACATAGTTTTGGTGGATACGAAACAAATTTTATAATTACGCATAGCCAACGGTTCAAAGCTGCTTGTTCGGCCTCCGGCCCCTCGGATTTATTTAGCTGGTATGGCTCTCAATGGGGCAATGGTGCAGCACAGGATTGGTCAGAGAATGGCCAACTCTATATGGGTGGAACTCCGTGGGCGCTGAAAAAGCGGTACCTGGAAAGTTCTCCTATTATATCAACAGATAAAGTAACGACGCCATTACTCATGATGGCCAACAAAAAAGACGAAGTTATGTTTCAACAGGGGATCGAATTTTTTTTAGGATTGCGGCGGTTGGATAAAAAGGTGTGGTTACTACAATACGATAATGGTGGACATAGCGTCGGTGGTCGGGACGCTGTTGATTTTACCATACGGCTTACACAATTTTTCGATCATTATCTGAAAGGGGAAAGAGCGCCAAAGTGGATGACAGAAGGATTACCTGCGAGGTATAAGGGCAAGCTCAGCAAGTTTGAGTTGGATGGTGCAGGAGTAAAAACTGAATAACGGTATTGAACAATCTTTTATCTCCAAGGTGAATATTTCGGAGGAAGCTGTACCAGTGTTTCGGAGTGATGGTGTACCACCCGGTCGCAATGAAAAACACTATTTAAAAGATCAAGATAGAAAATGAAGATAACGAGTTTATTTTTTCCGCAGAGAGTCACCCTTCAGATCAACACGGTGATCGATGGCTGTCAGTCTGTCAAGAATTGCATCAGCGATTGTGGGTTCATTGATTCTGCTGTGCCATTCTTTAACCGGAACCTGGGAAGTGATCATAACAGGGTACTTTTTATACCGGTCCTCAAGGATCTGGAGCAGTGTGAGTTTCATGTTGATGTCGAGAGGTTGCATACCGAAGTCATCAAGAATAAGCAAAGGTGTTTTGGCAACAGTGTTAAGGAGTTTGGTGTAAGTGCCATCAACACGGGAGGTCGCAACTACTTCAATAAAACGGCTCATCGGATGGTAGATGGTTTTAAAACCATTAATGCAAGCCTTGCGGCCAAGTGCGCAGGCAAGATAGGATTTACCACATCCGGTAGCGCCGGTGATCAGTACGTTCTCAGCGTTGTCAACAAAGGTTGTCTCGCTTAAGAACTGAAGTTGTTCTTTGGATAAGTTACGCTCGTGACCGCAAAGTATCTGTTCAGGCAGAACACTGTACCGAAGCTTCGCGAGCCGTAAATATAAATTGGTACGTTGATGTATGCGACTGATCTCTTCTGCTTCGGCCATCATGGCAATAAGCGTGTGAGCATCGGGTTGTTTCTCAGCTGACTGGTTGATCTGCGTTTCGTAGCAACCAGACATGCCATAGAGTTTTAGTCCTTTGAGTTGACTTAATGTTTGTTGTGTATTCATAACGAGTAATCGTTTTTATATCCCGTTCCGGATCAACCGGAACGGGATGGTTAAAAAATAGAAATGATTATTTGTAAGCCTCACTGCCCCGAAGATTCTCATGAGCGGGAAACAGGTCAGTTTGGTTTGCGTCGTCAACAGCAGAGTCGCGGTTATTAAGCAGGATATTGGCAATGGTCCTGTAAACGATACTGTTGCTTTGCTCCAGTGCCAGTTTACAAGCTGCTTCTACTCTCTCTTTTGAGTGAGAATCAGCGAGCCGTAAGAGGCCAACACATCCTTTGTACGCCTGTTCCTTGATAGGTTTGCTGTCGATCATACGTTCTATGTACTGCCGAGTACATGGTCCGATCTTAGCAGACACTTTAAGGAAATAGTCCCTATTCCATCCCATTTGTTCATGGTATGCCTGATGGGCTTCGGGCATGTGTTCCTTCGTGGTGGTCTGGCCGTACTTCTTATAACTGCGGCGATGCTGTGCGACACGTTTGTAGTCGAGATAGATCTCTACTAGGTCAGTATCGTAAATGATCTTGAGTGTTTTGCCAATATGAATAAAAGGCACACTGTAGAGATGCCTATCCTCGCCTAAGAATACATGATAATCGCGCTGAACTTTGGCTTTAGTGCTATGCTTCATTACGTAACGATCCGCAGGAAGTGATTGCAGTAATGGTTGTTCACTTGCAGTGAACAGATCAATCCTGTTATGTTCTTTCTTTTGAAATGGTTGTTTGTGGTGACGCTTAAGCAGCCGTAAGATTGCTTTGTTGAGTTCGGGAAGCGTGTGATAAACCTGGTCACGCATCGGAGCGTACACACGAGAGTAAGTGACCTTCACTTCATTCTCTACATGCGGTTTATCGCGCGGGCTTCGAACCCTGGTTGCTTTTAAGTGAATGTTGTTGTGATGATGCGCCCATGCCTGGATTAGATCCGTGAATATGGGTTCGTAACGACAAGCCTTGGTTACCATCTGCCGCATGTTATCTGTGATCAGCGATGATGGAGCGCCACCGAAAAAAGCAAGACAGTTGTTGAGTGCTTTTACCAGTTGTGGCAATGATGCATCAGGTAATGCTTCAACGTAACTATAACCACTGAAAGGAAGCACGCAAACGAGAACAGGATAAGCAATCAGCTCACCAGTCTGCGGATCAGTTGTGTAAAGCTTATCACCTGCGAAGTCGATCATAACAACGTCAGCAGGCTTGTACTCGATGCGTAAGGAAACATCCTTTGTCTGTTGATATCTGCGAATGCGTTCACAGAATTGGGTGTACTTGTAACCATCAGGATGTTCAACCAGGTACTCCTTCCAGAGTATCTGTTTGGTAACACCGGTGCGGGATAGTTCTTTAAGGAAATACTCGCGTTTGGCTTCAAAGGCTTCGAGCCTTTGTTCATCAGAAACGGGTGGAGGTGCTTCTGGTTTTGCTGCGGGATAGATGATCTCACTGAGAGATGCATCATCCATACCAAGCAGTTCCTGGTAAGGCAAACCGCTTGCTTTGCTTGCATCATCATACTTGCGTATGGTTGTGCGGGAGACATTGAGTTCTTTAGCGATAGATCGCTCTGAGAGTTTACGCTGCAGTAATTGCAGCACCGTTCGGATGATTTGCATTGGCAATCGTTTTTGAGACATGAAAAAATATTTGTTCAGCTCTTAGAAGCGTCTGAGAGGAACAAAAACTCTAACGAGATCAGGAAAAAGTGGTACAGCATGCGCCGGAATGGCAATAAATGACGGAAGGTTGACAATCAAAATGTATAACAAACACAATGAAAATATGTATCAATTACACATCATTAAATCACCACCAGGGAAGTGGTACACCATGCTCCGAAATGCTGGTACAGCATCCGAGCGAAACAATGGTTCACCGTGCCGCCGAAACGGTGGTTCACTATTAACCGAAATATGCACCAAGGAAAAAAATGACAAATTAATAGACTGGTTATTTATGAAACAACTCCGATTGATGATCATTTGTTTATTGATTTCAGGAATCGGTTTATCGCAAAAACCGTTAATAGATACTTTTGCGCTAAATAGCTGGCAGTCGGTACGGGGACTCCAGGGAGCAGGCATCAGCCCCGATGGGGATTACCTGTATTACACGGTATTGAGCAGACAAGGAGTTAAAAGTATTATCGTCCGTTCTGTAAAGGGTGCGTGGCATTGGGTCTTTGAAGGTATTTCCGAAAAAGGGTTTACTGCCGATAACGCCAGATTTGTATACCAGTCCGGCGACAGCCTTTGTTTTCTGGGCCTGGGTTCAGGAAAGATAGAATCGATAACGGGGATAAAATCAATCAGCAAGCCGCGGTCGGTATATATCGACTGGCTGGCCTGGCAGTATAAAAACGATCCCTCGGTGCTGATCCTCCGGCAAGTGGGGACCGGCCGGGAACAGCGTCTGACCGGGGTGTTCGAATATGGATTTAGTGATACGGGTGGGCTTGTACTTGTGAAAGGTAAGGACAGCATGGGCCAAAAGTCCTTGTCCCTGGTGGATCTGTCCACAGGTGCAAAGCAAACAGTTTGGCAATCGGCAGGGGATGCGGGGGCCGGGGCGTATAGTTTTGACAGCAAGGGAGCACAACTGGCGTTTATGGTAAAATCGCCGGCAGGCAACAGTCTCTGGTATTACCGGCCGGGGATGCAGCGGGCGGAGAAAAAGGCTGACAACCATTCGGAAGGCCTGGAAGCCGGCTGGATTATCAGCGGAAGTGCCCCGGATTTCACGGAAAGTGGTCATTGCCTCCTCTTCAAACTGGAGCAGCAGGGGGAGATCCGCAAAGAACCTCAGGCAGTGGAAGTTGATATCTGGAGCTACCGGGATGTATTGCTACCACCACAACAGCCGCAAAATATCAATTGCAAGGCGGCGATAGCGGTTACAAGTACAAAGATAAGAAGTCTTGCCTGTGAGCGGGACGAATCGGTAAGTATCGTGGGTGATATCGCCATTGTTCGAAAAAAGCAAAACCCCTTGTTTGATTGGTTGGACCGGGGAAAGGACAGGTACCGGTGGATCTCGCTGGAGGATGGACGCCAGGGAGTGCTTGGTACAGGTGATATACGTGCCATATACGGTTCGCCCGATGGGCAATGGCTGTTTTATTTTGACAATAGCCGCAAGGTTTTTTATAGTTATGAACTGCAGTCTGGTAAGACGCAGTTTATATCAGGATACAAGGACGATGTTGGGTATGGAACAGGTGGTAGTAATAGTGGCTGTAGCTGGCTAACGGATGGGCGGATGCTGATCGATGACGGGTACGACATATGGGCCCTGGACCCGATGGGGCATGCTACGGAAAACCTCACTGGCGGCTATGGGCGTTTACACCGGATACAGTTCCGGCGCATTAAGGATACCGATTGGGACCAGCCCCTTAGCCCGGACTTAGTGCTGTGCTTACGTGCTTTTGATGAAAAGACCAAATACAATGGCTTTTATCAACTGACGCCTGGTAAAGCGGGCACCTTGGAACGATTGAGCCTTGACCCCTGCTACATATCTATAACGCCATCATGGAAGGCGCAAAAGAATGTTTGGTTGGTCCTGAAAGAAAGCGTGGAAAAAGCCCCCAACTATTTTATAACATATGACTTTAGCCGCTATGAACCCATAACAGATATACAGCCGCAGCAAAAATACAACTGGATGACCGCGGAGTTGATCCATTACCGGCAAACAGATGGCAAACCGACGGAGGCGGTGCTCTACAAGCCAGAAAATTTTGACTCCCATAAAAAATATCCCGTGCTTTTTCTTTATTATGAGACGATGACAGAGGATATGTATCATTTTAAAGCAGCGTCGTATGCTTATAGCAATCTAAATATTCCCTGGTTTGTGAGCCGTGGCTACCTGGTATGTACGCCGGACATCCAATATACGATTGGCCAGTCGGGCAAGAGTGCCTGCAGTTCAGTGGAGGGGGCGGCCCGTTACCTGTCACGACTACCTTTTGTGGACAGCCTGCGGATGGGTGTCCAGGGGCATAGTTTTGGTGGGTATGAAACAAATTATATTGTTACCCACAGCAGGTTGTTCCGGGCGGCTTGTACCGCCTCCGGACCTTCTGATTTATTTAGCTGGTATGGCTGTCAATGGGGATATAATACAGCACAGTATTATACAGAGCAAGGCCAGATACGCATGGGGGGGCCGCCCTGGGAACGGAAACAGCAATACTTGGACAATTCACCCATCATGTCTGTCGATAAGGTGACAACGCCGCTGTTGATGATGGCCAATAAAAAAGATGAGTTTAATTTTCAGCAGGAGATTGAGCTCTTTTTATACCTACGCCGGATAAATAAAAAAGCATGGCTCTTACAGTACGATGCAGGGGAGCATGCTGTAAGTGGTCCATCGGCACTTGATTTTACCATGAGGCTTACACAATTTTTTGACCATTATCTGAAAGGAGAAAGGGCGCCAAAGTGGATGACGGAAGGATTGCCTGCGAGGTATAAGGGGAAACTCAGTAGGTTGGAGTTGGCGGATGTAGGCGTAGAGCCGGAATAGCAAATGGCAAGATTATACATTTGGGGACAAGACAGGAGATGAACCAGTAAATTAAATATGAGTTCAATAAATTATTAGCATGAAAATCTCTAAACATGGAATTTAATATTACAAACCTCGACCCGGTGCAGGTACTCCAAACAGCCTATACTCATGCAATGCCGGTTGGAGATTATGGAATCAAACACCACCTGCAACTCGTAAAGGAAGGCAAGGCAGCGAATTGGCTTTCAATAAAAGAATGTAACCAATTGCTTAAATACAAAAGAAATGGGTTTGATGTTGACTATCACAATGGTAAAGCATTAAAAATAAGCTGGAAAAAAGATAAGCATGGCAGACTGTTATTCGATGCTTCGCGGTATGACCTGTACCAGGGTAAATACAGGTTCCTGGAAGCTTTGCTTTTTATGTTTGACCAATCAGAGATTATCATTACTAAACTGGAAGATATTCAATTAAACAAAAATTACCCTGTGGCTGTCGGCTGCAGAACAGCGGCGCCGGAAATGGAAAAGATATTAAGTCATTTAATTTTTGTTGAAAATGCAGAAGGGAATTACTGGCAGATTGACACGAAGGCATTGATGGAATCGGATCAACAACCTTTTCTCAACATTCAAAAAATAAAAGCAGCTGGGAACGATGAGCCGACAGAAAAGCCGTTCATTCTGATCATGGACAATAATTTACAGGCAGCAGAGAAATTAAAAGAAGGGATGGGATCAGGTTCCGAAACCATCCTGCTTGGCCCGCTCGCGATTGCGAACAAAAAATGGGTACAAGAATTACTCGCAGAAATTGATTTTGCGACGATCTACATCAGCAAACAACTTTTTGATGATGGACTGTTGCAACTGCCGGAGGAGAAGGAGGGGATGCAGGATATAGTGATCCTGTAGCCATCTTGCCTGGAGGCAGGGACATATGTACATTTTGAGTATTCAACTACGTCAGATACAATAAACGGTGGGCAAAATGAAAAAGATCATCTATACAAGCATATGTTTTTTACTATCCTCATGTATGCAAAACAAAAACGAAAAAGGCAGTTTTGCCCATGACCTTTGCTTTTTACAAAAACACGATAGTGTGATCGTATTGCAAAGCGATCAATCGAAAGTAATTGTTTCTACAAAATACCAGGGTAAAGTATTTACTTCCACTTCTGATGGCAACAACAGTTTTGGCTGGATTCATTATAGCGCATTCGATGCGCCGCTTGATCCGCACATGAATGCCTATGGCGGAGAGAACCGTTTATGGCTGGGGCCGGAAGGTGGAAAGTTTTCTTTGTTCTTTCATAAAGATTCCAAAATGGAATTTGCCAACTGGAAAACACCCGCCGCATTTGACAGTGAGCCATGGATGATTAAAGAAAAAAATGAAACAACAGTTGCTTTACAAAAAGAGATGCAGCTTACAAATTATACTGGGACAGAATTGAAATTGCTCGTCAATCGTAAGATTCAAATTCTTGACAAGGCTTCGATCAATCTAAAGCTGCAGATCAATCTGGAAAATGGTGTAAAAGCAGTGGGTTATCAAACTGAAAATAGTCTAACCAATACCGGAACATTTGCATGGAACGATACGACAGGTATGCCCTGTTTATGGATGCTGGATATGCTTAACCCGTCTGATCATACAACTGTTATTATTCCATACACTGTAAAACCAAATACCAACCCTGCCACAACAGATTATTTTGGTGAGATCTCACCAGATCGTATAAAATATGAAAATGCAGTTTTGTTTTTCAAAGCAGATGGCAAATCACGTGGCAAACTGGGTATCAAACCCGCTTGTGCGAAAAACATTGCAGGGAGTTATGACAGCGATAAAAAAGTATTAACCATTACGCTGTTTGATATTGACAATAATGACAAATACTTAAACCAGGAATGGAACGCTACAAAAGCTCCTTTCAGTGGAGATGCAGTCAATGCTTACAATGACGGCCCGCTGGCTGATGGAAAACAGATGGGTCCTTTCTATGAAATCGAATCTGTTTCTCCTGCTGCTTTCTTAAAACCGGGTGAAACGCTTTCACATCAACATTCCGTTTTTCATTTTACAGGTGATGAAAAAGGACTGAATGCCATTGTACAAAAACTGTTGGGTGTATCTCTTGAACAGGTTAAAAAAATATTTCCCTAATGAATTATCCAAGAATCGGAATCCGTCCCATCATCGATGGGCGTTTAGGCGGGGTGCGCGAATCACTCGAACAAACGACAATGCAGATGGCAGAAAATGTTGCTGCATTTTTTGCCGTGATGGTAAAATATCCTGATGGCTCACCTGTACAATGCGTTGTAGCAGATAGTTGTATTGGTGGGATTACGGAAGCAGATTTGTGTCGGCGAAAATTTGAAAATAACAATGTTGGTCTCTCCCTTTCTGTAACACCCTGCTGGTGTTACGGCTCGGAGACCATGGATATGCATCCAACCTGGCCCAAAGCGATTTGGGGATTTAATGGAACCGAAAGACCGGGTGCGGTTTATTTAGCCGCAACACTTGCTGCGCATAACCAAATGGGGCTACCCTGTTTCGGTATTTATGGAAGGGATGTGCAAGACTTGAGTGATGAAAGGATACCGGAAGATGTAAAAGAGAAATTGTTATTGTTTGCATGTGCTGGCCTTACGGTAGCAATCATACGCGGACAATCTTATTTAGCCATAGGGTCTGTTTCTATGGGTATCGCAGGATCCATGATAGATCCTGATCTGTTCCGCGAATATTTAGGGATGCGTAATGAGTATGTGGATTCATCAGAGATCATCAGGAGAATAGAAAAGAAGATATATGATGAGGTTGAATTTGATAAAGCGATGACCTGGACGAAACAGCACTGCAAAGAAGGGGAAGATTTTAACGTTGCTGAGAAGCAGTTCTCAAGAATTGAAAAAGACGCGCATTGGGAATATGTAGTGAAGATGGCTATGATCATTCGGGATCTCATGGTGGGTAATGAAAAATTAAAAGAAAAAGGTTTTGGCGAAGAAGCAATGGGGCATCACGCGATTGTAGGCGGTTTCCAGGGACAGAGACAATGGACAGATTTTTTACCCAATGGTGATTTTAGTGAAGCGATCTTAAATTCTTCGTTTGACTGGAACGGAATCCGTGCGCCTTATATCGTGGCTACTGAAAATGATTCGCTCAATGGTATCAGTATGCTCTTCGGTTATTTGCTGACTAACACAGCGCAGATCTTTGCAGACGTCAGAACTTACTGGAGCCCGCAAGCCGTGGAAAGAGTTACTGGTTGGAAGCCAAATGAACTTGCTTCCGGAGGATTTATTCACCTGATCAATTCAGGGTCTGCAACACTTGACGGAACGGGGCAGCAATCAAAGGATGGAATGCCCAGGTTAAAACCACATTGGGAAATCACGGCAACTGAATCAAATAAATGTTTGAAAGCCACTACCTGGTATCCTGCGAACAATGGTTATTTCCGTGGTGGTGGTTATTCATCCCAGTTTGTAACGCGGGGCGGTATGGCTGTTACAATGTGCAGGTTAAATCTTATCAAAGGTTTGGGACCGGTATTACAGATTGCAGAAGGTTATACGATTGACCTGCCGGAAGATGTGCATAATACACTCAACGAAAGAACAGATAAAACATGGCCAACGACATGGTTTGTGCCGAGGTTAACTTACCAGGGCGCTTTCCGTGATGTGTATTCGGTGATGAACGCATGGGGAGCCAATCATGGAAGTATCAGCTATGGACATATAGGAAATCAATTAATAACGCTTGCATCTATGCTTCGCATACCTGTGAACATGCACAATGTTCCGGAAGAAAAAATATTCAGGCCACATGCATGGAACTTTTTTGGTAACGATCACGATGCTTGCAAAAACTACGGCCCGCTCTATGCATAAACTATTGCAGTCGCCTAACGGCAAGTCTTATTTCAAACCCTTTGCACTCGTGGCAAGCTTGTTTTTATTGTGGGGATTTGCGCATGGATTACTGGATGTACTGGATAAACATTTCCAAAACACTTTACATATTAGTAAGGGACAATCTGGTTTTGTACAATTCTCTCTATACATCGGTTATTTAGCCATGGCATATCCCGCGGGTGTTTTTATGAAACGCTATGGATATAAACGCGGAATTATTTTAGGTCTATCGCTGTTTGCTGCCGGAGCATTTTTATTTTATCCTGTAGCAAAATTTACAGAATTTATTCCATTCTTAATCGCCCTATTTATCATTGCTTGTGGTCTTTCATGCCTGGAAACCGCAGCTAATCCTTATACAACTGTACTTGGCCCAAAAGAAGGCGCAGCAAGACGTATCAATATCGCACAATCCTTTAACGGATTGGGATGGATATTGGGGCCTTTGCTTGGAGGCTTATTTATTTTTGGTGCTGAAAAATCAGGCAATGGAGAGAATTTTGATTCGCTGGTAAAACCTTATTTACTAGTGGGGACAATTGTAATTTTTGTGGCGATTGTTTTTGCTTTTACCAAATTGCCGGTGATTATAGAAGATAATGACGAAGGAATCTCAGAGGCTGCTCCGACAAAAGAATTATGGAAGCATCCTGCTTTCATCGCAGCCGTTATCGCACAGTTTTTATATGTTGCTGCACAGACTGGCTTTAATTCTTTTTTTATCAATTATGTCACCGAAACCCTAACCACAGTACAAAGTTCTGTGTCTGGTATTATGCAAGACCTTGGAAAATTCGGTGAAGTATTCATGCCCAAAAATCCAGAACAGGCTGCATCACTGATTTTAGCCCTTGGTGGTATGGGTGCATTCTGGATCGGAAGGTTATCGGGTTCTTACCTGATGAAATTTATTGCGCCACAAAAGCTATTGGGCATATATGCTGTGATCAATACACTACTTTCTTTTATAGTCGTATTAAGACTTGGATGGTTAAGTGTGATCGCTCTTTTCTCCACCTACTTTTTTATGTCGCTGATGTTCCCGACAATCTTTGCACTGGGTATAAGAGGACTTGGGCCACTTACTAAAAAAGCATCATCATTTTTAGTGATGGCAGTAGCTGGCGGTGCATTCTGCCCTCCCTTGATGGGAACCATTGCCGATCATTTTGGAATGGCGGTAGCATTTTTAATCCCGCTCTTTTGTTTTGCCTTTATTGCCTGGTATGCAAGATTTGGTACTCGATTGTCTGCAAAACACACTCTTTAAATACACAGACTACATGAACACAGCATATACCATCGGCCTTGACTTCGGAACAGATTCAGTGCGCGCTATCATTGCAGATTGCATGACCGGGGAAATCATGGCTTCCTCAGAAGCGCATTATACCAGGTGGATGAAAGGCATGTATTGCGATGCATCTGATCACCAGTTCCGGCAACACCCGCAGGATTATATAGAAAGTATGACTGCCGTGATCCGTGGGGTTTTACATAATGTAAACCAACCTATCCGAAATAGTATCAAAGGGCTAACCGTAACCACCACAGGATCCACTCCTGTTGCGGTGGATCAGTCGGGCCACCCACTTTCTTTGCGACCTGATTTTATGTCTGACCCTGATGCGATGTTTCTGTTGTGGAAGGATCATACGGCAATGGAAGAAGCTGCACTCATTAATCAAAAAGCAAAAGCAACAACACATTTGCAAAGCTGTGGCGGCTTGTACTCCAGTGAATGGTACTGGGCGAAACTGTTGCATATACTTCGCAGGAATGAAAAGATAAAAAATGCTGCAGCAGGTTTTGTGGAACACTCAGACTGGATGGCTTTCCTCTTAACGGGTGGAAAAGATATTTCGCAACTAAAAAGAAATGTCTGCGCTGCGGGGCATAAAGCTTTATGGACAGAAAATAAATCAGCCATAGACTTTATAGGAACGATTGATCCATTGCTTAAAATATTTACAGATCAATACCCTTTGAGATGTGATACGGCTGGGGGAATTGCAGGAAAAATAGATGTTGGCTGGGCAGGCAAATTAGGGCTTGATCCTTATATCACTATTGGCGTAGGCGCCCTCGATGCGCATGTGGGCGCTGTAGGTGCTAGCACCGAACCTTATGTTTTATCTAAAGTAATGGGAACCTCTACCTGCGATATGATGATCGTACCGCAGCATGATCTTAAAGAAAAATATGTTCGTGGAATTTGCGGGCAGGTAAAGGGATCGATTATCCCAGGTATGATCGGGCTGGAAGCCGGGCAAAGTGCATTTGGTGATGTATATGCCTGGTATGAGAACCTGCTCACATGGGCTGCACCTGACAGAAAACAGTTGCTTGATAAACTGGCTGAAGCGGCAAAGACATTACCCTGTACTGATCAGGACCCTTTGGCAACCGATTGGTTCAATGGCAGGCGTTCACCGGATGTGAATCCACACATGACCGCATCTATCTCAGGCTTGCATTTAGGTATTGATGCACCGATGATTTACCGCGCACTGGTGGAAGCCACCTGTTTTGGTGCGCGGGCGATCAATGAAAGATTTTTGGAAGAAGGCGTACCTGTTAAAAGTGTACGGTGTTTGGGTGGTATTGCACAGAAATCTCCCTTTGTGGTGCAGACCCTCAGCGATGCATTGCAGATCCCGGTACAGGTTGCCAAAGCCGAACAGGCCTGCGCACTCGGTGCCGCCATGTTTGCAAGTGTAAGTGCAGGTGTACATCCTGATATTGCAACTGCGATTAAGGTTATGGGACATGGAGTAGAGCGTACCTATTACCCGGACAGAACCAGGAAGGACTATTATGATAATAGATTTGATAAATATACCAGCCTCGCTAAACAGCAGCAGCCCGACATTATAACTGACAGGAGAAAATTACTTGCTTAAGGTGACTTCGTTTAAACCCATTAAAACTTCATCATGAAACCGATTTTATTTTTTTGTGCATTAGTAGTTTCAGTATCCGTGTATTCGCAGGAATTATTTACGATGCCAAAAGGCCAGCAATCAAGGGCCAGCAGTTTTGAAAATCCCAATGGTCTAAAAGGCAGTGGCGGAAAAACCAACCAGGGTGCCAAAGGAAATGCATTTGAACCTTTGAAAGCAGGAGAAAGCAAGATATTGCTGGAAACAACAGATGCAGGAACCATCCAGCGTATTTGGGTAACCATTGGTGACCGCAGTTTTAAGATGCTACGTTCGCTTCGTATTCAAATGTATTGGAACGGCGAGAGTAAACCCGCAGTGGATGTTCCTTTTGGAGATTTTTTTATGGCACCGCTTGGACGACCGGTTGCATTTCAGTCAGCGCTTTTCTCTAACCCGGAAGGAAGATCTTTCAATTGTTATATTCCTATGCCTTTTCAGAAAGGAGCGAAAGTTGTGATCACTAATGAAGGCAATAATGATTTGCGACAACTCTATTATGATATTGACTTTGTGCGTTTGGATAAACCGCAAAAAGATATTTTGTATTTCCATGCTAATTGGAACCGGGAAACAAAGGGTGCCCCCGAAAAAGATTTTGAGCTGCTTCCGCGTGTAGAAGGTAAGGGAAGATTCTTAGGTGTCAATGTCGGGGTGAACGTGGATTCATCTTACGGTACGACATGGTGGGGTGAAGGCGAAGTAAAAATGTATATGGATGGGGACGCCCAGTATCCAACTTTCAACGGTACGGGTACCGAAGATTATATCGGAACAGGATGGGGTGAAGCCGCGTTCATGCACCTGTACCAGGGATGCATGGTAGCAGATGATAAAAAGAAACAGTATTCCTTTTATCGTTTTCATATTCCCGATCAAATATTTTTCTATAAAGACGCACGGGTGACGCTGCAAAAAATGGGAGGTGGCGACGATCCTGAAGTGAAGCGATTAAAAGCAAAAGGCGTGGTGCTTCAAGAAATTTCCGTGATCATGCGAAATGGTTTTGCGAGGCTATTGGATAGACCTGTTGCAATGACCGATCCTGATTTTCCAAAGGGTTGGGTAAATTTTTACCGGGTAGATGACTATTCTGCTACAGCTTATTTTTATTTGGATAAGCCCTCCAGTAACCTCCCCCCTTTAGCGCCTGTGGCCGAACGGGTCCAATAATTATATTTTCAATAATTTTTTCAAAAAAAAGATATTTTATTTAGGCAGGTTCACAGCTTTTGGTACATGCTCTCATAGAGGCTACTGGCTTCTGAATTGAGAAAATCAAAACGACTGCTTTGAATTGCAAATCTTTTATTCTAATGGCTTTTCTGTGTGCTGACCTGCCTGTTGTAGGACAGGTATATAAGGATGCCGGGCAACCTGTGGATAAAAGAATCACTGATCTTATATCCAGAATGACAGTGGAAGAAAAAGTCGCACAATTGCGCAGTTCTTTTGCGGCCAACCCGAAAATCAATGCGGCTTTTTTTGAGAACAAACAAAAGGTGGATTCTTTATTTGGGAAAGGTATCAGCATGATTAATCCTGATTTTGATAATTCTCTTGAACAGTCGATCAGTAACCGCAATAAAACGCAAAATTATTTGCGTGAGAAAACTCGTCTTGGCATTCCCGCGATATTTTTAGACGAAGCGCATCATGGATTACTCGCTATGCAGGCAGATGTATTTCCAACCTCTATCGGCCTTGCCTGTTCATGGGACACTTTACTAACCGAAAAAATATATGCTTACGTTGCGGCACAATCCAGGTCACGTGGGACAACGATGGTACTGGCACCGGTAATAGATGTCACAAGAGATCCCCGTTGGGGAAGAACCGGGGAAACTTTCGGTGAAGATCCCTATTTGTGTGGAGTGATGGGTAGTGCTGTTGTCAGGGGATTTCAAGGCAGGCTCTCTTTAGTTGGTGACGGCAGTATTTCGGTTAATCATGTCGCCGCAACCTTAAAACACTTTACTGGCCACGGCCAAAGTGAAGGTGGCAATAACCAGGCACCTGCAGATTTTCCAGAACGGGTACTTCGCTCCTTCCACATGGAACCATTCCGCTTAGCGATTAATCGCGTAAACCCGGCCGGGATCATGCCTGCCTATGTTGAGATAGACGGAGTCCCTGCACATGCGAATAACTGGTTATTAAAAGATGTTTTAAGAAAGGAATGGAATTATAAAGGAGTGCTGGTAAGTGACTGGTGGGCGATAGATCAATTGTGGAACAAACATCGTGTGGCATTTAATAAAAAAGATGCAGCATGGCAATCTTTTAATGCAGGTGTGACAGTTGATCTTCCCTATGGCAATAATTATGAGCAGTTAATTTCTTTATATAAAGAAGGCAAGATCAAATCAAAAGATCTTGATGAAGACGTTGCATATGTATTGCGACTCAAATTTAATTTGGGTTTGTTTGATAATACAGATGAAATAAAATTGAGTGATGCTGTTGCAAAAATCAATCAGCCGGAAGGAAGAAAATTAGCATTAAAGGCTGCAGAAGAAAGCATGGTGCTATTGAAGAATTCAAATAATATTCTGCCTTTATCAAAAGACAAAATAAAAACAATTGCAGTGATCGGGTCATGTGCGGCGACAAACTATACCGGTGACTATTCAGGTGTTCCTGTTCACAATGTTTCGATTCTGGAAGGGATTAAAAATAAATTTTCAAATGTTGTGTATTCAAAAGGTGTTGATCTTTCTTTGAATGGTGACACCATTTCTCTGAATAATTACCAGTACACAGCCCGTGTTCAGTGGCCCATCCACGAAAACAATTTGCGGAAAATTGATTCTGCTGTTGCCGTCGCAAAAAATGCGGATGTGATCATTTGTGCAGTAGGTGAAAACGAACAGTTTGTTCGCGAGGCCGGCTCAGGTGAACATTTTGGCGATGCAGCAACTCTTGATCTGCAAAGTGATCAGAATGATTTAGTAAAAGCGTTGGTCGCAACAGGGAAACCCGTGATTGTCTACCTCGCACATGGAAGGCCTTTAAGCATTAATCATATCGCTGAAAAAGCTGATGCAATTGTTGACGGATGGTATACCGGTCAGGAAGCAGGTAATGCTTTTGCAAATATTTTATTCGGTGATGTTTGCCCTTCCGGTAAACTCACTATTTCCGTTCCGCGAAGCGTTGGACAGATCCCTATTTATTATAACCACAAACCTTCCGCGCAATATTTTGAGTATGTCGCAGAAAAAAACACACCCTTGTATTCTTTCGGGTATGGCCTAAGTTATAACCGTTACAGTTATGGCAGGGTAACACAAACAGGAAACACGATAAGCGTAAGTGTTACCAATAACGGCAAAATGCCCGGTGATGAGATTGTGCAGTTGTATGTGCATCCCAAATCAGCGAACGTCACCCAACCTGTAAAAGCACTTAAAGATTTTGCACGTGTTAGCCTTGAACCGAACGAAACAAAAACGATATCGTTTACGATAGAAAACAGCAAACTGGCATATTATAACAAAGACATTAAGTTGGTGGCTGAACCGGGAACCTACGAGATCATGATTGGTGGAAGTTCAATGGACAAGGATCTGAAAAAAACAGAGATAGTAGTTAAGTAATTGGTAATAAGTTTTAAGTCATAAGTAAAAACAAATAAAAATGAAGTTTTCAAAGATTGTTTTAAGTGTTTTATGTGTTTTCATCTGCGCATTTTCATTCTCGCAGAACAAAGATTTTTCAGGCACCTGGAAGTTTGCGGAACAGGAATCTATTTCCGGTAAGTTATATAGTAATGGATCTCCTAAATCTTTTAAGATAACACAGGCGGCTAATCAGACAATAATAGAGCAAACAACTGCCGGGGCCAATGGAGATGTGACTACCAGTTCTACGCTTTCGTTCGATGGGAAAGCAACAGAAACCAAAACATCCACCGGCAGAAAAAAACTGATTACACTCACCTGGAACGGTACGGCTGGCTATACAACAGTTACTGCTACCTATGATGCTGCTGATCAGAATAAACTTGTTTTTAAAACGACCGATATCTATACCATAGATGACAAAGGCCTTGTGTTGCAAAGGAAGGCTGAGAATTTTATGAATGGAGAAGTGTGGGAATCGAAAGCTTATTACGATAAACAATAATTGAACTTAACCAACCAAAACGCTGAACATGAAAAAGATCCTTCTTGTAATTTTTGCAGCAGCGACATTTGCTGCCTGTAAAAAATCGACGGTTGACATATCTCCGCTCGCTTCGCTGAATGTTGTGAATGCTTCGGTAAACGTGGCAGCCGCAAAAATAAATTTCACAGGCCCCGGTGGCGCAAACTATTATAACCTGATCACCGCAACCACAGCCTATGGCGCCAATACAGCGTATGGTGTACTTGCTAATACAACAGTTCCCATGCAGGTGATCATTAGTCCTGATTCTACCAAAGTGATCGCGAACGCTTCTCTTAGTTTTGCTAGTGGTGACCTATACAGTTTTTATTTAGCGGGTCAGTCAACGGCCGTGGATACGATCTTACGCAAAGAGACCATCCCAACATTCCAGGATTCTTCCTGCGGCGTTCGCTTTATCAATTTGTCTTATAACAGTTCACCAATAGCTGTAACTCTGTCAACCACACCAACAGTGAAAGAAGTAACCAGTCTTGCATATAAAGCGCAGAGTGATTTTAAAACATACAGTGCAACCGCCGCCAACAATACGTATGTATTCCAGGTGCGTGATGCGACGACCCTCGCTTTGCTCGGAAGCTATACGCTTACCGTACCACGTTTCTTCAGTTGTACGCTTGCCTGGATCGGCCAGACAGGGGCGACGGGAACGAACGCGCCGAAAGTTATACGCGTCAACAATTATTAAACGTTTACTTTTTTCTCATGTAGCAAGTATAGTTCCGGTGTCCCGTGTATCGCGGGATGCCGGTTTTTAAAGTGAAATCCTCTAAAGGGGGAACTTAAAAAAGAAGAATGAAGAAAGTAATTATCATATCGTTTTTGTTTTGTGTGAACCATTTATTCGCGCAGGCTGACCCGGTGAGCTGGAATTTTTCTGCGAAGAAAATAAAAGCCAATTCCTATGAGATCCATTTGAGCGCAACCGTTCAACCGCCATGGCATATCTACTCGCAGCATACCCCTGCGGGTGGGCCCGTGGCTTCGGTGATCAGTTTTGCGAAGAACCCAGTTGTCAGCCTGGACGGCGGCGTATTAGAAAAAGGAAACGAGATCATGAAACATGAAGAGGTGTTCAAAGTAGATGTACGATTCTTTAACGGAACAGTTGATTTTGTACAGAAGGTAAATGTAAAAGCGAAGATCAAAACGAATGTTTCAGGTTCGATCAAATACATGGTGTGCAATGACAAGGAATGCCTGGCACCGAAAACCGTACCGTTTAATATAGAGATCAAATGAAAAAGATACTTACAGTTCTATTGATGGTTGTTGCTGTGCACGCACAGGCGCAACGCGGGGGTGGCAACAATGATCCACGTCCATTTGGCTGGAGTGGTGATGGTATGGGTAATCATATTCCGACCCTGTTCGGTTTGTCGGGTGGTGTGTCTGTTTCGAATGTTGGTGGTTATGGAACCATGGTTGCACCAACGTTTTCGGTGTTTATGGGGGTACCTGTGACTTCTACTTTTCGCATCCGACCTGAAATCGGCTATGCTGCAATGGGATCTTCAAATGCAACAACCAGTTTCCGCACCAATTATTTTTTACTACCGGTGCTTGCCTCTTTTGAAATAAATAAAGGTTTGTTCCTGCTTGCAGGGCCGCAGACGGCGATGATCCTATCAGCTAATCAAACCACCGGTTCAATCAAAACGAATACACGGGACCAGATGCATGTGCAGGACCTGTCATTAGTCGGCGGGATGGAATATATGCCGGGCAAATTTGGTGTTGCTGTTCGATATCAATACGGATTAACAAATAATGGGCTTGGAAATTATAACCGGGGTCTGCGGGCAGGCATCAACATAAAATTCTAAGGTTATGCAGGCAATCATTTTTAAAATTTGTTTGCTGCTGTTCCTGCATGGTGGGAAAGCAAGCCTTAGCAGTAATGGGGATGGTTTTTTACCGGAGAATGTGATGCTGACGCAAAATACCACGCTGCAGATGAACGGCGACCCGATGATCCTCGAACAACTGATCATGGCATGCCAGGCGCATGATATCGCGTGTGAAATAACGCGCACAGAAGACACTGTAGCGCTGGTGTATTTTAAAAACTTAGGCTTTGAAAAAAAGAACAAGATTATAGACCAGTTCCGGCCGATCCGAAGAGACGCGGTTTTGCAGTGGAACGGTACAACTGAATCCAATTAACAAAATGGTACCCGATTACGCGCATAAAATATTTTCCGATACACGTGCAAAACTAGTGTTACTGGTGCTTGCCGTTACTTCTTTTTCGCAGCGGTTTCGAAACGCACGGATGCTCATCCATTTTTTACACATTTCAAAATCCATATGCCAACTCTTACTCTTCCTAAAATACTTGTGATCGGTGCCGCCGGGCAGATCGGTGTGGAACTGACGCTTGCGCTGCGGGCGAAATACGGTGCAGAAAATGTCATCGCTTCGGATATTTCTGCGGAGCCTGAATTATTAAAAAGTACAGGCCCCTGGGAAACCATCGATGTGTTAAGTGCGATGCAGTTGCAAAGGCAGGTGATTCGCGCAGGCGTCACCCAAATCTATTTGCTTGCAGCCATGTTATCAGCCAGGGGAGAGACTGATCCAAGGACAGCTTGGGATCTGAACATGGATGCATTAATGAATGTCCTTGAGATATCAAGGGAACTACACTTACAAGTATTCTGGCCCAGCAGCATTGCCGCAGCTTCCCCTTCCACGATCTATGGCATTTCTAAATTTTCAGGCGAATACCTGTGCCAGTATTATCATGCAAAATTCGGGCTCGATGTGAGAAGTCTCCGGTATCCCGGACTGATCTCTTACAAAACAAAACCGGGCGGTGGCACCACCGATTACGCGGTGGATATTTTTCATGCGGCAATTGATAAAAAAGTATACGAATGTTTTTTAAAGGCGGACACCCTGCTGCCCATGATGTATATGAACGATGCGGTAAGGGCGACACTGATGTTGATGGATACAACTGAAGAGAAAATTACCAACCGGAGAAGTTATGATATATCGGGCATGAGCTTCACTCCGAAAGAACTCTTTGAAAAGATCAAAGCGTTCTGTCCAAGTTTTGAAATCGTATACGAACCGGATCACCGGCAGAAAATTGCAGAAAGCTGGCCCGAAACTGTTGATGATGTGTTAGCCAGGACAGATTGGAACTGGAAGCCTTCCTGGAATCTTTGTACTATGGTTAACGATATGCTGGTGAAACTGGATGAACAGCAGATGCAAAACAGAATCCAAAAACTTGAAATGATCGGGGAACTATGAATTGTCTCATCATAGACGATAATGCTAAAACATCTGCAGTGCTGCAGCAATTGCTGGAGGCGCAGCCAGGTGCCAAAAACATCCATATAGCCGTGCAGCCTTACCTGATCCGGTCGCTGATGTCGTATGAAACCATTGACGTGGTTTTTATCCGCGTGCGTTTGTGGGATTTCAGGCAGTTTGCGCATTTGGGACAGAAACCTGCCATAGTTTTTCTAAGCGGTGGAAAAGATAAGCTAACGGAAAAACCTGGGACCAGCGTTTTGTTTTCCATGCGTGAACCTTATAGTGAAAGAGAGATAAAACATTTGCTGAAAAGGATCACGGATAATACGCTGAGCGAAGGCAACGAGTTTTTGTTTTTGCGGTACAGCGGGCGGTTTCATAAAACTTTATTTACTGATATCGAGATGGTGGAAAGAATGGAAAAGGCGTATGTGAAATTCCATTTGAGTTATGGTGCGCCGCTTATACCCGGAACCATTCCCGGTTGGCGGAACAAATTGCCGGAGGACCGTTTTATCCGGGTGTCGGATAACCTGATACTGCCGGTTGAAAAAGTGGTTGGGATAACGGAAGATAGGTACGTGTATAAACAAAGGGAGATCGTATTAACCTTCCGCTTTGCGGGAGGTGCGAGAAATGAGATGGAACATTGGCCGGATGGCCTGTGACTTTTATAGATGAATTTTCTCATGTGCGTAGTTTTTGGAAGACACGTACAACCCGGACCTGTTTTTACTCGACCGGTTGTTTTTAAAAGAAGGATGCATGCAGGTAGAATTATTAAAGGCGAAGATCCATGGAATCCGGGTGACGGAAGCGAACCTCCATTACCGGGGGAGTCTAACAGTGGACGAAACTCTTATGAAAGCGGCAGGGATGCTGGAATATGAAAAGGTGAAAGTGGTGAATAACGCAAATGGCGAACGGCTGTGGACCTACCTGATCAAAGGGGGAGCGGGCAGCGGGGTTTGTTGTTTGAACGGTGCAGCGGCGTTCAAAGGAACGCAAGGCGATGAGCTGATCGTAATGGCGTTCGTGCGGATGAGCAATGCAGCGGCGCAGGTGTTCAAACCGGTGCGGGTATTCATCGGTGACAGGAATGTGATAGACAAGATTGAAGCAGACTAAAGTTGGTTTTTTTCATAATCAGTACAGTTGATGTTAAGGGGGACCGCGCTTCGTGTGCCTGCAATATGTCAGAGATATTGCGGGCCACGGCCGGGACTCTGCCAAAAGAAAAACTATGGCTTTGAACTATTTATATTTTGATAACGCGGCAACCACGGCGGTCGATCCGCTGGTGGTCGAAGCCATGCTGCCCTATTTATCTGAGCAGTATGGCAACGCCTCGGCGACACATGGGCCGGGCAGGATGGCGAGGTTAGCGGTAGAAACAGCGCGCAAAAAAATCGCTTCGATTTTGCATTGTAAACCTGTGCAGATCGTCTTTACTTCAGGCGGAACGGAGTCTGCGAACCTCGTGATCCGGTCGATGGCATCGTGTCCGAGGATCAGTCATCTCATCACTTCCCGCACGGAACATTTGTGTGTATTGCAGACGGCAAGTATTGTGCATGAGTCAGGGATCGTTTCGCTGGATTATGTAGCGTTAAATAATGACGGGACGGTGAATTTGATGGACCTGAATCATTTGCTGGAAACGGCACCAACAGGTACGCTTGTGTGTTTGATGCACGCTAACAATGAAATGGGTGCACCTTTGAATATGAGTCTTGTAACTGAGATCTGCAGACGGCACGGAGCTATGTTGTTTTCGGACTCGGTGCAGACGGTGGGGCACTACCCTTTTGATCTATCACAAAGTTCCGTCGATTTTATCAGCGCTTCTGCGCATAAGTTTCACGGGCCGAAAGGTGTTGGGTTTTTGTATGTAAAAGATCCATCCGTATTACGTGCTGTAACAACCGGCGGAGGGCATGAATCGGGGTTACGGGCAGGTACAGAAAATGTCGCGGGGATTGTTGGAATGGCGAAGGCGTTGGAACTGGCCAGCAAGCGTTATGATGCGGATTCAAAACATGTTCGTTTGCTGAAGAGTGCTGTGCGCGAAAAAGTATTGTCGCTGGGTGCGGTTGTGAATGGCTGCGATGATGATGCGGCGTTGTACACAGTTTTAAGCGTTGGCTTTCCTAAAAACAACATTACTGAAAACTTATTGCTCGAACTGGATATGGCAGGTGTTGCAGCGAGTGGCGGGAGCGCGTGTTCGGCGGGGAAAAGTGGCAGTCATGTCATGGAAGCGATTGGTGCTGCAGAACGCATCAATATCAGGTTTTCGTTTTCGCGGAATAACACGTTAGAAGAAGTGAAAAAACTGGGAAATATTCTCGAAGATATACTGGTCAAAATTCCTGCATGAACAACAGTCCTTTTAAATCCTATGCTGTCAGCCTGCACCGCGACCTGCTTGATCGCCTGGTGTTGCTGTGCCAGCAGAAAGAATCGGCACTGGAGCAAAAGCTGCATGCGGCGGTGATCGCGTGCGAGGAATCGATCGAGACATTGTATGAAGTGATGCCCAAAGAATTTGTAAGCATCGAAGAAGATATATTATTCTTTAAATCGATCAAACCATTGTTTACGATCGAAAAAGAATACCACCAGCGTTTGTACCATGCGCGGATCTGGGAGGATGATCATTTTTGCGGGCGGGAACTGCAACGCATGGAAAAATTGCTGACGTCGAACAATGAGTTTGCGGATTATTACCATGGAGGGCATACTTATAATGACCTGGCATGGTTCACACAGGGACAGGCACCGTTGCCAACACCCTTATGTGTTTCTGTATGGGAAACCAACCCGAGGCACACGAGTGCCAGGGACGGATGGGTGGCGGGGCTCCTGGCGGTGGAGCGGTATGTTGGGTGGCTGAAGTGTAAAGCGGGTATGAAATGAGTTTTGAGCATTTGCCAGGGACCATGGTCACACTGCTGGACCAGGATTTTAAACCTGTGGGAGAAGTGGAGATTGATTGTTATTTGGATAAAGAGCGGAAATATAAAGTGTGGTGGACCTATGTGCAGACCGGTGAGAGTGAGTGGATCAAGGTGCCGGAGTGGCGGTTGCAGAAAAAGAAAAAGGTGTTTTAAACGATATAAAGATTTTCTCATGTTGATAGTTATTGGTTAAGAACGCACTAACAACAACGGCCTGAAGTCTTTACTTCCGGGGCCTTTTATAACTTCTTTGGATAGCCTACGGGAACTAGTCGGCCGATTAGTTCGCCGGTGCATAGCTAACACCGGGCTGGTTTGTCCAAGGGGAAGGCGGGTAATACCGTCTTCCCTGATTTTATTATCCAACTATCTATCCCGCTGCATAGCGTGATCAGGTATGGTATGACATGCCATCCCGGAACATTTGTGCCGGTGACAAAAAATCTGTCACCAAACACTTATGATACCATGAAACATTTCATGCTTTTACTGGGAGGAATTTTATTTCTTTCAGCCTGTCACAAGAATACGGTTCCTGCGGGCTCAGATGCCGACATCGTACAGCGCATCCTGCATGAACAGTTAAACCCTGATGCCATGAAAGAAATTGACGTAAGCGGGGTGCAGCATTCTGTCTTACGAAACGGGCATCAGATCTACAAACTGCCTTTCGGAAAAGAAAACATTGTCATTGAAACCGACGCTGCGCATCAATTCGTGAAGGGTGCCATCTATACAATCACCGGATCAGTTTCACCAAGCAATGGCCATGCTTCATTTAACGGCAGCTTTTCGCGAAGCGACCTGCAACGGAAAAACCCCGTGCATTGGTCAATTGAAAAAGGATCTGTCAAAGAACTGCACAGTTTCACCGCCGTTACTACGAATGGCGGGCAGCAACATGTCAATTATGAATGCTCAGATTGTACGTTACCGGAAGTGGTTGTATCTGCTTCCTATGGCAGCGGTGGCGGTATCGACTGGTTTACGTGGATGAGCCTGCTGGCGATGTTTGATATGGGAACGCAGAATGATTACCTGGTAGTAAATATGCCCAGCGGTGGTGGCGGTGGCGGCTCCACCCCTGCGGGGCCAGTGGTAACCATTGACCAGGAAAACGCAGAGAATAAAACACCGATCGACATAAAAAAATTCATGAACTGTTTTGGTTCGGTGCCGGATGCAGGTGCCAACTGTGTGGTCACTATCTCAACAGATATCCCGATGGACGGGCACCCGGAGCAGATCTTCGACTGGACAACCGGCAATCCGGGGCATGTTTATATCGAGTTGTACAAAGCCGGGGCAAACGGGTCGCTGATCTCCCAAAACGTAGGGTTCTATCCCGGTTACGGTTTTTCGGTACTCACCGGTTTAGACGTTCCATCCAAGATGGTGGACAATGCGGGACATGAGTATAATGCGCGGTATTCGATCTCGGTAACGCCATCACAGTTCCAGGCGGCGATCAATGCGGCCCAGTACCTGGGCGCGCAGAGTTATAATATAGCTACCAATAACTGCGTGGATTTTGCGCTGGGCGTATTCAATGCAGCAGGTGGTAATCTTTCTATTCCCGGGCGACAGATCCCCGGCTTCCCAAATGGAACCAGTGGCAGCAATACACCGCAGGGTTTGTACCAGAAGCTGGATGATATGAAAGCGGCCGGCACCAATAATATCGATGTGATCGGTTCGAAGGCGTATGGCGGTAACAGCCATGGACCGTGTAACTAATAAAAGCAAATCAATTTTAAAATTTACGGCGATGAAACCACTTCAATTTTTTTCGCACCCGCTGATGCAGCTCTTCAGCTTTTCTATTATCATGGTCGGCAGTTCCAATTTCGGCGGGCCATTTATTTATTTTGTATTCTTTGCGACGGCCCAAGGCTATGGATACGCGGTCACGGGTATGCTGGGGATCGCACTTACGATTGTAAGCACTGTCATGCGCGCAAACCGATCGTTGAATGTGCAGCTCTCGGGACTTGGACTGATGTGTCTTTCGTTTGGATGGTTCGTGATCGGAAACAGGGCTCGCGCTGGCATGCGTGATGTATTGCCGTTTCTTACGATATTACTTTTTGTGGGTGTGTGTGTAGCCGTGGTGACGAAAGGGATTGAAGTGCATCGCCGTGAACAGTGATCAAACAAAATCATTTGACATGGAAGAACTGTTGAAACTGTTGGAATCCTTTCATCCTGTAGCTACCGAACTGCAACTTTTCCTGTTGCATAATTTGCCGAAAGAAGTGCACCGCGCAAACAAACCGATCCTTGAAGAAGGACAGGTCTGCGACTGGGTGGCGTTCGTGGAGAAAGGACTGTTGAAAATATATTATGAGTGCGATGATCTGACAGAGCGCATTGTGTGGTTCCACAAAGAAGGAGATGTGATGGGTTCTATGAAAAGTTATTATTCGGGGCAACCCTCCAAACTAACTATCCGCACTATGGAAGAAACACATATCCGTAAAATCCGGAAGAGCGATCTCGAAGCATTGATGCAGAAATTCCCGGAGTTTAATATCAATGCGCGGAGGATCACGGAGATTTATTATTCAATGAGCGAGGACCATGTGATACTCCTGGCAATGCCGCCGAAAGAACGGTATAAAAAAATAAAAGAAGAGTACCCGTGGATACTCAAAGATGCGCGGATCAAGGATTATATGCTGGCGGCGTATTTGGGGATGGATAAAGCAACGCTAAGTAGATATCGTAACCAATAAATAGCTATTTGAAATTTGAGTATTTGGAATAATCAAATTTGTTATCGGATAACTCATCTACTCGTGCGCGTATCAGGTTATTTGCGCTCCTTGCTTTTCGCCTATCATGAATTTGTGAATTATTATTTACAGCCGCAACTATCTTTTTTAATTCCTTACTGTTAAAATTGCCAAGTTGCGGCTGTATTAAATTTTCAAACCGAATATCAGCGTCAGCATATTGACCGCTGTTACTAAACATTTTAATTATGAATTCATACGCCAAGTCGCGTTTTCCTTCTCGCAATGCATATTCGAAAACAGCATTGATACTTTCCGTAGTAATATAATCACGCTCATAACCACTATTCCAATTAATGGCAAGTACCTTTTCAATATGCACGTTGACGTCAGCCGAAAGGAAAACGGCAAATGTATCCAGGTCAGCGTCTTTTGCTACAGTATTTCTGATCAGGATCTGAATACTATCATTCAATTTTTGGAAAATTCCTGAAAAATGATTCAGCAAAGGAATAATGAATCCAATATAATCAACATTAATATCACTGAAATAATCCTTTTCATTTGTAATGGCTTCCAAACATCCGCTGTAATCCTGTCGGAGCATAATATTCAAAGCTTTCAGGTTAATATTCCTATTCTCCTCGCATTTTTTATCAGAGATTTTAAAAACAATTTTCCATAATGACCGAAACACCAGTTTCAACGCTTTTTGATTAAGGCGACTAAAAAATTTCGTGGTCAGGTGTTTTTCCAACTGGGTTTCATCATAGATGATATGCTTAACAGAGGCAAGATCATGCAATATCGAGTCAAAGACCTTTCTTGATAAAAAAGCAGGCTTGACTAAAAGGCCCTCAAGTATATTCCTGATATGTGCACGGGTTGTTTCTTTATTAGGACTATACAGTTCGAAATTTTGTGTAATGATCGGGTGAGCGCAGAGATGCCTTTGTTTCTGTAAAGTTACCAGGTGAAGATGGTCAGCCGGTTCTAATAAATTTGTTTTCTCCTTTACCAGGTCGATCAATTTTGATTCCCAGTCAGGCGAGGTAGGATTTTTTACCTGCATTGCTGTTATTTCAGTAATGATATCAACCGCGGCCTGATCGCTATATATATCTTTTAACTCTTCGATTTTGAACAACAAATCAGAAATGGCAATTGAATACAACATGACTACTGCCGAACGGTAGCTTTCATTATAATAGGATTTTATAACCTCGTTAAAATATTCGCGTGTCTTGCTGGAATGTATTTGTTCGGTCAAACTGTCCAGGGAATAGTCTCTCATGCAGGTAGTTTATTTTATCAAAGTTACTGAATATAGCCCCTGATGGGCGCTGCCGATTGCTATTATAACTGGCTGATTTGGAGCACTATTTTGCATATGCAACAAAAAATTGATTCAAAATTTATACTGCAACAAAAATCTTCCTTCCTTTTGCGCCTGCAACTTACCCCCTTTCACGGCGATCTAATTTTGTGTTATCAAATTCAATGATCCAAAATCTATCGTTATGAAATCTTTTGTAGTGTGTATGATGATGATGTGGAGTGGGCTTACAAATGCACAAAATATTGGCTTACGGCTTGGTCACTCGCTTACCCCTTCTGATCATCTCTCCCTTCGTTACGAGCACTGGACCAACAGTGCGATCAATTTTTCGCTTGCCGGGTTTTATGAGCGCAGCAAAGCGAATACGCTGAACTATTCGTGTTATGGTATTGACCTGCTGGGCGAGTATGTGGCAAACCGTTCTTCGCTTACCGATTATTTATTTGGCTGGCGCGCCGGATTCGGTGCAACGGTGCAAAACGAAAACGAACCGTGGTCGCTAAAAAATCACAGCTATGCCGGGCGACTTAATTACGGGTGTGTCGCCGAAGGCGCCTTCGAATGTTATCTTTCGGAAGCATTCCGGTTAAGCCTATTTGCGCAGCAAAAATTATTGCTACGATCCGCCTTGGGTTCGACGCGGGTTGCTTTCGGGCTTGGTCTTACCTACAACTTTCCCAACTAACGATTCCACCAATTTTTTAAAACTTATTGTATGCGATCAATATTACTATTGTGTGCAGGGCTGCTTATGTGCCTGTTAGTAAGCGCGCAGGGCAGCTATACTGTGTCGGCTTCCATAGATAAACAATTTTATTGCAGTTCATCAGGAACGATCAAGGTGTATGGGCGTGCTCAAAGTTTCAATGCGAACACGTTCAAGGGTATCAAGTACCATTTTTATTATTACAACAGTTTTACATCCAGCTACCAGGAGATCGGTTATTACCAGGTGCAGTATAGCGGCAGCACGCCATTTACAACTTTCGGTAATATTCAACCGGCGTATTTCAATGGCGCGGCCATTGGTAACCCGCAACAGATCCCACAGGGTTCACAGATATTATGGGTGACAATTGATGTGCCTTATAGTGCATTTCCTAATAACAATACGGGTCAACAACTCGCGGTTGATATTGAAGCTATCGACCAGGGAGGCAGCACGACAACGCATTCATCGAAGGCAACTTACAATGTGCCTTTGTTATATACGAATCCTGTTACATTATCAAGCGCACCGATCAATGCATCTGCAACGATGATCTGCGGAACAGATAATGTGCAGGTCTATGGTCAACCTAACTGGACAGGATATGGTTTCCGTTATGACTGGTACAAGGATGGCGCGGTGTTTCAACTATCTGATAACACCGGGCTAATCAACACTTCTTCGGCGGGTTCTTATTATGCCATCGTGAGCGATGCCTGTCAGACTGCAACTTCCAATACTATTGTGATCACGTCCGGTTCACCCCCGCCCACACCAAGTTTAAGTTCTTCTGCGGGAAGTTTTTTATGTAATGGTGCAAGCACTGTATTGACGGCAAGTTCCACAGGAGGAACGATTTACTGGAACACGGGTGCAACTGGTAATTCCATAACGGTCAGTGCGGCGGGAGATTATTATGCATGGGAGATCAATGGATGCGGGCAAAGTGCGAACAGTTCGACAATTACTATTTCAACAGGCGGCACACCGGCTGCGCCATTTGTTTCAAACAGCGGAAGTTCCTTATTATGCAATGGCTCTTCGGTAACACTTACTGCATCTGGCCCTGGAATAACCTGGAACACAGGGCAAACAGGTTCATCGATTACAGTAAGTGCAGCCGGAAGTTATTACGCTACTGCATCGAACAGTTGTGGAACGAGTGGTAACAGTAATACTGTTGTGATCACTACAGGAAGTTCTCCAGCGGCTCCTTCGATTTCTTCAAGCAACGGAACATTGCTTTGTAATGGCACATCAACAACACTTACTGCATCAGGTATTGATGGGACAGTAACATGGAGCACTGGACAAACTGGTAGTTCGATTTCTGTGAGTAATACGGGAAGTTATTATGCTTATCAAACGAACAGTTGTGGTAGTTCTGCGAACAGTAATACAATTGCGATTAGCACCGGCAGCACACCGGGCGCACCTTCGATCAGTTCATCGAATGGTACGCAATTGTGTAATGGATCGGGCACAACGTTAACTACATCGGATGTGGTGGGGTCAGTAACATGGAGCATGGGGCAAACAGGAAATTCTATTTCTGTCAGCGGCGCAGGAAGTTATTATGCTTATCAGTCGAACAGTTGCGGCACAAGTGGTAACAGCAATATGATTGTGATCACAGTCGGTGGCACACCTGCAGCCCCTTCGGTTTCGAGCAGTAACGGAAGTTTTTTGTGTAATGGTTCTTCCACTGTGTTAAGTGCATCGCCGTCAGGTGGTGGTACAATTCAATGGAACACGGGACAAACAGGTAACACAATCACGGTAACAGCACCAGGTAATTATTATGCGTGGGAACAGAATAGTTGTGGTAATTCATCTAACAGCAACACGATAACGATCACAACGGGGAGTGTTCCTGCGGCACCAATTGTTACACCAGGTAATAACCAGTTATTATGTAATGGTGCGAGTGCTACTCTTACCTCATCCGGTTCCAATGTGAGCTGGTCAACCGGGGTAGTTGGCAATAATCTTACCGTATCTACTGCCGGTACTTATTACGCGGTCGATCATAATTCCTGCGGGGCTTCTTCACCATCAAACCAGGTGGTGATCTCGACAGGTAGTTGTCCGTTACCATCGCCCGGAACTTCTTACACCATCTGTCCAGGTACCAATAAGACATTGGATGCTGGTGCAGGTTTTGATTCTTATTTGTGGAGCAATGGGGCAACTACGAAAACCATCAGCGTAGGACCAGGAACATATTCAGTGATGGTTACCAAGCAAGGCTGCACTGCTAATTCGGGAAATGTAACTGTGAATTATTTTACGGTAACAGCACCGGTGATCTCTGCATCGGGTTCAACAACTTTTTGTGCAGGTAACAGTGTCGTTCTTTCTTCAACTCCGGCGGCTGGATATTTATGGAACACGGGTGCGACTGGTTCTTCAATCAATGTAAGTGTTGCCGGTAATTTCAATGTTACGGCAACGGATAATAATGGTTGCCAATCAACATCCAATACCATTACAACATTTGTCAATGCATTGCCGGGCGCTGCGATAGCTGGTTCCACTTCGGTTTGTCAAAATGGTGCATCGCCGTCAGTTACATTTAGCGGCAGTGCTGGTACTGCGCCTTATACTTTTTCTTACCGGATCAATGGCGGAAGCATTCAAACGGTTACTACAAGCGGTGGAAACAGTGTGAGTGTTTCAGTGCCTACAAGTTCTGCGGGAAGTTTTATTTATTCATTGGTTTCGGTGAGTGAGTCGAGCAGCACGGGTTGTTCCGGTTCTGCGAGTGGATCTGCGACTGTGGTTGTAAATCCTTTGCCTTCGGCATCGACTAGTGGCAGTACAACAATGTGTCAAAATTCTTCAGCGCCTGCGATAACATTTACCGGTGCAAATGGAACAGCACCTTATACTTTCGTGTACCGTATCAATGGAGGCTCTACACAAACGGTTGCGAGTTCAAGTGGTAACAGTGTGACTGTTTCGGTACCGACTGGCAGCGCTGGCGTTTATACTTATTCATTAGTAAGTGTGAGTGATGCCAGTAGCACGGCGTGCAGCAATGCCGCTTCAGGTTCTGCAACTGTAACAGTCAATCCTCTTCCGGGTGCAACGATCAATGGAACAAATGCTGTGTGTCAAAACAGCACATCACCTTCCATTGTTTTTACGGGATCGAATGGAACAGTACCATATACATTTTCTTATTCAATCAATGGCGGTACTGCACAAACAATAAGTACGAGTTCAGGCAACAGTGTTGGTGTAAGCGTGCCAACGACTACAGCGGGAACATTTACTTATACATTACTCAGTGTACATGATGCAAGCAGTACAAGTTGTTCGGCTACTGGCAATGGATCTGCAACAGTTACTATAAATGGATTGCCAACAGCTATCATCAGTGGAACAACAGCCGTTTGTCAAAACAGCGCATCACCCGCGATCAATTTTACCGGTTCAGGTGGTGTTGCGCCATATACGTTTGTTTATAAAATAAATAATGGATCATCGGTTTCCGTTACCACAACAACAGGTAACAGTATCAGTGTTCCGGTTTCAACTGCTACGCCTGGTGTTTACAATTATACTTTGATAAGTGTAACCGATGGTAGTGCCACATCGTGCAGCAATGCTGCGAGTGGTTCTGCAACCATTACCGTGAATGCGTTGCCATCTGCAAGCATCAGTGGTACAACTGCTTTATGTCAGAATAGTATTTCTCCAAACATTTTGTTTACCGGTTCGGGTGGTGTTGCTCCTTATACATTCACGTATCGAATCAATGGTGGATCTAATCAAACGGTCACTACGATCTCCGGTAACAGCGTTACGCTTGCCGCTCCGACAAATGTTGCAGGCAGTTTCGATTATTCACTTATCAGTGTGCAGGATGGAAGTTCGACAACCTGTACCGCTTCTGTATCAGGAGATGCAACAATTACCATTTATGCATTACCGGACGTTGCGGTGATCGCAACGACAGACCCGCATTTGTGTAATGGCTCAAGTGGTGCAATCAGAATACTGAACTATACAAGTGGTTATACTTATCAATGGATGTATAACGGTTCGCCGCTACGCGTTAGTTCCAACGATACGATCATCAATAACCAGGCGGGCAGTTTTACTGTACAAGCGATCAATGCGCAGGGGTGTAAAGCGGCTGCGATTTCTAATGAAGTACAAATCACCATCGGCACTGTTCCAACACCTGTCATATTGGGATATAAAAAAGTTTGTGATAGTGGAATGACACAACTCACCGCCACCAATGCCACGCAACCCTTCGAAGTCTGGCGGTGGACAGATCCACCAGAAGTCGCACCAACACGAAAAATCTACGGAACGGATAGCAGTTTTTTCGCAGCCGCCGGGCAGTATCAGGTTTGGGTAATGAGAGAGGGATGCTTTGATAGCACAACAGTGACTATTACAGCAGATGATACTGAGTACCCGGCGGGCAGACTGACGAGTGATATCACCTTTACTGCTTATGGTGGAATCATACAATTTAAAGCGGAAATAACAAGTGCAAGTTCTTATTCATGGGATTTTGGTGATGGTAATAAAGCGGTCACTACAACACCTGATATATCACAACGCTATTACAAAGTTGGTGATTCGATACCTGTTGGAGTGGATGCGATCAGTGCAAGAAACTGTATCACTCATTTTTCCACCTGGATCAAAGTATTACCGGAGGACGTTCTTCCAAAACGTGATGCGTTTTTAACAGGAAATCTCAAAGACTGGAATGTATTTCCTGTTCCTTTTCACGATCACTTAAAAGTGTCAGTGATACTCGAGAGAAAGCAGGATGTAGAGATACAACTTTTTACAGGAGAAGGAAAGCTGGTTAGAAGTTGGGTAAAGCATGGCGATAAGGGAGAGAATTTATTTGCGTTGGAAGGAGTGGAAACGCTGAACACCCGCGTGATGTATTTCATCACTGCTATTTATAACGGACAAAAACATTTTGATAAAGTTTTTAAATACTAAATCTTATGAAAAAAATAATGATTGGTTTTCTGTTCGCAGCACTCGCAGCGTGCAGTAACAAAAAAGAAGTGATTGAAAATACGGCAGATCGTCCTTCGGTCAGTTTCAGTAAAGACACCGTGATGGTTCGCGAAAAAGACTGGACGAATATTTTGTCAACTGGTAACGGAAAACTAACGCTGTATTGCAGCGAACCTGGGCATGAACTGAACATGCAAATGGAAGATACCAGTTCGCGCATTCATATTTTGTACCGCGGTGTGGAACTGGTAAGTGGTGCTTCCGTTCCCGTGATGGATAGCGTACAACTATTTTGCGTGGCTGACGAACCGGGATTGTATTCGGTGGATCTGTTCTTAACGGATCGCCTAGGACGCGGCGACAGTAAAAAGCTTTTCATTCGTTGTTTGGCTGCGACAGATCCAGTACCTAATTTTTTCTGGCGTGACCTTGGGTCAGAGCAGTTGCAAACATGGAACTATCTCTTCGATGCTTCGGGATCTGTGAAAAACGATGGTGTTATCACAGCATACCATTATTCGATCAATGGGCAAAAAGTGGAGACAAACAAACCTGTGATGAACTGGACCTTTCACGCGAAGGGGAGCCACGTGATCGGTTTATCTGTGACTGATGATCTTGGAAGAACGTCACCATTTACTTACCAAACACTGACCATTTTATGAAAGCGATATTGTTTTTGATATGGATCATGTGCGTGACTTTTATACGCGCACAGGTAATAACCAGTTTTCCATCTTTGCTTATTCATTCAAGCAGCCGCGGTATGGGGATGGGTGATGCGGGGATCGCTTCATCAACCGGTACACAACAACTGTTATATAATCCTGCGAAGACCGCTTTCACGCAAAACTTTCATGAGGCATCGGTGAGTTATATGCCGTGGCTAACAGGGATAAGTTCCGATACGCGCATGATGAACGCAGGATACGTTGGAAATACAGGCAATGCTGCTTGGGGTCTTTCACTTAATTATTTACGATTGGGGCAGATGGATGAGCGCGATGAAAATGGCGCAACGCTTTCTTCTTATACAGCGCATGAATACAATATAGGCGGATCGTTTGCACTCAAATTAAATGAACATCATTCTTTAAGTACAAGCTTTAAATTTCTTGCGCAAAATAGTTATGAACCCAATCCAGTGAATGTATATACTGTCTGTGGTGATATTGGATATTATGGCTTTACTGAAATGGGTGATGCATCCAATAAACTGGAATGGGGAGCGACAGTTAGCAATCTCGGCGCAAAGAAATTTAATCTTCCTGTCGGTGCCGGTGTGGGTGTTGGATATACAAAACAAAATGAAACAAGTTCATTCACCCTTTCGATAGATGCTGCAAGATTATTAAATGATGACTGGAAAGGCGTTCGATATACTGCCGGTGCTGAATTTGGATACGATGAACAGTTTTTTTTGCGGGCTGGTGTTTCATTGGAAAATGCAAACAAAGGCAATCGTAAATTCTTTTCGTTCGGTGCAGGTTATAAAGGTTTTGTGAGTGATCAATCATGGAGCATTGACCTGCACTATCTCGTGCCATTCGGTTTTAGTGGTGTTTCGCCTTTTCAGAACTCATGGGGATTGACACTTGGAATCAACATCGGAAATTTTCAATAAGCAAATTATGTTCAGCGGGATCAGTTGGATGAGCTATCTCAAATTCGTTTCACTTGGCGGATTGAGTTATTACCTAGTGATGGTTTGGATCTATAGAAAAGATTTGTCGCGGTGGTGGCGCGGGAGAAAGCAGTAGTGAAGTGAACCACCGAAGCGACACACATGCCCTGCCGCTGAAGTGCAGGAGAACCAAGTGCAAAAGACTAAGCGGCGGGCATGTTTTAAACTCATGTGTGACCAGAAAAATGTGAAGTATGAAAATCAAACCCAATCAAAACAAATACGACCGGCAGACTGTGTATGCAGCATTCCTGCTTGCACTCATGCTGTGTGAACTCGCCATTACCAGTTATGCGCAGGATGGTAACGCGGGTATCCAGGATGCGAACCAGAAAGTGCGCAGTTATTTTCAGTCGGGTACGCAACTCATGTATGCTGTGGGCGCGATCGTGGGGCTGATCGGCGCCGTTAAAGTATTTAATAAATGGAACGCGGGTGATCATGATACCGGTAAGGTGGCCGCTGCATGGTTTGGCAGTTGCGTGTTCCTGGTGGTCGTGACAACTGTGATCAAAGCATTTTTCGGAATCTAACAATTGAACACTATGTGGGAGCATTGGCCAGCGCGTGAATTACCAAAGATCGATATAGGCGGAACAGCATTCTTTCTCGACCTGCGGTTATGGGAGATGCGGGATGTCGATGATTTTATGAACAAGATCTCTATCGATGACCTGTTCGAAACGGAAGATGGTTTCAAACTCTGTTTCGATCCGAAAACCAAAAATCTTTTCCAGGGAACAACAGAGGAATACCAGTTGCTGAAAGATGAACTGAAGATCATTGATCTGCCATCACTTGGCGAGATGGACCCCCTGGGTTGGGAAGCCTATATCAAAACATGGAAGGATGAGAACCCGGTGCTGGCAGCGATGATCGAACGGATTCCGCAAGTGTTGAACGAGATGCCGCACCCGCTGCAAAAAGGGGTTACAAAAAAGGACCTGTTGCCGCAAAATTCCAACAGGGAACCACTGTTACAAAAGAAGCGCTTACGAAAAAGCAAAGGAAAACGATTATGAATAACGTTTATGCGATCAATAAAGGAGTCAGCAAACCTATCGTGTTCAAAGGATTGAAGGCGCAGTGGATCGGTTGGCTCGCGGGCGGGTTGCTTTCGCTCTTACTGCTGTTCGCGGTCTGTTATATCGCGGGCGCACCGGTCATCGCCTGCGTGGTCGTGGTAATGCTGCTCGGCGCGGGGGTTTTCACAGGCGTGTCACGTGGCAATAAAAAATACGGGGAGCATGGCTGGATGAAGCAAATGGCATATAGGGCAACACCGAAGCAAATCAAATGCGATAAATTATTTCAATGAAAAACCTTTCCGACATATTACCATTATACGGTGTTGAACAGGATATGATCCTTTCAAAGATGGGTGATCTCACGATTGCCTTTCAACTGGAACTGCCGGAGATCTTCACGCTTTCCAGCTCCGAGTTTGATGCGTTCCACCAGGCATGGATCAAGGCCATCAAATTATTACCGCAGGGCTGCGTGGTGCATAAACAGGATTGGTTCACGACCCAACAATTCAAGGGCGATTTTGAAAAGGAGCATTCTTTTTTATCACACAGCAGTGAGCATTTTTTTCATGAGCGGCCTTACTTGGATCATAGCTGCTTTCTCATGCTGACGATGAAACCCCGTTCACGGAAAACGGTGACCACGAACTTGTCATCATTGTTACGCAAACATATTGTACCGGTTGAAACACTTGACCCGGCATTTGCTAAAACATTTGAGAGTGTTTGTTCGCAGTTTATTAAAATTTTATTCGATTCGGGTTTCGTTGAGTGTAAACGTTTAACTGATGAAAAATTAGTTGCACTGGTAAACCGTTACCTGTTGCTTAGTGAAGACGGGATCTTAAGGGATATCGATTTCGAAAATGGTATCACGATCGGCGAAAAACACTGCACCTTATTCTCCCTCGCAGAAACGGATCATTTACCTGCTTACTGTGGCGCAAGGATCGATTATGACAAGTATTCTTCTGATACGGTAAAATTTCCTGTTGGATTTGCTTCCTCACTGGGGCAACTGTTATCCTGTGACCACGTGTATAATCAATACCTGTTTATCCAGAACAGTGAGCAGGTGATGAAACAGATGGAACGAAAAAAAAGGAGGTTGCAGTCACTGGCGTCGTATGCGCGGGAAAATGCACATGGGCTTGCGGCTGTGGATTTGTTTTTAAACGAAGCTGTTGCGGGTCAGTGCCAGCCTGTGAAAGCACATTTCAATATCCTGGCCTGGACAGATGATCCTCAACGGATACAAACTGTGCGTAACCTTTGCAGTTCAGCACTGACGCGGATCGATGCAGTGCCGACGATCGAGACGGTTGGGGCAGCGCAGATTTATTGGGGTGGCATTCCGGGCAATGCGGGCGACCTTCCCATCAACGAAACTTTCGATACTTTTTCTGTACAGGCAGTATGTTTTTTCAACCTGGAAACTAATTACCGGAGTTCTTCCAGTCATATTGGTTTGCGCCTGGGCGACAGGATCACCGGCAGACCGTTGCATGTTGACATATCGGATGAACCGATGCGGCGCGGGATCATTTCCAATCGCGGGAAAATCATCGTAGGGCCATCCGGTAGTGGCAAATCCTTTCTTGATAATCATATCAATCGCACCTACTATGAGGCCGGTACACATATCGTTGTGGTGGACGTTGGCCATTCCTATAAAGGTTTGTGCGAGTTACAGAAGGGATATTATTATACGCACACAGAAGAAAAACCGATACGTTCCAATCCATTTTACCTGGAAGCCGGGCGTGTGCTGGACACGGAGAAAAAAGAAAGTATCAAAACGTTGCTTTTAACCCTATGGAAAAGAGATGACGAAATATTCCTGCGCTCCGAATACGTGGCATTATCCAATGCGCTGCAACTGTATTATGAATGCGATATCACATTCCGCTGTTTCAACAGTTTTTACGAGTTCCTGCAAACCGATTTTATTAAAACGCTGGAGAAGGATAAAGTGCGAGAACGTGATTTTGATGTTCAGAGTTTTCTTTATGTCCTCCGTCCGTTTTACAAAGGTGGTGAATTTGATTACCTGCTGAATGCAGAAGAGAACCTGGATATGCTGCATCAACCTTTTATTGTTTTTGAAATAGATAACATCAAAGACCATCCCATTCTCTTCCCGGTCGTTACGCTAATCATTATGGAACTGTTTGTTGCAAAGCTGCGCATCTTAAAAGGCATACGGAAAATGATGCTGATCGAAGAAGCGTGGAAAGCGATTGCCAAAGCAGGGATGGCGGAGTACATGAAGTTTCTCTACAAGACGGCGCGGAAATATTTTGGCGAACCGGTGGTCATTACGCAAGAACTCGATGATATTCTCAACTCGGAGATCGTAAAAAATGCCATCATCAATAACTCGGATTGCAAAATATTGCTTGACCAATCCAAGTATGAACAGCGCTTCGATGAGGTACAAAGGTTACTCGGACTGACGGATAAAGAAAGAGCGCTTGTTCTTTCGTTGAATAAAAACAACGAGCCCGGCAGAAAATACAAGGAAGTATTTATTTCCCTCGCCAGCAGGGTGTCACGGGTTTACCGCGTAGAGGTTTCGCCGGAAGAAAACCTTGCTTATACAACAGAAGAAACAGAAAAGCTCCGGGTAATGAATGCTGCTGAAAAAATGGGCAGTATGGAAGCCGGTATAAAATCTTTGATCAATGAATAAACGGAACCTGATAATCGTGTTAGTTAGCTTGACCGTGCTCTGCATTTGTGTTGTAAAGTGTTGGCCGTCGCGCGCAAGATTAGAAAACATTTTAATTGACGTGTACTTAAAAATATTTTGTGAAAAATGAAAACAAATAAACTATTGATCGTGGCGGCTTTTGTGGCTATTGCAACTGGCGCATCGGCGCAGTCGATTGACCCAGTGTCATTGATCATTGCCAAAGTGATCAAGGCCATTGACCTGAAAGTGCAGAAACTGCAGAATGAAACGATCTGGCTGCAACAGGCGCAAAGCCTTGCCGACAATGAATTATCGAAAACCAAGCTTTCGGAGATCACTGGCTGGCAGCAGCAGTTAAAAGATCTGTATGGCGGTTATTTCGCGGAACTTAAAAATGTCAAGTCCTCTATCACCGGTATGTCGCAGATCAAACGGATCGTGGAAATGCAGCAACAGGTGGTGACGGAATATGGCAGGATGGCAAAGGATGCAACCGTGAAACCCACCTACGATGCTATGCTGAATACAAGCATGGACGTTTTGCAAACTTTATACGCTGTTACCAGTTCGCAATATTCTATGAAAGATGCAGAACGGATCTGTATGATCACTACGCTGAAAGATGCGATGAGCCATTGCCTTGCCAATATTCAAATATTAAATAAACAGGAACTGGAATTAATCGGCAACCGGACACGTTGCCAAGCGGACCTGCAATATGTCAAAAAGTTAAATGGTATCCAATGAAAACAATTATGTGTATTGCCCTCGTGATCTGTTTTTGTTTTCGTGTTGGTGCACAGGTGCAGGAACTTGAACAGTTGAAAATGGATCTTGAAAAACTGGCGCAGCTCAAACTCATTCTCTCGCAGATGAAACAGGGCTACCAGGTGTTGGAAAACGGGTATAATTCCGTGCGCGATGTGGCACGGGGCAATTTCGACCTGCATAAAAATTACCTGGATGGATTGCTTGTGGTGAACCTGGCAGTAAAACAATCACCTGTTTTACAACAAATATCTGCAGAGAAGGATGCTTCAGAGAAACTGTACATCACTGCTCTCAGGCAATACTTTTCGAGTGGGTTATTTACTTCAGCGGAACTCAATTCCTTACATGATAGATACAACGGGTATTTACAAAAAGTGGATGATGGACTTGCCTTGCTGGCGCAGGTAACCAGTTCCGGAAAACTCAGGATGAATGATGCAGAAAGATTGCAGGCCATCGATACTATCCATGTTGATGTATCCGCACAGTTTGCCGAGGTCAACAAAATGGTCAATGATTATTCAAGGCTGATGGCGTTACGGGCCCAACAGAAAAAAGACAACGACGCCTTCAAAAAGTTGAGCGGGTTAAAATAAGGAGCAGATGAAAAAGTTTGTAATGATATGTGCGGTGTTTCTGCCGGTGTTTGCCTCAGCGCAAACCATTTCCAACGGAACGGGTCTGCAGTTTATACTCGACCAATTGTACAATGACATGATGCCGATGTGTAAACAACTCATCGGTGCCGCAAGACTGATAGGTGGATTCGGGGCACTCTGGTTTATCGGCTACCGGGTATGGCGCAATATTGCTTCGGCAGAACCTTTTGATTTGTTCGGCCTTATGCGACCATTCGCCCTGGGCCTTTGCATTCTTTTGTTTCCATCGGTGATCGACCTGATCAATGGAATCCTGCAACCGACCGTTGCCGGAACTGCGGCCATGGTAAAGGGATCAAATGATGCGATCTATAAATACTTAGCGTTAAAAGAGACCAGTTCCTGGGGCTTTGGTGCATTGAACCCTGCCAACTGGATACGCGCGGGGATACAGGAAGTGTTGGAATTCGTTTTCCAGACTGTTGCACTGCTGATCGATGTGATCCGCACTTTTTACCTGATCGTACTTGCCATTATCGGCCCCATTGTATTCGGGCTTTCCATTTACGATGGCTTCCAGCACCTTGTGACGGTGTGGCTCGCACGGTATATCAATGTTTTTCTTTGGCTGCCGGTGGCCAATATTTTCGGGGCGATCATCGCCAAGATCCAGGAGAATATGATCACCGGTAGTACCCTCAGTGTACCGATTCCCGGACAACCGTTTTCCGTGACGGACTGGGCGTATATGGCATTTCTCCTGATCGCGATCGTTGGCTACTGCACCGTGCCTTCCGTTGCGAATTATATCGTCAATGCCGGTGGTGGCAACGCGCTCCTGCAAAAAGTTTCCTCTTTTACCACTTCGGCTGTCAAGAAAACTGCCAGCTCGGTGACGACGGGAATGTCGGCAGATGCTTTCGGAAGTGCAGCAGGCAACATGAGCAGCAGCATGAGTGATGCGAGCCTTAACAACGGCTATTTCAAAGACAAATTAAAGGGCAAATAAATGTTCAAGCCTACAAAAAATATCGACACTGCTTTCCGCTCGATGCGAATGATGATGTTACTAATAGTAATTGGTTGTTTACTGATCAGTGGGTATGCACTTTACCAGAATGTGCAGCTTGCTTCACGCAGCCAAGACCGGGTGTATGTTCTCGCTAACGGGAAAGCGATGGAAGTGTTTGCTTCCAGCCGTAAGGATAATATCATAGTCGAAGCCAAGGATCACGTGGCGGGTTTTCATGTCTCTTTCTTTTCACTGGACCCGGACGAAAAGGCAATCGCCGTTACTATCAGGAAAGCCTTGTATTTATCAGATGCTTCCGCAAAGAAACAATACGATGACCTGGTTGAGACCGGTTTTATCGCAGGCATTATTTCGGGCAATGTCAGCCAGCAGATCACGATAGACAGCATTGCAGTGAGTGTTGCTTCGGAGCCTTATTCGTTCCGTTGTTATGCAACGCTCAAAATTATCCGCTCGACAAGTATCGTTACCCGCAATTTAATCACGCAAGGCTATTTACGAAATGTTGCGCGCACCGATCACAACCCGCACGGGTTCCTGATAGAGAAATGGGAAATACTGGAAAACAAAGACATCAAAATTGAAAACAGATGAGTGAGCAAATGACAGAGGCTTATAAAAGAAAAATGCGGTTCAGGATCTGGTTGCCCGTTATCATTGTTCCGTTTATTACGATAACCTTTCATTTACTGGGTGGCGGAAAAGACAGCGAAGTTAATGCAGCAGGTAAACATTACGGGCTTAATACAAAATTGCCGGATGCGCGTGTTGCTGCCGATTCAGCAAAGGACAAAATGACTTTCTATGCGGCTGCCGCTTCGGATTCTTCCAAACGGGCGGAGGCGTTACGCAATGATCCGTACCGGAAAGAAAAGCTTATAGAAAATATTTCAAGCCAATCTTCAGTTGAAACAAATATTCAACAAGTCAAAAAACTGCTGGCATCACGTGAAGAGAAACCTGCCAACAATTATTTTTCACAGACTCAACAACCGGTGACAAAACGGGTTGAAGAAAAACCGCTTCAGCGTGATCCAGAAATGGAAGAGATCAATAACATGATCGATAAACTCTCTGCGATCCAACATCCAGCGAAAGAACCCAAACCTCCTGTTGCCAAAAATGCAATAACAGTTACACCTGTTGGAAATGATGACGATGATTTTTTCGGAGGAAGAGATACAGTTTTTCGGAAATCATTTTTGAGTGATGACCAGAGCGGTGTTTCACTGAGTTCTACTTTCCTCGCTTCTATTCCGGTTACGCAAATCTTGCAGGCGGGTTCTGTTGTAAAACTACAGTTACTGCAAGCTGTAAAAATTGGCAGTCACACGCTGGCAAACAGAAGTTTTGTATTTGGTGTTGCCTCCATCGAAGGAGAACGCCTGCAGGTGCAGATCTCCTCTGTCCGGGCGGGAGATGAAGTAGTTCCCGTAGCGCTTTCGGTGTATGACTTGGACGGACTTGAAGGAATCTATGTACCCGGATCGTTATCACGCGAAACGATTAAATCCACCGCAGACCAGGCTTTGCAATCTGTCAATGTGCTGAGCCTCGATCCTTCCATTAAAACGCAGGCTGCGATGGCCGGTGTTGGAGCTGTAAAAAGTATTTTAAGTAAAAAAGTAAAAGCGGTGCGGGCGACTGTTACGGCGGGGTATCGTGTATTACTGCGTGACAATAAATCTAATTGATATGAAGTGGAGATTGATTTTGTGTGTAGTGATGCTGGGTTGTGTTTCACTCGATGCGCAGCCCATCAGGATACTTGGTGTGTCTGCTAACCGGACGACAAGCGTGATCTTTCCTTCGCCGATTGTTTCCATTGACCGGGGCAGTGAGCGGATCGTGGTACAGAAATCGATCCCTACTATCCTCAAAGTAAAAGCAGAAACGGTATTCAGTGATACCACGAGTTTAACGGTTGTTACAGCGGATGGGAACCTTTATTCATTCCTGGTCTGCTACTCAGCTAACCCTGAGAACCTCTCTGTAAATCTTAGTGGTGCAGTTGCAGTCGATAAGGATACTTTGCTTGTATCACTTGCTAAAAAAGTTTCGCTGCAAAAAAATAACCTCTACGGCATCCATGCAAGCGAGGGAAGCGTGCAGCTTTCACTTCTCGGCATATATACTACGGGTGAACTTGTGTTGTGTAAGATCAGGATCGAAAATAGTTCATCGCTATCTTATGCAGTAGGCGGACTGACGGTGTATTCCAAAGATGAGCAACAAAGCAAACGCAGGTCCACACAGGAACGGAATATTGTACCGCTTCTTTCCTTTAATCAATATGCTGTTGTACGCGAAAAAGGTTTGCAGGTGATGGTCATCATACTGCCGAAACCTTCGCTCAATCATTCGCGCAAACTTACCATCGGGATCGCTGAAAAAGATGGAGAGAGAAATCTTTCCCTTTCTGTCAGCAACCGTTTTGTCATCAATGCTTTACTGCTAAAATAATTTACCATGCACCTTACCACCGCGCACTTACCCAAACTGATCCGCTCATTCGAAGATTCCATACAAAATGGAAAAGACTGGCTGGCTTTTGACAGCGAGATACAATTGCTTTCTGTTTATGACCTGCATTATTTTGATTCAGCAGATAAGGCAGCCGACTTCCAGTTGTTCAATCACCTGGAAGATAAAGAAGTAACACTGCTGCCAGTCGATGCATTGCTCGGGTATGTGCAGCATACAGCCAGCGAACAATTGAAGGAAGGAAAATCTTTTAACCATATCGAGATAGACGACGAGCGCGTGCTTGGTTATTACTCCGATATGAAATTCAACAAAACAATAGCGGAACTGGAAGAGTTGCTGGATCAGCATGACTGGAAAAATGCTGTTTACCAGCCGGTTCAGTTGCCTGCGGAAGGAACGGTATTACGGGATATACTCCAATTGATCCATCAATCCTTTACGGTGGAACAGTTGTCACGTTTCGCGGTCAACGGAGAGCGCGCCGCGAATCTCGTACAGGAAATGGTTACCCGCCATTGGACAGATACACCCATGGAAAAATTTATACCTGATGTGTTATCCGGTAAAATTCTTCAGCAATCTTTTAATCACGAACATAAAACAATCACTATGACACAGAAAAACATGGAATTCCTTCAGAACCAATTGAAGACTGCGGGATTCAGCGAAACACTTTTTCCTGAACTTGAAAAAAACCTGCTGGAGGGAAAAGAAAGTTTCCAGTTACCGGACAACCAGGCATTCGGTAAGGACCAGATGTCTTCTCTTCTTCATTTCGCGCGGTCGAAAGAAGAAGGCTCGGATATGTATTTTTTTAACAAGTACGATGCGACACTGAAAAGCCAGACCATCAATGCAAGCCACAGTTTTTTCATCAACAACAAGGGACAAAGTATTGACCTGAAGGAAGCGTGCAATCTGCTGAATGGCCGCAGTGTGTTCAAAGAAGTGACACCCAAAGAGGGCGACCGTTACAAGGCATGGCTGAAACTGGATTTTGGCGGCGAGCGTGATGAACACGGTAACCTTAAAATGAATTATTTCAACCAGAACTATGGCTTCGACCTCAAAGAAGCAATCAGCCGCCTGGAATTGAAGGAAATGGGTAACCCCGATAAAATGGAAGCGCTGTTCAAGTCGCTGCAACGCGGTGACCTGACGGATGCCACTCTTATCAAAGGCGGTAAAGAGATCCCGGTGCAGATCACGACCGATCCTAAATTCAAAACGCTGAAGATGTATGATGGAGATGGCAGCAAATTGTTTGTTCCCGGCGCGAAGCAGGATTCACGGTACGGTAAAGCGCCGGTGGATGAGAAAAAAGCGGCGGAAGGCACTGACCTGAAAGCGGGCGAAAAACTCGTTAACGGGACGGAAGTGAAGCCAACGGCAGACGCCACTGTGGCAAATAAAAAAAAAGACCTGCTTCCAAAAAAAGTAAGGGAGAACAGCCTCATGCCTAAAAACCGCGTGCGCCAGGGCAAGGGCCAGGGCATCGCATAAAACATGAACATGAATAAGCAAAACATAGAACGTCTCGCAGCCCGGCTTGAAGCGCTGGGTTGCGAGCCTTCGATCAAACATCGCCTCGCAGCTTATGCATGCTTTGCACCGGCGCAGTTCGAGATCAGGCACTATACTATTCTCACAGATGGCGCCATTGAATTTTTTGTGCATTGCGTGAAAGCTGACCAGGGTTTATATGATGCGGTGTCTTATACTGCTGTGCTGAAACGTAAGTCCACTGTAGCTTTGGGGATGGAAGCGCTGGACGAGGCAATGGGAAGGATCGACTGGGAGCGGTTGTATGCAGCAAGAGAAACCGTAACCGAGATTGGTTATGATGAAGCGGTGAATGCGGCGGATACATTAAAACAATTGCATGAAGTAGATTCATCTGGTTTGTTGCGGTTCCGGCATTGGGCAGGAACTACATTGGAAAATTTAATTCCGAATGTGGCCGTGCTGAAATCGCAGTATGAATTGTCGCAACGGTTTTATTTATTACCAGACCAGCCGCCCATACGTTTTGACGAGGCGCAGCGTTTCCTGCAAAGCCGTTGGATGGAAAAAAAGATCAACGCGGACAGGAAACTGCTGGTTAAGAACGGAAGTGCTGCGCCCATGGAAACCGGGGCGAAAGGTGGTAAACTTCTCACCAAGCGGACAAAGGCTAACCGCAAACCGGGCTTGTTTAACCGATGAGCCTCGCAGCTTTTTTTGATACTATCGCAGATGACCCGCGTATAACAACAGCGCATGTGAGCGTGTACCTGGCTATGATGAGCGAGCGTGATATCCGCGGCGATCCGCAAACTTTAGCGATTGAAAGAACGAGGATCATGCAGCTTGCGAAGATCAATGCGCGATCGACATACGATAAAGTGATCCATGATCTTGCGCAGTTCGGGTATATTAAATATTACCCGGATTTTGGGAGGAAGAGTAAAGTGGTGTTTAATAAACTATAACGCTTACAAACATTAGGAGGCAATATGGGAATTGATATTGTGACGAAGGAAGACCTTCTTGTTTTCAGGAATAATTTACTCGCTGATCTGAAAGCAGTGATATGCGAGGTTGTACAGAAAATACCGGAATCACCGGAAGGATATAAAACCAAACATGTACGTGCCATACTCGGGTGTTCCGTTAATAAATTAGTCGCTCTCAGGATCGCTCGGAAAATACGCGTGAAGAAAGTTGGCGGCACTCTTTATTATAACAAGGAGGATGTGAAGAAATTGGTGCAGGAGGGGTATTGAAAGTCTGCGCCTTCCTTGATTAGGTATAAGATGGCCCAATCATGATGCTATTACCAGAATTCTCGACCCAATAATGTATCGATGCAATCAGATTATGTATTGCGATCGCATAACTATTAAAGTTTTGATGAAAGATAACATGATAATTTAATAGTCTATTTTGATCATAAGGTTTGAAATCACCAAAGTCAACAATAACAGCGTCAACGCTGTTTAAGCTCTTTGAAAGAATGAATCTATTTGCTGGATTTGAAGCGTTCAAATCTTTACCAGTAATTAAGTCGTATCCAATTACTTTTTTCCCTGTGTCAACAAAGAGTTTGTCCTGTTGGGTAATGCTAATTAACATCTCAAGTGCTCTGACTACTTTAACCATTGCAGCCGTATGCACTTGCTGAGCATGTTGGGTAAACAACGATTGATTGATGCTGTCAGTAATATGAAGTAAGTTTTCTGCCCAATCCTTTAGAATTGTAAACCCGATAAATTTTTTTTCAAAAAGGTTTTCCATGACTTGTTGCTGGGTCATTGACAATAATTGCCACACATTATTTGATGATAATTGCTCATCATAACCAGCCAGAAGTTTATGCAGAAGGTTGCAAAGTGATAGTATATCCTTATCAATTTGTTTTTTTACATAAGTGAATATTTCGTCTTTGTTTGTTTGTTCTCTTATTACTGATAAAACCGCTTCTCGAATTCTGTCTGATAAGTGCCGCCTGTCCTTTGCTTTATTTTTGGGATTTGTAATCGAATAAATTAACGGCCTTCTAAACCTGAGATCGAATGGCAAATCTTCAACAGATCCAAAAGCACTGTTAAAGACGGTTATTACCCTGTTCCACCCCAACGCCTTTGCTGCATAACCAAGTTCAATTGATACATTGGGATTAGGCATTTTTCGTTTTTCGTCTCCACTGTTAATGATACTTACATCGGCAACAAAGACCGATGCGGCATCAATTTTTTCAAATATCGCCGAAGCAATGTCAGGTGTACCCGCTAACCCAATTGTATCTCGGTCGATCGCCACTTCAAGATGAAACGGGTGTGCCTTGATTTCTACAATTGCTGTTTCCAAACATTGCTGAATAAAGCCTCGGTTTTGATTGCTCGGCAAATCCGATTGCCATGAATAAAATATATTTTTTGTCATTACTCAGATGGTGATTTTACTTTTCCATACTTCAATATCCAGGATACAATGTCCTCATACTCTTTCAAACTTAGAAGATATTGGTATTTCTTTTGAAAGTCTCTTGCATCCGCAGTAAATGAGGAGGTTGTTACAAGCATGGCAGAATTTGCCTTATGATCCATCAATGTCCCGTATAGGCTTCTGACCAGATCAACACCAACTTTCCGATCTTGACGATACCTTTTTGCTTCAACAAGAAAAAGCAATTTTCCAATAGGGGTATGCTTATAGGCCAATATATCTTTTCCTCCATCTCTTGTTTGTTGGGTGATTTCTATTTCATATCCCATATCCCGCAAAAGTTCCGCGAGAATATGTTCAAACTCGAATGGGCTTACTTGGAAAATGTCTCCTGGATGTCGTTGTAAGCTTGTAATTATCTTTTTGCTTGTATCCTTCACGATGGGTAGTATAATCCGACTAACCTCCTTTTCCGGAAGTACAATCTGATTCGACATTGTGTAAATTGCCCCTGATGCAATCCATTCGGAATTTGAAAATGACTGATTCATCATTCTCGCAAGGGCAACGATTGCCTGTGGATTTCCGCCAGTTGTCTTAAACGACCCAGATAGAATAAATGGTTCCAATGGATCTTTCAGCAAACTATTTAGTAATTCAACGGACTCTTCTTCTTGAAGTTCTTTCAGTTCCAGGCTGTCCCTGTTAGCGGATTTGGGTAATATCTGACGAATTATTACAACAGCTTCAACCACTTTATAATTGTATAAACGGGCGAGTGTTCGTTGAATTTTCTCATCATTCCATAAGTCCAAGCCATCCAAGATAATGTGCAGTTTGTCACGATAAGTAAAATCTCCAGCTTTGAGGCGAACAATCACACTTTCCAGATCTTCTTCTGCATGATCTGAAGCCGAAAAATCAAGCCAAACTGCTTCACCGGTTGTTCTCACATTTTCGTACCAGTGGTTTATTAATAAAGTTTTTCCAATTCCAGACTTACCTGTAACGTAAACAGGATCAGAAGTACGCCAGGGTAATAAACTAACGGTTAACCAATCCAATTCTTTACGCCTTCCTACTAAAACAGGATCGTTAGCGGTAATCATTGGGTAACCAAAATATTCAACCATAAGTCAAAATACAAATAAGCACTGGCTTTGCCATCTGAAGAAACGGATTTCTAAATTCCAATAAACTTGTGGTTGTGATTATAAGCGCAGAAACCTTACGAACTCATATAAAAAAAGGCAGAATTATTGATATTTAGCTTTTGATGTTTTTGTATCTTTATACCAGTTCTTTCTCAAACACTTTTTATATGTGAGCAATGAATTGAGTTCGCTTCTTTTTGATTGCAACACGTTGAAAATTAATATATTATAAGCCGTTTCGAATCCTGTCTTCCCGACAAGTAGTATTGATTATCAATTAGTTATGAACTGTTCGGACATATTTCGGACAGTTCATTTCTTTTTGAAGAATACCCCAGACCTCAGTCAAAGAAAGTTTCCTAAAAAAGTTGAATCAAGAGTTTTTAAGCCACCCACTGAGAAATAAGGAAAGGCATACTAATGCCATCAGTAAATATAGAGCAAAGGATCTCTTATATTTTTTGTTCAGTTCTGATTTGCGGGCTACCACAAAAAGAATAATAATAAGCGGTAAAGAGAGGATGCGGATTACAGTACCGATATCCATAACAGCTATTGAGTTTTATGGAAGATAGGAAAAGAGTAAATGGGCTAAGGAGATGATGAGAAATTATTTTTTTTCGTTTAGCGGGATGATGGCACGTCCTGCTGCTGAATGAAGATTTGAAAGTTGCTGCCATCATCCGGCTAAACGAAAGGCCAAGCTGATAAGGTGCCTGGCTTTGTTCAATTGTTGCCGAGCGCGGCAGTCGAGTACAAAAGATGGGCTTTGGACTACATACGATAACCGCGACCACTATCCGGTCTCTGCCTAATCTGTTTTATTTCTTTATCCAGTTTCTGCTCTTTGCTTATATCCTGTTTCAATTCCTGTGACTGTGTTACATATTTACCAAAGATTTGAGAAGGGTTAAGTACCGCTTGCTCAAATCGTTCAGCAAGAAGAGATAATGTTAACTCTTTACCCATAAATTGAATCGTTGCGGGTATAATTTCTTTATGATATTTAAGCGAAAGATAAGTAACGGCGCGGGAAAGCTCTTCTGCAAAGTATTTATTTTCAAATGCTGCACCATATACCTCCAAAGGCTTATAAGAAAGCAGGACGTACATATCTACAAAATCCTTAAACCTGGTTCCATTGCGAGTAATGGCATTTAGTTTCATGGCTCCTATATCCTCGAGAGATGCCATCCTGATACCTTCTTCTATTATGATTGCTTTGATGTCGGGTACGCGATGAGCGATCATATCAATTTTTATTCCATCAATAAAGCCAAGCACTGCATTATTGTGGCAACGGATATTTTCGGCCTTGTACTCTTTGATAAGATATTCTTTCAACGCTTCACTATCAAAATTCCGTTTATTGAACAGGTCAATATCTATTGATATCCTATGACCGACTTGAAGTGATAATGCAGTTCCGCCAACGAGAGTGAATTCTTTTAAATTCTCATCACTCATCAGGCGTTTTATAAGTCCCAATGTCCCGGCCTCGACTGTTTCCTTATGTAACATAGTAACTCTTCGGGTTTTAGTTTGAAATAATGACATACATCGTTAATGCTGTAATCCGGCAAAAACTTAATGTCATTTTTCAATGTACTAATCACCTTCTGCTCACTATAATAGCGAATGAGTTCCTTCCATTCCTGCTCCGTACCCCGTTCAATGACACGACCAATGATACCGACTGATTCTTTTTGCCAGTCGATCCGGTCAAAATCATATTCCCAGAATAATCGCTTATGGAGGTTTGGCCCTTGCATGTAGGTAAAATTACTACAAACTGACATTTATTACCGTTTTGAGTATTGGGTTTACTTTTTCTTAGTATTATGGTTACCCATATTTGTGATAGTCGGGATATTTGGTACTAAAGAACGCATCTCGGCACTATCAGCTTTCATCTTTTGCTGTAAGTTCCAAACCTGCAGGTTATGCTCTTCCTCAGCTTTGACCTCCTCTCTTATTTTGTCCGGGTTTTGTTCAACGCTATCAGAAACATCCTGCATATATTTTGTCAAACTAACATTGGCATCAAGTGACAGCCTTCTCCATTTGGTATCATTTTTCAGATATTGATTCAAACGCTGGCCGGTTTGATACCAGCCCATGCTAATTCCTATACCAATACAGAACAATGCTATTGTTGCAATCAATAACCTGGGCACATGATGAACATGTACTATCTCTTGTGTAAGGGGTTTTTTCAGGAGTTCAGAGTGTTCTTTGATTTCTGCGCCAAATGCTTCAATTTGCTGAATTGGCGCAGTTGCGAGTTGCAAAAGTGTTTGTTGCTCTGTTTTCATTGTTTCCATGTTCCTGTTTAATAAATTGATTTGTTCCCGGTCTTTTTCAAGTGCCTGATTTTGTTTTTCCTGAACCGTCTTTACAGATCTTAATTCCTGGTTGTTCTGTAACTGTTCTTCAGAAATTTGATTCAATACTTTTTCCATAGTTTTCTGTTCCATGATCTATTTTTTATCTTGATAAATGTTGTGATTGACTTTTTCGTTTCTTCTTTTGATGTATTAATTCATAGGGTGTTTGATTGAAATCCCGTTCCTGTCTTAATAAAATTTCCAAAGTTTTGCTTAAATCCAGGTTCTTTTGTTGCTCCAGGTGTTTTGATATACTAAAAGACAAAGATTTTGATTGCTGCTTGTAGGCAATCTTTGGTGATTGTTTTTTCTCTTGTTCTAATTGCTGATACAACCGTTGCCGTCTTTCAATTGAATGACTAAGTATCTTCTCAATTGTGCTTAAAGAATATCCAACCTCGCTTCCCTTTACCTTCATCTTCTTGTCGTCTATAAAACTGATACCCCGACTTTTAATAACCTGTATTTTTTGTTGTTCCATTTTGTGTACAAAATCAGAAAAGTTTGTAGCGGTTAAAAGACAGTCCCTGATATTTTGTTTTAAGTGTTCTTTGCGCTGATCAATTCTTTGTTCCCGGCTATGTTCGTGACGTTGCTGCTGTGTCATAAATTTTCCAGGGTTTAAGACTTGTTTTAATTCATATTTCAATTCAAGCTTGCGGCAGAGGTTAGCTATTTTCCTATAGCTGTTGGAGTCACTGATCCTGCTGCCGTCAAAACCTACCCGGTTAACTACAATATGCAGATGCGGGTGTTTAGTATCTTGGTGATAAATGGCGATGTATTGATTCTTTTCAAAACCAAACTCCTTTGCAAAATCTTGTCCGATCTGCCGCAGAGTTTCGGTTGTAAAAACATCCTCCTGATCGAGGCTCAAAGTAATGTGCATGACAGGACTTGAAAGTTGTGGCCTGAGTGCCCGCACTTCATTGAATTGACGGGTCAGTTCTTTCTTTTCGCCGAAGCACATATTGTATTCCAAAACTTCCGCCCTGTTCTCATGTTTTAAGCCATCTTGTTTACTCATGGTCTGCTTCTCTTCATTAGTTAGTTCCAGCTTATCTTCAAGACAGTATCGGATGCAACCGCCAAATGATTTTCCAATGGTAATTTTTCCGATCATGAAAAGTAGTTTCTGATAGTGATGGTAATTGTGTGTAACTGTCCAGATAATTCGTCCAATTGCTCTCGCATAAATGCGCCCAGATTTTCTCCACTATTTCTTTTTTTAGCAATTTGATTTAGGTTCGCGGCTATATGATTTAATGTTCCTTTCAACAACAAAGCATCTTTCGGAAACTCTCTTTTTGGCCTGTCAATTTTTCCGGTTAGTCCGATCTCCCGTAAATATTCAGAGGCAGTTATACCAGCTTCCTTTCCCTTTTCTCTAAGCAATCTTTGTTCAAAAGCACTGCAATGCACGGTGATTGTTTTATTCCGCTTGATCTCTTTGGGAGGCCTGCCACCTTTACTATTACTATGTTTTTTTGTTGTCTTCATTGCTTGACTAATCTTTAGGGTTCGCCAGTGGCGAACCCTCTCCATGAATGCGATAGCATGAATGGAGCGAGCGTTTCGGGGTTCCCGAAACATAGCTCGCTCCGAAAAAGTCAAAGCCGCCTACCTCTCCTTTGTGATTGCCTTTGTTCGAAATGCTCTTTCATTAGAAACTCATTTAAGTCTTTGTGATTTTTATAAATAAGGCTTTCGTCCCGGTACTTTCTGCTGATTGCCAATACTTCTTTTGTGATAGTCAATCCTTTGTTATCCCGATCGAGGTATAAATGAATGGAAGGATATTTTTCAAGTTGCGGCTTCATCTTTTCCATGAAGCCAATTGAGTTCAACACTAGAAAATTTGGCTGCTGTTTTGTCATCATGATAAACTTGCGCTGATGCATTGTTTGGTAAGAAAGAAAATCTATAAAGCCTTCAAAAACGAGAATTTCATTTGACAGATTCTTCCCGATTAGTGTCACTTCTTTTGGACTGCTGCTTCCTTTGAAGTTAGCGCTGCGCAATTCATATCCACCGGCGCTGTTTTGAAACCCGATCACCGTGTATTTTTTATCATACAAATCGAAATCAATTTCCTTGCAAAACCGGTTCGCAATTTCCAGTGGAATTTTTCTGAATGACAGGTATTGCTTCAACGATAATAACTTGATATTTGACCTCACATCCCGGACTACAATTTTTTCTTTTTCACCAGCAGCGGAAAAAGAAATGCTTTTAAAAAGGGGGGATTGCGTGTGAAAAGGAAAGTGATTTTTTTGTTCTATTTTTTGCAGTAACTCCTTTACTGTGCATTGATAAAACAGGATACCAAAATCAACTAAGTTTCCTCCTTTCTGCAGACCATGATCATACCACACATTCAGCTTCCGGTCTACTTTAAATGACGGCGTTTTTTCATCCCTCAATGGCGAGAGATACCAGTAGTCATTATTTCTTATCTTATTGGGTGAATGGCCCAGTTTCTCCAGGTACTCAACCATGTCGATTTTCTTTACTTCTGCAATGGACAATTTATCGCGCTCCATAGAATTTTTCTTTTAGTTGGTATATGGCACAAGCGTTGCTTGAAGCAGACTGATTTGTTGTATAATGGATTTGACACCTGCAAGTTTCAAGGCTGTAAATGATAACCCCTGTTCCTTTTCCAACATCTCTTTTAGATTTCCGATCAGATAATTTAATTGGACGAGCATTGGTCTTGCTTCCCGCGAGAACTCTGGATCTGTTTTTTGCTCTATTTGACTAAAAGCCTTTCGTCTTAGATAATCTGAGACTGTTAAATCCTGTTCCTTTGCCCACTTGGATATATATTGGCGTTCTGTTTCTGTACATACAAGTGTCAAACGCTGATCTTTCTTCACATGTTTTCTTGGTCTGCCGGATTTCTGTATTACTGAATTAATTTTCCGAGTTTCCATATAGGATATTTATACTGTGATTTTCGTGTGACCATTTAGGTGCTGAAATACTTTTGGTGTTACCTTAATGCGATGTGATTTTCGTCACACCGATATGATCGCTGATTGTTTTTGGTGACACTTTTGGTAGTGGGTTTACTTCAGAACATTATGTCGCATGGAGGCAATTACTTCTGAGCGTCGGAAATACACGCGGCCATTCATTCGTAAATAAGGGAGTCCTTTTTTCATCCAGTCGGTTAGAGTGACCAGAGATATGTTTAGCTCTGCTGCCATCTGCTGCCTGCTTAGCAGAGGTTCTTCTACTGAACTTAGCCCGTTTTCGGCAGTTCTACTTTGCCCTGAATTCAAGACTTCGGCCATTGATTCCTTTACAAGTTTTCTCAACTCGCTCTCTTCTAATACTACAATACTTGACATGGGATTAAATTTTATCCAAATTTGATGTCATTGAATAAAGTTTTATGTCAGTAACCGGTTAGGAATCAACTGGTGGAGATAAGAATTTGTTTTTTATCCATATACATAGAGTAAAAAATGCCATGTATTCGGATAACATAGAAGATGAGCCTAACAGCTTGCTTAATTTTAAATAATTGAAGTGCCTATTAACATGATTTTTCAACTGTCTTACCTGGAAACTGATCGGCAATTTTCTGATCGGTTTTATCATTCAATATCCAATACCAGTAATAATTAATGATAAGATTCCACTAGCGTTGCGTTGTTTATTATAAAAGTTCTTTGAAACACTTGATGGGTCATTGTTTGAGCCGAATTTAGGTCGGCGTTGATTTGAATTTAGTTCTTTATCGTCCTTTGCGTAAACGATTGATAATGAACCAAGGACGAATGGTATTTACTCAAATTATGGATTTTGCTTCTCAGGATATTTTTAAAGTTTGTGTTAAAAGATATAATGTGCAAAATCCAATCGCGTTGACCCCCTCGTACCGGAATTGATGTAATGGATAAGGCTTACGTCGATTTTGCCAGACTGTAAAACTTAAAGCAAGACAAAGCTTATTTTGTTGTCCGCGCCAAAGAAAATCTTCAATTTAAACGAATCGAATCAAGACCCAAAAACAGAAAATTTGGAATACTCTGTGATCAGGATATTTTACTAACCGGAATTAATAGTAGCCACCGATATCCCGAACGATTACGCCGTATAAAATTTTATGATTCAGAGTATGACAGGACTTTTGTTTTATTAACGAATAACTTTAAAGTAAATGCCGAAACAGTCACACAACTTTATAAGCAACGATGGGGCATAGAATTGTTTTTTTAATGCATCAAACAAAACTTAAAAGTTCAATCGTTTTGGGGATTTTGTCAAAATCGGACTGAAGTGGTCAACGAAATCGGTTTGTGCATTGACACCGCAGAAGTAAAACTCCTGACATCTATCTCTGTTCTTGGAAATCAAAGTGCAGTCGAGATCCTGATTGAAATAGAAAACATTCATCGTTTTGAAAACGCGAAAAAACTAAGTGCTTACTTTGGTCTGCATCCGGTGTTCAAACAAAGTGGTGATGGAAAATGGGGCAACCACATGAGTAAGAAAGGACGGTCTGAAATCAGGGCGGTTCTTTACATGAGCGGATTAACTGCAATCCGGTACAGCGAATTGTTTAGAAATATATACAGCAATGCGCGTGCAAAAGGAAAGAACCATTTTAGTTCAATGGGCGTGGTAATGCACAAGTTGCTCCGGGTAATATTTGGTGTGCTCAAAAACAAACAAGGTTTTTCAACGATTGTCGATGAACAAAATGTTTCCAATGCAAAAACAAAGAAAGACGAACAAAAAGAAAAACGTAAAACCCAAAAAAAGGAACAGGTAATAAAACTGGAGCGCTACAATAATGCCGGGTTGAATGGTTCGCCAATCTCAAAGCGCCACGCGAAGAAGCACAAAAAAATACAGGAAACCTGAGTGGTGGCTCCAGCGGTTGTGCTTGTGTTGATCATCGTTGCGTCGCAGTCAGTTCAACGTCCGGTTCAATTTTCGGCTTATTTAAGTATTTGCTTAAATACGAAGTGAGCCTTATCTTCGCCTTATGGATAACGATACATGCATTCGGTTGTTCGCTGACCAGGAACAAATCAAAGATTGCCGGATAAAACTTGCTGTGGCGAAAAATTCATTTGGGCAACTGTCTTCCATACTTGCATTAGCAGGTAACGAAGCCCGCCTTAAAATCATTTACCTACTCTCGGAAGAACGGGAATTATGTCCATGTGATCTTGCCGATATCCTTTTCATGAGTGTTCCTGCCATATCTCAGCATCTGCGTAAGTTGAGAGACGGAAATTTGATTGTATCAAGGAAGGAAGGTCAGACAATTTATTATTCACTGGCGCAACAGAATATAAAGATCCTGAAACCTTTTTTCAAGCATCTTAACCTGCACACAGAAAAATTGCAAACAGCATGACCAATCCTAAATCGTCGGCAACTGTAATCGGCACAGGTGTGCTCTCAGCATTGGCCGCTTCCATCTGCTGCATTACACCGGTTATCGCATTGCTTGCAGGTAGCAGCAGCATCGCAGCTAATTTTTCTTGGATCGAACCAGCGCGTCCTTACCTGATCGGTTTATCTATTGCTGTTCTTGGCTTTGCGTGGTATCAGCAATTAAAACCGGTAAAAAATAATCCCGATGATTGTCACTGCGATACCGGAAAAAAATCATTCTTTCAGTCTAGGCTGTTATTGTTCATTGTTACTGTCTTCTCAATTTTGATGATGACCTTTCCACTTTATGCACGAATTTTTTATTCTAATCCTGATGCGAAAATTGCCACGGGAATTGCAACACCAGATAAAAAGCAAACAACCTTTTCGATAAGGGGCATGTCATGCCAGAGTTGTGAAGGAGAGATCAATAACGAGCTATCCAAATTACAAGGGGTTGTTGCTTATAGCACTTCTTACGGGAAAGGCACGAGTGTAGTGACTTATGATCCTTCAAAAGTGAGCGACAAAACCATTATCAGTGCAATCAATAAAACAGGCTACGTGGTTACCGGCTCCGTTGCAGTAACGCAAGAACCTAAAAAATAAATGATCAACTAATTCATGGAAAATACAGTCATACTTACCTCGACCATTACTTGTCCAGAATGCAATTTTGCAAAGGCTGAAACAATGCCAACAGATGCTTGCATGTATTTTTACAAGTGCACTAATTGCGAAACGATTTTAAAACCAAAACAGGGTGATTGCTGCGTATTTTGCAGCTATGGTACAGTTAAATGCCCACCGATTCAGGCTGGCGCATCATGTTGCTCTAAAAATTGAGTACAAAAATATTTAATCTTCTTCTTCCTTTCTTTCGGTAAAGAGTAGTTGATTACCGAATGGATCAATGACGGTCATTTCAAGCGATCCCCATGACGCTTTCCCAAGTCCGGGTCTGTTGCAAGAATAGTTTTTACTTAGCAGTTGTTCGTGATAATCTGCAAGTCCGGCGCAAACGATGTACACCTTTCCACCTGGGCTGCAATCGCCGTGATGTTCTGTTAAATGAAGCTTGATGCAAGCTTTAGTAATTTCCATGTACACCGGCAGCTTTTCTTCAAACCTGTGCTCCCATTCCAGGTTAAATCCAAGCCAGTCAATATAAAATTCTTCTGCTTTCTTTTTGTCGAAAATGCGAAGCATGGGAATAGCCTCGGTTTCGCTGAGAACTTCTTTCAAGTGATCATCACCTGTTTTTGTATGATTTATGTACTTTTCCTTTTTATTTTCCCTGTGAAAAGTTTGAATGGCAAGGATAATAGTCGCGGTCAGGTATAGAAATATCCCTGCATACACCTGCGGCTCTCTGATAGGACTCAATGCCGAAATAATGAGGCCGAGCATAACCAGATTAACAGCCAGAGTTACATATGCAAACCAACGCTGCCTGCAGTTAACGACAGCCGCTATGTTGAAAGCACCGCTAAACACAACCGCCAAACCTGATCCGATGAACCATAAAACGCCTTCGTCAAAGGTTGTGATCGGAAAGGCAAATCCAATATGGATCACTCCTAAAAGGATCATAACGCCCCCAAGAATGGTTCTTATCTGATACAACATAAGCAGTGGATGGGCGCTGGTTATTTGCCCAACTTAAATATAGCTTATTTGCCTGTAATTGCCTGTTTCACCTGCCTAGTCTGATTCGAAATATTTTTTGGAATTGAACGATATAACTTCGTTCAGTTTATCCTTGATGCGTATAAAGATGAAAATATAAATGTCCAGGATCTGGAAACTTTTATACCAATAAAGAAGCAGCCAATGCTCAAACTGGCTGATTCGATCTTATCCAATAAAAATAAGGATAACGAGAAGTATGCGAAATTAAATCCACTTTATCATGGACTGAAACATGCGCTCGGGGAATACGTTGCTATAGCAAAAAAAGGTAACTGGGATACTATTAAGCTAACTAAAACCAAATTTATTACGGGGAAAAATTTCCCCGATGTTTTGAGTCTAAAGAGGCGGTTGTCAGCAACTGGCGAATTCACTGTAAAAGATACTAACTCCACTTTTACCCCTGAACTTGAGGCAGCTATTAAAGATTACCAGTCCCTTTGATGCGATAGAAAATTTCCGGAACAACGTCAATCAATGATCTTTAGGAACTAAAGCTATTGTCATTGCCCATACTCATAGTGTTATTGTCGCCTGCATGAATAATGGTCTGGTGTATAATCTTCTCAAGGCGGGTTTTCTGTTCAGGTGACAATTCTATCCGGGCTTGATGTGTTCTTCTATTTCGGGGAATGCCTGATATCCTTCGAGAATAAAGTTCCTGCTCCTTATAATTCATTCATTAATCTGCAAGTGCCGCAGTATAACCGGCATCTTTTACCGCTTTGATCACGGTTTCCGAAGAAATTTTCTCTTCAGTCACCACGGTTAAGATTTTATCAGGCGATTGCACATCGACTTCCCAATTGTCTTCACCCACGGCCTCATTCAAAAATGGAGTGTTTTTGGCAATACAACCCGCACATTTAATGTTTGTTTTAAATTTGATCGTTTCCATGTAAATTTTATTTTAATTATTTATTTATACAAAGCTACCAGCAGGCATAATATATTTTGTTATAGAATGGAGCGTGTTTGTTATATAATTATATGTTTCATCCAACTTCGATCTCAACCGACTCATTTAAGGGAATACTTTGGCAGAGAAGAATGTACCCTTGATTTAACTGATCTTCGTTCAACGCATAATTATGATGCATGTGAACCTTTCCTGCCAGCAGTTTGCCTACGCATTTGCCGCATGTCCCTGATTTGCAGGAATAGGACATTTCAATCTTATCTTCAAGTGCCGAATCAAGAATAGATGTGCCCGGCCGAATACTTAATAAAGTAGTTTGCTCCCTGACATGTAATAAAACTTCCAAAATTGATTCCGGTATCTTAATAGTTGGCGCTTCAACAACAGGTGGTTGAAAATATTCTTTGTGTATTTTTATTGGATCTATCTGTAAAGTGGAAAACACTTCTTCTGAAAGGGAGATTAATCCAGGGGGGCCACAAACAAAAAATTGACTTTCATTGATCTTTTCCCCAAGATGAGTTTTTAATAGCTTCTTTAGCATAAGACGGTTTAATCTTTCCGGTAAGTATGACGTCCCAAGTGTATTTTGGGCCTGCCCGGATGTGAGTACATACTGTATCCGCAATCGTTCCTTGTATTGGTGCTCCAGTTGTTGCAGATTTGAAAGAAAGATTTTACTTTCTATATTTTTACTCGTGTATATCAAAAATATTTCAGCTGCGCTATTTTGTAAAACATCATTAACCATTGAATAAATAGGGGTAATTCCACTACCACCCGCAATAAATACATATTGGGCTGAAGATTCAGCGTCAATATGAAACAAGCCTTGCGGACCTTCTATAGTCCATTCTGTGATCGTATCTGCATATTCATGAATATAGTTGCTCACCAATCCACCCTCGATCCTTTTTACTGTAACAGCAGGAAAAGTTTCACCGGGACTGGAAGAAAGTGAATACGAACGACTTTGCGTAAGCCCGTTAATCTTCGCACTTAGATTAATAAATTGCCCAGCCTTATAAGTGAATGATTCACTGCCCGGATTGAAAACAATTGTTTTCGTATCAGAAGTTTCCTGTATCACCTTTTCTGTTTTCCAAATTTGAATCATAAAACCAGCTTCATTTTTTATTTGAGCGAAGAAAACTTTAACCGTAAACTATTGCTTACCACACTTACTGAACTTAATGCCATTGCAGCACCTGCGATCATGGGGTCGAGTAAAAAGCCATTGACAGGATACAGCACTCCGGCAGCAATCGGTATGCCGATGAGATTGTAAATAAAGGCCCAGAACAGGTTTTGTTTGATAGTTGCAACCGTTTTACGCGATAGCGTAATTGCTTTTGGAATAACATTGAGATCAGAGGTAATTAAAGTCATTTTTGCCACATCCATTGCAATGTCTGAGCCTTTTCCCATGGCAATACTTACATTGGCCTGCGCGAGCGCCTGGCTGTCATTTATTCCGTCGCCTACCATCGCAACAATCTTTCCCTGGCTTTGTAACAGTTTAATAAATTCAGCTTTTTCAGACGGCATCACCTCCGCTTTAAAATGGTCGATCCCAACTTCATCAGCGATCGCCTGAGCTGTTTGTTTATTGTCACCTGTTAACATATAAACATTGATTCCGATGCCTTTTAAGGTCCTGATCGCTTCAGCAGAAGTGCTTTTTATTTTATCGCCGATGGCTATTACACCGACCAGTTTTTGATTCTTTGCAAAAAAGATAACTGTCTTTGCTTCCTGCTGTAACCGATTCATATGAACAGACAATGGACCTGTGATCTGCACATTGTTTTCTGCAAGTAATTTGTGATTACCTACTAAGAATCGTATACTGTCATGCATAAACTCAACACCTTTGCCCGTGATACTTTCAAAAGCACTGATAGGAAGCGATTTAACATTCTCTGCAGCCAGGTAAGTGGTGACAGCTTCTGCCAACGGATGTTCTGATAATACTTCGGCTCCGAGTAGCAGGGCTTTCAATTCGGTTTCGCTTTCAGCTGCATCCCAATAAACATCAGTCACCTTGGGTTTGCCTTCAGTGATCGTTCCGGTTTTATCAAGTATGATATCTGTGACCTTGTGCGCCAGTTCAAGGCTTTCTGCATCTTTGATCAGGATTTGGTTCTCTGCTCCCTTACCTACGCCAACCATAATAGCTGTGGGTGTTGCCAGCCCCAAAGCACAAGGACATGCGATAACCAAAACAGTTACCGCTGCCAGTAATGCGTGGGTAAATGCATTGTCACCACCTAATAGCATCCATACAATAAAGGTCAGAATGGAAATACCGATCACTACCGGGACAAAAATGCCGGCGATTTTGTCAACCAGTTTTTGAACCGGCGCTTTACTGCCTTGCGCCTCCTGTACCATTTTAATGATCTGTGCTAAAACGGTATCTCCTCCAACTTTTTCTGCTTTGAATTGCAGGCTGCCTTTCTGATTGATCGTACCGGTGAAAAGCGGCTCGCCTTTTTTCTTTTCAACCGGGATCGGTTCTCCATTGATCATACTTTCATCAATAAAAGAAAGTCCACTAATCACTACCCCGTCAACCGGTATTTTTTCTCCAGGTTTAACCAGGAGTATGTCACCAACAGAAACTTCACTGATAGGAATCTCTTTGAATTGATCATTCTGGGTAACAATCGTAACTGTCTTGGGTTGCAAACCCATCAATTTCTTTATAGAAGAAGATGTATTTGATTTTGCTTTTTCTTCAAGCAATTTGCCAAGAGAAATAAAAGCAATAACTACGGCTGCCGCTTCAAAATATACATGCGCGTGCAAACCCCTGTTATGCCAAAAATCCGGATAGACGGTAGTGAAGGCACTAAACAAATAGGCAATACCGGTGCTTAATGCCACCAGCGTATCCATATTAGCTTTCTTATGCCTTGCCTGCTTCCAAGCATTGATAAAAAATGTTTTGCCAAAATAAAAAACCACTGGGGTAGCCAGCAGCATCATGATCCAGTTGCCGTAAGGCAGGTCCATAAAGAACATCCCGATAACTACAATCGGTAGGGAAAGTAAAGACGACCAGATCGTTCTGTGTTTGATCTCTCTAAGGTGAGACTGTTGCGCTTTTTCTTTTATTTCATCACTGTTCACTTTATCAATCACTAAATCATACCCGATAGACTGAACGGTTTTCTGTAAGGTTTCGGGTGATTGGATAGAAGGGTCGTAATTAACCCATGCTGATTGATTGGCGAAATTAACTCCTGCATCCTTTACCCCTGCTACGGACTTCAACATGGATTCAACGCTGATCGCACAGGCGGCACAGGTCATTTCAAGAACAGGGAAAGTTTCTTTTCTATAATTCTCTGACATAATCTTTGTTTTGTGCAAAGCTCATGCAGGCAGGTAGTCGCATTGTTACAGAATTATCACTAAGATGTATAGGATTATATGATAGCAGCTAAACCTTGTCGATAGGTTTTCTTTTATTTTCCCGTAGTTGTTTGAAATGTGAAGGAGTTAAGCCGGTTGTTTTCTTAAACTGCTGTGAAAGATGCTGTACACTGCTATATCCCAGGCGATCGGCAATTTCACTTAAAGTAAGCTCATCATACATCAGCAGCTCTTTTGCTTTCTCGATCCGTTGCAGAATGATATATTTCTCAATGGTAATACCTTCAATGGAAGAAAATAAGGAGGATAAATAGTGATATTCCAGCTTGAGTTTATCAGCGAGAAATGCTGAAAATTTCAAGTTCAATTCTTCGGCTTCATAGTGAACCAGGTGAATGATGGTATTTTTGATCTTGTCAACAATTTTTGCTTTCCGGTTATCAAGCAGTTCAAAACCCATCTTTTCCAGGGCGGAACCTAAAACCGGCAAAAGATCATCAGTAATCTCCTCGCTTAGCTCAACCTCGCCTAACTGGATCTGGTTGTAACCAATATGAAGATCTTCCAGCTGCCTGCGAACTGCCATCACACACCTGTCGCAAACCATATTTTTGATATAAAGTTTCATAGCGCAAATATATTGTGTATTGATAGGATACGACTGCCCTTACTTTATTTCATACCTTATCATCTTCTATAGTGGATGAATTTCTACAATATAAGTGTCCGATCTCAGGCATGTTTTTTACTTCTAAATTATTTAAATACTTTCAAGATGAAAAGACAACATTTTTTTACCGCCGCAAGCATTTTTGCCCTTTTTGCTTTGTCATGTAGTAAAAACGAGAATGGGTTAAAACTCCAGGCCCATAATGAAAATAGGATGATGGATAGTATGCATTCTATGATGGCCCGGATGGATGCGATGACACCCACCAACGATCCAGAAATTGATTTTGTTAAGATGATGATTATGCATCATCAAGGCGCTATAAACATGGCCGGGATCGAACTACAGTCCGGAACAAGTGACACATTAAAGAAAACAGCGCAGAAAATTATCACTGCGCAGCAAATGGAGATTCAACAATTGAATTTGATACTTGCCAGCCTTTCCAATGACAATACTGATCCCTCTTTTACTGCAGAGCAAAAAGAAAACATGATGAAAGGGGCAAAAGTTGCCGATATTCAAGTTATAACTGGTGATATTGACAATGATTTTGCTACCTTAATGATTGTACATCATCAGGGTGCCCTAGACAATGCATCTGCTTATTTGCATCATGGAAATCACTCACAGCTTAAACAGATAGCTACGAATATAATGTCTTCCCAGCCCAAGGAAATCCAAGAACTGAGCAACTGGCTTGTTTCAAATCGACGATAAACAAAATTGAATGATAGATAGGATTTTACCTGTTTCTTCAGCTTCTGGCGATAATAATAACCTGAAAATTTTGAATGGCTGTCTCAAACACCTTGCTTAAGACCTAATTGAAACTATAGTGAAAATGAGGTGTTTAGGACAGAAAACAGGAATTGTGTAAATATTTCTCAAAATTATGTAAAAAGTAACCGGATTGGAAGCTTAACTTTATGTTCTCGCATTTTTATGTTCTTACATAAATTGCAAGCTTTCCGGGGACCCTATGATAAAAAATATATCCATACGTTTTAGAGCGGCTTTCCTGCTGGCTGTATTCTTTTTGAATACAGCTGTTGGTTTTGCATGTGCAATTGGCGTGGATATGGGTTTTAATGCCAAACATCATAACGAAACCCCAGTTTCTCCCCCTATACATGTGCATGCAGATGGGAAAAAGCATGTACACAAAAAAACCGGTGGACATGCCCATAGCAGGAAAGCCCAAGCCCACGAAAAATCTGACAGTAAAGACAATTGCTGTAAGGATAAAGTTGTAAAAATGGAGCAGGCTGATAAATCAAGACCCGCATCCACTATAGGTGTTATTGTACCTTTGCACTCTTCAGCGCTGCCCGTTTCATTTTATCATTTTAATATTTCTGAATACGGTTCGGACAGAGAAAAGAACATCAAGCAATTTGTCCGATGTCACCATCCTCCCATACAAGATATCCGTATTGCCATACAGTCATTCCAGATTTGATTTGATGTTATCCGTTAGATCCGTATAGCTATGCCTATGCGTGTAACAGATTTATTCTTATCAAATCAAAGAAAATGAAAAAAATATTATTTCTTGTTGCCGTCCTCGCAACAACACTGGGTTATTCCTTTGGTCAAACCAGTCCAAAAACAGGTCCTTCGCAATTACTTAGTTTGTATTATGAGATCAAGGATGCGTTGGTCGCCGGTAACGCAAATGCAGCATCAGACAAAGCAACTGATCTTGTAAAGGCAATTAATGATGCGGACGCGAAAACAATCGGAGGCGCAAATCGTGATGCCCTGTTGAAAGACATCGACGCCATTGCAAAAACAAAAGATCTCAAAGAGCAACGTGTACACTTTGCACCGTTTTCTGATAACATGATTGCGCTTGCGAAAACTGTAAAGCTTTCTGCTGACCCGGTGTACCAGCAATATTGCCCGATGAAAAAAGCATCCTGGTTAAGTAGCCAGCAGGCAATCAAAAATCCTTATTACGGCAGTTCTATGCTTACATGTGGCAGCGTGAAAGCCACTTTGTAAAAACTATTTATTTATCCCTAATCATTCGTTATGAAAAAGATATTCATAGGTGTGGCATTTATTGCCATTGCACTTACCGCATGCAACAACAATAATAACACGACAGAAGAAAAGAAAAGTGCAGATACCACTCACATGGCAGCAATGCCTGCACCCGCAACAGGTGGTTCTTCTGTGAAAGAAATTGTTGAACATTACCTGCATATAAAAAACGCATTGACAAAAGATGATGGAAAAGACGCTGCCAATGGTGGTAAAGCATTGGCGGACGCCTTTGCGAAATTTGACCAGGCTTCAATTACACCCGAACAAAAGAAAACCTACGCTGATATTGTAGGTGATGCTACAGAACATGCTGAACACATCGGTATGAATGCTGATAAGATAGCGCACCAGCGCGAACATTTCGAGACACTGAGCAAAGACATCTATGACCTGGTAAAAGCATTTCCAGCGCAGCAGACGCTTTATAAAGACTATTGTCCTATGTACAATAATGGCAAAGGAGCAACCTGGGTAAGTGAAACAAAGGATATTAAAAACCCTTACCTGGGAACTAAAATGCCCACCTGCGGTACTCTAAAGGAAACAATTAAATAACTATGACCCGCAATAAAAAAATAATATTATTTGTGGCTGTGGTATTGATTGCCATCCAGTTTATACAACCTGCCCATAATATAAATGGGCAGGTGTCGCCGGGGGATTTTGGCAAAATTTATTCTGTGCCAGTTAATGTCCAGACATCTCTTCAGGTTGCCTGCTATGATTGTCACAGCAACAACACCCGCTATCCCTGGTATGCAAATATTCAGCCGCCGGGATGGATGATGGCCCGGCATATAAAAAATGGAAAAGCCAAGTTGAACTTTAGTGAATTTGGCTCCTATACAGGAAGAAGACAGATCAGCAAGCTGAAGGGAATCGCTACACAGATCAAAGACGGTGATATGCCCCTGTCTTCATATACGCTTATCCACAAAAACGCAATTCTCTCAGCGGCAGATAAGAATTTAATCATTGAATGGGTATATAAAACTGCGGACAGTCTCTCCGCAATTAGTAACTAATTAAATAACCTATCATGGAACACGCACATACCAATCAAAAAGCTTCCGGCGAACATAAGATGCAAAATATGGAAGCGCAGCATTATACAAAACTGCTGGTCATGATCATCCTTTCTTTTGCTGCTATGTTTTTTCTAATGTATGCAATGGTAGATCATTTCCCCAATGTCGTTTTGAATATTAACCAGGTGTATATGGCAGCCCTGATGACGGCAGCGATGGTGGTAATAGAACTCGTGATTATGGGCGGCATGTACAAGAACAAAAAAAGGAACATCATTATTCTTATTGCCGGAGTTCTTGTCGGAACCTTCTCGTACCTGGGGATCCGCCAGCAATCTTTTGTGGGCGACAAGCAGTTCCTTAAGTCAATGATCCCCCATCATGCCGCAGCTATATTGATGGTGGAAAAGTCGGATTTGACAGACCCGGAAGTCAAACAACTCGCCCAGGACATCATCAGTTCGCAACAAAAGGAAATTGATTTTATGAAAGCCAAAATAAAGGCAATGGAAACTAAATAAGGCTTAGGTATATTTTATCGGAAAAGTTTGTTATGAAAAAAATAAAAATAGTAATCATAAAAATCTTGAAAAGCATATTTCTCCGGAAGAAAGAATGTTGTAAATAATCAATCAAAAGTCATGAAAAAAATAATCATACTCGTAAGCGGCTTACTTTTTAACCTGGTCGTATTTGCGCAAATCAAGGATGTGGATGCTGTAAAAGCGATACTGAAACAATACAGCGATGCAGTTACAAAGCTGGATATAACCGGCACAGAAAAACTGTTTACGCCGGATTCAAAAATATTCGAATCAGGTGGTAGTGAAGGTAGCTATGCACATTATATGGAGCATCATCTTTTACCTGAATTGAAACAGTTTGTATCCTTTAAGTTCAATGATTATAAGGTTGAGGTACAGCTTGATGGCAACTATGCTTTTGCCGTGGAAACCTATAATTATGTTATTGTCACGGACAAAAATAAAGATGAGGTAAAAAGAAAAGGCATAGCAACATCTGTTTTAAAGAAGTCGAACAATGAATGGAAAATTATGATACTTCACAACTCTTCAAGAAAATGAGTCATATGGCAGGTATTCAGCTACAAAAGTACCGGTGCCCCATGCACCCTCAAATCGTGCAGGATACACCAGGCAAATGTCCTTTGTGTGGCATGGAACTGGAGCCTATGCAAATGGATAGTCATACTTCTGTTGTAAAAGGACATGGCAACCATGGAGGAATGATCGCAGATTTCAGAAAGCGCTTCTATGTGATCCTTGTATTAACAATACCTGTTATGCTGTTGTCTGAAATGATCCAGCAATGGTTAAATATTCAGATAAGTTTTCCGGGATCACGATATGTATTGCTGGCCTTGTCCTCTATTGTTTTCTTTTATGGCGGCTGGCCCTTTCTCAAAGGGCTGGTAAGCGAAGCAAAAGTAAAAAATCCAGGTATGATGTTCCTTATTGGCTTTGCCATTACGGTAGCATATATCTACAGTGTAGCGATCGTGTTGGGACTAGAAGGCATGGATTTTTTTTGGGAGTTGGCAACGCTCATCCTTATCATGCTTTTGGGACATTGGATAGAAATGAGATCTGTTGCCGGGGCATCAAAAGAGTTGGAGTTGTTAGTACAGTTAATGCCATCGGATGCCCACATGGTGATGCCTGAAATGGTACATGATGTAAAAACAGAAAGTCTGAAAGAAGGCGATATCATTTTGGTAAAACCCGGAGAAAAAGTAGCAGCCGATGGAATCATACAGGAGGGCGAAAGTTATTTGAATGAATCAATGCTCACCGGCGAATCAAAACCGGTGCAAAAAGTAAAAGGCGATAAGGTAATTGCCGGTGCGATCAATGGGAACGGTTCTATTAAAGTAACTGTATCCCACAGTGCAAAAGATTCTTATCTCTCGCAAGTCATAAAACTGGTAGATGATGCCCAAAAATCAAAATCAAAAACACAGTTGCTGGCTGATACAGCCGCGAAATGGCTGACCATTGTTGCATTGGTAGCCGGCATGGCTACTTTTTTATATTGGTACCTGACCGGGCAGCCCTTAGCCTTTGCAATGGAAAGAATGGTTACCGTAATTGTTATTTGTTGCCCCCATGCTTTAGGATTAGCAGTTCCTTTGGTAGTGGCTAAATCAACGGCCCTGTCAGCAAAGAACGGATTGCTGATCAAGAACAGGACGGCCTTTGAAAATGCAAGGAAGATAACTACCATCGTATTTGATAAAACAGGGACGCTTACCGTTGGGAAATTTGAAGTATCAAAAATTGTAACGCTCCAAAAAGAGGTAACGGAAAATGAAATCATCCGGTTGTCTTCGGCCCTGGAACAAAAGTCTGAACATCCTATTGCCACAGGAATTTTGCAAAAAGCAAAAGAGCTATCGATCAAAATCCCAGAAACAGAAAACTTTAATGCCATCACAGGCAAAGGCGTTGAAGCGACGATCGAAGGCAAAAAAATAGCGGTGGTTAGTCCGGGATATTTAAAAGAAAACAGTATAGCCCTCCCCGAAGGCTTTACCGCCAATGATACTGAAACGATTGTATTTGTCATTGTCAATAATCAATTGGCCGGATATATTGCTTTGTCAGATGAGATACGACCTGAATCAGCGGAAGCTATCAGAATTCTGAAGAAAAATAATATCAAATCTATTTTACTAACAGGAGATAATAACAAAGTAGCTAAAAGTGTGAGTGAAACATTAGGTATGGACAGTTTTATTGCAGAAGTATTGCCGCACCAGAAATTAGAAAAAATTAAAGAACTGCAAAGCAAGGGGGAGTTTGTTGCCATGACTGGTGACGGTGTGAACGATGCACCGGCCTTAGCCATCGCAGATGTTGGCATTGCTGTTGGAAGTGGCAGTGATATTGCGGCAGAAACCGCAGGAATTGTTTTAGTAAACAGCAATCCAACAGATATTGTCAGCCTGATTTTATTTGGCAAGGCCACTTACAGAAAGATGATTCAGAATTTAATATGGGCAACAGGATACAATGTTATTGCATTACCCCTTGCCGCTGGCGTTTTATATAAGCAAGGGATTTTATTAAGTCCTGCCGCAGGCGCCGTTTTAATGACAGTAAGTACAATTGTGGTTGCTATTAATGCAAGCATGTTATCCGTAAAAAAATAAAAGTATTGTTATGAAAAAAATAAGTTTAATCGTTTTTGGGATGGCCCTTTATTTATTTAGCAGTGCCCAGGATATGAAGGGAATGGACATGGGTAAAAAAGAAAGCAAAGAGCAACCGGTTGTAACCTATACATGCCCGATGCACCCTGAAATTCACGCTGTAAAACCTGGTAACTGTCCTAAATGTGGTATGAAACTGGTAAAGGAAAAACCAAAGGCAGTTGCAAAACCTGAGAACGGTAAACCTGCTATGCAAATGCCGAAAGACACCATACCAGTAGCTAAATCGCAACAATCCATATCCTATACCTGTCCCATGCATCCTGAAATACATGCAGCCAAACCGGGTAACTGCCCCAAATGCGGTATGAAACTAGTCGTAGAAAAGCTTAAAAGTAGTACGCCCTCCTCTGGAAGTGAAGATCCCAAGGGTATGCAGATGGACAAGATAGATACAGCGGCTAAAAAGCAGGACATGAAAATGGATCACGACATGGGGAACATGGAGGGAAAAAAAGTAAGCCTGGGTCCAATAAAAACAATCCCAAATAATATACCACCCCGTACAGTGCGTTACGATTTATATATCGCCGACACGCTGGTAAATTTTTCAGGCAAAACAAAGAGAGCCATTGCCGTAAACGGCCAGATACCGATGCCAACATTGACATTTACAGAAGGCGATACGGCGGAAATTTATGTACACAATGAATTGAATGAGGAAACATCGCTGCATTGGCACGGCCTTTTTTTACCGAATCAATACGATGGCGTTCCTAATCTAACACAAATGCCTATCAAACCTCATACAACGCATTTGTACAAATTCCCGATCATTCAAAGTGGAACGCATTGGTATCACAGCCATACGGGATTGCAGGAACAGATTGGTATGTATGGTATGTTTATCATGAATAAAAGACATGAGTGGAACATACCTACCATACCCCTCATATTGAGTGAATGGATAGATATGAATCCGAAAGAAGTCCATCGCAGCCTCCATGCAGCTACGGATTGGTTTGCTGTTCAAAAAGGCAGTACGCAAAGTTATACGGAAGCTATAAAACAAGGTCATTTGAAAACAAAACTTACCAATGAATGGAAGCGGATGAATGCAATGGATCTCACAGATGTGTATTATGATCAATTCCTGGTCAATGGAAAAAATCAATTGGAACAACCTCAATTTAAAGCAGGCGATAAAGTAAGACTTCGAATAGCAAATGGCGGGGCATCAGATTATTTCTGGTTATCATATGCAGGAGGTAAAATCATAGTAGTAGCCTCGGATGGCAATGATGTAGAACCGGTAGAGGTTGACAGGTTGATCGTAGCTGTTTCAGAAACCTACGATGTAGTTGTTACTATTCCGGAAAATAAAAGTTATGAGTTTTTAGTAACTCCGGAAGACCGTACCAAGTTTGCATCCGTATGGCTTGGCGCTGGTGAAAAAGTTGCCGCCACAAAAATGAAGCGGCCAAAATATTTTGCCGGCATGAAGATGATGAACGACATGATGGACATGAAAGGGAACCTGATTGAAATGGAAGGCATGGTTATGCAAAACCAGATCATGGACATGAATACAGTTATGTATCCTGAAATAACTGGAGAAGAAAAATCCAAAAAGGAAATGAAAATGAATGCGGCTCCGGTCCAGGATTCACATTCCATGCAAAAGCCCAATAATAATAGCATGCAGGGCATGAATATGGAAGCTGAAACACCAGATATTGTTACCCTTAATTACAACATGCTGAAATCCCCAACAAAAACTTCGCTTCCAAAAGATGCGCCCATTAAAGAGCTAAGGTTTGATTTAACAGGAAACATGAACCGTTATGTATGGAGCCTTGACAACAAAGTGGTTTCGGAATCAGATAAAATATTAATTAAAAAGGGAGAAAATATCAGGATCATTCTTTACAATAACAGCATGATGCGCCACCCTATGCACCTACACGGTCATGACTTCAGACTATTGAACGGTCAGGGGGAATATGCTCCTATGAAAAATATCATAGACATTATGCCCATGGAGAAGGATACATTAGAGTTTAACGCTAATGTTTATGGCGATTGGTTTTTTCATTGCCATATTTTATACCACATGATGAGCGGAATGGGTAGGGTGTTTACTTACGAGAACCAACCCGCAAACCCCGAGATACCTAATCCGAAACTGGCAAAGCGAAAATTATTTTCCGATGACAGGGAGTTCCACCCGATGGGCAGGATCGGTATAGAAAGTAATGGGACTGACGGTGAATTCATGTTCGCGCAAACCCGGTGGAAAGCAAGCACCTTGTGGCATCTGGGCCTGAGCGATATGCATGGGTATGAAAGTGAAACTATGATTGGACGCTATTTAGGCAGGATGCAATGGTGGTTTCCGTATGTTGGTTTTGACTACCACTACAAAGTAGAGGGCGACGGGCCAAAAAACATATTCGGCAATGAAGACAGGAACTGGTTTGGACAGGCAAGTAATAAAAACAACCGGAAAACCGTAGTGGCCGGTGTAGCCTATACGTTGCCCATGCTCTTTGTGGCAGATGGACGGATAGATGGTGATGGTAAATTCCGCTTTCAGTTAAGCCGGGAAGATGTACCTGTTACAAGCCGTTTACGTTTCAACATCATGATCAATACAGACAAAGAGTACATGGCCGGATTTCGCTACATCACTACCAAATATATTTCCTTGTCCACCCATTACGATAGTGACATGGGATTAGGCGCAGGTATTACTATAACATACTAAATAAACAATAACGATTTCCTAACCAATAAATCCAATAACCATGAGTCATCAACAAAACCATCAATTGATTGCCGCTCTTAACAATTGTGTGGCAGAATGCAATCATTGTACAACTGCCTGCCTGGACGAGCAGGATGTGAAGATGCTAGCCAAATGCATCAAACTTGATATTGATTGTGCTGAAATCTGTACCCTTGTTGCCGCCCTTACAGCCCGCGGATCGGATCATGCCAAACACCTGTTAAAGGAATGTGCAGAAGTGTGCAATGCCTGTGCTGAGGAATGCGAGAAACATGCCAAGATGGGTATGGAACATTGCAGGACTTGCGCTGAAGCATGCCGTGCCTGCGCAGCTGCCTGTAGTGCAGGTTAAATCTAAAATAAGAATGTAGTCAGCTAAGCTGCATTCTTATTGTCAATTTCAATACTAGTTTAACCAGTAAGAAAATACCGAAATAGCTATTTGTCATCATTAAAACAAACAACATGAAAACGATTTCATTAGTATGCGCTCTCTTCACGGGTGCCCTAATTTTCGCCAGCTGCAACAGCGGCACAACAACTACCGCTAAAACAAGTGCAGACAGTCCGACGATGGTCAAGCCTGATACTGCCAGCGCTATGAATGCCCATGACATGGGCAAAATGGATGATGGACTGATGGGTTCCATGAAGAGCATGATGGATAAAATGGGCAGTATGAAGATGACAGGCGACCCTGATATAGATTTTGCCGGTATGATGATAGAACATCATCAAGGGGCTATTGATATGAGTGAAGCCGAGATTAAGTCAGGTACTGATGAAAAATTGAAAGCTATGGCCCAAAATATCATCACCAAACAAAAAGGGGAGCAAAATAATTTGAGGGATATCGTAAGAAACACGAAGCCCATGAAAATGGATATGGGCCAGGGCAATGCATCGAATAAACTCATCAATGAAATGATGGCTAATATGAAGGCAATGGAAATGTCTGGCAACACAGATAAGGATTTTATTCGGATGATGATTTCTCATCATGAAAGTGCGATTAAAATGGCCAAATCAGAAATAGCAAACGGTATGAATTCCAGTCTTAAACAAATGGCTAAGACCATGATTAACGATCAAACAATGGAAATTAATAATTTTAAAAAGTTGCTTCCTGAAATTAAATAATAATTGTGCCTGTTGCACTACCGATTCTGAAGTTATATATAGTACACTTAAATAAATTTTATAAAAATTAAAAAAAACGAAAATGAAACAAGTAAAATTTCTGTTATTCTTTGTATTACTCTTTACTGCATCTTCCATTTATGCCCATGACAAGACAGATACTATCAGGGTTAGTGGAGGCAATTGTGAAAACTGTAAACAGCAGATTGAAAAAACTTTAAAAGTAGAGGGGATTATAAAAGCAGAATGGAATGCAAAAACCCAATTACTGATCGTTACGTATGCTACACACACAATTAGAAACATTGATATTCAAAAGAAGATCGCAGAGGCCGGGTACGACACCGAAAAACAACAGGCTACAGATGAAGCTTACAATAAACTGGAAGCATGTTGTAAATACCGGAAAAAGTAAAACCATCCACATACATTACGGTCTACGACTATGTCAATAAATTAAATCTTACGCCTTCAATTTGTGAAGAATGAATGTTAATGATAAGGATACCGACTCAATGCAGGGTAAATCAAATCAACGTTTCCAGGCGTTGTTCAACTATGCAAGTATTGGAATCTTATTAACGGATGCAAATGGAAATATCATCCTGGCAAATGATTTCGCCCTGAAACAGTTTGGTTATCAGTTAATAGAAATGGTTGGAAAAAAAATCGAAATGTTAATACCTGCGAGATTTCACGTAAAGCATCAAAGATACAGGGAGGGTTACAATGAGCATCCTAAGAGCAGGCATATGGGTATTGGCAGGGACTTACATGCCATTAATAAGGATGGAACAGAGTTCCCGGTTGAAGTAAGCTTAAGCCATTATAAAAATGATGAGGGCCATTTTGTAATAGCTTTTGTTACAGAGATCACTGAACGGATAAATGCAAGAGAGCAAATTATTCAACTCAATACCGAGTTAACTAAATTAAACAGTGAGCTGGAAAACACAGTAGCGGACAGGACACAACAGTTAACGGAGGCTTTGCACCAGTTACAACTGGCCAAAGATGAACAAGCGGTTGTTTTAAACAAAGAGAAAGATCTTGGGGAATTAAAATCAAAATTTATTTCAATCGCCTCGCATGAGTTCAGAACCCCGCTTAGTACCATCTTATCTTCCATTTATCTTATCAATAAATATGAAGCCATAGAGCAACAGCCCAAAAGGAAAAAACATATTCAAAGGATCATATCCTCCGTAAATATGCTTACCGATATTTTGAACGACTTTCTATCGCTCAGTAAAATGGAAGAGGGAAAAATGCAGGTTCGTATCTCTGAAATTAATATAAAAGAATTGGTTGACGATATGTCCGATGATATCCAAACTATTCTGAAACCAGGACAAACTATAAAGTATGAACATCACGGAAATGAAATTGGTTTTCTAGACCCTTCTTTGCTGAAACATATTCTTTTAAATCTATTATCCAACGCGGTAAAATTTTCACATGATGATGGATCCATTGAAATATACACATTTATAAATGAAAGCAACGTAGAGTTGGTTGTTAAGGATTATGGTATTGGTATTTCAAAAGAGGAACAACAACATTTATTCGAAAGATTTTTCCGTGCTGGTAATGCCATGCATATTCAAGGTAGTGGCCTGGGGCTGCATATTGTTGGCCGGTACGTAGAGCTAATGAATGGAAACATTAGATTTTGTAGTGAACTGGATAAAGGAACTGAATTTACCATAACTTTTAATTATCAGTAACATGCCAAAAACGATTCTCATTATTGAAGATAACCCTGAAATCATGGACAACATTTCAGACATTCTCGAATTAGACGGCTATGAATTATTGAAAGCCCAAAACGGAAAACATGGTGTTGAAGCAGCTATTGCCCATGTCCCGGATTTAATAATCTGTGATATTACGATGCCTGTAATGGATGGTTATGCAGTATTGCATATGCTGCAAAAAAATGAAAAACTGCAAAACATTCCTTTCATTTTTTTATCGGCAAAAAATGAACGTACTGATATCAGAAAAGGTATGCAGTTGGGCGCCGATGATTATATCAGCAAACCATTTGACCCGACTGATTTATTAAACGCTATAGAAGTGCGGCTGAAAAAATCTGATGCGCTTAAAAAGGTATTAGGGAACGATAATCTCAAAAATATAAATGATCTTCTCCAATCTTTTGGCGATGGAAAATCACTTGAAGATTTGAGTGTTAACAGGGTAACTAAAAAATACCCAAAGAAACAAGTTATATACACTGAAGGAAGCAATCCCCATAGTTTATATTATTTACTGCGTGGCAGAATTAAGACTTTCAAACGTAACGATGACGGAAAGGACCTGATTGTAGAATTGTATGGCGAATCTGATTTTTTCGGGTACATAGCTCTGCTTGAGGGTACCGTATATAAGGAATCTGCGGAAGTGCTGGAAGATGCAGAATTGGCCATAATTCCCAGGGAGGAATTTGAGCTGCTGGTCTACCGGGATAAACAAGTTGCGTCGAAATTCTTTAGTATGCTGGCGAAAAGTGTAACGGAAAAAGAAAACAGGCTATTGGGTCAGGCATATAATTCTTTACGAAAAAAAGTGGCCATTGCTATCCTCACCTTAAAAGATAAATATCATGTTAACAAGGAAGAGGCATTTTCAATAAATATGAGCCGGGAAAACATTGCCTCTATTGCAGGAACTGCTACAGAATCTCTTATCCGTACTTTAAGTGACTTTAAGAATGAGAAACTGATAGATATCCGCGAGGTAAATATTATTGTTTCGGATGAAAAAAAACTAAGGGACCTTGCCGGTAATTGAGTGAGAATTTATTTGATAGTAGTAAAGTGATCCGAAAGATATTTATCAAGTTCAAATTTGAGTCGGTTAAATCGCTGTTCGATTATCTTTATCTCTTCTCTTAATTTATCCTGTGTAAATATAAAATCGCCAAAATTTCCCTCTTTTGCTACTTCCTTCCCCATTTCCAACATTTGAGTTTTTGCCTTCGTGATTTCATCTCTGAATAGTAATATAATAGCGTCTTCCAACATGAATTTGTTCAGGAACGATTCAATCATTTCATCTAATGTACTTTCAGTATCATTTTTAAGAATAACAGCTAACCTGTGCCTATACAGGATATTCCCATCTTCAAGGTAGTCGAGCAACCTGTGCCAGGTTTCCACTTCATATATATACTGTTGTATCAAAGGTATGCTCATATATTTCGTATGATGGCAATCGTGTAAGCAGTATTATTTTACAGTAAACTATATCACCAGTAGACATTGATCTTATGTATTGTGATAACACGCATTTTCAATACTCCTGAAAACTATCTTTTATTCTTTCCATCTGAATTTTCAAAATCAAGGTTGGTAGAAATGTATCGGGTAAAAGTAGGATGAGATATATGCTGGATAAGCAACTGCCGTCAGTAAAAAAAATGACTTTGGTCAGTTAAGTTTTGCCTACTCGTCTAAACACACTATTTCCTTGGCGTTAACCGGATTTTGTCTACACTCTTGATCGGGGATTAACTGTGATGACCAGTCTCATTTTTTATTATGACTGAAGTCATTTCAGGCCATAGGACATCTACTTAGTTTTACACGAGATCCTGAAATAGGCCGGGTTAAAATGTAAGCAATCGATTAACAAGTAAACATTGAAAAATGAAAATGAAAAAAACGAATTACCTGGTTATTATTCTGACAGGCACTTTAATTGCCACAAATCCAGTTATTGCTCAAAAAGATAGCAGTGGCATTTACAAAACAGCTAACGACTTTAAACAAAGAAAATTATCGTATGCCATTAATTGTAAAACAGAGAAGCATAAAATTAACCCTAGTGTTATTTTTAAAGGTTCTGAAGTAAAAGTTAAACACGATGGAACAACGTACAATCTGAAGAAAAGCGAAGTTTTCGGATACCGGACATGCGCGGGTAAAGAATATAGGTTTGTTGATGATAAAGAATACAGCATATTGAACCCCGGTGAATCCCTTGTAATATATATGTACCAACATCCGGCTCACACAGGTAAGGAAATAAATAAAGGGATGTATCAGCCTCAGTATTATTTTACCACTGATGCAGCTGCTTCTTTGCAGGATTTAACCAAGGCTAAGTTGAAAGCTGCGTATACGGGTAATCACAAATTACATGATGCCCTGGATGCAGCATTTAACGAGGATGCGGAGTTGTATACTTATGACAGCTTTCATAAAATGTATAAGCTGAATTGGATAATAAAAAGCAACGTGAATTAATTCTAAAATCCTAAACTGGTAATGAGTTTAGTAGAAAAGATATGTATTTCTAAAAAGTTTGACAGGCTTAAATAAAAAGTAAGCTTACCGTTTAATTTTACATAATATTCTCTGTTAAATGGGGTTTTAAAAAATAGCTTCTTAACAATTTTAAATTATACACATGTACAACGGTTATCATTTCTGGGGAATGCACCTTATCTGGTGGTTCATTTGGGGAGTTTTGATTTTTTGGATTTTCGCAACGCCTTATGATATCCCCGGGCAAAAGACAAAAAAGGATACCCCTTTGGATATTCTTAAAAAAAGGTATGCTGCTGGTTCAATAAATACAGAGGAATATAAAGAAAAGAAAAAACATTTAGAAGACGATTTAGCATAATGATCAGTACTACTTAGCGACAAAAAAATAATTTTTAATAAAAAAAGCAGCATGAAAAAAGAAAAAGCAATTCTTCCTGTACCCAAAGATAAAAAAATGGGTATTGGAAACAACCCTGAACATAAAATTAAAAAAGGCAAATCAGCTGTATCTACTGATAACACAATTACCAGTGCAGTTAAAAAAACTATAGCCCGAACAGGTAGTGGCCTTGCTAACGAAGGAACATTGGTTTCTTATGAAGAAGAACGTTGATTAAATACATTTTTTTAAAAACCGGTAGGCGTCAGCCGTAGCTGAGGAAACCACAAACACTTATAAAATGAAACAACTAATGATTTTGATTGTCGCAGCTACTTTAAGTTCCGGCGTATTTGCCCAGGAACACAAAATGGAAGACATGGACAAAAAAGAGCAAAAAATGGACATGAAGAAGGATCATGTAATGATGAAGGATGGTCAGATGAAAATGGTGAAAAACGGTAAAGAAACACCTATGGAGAAAGAAATGACGATGGGAAATGGTACAAAGGTGATGAAGGATGGAATGTGTACAAAAAAAGACGGCACCAAAATGACCATGAAAAATGGTGATATGATGGACATGAATGGAAAAATGGGAAAGATGCCGGCGGCAGCTAAGAAAGGCAAAATGGGTAAAATGAAAATGTAATTGAATTCTAAAGTAAGAGCTAAATCTTTAAAGCTCTTACTTATTTTATTTGCAAGCGTATCATTTTTCGGATGCCCCTGGTTAAGCGGAATCAAGGAACTCATCCGCCCCCTTTTGTAATTTTTAAACCAATCAATTATGGAACAGTACGAATATTCCCCTATGCAGCAAAGCAATGATGATCAACAACAATCTCAAAACAAAAATAATATGCCTGATCAAGGTACTGGTACCATTGATAGCTGTACTATGGATCCCTGCCCAATGAAAGAAAAAAATAGGAGTGAACATATTGAGAAATGCCCCGATTGCGGGAAGACGGATAAGGTTGAAACAGTGTAAATGAGAATCAGTAATAGAATGATGAACTGTAAATGTGTTAGATGGAAGCATTAAACTATATAGCAATCGGCATTAGCATTGCAGGAAGTGTCATTATTATTTGGGGTGTACTCGTCACAATATTCCATTTTTTAAAAAATGAAAAAGATAAGTTCGGAAATATAAAGTTGCAAAATAACAGCGGCGCTATCAGAAACCAATTCAGTGGGTACTTAATACTTGGACTTGATTTTATGCTGGCAGCAGACATCATTCATACTATACATAATCCGGTGTTAAAAGAATTGTATGTGTTGGCAATGATTGTAGGCATCAGATCTGTTATAAGTTTCTTTTTAGCTAAGGAAATGGGAAACAGCGAATCTGTTTAAGCTTTAAAATATGAACATTCCCTCAAATAAATAATTCAATATGAAAAGGATTTTATTTCTCTTATCCATCGTAATTACCCTGGCCCTTATAACAGGTTGCGGTGGCACCTACAATCTTGTATCATCCGATTACGACCGGTCCGCAGATTTTACAAAATACAAAACCTTTGCATGGTTGCCAGATAACGCCGATACAGCCAATACACCATATAACAATGATATTATTAGAAATAATATCCGTAACTATTTCGGCCAGTGCATGAGTGACCGGGGTTATTCAGTTGATCTGGATAACCCTGGCCTGTTAATGCAATTGGTAATTACAAATGCTAAAAAGGAACGGCAGATAAGCTCTTATCAATCTTCCTATCCGTCATCCTACTATTATCGTCCTTACTATTATGGAAGCTCGTATTACTCACCATATGGCTCCAACTATTACTATCGCGGATATGGGCACCAATCGTTCAACTATTCCTATCCCAGTACAATCACTTCAAGAAAAGAGGAATATGTCGAAGGAGCTATAACCTTAAATTTCGTTGATGCAAAAACTAAACAATTAGTGTGGACGGGTACAGCGAAAGGCGACATCTATGATGCTTCTTATATAAGCAGCAACCTGCACCCGGCTGTTCACACAATTATAGAAGAGTATCCTGTCAAATCCTTAGCGAAACGTACCCATAAAATTAAATAGCACTATTAAATAATGTAAAACAAACAAAATGACAACCATAGCAACTCCGGTCAAAAATGAACAGTCAAATGGCGCTGCAGCTGAAAATAACAAGCAACATACAATGAAAGCCCTTGTATATGGTGGACCCGGCAAAATTGAATGGAAAGACGTGCCGGTACCTGGCATTGAAAAGCCAACAGATGCACTTGTTAAAATTATAAAAACTACGATATGCGGAACCGATCTCGGTATTTTAAAAGGTAAGGTTCCTTCAGTTAAGACCGGTACTACGCTCGGTCATGAAGGTGTTGGTATTGTTGAAGAAGTTGGCCTGGCAGTGAAGAATTTTAAGAAAGGCGATCATGTAATTATCTCCTGCATCACGGCTGATGGCACCTGTGAATATTGTAAGAAACAGATGTACTCACATTGCGAGGATGGCGGTTGGATTTTGGGCAATTTAATTAATGGAACCCAGGCAGAATATGTTCGTATTCCACATGCCGCCAATAGTTTATATGCCATCCCTGAAAATGCGGATGAAGAGGCATTGGTAATGCTAAGCGATATATTACCAACGGGCCATGAAATTGGTGTAATTAACGGTTGTGTAAAGCCAGGCGATACGATTGCTATTGTTGGTGCAGGGCCCATAGGAATGGCAGCGTTGCTTACTGCACAATTTTATTCTCCTGCAAAAATATATATGATTGATGTGGATGAAAACCGGCTTGCATTGGCTAAAAAATCCGGCGCAACCGATACCATCAATTCAGCAACGGAAGATGCAGCAAAAAGAATAATGTCAGAAACAAAAGATGGTGTGGATGTATCCATCGAAGCGGTGGGCCTTCCTGATACTTTTAATATTTGCCAGAACATTGTTCGCCCCGGAGGTCACGTAGCTAACATCGGTGTTCATGGTCATCCTGTAGATCTGCAAATTCAAAAGCTCTGGATTCAAAACATTACGATCACAATGGGATTGGTAAATACTAATACAACGCCAATGCTTTTAAAAACGGTTTCATCAGGAAAAGTAGATCCTAATAAACTAATTACGCATCATTTTAAACTGGATGAAATAGTAAAGGCTTATGATACGTTCGGAAATGCTTCAAAAGAAAAAGCGTTGAAGGTTATTTTAACCAATGAATAAAAGCGGTTATGAATAGTAATAGTTCGAAATACATAACAATTTACAAAACCGGCAACCATAGCGTTGGAAGCCACAAAATTTAATACATGAAAAAAATACTAGGACTGATTGTTGTCACTACTTTAAGTACAATGGCAGTAGCTCAAGATAATGGCATGGGCAACCACAATGGAAATTCTTCTGGTAATTACTCTTTCTCGGGCACACAAATGCTTTTGGGAGCTATTCTTCTTGTTTTAATTATCGGAGGCGTGGTGTGGTTTTTAAATAACTCCAGAAAAGCAAAATAGCCGGGAAGAAATATTTACGAATTGAACGAAAAAAAATTTGCCTGAAACAAACTTAGAAATAATAATAACAATTAAAAAGATATACATGAATACCTCCTCTTCAAAAGCTGACAAACGAATCAACCAATATGGATGCAACTTACAATTTACAAAGCGTAAGATTACTGCATCACTTACAATAATGGGCTTCATCATTATTTTATTTGCATCTGCCCTCATCACAGGCTGCAATGATAACAAAACTAATAGCAATATTAAAACAACTGACTCTGTTGCCGCATCAAATGTGGAAAGAGACGACGACGGCTCTAATAGAATTTACCAGGGTATGGAAATGGTAAAATCCGGCAATGACATGGTTAACAAAGGAGAAAAAGCCAACGACAGGTCAATGATAAATAATGGGATGACGATGATGGACAAAGGAATGGAAATGGTAAAATCCGGCAGAAGTGCCATGACCAATCCCCAACACGATAATGAAGGTATGGATGATAAAATGGCAATGGGCGATAGTGCAAAAAGATTAGGGGGGAAAGATATGGATATGGGTGACAACGGTATGAATATGATTCACCAGGGGATAGAGGTGACGAAGTCTGGCAAAATGCTTACCCAGCATGCACAAAAAAACAAAGATAAGCCGATGATGCAAACCGGTATGGATATGATGGATAAAGGAATGACTATGATAACCATGGGAAAAGAAATGATAGGAAAAGATAAGCCGGTAATGGCAGATAAAGCCATGGCTGGTGATATGGATATGATGGATAAAGGGATGGATATGATGGATAAAGGTAAAGGTATGGCAGACAAAGCTATGGCGCCTGCTGACAAACCGATGATGGACGATGATATGATGGATAAAGGCATGGATATGATGGACAAAGGGATGGACATGATGGAAATGGGTGCAGATAAAATGAAAAAGGATCCCATGAACAGCAAAAAGCCAATGCCTAAAAAAGACAAATCAATGAAGGATATGTAATGTCTTAAGACAAAAACAAAATAATGAAATCCTTCCGCAAGTCGATCACCCTGTTTTTTCTTCCGGCAATATTTAATATTGCAGCATTTTCTCTGAGTGCCCAAGCCCAGGATGAGCATGCAAGTCATCACCCTGCAAATGCAACAACAGATACGGGTACTGCAATGAAGGATACAAATGCAGCAAAAAAGAGTGGCGGGATGGGCGATATGATGGCGGGCATGGGCGACATGATGAAGGAAATGGGTAAACCTACCAATAAGGAAATGTATCCCACACTCATGCAGACAAATGAGTTAACACCGGAAAAGCGTATTGAAATAAACCGGTTGGCAAATAAGCAAATTACTGAAGGCAGTGCAATGCTCGGTATAGGATTAAAAGAACTTTCCGGCGCTACCCGGTTGCAGGATCTGGAGGCTATGAAACGGGCAAACCTACAAATCAGCCGCGGGCAAATGATGCTGGAAAGCGGGTTGGAAGGTCAACGGGCCCTGGCTGAAAATAAAGACCCACGGCTTACGGCATTACAATGGTTTAACCGCGAGATGAACCTTACTGCTATTGAAAATGGAAAGAAGCACAGTTTCATGGGGCTCTCCTGGTTTCATTACATAACCATGTTTTTACTTACCGCATTTGCCGTAATTATGGTTTGGATGTATTTCCATAAAATGAAACGCGCCAATGCACTGATTGAAAAATTAACGGGTAATTCAAAAGAAAATACGCCATCTCCTGGTACCGATAAATCAGGTTCAATACTTCCTGTGGACAAGGCTGGGGCCAAGCTAGCTCCTGCTGATAAAACTGAAGTGCTGCCTGCTGTAAGCCCCGGTGATGCACCATCAAAGCCAAATTCGTGGACGGGTACTTTACTCGTTGCAGAAATTTTTGTAGAAACACCGAATGTAAAAACTTTCCGTTTGATAGAACCGGAAGGTGGAAAGATTCCTTTTAATTTCCTGCCCGGCCAATTCATAACAGTAACGATTAATCCAACGGGTGTTCCTGTTAAACGTTCATACACGATTGCTTCTTCACCAACACACCGGGATTACTGTGAAATAACTGTAAAACACGAAGAGAAGGGAACTGTTTCACACTATATGCACAATGATGTTCATATCGGCGAATTAATGCAGTTCACTGCCCCTTCTGGCAAATTCACTTTTACAGAAACACATGCCAAGAGCGCTGTATTCATTGGTGGTGGCGTGGGGTTAACGCCAATGATGAGTGCCATTCGTTATTTGACTGACCGTTCCTGGAAAGGAGAAATTTATTTTTTCTTGATATGTAAGAATGACAGCAGTATCATTTTTCGGGAAGAAATATTATACCTGCAAAAAAGACACTCTAATTTGCATGTTTTTTTTGTCCTTAGCCAACAACAAGGCGAGGCTAATGTTGACTTTATCTCCGGCCATATCACGAAAGAAATAATTGCTGAACGGGTGCCGGATATAATATCCCGTATGATTCACATTTGTGGGCCAAAGCCGATGATGGATGCAGTAAAATTGATGATGGATGAGCTACAGGTACCTAAAGAAAATGTGATGGTAGAAATATTTGCAGGCCCACCACCTGTTGTTAAATCTCCGCCACCGGCAACTGAGGCACCTGCAAATCCATTGGATGGTAATGAAGCAAAACAGCAATCAGCCACACCTGAAGAAGAAAAACCTGGTGCGCCCGAAGCAGACAAAAGTGGAGTGGTCACTTTTGTCAAATCAAATAAAACAGCGGTGCTTACAGCAGATAAATCGGTACTTGAAGCTTCCGAAGAGGTTGGTGTAAACATTGATTATTCCTGCCGTGTTGGAACATGTGGCATTTGCAAAACAAAATTAATTTCTGGTAAGGTAACCATGGCTGTTGAAGATGCATTAACTGCGGATGATAAATCGCAAAATATTATTTTGGCTTGCCAGGCAAAGGCAACCGAAGCTGTTTCAGTTGATGCATAATTTTTTATGAAGGGAAAACACAATTAATGAAACAGGAACGCACCATTATTGGCTCAATGCTTATACTACAACTTATTTTGTGGTTAGGTTTTTTGGTGCACAGGTCTCCCCGGTTTGCCGGTAGTCTTACTGGCGGCATATTAGCCATTACCGCTGCATTACTTATGATCGTACCTCCCCTTTTCTATTCTGCCACTAAACGGATACCTTTTTTAAAAGAAAAAATTACTAAGCGCATTTCCCTTGGCACAATACTTAACTGGCACGTTTACACAAGCATCGCAGGTGCCATACTTGCTATCCTCCACACTGGCCACCGCTTTGAAAGTAATCTTGGTATTTGGCTCACCGCAATGATGATGCTTACCGTATTAAGTGGTTTTACCGGCAGGTATTTTCTTAGCTATTCATCTAAAGAAATTAAAGAAAAGCAAACCGACTTAAACCTGCTGGCTACTCAATACAATATACTGATTGGTCAGATAGCACAGCAACCAAAAACAGAAGCGATCTACGTAGTTTCTAATAATTTTATAAGCCGTGCCTTTAACAGTTTTCTTGGCACCCAAAAGACTGAGACGGACTCCAGGTCTTTGCTATCGGTCCGCGCCATGCGTTTGGCAGAATCCATTGCAGATCTTGAATATGCCATCAAGACACACGAATTACTAAAACGACGAACGGCCCGGTGGCTAAAAATTCATATTATCACTTCTTCTGCTTTTTATATTTTACTGATACTGCATATCTGGTCAGGCATTTATTTTGGCTTACGATATCTTAAATGAAAAAACTAATTGTCATATTAGTTATTGTATTTTCTGTGGCGGCATTTGCTCACTACAGCAGCCTTGATTTTGCGAAAAAAAATAGCTGGCAATTGCAAACGAGGCCAGGTAAATTATCTGCAGCCCATGCGATGCTTGCTACCAATTGTGCATCCTGCCACACAGCGGCAAAAGGTGCAGATGATGCAAAATGTATTAGCTGTCATGGAGATAACAAGGCACTACTGGAGCGGCAGCCTACTGCTTTTCATGGCATGATTGGTAATTGTTCCTCCTGCCATATTGAGCACCAGGGCGCAGAGGCAAATCTGCGGGTGATGGATCATGAAGCATTGGCAAGCATTGGTGAAAAAATAATCGGCGGCGCAAAAAAATCATTTCGGTTAGATAAGTCCTTAATGCCTGCTGATCATCCACTCGTTTCAGACCAGGTGGCCAAGCTTAATTGTGCCAGTTGCCATGGCACAAAAGATAAGCATAACGGTTTGATGGGGACTAATTGTGCATCATGCCATGCTGCTACACAATGGACGATTCCGGAGTTTCAGCATCCATCAGTACGTTCTATTAATTGTGCGCAATGCCACCAGGCTCCACCCAGTCATTATATGATGCATTTTGAAATGGTTTCTAAAAAAGTAGCCGCCAGAGGCAACACAAACGGCAATGGATGTTGCGATGGTGTGGTAGTCACTCAATGCTACACCTGCCACAAAACAACTTCATGGAACGATATACAAGGACTCGGTTTTTATAAACACCATTAAATGAAATTGAATAAATACTTAACACAAAACATATTTTAAAGAAGTTATCATTATTAACAACTAAAAATTACCCTATGTCCATACAAACAATCAATCCCACCACAAATGTGGCGATCAAATCTTTTGAAGAAATGACTGACCAGGCAGTTGATGCCGCTGTAACACAAGCCGAAAAAGCCTATGCTGATTGGAGAAAAACCAGTTACGAACAACGGGAGCTCCTCTTGCACAAGGTTGCAGGTTTAATGCGGGAGAAAAAAGAACTGTTGTCAAAAATGATTACTTCCGAAATGGGCAAACTCATTGCCCAGGCTGAAGGCGAGATCGAGTTAAGTGCTGACATATTTGATTATTATGCTGACAATGCGGAGAAATTTCTTGCCGATAAAACACTTGAGCCTATACATGGAACAGCCATTATCCGTCATAGTTCAATCGGTGTATTGTTTGGCGTAGAGCCATGGAATTTTCCATTTTACCAGGTGGCACGTTTTGCGGCTCCTAATATTATGATCGGGAATACAATACTGGTTAAACATGCCTCCATTGTGGCCGAATGCGGCATTGCCATTGAGGATTTGTTTAGAGAAGCAGGTGCGCCTGCCGGTATATACACCAATCTTTTAATCTCGGGTAACAGGGCTTCGGCATTGGTAGGTGATAAAAGGATAAAAGGGGTTTCCCTCACAGGAAGTGAGGCCGCAGGGGCAAGCATAGCTTCTGAAGCTGGCAAAAATTTAAAAAAATCCGTACTTGAATTGGGTGGCAGCGATGCCTTTATTATACTGGAAGATGCCGATATAGATAAGACCGTTGAATGGGCAGTGGTAGGTAGGATGAACAATAATGGACAATGTTGTGTAGCCGCTAAAAGGTTTATTGCAGTGGAATCTGTTGCAGATGAGTTTCTGGAAAAATTTAAAAACCGGTTGTCAAATATTATCGTCGGCGATCCGATGGACAAGTCTACCGAATTAGGCCCGCTTAGCAGTGAAGCAGCAGCAGTGCAGTTGGCAGACCAGGTAAAGCGGTCTGTTGATGCAGGGGCAAAAGTATTATTAGGTGGCAAACGACTGGATCGTGACGGTGCTTTTATGCAGCCAACCATTATCACTGATATTAAACCAGGTAACCCTGCGTACCACGAAGAATTATTTGGGCCAGTTGCTTCTTTTTATAAAGTAAAAGATGAACAGTCCGCTATCGACCTCGCTAATGATTCACCTTTTGGCTTAGGCGGTTCTGTATTTACCCGAGACATTGAACGTGGAAAAAGAGTGGCTGACCAGATTGATACCGGTATGGTATTCATCAACCACCCAACCTGGACACAGGCAGATCTTCCATTTGGCGGCACCAAAGGGTCAGGGTATGGAAGGGAACTTTCTGCATTGGGCATTGAAGAATTCGTCAATAAAAAACTAATCCGTGTCAGTGAACTCAACGATCCTTTTTAGGATTGGTTTAAATAATAACAAGATCATGAAAAAACTATTTATTTTGTTTGCTGCCCTGGTACCCGTTTTATTGTATGCACAGCATGATATGAAAAATATGGACATGCCAAAGACAGCAGCAGTAAAAGGCATGGGTAAACGTGTTGAATACAACCTGCATGTTACAGATACATTGGTAACTTTTGCAAAAGGAAAATTAAAACCGGCCATTGCCATCAACGGAACCATACCTGCCCCGACTCTTTATTTCACCGAAGGTGATACAGCTATCATTTATGTGCACAACCTGATGAAGGTAGAGACGTCTATTCACTGGCATGGCGTATTGTTGCCCAATATTGAGGATGGTGTCCCTTACCTTACAACAGCGGCTATTATGCCTGACAGTACTTACAAGTTTACTTTCCCCATTATTCAAAACGGCACGTACTGGTATCATTCGCATACCGGTTTGCAGGAGCAGGTAGGTCTTTATGGAGCTATCGTTATCTATCCTGAAAATACAATTGCTCAAAAAGAAAAAGTGATTTTATTTTCTGACTGGACCAATGAAAAAATGTCAACTGTGGTGCGGTCGCTGAAGGCTAACTATGAATGGTATGGCATTAAAAGAAAATCTGTGCAAAGCTGGGGCGAAGCATTGGTAAAGGGCTATCTGGGCGATAAAGTTAAACAGGAATGGAGCCGCATGCCTCCAATGGATGTATCCGATGTGTACTACAATGCCTTTCTTGCCAATGGACAACAGACATCAGAATACCCTGAATTTAAACCTGGCGAAACAGTAAGGCTAAGGCTTATCAATGGCGGTGCAGGTTCTTACTTCTGGGTACAATTTGCCGGAGGGCCAATGACAGTTGTGGCGGCTGACGGTAAAGATGTGCAGCCGGTTAAAGTAGATAAGATTGATTTTCCGATTGCAGAGACCTATGATGTGCTTATTACTATTCCAACTGACGGCGCTTATGAATTAAGAGCAACTGCTGCAGATATTTCGGGCTTTAGCTCCGTTTATTTTGGAAGTGGTAAAAAGGTAAATGCGCCGGATATTCCTACGCTGGATTATTTTGGTATGCTTCGGGAGAGAAATAAAATGGATATGAACAGTTCTGGTAAAAAAGGTAGCTCAATGCCTGGTATGGAGATGAAAAAGGATACTACCAAGATGCAAGGTATGGACATGGGTGAGAAAAAAGAAAGTTCTGCTATCCCTGAAAAAGAGGGCATGGCAGATATGAAGATGGATAACGGGCAAACTGCAGCTTCGCTTACATACGATATGCTGCGCTCCTTAGAGCCTACTGCTTTGGATAATAAATTAGCGGTGCATGAGATCCCTTTAACGCTTACAGGAAATATGTTACGTTATATATGGTCCTTTGATGATAAACCCCTTTCAAAAGCCGATAAAATAATGATACAAAAGGGTGAAGTGGTACGCTTTAAAATGTTTAATAACACGATGATGCGGCACCCTATGCACCTGCATGGACATTTCTTCCGTTTAATTAATGCGCAGGGTGACTATTCACCACTCAAACACACTTTTGATATACAACCAATGGAAACGGTTACTATTGAGTTTTTAGCCAATGAAGAAAAGGACTGGTTATTTCATTGCCATATTTTATATCACATGGCTACCGGTATGGCACGCATCGTAAGCTATGAAGGTTCCGAGCAGAATGAATTTGCAAAAACAGGGTATAAAACCTTGAAGAAGGAGGATAATTTCATTTCTAAATGGGCAGATCTGAATGTGCTTTCCAATAGCGCCTGGCTTGAAGGTTTTTTATCGAACAATAAATACCAGCTTCGCTTTGATGGCCGTGTAAACTGGAAAGGTGATTATGAAACTGAAACCCATTTATTGAGGTTTATAGACAAGCGGGATTACCTCGCCGCTTTTATAGGGTATGACTTCCGTGCAAAAAAAGGAACTGACATAGCTCCAAAAACCAACACGAAAGAGTACCGAAGGCAATTAGAAGTTGGCTTATTGTATCTACTGCCCTTTTTTATTGAAGCTGAAGTACGGATGGACCCAACCGGCAGTTTCCGGGCGCAACTGCAGCGAAAGGATATGGCGATCACAACAAGATTATTTTTTGATGGCAGGGTCAATACTGATAAAGAATATACGTTGGGTCTTCGCTATTTTGTCAGCCGTACATTTTCAATCAGCGCATTGTATGACAGTGACTATGGAGCAGGAGCGGGAATCAGTATTCGCTATTAAATTCAAATTGACAAAGAGGATTCTTCTACGGAATCAATAAAAATGAACATAAAAAAGTATGCTGGAAAGCAAACAAACTGGTATGTAATCACAGGAGGGCCAAGCTCAGGTAAAACTACTACAGTCAACTTGCTTAAAGAAAGAGGATATATAACAACCTTTGAACATGCCCGCCACTACCTTGATACACAGCGCCTGAAAGGAAAGACTATAGATGAAGTCAGAAAGCAACAGGAAGAATTTCAATCAGGGGTTTTAACTATGCAGATTGAGCAGGAGAATCAAATTTCCCCTGATGTGCTTGTATTTCTTGACCGCGCAATTCCTGATGCGCTTGCTTACTATCGTTTTTTGAATCTTCCGGAAGATGAGAAGTTAACACAGGCATTGAATACTGTTTATTATAAGAAAATATTCATTCTTGATTGCCTGCCATTGGTGAAAGATTACGCCCGGACCGAAGACGCAGTGGCTCAGGAAAAAATCCATGAATTGCTTGTTGAGGTTTATAAATCATTAGGATTTCCAATCGTTCAGGTTCCTGTATTTCCACCTGAGGAAAGGGTGGATTTCATTTTAAAAAATCTTTAGATATGAAAACCAAAATAAAAAGCATATTTATTCATTCAACGCCTGAAAAAGTATTCGTCCAGATGGATGATTTTTCCAAAACAGGAATGCACATGAGTGAAAGTTCAATGATGATGATGGGAAGTAAATTAAAACTGGAGCAGCTTTCAGTAAACGAAACCGGAGTCGGTGCAAGCTATCGATGGCATGGAAAGATGATGGGGATGACAATGGATTTTAGTGAAACGGTTACAAAGTGGCAACCATCTAAAATCAAAGAGTGGGAAACAGTTGGTGAAGCGAAAATAATAATCATGTCCTGGTACCGGATGTGGTTTGAAATTGCTCCGGCTGATAAGGGAACCATCGTTACTATTTCAATACAATATTTACCGCCAGTGAAGTGGTATTATAAAATCCTTTCCTTCATTTTTGCAAAATGGTATTGCAACTGGTGTTTGAATAATATGCTGAATGATACGAAAAAGAGCCTGGAAAAACATCTCACTGATTAAATGATAAAACTTAAACCATATTCTGCATCAATGCTTGCACTGGGGGGATTTCTCCTTATGGGTATGGGAATATATTTCATTTTTGTGCGACAACCTTTATTGCCGGAAGATTTACGTTACCTGAAAACAACTTTGACAGTGATAAATAATTCTACCAGAGGTCTATCTAACTGGCTTCAAAAAGTCTTATGGGTGATGGGGTGTTACATTTTTACGACAGGATTGCTGACGGTTTTTATTTCACTCACCTCTTTTAGGAAACGGTTGCCCGGAGCATTTAATATCGTTGTTCTTGCAGGAATCAGTTCAATAGGATCAATGGTAGTTGTAAATTTTATTATTGATTCTGATTTCAAGTGGCTATTGTTAATTTTTACTTTGCCATGGGTATTTGCATTAATTCTTTACCGGCTTCATAAATAATCAGAATGGAACATCTATTTTATTTAAAAATGCCAATTAATGAGCATTCCCTGAAAACAATCCACTAATCAGGAAATATAACTATTTTGCCTCTGCCTTTTTTACCCGGTACTTCATGCAAGGAAACTTATCTCAAATTATTCAGCAATACAAAACTGATAAAGAGTCAGTTTATAACACATGGTTCATAAACAATGAAGAACGGCTAAAAGCTTTTCGCTCCATTCGGAGGGGTGTAATGCAAGTTGTAGAGGATATAAAGTCACATCGGTTCCCTAATGATTTTAAAGGGTCATCCCTGGAATTTGTTCTCTCCTGCATTGCAGAACAAAAACAGGTTTTTGAAGGCGCTTCACACCCCTTTTACTGGAAACCCAAACTTCGTATCCCGGATATTTATGAAAATGAATCAAATAAACAGGGATTTGGCCAGTTTCTTGAAAATTGCCTGAATGCTAAAACTGAAGAACAGATAATCAGGCAAATCATTACCCTTGATAATAAAAAAATCAAGGGGTTAGGTCCTGCTGTTGCCAGCATTCTGTATTTTCTACATCCAACCATCATTCCTCCTTTTAATACTGCAATTATCAATGGGTTTAATTTCCTCTTAAAGGATAAAAAAAAATTAGGGAGCTGGAGCGAATACTTGAAATTAAGGGAGGTATTGATAGATACAAATAACCAGCATCGTGGAGATCTGTCATCGGATTTAGGTGCTGTCGCCGGGCTTCTTTTTGAAATAGGTTCTCAAAAACTTGTATTGGGCGCGGATGAATACCTTTCTCAGAACGAACGTCAAAAGATAGAAAAACTCATCGAAAAACGGCGGGAAGCTGTGGAACAGGAAAAGGCAGAAGATGACCTACATACAGAAATGCAGTATCATTTATTAAAAATAGGTAATGCTTTAGGATATGATGTAATCGCTGCATCAAATGATCGTTCAAAATCATATAGTGGTGATAATTTTTCATTTATCAGTTTACGGCAATTTCCGGCAATAGAGTTAGAGAAAGATACCCTCAACACAGTGAAGCTGATTGATGTACTATGGTTCCAAAAGGCAACTAATAAAGTGATTGCAGCTTTTGAAGTGGAAAAGAGCACCAGTATCTATTCCGGGATCCTTCGGCTGACAGATTTGTCTTTTACCATTGCCGACGGAGACGAAGTATTTTATTTAATTGTGCCTGATAAAAGAGAGAAAGATGTTGTAATACAGTTACAGCGTCCTGCTATCAGGCAAAATAAAGTAATTATTAAATATATAATGTTCTCTGATTTACGGCAGCATTGTGATGCCCTTTGCAGGTTTGGAGAAACACATCATATCATGGAAAAAATTGCAAAATCTGTATAGATTAAGGGACTTAGATTATCTTGAACCTATACCTTTTAACACCATACTCGAACTTTCAAAACCACAGGTTAATGATTTATATACGAAAGCTTGTAATTCTATTGCTTATGGGTGCTTTGGGTTGTCATCAGACTGAAAAAAACAACTCTGTTTCAAATGATGCGGAAACTGCCAAAATCAGGTTAATGGATTTAAAAGGCCAACCGATACGTCTCGAAAATTATAAAGGGAAAGCCGTTTTTATAAATTTCTGGGCCACCTGGTGCAAGCCTTGTGTAGAAGAAATGCCGTCAATAGAAAAGGCACAGGCTATGATGAACGATAAAGAAATAGTTTTCCTGCTGGCATCAAGTGAGAGTATAGAAGAAATAAAAGCATTTAGCATCAACCATAATTATAAATTCAAGTATGTGCATTTGGAAAACGGGGAATCGCTTAATATCCAGGCGCTACCAACCACTTTTATTGTTAATCCTGGCGGGAAACTCGTTTTCTCAGAAATGGGTTCCCGTAATTGGGGTGAAAGTGATAATATCAACCTGATCAAAAAAATAACCCAACAACATGAATAAACTATTATCAATTTTAGCATTAACAGTTTTGGTTGTCGCCTGTAAAAATAAATCAACAGAGCAAATCAATGTAAAGTCTCTTGTTCTAAACGTGGACTCAATTAGCGGAGAACCGTTTTTGTTTACAGATTCTGCCGGTGTCAACTTTCTTTCATGGGTTGAGAAATCGAAAGAAAAAAGCACCTTTCTTTTTTCGCGGCTGAAGGGAGATGAATGGTCGAAGCCAATTGTTATCAGTTCAGGTGACAACTGGTTTGTTAACTGGGCAGATTATCCGATGCTTGCTTCAGATGGATCTGGCGGTATGGTCGCCCATTTCCTTGAGAGAAGTGAAAAAGGAAAATATACCTATGATGTTAAACTGATCACTTCTGCAGATGGTGGCAAGACCTGGAACACCCCACAGATCCTGAATGAAGATGGGAAAAAAGCGGAACATGGATTTGTGTCAATCGTTCCTTATGGAAGCAATTTTTTTGTTGCATGGCTCGACGGAAGAAATGCTGCAATGGAAGGGGAAGGTGGTCATAGCGAAGGTCACCATGGGCAAATGACATTGAGAGCGGCTATCATTGATAAATCAGGAAAAAAATCCGCAGAATGGGAACTGGATAACCGGGTTTGCGATTGTTGCCAGACAACAGCCGCTATCACAGCAAACGGCCCGGTTGTTATTTACCGCGACCGTTCTGAATCAGAGGTCAGGGATATTTCCATTGTACGCTTTGTTAATGGCCAATGGACAGAACCCAAAACCATCTTTACTGACAATTGGACGATCGCGGGCTGCCCCGTTAACGGTCCTAGGGTTGATGCGCGCGGCAATAACATGGCGGTAGCAAGATTTACATCGCCGGATAAAAAGGGACAGGTAAGTGTTGTTTTTTCTAAGGATGGTGGGATAAGCTTCGGCACGCCGATTCGTGTGGATGAAGGGCAGACCATTGGACGGGTCGATATTATTTTACTCGATGACAAAACGGCTATGGTGAGTTGGATGGAAGGGGATGCGATAAAAGCGGCGAAAATTCATGCCGATGGAACAAAAGAACCATCTATTACAATCGCTTCTTCTTCACAATCAAGGTCCAGCGGCTTTCCACAAATGACAAAATCAGGAAATAGCGTTTTGTTTGCATGGACAGATGAAAAAATGAAAAAAATTAGTACAGTTAAACTCGCTTTATAAAGTTGCCCTTGTAATTACATGATATTGACTATATGAAAAAACTTACTTTAATTCCGATTTACCTGGCCATTATTTTGGTGTCATTCTCTTGGAAAGCACCAGATGCTGGCATAATAGCTCCCGGAATGCAACCGCAAATTAGTGTGGACACCAAAGGCGTTCTACGCATTGCTTTTGGTAGAAACGATAGCATTTTTTGTGCAACTTCTGTCAACCAGGGAGCTACTTTTTCTGTTCCTGTTCTTGTGGGGAAAGTAACCGGTATGCACCTAGGCATGTCAAGAGGACCGCAGATTGCCAGCTCAGCTGCGACCTCACTTATTACCGCAATGGATAAAGCGGGCGATATTCATTTTTTTCAATTGAACAACAACAAGGGTGCGTGGCTCAGCAAAGGTTATGTAAATGACCTGCGCTTTTCAGCGCCGGAAGGACTGATGGGATTGGCGGCAGATAACAATGATCATTTTTATTCTGTATGGCTTGACACCCGGCAGGAGAAAAATAATAATATTTATTTCTCTTCCCTTAATGCTGCACAAAAAGTATGGTCAAAAAATACGCTGGTTTACCAGTCGCCGGATGGTCATGTCTGTGAATGTTGCAAGCCGAGCATCGCGGTAAAAAATAACCAGGTGGCCATTATGTTTCGCAACTGGATTGGCGGATCCCGTGATATGTACCTGCTTCAATCAACTAACGCCGGAGGTAATTTCAGACCTGCTCAAAAACTGGGAGAAGGGACCTGGCCGTTGAATGCTTGTCCCATGGATGGAGGCGGACTAATTATTGATAATAAAGGAGGCATACAAACTACGTGGCAACGGCAAGGAATTGTGTATACCTGCAAGCCTGGAGAACCAGAAATAAAAAGGGTAAATGGCCGCGGGCCTGCCATAGCGTACAGTTCAAAAACTGATAAATGGTTAGTTTCATACCAGGAGGGAGAATTATCAAAGTTGACGAATACTGAAGGTAAGCAGCGTGAGAACATTAAAGGAAGTTTTATGAAGCTAATGATATTGAATAATGGCAAGTCAGTATATGTATGGGAATCAAATAAGATGATCCGGTTTAAACAATCCTGATTTTTCAGGAAAAAATAACCTTCCGCTATGACTTACGAGGAAATTAAATAAATTTTCACCGATACCAAAAAATTCTACTCAGCAGATGGGGCTAGCTGGCAGTTCAATGATACAAGCATCTCCATTGATAATACTTTTGTAACACATTATTTATTATATGTGGAGCATGATACAGGCGCTATTGTTATCATGACCACGCATCCACTTGAAGTCTCCGAAGATTATATGGTAACGGTTGAAGGATATCCACAAATGCCCATTACCCTTATTCTTACCCCTAGAGTTTCAAAGCATAGAATATTGATGTTGAGGCAAGAGAAAATTTAACATCCGCTTCTACCAGGTATTAACATGGCCAAATGCTACTGAACCGATTAAAAATTCTACTTTTACTTCAGCAGACAATGAAAAAGCTACTGGTTACTATATTAGCTGTTGCATATCTCACCGTTTCAAGCGGTGCGACCATCAATATGCATTATTGTATGGGTAAGCTGATGACCGTTGATATGAAACAGGAGCAAAAAGGTTCCTGCGGCAGTTGTGGCATGGAGAAAGCAGGGCACAAGGGCTGCTGTAAAGATGAACAGAAGAAACTACAGATCGAAAAGGACCAGAAAATATCCGAATCATCGTTTCAGTTTCTGACTGTTGTTTCAGATCTAAGTATTCCGGCATATTCTTATTTCAGTTACGTTCAGTCAATCGCTATTGACTATCCTGTATCTCACGCACCGCCTGATTGGCGAACAGTACCTATTTTTATCCGCAACTGTAATTTCCGTATTTGATTTTTCTTTTTGTAATGTAATACCCGCCTCCTGCGGGTAAAAGGCATTTCTATAATGCTTGTATTTCTACCATTAATAATTAATAAAAATATTTACAAATGAAAAAGTTTCAAATACTGTTTGCTATGCTCTTTGCATTGGCAACTATTCAATCTACAAACGCGCAAAGCAATAAATCAGACCGTATCAAAGATGCTAAGTCTTCCACTACCATTGTTAGCTATACGTGTCCCATGCACCCGCAAGAAACCAGTGACAAGCCAGGAAAATGCTCTAAATGCGGCATGGCCCTTAATCTTTCTAAGAAAGAATTGATGAAAGCCGGTGTTGTGAAATACGCATGTACGATGCACCCGGAAGTGACAAGCGATAAACCGGGCCAGTGTTCCAAATGCGGGAAGAACCTGAATCTTTCCAAAAAAGAACAAATGAAAATGGAAGTGATGAATGGATATAGGTGTCCCATGCATGCAGATGTCACCAGCGATAAACCGGGCAAGTGTTCAAAATGTGGTATGGCCTTAACAGCGGTAAAACCTACAACGAAAGATTAGTAATTATTTTTAAAAAGACGATCACCTAAAAATTATATCATGAAAACATTTCTTTTTTTAATAGCAGCAATAATTTCGATAGCAACCAATGCGCAGGTTTCAAAGGTGTCCCTGCAGGCAAGTGGTTTAACCTGCAGCATGTGCAGTAACTCTATCAATAAGGCTTTAAAGACAATCGATTTTGTGCAGACTGTAAATCCAAATATCAAAACGTCTACATTCGAAATAACCTTTAAGGAGGGTTCTTCTGTTGATTTCGATAAACTGAAAAAGAAAGTAGAAGATGCGGGGTTTACTGTTGCGAGCTTTGTTGCTTTTGTGAATTTCAATAATACAGAAATAAAATCCAACGAACCCGTTAAGGTCGGTGATAAAACTTTTTACATTCTTAATGCAAAAGAAAAATCCTTGAACGGCGCAAAACAGGTAAGAATCGTTGATAAAGGATTTGTATCAACAAAGGATTTCAAGAAAAATACACTGGCTGCCCCAACCAGCGGAAACGGCGTGTATAATGTAACCATTTAATCATCGGGCTTTGCTTAGCGGCAAAGCCCTTTAATTTTTTATATGAAGACCAAACTAATTACTGCATTGTTGCTGATCTCGATCAGCAGCATGGCGCAGGAACTATATGTGTATACAGAACCGGCCAGCAACATGGCTGCCAAGAGTATCGGCCTTCGGCTGAATAATTTCATCATGCCGGAATCTTACACAGCCAAAACCAATTATCACATGATACCTGAGATAATGGTTGGCGTTTCCAAAACCACCATGGTTCATTTTGATGCTTTTCTATCAAACAGAAACAAAGGATTATCCGTAGAGGGTGGCAGCATCTATGCCAAATACCGCTTCCTGAGCAATGATGAAGTGCAGAAACATTTTCGTATGGCAGCATTTGGCAGGTACAGTTTTAATAACAGCGATATTCACCAGGAAGAGATCAACCTGTACGGTCACAATACAGGATTTGAGGCCGGTATCGTTGCTACACAGTTACTCCACAAAGTGGCGATTTCATCAGGCCTTTCATTTATCAAAACACTGGACAACGGCGGCAACAATAAATTTCCGTACGGAAATCTGGACAGGCAGGCGATCAATTATACATTATCTATCGGTAAATTGATGTTGCCGAAAGAGTATACGGACTATAAACAAACCAATCTTAACCTGATGTTGGAATTCCTTAACCAATTCAATCTGGGATCAGGCAAATATTATATGGATATTGCTCCTTCTATGCAGCTTATCTTTAATAGTGTTGCCAGGGTTGATATAGGTTACAGGCAACAAATGAGCAGTTCACTTTACCGTACTGCCCCGAACGGGTTGTTTGTGCGGTTAGAGTATAATTTATTCAATGCATATTAAACGGAGGGATTGAACGATTCTGCTAAAAACGAGTAATGTTAATAGATAAATATCTTTCTGTTTACGATTTCAAAGAATTTCATTCCATTAAAGCGAATGGTCCAGCTAATGAAATCTATCACAAAATGTTACATCGTGATTTAAGCGGGGCTACGGTAGTTACATTACTATTCTGGTTAAGAGGGATTCCGAAAAGAGCATATACTATCGAAGGCCTTACGAAAATGGGCTTTATCAAATTAGAAGAAAACCCTGGAGACGAAATTGTGTTTGGAATAGTTACAGAAAGTCCCATGTTCAATGGCTGCGTATCAATTTCTTCACCGTCGCTATTTATTGAAACGAAAGGACAGAGAATAATCAAAGCAGTGATTAATTTTAAGGTTGAAGAACAAGGTTCATCAAAATGCGTGGTTTCAACTGAAACAAGAATATGGTGTGGTAGCTGGGAAATGAAATCAAAATTTAGGGCTTATTGGTTCTTTGTAAGGCCCTTTAGCCAGATTATCCGAAGATATATGCTTAGGCAAATAAAAAGACTTAGTACATGAAAATAACCAATTACCGTACTGCCTGCCCTGAACATACCGGAACCCAAAAAGTTACAATAAACACAGTATTGAAATTTAAACAAATAAATTACCTGGTAATAGATGACATTTAAAATTTCAAAAAATATAGACAAATTCGGTACAGCAGGGTTATTTCTGACAGCAATATTTTCACCCTGTTGTTTCCCGCTTTTTGCATTTGCGGCATCTGCTCTTGGATTGGGCAGCGCGGAACTTTTTGGTGGCTGGACGATGTGGATCTTTCAGGCTATGGTTTTGGTCTCAATACTTGGGCTTTATATTTCTTACCGAAAACATGGTTGTTTGTATCCATTATTGGTGGCCGTTCCCAGTGGGCTTCTCATTTTTTACGCATATCATTTTAATGATAACGACAATTGGATTTATTTTCTCTACGCCGGAATGTTTGGAATGTTGGCGGCAACCATTTGGAATTTTCAAAGAAACAGGCTTCACAAAGCAAATGAAATTGTATTGCGATCCATTATTAAATGTCCGGAATGCGGCCATTCAAAAGAGGAAATAATGCCAACAAATGCATGTATTTTTTTTTACGAGTGTGAAAACTGCAAAACACGCTTGAAACCAAAACAAGGGGACTGCTGTGTTTTTTGCAGCTATGGAACAATGAAGTGTCCGCCAATGCAGGGGGGAGAGAACTGTTGTTAGCCCAAGGTGAGCATTTGATGCAGCGCGGAAGATGGCAGATATCAAATAGTCTATTTTGATTGTATGGCATTTTACCTAATTAGACCAGGTAGCGTAACCAGCTATTTAAATAACTACAAAGCGTAGAATATAGTGGACAGGCAAAGATGCAGAGATGCTAACCTCAGAAGGTTAATCTAAGTAGAGAGGTGGCATGTTTTTTTCATATTTTAATAAAATTCAAATTATGACAAACAATAACGAAGAAAAAAAAGACGGTGTCAACCAAACGCCTGGCACAGGTAAAGCGAACCCGGAACAGCATGAGCATGCTGAACATCATCAGGAACTGGAACATCATCCACATCCTGAACATCACGATGGGAATACGGATCCTAATGTGCTGGAAAAACACCCGGAAGCAGAGCATCATGAACATGATGAGCATCATAAAGAGAAAGAACATCATCCTAGGAAGTAACCCTAAGATTTTACCCGATTAAAAATTGTTTTTAATCGGGTAATCTTAAACATGATTTTTTAGACATATAGTTTTCACACCACCTTATTATAGATCTAATGCAATTTTTTTGCAGATAGACTATCCTTCCAACGAAGTAAGGAGTAACAAAAGCATTTATTAATCAGCATTTAGATTTGATTACTTACTGAATTTTTTGAAAATGCTTTTTACTGAACTTTCAATTTCCTGATCTGATAACAGTTTGGTATTTACCTCTTTTGTTGTCCAGCCTTGCCAGAAGGTTTTGTCTGTTTTTGCATCGATTAAACTTACGGTTAAAGTACCTTCCGTTACCTGATATTGCGAATTGTTATAACCGGCAAAGCGGGAGGGATAGTAAAGAGTTCCCAATCTTCTTGTATAGGGGTTGTAATACATGCGCGAATAAGAGGGCGTGTAGACAGGATCACTTGTTCTTCGGGTATTTCTTTCAACAAGTACATCATAAGCTAAAACAGCGTCCGGGTTTGTGGGATCCTCCCGCCATCCTGCACTTATCAGACTTTGATTTACAGCATTTCTGATTTTACTTTCCTGAATGTCGTTGTGTTTTTTCTGCTCGTGCACTTCCTGTGTTTCTGACCATGCAAATGTTTTGTACTGGCTAAGATCGACGGTGTCATCCCGCTGAATATAAGCCTTTGAGGAACAGCTGGTGAACAGTATAGCGGAAACGGCAAAAAGAGAAAAGAGTTTTATAAACGGGTTTTTCATAAAGGTGTTTTTTTAAATAGGTCAAAAACTAGGCACTAACCAAAAAAGGTCGTGTTAAATCGCTCACAATGCTGTTGAGGTTAGGAGCGTCCAGTAACCTGCAAATTTATTTGTAAAATAATTGTACCAAAGTCTTTCCAATTGGCACAAGAACTACTTTTGACTCATGACCCCTATCCAGTTTAGAAAAGAAGAAATAAAGGGACTGTTTACTTATCTCTATGTCGAACCGCCCGCATACGAATCAATGCCGGGATTGACTGACGGAAGCTTATCCTATCCGGCCACAGGCCTTCAACCTGTAGACCCTATCATATATAGCAGTCTTTTCCGCCACTATTTGGCACTGGCGGATTTTTGTTGTGGTAAAATGGACAAATATGTTTTATTGCCGCCGTCTCCAGATACGGAAAATTCAGACATCTTATTATGGCTCGGGGCATCACGGTGGCGGTTTGAATTGCTTTCAAATGACGTTGACGGCCTGGGCGCCGACAAAGGGTTTGTACAAACGATGAATTATGATACTGCCAACCCATCTGTTGTGCTTTTTGCGTCGAACAATTTTCCTGATCTTTCCCTTCTTCCGGAAGACCTGTTTGGGGAAGCCTCATCTCAATGCAGTCTTTTCGGACTCAGCCCAAACAGATCGGGAGCCCTGCTTCATTTTTTACAATCTGGAGCTGTCCCGGAAATCCAAAGGTTTCTTCTGGAAAGCGAGTTATTTTTTCAAGTTTCCATTGCCAAACAGCTAGGCAGCTACAATTCCATTCTGATTAAGTCACCCTTTGATATTGACAGAGACCTTGCCGCTTTTCACTCGATCCTTGATCCTGATAATTAATTCTCAGCGTACCTGTTTCTCATTTTTTAAGGAAAATCTTACCCCTGGCAAAGATTTGGAGTGTGGGCACGATTTTTTCCACTGTTTTGTAAAATACATGTATGGATGGGCTTAAAATGGAAAAATGGCGGACTTCTTTTGAAATGGGGGTATCAGGACTAAAGGCCAGTTATGAATCGCTTTTACTGCCTAAAACCTTTGAAGAGACCTTTACTTTGCAAGCTGATGAAACCAAGCATACTTTTTACCTGGAGCTAGATCCGGAACTACCTGCAGAAGTGCAGGATAGCCTGGAAAAACTACTTATAGAAACGGAGCCTGAGGACTCCATATAATGTAATTGCAACCACATTGTGATTTTTTACCCTATCTAATAAATTGTTTTGCCGATAAACACCCTACTTTTGTACCTGATGCGTATTACCGTTTTCATATTAACGTTTATTGTCCTGGGACTGAGTCTTCTCCCGTGTGCAGACAGGGGCAACGCTATGAAAGCTGGAAAAGCAAACACAGAAATCACTGCCCAAACCAACCACGAAGAAAACCAGGGTAATAATGATCTTTGCCCGCCGTTTTGCCACTGTGGTTGCTGCGCCAATGTATTTATCAAAACAAGTTTCCTTTCTTTGGAAATGCCACCGCAGATTTACGTTAACAAAATACCTTCTTATTTACCTGGTGACATCACCGGTATATCCTTGCCCATCTGGCAACCTCCGCAGTTAATAGCTTAATTGTAGTGCGCTAAAACGCACGAATTCTGCTGTGCTTAATGCACGGACTATCATCATTTTCTCACTATCCAACCAGTGTGGTTATGGCTAAGTCAAAGCCGCCAGGCCGCAAGCAGAAAATTGTTTATAGCAAAATAAAAGACCCGGTTAAACCAAAATGGATCCGAATTACCAAGTCCATTACCATTGTTGTGCTGTCTATTGTTCTGCTGCTGGCTATGGCGGGTATGTTGTTGAAATACTTTCATCTGATTTCAAATCATTTATAGGTCATGTTAAATAAGATCATAGATTTTTCTGTCAAGAATAAATTAGTCGTCGGCATTTTCACCTTTGCCCTCATTATATGGGGCGTAATGTCTCTAAACAAACTTCCGATCGATGCGGTTCCTGACATCACCAATAACCAGGTACAGATCATCACAGTTAGTCCGTCACTGGCCGCCCAGGAAGTAGAGCAGCTCATTTCTTACCCGGTGGAACAGACCATGTCCCTGATTCCGGAAATACAGGAGGTTCGCTCAATCTCCCGCTTTGGGCTCTCAGTAGTAACTGTCATCTTTCATGATGATGCCAATATTTATTGGGCTCGCTCGCAGGTAGCTGAGAGGCTTCCGGAGGCAAGAAGCAAAATACCGGACGGCACCGGAGAACCGGAAATGTCACCTATCTCTACCGGACTCGGCGAGATATACCAATATGTACTTCATCCCAAAAAAGGTTTTGAAAATAAATATAATGCAACCGACCTACGGACCCTTCAAGATTGGTATGTAAGGAGGCAACTGCTCGGTACACCCGGCATCGCTGAGGTCAATAGTTTCGGTGGTTTCTTAAAACAATACGAGATCGCCCTGAACATAAACCAGACGCGCAGTTACAATATTTCCATTGGGGACATATTTACCGCGTTGGAAAAAAACAACCAGAATACCGGTGGTTCCTATATTGATAAAAAACCAAACGCTTATTTCATACGCAGTGAAGGTCTCATTACCAACCTCGGTGATATCGAGCGCATCGTGGTGAAAAAAACTGAATCCGGTTTCCCGGTTACCATTCGCGACATTGCAACCGTCGGTTTTGGGGCAGCCAATCGCTATGGCGCACTGACGCGAAACGATCGTGAAGCTGTTGGAGGAATCGTTATGATGCTTAAAGGCAGTAACTCCAGCGAAGTAGTCAAACGAGTCAAAGAAAAAGTCTTACAGATACAGAAGACCCTTCCCGAAGGTGTGGTGCTCGAAGCCTTCCTTGACCGCAGTGAATTTGTAGGAAGGGCGATCGATACGGTTAAGAAAAATCTCATAGAAGGAGCGCTGATCGTCATATTTGTACTCGTGGTTTTCCTGGGTAATATCCGCTCAGGCCTGATCGTTGCCTCCGTGATTCCACTAGCCATGCTCTTTGCCATTTCGCTGATGAATCTCTTTGGCGTATCGGGAAACCTTATGAGCCTTGGCGCCATTGATTTTGGGCTGATCGTAGATGGAGCGGTCATTATCGTTGAAGCTACAATGCATCACCTTGCCAGCCGTAAAGAGGGCAGAATTGACCAGGCGGAGATGGATCGCGAGGTGGGCTCGTCGGCAAAAAAAATGATGAACTCGGCAGCATTCGGGCAGATCATAATATTTATAGTTTACATGCCTATCCTGGCACTGGTAGGCATAGAAGGTAAAATGTTCCGGCCAATGGCGCAGACCGTTTCTTTTGCTATCCTTGGCGCCTTCCTGCTGTCACTGACTTATGTTCCCATGATGAGTGCGTTATTTCTCAGCAAAAACATAAAACATAAACGAAATCTCTCAGATAAGATGATGGATTTCCTCCATCGTATTTATACACCTGTTCTCAGAGGCGCCCTGCGCATGAAAAAAATAGTGGTACTGATCGCAGTTTCTCTGATGGTTATTGCTTTTTTCGTGTTCTCTAAATTGGGTGGAGAATTTCTCCCGCAATTGGAAGAAGGCGACCTGGCGGTTGAAACAAGGTTGTTGACGGGAAGTTCCCTAAGCCAGACTGTTGAAAAAATAACCCAGGCTTCCAATATACTCACCAAAGAATTTCCGGAAGTGAAAGAAGTAATTGGTAAACTCGGTGCATCTGAAATACCTACTGATCCCATGCCTATCGAAGCTGGAGACATCACTATTATTCTTAAACCCAAAAAAGAATGGGTGAGCGCAGGTACACGCGAAGAGTTGGCTGAGAAAATGAAAAAAGCGCTGGAAAGAATCCCCGGTGTAAGTTTTGGTTTCTCACAGCCCATACAACTTCGTTTTAATGAGCTTATCTCGGGAGTGCGCCAGGACGTGGGCATTAAAATATTCGGGGAAGACATGCAGGTGCTTGCCGAACTGGCTAAAAAGATCGGTAGTATCGTTCCCACAGTCAAAGGTGCAGAGGACCTGTACGTAGAACAGGTGGGTGGTCTGCCACAGATCTCAGTTAAGCTCGACCGTGACAAGATCGCACAGTTTGGTCTAAATGTATCCGATATCAACCAGGTAATCAATACTGCCTTTGCCGGTGGTAAGGCCGGTACCGTATTTGAGGGAGAGAAGCGATTTGATCTTGTTATCCGATTACAACAGGCCGAGCGCCAGGGTATTGAAGATGTACGCAGGCTCTTTGTGGTGGCTGCTGACGGAACCCAGATTCCGCTCGAACAGGTGGCAGATATCAATCTGGTATTAGGGCCCAACCAGGTGCAGCGTGAACAGGCGCAACGCAGAATCATAGTTGGCTTTAACGTTCGTGGAAGAGACATCGCATCTGTGGTAGAAGAAATGCAGCTGAAAATTGACCAGAAGATCAAAATGCCGGTGGGTTATTACATTACTTACGGTGGTCAGTTTAAGAACCTGGAAGAAGCTAACAAAAGGCTTTCCATAGCAGTACCTGTAGCATTGGGGCTTATCCTTCTGTTACTGTATTTCGCATTTGGCTCCTTTAAATATTCTTTACTCATATTCACCGCAATCCCGATGTCAGCCATCGGCGGAGTGTTCGCACTGCTGATCCGCGGCATGCCTTTCAGTATTTCAGCCGGTGTAGGTTTTATCGCCCTCTTTGGCGTTGCCGTACTGAACGGGATCGTTCTTATCTCGGAATTCAACCGGCTTAAAAAAACTGGACTAACCAATTTAAATGATATCATAATGAAGGGAACCGCTATCCGATTGCGTCCGGTACTCATGACTGCAGCAGTGGCTTCACTTGGTTTCCTGCCTATGGCACTTTCATCCGGTGCCGGTGGCGAGGTACAAAAACCGCTTGCGACAGTTGTGATTGGTGGGCTGCTTACGGCAACACTGCTCACACTCATTGTACTGCCTGTGCTTTACACTTTCTTTGAAAGGTTCGGCAAAGGTAAAGAGCCCAAAAAATTGACGGCGGTAGTGACCATGTTGTTATTGTTCTTGGGCGGTTCAGCTACAGTGAATGCACAGGTGCCGGCTACTGCCACCAATACAAGGATCAACCTTCAGTCGGCCATAAGCCGTTCGCTGGATGCCAACCCTAACATCAGGGCGGGCAACCTGAACATTGATTACCAACAGGCGCTTAAAGGGGCGGCAAAAGATATCGGCAAAACCAATATCACCTTAACGCTGGGGCAGTATAACAGTCCGATCGTGTATGACAACAACATCACCATTACGCAGAACATTCCCAACCCTGTTTACTTAAAACGGCTTTCCGAACTCAGCGATGCATCGATCGATGCGAGCCGCCTGCAGGTGGGCATCTATAGAAGCCAGGTGACTTACCAGGTTAAAAGCATTTACTACAGGTTGATTTACCGGCAGGAACAACGCAGGCTTAACGACACATTGGTTAGCCTATATGAGCGGGTACTCAAAGCAGCGGACACCCGCTTTACGGCCGGTGAAACCAATATCCTGGAGAAATACAACGCCAATACCCAGCTCCAGGAAGCCATCGCGCAGAGCAACCAACTTGGGGAACAGATCAGGACGGATCTCGGACAATTGGCCAGTTTCACTTTCGACTCAAGCCTCAGCGGGATTGCAGATACACTTCTGGTAGAAAAACATCTTGTAATGAATCTCGATTCAGGCTTGCTCAGTAATAACCCTGAGTTACAGGCACTCCGGTCACAGATCGCCGTTGCGGAAAAAGAGATCAGTGTAGAAAAGAGTAAACTCCTGCCTGATTTTAACGTGGGCTATTTTAATCAGTCACTGGTAGGCACCTACGATGTAAACGGGTCTCCTAAATATTATGGCGCAGGCAAACGTTTCCAGGGTATTGAAGCAGGAATCAGCATACCGATTTTTGCCCGCCCCCAGAAAGCGCGGATACGTGCGGCCCAGATCAACCGGCAGCGAAGGGAAGCTGAAGTCCAGGCGTTTTATTTCAGCCTTTCACAAAGAGGGTCATTACTCCTTTCTGACCTACGGCGAATTACGATTCAGCTGAATTATTACCGCAAAACGGCACTTCCCCAGGCACAGCTGCTCATACGTACCTCGCAGCGCGCATTTGAAGCCGGAGAAATGGATTACTACCAGTTGTCTCAATCACTGAACAATGCAAACAGTGTCCGCCGCCAATACATCGAATTATTGAATCAATACAACCAGTCAGCGATCGAACTGGAATTAATTACAGGTTTATAAATTTTTACTACCATGCGCAAAACACTTTATGCAATAGCACTCACCCTTTCTTTTTTCTTTACAGCCTGTTCTTCCAAAAAAGAAGAAGTTCAGGTAGAGAAGGCAGAGGAACACAACCCGGATGTGGTTGAATTTACCAATGAACAGTTCCAGACTGTAGATGTCCGTTTCGGTGGGGTTATCACTACCAACTTAAGCAACTATATTAAGGCATCCGGCACCATTGATGTTCCCCCACAGGATCTGGTAAGTATTACTTCACCTTATGGAGGGTCGATCAGGAGCACCACTGTCATCGAAGGAAAATACATGAAGAAAGGCGAACTGATCGCCACCATTGAAAATCCGGAGTTTGTTCAGGTGCAGCAGGATTATTTGGAAACCAGCAGCCAGCTCAGTTTTTTACAGCAGGATCTTACAAGACAGGAAGAACTGGTGAAAGAAAACATCGCAGCGCGCAAATCGTTACAGAAAGCAACGAGTGAATACAACACCATGAATGCGAGGCTTGAGGGCTTGAAGGCCAGGCTGCGAATCATGAACATTAACCCGTCCAGCGTTAAGGCCGGTAATTTTACTTCCGTAACCCGTATCTATGCCCCGACCAACGGCTACATTACCCACGTATATTCCAACGTCGGCAAATTCATCGGACCCAACGAATTGATGGCTGATATGGCCAATACCAATAACATCATGATTAGGGTTAAAGTGTTTGAAAAAGACTTGCCGAATATAAAACTCGGGCAAAAGGTACGCTTCCGTGCCACCGGTGACAGCGTAGAACGTACGGCCAAAGTATTCCTGATTGGTAAAGACATCGATACCGACCGGACGGTGGAAGTGCATGCCGCTATTGAAAGATTAACCAGCAATATGCTGCCCGGTATGTTCGTCAATGCCATCGTTGAAATCGGTACGTCCAGCACACCAGCTTTGCCGCAGGCTGCGGTCGTGCCTTCAGGTGGAAAGCATTACATTTTTGTGGAAGAGCCATCCAAACAAGGAGAGCAAAACACAAAAACAGCGGACAAAGAAAAGCACCATTCGTTCAGAAGGGTCGAAGTGGGTATAGGCGTAACGGAGAACGGTTTTACGGCCGTGATCCTGCCTGAAAAATTTGACCCCAAAAGCAAGATTGTAATCAAAGGTGCCTATGACCTGTTATCTAAAATGAACAACTCGGAAGAGGAAGAAGAATAATCAGTTTTAAACCTCTTACAAGATGCTTCAACTGCTTGAATTTACGCATAACAATATCATCGCTACCCGCACAGACACCATGTTGAGCGCTGCCGGGTATGCGAAGATTCTTCCGCTTGTTCACAACATTGAAAGCAGGGGCAAGAAGGTCAGATGGTATTTTGAAATAGATGATAATTCCATTTTAGACGAAAGTTATTGCAGCAAACCGGCGACCGATGGTGATTACCAGCTGGCTTTCCCACGCGCAGCAGCGATGGAGAAAATAGCGATAGTTGCGACTGAAAAATGGCAGGTATTTCTAACAGTAATAAAAGGAATTGCACCAAACGCAGACGTTCGATGCTTTGGTTTGCAGGATCGCAAAAAAGCGATGAAATGGATCGAGGTGTAGAAAAGTGTTTTGACTGAAATACCTTAAAATGTAAAAAATCCCAGCAATTCTTCCCGCTTTTTACAATACTGCAAAAGGCGAAATATTGTTTAGTGAAAAGGGCGTATTGTTGGAGAAAGCAAATGCAAAAGAAAAATTTAAATGCAAGTTATGGACATCGGATTTGAACTCATCATTATCGTAAAATTACTGGTCTCTTTTATACTCGGGGCCCTGATCGGGTATGACAGGGAAATACACGGGAGGGATGCAGGCATCAGGACCTATGCTGCTGTATGTATTGGCTCGACACTGTTTACAGCTATTGCATGCCACCTCACCGGTGACCCCGCTGCCGCCTCCAGGGTCATTGCCAACATTGTGACAGGTGTTGGTTTCCTTGGTGCGGGAATTATCTATCGAAACAACAGCAAAGGTACATCCCACGGGCTTACGACAGCAGCAACCGTTTGGTGTACTGCTGCCGTAGGGGTGGCTATTGGCCTGGATATGTATATCATAGCATTGGCTGGCAGCCTGACCCTTTATTTTCTCCTTTCCCTGCACCACCAGAAATGGTATATTCAGTGGAAAAAGAGAATGGTTAAGGGTGCAGGGAATCACAAGGACGCGGACTAAAATCATTCACCAATAACTTTTCAGGTATGGCACAGGATTTCACAGGACTTTCAGCAGGGGCTAAACATAACCGGTCACTCAAAACCGTTTTCTTTATTACGTTCGGTTATTTCGTGATCGAGGTGGTGGTCGGTTTTATGTCCAACAGCCTGGCTTTATTGTCTGATGCGGCCCATATGCTTACTGATGTGGGAGGACAAGGCCTGGCGCTGTTTGCCATCTGGATGTCTTCCCGGCCGCGCAACGCATGGAAGACATACGGTTACTACCGCACGGAAATTTTTTCGGCACTGCTCAACGCGGTTGTGTTGTTGTTTATTTCCGGCTACATTTTATACGAAGCCTGGCAAAGGTTCAGCAATCCGCCTGCTGTAGCTGGTATCCCTATGTTGGTGGTGGCATTCTGCGGGTTAGTCATCAACCTGATTTCGATGAAGATATTGAGATCCGGTTCCAGGGAAAGCATCAATATCAAAGGAGCATTCCTGGAGGTGGTAAGCGACATGTTGAGTTCTGTGGGAGTGATTATTGCGGGATGTATCATTTTGGCGACAGGATGGTTATACATTGACCCAATTATGAGCGCTGCCATTGGCCTTTTTATATTACCCCGGACCTATAATCTTTTAAAAGAGTCGGTGAATATCTTACTCGAAGCCGTACCTAAAGATATAGACTACAATGCAGTGAATAACCTATTTACTGCCAAGCCTGGTGTCATCAGTATTCATGATCTCCATATCTGGACACTTACTTCAGGTATGTATGCCTTAAGTGTGCATGTAATTATGGAACCCGAAACCTCACTTGAAGAGGCCAGCGAAATTTCACGGTCACTTAAAGAATTGCTGGCTACCAGATTTAAAATTAACCACACCACTATCGAAATACACATCGACAAAACAGAGGACGTTCTTAATAATATTTAATCCATGCGCCATATCATGAAAAAGATCAGATACAGGAAATTGAAACAAACCAGCGGCATAACCAAACTGCTATTTGCTATTTGCATGGCTGCAATTGTTTTTTTTCTTTTAAGGCTTACCAACATTGAAATGCAATGCCGCATGATCCTCGCATGGGATGCCTTCTGCCTTACTATGATCGCACTGAGTTGGGCTCTCTTCTTTTCAACCGGAGAAAAAGAACTCTGTGACGTCGTGGCTGTTCAGGATGAAGGATTAAAAGTAATTTTTACCATTGTGCTCGTTGCGCTTTGTTTCAGCGTATTTGCCACGTTGTTGCTTTTAAGCAGTCAGTCAGAACCTTACATGGATAAAATACTCTACATGACAATCACATTGTCGCCTGTGCTCTTATCATGGATACTATTGCACACCATTTTTACCATCCGGTATGCGCATCTGTATCACGATCATAATTCACTGGCAACAGGAAGCAATGTGGGCGGTATCAGTTTCCCTTCCAAAGAAGCCCCCGACTATGTAGACTTCGCTTACTTTTCTTTTGTGATCGGTATGACCTTCCAGGTCTCTGATGTGCAGGTTGAATCAAGGGTAATCAGGCGTTTTGTGCTGATGCACAGTCTTATTTCGTTTGTGTTTAATACGATAATAGTGGCTTTGACCATTAATACCATTGCGGGATTTGGCAAATAGTGTGTAAATAGTAAACAATTAAAAACAGGGAAAGTGAAAAAATATTTTTATTGTCTTGAAGCACTTATTGTTGTTTGTATTGCAACCAATGCGTATTCATTTTTTCACCATGCCTTTTTCAGGTCCGGATTTTCGACAACGGTAAACATGCTGACACCTTTAGCAGTATTTGTGTACTTGAGAATAGCATTTGTAAAAAACAAAAACGCAAAAAAAAAGCGGCGAACCGACTATGAAAAAATATTCAGCAAAAATTAGTAAGTTTTTTAAAGCCCTAGGGCCAGGGCTGATCACCGGTGCCAGTGATGACGATCCGTCGGGTATCGCCACCTATTCCCAGGCGGGCGCGAAATTCGGCCTTGCGACCCTATGGGCTTCGCTGATCACTTTCCCGCTGATGGCAGCGATCCAGGAAATGTGCGCCCGCATCGGCATTATGACTTCGGTTGGATTGACCACAACACTTAAGAAACATTATTCCAAACCGATACTTTACCTGATGCTTCTCTTCAGTGTCCCAGCGATCATCCTAAATATTGGGGCAGATATCGCGGGCATGGGTGCGGTCGCAAACCTGATCTTTCCTTCGGTATCACCTCTTTTATTCAGCGTTTTGTTTACCGCGGTTCTGATTGTTATGATAGTCTACCTTCCTTACCAAAAGATCGTGTCTGTCCTGAAATACCTATGCCTTTCCTTGTTCCTATACATTGCTGTTCCGTTTTTTACGCACCCGGACTGGGGAGCAGTCCTTAAAAATACGTTTGTTCCTACCATCCATTTCAATAAAGAGTTTGTTGAAATACTTGTTGCTATTTTAGGTACAACCATATCGCCTTATCTTTTTTTCTGGCAGGTTACCATGGAAGCCGAAGACGTCAAATCTTCCAGGCAGCTCATACTCGCCAGAAATAGAATTGCCCGAAGGGATGAGGACACCAAAGTCTTAGAGGCAAAAACAAAAAACTTCCTCAGCCTGTTGATTGCTAAAATGCGGCTTGATGTAAACCTGGGAATGCTGCTGTCTAACCTGGTTATGTTTTTTATCATCCTTGCCACCGGCACCGCCCTGTTTGCCAATGGAATTACACAAATAGATACAGTAGAACAGGCGGCTAAGGCATTGGAGCCTGTGGCAGGAAAAGCTTCCTACCTGATATTTACCATTGGGGTAATCGGAACCGGCTTTCTTGCTATACCAGTCTTAAGTGGATCTCTCTCCTACATTGTATCTGAAACTTTTGGCTGGAAGGGAAACCTGGATGCAAAATTTTACCGGGCCAAATCCTTTTATATTGTTATCATCATTTCACTTTTACTCGGACTCTCCATTAACTACTTTGGTATCAGCCCAATCAAGGCACTGCTGTATACAGCCATTCTGTATGGATTAACTTCGCCTATACTGATAGCGATTGTCCTGCATATATCCAATAATAAGAAGATTATGAAAGAGAATACAAATGGTAAGCTATCCAACGTACTCGGATGGCTTACGCTGATAATAATGTCAGTTGCTGCTATTGCACTGATCTATTTACAGTTTTAAAAAAACGAGAGAAAATAAATAAACAAATGTTCAGTATTCTTATCGGAAGTTTTTTATTGAGTGTTTTACACGCCATTATTCCCAATCACTGGCTACCAGTACTTGCCATAGGAAGAAGGGAAAAATGGTCGGCTGCTGAAACTTCCAAAGTGACCCTGGTGGCAGCACTGGCGCACGGGCTGAGCACGGTTGTCATTGGCCTCCTATTAGGGTTTCTGGGGAATTCAATGGCACAAAAGATCAATCATTTTACGCACCTGGTGGCCCCAATTATTTTCATCATACTTGGAACTTTCTTTATCTACCGTCACCACCGGCATAAACATTTTCAACTCTCGGATGTGCCGCAGAAAATTTATAGCAAAAATCGAATCATTATTGCGTTGGTACTAGCTATGTTTTTCTCGCCATGTATGGAAATCGAAGCTTATTTTCTGATGGCTGGCACCCAGTCACAATGGCTGGTGGTAATTATAGCTGCTATGTATGTAGTTATTACAGCCGCTGGCATGACATGGCTGGTGTCACGGGCATATAAGGGTTTGCTAAAACTTAACTGGCATGCATTGGAACATAATGCAGGCATCATTACAGGCATCACACTTATCATAACAGGTATACTATCATTTTTTATTTTTTAAATTTAATACCATGGCAAAAGATCGTTACAACACGCAGGATGATCAGCAAGCTGAAAAATCATCTGAACCGGAGGCGACAGAAAGAACTGCTGTACCATCCGGCAAACCGGAGAAACATAGCGAAGATGACGGGCATGATCACGGTGAAAAAAAACACACTGAAGACGACGGTCACGATCACGGGGATGAAGAGGAACATAGTGACGATGATGGGCATGATCATGGAGGAGCAGAAACGACGGGCTGGAAATCGCACTGGGATCTTCTGCTGGCGCTTGCGATATTAGCCGTATTGATGGTGCTCAAATTCGGGTTTAGATATGTTCCACCCCCATTGCCCGATCTTATCATAAACCTCGCAGCTTACCTGCTGGCAGGATGGCGCGTGCTGGATATGGCATGGCGCAAAGCGAAGCGGGCTGATTTTTTCAACGAATTTTTTCTCATGTCGGTTGCAACGATCGGTGCATTTATTATCGGTTCATACAGTGAAGGTGTTGCAGTCATGGTGTTCTATTGTATAGGGGAATGGTTCCAGGATGCAGCGGTCGCTAACGCCAAAAAAAGCATCAAGGCATTGCTGGATGTGCGCCCCGATAAAGTATCGGTGTTGCGTAACGGTAGCCCACTGGAAGTATCGCCCGCAGAAGTACTGGTCGGGGAATCCATACAGGCGAAACCGGGAGAAAAAGTAGCACTTGATGGTGAACTGATTTCTGAAAGCGCTTCGTTCAACACTGCAGCGCTCACTGGAGAAAGCAAGCCTGATACCAAACGCAAAGGCGAGGCAGTGCTGGCTGGTATGATCAACCTCAACGGTGTTGCTGAAATCAAAGTGACCGCGCTTTTCAAAGACAGTAAACTCAGCCGCATTCTTGAAATGGTGCAGGATGCAACCGCGCGTAAATCACAGACGCAACTCTTTATTTCAAAATTTGCCAAAGTATATACACCCATCGTATTCCTGCTCGCACTTGGCGTATGCCTGGTTCCCTACTTTTTTGTAGACAACTATATTTTTCAGACCTGGTTTTACCGTTCGTTGGTGTTCCTGGTCATCAGTTGCCCTTGCGCGCTGGTAGTATCCATTCCCTTGGGTTACTTTGGCGGTATCGGTCTTGCATCCAGGCACGGGATACTGTTCAAAGGCGGAAATTTCCTGGATGTCATGACAAAGATCAATACAATCGTCATGGATAAGACAGGCACACTGACCAAGGGTGTCTTCAAAGTACAGAAAATACAACCGCAGGATATGTCGGAAGACGAACTGGTAAAGTTGACTGCTGCTGTTGAAGCAAATTCTACCCACCCTGTTGCCAAAGCGGTTTCTGACTATGCAAAGGAAAAGGGAGACCTTGCAAAAGCCACGGATATCGAAGAGATAGCGGGCCACGGTCTGAAAGGCAAAGTGGATGGTAAAGAAGTGCTTGCGGGTAATGTTAAACTGCTTAAAAAGTTTAATATCAGTTATCCCGCAGAAATTGAATCTATAGCAGATACCATTGTTACGGTGAGTGTGAACGGTAAATATGCCGGTTATATAACCATTGCTGACGAGATCAAAGAGGATGCAGCAGCCGCGGTCAAAGCCATGCATGAACTCAACATCAAAACAGTGATGCTATCCGGAGACAAGCAGGCTGTGGTAGACAATGTTGCTAAACAGATAGGTATTGATGAAGCATATGGAGATCTTTTACCGGAAGGGAAAGTAGAAAAGGTGCAGGCACTGAAAAACGAAGGCAGGCATATTGCATTTGCAGGTGATGGAGTTAACGATGCACCTGTGGTGGCGCTCGCAGATGCGGGTATTGCGATGGGAGGCCTGGGCAGTGATGCAACAATCGAAACAGCAGACGTGGTGATCCAGAACGATCAGCCGATGCGTATAGTGGTAGCGATAAAAATTGGAAAGATTACCCGCAAGATAGTATGGCAGAATATCATTCTGGCCATGGCTGTAAAAGTGATCGTGCTGATCCTGGGTGCCGGTGGTATTGCTACTTTATGGGAAGCCGTAATTGCAGACGTAGGTGTTGCTTTACTGGCGATCTTAAATGCAGTAAGAATACAGCGGATTAAATTTGACGACACGCAGCCGTGATAAACAATGGGCTAAAAGCAAAAAAAATGCGGGTATAAAACCCGCATTTTTTTGCCCATTACATAAAAATGAATTTAAGACATCAGGCTGGCCATACCCATAAGTGAAGCCAGTACGATTACGCATTTGTAACAATATGTTCTGTTCATTATAATTGATTTTAGTGGGTGTTAAAGATACGAAAGTAGGGCTGGTTGGATATGTTAAATCTGCCTTGTATCAATGAATGAAAAAACTCGCCACACCCACCAGTACAAGCAGCAGGGCGGTTATTTTTTTCCTGCCGGTATCACTATACTTTGCGTACAACCCGCCCGCTAATTTGCTGGCCAGTAAAGTTAACAGCACTACGCCCGAAATATTAACCATAGCATAAAACATGGCAAGCAGTAAAATATTATTCAAACCATAATCAGCGGCCGCGATAAACAGATCATGCACTTCCAGGCAGGGAGAGAGCAGCATCATCAGAAAAATGCCCACCATCCATATCTTACCTATGCGCCTTTCCTGTTCATAACTTTCATCTGATCGCCACATTCTGACTGCAACCAGAAAATAAGCCACGCCGAATAGGATCAGTACAATCGGTGCCGCGAGGTGCAGGTATGTCTCATAAGTATGGGAGAGTTTGGTTCCCGCTACTCCAAATGAAATACCCAACAGCAAAGTACCCATGACGTGCGCACAGGCGCATATGCATGCCATCAGTTCCAGGCGCTGTTTGGTCCAGTTTTCCGAATTGCCTAAAGCTGAAAGCGGAAGCCAGTGATTTGGTATGACCGCCTGTAGTAGGGCAAGCAGGCAGGTATTGACCAGTAATTGAACCATGTAGCTTATTTAGATTTTGTAACTGCAGCCAGCCTGCTTATCTCCTTTTGATTGTTTTGAATGAGCGCAGTTGCCGCTTTGCGAAGGTAGGCATCCTTTCCCGCCTTGAGATATGAACGTGCGAGCAGTATTTCACTTCTTTCAATGATAATTGACAATTGCAGGAAAGATTGATCATCAGGGATGCTGGTATGGATCATTTGGTCGAAAGCTCTTTCTGAAATTGGAATGTTGTATTGTAGCTGGTGAGGCTTTCGGACAGTGGTATCTTTGAGTTTGATGTGAGAAAGTTCATTCAACAAACGTTGGCTTCGTTCGATAATATCATCGCTCAATCTAACCGGATCAATCAGGTTGCCCACAGACATTTCTACATGTGCAATATCGAGCAACGCCCTGCGGTGAATGATGAACATTTGAATAAAGGCACCCTCTTCATTACCAGCACTTTTTACCTCTTTGAGATCATGGGTTAACCGGTCTGTAATGCCTGAAATCGTCCCAAAATGATGCGTTGTGTCAACTACAGCAGTGTTGTTTGCTGAGCTGGTTGTATCCCGGGCCGGCCCCTTGATATTATGATCGGTTGTATCGTGACAGGAAAACAAAAAACTGATGTATAAACACAAAAAAAATACTCGGGCCATGCCATTGGTTTTATTAATTATCCTGTCTGTAAATATACTTAACTTATGCCCGATAATTCATAACCGCCTGCACTATTACGATAGCCGATAACAATAAATAGTTTGTCGTACAAACGAAAATAAACGGAATAGAAGTTCCAACAGATTACGAACCAAAGCCAGAACTAAGGAATTTTCTGCCAGTATTAATTCAGCATATTTTTTATCAATTTTTGGTATTCAAAAAAAACCTCTCGACCGACTCCTGTTCGGAATTGTTTTTTCCGGATAGCTTCTCGTAATTTAAGTAATTTGTCGAAAAGAGCTTTTTTATCGGCAAAATCATGTTCTATATTTTCCGTCGTAAATTCTTTTGTTGGAGCATCTAAATCCTGGGTATATAGAAGTATATCGATTATTCTTCTCACTTTGCCAGCATAGGTCACTTTTTCTTTCAGAAAAAAGTAAACTGGCAGTCGATCATGTAAAACTGAAAGGTATTTTTTTTCATCGCTATTATAAATAAATGTAATCCCCTTGGCAACAAACCCAAAAGAAGAAGCCGGTTCAATTTTTTTTTCACTTTTATCAGGCTGAGGCAAATATAGCGATTCGTCAGAGTCAAATGACAGAGGGAACCTTAACAGGAATGGGTTCGATTTTGTTCGTAACCGCGATCTGTGGTAGGTAAGATTGCCTGTTAAAAAGTCATTCTTTGTTTGATAAATGCCTGTTGTATTACCTTGAACAGGAGAAAAGTATATGCAGCTGAGTAGAATAAAAGAATACATAAAAAATATATTATAGAATTAAAAGGATAATGCAGCACTCCCTCGGAAATTTCATATACTTATAGAAAAAAACACCTCATCAATTTGTTAAGTTTTTCTAAAAGTTATGTATTTAGTTTTTTAAAATCTAAATCATTTAGAAATGCCATATGACACACCTAACATTTTTTTGCCGTCATAAAATGCAGAACTGTACAAATTGCCATTTCGATAAATGAGAGATAAATACGGGTCATGCACTTTGCTTAAATCTTTGTGTGTCTCTTTCGCATCTTTATTAAATCCTGTCTGGGATATATAAAATATCAATTCAACTGTTTTGTTTTTTGTAAGAGTTTCTTTTACATTCCCTGAAACATATGCAAGGATTTTCTTCCTGACTTCTACACTGTCTGGTAGGTCAATATGTCCATCAAGGAGGAAATGTTTAACAGGGAGTGAATCTACCGATGGGTCTGTCAAATGACTTCCGTAAGGGTCAATCGGAAAGATCTCAAATTGCGTATACTGCGAATCACAGGCATTCAGCAAACAAACAGTCAATATTGTGAAACAAAGAAAAAATATATTTTTAAGCATGCAGTAGATTTCTAAAACAAGGTAATCATAAAAGCCAATAACCGTTTGGTCTTTGACGGCTATTAGCTTTACAGTTTTAGAGGAAAATAACCTTTATGAAAGCACAACTGCTTGAACAATTCCAATTTACTGACGAGTTAAAGGAACGGCTCGTTTGTTTGATTCCTACTTTGATAATGAACGATCTTAAAAATAAGTTGAAAATCCGAATTGGAAACCCGCCAGCCTCGATGGTGGATTGCCTAAAAGATCTGTTTGCCAGTTATAGCGGTAGTTAAACCTGAAAACTGTTTGCGGTGTCGGCCGCCAGCTGATGGCGGGAACAACTGAATAAATATGATCTGCAATATTATCCCCAGTTGAGATAAATTTTCCTTTATTCCAATCCACATATTCTAACCTGATCGCTGCGTTGATAACAGATTTTTCAAAACCAAAAAGTGATCTTGAATATACGGGTTGAACAATATCCAGGAATCCACCTTGTTGCGCGCGTCCAAACTGTTCGGTATACGTGTTGGGGACATCTACAGAAACCCATGCCCATTCGCCATTGATAAAAGTTTTTGTTTTGGAAAGTGTTGTGTTAAAATCAATCGCATACACATTCACGTTTCTTTTTTTGTCGAGGATAAGGCCGTCGTCCTGAAACTTATTGTAAACACCACCCATATAAGAAACACCGATCTCGCCAATACGGTTGTTACGCAGGGCAAATTTTGCAGTCAGTAGTGGCACTCCATTAAAAGATTCTTCAAACCTGTCGGGGTTTTCCTTTGCTGCTGGCAGATAAGTTTTGTTCTGCCCATTGGATATGATGCTTTCATCAAACCCGTTTGTTAAGTAAAGTTCGTAACCATATACCCAGTCTTTGCTGTATTTTTTCCCATATATGCCGAATCCGACATTACTCCAGGTGGCGGGCAGCATCTGTGTAGCAGAGATCGGGCGATCCACAAATTCCCATTTGGGACCATCGTGGTTCTGGTTAAAAGAACCGATTGGATTCATGACTACGCCACCGCGGAAATTTAATAGGGGTGCCAGTTCAAAATCGATAGATGCAAATTCTATATTGATCTCTTTGGTTCCATCTTCAAATTCGATCTCGGAAAGAAACTTAAGTCTTTTGGAAATGGAAGAAGCTACAAACAGCGTGAGCCTTCTCATCTGGAACTGGTGCCCTTCGCTGATCCCGTTTTCATTCAGGTATTGATAATTGGCTTCTACATATCCTCCCAACGAAACAGGCAGCTTACCGGCAGCGAGCAACGGCCTGTTGTACACGGCATCCATATTCAATAACATCCTTGAAGTATCGGTAACAGGTTTCCGTAACAGGACCGGGTCTATTTGCGCAAATCCTTTGCAAATACTCAAAGGCAGCAGAAATAATATCGCGAGATTTTTCATGATTGTTTTCTTAGGTCGATGAATATGTCGCTGTTAGTAACCTGAATGGGGAAACTGCGTAAGGAGATATCTGCAGGGCCATTCGTAGCGACGCCTTTGTTGTTGAATGCACTTCCATGTGCAGGACATTGCAGCGAATCACCGGATGCCTGCAACTCTGTTCCCTGGTGTGTGCAACGCATCCATAATGCGGAATATTCCTGATCGCTGAAACGGTACACATAAATGGGATATTGCAACGTATCATTTCTTACAATGATAAAAGATCGGTATGCCGACGTGCCCTTCTGGTTAAAAGTGAAATCAGTTTTACTGATCATTACCCCATCGTTACTGATCTTACCTGCAATAAAATGGGTTACGCCGCATGACGATAAAACAGCCGACATAGCAGTCATCGATAAACAGGCGGTGCATGCTTTAACGATAAAATCCTTCCTGTCCATCTCTCTTTTTATAATGATTCTAAAAATTGTATCAGTTTCGCTTTATCTGTCGCGTTAAGCTGTTGAAATTTAGCTTTACTCTGTGAGGCTTCACCACCATGAAAAGAAACAGCTTCTTCTATGCTTTTCGCCCTTCCATCGTGCAGGAGAAATACTTTACCGCCCTGCGAATTCTTTGACAGACCCAATCCCCAAAGAGGCGGTGTTCTCCACTCGGCGGTCATTGCGGAACCTTCCGTATAACCATCATTCAAAGCGGGACCCATATCATGCAATAGGAGGTCGGTGTAAGGAAAGATTGTTTTATTGGCTAATGCTGCAATAGATGAGGTGCCCGTTTGCAACTGCGGCGTATGGCATTTTCCGCACGAAATATTGGTAAAAATTTGTTTACCTGCTATAACATCTGCGTTGTTTTGATCCCGTTGAATGGGGGCCTTCAGGGTCTTCAAATAGAAAATCACATCCAGCACTTTCTGATTTGAAATCTCCGGATCGATCTGTAATCCATTGTAAGTGTTGTAAGATTCATAGGAAGAGTTAACACCCATGTCCTGGTTGTATGCATTGGCTGTTTGCTGTTGAAGATCATATACGGCAGCTTTTTTACCGAAGCGGCCGATGTATCTTCCGTTACGTTCAATCGTTCCGGGGCGTGATAAACAATAGTTGGGAATATGTATCCAGTTGGGTCTTCCCGATATACCATCGCCATCCGCATCCAGTTCATCTGATAACCCAATAAGGATCGCATCAGGCACTGCTTCCAGTAGCCCAAGTCCCGTATTCGCAGGAGGAGTGAAATTGGAAAAAGTGGCACCGGCAGGTATTGTTTCAGGTAGTATGCCGGGAAGAGCCCTTGATTGCAATTGAGGACCTCCGAGATGTAAAAATTTGTTTCCAAGTGTATCGCTCTGTCCGAAACGGGTAAGAGTGGTAAAGGGGTGTCCCTTTCCATCGCCCGCGTGACATGAACCACAGGAGGTGGCGACAAAAGTTGGTCCCAACCCATTTGAACTGGTAAAAATATCATCATTGAACGCAATATCCCCACGCAGGAAAGCCTGGTTTTGCTCCCCGGTCAATCCTTCTACAGGTCCATCCAGTACACTGTCATCGGCTGGAATCCCTGGCAACAGCTTATTGCAGGATACCATGACCGCAACAGATACCAGTAACATGGTGATCAATAAAATTTGCCTTTTACCCATCCGTAATTTTGGCTAAAGGTAAAATATATTTTGTTATGCCAAAATATATTTTTAGACGAGCCTAATAATTATGTTTTAGAATTAGGTGTATCTTTCGGTTATGAAGTCTGCAACTCTTTTGAGTTTTACGGAAGAAAATTACCTTAAGGCCATTTATTCCCTTACGCAAAAGCATGGCTCGCCGGAAACATCTACAAGTCATATTGCGGAACAGCTATCCACCAAGCCGTCTACTGTTACAGATATGCTAAGGAAGCTTGCTGATAAGAAACTGATAGCATATGAAAAGTACAGAAAGATTGAATTAACCAAATCAGGCAAGCAGCTCGCAATTCTGGTAATAAGAAAACATAGGCTATGGGAAGTTTTCCTGCATGAAAAATTACAATTCGGCTGGGATGAGGTTCACGAAATAGCTGAACAACTGGAACATATTCAATCAGAAGAATTAATCACCAGGTTGGAAAGGTTTTTGGGGTTCCCGAAGTTTGACCCACACGGAGATCCTATACCGTCTGCGACCGGTGAATTGCAGGCAGGCCAAAGAATTACTTTGGCGGATGTACAGATTAATAAAAGCTGCGAGGTAGTAGGCGTCAACGATAGTTCTGCTGTTTTTCTTAAATACTTACAACAGGTTGATATTGGAATCGGTACTAAAATAAAGGTATTGGAGAAGATCTCTTTTGATGGATCCATGGCCATAAGCTTGCCCAGGAAAGTAAGCATTTCGGTATCAAAGAAGTTTGCGGACAATCTCATGGTAATTCTTTAAATAGTATCAGTTTGATAAGGCTGGTATATTAGCAAGACATTAAGTATTAAAAAGTATCAATTAGGCTATTTAAGTAGCCTAATTAATGTAAATTGCGACAGTTGATTAGCTTAATTTACAAAAAATGGATATTTCCAGAGTTATTCAGGAGCAAATAGAAGCCAAAATTGGCCTTCAGAAAGTAATCATGCTGTACGGTACCCGCCGTACGGGAAAGACGACGATTATTGAAAATATTGTCCAAAAATATGGCGATGAAGCCTTATTGCTGCAAGGTGAGGATATGCAGGTAGCTGAGCTTTTGCAAAAAAGAACAGTAGCTAATTACAAGCAGCTAACAGCAGGAAAAAAGATCATAGTTTTAGATGAAGCGCAGGTCGTGCCGGAGATAGGCAAAATTTTAAAACTAATGATCGATTCTGTAAAAGGTATAACGGTGATCGCAACGGGTAGTAGTAGCTTCGACCTAGTATATTCTACCGGTGAACCTCTTGTCGGGCGCAACCTCGTATATTACCTTTATCCCATTGCGCAGGTAGAACTCTCGGCTACGCAAGATTACCTTACTACCGTAAGAAACCTGGAACAACGGTTGATCCATGGAAGCTATCCGGAATTATGGCATATTGATAAACCACAGGAACAGGAAAACTATTTGAAACAAATGGTAAGCAGCTACCTTTTAAAAGACCTGTTGACGATGGAGAATATAAAAGGGGCTGATGTTTTATACAAGTTGCTACAAATGCTGGCATGGCAGATAGGAAGCCAGGTTAGTACCGTCGAATTAGCCAACAACCTGCAGCTAAATAAAGGAACAGTCGAGAGGTATCTTGATCTGTTAAGTAAAGTATTTATTATTTATCCATTAACGGGATATAGCAACAACCTTCGCAAAGAAATTACAAAAAGCAAGAAATGGTATTTTTTTGACAACGGTATCCGAAATGCGCTGATCGGTAATTTCAATCCTTTGGAACTGCGCAATGATATAGGCCAGTTATGGGAACAATATATTTTAAGCGAACGGATAAAATACAATAGTTACAGGAACTACCAACCACAGTATTTTTTCTGGAGAACTTATGACGGCCAGGAAATCGATTTAATCGAATTGAATAATGGGCAATTACAGGCCATTGAATGTAAATGGAAAGCAGCAAAAGCGAAAAAGCCAGTGGCCTTTGCTAAGGCATACCCGGAAGCAAGCTTTGCTGTTGTCGATCAGGACAATTACCTGGAATGGATCACAGGTAAAATATGAATGGTTGGTTTAAATAGTTAATGTTACAATGGACTATCCAAAAAAGTACTTTTGCAACGCCTTATTAAGTTGTTGATAGGTTGGATCATCTCTGTCTATATCTCCCCGTACCCTGTAATATTGCTTTTCTGCAGCCTCTATTTTGGATTGATTGAAGGGCACAAAATTGAGTAATAAATGAGCGATATCAATATTATCCATTTTGGTAAATAGGGGTTCGCCCTGCTGGTGCTTATTTGTGTCTTTGGACTTAACTTCCTTTTGCAATTCTTTTAATACCTGGAACAGCCCGATTAACTTATCCTTCAAATGAATATTTGAAAGTTTGATTGATCCTGTTTGTTGTTGGTCAGCCAATCTGCCATCAACCTGATCCATGATCTTTTCAACAATAGGTTGTACTTTTTCGCTTACTCTGTCAGCCAGCCTATCTAAATGCGCATCATCAAATGCATTAGAATTATTCGACCCTTGCAATTCATTTTTTACAAGCACCGTTAAATCGTTACGCACAAACTGATTATACATTAATTGTTTACGTGAGTCGCTAACATCATTTATTTTCTTTTCGACCCATTCCAGGCTCAGGTTCATAATTGATCGCCACTTGATAATGTTGGATGTTTTGGAATTAGTTCCCAAACGATCAATCCGGTGCCGCAGTTCAAGCTGAAGAAAATTTAGAAAGGCCGGTTGATCAGGATAGAGATCATAATGCGTACTTATATACCGGATTGCATCCGCAGCATTATAGGCAAACAACTTGGTAAAAATGAAATTATAATACTGTTCTGCATAAGGCTCCTTTGGAAAATTAAGCAGGAAACTCTCTTGCTGATAAGGACCAATTACATAATTAAAATAAGGGATGAACGCTCCTTTTTTCCGGCTGTAATTATTTTCATACCCGGAAATCAGCATCATATTCCGGAATGCCATGCTATTCATCAGGAAGCTACGTATGGACATAGGATCAGGTATTTTTTAAACTTTCAAATAAAGCATTTTCTCCATGACCTTCATATTTCAGGAGGGTTCTAATATCAGAATGTTGTGTTATTTTTTGAATTACCGTCATAGGGACACCCTTTTCAAGCATCAAGGTTACAAAAGTACGCCTTGCCATGTGTGATGACATGAAATCATGTTTAGGCTGCCGGATCTGAACTTCTGTAACACCGCTAAAACGGATTATGCGAACGGGTGTATCAATCTTGACAAGCTTACCGATATCTTTTAAATATTCATTGAATTTCTGGTTAGAGATTTCCGGGAACAGGTAATTGAACTTTTTTAGTATTGGCAAAGCGTTCGCGATAAAACCGGTAAAGGGAACAATGGTATTCTTCTTTGTTTTAATAGAAACGAAGTTCCATTTCTTACCATCGAAATCATCTGGATTGAATCGCATGATGTCGGAGAAACGCTGGCCGGTAAAGCAGCCAAAGCAAAATAGATCACGCACTCTTTCAAGTTTTTGATTTTCGGAAAGATCAAAATTGAGAATTTTAAACAACTCATCCTCTGTTAGTGCTACAATTTCATTTTTACTTTTTCGCTTGATCTGGGTTTTGATCTTGGTAAATCCCGCCGCATTGCTGTGATATTTATTTTCATAAGCCCATTGCAAAAAAGATTTCAGCGTAGCACAATATTTGGCTATCGTGTCATTTAATAACCCCCTTTCTTCTTTATAAGGATTTTCTTTTCCTAAAAGGAATTTCTCATAATCATTGAAGAATGTCTGGTTAAAACTCTGGAAGGTTAATATAACTTTTTTGGTATCCTCATAATCATCCAGACTCTTAAAGATGGTCCGGTATTCTTTGAGTGTACCTTCTGTTAATACGCGTTGTTTTTTTATTTGAAAATCGGCTCTTGCCTTAGTAAGTGAATTTGCCTTTGCCGTAGTTTTACCATTGATAGCGGTGCTAAGCATTTTCTGAATTGCAGATAGATCCAATGCTGCCTGGTCATCATCCTTCAGTTTACTGAATTGTTTAAGAAGTGTATTAGATAAAGTATCCAGTTCGTTGTTTAATTCCAGGCTCCCACGGGTAGTGCTTTTATATTTGCCCTTCTTAAAGTCCCACTGTTCCGGTAATATCCGGAAGTTGGTCTTTATTTTAATTCTTGATCCTCTTTCAAATGTAAAAAACAGGTAAAGTGCGGTGGGCTTATCGTTTAAAATATTCTTTGGATATGGTTTATTACCAGCAGAACAGTCTGCGACAACTTGTTTTACTTTCTCTTTTGCTACCTCTTGTGAAAAGGGTTTGTCCAGATAATAATTGATGAATGCCATAGGTTCAAAGTTATGAGGAATCGAACCTATTTCGGACAGATTTCGGACAGATTTTCTTAATTTAGATAACTATTATTTTAGTTATATTTAACTTTTGAAATATTAAATTAGGTTAAGATCAGTTAGTTAAGTACATATATAAATTAAAAATAATTAAATAAAACAAGGCGGTTCGATTCCTGTCTTCCCGACTAAAAGAAGATCAATCAGAAATGGTTGGTCTTTTTTATTTTCTGTATGATGCGAAGCGGGATGTAACTTTATCTGAAGTGAACGATGATTTTGATCCATATAATGATCCAATACATGATTCTTCCAATTACTGGCTGAATACTTTTTATTACAATCCTAAAGACAAAAGATTATTACCACCCAAAAGAGTTGCAGCTATGGGTTGGACAATCAATTTCGGAAATCCAAATGCTATTTTGCTGATCGCTGTTTTTATAGTGACTTTATTTCTGGTTTGATTACAGGTTCGAGTCATGTCTTCCCGACTAAAATTATCCTCAGAAATGAAGGATTTTTTTATGACTCGTCCAATATCCTGGAGAATTCCCCGCGGCATACAGGTGAAACTTTTGACATTTACTTTGAAAGAGTACTGAAGAATATAGAAAAGAAATAGCGGATGGGTTGCGATAGGCATACTCAATTTAACGTATGGAATAGGAACCTACTTCATCGCATACGCCACAATATTCACACTGAACTTCGTATTATCCTCTGATAAAAATCGCTTGTTCCTAAAATCATAATCCCACTCACATCCGTAATCTTTATTACTATAGAGTACGCCAATCCTGCTGTTGATCTCTATTGCTTTTAAATAATCGTGGATCAAATCATCACCCCATCCATTCAATTCAAACCCCGTGTTGGGTGGCCCTTTCTCAAATTTGAAAAAGCAATTATAAAGTTCGTGGTTGTTTGGAATTTTTTTTAAAGCGCCGGCGCCAAACAAGGATTGCATCTGTGCTTCAAAAGATTTAGCAAAAAGGCCATCAATATCATGATTGCAATCATCCACAAAAACAAAACCGCCGTTCTGCACGTACTTTTTAAAATTGGCTGCTTCCTGTGTATCGAATTGCACAAGTTTGTGACCGCTGAGATAGCAGAATGGGGCATTAAAAATATCATTGCTTCCAAGGTCGATCACTTTTTCCTGCGTATTGATAGGGATGGTGGTGTACTCAACCAGTGAATTCAACACATTCGCCGGCATGCGTTGGTCAGTATCCCAGTCTCCGGAACGGTAACGTAATCTTGTAAAAGTGAACTTTGGCTTAAACATTTCTGGCACGAATTTCACGAAATAAGCCTGAACATAAGCATAAATGATGACCATATTCACCCATTCGTGTAATTCGTCCTGATTCGTGTTATTATTCCGCGATTTTTCTCTAATTTCCAAGCCATGCAATAAATTATAATATCTATCATAAAATTGATGCTTTGGAGACGACAGAAACTAAGATTAAGGATTTGCTGGTTAAATTATCACAACTAAAAAATGAGATCCAGAAAATAATTGTCGGGCAGGATATCGTATTGGATGAGATCATTGTGGCGCTGATGGCCGGCGGACATTGCCTGTTGGAAGGTGTGCCAGGTTTGGCAAAGACCCTGATGGTGAAAACCATGTCACAGGCGCTTCATTTATCTTTTCGCAGAATTCAGTTCACACCAGACCTGATGCCAACAGATATTATTGGTACCGAAATACTCGAGGAAGATCATGCAACCGGTAAACGTTTTTTCAAATTCAATAAAGGTCCGTTGTTCGCAAATATTATTCTTGCGGACGAGATCAACCGTACACCACCTAAAACACAATCTGCTTTACTGGAAGCGATGCAGGAATTTGAAGTGACCTATGGTGGGCAGACCTATCCTCTGGATAGACCCTTCTTTATTCTTGCAACGCAAAACCCTATCGAACAGGCGGGTACCTATCCTTTACCGGAAGCTCAATTAGACAGGTTCCTGTTGTATGTAAAGATCGACTACCCATCTGCAAAAGAAGAGATAGAAGTATTAAGCAGTACAACAGGCAGTAAAAAAGTTTCGATACAACCCATATTGAATGCGGCTGAGATACAGGAATTACAAAAACTCGTACGTGAAGTAAATATCAATGATGACCTCGTGGCATATGTAAGCTCGCTTGTGCGTGCAACACGGCCCGAAACTACTGAGAATAGTTATGTGAAAGAATGGGTAAGATGGGGGGCGGGCACACGTGCGGGACAAAGCCTTATACTTACTTCCAAAGCAAGAGCTTTATATCACGGCAGGTATGCAGTAATGATGGAAGATCTTCATGCAATGGCATATCCTGTATTACGTCACAGGATCCTGATGAATTTTAAAGCAGATGCCGAAAACGTTATTTCAGACAATGTAACTGAAGACCTGTTGAAAAACATTGCAAGGCCCAGAACGGTGATCCAATAATTATTTCAAAAAATCTGCATGAGCCGTTTACTTGATCCGAAAACAATTATGGCGATCAAAAACCTGCCATTGGCGGCCAAGACCACCATTGACGGTTTTATGTCGGGTATCAATAAAAGCAAAGTAAAAGGGCCGGGACTTGAATTCAGTCAATACAGGAGTTACCAGCCAGGCGATGACCTTCGCTGGCTCGACTGGAAAATGTATGCACGTTCCGACCGGTATTATATCCGTGAATCAGAGATCGAGACCAGTATATCCATACGTTTTTTGATTGATGCGAGCGCTTCAATGGATCATACTGATAGTGGATTTACGAAAATAGAATTTGCACGATATATCGCCGCTTCCTTAGGTTGCCTCGCGAACCTGCAGAATGATTCTGTAGGATTGTATGTGTTTCAAAATGACCATTTGTTTTCATTACCTGCCAAAAAAGATCATCAACACCTATCCCGTTTTTATTTTCAGCTGGAAAGTATTCAGCCAAAAGGGAATTTTACTGAGCCTGTTCAATACAAAGAAATTTTTTCCGGCTCTCACAAAAGAGAATTACTTGTATTTATTACAGATTTCTACCAGAAAGATGGTGAGATAATGAAGTTGCTGGATTCATTGGTATTGCTGAAACACGAGATTATTGTATTTCATGTGATGGGACGCAATGAAATTGAATTGGATTACAAAGGATATTCTTCTCTGCAGGACCTGGAAACGGGTGAGATTATACCCGTTGAATCCAGCGGCTCAAAAGACATATATCTGCAAAAACTGAATGATCATTTAACAGACCTACGATCACAATTGCTTGACCGTGGTATTTTCTACAGGATGGTAAATATGCAACAACCGATAGACCAGGTGTTGCGCGATTTTCTAAATCAACGTGTCAAATTAAAAGTATAATTCTTGCTGCACCTTCTACAACCCATATGGCTACTGGCTTCTATCGGAATCGTTATCCCGGTTGCCATTCATTTATGGAACATAAAGCAAGGCAAGACATTGAAAGTAGGAAGCATTGTTTTACTAACCCGCACTTCGCAGGAGTATGCGCGAAGTTTGCGATTGACTGAGTTATTCCTTTTGTTACTCCGCTGCCTGTTGATTTTACTGCTGGCACTGTTTCTTGCCAAACCCTGGTGGCAACAAACGGGATCAGGGAAAGGATGGGTATTGATGGAAAAAAAAGATGTTCAGGAAGCGTATACTCATTTTAAACCTTTAGTTGATTCATTAATATTGACAGGATATGAATTTCATCTTTTTGAAAACGGGTTTGAAAAAAAAGAATTGTCATCTGTTTTAAAACAGGATAAAGACACCACTCATGAGGAATTTCTTTCGTATTGGAAACTGGTAAAAAAATTAGATAAAAAGTTGCCGCCAGGTTTGCAGGCTTATTTGTTTACAGGTAACAGGCTAAATCGTTTTGACGGAGATCGTCCTGCTGTATCTATCCCATTAAAATGGCAAACATTTTCTCACACCGACAGCATAAACACATTTGTGTCAAAAGCATATATGAACGTGATGGATAGCATTATACTTGCCATTGGTGAAACCACTCCTTCTGTTACTTCCTATCAACACAAAGCAATTGCCATAAACAAACCAAAGCAGAATGATATTTCATTGGATGTAAGTAATGGCAATCTCGGTGTGGTATTTAAAAATAATAGCGCGGTTTTAGTGGATACGACTACATTGAAGCTGGTGGTTTTTAGCGATACCTATGTTAACGACGCACGCTATGTGCTGGCCGCCCTTCAATCCATACAGCAGGTGAGCAGGAGGAAGATGAAAGTATCTGTTGCAAACAAGCCTGGTGATATTGTTGGGAAACAAGATTGGGTATTCTGGTTGTCAGATCAACCTGTGCCTGGTAATGTGAGTGCTGCGAATTTACTTGCTTATGAAAAAGGAACTGTGACTCCTGTTCATTCATGGTTGCATGGTGATAATGATGACGCCAGTCAGGTGTCATTATATAAATGTGTTTACTATCAACCGAACAATACTGAACGTTTATGGCGCGACGGTTTTGGAAATCCACTATTGGTAAAAGAAACCAATAACACAAAACAACGCTATCGCTTTTACAGCCATTTCGATCCCTCGTGGAATGATCTTGTATGGAATCCTATATTCCCACAGATGATCTATGGATTGATAGATTATACATCTTCAAAACAACCTGCAGATAGTGTTGATCAAAGGATCATTGGTGAAAAGCAAATTCAATTGAATACGGCTATCAGTAATACAAAAGTCACAAACATTGAAAACATTGACACAACAAGCGCCAAACAGGCTATATGGATAATCATTTTTATCCTGTTTTTTATTGAAAGGATCTTTTCATTCAGGCAAAAAAGAGAACAGGCTTATGCGTGATGATAGCCTACATATTATCCGTTCTGTGCATCGAAAATGGGTGCTCACCACATTGGTTTCTAACCTGTTGCTGTCCCTGGCAATTGGTTTTTTGATCGCCTGGATGCTGTATTTATTTTCAGGATCATCCTTATGGTATTCAATGCCGTTTATTATTGGAGTTTTTGGGATCCTGTTATTTATCGACAGATCATGGCAAATAAAAAACGAAGAAGTAGTACGGTTCTTAAATAAAACATATCCGCCTTTAGAAGAGAGTGCCGAATTATTGTTGAAAGATCCGGGATCATTGAACTTGCTTGAACAATTACAGGTAAACCGGACAACAGAGGCGCTTCAGGAAATTAAACAACCATCTTTATTTAATAGGAAAATTAAAGTATCGCTTATAACCGCAATAGTTTCCATGTTGATCTGTGTGCTGGTATCTTTTTTATCCAATGCATTTCAAGCAGGAATGAATGGTACTTCACCTGCGGTGCCTGGTAAGAATGTTACAAAACTGCCGGTTGGTATCAATGCTGTAGGTATAAAAATCATTCCCCCTGCTTATACTCGCAGGCGTGTTTACCAACAGTCCGGATTTGATCTGCATGTAGAAGAAGGTTCGGCAATTCATTGGAAAGTATCTACCACTGTTCCGGTGTCGGCCTTGCAGTTTATTTACAATGATTCATCGGTTATAAAACTGCACCCGCTGAATGATGAACATACGGATTGGGAAACGGATAAGCAGGTAACGCATTCCGGGTTTTACCAGGTAAAAATGGATAGCACAGTTTCTGAATTGTATAAGATAGAAATTGTAAAAGACATGGCGCCGGTCATAATCATTCATTCGCCAAAACCGAATACGGTGATCGACTACGGCGAACCTGCCAAAGTAAACTTACACGCAGGAATAACAGATGATTACGGCGTAAAAGATGTATCGATCAATGCAACGATCGCCAAGGGAAATGGGGAAGGCGTGAAATTCAAAGCACAAAAACTATCGTTCGGTGTATCATTCGACGCGCAGCAATCGCAGTACGACCTGCAAAAAACGATCGGCCTCGCTGCACTGGGCATGGAACCTGGAGATGAATTGTATTTCTACATCGCCGCTATAGATAACCATGGACAGGAAAAACGATCTGATATTTATATTGTGTCAATCACTGATACTGCCCGTTTGATGAGTATGGATGGTTTGTTGAATGGGGTTAACCTGAAACCCGATTATTTCAGGAGCCAACGGCAAATCATTATGGACGCTGAGCAATTGATAAAAGAGAAAGATACCGCGACCGCGGAAAACTTTAAGAACCGAAGTAACAATCTCGGTATCGACCAGAAATTATTGCGGTTACGTTATGGCAAATTTTTAGGCGAAGAAGCAACATCAAATGGAGACAATACCGGCGATAATGGCCTCGGCGATCCGGCTGATTTTGGAAATGCAGCTTTGATGCTTGAAGCATTTACCGATCACCATGATAATTCTGAAGACGCCACCTTCCTTGATCCCGAAACAAAAAAACAATTAAAAGCGGTATTGACTGAGATGTGGAGTTCGGAATTGCAACTACGTACTTTCAAACCACAGGATGCATTGCCCTATGCATACAAAGCACTCCGTTTACTAAAAGAGCTGCAACAACGTTCACGGGCTTACGTAGCTAAGACAAGCATCAAAACTGCACCGATCAAACTTGAAAAAAGGTTAACAGGTAAACTCGAAAAAATAATTGAGCCTGTAACACAAACAAATATCTCACCTTCTATTAAGCCCGTTGAAGAACTGCGCGATGGATTGCGCATATTGGAACAATTGAAAACCGGCAATACTATTGATGAGAGATCCATTCATACTTTACGTCTTGCCGGTGTGCAGGTAAATAATAATGCGGTGAGAGAACCAGCTGTTTACATAAAACCGCTGGAAGCGATGAAAAGAATATTGCTTTCACTGAGCGATAAGCGATCACCCGAATTCACCGATATTATTATATCACAGAAAGCAATACAAAGAATCGCAGATGCACCGGCTTTGTTGCCGTCAAAAAAGCAATCAACACCGGCTTTGTCCTTATCGGAACGATATTTCTGGAACCTCAATAAAAATAAACCGTGATGATGACTGCCTGGAGCATCATAGTGATTGTTGCGGCTTTACTGTTGCTTCTGTTTATTTGCAGGCAGGAGTTTGTGCGTGCCAATAAGGCAAGGCTGGCCTGGCGTATGGCTGCTTCGATACTTGCTGTTATTTGCCTTGCCTGCATGGGCTTACCGCTGACCTCCAGGCAAACAAATAATTTAGCCGGCAACGAAGCGATTGTGGTAACCGAAGGAGCCAATAAAGACAGTGTTCAGAATTTCAATAGAGATCAGAAATTAGCAATTTACCAGGTGGATGATTTTTTCTTAAACGAACATCCAAACTATGATAGCCTGCACGTATTTGGTTATGGTTTTTCTGATGATGAATTGCAAGCGATCGGTGGTTCAAAAATAATTCTGCATCCGGAAAAAATTACGAATGGTATTACTTCGATAGATTGGAAGAGGAAAATTGAAAAAGGGAAGGAGCTTTTGATACAAGGCACTTATTTGAATCAAACCACATCACCGGTTCATTTATTATTGAACGGGTTCAACACGATCCTCGACTCGTTCACCATCCCTGCAAAACAGGAAAGATCTTTTCAACTGCATACGATACCTAAACAAAATGGAAAGGCCGTCTATTCAGTTTTGGCATTGCATGGAAAAGATACACTCGAAAAAGATCCTGTACCGATAGAAGTTATTGCAGCAGTTCCGTTAAAAATAATGATGCTTGCCGCATCACCTGATTTTGAAAATAAATTTCTAAAAGACTGGCTATCACAGAACGGTTATGCGGTTGTTACAAAAACCACGATCAGTACAAATAAGTTTGATAAGACTTTTTTTAATACGGGAACTATTGCACTCGATCGCGTTAGTTCTTCACTGCTGGATAGTTTTGATGTATTAGTAGGTGATGAACTTGCCATATTATCACTAAGTAAACCGGAACAGGAAAATATTTACAACCAGGTTAGCCGGAAAGGAATGGGGATGATTATTCGATCCGACACCATAAGGGCAACAAAAGAATGGTGGGCATCGCAATTTCAGTTGTATACATTACCGGGCAAACAGTCAACACATATATCTCTTCGAATGACCGAGGATGGATTAACCAAAGGTGTATTACCCGTAGAACAACCGCTGTTCATCCGCAGCCGAAACGGCATACAGCCATTGATAACCGATTCTGCCAATAATATGGTAACGGGCATCTCTGCTGAAGGAGCAGGTAGAATAGCATTTACTACACTTAACAACACATATAGTTGGTTATTAGCAGGCAATACTGCAAATTATTATTCGATATGGTCGGCCGTTCTGCAAAAAATTGCAAGGCAGAAACAGGTTCCGGTAACGGTTGAGACAACGCCGGCATTGCCTGTTGTTCAACAACCTCTAAAGATCATAGTAGGAATAAACGGAAATACATTTCCCGTTTTGGAAATTGATAATAAAAGAATAGCCCTTGCACAGGACGAAAAACTTTCTAACCGTTGGACAGGTGTTTACTGGCCACTACAGGCAGGTTGGCAAACACCTGTTACAGTTCAGGGTATAACTAATAATTGGTATGTGTATGGCCAGAACGAATGGAAATATGTGGCGGCTCAACAAAAAATAACCGCAACCAGTCAATATTCGGAACGGCCGAAGGAGACCGTTATAAATGAATCAATTGGAGGAAAGTCTTTACCTGTTCCTGTTCCCCTGGTTTATTTCTTTATACCGTTCATAATTTGTTGTGGATTTTTATGGATGGAGCGCAAGATTTTTTGAAAAAAATACCGTAATATGTAGACTGCTTCTACAAACCTTTTTTATAACAAAATTTAACTGGAGGGCTAACTTTGAAAAGGAAAGATTTTTTACAATTATCAGCTATGGGCGCCGGCGCAATGATGTTGCCCGATTTCGCCCTTTTTGGGAAGTCCATCGACCCATCGCAGTTTCTGAACGACGGCATGGATGTAAGCATTAAAAAGCAACTGGCAGATGTGGCATTAAACGCTGCACGCGCAAAAGGCGCTACTTATGCAGATGTCCGCATCGGCAGGTACCTGAACCAGTTTGTGGCTACCCGTGAGAACCGTGTACAGAATGTTGCCAATTCCGAATCTTTTGGTGTAGGTATCCGTGTGCTGGCCAATGGTTGCTGGGGTTTTGCTGCTTCTAACCGCGTAACAAAAGAGGACGTGGCTAAAACCGCAGAACGCGCAGTAGCTGTTGCGAAAGCCAATTCCAAGATCGGTTCCGATCCTGTACAGCTAGCTGCACAAAAAGGTTTTGGTGATGTAACATGGAAAACGCCTATCGAAAGAAATGCTTTCGAGGTTCCTGTGAAAGATAAAGTGGATCTTCTGCTTTCCGTGAACGCAGCAGCTATGGCTGCGGGCGCCAACTTCGTAAACTCTGTGATCCTCGCTGTGAACGAGCAAAAATTCTTCGCTTCAACAGATGGCTCTTATATAGACCAGGATATCCATCGCCTGTTTCCAAACTTTACTGTTTCAAGGGTGGATCGTGCATCGGGTAAATTTGAATCAAGAAAATCCTTGAGTTCGCCTGTAGGTATGGGTTATGAATATCTTACTTCAACACCCGGCAGCAAAGTACCCGGTATCATTACAAGGTATAAGGACCGTTATGATATGTTGGAAGATGTGAAATCTGCGGCAGCAGAAGTAGCACAGAAATTAACAGCTAAGTCAGTGGAGCCAGGTAAATATGATCTGATACTTGATCCATCGCATTTATGGTTAACAATACATGAATCTGTTGCGCACCCTACAGAACTGGATCGCGTATTGGGTTATGAAGCCAATTATGCAGGTACCAGTTTCTTAACACTTGAAAAACTGAAAACCAAGAATTTCAAATTCGGAAGCAACCTCGTAAATGTTGTTGCCGATAAATTGCAGCCAGGTTCATTGGGTGCGATCGGTTATGACGATGAAGGCGTACCTGCAAAAAAATGGGATCTCATTAAAGATGGTGTGTTGGTTAATTTCCAGGCCATCCGCGACCAGGCGCATATTTTAGGATTGAAAGAGTCACAAGGCTGTTGCTATGCGCAAAGCTGGAACGATGTACAGTTTCAAAGGATGCCGAATGTTTCTTTGCAACCGGGTAAAACAAAACTGAGTGTTGATGATATGATCAAAAATGTAGAGAAAGGAATTTACATCATTGGTGATGGTTCGTTCTCTATTGATCAGCAGCGTTACAATTTCCAGTTTGGCGGCCAGACATTTTATGAAATTAAAAATGGAAAGATCGTTGGTATGCTGAAAGATGTTTCTTACCAGGCAAACACGCAGGAATTCTGGAACTCATGTACGGCTATCGCTGATCAAAGCGACTATCGCTTAGGTGGTGCGTTCAATGATGGTAAGGGACAACCCGGACAGTCAAATGCAGTATCGCATGGTAGCAGTACTACCCGTTTCGATGGAGTAAACGTTATTAATACAGCAAGAAAAATCTAATTAAATCATGGCAATATTATCTAAAGAAGAAGCGCAGGCGTTATTAAAAAAAGTGATCGCGTTCTCAAAGGCTGATGAATGCGAAGTAAGCCTGAACGGCTCAGAAGGTGGCAACATACGTTATGCGCGTAACGCGGTTTCTACTGCCGGTGATATCAGTACGATGAGCCTCGCGGTAAGCAGTACCTACGGTAAAAAAACAGGAAGCGCAAGCATCAATGAATTTGATGATAAATCATTGGAGAAAGTTGTACGCAGGGCGGAAGAACTGGCACAACTCGCTCCTGAAAATCCTGAATCCATGCCGCTGATGGGGCCTGCGAATTTCAAAGAAGCGATCACATATGTACCTGCAACAGCAGCTATGACACCTGAAAGCAGGGCCGAAGCTGTTGGTAAAAGTATCAAAGTAGCGAAAGACGCAAAGTTGGAAGCTGCAGGTTTCATAGAAAATACAACCGGCTTTTCTGCCTTTATGAATTCGAAAGGATTGTTTGGGTATAACAAAAGCACCGATGTTATTTTCTCTATCACCACACGTAACCAGGAAGGAACTGGTTCGGGTTATGCAGCGCGCGGTTTTAATGATGTTACAAAACTTGATACACTTTCTGCTACTAAAGTTGCCGCAAGCAAAGCCAATGGGTCAGCAGCAGCAAAAGCGATCGAGCCAGGAAAATATACGGTGATATTGGAACCTGTTGCTGCAACTTACATGCTTGAGAACATGTTTCGTTTCGATGCACGCAGTGCAGATGAAGGACGCAGCTTCTTAAGCAAACCCGGTGGCGGCAACCGCTTGGGCGAACAGTTGATGGATGAAAAAGTAAATATCTATTCAGATCCTTTTCATCCCGATCTGCCTGCTTCTACTTTAAACCGTGACGGATTACCGGTAGAAAGAGTGAATTGGATAGAAAAAGGTGTGGTTAAAAATCTGAACTATTCACGTTTCTGGGCAGAGAAAAAAGGCGTTAAACCCGGCCCTTTTGCAAGTAATATTATTATGGATGGCGGAACTGCTTCTATTGAAGACCTGATCAAAAGCACGGAGAGAGGAATCCTCGTTTCACGTTTATGGTATATCAGGATGGTTGACCCGCAATCATTGTTACTCACAGGGTTAACACGTGACGGAACTTTCTATATCGAGAACGGACAAATCAAATACCCGGTTAAAAATTTCCGCTTCAATGAAAGTCCGGTGATCATGCTGAATAACGTAGAGGCGTTAGGCAAACAGGAGAGAAGCATCAGTGTAGAATCATACCGCAGTTATTTGATACCGGCGATGAAGATCAGGGACTTTACGTTCACATCTTTATCGGACGCTGTTTAATTATTTTATTAAACACATAGAAATATAGTTTAAAACAAGGGCACATAGTTTAATGCTATGTGCCCTTTCCTTTTTCTATGTTCCTGTGTGTTTCAAAAAGACAATCAGAAACATCAGTCTTGCTTAATATTCGTCAGTCAACGAGAATTTCGGTTTCTTATACATCCACTGTCCACCCGTAAAATCAGGAACTTCCACTGTCTGATTCCCTAGCTCGATCGATCTTTCGCTCAATGGCGTAATGGAACTCCAGGCTGCCGCATCATATACATCCATCGGGGTATCTGTTTTTCTTTTGATGGATTCAATGAAACCGTGTATCACAAAGAAATCCATTCCGCCGTGGCCGGCACCTTCTGTTTCTTTGCTCCATCTAACCCATAACGGGTGATCATATTTATCTAACCATTCTTTTGCATCATCCCATTGGTGTGCCTTGGCTGATTTATCCTGCACATATATGCTCTTGTTAACATCCATCCACAAACCTTCTGTTCCCTGTACGCGGAAACCCAGCGAGTAAGGGCGTGGAAGATTGGTGTCATGCTGCAATAAAATGGTTTCGCCATTAGCACAATTAATGGAAGTAGTTACCACATCGCCCAATTTAAAATTCACTTTTGCATTCGGATGATTTTCTCCACCCTGTTTCACGATATGATTGTGCAAACCTCTTGCCTTGGTTGAGAAAGAACAGAGCGAGAGAAAACGATTGCCATGATTGATGTTGGCATATTGCGCGATCGGCCCGATGCCATGCGTTGGATAAAGGTCTCCATTGCGGTGAACGGAATGTTCAGTTCTCCAATGCGCTTCTGAAAAACCTTTCTCACCAAATTCAACGCCATGCCCATAAGGATTAACACCATCGTTGAATTTTACTTCACGCAGGTCGTGCTGGTAGCCGCCCTGTAAGTGGATCATCTCTCCGAAAATTCCTTGCCGCACCATATTCAACACTGCCATTACATCGCGGCGATAACAAACATTCTCCAGCATCATAACATGTGCCTTATTTTTTTCTGCTGCTTTTACAACATCCCAATGATCTTCTAATGTGATCCCGATCACCACTTCACTGCCAACATATTTGATACCTGATTCGATAGAGCCAATGATCATGTCTTTATGCCATTCCCATGGTGTTGCGATCACAATACCATCGAGTTTTGTTTTCTCGAGCATTGTTTTCCATGCATAGTTATCACCGGTAAATATTTCCGGCATTTTTTTACCGCTTTTGGTAACGATCCCTTTTGCTGATGTAAGCATGCGATCGTTTACATCACAGATGCTTACTACTTCAACATCATTTCGTCGCAACAGAAGTTCAAGATGATTCTGGCCACGCAGGCCTACACCCATCATTCCGATTCTTACTTTGGCATCTGCAGTCCTTGCCAGCAAGTTAGAGAAAGGAGTTACTGCAAAACCTGCAGCAGCAATGCCGGCATTCTTCAAGAAAATTCTTCTTTTCATGTTTTGGTTTTTTGTATCGAATAGCAATCGGTTCCGAAAGTAATGATTTTACATTATTGAAATATGGGGTATTCTAATGGGTGCATTTCAAATTCTCCTGATTTGAACCACATAGTCACATAGGAAACATAGGGTTTCATATAGAAGCACTATGTGTTGTAACTATGTTTTCTACGTGACTATGTGGTTCAAGAAAAGAGAATAAACACAATGCGAAAATTTGATATGCACCCATTCTATCAGGAATATATGTCATTTTCGCTGTGTGTTTTTCACACAACGAAAACCGGTATGTTCTAGCCCGGTATCAGGTGTACTTTTCATACGGCGTGAGACACGATAACCGGTGCAATAACTCTCATTGCATAAAAAACTACCTCCACGTAAACTTCGTTTGGCCATCAAGGGTTCCGCAGGGTCAAAACTTTTTTTTGCTCCCTGCGGATCTGTAATTGTTCCATTGATCGTTTTGTAATAATCATAATTATACCAATCACTGCACCATTCCCAAACATTGCCTGCCATATCGTACAAGCCATAACCATTTGCTGCATAACTACGCACTGGTGCAAGTTTTACAAAACCATCTTTTGTTTCATTGTAGTATGGAAACTTTCCTTCCCAAGTATTCGCTTTGGGTTTACCAGCGTTCACATGTTCGTTTCCCCAGGGATAAATATTATTAACTAATCCACCTCTTGCTGCAAATTCCCATTGCGCTTCTGTGGGTAATTGTTTTCCTGCCCATTTGCAGTATGCCATTGCGTCGAACCAGCTCACCTGTATTACGGGGTAATTCTCATGCCCTTTGATAGAACTGCCGGGGCCCTCAGGTTGTCTCCAGTTGGCGCCGGGTACCCAGTCCCACCATTGATTATAATCATTCAGATCAACCGGTTGATTGGTTTGTTTGAACACCAATGATGCGGCAACCAATTGATCATCGGAAGGCTTTGGAGTTCCGGGCGGCAGCGTTTTTTTCATCTCTTCCCAATCCGGTTTTTTTTCCGCCGTAGTAATATACCCAGTTGCATTTATAAATTTTTCAAACTCCGCATTGGTCACTTCTGTTTTATCGATCCAGAACGCATTTAGTTTCACTTCATGTTTCGGGTATTCATCCTTATCTGCCTGCTGGTTATCGGCGCCCATGCTGAAACTTCCACCCGGAATATAAACCATTCCCTTGCTCGATGTATCGCCCGATGCTGCAATAGACGATGCATTGCTATCCATATTTGAAAAGCGCGAAGGCGTCTGCATGCATGAGCGGATTGAATCGGCAATTCTTTCGCTGGCAGCCGAATCCTGTTTCTGTTTACAGGAACAGAACGTGCAAACCATAATGAGAAGAGAAAAGCAATTGTTCTTATTGATCATCATTAAAAAATCATACTAGTTAAAAAACAAAGTACCTGAAAAATCCGATACCGCTGCTGTTTCTGTTTTCATATTTTCAAACACATAGAGATAAGCAGTCGTGAAATGACACAAACGATTGTCCATTTTATTTGCGCAACCGTTTGAGCAACTAAAAGACAGCAACTCTCGCTATTTTCAGGGGCAACCATTATACACAACTCTCAGGATTGCTTATCTTGTAAGCACTTTCCTGTATAAAGCAATCCGAAAAAACACATGAGATCAAGATTTGTCTTAATAATTTTTGTGATCCTGGCGGGTCAATTCAAAGCAGCCGCACAACGATCTACATTCGCCATTAATGATTCGGCTTTCATGCTTAATGGACGCCCAACGGTGATCCGTTGTGGTGAAATGCATTTTGCGCGTATTCCAAAACCTTATTGGCGTCATCGCCTGCAAATGGCGAAGGCCATGGGATTGAATGCTGTTTGTGCTTACCTGTTCTGGAACATGCATGAGAAAGAACCCGGCAAGTTTACCTGGGAAGGACAAAGTGATGCAGCCGAATTCTGCAAACTCGCGCAGGAGGAAGGTTTGTATGTGATACTTCGCCCCGGCCCCTATGCATGCGCAGAATGGGAGATGGGTGGTTTCCCGTGGTGGTTATTGAAAGATAAAACAATGAAGTTGCGCACGCAGCATCCGTATTACCTGGAAAGATGTAAGCAGTATCTCGCTGAAGTAGGCAGAAAATTAGGACCATTACAAATTGTAAATGGCGGTCCGATCATTATGGTACAGGTAGAAAATGAATATGGAAGTTTTGGTAAGGATAGAGAATACATCGGCACATTGCGCGATTATATAAAAGCAGCCGGGTTTACGGTTCCCTTGTTTACCTGCGATGGCCCGTCTCAATTGAAGAGTGATGTACGCCCTGATATTTTTGCCGTGGTAAATTTTGGAGGCAATCCACAAAGCGGCTTTAAAGCGTTGCGTGATGTGCAGGCGAAAGGGCCATTGATGTGTGGCGAATATTATCCCGGCTGGTTCGATAGCTGGGGCTCTGCACACCATACAGGTGCCAGCGACAGGATCGTAAAGGAATTGGGATGGATGCTGGATAACAAAGCATCCTTCAGTATTTATATGGCGCATGGCGGAACAACCTTTGGAACATATAGCGGCGCCAATGCACCACCTTATGCCCCGCAAACAAGTAGTTATGATTATGATGCACCGATCAATGAAAGCGGTGAAGCAACACCGAAATTTTACCAGATCAGGGAGTTATTTGCAAAATATCTTCAACCTGGTGAAAAATTAACACCAGTTCCAGCAGCTATTCCCAAACAAACTATTGCTCCATTTTCATTAACAGAATTTGCCGGCATATTCAGCAATCGTGGATCAGCTGTTAGTGCGGATAGTACGCTCTTGTTTGAGGACATCGACCTTCCATTCGGAGCTATGTTATATGAAACGATCTTACCGGCGGGCGATCAAACCATGCTGAGCGTAAAAGAAATACATGATTATGCTGCCGTTTATATCAATAATGTTTTTATAGGTACACTTGACCGTAGAAAAAATAATTCACTGCAACTGCCCGCAAGGAAAACCCCCGCTACTATAAGTATTTTGGTAGAAGCCATGGGCCGTGTAAATTATGGAGGGAACATGCATGATCGTAAAGGGATACATGGGCCGGTATTTGTCAATACCGCTGATAAACCCATAGAATTAAAATACTGGAAGCACTATGCAATACCGATGGGCGAAAAGAATATCCCCGTCTCGTTCAAAAAAACGACCGGTACACAGGAGGGCCAGGCAGGATTTTATAAAGGATCTTTTTCTACCCAGAGTAATGCAGATACTTACCTCGATATGAGCAAATGGAAAAAAGGACTGGTTTGGGTAAATGGCATCTGCATCGGCCGTTACTGGAACATAGGCCCAACACAAACGATGTTTGTTCCCGGTTGCTGGCTGAAAAAAGGAAAGAATGAAGTGATGGTGTTTGATTTATTGGGTGTGAGTAATGCTACTTTATCCGGTATAGAGAAACCACTGCTTGATGTACTTACGACAAAACAACCGGCAGCACATAAGAAACCGGGACAACAGTGGCAATTAGCCGGAGATCTGGCCGATCATACAGGCAGTTTTGAGAATACCATAGAATGGCAGACTGCAAAATTCACAACTGCGCCGGCGCGATATGTTTGTATAGAAGCGTTGAGCACATTTGATCAGCAACCGTATACGACGATTGCAGAGTTGGAATTGCTTGATGAAAACGGAAAAGAGATCCCGAGAAATAACTGGAAGATCGTGTTTGCTGATAGCGAGGAGTTGCAGGGAGAAGATGGTAAAGCTGACAATGTATTTGATCTGCAGTTCACCAGTTTCTGGCATACACAATGGCAGGGAAATTCACCCAAACATCCACACCAGTTGGTGATAGATATTGGCGCGGTTAAAAAGATCAGCGGGATCAAATATTTATCCCGTCAGGATGGCCGCAACGGAAGGATCAAAGACTATCGTTTATATTTTTCAACAACGCCGTTCAAACTTGAAAAATAAATTTATTGCGACAGAGGGTACAGAGTAACACTGTTTTTTTTTCTGTGATAATCTGTGTCTTCTGTGGCAACATAATCTACTTATTAACCCCTCCTGCATCATAACAACGGGCTTCCCCTTGCAAGTGCACCAAATCTTTCTTTTTTTGCGATATATTTAAGTCCATCTTTGCCGAAATAAGTACAGAATGGCTGTGGAAGCTCCTCAATTGAGATCCGTAAATGTAACGCGCTACGTCATGCCCCTGCGCGAAGGCGGATCATTGCCTGCCATTGCTGAAGCGGATGACGGTTTTTTATATGTATTAAAATTCCGTGGCGCAGGGCAGGGGGTGAAAGCGCTGATCGCTGAATTGTTAGGTGGCGAGATCGCGCGGGCATTGGGATTCAAAGTACCAGAAATTGTATTCGCTGAACTGGACACCGCTTTCGGCCGCACCGAACCCGATGAAGAAATACAGGACCTTCTTAAAGCAAGTGTGGGAACCAATCTTGCATTGCACTATTTATCAGGCTCCATCACATTCGATCCAACCGTAACCAAACTGGATGCGAAACTTGCTTCACAAATTGTGTGGCTGGATTGCCTGCTTACAAATGTTGACCGCACACCACGTAATACCAATATGCTGATCTGGTACAAAGAATTATGGCTAATCGATCATGGTGCAGCTTTATATTTTCATCATTCATGGCAAAACTGGGAAGAGCATGCAAGGCGCCCGTTTACACAGGTAAAAGATCATGTTTTGCTGCCACAGGCTTCCCTGTTGAATGAGGTGAATGATGTATTCTGTTCGATACTGACTGCTGAACGCATCCGGTCGATCGTTTCAATAATACCGGATCTATGGCTTGAAAATTTTTCGGAAGAAGGTTCTTTTGAAGATCACAGGAAAGTATATGCGGATTTTTTAATTACACGGATGGCTGCATCCGGAATATTTGTAAAAGAAGCACAACATGCAAGAGAATCACTTATTTGAGTATGCCATCATACGCATTGTACCAAAAGTGGAGCGCGAAGAGTTCCTCAATATTGGTGTGGTACTCTATTGCAAAAAACTGGATTTCCTCGAAACAAAATATATCCTGGATGAAGAGAGACTGAATCTCTTTTGTGAGTCGCTGGATATAATCGAATTAAAAAATTACCTCCATTCTTTTGAGCAGATCTGTAAAGGTTCCAAAGAAGGTGGACCGATAGGTGAACTGGATATGCCTTCGCGTTTTCGCTGGCTCACTGCAACCCGGAGCACGATCCTGCAGACTTCGAAAGTTCACCCGGGTTTGTGTGAAGATGCAGAAGAAGCGCTGGAACGGTTATTTACACAACTCGTTCTGTAAATGCGATCAATAAATTTTAAACAGGATTCATGTACGATATCTGTTGCATAGGACATATTACATTAGACAAAGTAGTAACACCGCAAAAAGTAATGCATATGGCTGGTGGAACTTCTTTCTATTTTTCCAATGCTATCTGTAACATGGATGTAAAGTACCACCTGGTTACCGCGCTGGCCACCAAAGAAATGGGTTCTGTGATCGAATTGCGTGAAAAAAATATTGGTGTAACCGTTCTGCCCAGTAAGCACAGTGTGTACTTCGAAAATATTTACCCTGAGAACCAGGATCATCGCATACAGAAAGTATCGCAGAAAGCAGATCCATTCACGGTTGAAAATTTTGCTGGTATCGACGCAAAAATATTTCACCTCGGACCTTTACTGGCAGATGATATGCCTGTTTCATTGATCAAACTACTGGCACAAAAAGGTAAGGTATCTCTTGATGTTCAGGGATACCTGCGGGAGGTAAGAAATGAAGATGTGTTCCCGGTTGACTGGGCCGGGAAAAATGAAGCCTTGCCTTACATCAATATCCTGAAGGCCAATGAATCTGAAATGGAAAAATTAACCTGTCAGAGCGATATACATGCCGGTGCAAAGATCCTGGCCGAATGGGGCGTGAAAGAAGTGGTGATCACATTAGGGAGTAAAGGTTCAGTGATCTATTGCGATGGCATATTTTATGAGATCCCCGCTTTTAAACCTACAGAGGTTGTGGATGCAACAGGTTGTGGCGATACCTATATGGCTGGTTATTTATACCAACGTACAAAAGGCGCATCTATTCAGTATGCCGGCGAGTTTGGAGCGGCAATGGCAACACTAAAGATCCAGTCTTCAGGTCCGTTCAGTGGTACTGAAGACGATGTGAAACAAATTACCACACCGGTTTACAATAGATAGTTTTGAGGATCGAAGAGTTGTAATCATAGATTCCGTAACTTCCACGAAACTTATCGTATGACAAGATTACTGTATCTCCCGGCTCTTATACTTGTTATGGCCTATTCAAAAGCGCCGGAGGGAAGCCATATTAATAATAATTTCAGCAATACATTATCAGCCAACGATACTACGAAAAGCATAGACGATTATCTTAACCGGCTTGCTAAAGAAAAAAATTTCTCCGGGGGCCTTCTTATTATAAAGGACGGAAAACAAATATTCAGCAAGGGCTATGGGTGGGCAGATAAGGAGAAGAGTATCCCTTTCACAACAACTACTTTAGCTTCAATTGGCAGTATTACCAAGGCGTTCACGGCAACAGCTATCATGAAGCTGGTTGAGCAGAATAAATTGGCTGTGAGTGATCCACTTAAAAAATATTTTCCATCTGTGCCAGCGGATAAAGCTGATATAACGGTTCATCAATTACTCACTCATTCATCGGGTTTTCATGAGAACCTCCGGGCTGATGGCGGTGATTTTGAAAAGATCGAAACGAAACCGTACCTCGAGAGAGTGTTTGCCGAACCATTGGCGTTTAAGCCGGGAGAAAAATCGGTGTACACAAATGTTGGTATGAGTGTATTGGCGATATTGGTAGAACAGATTTCAGGTCTTGACTATGAAGCCTTTCTAAAAAAATATCTTTTTGAACCCGTAGGTATTAAGGGTATTGGCTATCATTACCCGGCGTATAAAAATGATATAATAGCCAATGGATACCAGAATGGAGCCAACTGGGGCACCCATCAACAACATTATCAAAAAGCAGGTGGCGGCCCCTATTGGAACCTCAAGGGCAATGGCGGTTTGGAAGCATCATTGGACGACATGCTTTTATGGGCCAACAGTTTCACCAACCATACCATACTTAGTAAATCAAGCATAGATAAAATGTTTACCCCGCAAATAAAAGAGGAAGGCTATGAGGGCAGGTCTTTTTTTGGATACGGTTGTAATATTTCACAAAGCAGGCGTAATACAAAGATGATAGACAATGGTGGCAGCAATGGTATTTATTTTGCAAGGCTAATACGATTGCCTGAAGAAGGATTGGTCTTTTATATGGTAACCAACGAAAGTTCGGTTAATACCAATATGGTGTTGCCCAATATTACCCAACTGTATTTCCAGGGAGCTATTGTTCAGGACGCGATGGCCATGCAGATGAAATTTGAAAACCCCATTTCAAAAAAAATATACGATCTCCTTGAAAAGCCTTCTACCGTTGACCTTGCTGCTACCCTGGCAAAAGAAAATATACGGGTGGAAGACGATATGATATTACTGGAGGTGGGCCAGGTACTAATGCAGGAAAATAAAAATGAAAAAGCATTATTGCTGTATAAACTTTACACCCAACAGTTCCCCAACATAGTAGTGGCATGGAATGATATGGGAGATGTTTACCGTAAACTGAATAACAACGAAGAAGCGATAAAATGTTATCGACAGGCATTGAAAATACGACCCGGAAATCCGAGAGCTATAGAGAATTTATCAAAACTGGGAGTTAATGATTGAGTTATGAATAAATTATTGTTGCTGTTTATTTGCGGTATCATGATCGGCCCCAAACATAACAACGCCCAATCTGTCACAAAGGTTGTGTTACTTGGAACGGGCACCCCTTTTGCAGATCCTGAAAGGTCTGGCCCATCAGTTGCCATTGTAGTCAATAATATTTCTTACGTAATAGATTGTGGTCCTGGAGTTGTACGCCGTGCATCTGCTGCTTCTAAAAAAGGTATCAAAGGCTTAGAAGCTTCACAGTTACGAAAATTATTCATCACCCATCTTCATTCCGATCATACAACCGGCTATCCTGATTTTATTTTTACACCCGCCGTTCTCGATCGCAATGCACCATTGGAAGTGTATGGCCCCAAAGGGTTGAAGGCCATGACAGATCATATCATGCAGGCATACAAAGAGGATATTGATATACGGATCAATGGCCTCGAATATGGAAATGCGGATGGATACAAAGTAAATGTGCATGAAATTCAACCCGGCATTATCTATAAGGATTCAAACGTAGTTGTAAAAGCTTTCAGGGCAAAACATGGTTCCTGGCCCGAAGCTTTTGGTTTTCGTTTTGAAACACCGGATAAAGTGATCGTGGTTTCCGGTGATTGCACATATAGCGAAGAACTCATCGCAAATGCCAGGGATTGCGATATATTGATCCACGAGGTATATTCAATGGAAGGCCTGGCTAAACGCGAACAACGCTGGAAGGATTATCATTCAACCTTTCATACATCAACAGCGCAGCTGGCGGATATTGCCAATAAAGTGAAACCCAAAACTTTGGTACTCATCCATCAATTGTTATTTGGTGCTACGGAAGAGAGTTTATTGAAAGAAATTAAACAACGCTATTCAGGCAAAGTAGTTGACGGCAAGGATCTTGATATATTTTAGCCGTCTCATAAATTCAACGGCTCTTCTTTTCTTCGTTTTTCTTTTATGAAATATTTTGATGAAAGGAATCTACAAAGCCGAGATCCATTTACGAAAATCAATTGCGCTCTCCTGGCTCACAATAATGTCTTCTGATACAGGTACAATCAATTCAACCAATATCTTTATTTTATCGTATGACTTATATGATTTGACATAGTTGATATTGATGATGAATTTCCTGTTCGCCCTGTAGAACTTGTGTCCATCCAGTTCTTCTTCTAATTCTTTCAGATTTTTATCAACCAGGAATTTCTTCCCCTCTTTTGTAATAAGGAAGGTAATCTTTTGCTCTGTAAAAAAATACGCAACCTCATCAAGCAGGATGCTTTGAAATTCGATTCCTTTTTTTACAACGATCCTTGATTTCTTTCCGCTGTCTTTTTGCGAAAGGTATTCAATCAGGGTCTCATGATTATTCAGGAAATGATTTTTCAGGTTTTTGTATTTCGTAATGGCTTTTGACAATTCCTGCTCATTAATGGGCTTTAACAGGTATTCAATACTTGTTTGTTCAAAAGCTTTCACCATAAAATTGTCGAAAGCAGTAATAAAAATGATGGGCGTAGAAACTTTTACGCGTTCAAATATGCTGAACGAGATCCCGTCTTTCAGGTGGATGTCCATAAAAATAAGATCGGGTGCCGGGTTGTTATTTAGCCAGTTCACAGAATCCTCTACTGTCTCTAATTCAGCAATAACAGAAATAGGTTCTTTGGTGAGTTTGATATGATGCACCAGGTTATCCAGCGCCGTTTTTTCGTCTTCTATAATAACTGCTTTGATCATGTGTATTTAAGATTTTAAGATGGGTAACAGAACGGTGAAATATTCAGGTGTTTGCTCAATGGTGATATTCTTATTTACGATCAGGCTATACCGTTCACTCAAATTCGACAGCCCGATCTTTGAGGACTGTATATCAAATTTTTTGATATTTTTTTGATTGATGACACGGATCTCATCTGCAGAGATGGTGATCTCTATGCCTAAAGCATTCTTCTCCGAAAAATGATTGTGCTTGATCGCATTTTCAATCAGCGCCTGTAAGGACAAGGGTGGTATTAAATAATCCTCCACACTAACATTATCCATTTTAATGATCATACTCAACCCCGTCTGGTAGCGGATCTTCAGCAGGTAAAAATAATTGCTGGCAAATTCTATTTCTTCTTTTAGCTGTATCAGGTCCTTTTCTTTGTTAAGTAATATATACCTGTACACCTTTGCCAGCGTATCGTTGAAGAGTTTAGCCTTTTCCTGGTTTTGACTGATGAGATAAGAAAGTGTATTCAGCGAATTAAAGATAAAATGCGGATCTATCTGGCTTTTCAGTGCGTCAAGCTGTGCCTGCACCTTTAATTTTTCACTTCTTTCTACCCTCACGAGATCAGACTCCCGTTCCTTATTCAGGTAAACGATCTCATAGATACTGCTGATCTGGATACTGATAATAGTCATGATCACCTGGCTGATCATAAGATCGTGCGCTGGGTGCCTATCGTTTTGCAGGTAATGGTTCCACACAAAAAGTAACACATAAGAAATGACCCAGCTAACCAGGATGGTAATGCTATACCTCATCGGTAACCTGAAGTATAACTTCTTTACCTGGTACAAAAGGTTGCGAAGCGCATAATGCGCATAGGCACTGCCTGTCCACATGGAAAAGGAAATAAGGGAAAAGAAGAAGTAGTCGACGATCAGTGAATCAACCGTGCTGCCCGCTTCTGCAAAGCCGGAAATATAAAAAGCCATTATCCCCGTTATGGGAATACCTAACCATCTGAATAACCTGTCGTTGATCTTTTGTGGTTTGTCCACCATTGGCAGCAGTTAACTAAGTAAGGACAACTAATAGCTATGAAAGTTCGAATGCCTGAACCAGTTTTTTTTACCGTTTATATAATTTCACAACCTTTTCTCTATTGTCTACCCATTTTATGGGGATTTCTAACGGATGTTGTAAGGAACGCACGGAATCATTGTAAAGTATTTCCTAAAATTATTTTTTATCGATTGCCGATTTATATGTTTCGGTTTAAATAATTCATGCTTCGGTTATTTTTTGCGCTTTTACACCCGCATGCCTTCCGAATTAATTGTCTGCTATTCCTGCGGTCATCTTTTATAAAGATGCTGTGCTTTTATTTTTTCATAATTAACAACTACACTATGAGAAGAATCTCAATGTTATTACTGTGCATGGTATGCATCACATGCCATCTATTTGCACAAAACCGGACGGTGAAAGGTTCGGTTACTGACGACAAGGGTCTGCCTGTTGTAAATGCATCAGTAACGGTCAAAGGCAATTCTGCCGGTACCACTACCGATAATGCGGGAAAATTTACTATCACGGTAAGCAATACTGCAAAAACATTGGTTGTATCCTCGCTCAATTTTGAATCGATCGAGATTTCTATTTCGGGAAAATCGGATGTAAGCGTGCAACTGAAAACCGCCACTACCAATCTTGATGAAGTAGTGATTGTTGGTTATTCTTCACAGAAGAAGAAGGAAGTTACGGGAGCGATATCAAAAGTATCCGGGAAGGATATTGAGAACCTGCCTGTGCAAAGCCTTGACCGTGCCATACAGGGACGTGCACCCGGCGTTGTGGTACAGGCAAACAACGGTATACCAGGCGGAGCTGTAGATGTAAAGATCCGTGGTGCGGGCTCTATCACAGCCGGGAGTACGCCTTTGTATGTGGTAGACGGTGTTCAGATGAATACAGACCTTTTATCTACACAGGTAACACAGGCAAACCCGCTAGCTTTTCTCAACACCAATGATGTGGCATCCATCGAAATATTAAAAGATGCGGCAGCTGCTGCTATCTATGGCGCCAAAGCAGCAAATGGTGTTGTATTGGTTACCACAAAAAAAGGTCGTGCAGGAAAAACACAGTTCACATTGAACAGCTACCTGGGCCAGTCATCGCCTTTAAAATATATCAACAACCTCAACTCGCAGCAGTACTACCAGTTGCGATACGAAGACTATATCTATCAGAATATCACCAACCCGAATTATCTCCCTGCCACCGCAAGGGCTGCTGCGCTTGCAGACGTGGGCCTGGCATCTACTGCTACGGATAAAGATATTGCCGATCTGAAAACATACGATTGGCAGAGAGATGCTGTTTATCAAACAGGCGTTACACAGAATATCGACATGTCTGCTTCCGGTGGAAATGACAAGACCACTTTTTTTATGTCTGGTTCTTACAATAAACAGAATGCGATCGTTTATCCAGTGAGTTTTAAGAGAGGTACATTTTTTACTTCAATTAAACATACGGTGAGCAGCAAACTGAGTTTTGAAACCAATATGAACCTGAGCAGTATTTACCAGGATGGAGTGTATTCCGGTGGTGGTGGTGTTACAACGGCTTTTGGTAGCCCCACCTATGCAGGTTCTCTGATGGTACCTGTGAATCCTATTTATAATCCTGATGGATCTTATTACGGAATGCCAGGCTCAGGCCAACCATTTCGCGGCGCATTTAATCAGAATGTTGTAGCTGCAGCAACCTTAGATACTAAATGGAAAAAAACAAACCAGTTAGTGGGTAGTATCGCTGTTAACTATGAGATCGTGAAAGGGCTGCGATATCGCGGCCAATTCAGCCTCGACTACAGGCAGATCCATGCTTACAATTACCAGGACCCAAGAAATCCCGATGCATATAATGTACAGGGATTTGCAACAGAAGAAACACAATGGAACACCAACTTTATCAACACGCATACATTGAACTATGCGAATAGTTTTGGAAGCCATAATCTTTCGGCTTTGGCAGGTGTTGAATATAGAAGTGATATCAACGAAGGATTACTTCAGCAGGCGCAAACTTTTCCATCGTCTGATTTCAGAACGATCAACTCTGCTGCTACACCAATTACGGCCAGTGGTTTCTGGACAGGCAACAAAATATTTTCAGTGTTTGGAAAGATCAATTACGATTTCCAGAAAAAATACCTGTTTAGTTTTACCATTCGTAGAGATGGGTCTTCAAGATTTGGTTTGAATAACCTGTATGGAACTTTTCCTTCTGCATCTGCGGGATGGAACCTCATCAATGAAGATTTTATGAAGAACAGCAAACTGGTCTCTGACCTGAAATTGCGTGTGTCTTACGGACAAAATGGTAATGACCAGATCGGTAATTTCCAGTCGAGAGGTTTGTATGGTGCAACAAGAGTGTATAACAATGGCTCTGCATTAACGCCATCACAGATCGCAAACCCTGACCTGCATTGGGAGTTGAGAGAAGAAGTAAATGCCGGTTTGGATTTTGGTTTCCTGCATAACAGGATAACCGGTTCGATTGATGTATACAGACGTGTGAACAGCGATCTGTTACTGAACAGGCCATTGAATACAACAACAGGTTTCACAACCATCACACAGAATCTTGGAAGCATCGAAAATAAAGGGCTTGAGCTGTTGTTGACAACACTAAACTTTGACGGAGCGTTTAAGTGGTCAACCACATTTAATATCGCTTTCCAGAAAAATACAATCCTCTCTTTGTATGATACTTTGAAATTCCTGCCAAGCGATCTTTCTATCCGCGTAGGATCACCGATCGGAAGCGTTTATACTGCGCTTTACAACGGAGTGAATCCCGCAACAGGCCGCGCGATGTGGTTGGATGCCAATGGTGACATCACCTACAATCCTGCAACAGCTGATCGTAAACTCTATGGTGATAATAACCCGAAACAAGTGGGGGGATTAACCAATACGTTCTCTTACAAGAACTTTGAGGTGGATGTATTCTTTAACTACGAGTACGGCCGTGTGAACCAGGATGGATTATACGTTCGTATGACCGATTTCAGTCGTTTATCAAATACCTATCTGGATGAGTTCAACAGGAGATGGCAGAAACCCGGTGATATAACAGATGTTCCGCGCCCCAATGGTGGTGCTTCAGAAGTACGTGGCGCTAATTTCACAGGAGGAACAAGAAGCTATTTCAAACAGGATTATGTTCGTTTGAAACAGGTAACTGTAACCTACAACCTGCCTGGTACTGTAGCCAAACGTATGGGGATAAATTCTGCACGTTTCTATGTTCAGGGTATGAATTTGTGGACCTATACCAAATGGCCTGGCTATGATCCTGAATTCAACGGAGATGACAGGGGATTGCTGCCACAATCTAAAAACATTACGGTAGGTCTTACTGTAGGATTTTAATTCTTTAAAAAATTATACTATGCAACTGATAAATCTTAAAAAGAACCGCGGGTGGATATTGGCCCTGCTGGTGTTACCGTTGTCTTTTAATTCATGTTCGAAAAAAGAGATCACGTTAGAACCCAGGCAATCCATCTCTTCCGATAAAGCATTGACCTCGAAAAATACAGTGCAGGCCGCCGTTAATTCTGTGTACGCAGGATTGAAAGATGGAACATTATATGGGCGTGATGTGATTGCCATCTCTGATGCCCTGTCTGACATAACTAGATCTACCAACCGCTCCGGCCGTCTTACCCCCGAGAATAATAACAACAGCCGCGCACATTTATTATTGTGGAGCGTTGCCTATGAACTGATCAATGAAGCAAACCTGATCCTTGAAGCCATACCAAGTGTAGGCGATGCCAGTGCGGCAGATAAATCTTCCTGGGAAGGTCAACTAAAATTTCTGAGAGGTTTGCTGTATTTTGAATTGGTAAGAGCATACGCTTATATTCCTACCGCGGTTATTACTGCAAATGATAAAGGCGGGGTGCCGGTGAAATTAACCGGTACAACTTCTTCAACGCTGAACGCCTATTCTCCTAAAAGAGAAGCAACAGCAGCCGTGTATGATCAGATCTATCTCGATCTTAATTCAGCCATTACATTTCTTGATAACAGTCTTGGGAATGGACTTGCAACCAAAGCTGGTGCACGTGCATTGTTATCGAGAGTTGCTTTGTACAAAGGAGATTGGGCCACTTGTGTGACACAATCTACTGCAGCCATCGGGGAAGGAGTAGGCACATTGTCAACCAGTGCAAATTATGTGAGCTCATGGAGATCCGCTGTTCATCCTGAATCGATTTTCGAAGTAAAGTTTTTGACAGCAAGTGAGAATGTGGGACAAAATACTTCGCTGCAAACTTCTTTTACTTCATTAGTTACACCCGGTGTGAGTTGCAGCCTTGGTGGTTTCGGAGATCTTGTACCAAGTGCATTTTTGTTAACCCAATTAGGCATCACTTCCGGTGCGGCTCCTACCTGTGGTACCACACCTGTACCCGGTGTGATCGCAAGAGGTAATGATGTAAGGGCACAGTTGTACGAATGGGGCGCTGTGGGAAGAGGCACACCCAATATCGAATGCACAAAATTCCTGGGAAGAAACGGAGGTATCAATTTAGACAATGTTCCCGTGATCCGCATTTCAGAAATGTACCTGAACAGGGCAGAAGCCTATTATATGCAGGGAGGCGCGGCAAACGAAGCATTGGCTTTGGCAGACCTGAATAAGATCATTACCAATCGCGGTATGACTGCCGTAGTTGCTACAGGATCAGCATTGCTCGCAGAAATACTGCGCCAGGATATGCTGGAGTTTGCTTTTGAGGGTCACAGGTTCTTCGATCTGAAACGTCGCGGGCAGGATATTGTAAAATCGCCGGCTACTGTACCGTTCAATGATTTCAGGATACTGGCGCCGATCCCTACATCCGATATTGATGTTAACCTGGTTCAGAATTTTGGTTATTAACTTTTAAAATTATTGATAATGAAAAAAATATTTTTTCTGCCATTTACCATCCTGGCCATGTTGTTCTTCACTTCGTGCATTAAGGATGATATTAAAACGCCAACCACATCACCGAAAGCAGAGTTTGATGCAACGGTAACGAATACACCGGCTACGGGCCTAACGTATCCTATTCTCACGAGAGTGGCCGGATATGGAAGACCCGTATATACAGGTACTCCCAATACTGATCCATTGATCACCCGCACATCAGGCGCCATCAAATTCCGGATCAACCTGGTGGGCCAGCAGTTTCCGGCTGATCAAACGCTTACTTATAAAGTGGTTGCTACACCCGCGGGCTATACAGGTGCTGTAGCCAACACGCATTTCACTACTTCAGGCACGGCTGTGATACCGGCCAATACAAGTTTCGCCGAAGTAACAGTTAATGTTTTGAACACAGGCGTTTCAAGTACTACGCCCGTAGTATTGGTGTTAGAGATCGTGGGCAATGAACAGGTGCAACCGAATACCAATTTCCGGTTTCTCGGTATAAGTATTGCTCAGAATTAGATGAAGGATAGTACAATAAAGAACCCCGCAATCATAAGCGGGGTTCTTTGCTTTTATCTCTGCACTAACGCCGCTTCTCTGCGCCTCTGCGGTAAAAAAATCTCGACAAAAGAATAGATAACGATTATTCGAAGTCCTATTCACTGCGGAGGCGTGGAGAAGCAGAGATAACCGCAGAGATTAGTTTACGGCCTTACTCAGATCGATTTCTAACTGTATAGCGAAAGTGTTTTCTTCAATAATGATATTCATCTTATAACTGCCCGGATATAAAAGATCCAGCCTCTTACGCATCTGTAACAGCGCGGCGGTTTCATAATTGAGGAGATTAGAGGTTTCTACAGGTTTGCTATTTTTTACCTGTAACATGATCCGGTTGCCTTCTATATGCATGTGAAGATTGGTCCAGTGTTTATCCGTAATATTATCATTCACCTGCCTGAAATTGGTTTCTACAAAAGGGAAAAGTATAAAAGGAACAATGCGCAGTTCTTCAGGATCACCCGTTTGTTCATACACAATTGTAAAACGGTCGGGGTTAGTGAGTCTCTCTAATTGAATAAAATCTTTGATCGCATCCATCTCATGGGCCAACATTACTGTTGATTGGCTACACTCATCTATCAGGTAAGTTAAAATGCTCTGAAGTTTCTCGAGCATTTCAGGAACCTTATTGGTAGGAGAGAAAGAATAAGAATAGATCTTCTTTAATAAGACGGGTAAAAAACTCGGCTGGATGTATGTGTCGATGAATTTTAATTCCCTGCTTATTTTTTCAGACTTCACTAAGTAGAGTTCCTGCTTCTTAATGTTCCACATCTTATAGAACTTGATGGCCGTTGCAACGCCTGTCATCATCAACACCCCATTCAGGCCACGAAGCAGGTCGGTAAAGGCGATGTATTTGAATTCCGGGAGGTTGAACCAAACCCTGAGTGGGTTGATGATGCCCGAATAAAAATAGCTGGAAACAGAAGCGTCCAGCAAAAGAAACAACCCTACAAAAACGAAGAAGCTTAGGTATTTCTCCTTCAGCAGCATTTTAGGGATAAGAAAATAAATGACTGAGTAACAGAACAGGATATCAACAGAAAGCAGAACCAGCATTTCGAGGATGGTGTACTTGATAAAAGCGCTGTACCCTATGAAGCTGTTACCGCTACGCATACTGTTGATCGCAACAAAATATATGATCCAGAATATCCAGAAGAGGCTATGCCGGAGCAGCCGATAGCGCGGATTATTTGAATACACAAATGAATGCGTGGTCATACAGTTTTTTTATCTCATGTGCAAATGCCGGTATGGAAATTAAACGATTTAAACAGGATTTGATCAATTTTATCGATTAAATACCCGTTAATACCGTCATATCGTTCTAAAATTCATTTGCCTGGATACAGGTGTGGCCCGTATAAAAAGTATGGCAGACGTACGCGAGGGTAGTGCATTACAGGACCTGGCTTTGCCGGCCATAAAAAAGAAAAAAGCGGGCAAGAATACCCGCTCGGTATGTTGTTGTTTCCCTAAACTAAAAACTGAATAACAACATGAGAAAATTGTACTGTAATATTTCATTTTTTCTCCAGCACTAAAAAATCTAAAACACTGAAGAATGAATTTGATTGGTTCAAACCCTTTTATTGTAGGTCGAGTTATTTAGCGGTTCTTAAATTAAGTTATTCCCTCTGTGAAACTCCGTGTTCTCTGAGTCTCTGTGTTGAAGCCTTCGCTTCGATCTTTTTCAACACAGAGACTCAGAGAACACAGAGATGCACGGAGAGTTCTATAAAGTTAATTACCCGGTGTACCTGCTGAAGGAGCTTGTACACGCTTGCTTTCGTCTTCCAATCCTGTTTTCCGCTGACGTGATGCTTTTACCTGGTTACTTCCAAAACGGTAAGCGAAATTGAGTTTTAACTGCCTGCTTTCAAATGCCACTTTCGTATGCAGCACCTGTCCGGCAAAATTACTTGTCAGGTCAGGGTGAAGGGTTTGAAAAATATCACTCACCGCTATTTTGAAATTGCCGCGTCCCTGCATCACCACTTTTTGTATGCCCAGGTCCATGCTCCACATGGTCTTTGTTTTAAATGTTCCCTGCGAAATAGAAGGCGACTGGAAGAAACCTGTTGCTTCACCTGTCCATCCCTTACCCAGCTTGAAACCATTCTGCATAGAATAATTGAAAGCAAATACATCCACATCAACCGTGCGGCCCACACCAAAATTGGCTTTGTAGTGTGAATAGTAAGAGCTTGCATTCATGAAGGCACTGTACCATTTTACCTGTAAAGGGTAACTAACGTTCAGGCTGATGATATCCTGTGTAGCAAGATTCTTTTGCGTGATGAATACTTTTGATTTTTCAGCCGTATCAATGATCTGTGTGAACACGTCTTTCACATGGCTATAGTTCAAAGCAAGAACCAACTTATATTTTATGGTATTGCTGATGCCAAAACTATTTGTGTATTGAGGCGTAAGCTGTGTATTTCCTTTCATGTATGTATACTCATCGAGTTTGAACTCAAAAGGATTCAGGCTCTGGTATGCAGGGCGATCAATACGACGGCTATACGAAAGGTTCCACTGGCTCATCGGGTTCTTGTTAAATGTGATGGCGGCACTTGGAAAGAAGTCGGTATAATTCCTGTCAAATGTTGAATCATACGCCACATAGGTACCGGATGGTTTCCTGAATCCTGCAGAGTGGCCGGAAGAATGCGTGTTCTCTACTCTTAATCCTAACTGGAACACCCATCCTTTCATCGGCTTGTTATAGTTGATGTACACGGCGTTGATGTTCTCCTTATAATTGAACAGGTTGCTTTTCAAAGTATCCATCAACTTACCTGATGTGAATACATTGTAACGCTGAAAATCATTATCGCTTGTTACATAAGAAACCTTAGCGCCGATACCTAACTTTCCTTTCTTATAGTTTTGTTCATAATCTGTTTTGAAAGAATAGATACGGATATCGTTCGGCGCATACATCTGGTAAATTAATCTTGATGTTTCAACAGTGCCTGTTGAATTGAAGTAATAATTCGGTTGGTATTGATCACTCCTGATTGTGAATGCTCCATAGTCAACATCCATATTAAAATCATGGCCCGATGTATCGCTGTATTTATAATTGACGTTCGTGTTAATGCTGTTACGCTTAAACGTATTGTCTGTACCTGCGAACAAATATTTTACCGATGCCTGTGTAGGGTTATAAGAGATCGGTGTTACGCTTGTTGAATTCATTTCGCCATGCGCAAGGTTTCCGTTTACCAAAACGCCGAATGTACTTTTGCTGTTGATAAAATAGTCCATTCCCGCTTTGAAATTATGTGCTGTAGGGTGTGTTGTAAATACGGTTTTCTGATCGAATAAAGTATCTAACACCACCCGGTTGATACTGATATTATTTTCGTTCTTACTCGTGCTCAGGTTATAACTCGAGAACAGGTTTACTTTTTTATCACGGTTATTCAACGAGACACCGGCATTGTATTTGGCATACGTGCCAATATTATAGCCTGCATTGGCCGAACCGTTGGTACCCAACGATTTGTTCTTTTTCAGTTTGATATTAATGATACCGGCATTACCCGCCGCATCATATTTGGCAGAAGGATTGGTGATCAGTTCAATAGATTCGATCATCGCAGAGGGAATAGTCTTCAGGTTTTCTGAAAGATCTTTCCCGCTCAATGGCGATGGACGGCCATCAATATAGATCTGCACACCATTTTTACCGCTCAGGCTGATATTGTCATCCTTGTCAACAATCACACCCGGAGATTTACGTAATAGGTCCAGCGCATCGCTTCCTGTTGCATTGATGGTTCCTTCTACATTCAGAATGGTCTTATCAGCTTTTACTTCGATCATCGGTTTCTGGCTGGTAACTACCACTGCCTGTAATTCTTTGGAAGCAGGGCTGAGTTCCAGAGAAGGAACTGTGTAACCGGTTTTCCCATCATAGTCAAAGGCGGCACTTACACTATTTGCATAGCCCACATGTACGGCACGTACACGGTAATGCCCGGCTTTGATATTCTGGAAAATAAAATTTCCATCCTTGTCTGAAGTAGACAATTTAATGATGGAATCTTTGGCAGCCAACAGGGAAATAGTAGCACCTGTTACCGCTTTTTTCTGTTTGTCGTTAATGTTTCCGCTTATCTGCTGGGCGTTAAGCGACAGGGCTGTAAGCAGGAAAGCAACGGTTAGTTTGATCATCTTTTTCATGTTATGTACTTTGTTAGTATTGGATCGGTTGTTTTTATTACAGTGCAAATTATTTACTTGTAAAATTTTTTTCTGCCTATTACTGACCAAGGGCAGGGATTAATGATGAACGTCCTTCGTCATTAAATCCCGGTTTACTTTTACAGATTGAAATAGTTTTGACGCCTGCCTGTAACAGGTGACGGATTTCAAGGCATATTTTATAACTTAACAGCAGGTATGACGGCCAAAAGCAAGAAGATATTATTTTACATAAGCAGGAATCTCCTGCTTTACCTGTTTTTTGTGGGCATGAATTATGCGTTCTATTCGCTTGAGTCAAAAAAAATGCCCGGGGAGAAATACAGCCTGGCAACTGCCTATGTCATTGCCATATTTTTTTTATGGTCAATGCTCCATAATTCCGTTTTGTTTGAAAAACTATTACTCAAAAAGAAGTACCTGCTATACGCGCTTTTTTTTATCCCGGGATTTGCCATAGTAATGTATAGTGAATATTGGGTTAGAATTGCCCTGCATAAAATACCTGGAAATATCCTGGGTACCGCCATTGTATGTTTTTTGTATACCTGCTGTGCGTTGATCTTGTATCTGGCGTTTAAATACATTATGGAGCGAAAGAAATTTTACAAGCTGGGGCTTATGCAGCGTGATATTGAATTGCAGCAGTTGAAGGCGCACCTGAATCCACATTTCCTTTTCAATGCATTGAATAATATTTACAGCTACACATTGCAACATAACCGGTATGGAAACGAATTGATCCTGAAACTGGCCGAACTGATGCGCTTCATCCTGGACACGAGCGATAAAAATCATATCAAACTCGAAGAAGAATTGGGTTTTATCACTAATTATATTGTGTTTGAAAGAGAGCGACTCGACGAAAGATGCCAGATAAATTTTACTGTGACCTGGCAGAACCGCGATAAACTGATCGCCCCACTGATCCTTTTTCCTTTTATTGAGAATGCCTGCAAGTATGGCGCAGATACTATACAAAAAACAGAGATTGATATTTCTATTGAGATCCAACCGAAGTTTTTGAAATTAATCGTGGGAAATAATATTGTCAATAAAACACCGCCTTCCACTAAAACCGGTTTGCACAAAGCGATCCGGAGACTTGAGTTGCTGTATCCGAACAAACATGAAGTATTGATCACTACCGACGAAAATAAATTCAGCGTTGAATTAATTTTGCAGTTCGATGAAAATTAAGGTGCTGATAGTAGATGATGAACCCCGCGCACACTCCGTGCTTCAGAATTATATTGCCCGTATGCCGGAACTGGAACTGGCAGGCGATTGTTTTAATGCGATTGAAGCCTATCAATTCCTGAAAAAAGAAGAAGTGCAGCTTTTGTTCCTGGATATTACCATGCCCGAAATTGATGGGTTTGGATTTCTCCGAATGCTTGAAACACCGCCAAACGTAATATTCACCACAGCGCATTCTGAATTTGCAGTGGAGAGTTACGACTACAATGCAATCGATTACCTGAAAAAACCGATCCCGTTTGAAAGATTTCTGAAAGCTGTGAACAAAGCCATGCACCAGATCGAAAACCATGTTGCCGCTGTTCCGCAAAAAAAATCCATTGAATTAAAAATAGATGGGGAGATGCAGCCAGTGCAGCTGGATAAGATATTCTATATACAAAGTCTTGGGAACTATGTAAAGATCTTTATGGACAAAAAAAATCATTTGATCCAGGTCACCACGAAAGAACTGGAGGAACTGCTGCCAAAGAATGCGTTCCTCCGCATACACAAATCATTTATCGTAAACCGTTCACGCATCAGCCAGGTATCAGATGAAGAGATCGTTCTCGGAGAAACCAAACTCCCGATCGGCAAGACATTCAAAAAATATGTAAAGGAAACTGTAGGAAGAGGGAATTGACCCGCAAATCTTATAAATCCCGCTCTTTACACGTCTGGTGCCGATATTTTTCACCACACAATTCATGTTTTCAGCTTTTATGAATAATTTGAGCGCATAAACAATGACAACATGAAAAAACTGCCTGCTTTCTTTGCACTTGGCTGTGCATTTATAACAAATATTTCTTTTTCGCAGGAAAAACCAGAATGGAAGATCATCTTCTCAGAGATCAACCAGGAAGTACAGGCTAATTCAAAAGCATACAGCAGTTTAAAAACGGCAACAGAAACCGTTGGTCACCGTTTAACGGGGTCAGAAAACGGAAAGAAAGCCGAGCAATTTGCATACGACCTTCTTAAATCATACGGATATAAAGATCTGCGTTTCCAGCCATTTGAGGTAGAGAGTTGGAGCCGTGGTACATTATCTGTAACCATCGGGCCGGATGAAAAAAATCTGCAGCCGATCAAATCTGTCACACTTGCACACTCACCTGTAAAATCTGATGTGACTTTAGAAGTAGTGGATATGGGCAATGGCTTGGAAGAAGACTACGCAACTGATTCACAAAAAGAAAAAGTGAAAGGCAAGATCGCGCTTGTATATCTCGGTGTGCTGCCAGGTTCCAAAGCAGGCACAAGAACCTTGCACCGCTCAGAGAAAACAGCTATCGCTACAAAATATGGTGCGAAAGGAATTATCATTATCAATACAGCTGCGGGTGGGATCTTATTAACAGGAACCGCATCTGTAACCGGTAAACTCATCCCGATACCTGCTGTTTGTGTAGGAAAAGAAGATGGAGAAAAATTACGTGCGCAACTCGCAGGTGAGAAATTGTATAGCCATATTGCCATGACTAATTTTTCGGGAATGATTAAAGCGAGAAATGTGATTGCTACGATCAAAGGAAAAACAATGCCGAAGGAAAAAGTAGTAGTTGGTGGACACCTGGATAGTTGGGATCTAGCAACAGGTGCGATCGACAATGGCATCGGCTCTTTTTCCGTACTGGATATGGCGAGGACTTTTAAAGTACTCAACCTGCAACCCGCAAGAACCGTTGAGTTCGTAATGTTCATGGGAGAGGAAGAAGGATTGTTAGGATCGAAAGCCTATGTAGAAAAAGCAGTAAAAGATAAGAGCATTGATCAACTCCGTTACATGCTGAATTATGATATGACGAATGATCCCAAAGGATATTCCTCTACTTCCGAAGACAGCAAAGATCTGTTTCAGTCTATCGGGGCCATTGCCAAAACATTTGATACTTCATTCAGAAACACTTTCCGTGCAGGAGCCGGGCTCCACAGCGATCACCAGCCGTTTATGCTGTATGGTGTACCAACCGGTGGCGGTGCAGGTGGCGGTTTACCAAACAATGCCGGCCCATGTTACCATGCAGATTGCGATGTGTTTCCATTGGTTGATGAGAAAGGCATGAAGAACACCGTACGTTTCAGCAGTATGTTGTTGTATGGAATTGCTGATTCAAAAGAGATCAAGGCGAAACATTTTACGGATGATGAAACACGGGAGTTTTTGTTGAAGAATAATTTGAAGGAACCTTTGCAGATAGCAGGGGAGTGGAGGTGGAAGGATTGATAGATAAATTAGAAATACGAGCCGCAAAATCTTTGCGGCTTTTTTAGTGTTCAACATTTTTAACTTAATCTTTTCGATCAAATTTTTTCTGAACGCCGATTGAGAGAAAAATAGTTACCACTGCCGCCAACATCCCTCCGCCCAAATCCAAAGGAAAATGCTGCGCCAAATAAACCCGCGAATAAGCCACCAGTAAAGCCCACACAAACCCAACCGGCACTACCCATCTATTCTTTATCAACAAACAAGCAATCAAAAAAATCGAAAACGCAGTGGCCGTATGTCCTGAAGGAAAACTATACGCAGTATGTAATTCAACACCGGAAACTGTATGAATTAAACTACTATCCGTAATTGCTGCGGTAGGCCTTGATTCAGCAGGGAAGGCATAATTTTTTGTGAGTTGGGTGATCAGGGTAGAAATAATAATGGCAGCGATCAATAAGGGAAATCTTTTCCTGTGATAGATATAGAATAGGATCGCTACGAGCACCCATACAATGCCATCTCCCAGGTTTGTGCAGAGTTTGAAAAAAATATCTGCAACGCTGCCAAGGTCGGTGTTCAATAAAAGAAAGAATTCATTTCGGCCGATGATACAGGAATGAATGATAAGATACAGTGCAGTGATCACTGTGAGAATGACACCGGTTTTCAAATTTCTATTGCTGATATCGTTAAGCATGATTACAAATCTAAGCGTATTTATCGTTCAGGCGGCTATCGGTCGGGACGCTAAAGCGGCCTGAACGATAAGCCACCCGACCGAAAAAGCCCCGCCTGTAACAGCGGGGCCAACTCACAAAACAAATACTGGTATGAAAAATCTATACGATGCCTGCTAATTCGAGGCTTCTTTTTTTGAGGTTGATGATATCGAGGTTATCAATGATCGGTTCGGTGGCTAATATCAATGAACTTCCATTCTCTTTCCACCAGGAGCCCTCTTTTAGATGATTCACATGTAATACGCCTACCAGGTATTTCCTGTCAGCATCTGCATGCCATTCTTCTATCCATTCAAATTTTTCACGGGGAATGTATTTCCAGTCATCAAAACTGATATAAACTTTCAGATAGTAGTCATGCGCCAGTTCATGCGGTATATGGTGATAGAGTTTCTTGTATTCGTATCGATAGTTATATCGAAGGGCAGCAATATCACTCAATACAGCAGACGCTGTTGGGAAACTCCCCGCCCCTTTGCCATAGAAGAATTGTTTGTCAGCAAAACCGCTTTCTATCACCACACCATTGTATTCGTTTTTTACAAAAGACAAGGGCTCATCGTTTTTTACAAATTGTGGCAAAACAAATGCAGCTACTTTTCCATTCTTCAGTTTCTTAGCCTGCGCGATCAGTTTGATATCGAAATTCTTTTCTTTCGCAACAACGGCATCAGTTAACTGGATGTTCTGGATACCGGTAAATAATATGTTGTTGGGATGCTCTACAATGCCATATGCGTGGTTGAGGAGGATGGTCCATTTGTTCACAGCGTCATATCCTTCCACATCTAATTTGGGGTTGCTTTCGGCAAAACCCAATTGTTGTGCAAGCAATAGAGCAGAAGTAAAATCCAGTTTTTCCTCGAACATTTTGGTGAGGATGAAATTGGTGGAACCATTCACTATCGCTTTAATGGAATGCAATAAGTCATTGTCATAGTATTCCTCCAGGTTGCGAATTACGGGGATAGAAGCGCAAGCAGCAGATTCACACAAAAACGGCATATCGGTTTCCTGCTGCAGCTGTAAGATCTCCGGCAAATGTTCCGCGATCATTTTTTTGCTGGCGCTTACCACCGCTTTATTATTACGCAAAGCAATAGAAACGATCTCGAACGCCGCATTCGCATCATCGATCACTTCAACGATCACATTAATGTCTTCATCAAATAAAAGATCTTCTTTTTCTGTTGTAAACAAAGAAGCCGGGGCATTCCTTTGTTTCGTAGGGTTTTTGATACAAACTTTTTTGATAGTAGCTTTTAAAGAAGGTGTTTGCTGCAATACTTTATACAAACCTTCACCTACTACCCCAAATCCAAATAAACCGATCGTTAACTGTTTGTGTGCGTCCATTTTGGTTGTTTACTTTTTTATTAAGCTTCCTGCTTTGTTAAAACATTTATTTTTAAAGATTTGTTCGCTGCGATTTTTTCAAATGCCTGTTCTATATCGTTTACCAGGTCTTCTGCATCTTCCAGTCCTATTGATAGCCGGATCAAACTATCTGCAACACCGGCTGCTCTTCTTTTTTCAACTGGAATAGATTTATGCGTCATATTCGCCGGGTGCGATACCAGGCTCTTGATACCACCCAGGCTCTCTGCCAGTTTAAACAATTGTGTTTGTGTTACAAATTGAATGGCTGCTTCTTCGGTATTTTCTTTTAAAGTGAATGAAACGATCCCGCCAAAACCTTTGGATTGTTTTTTAGCAATCTGATGATTTGGATGTGTTTTTAAACCGGGGTAAAATACTTTATCAACCGCAGGATGTGTTTCTAAAAACTCTGCAACGGTTAATCCACTGGCGCAATGTTGTTTAACTCTCAGGTGCAATGTCTCAATACCGCGTATCACGAGCCAGCTATCAAATGGTGCAAGAATCGCGCCGCAGGCATTCTGTATGTACTTGATCTTTTCACCGAGTTCTTTTTCTTTGGTAACAACAAGTCCTGCTATCAGGTCGCTATGCCCGCCAAGATATTTGGTGGCGCTGTGTATCACAAGATCAGCTCCCAACGAAAGAGGTTGTTGCAATACGGGTGAAGCAAAAGTATTATCCACGCAGAGTAAACATCGGTGTGCTTTCGCTACTTTGGCAATGGCTTCTATATCGGATATTTTTAAAGTGGGATTGGTCGGTGTTTCCAGCCAGATCAGCTTTGTGTTAGGTGTAATGGCATTGAATACTTTTTCAACATCCGAAGTATCCACATAATTTACTTTAATGCCAAACTTTTCATACACGCTAGTGAACAAACGAAAAGCGCCGCCATAAATATCATCTACGGCCAATATCTCATCACCTGTCTGTAAAAGTTTTACAACGGCATCGATGGCCGCAAGGCCGCTTCCGAATGCAATACCTGTTGTTCCTTTTTCAAGTTGTGCGATCAGTTGTTCCAGCGTGGCGCGTGTTGGATTTCCACTGCGTGCGTAATCATACCCTTTGTTTACACCAGGTGCTTCCTGCACAAAAGTTGATGTTTGGTAAATCGGAACGGAGATCGCACCTGTCAGCGGATCAACCGGGATGCTGTGAATTAATTGTGTGGCTGTGCTCATTGTTAAAAAGTTTGGACCCCCAACCCCCTAAGAGGGGGCTTTGAGTAGTTAAAGAATGTTGTAAAAATTCTTTGGGAACTTAACAAGAGGGCCGAGTAGAAACTTACCGATCAGCTTTTAGTACTGTACCTTAACTCCCCCTTTAGGGGGCTGGGGGGTAAATAAAAAAAGCTCATCCGTAAGTCAGATGAGCTTGATATAGTGTTTCCCGACGTAGGCGGAACCAATTACAAACTTTTACTCTGACTTATCTTTCCACTGTTACGTGGAAGGAGTTGGCACCTTCATACAATTGAGTGAACTGTATGGGTTGCCAAGGCTTCACAGGGCCAAATTCCCTCTGCCTTTCTTGATAAGTATGCTAAAGAACTGGTGCAAATATAAGTGTACTCTTTTCATATTTCCAAAATAAAAGTCTACCTATTTAGTGGGAATATTCTAAAAACTCAATACTGGCAAGGGTTTCAGATGAAAATTATTTTTTCCGTTGCCCCAGGATTTTATAAAATCCAAGTCTTATGGCGGTTGTGCTCGCACTTGCATCTATCACTATTTTCCGCCCGAAATAACCGAACCCGGCACCTAATGAGCCATTTACGTTGCCATAGTTCCTTGTGGTTGATGAAGTGCTTCCGCCGGAGAGGTTGTATTTGGTATGAAAATTTTTGTTTACAATTTCCAACGCAGCCAAGCCGAACACCTTTAATTTGTGATCCTTAGTAAGATCCAGGTATAACCTCGTAAAAGGTGCAATGCCAAGGTCAGTAGAAGTTTCCGTGATTGAATAAGTGGGGAAAGAACTTTTCACATACTCAAACCCAAGGACGGCATGCGCACCTACCAACCAGTTGCGCTGCAACGCATAACCGAACGTGGGTGAAATGCTTAGACCATAATCCTTATCTGCAAAATTGAGGTCAGTGTGTGCACCATATATATCATTCACAAGCAGGTTAAACTGGAGGCCAACGAGTTTTGTCCCCTTCTCTAGTTGTGCATATGAAGAAGTAGTCGCATACACCAAAAGAATAAGTAGTAGTTTTTTCATAGGCAGATTTATATAACAATTTATCAAATATAATGCCGAAAAATGATAAAAAATTTAGCAAAATGGCTGTTTTAAACCTATTTCTTTTAGTATTGTTAGTACCTTTACTACTTATCAAAAACGGGCATGGCAAAACAAGTAAGCAAGAAAAAAGAGCAGCAGGAAGCAGTATCGGCGGAAGAATTCATTGAAGTATTTGGTGCGCGTGAACATAATCTTAAGAACATTGATATCAGTATCCCTAAAAACAAGCTGGTTGTTTTTACGGGTGTGAGCGGCAGCGGAAAATCTTCGCTGGCATTTGATACCATTTATAATGAGGGCCAGCGCCGTTACATGGAAAGCTTCAGCGCTTATGCGCGGCAATTTATGGGCGATATGGAAAGGCCCGATGTTGACAAAATCACAGGACTCTCACCTGTTATTTCGATCGAACAAAAGACTACTAATAAAAATCCCCGTTCTACTGTAGGCACGGTAACAGAAGTGTATGATTTTCTGCGTTTGTTATTTGCCAGGATCGGTGAAGCCTACAGTTACAACACAGGTAAGAAAATGATCAAGTTCAGCGAAGAAGAGATCGTTGAAAATATCTTCGCAAAATTCAAAAATAAAAAGATCACATTACTGGCTCCATTGATCCGCGGACGTAAGGGGCACTACCGTGAATTGTTTGAGGACGTTCGCAAAAAAGGTTTTTTGAAAGTAAGGGTTGATGGAGAAGTGATGGACCTCACACCCAAACTGCAGGTTGACCGCTATAAGATCCACGATATTGAAGTAGTGATAGATCGGTTGGCTGTTACGGATGATATGAAAGTGCGGCTGAGCCAGAGTGTTCAGCAAACTTTGAAGATGGGAAAGGAACTGATGTTTCTTTTAGTGAATGACCTCAACAAGACCGTTCAATATTCCAAGCAATTGATGTGTGAAGATTCGGGGATCAGCTATGAAGAGCCTTCACCGAATGCTTTCTCATTTAATTCACCCTATGGTGCCTGCCCTACCTGTAAAGGTTTGGGTAATGTGTACAGCATCAGTATGGAAGCGATCATTCCCGACAGGAATGTAAGTATTAAAGAAGGGGGTATTGCACCGTTGGGTGAGCAGCGTGAGGCCTATATGTTTCGCGCAGTGGAAGTGTTGGCGAAAAAGAATAAGATCAGTCTGGATAAACCGATCAAAGATCTTTCTCCTTCTGCGCTGAATATTTTGTTATACGGTAATGCAGAAGTAAGTTCACTGGAAGTGGGTGATATAGATGAAACTGATGTTGGCCAACCTTATGAAGGTGAATTTGAAGGCATTGTTCCCATGTTAAAAAGATGGTTTGCCGGAAGCACCAGCAGTGAGGGTTTGCGTGAATGGGTAGAAAAGTTCATGGAGTTAAAAACCTGCCATACTTGCGAAGGCGCCCGTTTGAAAAAAGAAAGTCTCTGGTTCAAAGTTGATGAAAAGAATATTGCCGAGTTGAGCAATATGAACCTGGATAAATTGCATGCATGGTTCTCAGGTGTTGAAGACAGGCTGAGTAATAAACAAAACCAGATCGCGAAAGATATTTTGAAAGAGATCCGTGAACGTGTTCAGTTTTTATTAGATGTTGGATTAACGTATCTCTCACTCAACCGTCCATCAAGAAGTCTTAGTGGTGGAGAATCGCAACGCATACGACTTGCTACACAAATAGGCTCGCAGTTGCAGGGCATCACCTACATTCTTGATGAGCCTTCTATCGGTTTGCATCAGCGCGATAATCACCAGTTGATATTAGCGCTGCAGAACCTGCGCAATATCGGCAACAGTGTATTGGTAGTTGAACATGATAAAGATATCATGATGGCTGCTGACCATTTGGTAGACATTGGCCCCAAAGCCGGCATATATGGAGGAAATATTGTGGCAGCCGGAACACCCAAAGAAGTTTTACAGAGTAAATCTGATACGGCTCTGTACCTCAACGGCAAAAAAAGTATCGCGGTTCCCGAAGAAAGGCGTGAAGGAAATGGAAAACTCCTGGAACTGAAAGGTGCGCAGGGAAATAATTTAAAAAATGTAGATGTAAAATTTCCTTTGGGAAAACTGATCGTTGTAAGTGGCGTGAGTGGTAGCGGTAAATCAACATTGATCAATGAAACTCTATATCCTATTCTTTCAAAACATTGTTATAACAGCCGTGTTACACCGATGCCTTTTAAAAGTATCAAAGGATTGGAGAATATTGATAAGGTGATAGAGATCGACCAATCACCCATTGGCCGCACACCGCGCAGTAATCCTGCAACGTATTGCGGGTTCTTTACCGAAATCAGGACATTGTTCGCTTCTATTCCTGAAGCAAAGATCCGTGGATACAATGCCGGACGCTTTTCTTTTAATGTAAAAGGTGGCCGCTGCGATGTTTGTGAAGGAGGCGGTATGCGTGTGATCGAAATGAATTTCTTACCGGACGTATATGTGCACTGCGAAAAATGCAATGGCAAAAGATATAACCGCGAAACATTGGAGATCCGCTACAAAGGAAAATCCATCAGCGATGTATTGAACATGACGGTTGATGAAGCCTGCGAATTTTTTCAACCCATTGCTTATCTGTACAGGAAGATCAAAGTATTACAGGATGTGGGCCTTGGTTACATAACCCTTGGTCAATCTGCAGTTACATTGAGTGGCGGAGAAGCGCAGCGCGTTAAACTGGCAACCGAGTTAAGTAAAAAAGATACCGGTAAAACATTTTACATACTCGATGAACCCACCACCGGCCTGCATTTCCAGGACATCCAGCATTTGCTTGATGTGCTGAATAAATTGGTTGATCGTGGCAACAGCGTATTGGTGATCGAACACAATTTAGACGTGATAAAAGTTGCCGACCATATTATCGATCTCGGCCCGGAAGGTGGTGATGGCGGCGGAACAATTTTATTTGAAGGTGTTCCTGAAAAAATGGTAAACATTACAAAAAGTCACACAGCAAGATTCTTGAAAATTGAGTTGGGACTTTAAGATTTTCTCTGTGTAACTCTGTGCTCTCTGTGTCTCTGTGGTGAATCCTTCGCTTCGATATTATCATCGTAGAAATTCAAAATATTTTTTCACCACAGAGACACAGAGAGCACAGAGTTGCACAGAGGGACTGCCGATTGATCAGATATTATTCTTTGATCATTTCTATGTGTTCTATCCCGTCCTCGAGATAAATATCACTTGTTTGCTCAAATCCAAAGGAGCTGTAAAATTTTTTCAGGTATAATTGTGCACCGATATGTATAGGGCCGTCTCCAAATATTTCTCTGCAGGTTTTGATGGCCCGATCGATCAGCAATGTTCCTGCGCCGGCCCCGCGGTAGGCAGGTGAACTGACCACGCGGCCGATCGACATTTGTTCGTATGCTAGCCCCTTTGGCAATAGCCGCGCATAAGCTACAAGCTTTGTATCATCCCAAAAAAGCAAATGATGGCAGGCGAGATCCTTGTTGTCGGCATCCAGGTACACGCAGTTTTGTTCCACCACGAATACTTCACTGCGCAAACGCATGATGGCATATAATTCATGCGGACTTAGTTCATCAAAAAACTTGCAATAAGATGTATAGTTATTGTCTTTCATTTGACTGGATCACTGTTTAGGCCTGTTAATTTGCGGGTAAAAATAGCGTTAGTACCACAATTATTTCACACCTTTGCCACTTTATTGAAATAACCTTATACCCGATTGAATACGATGTCTAAAAAAGTAGCCATTATTGGAGCAGGCCCTGCTGGATTAACGGCTGCTTACCTGTTAGCGAAAGGCGGCGAGCAGGTATCGGTTTTTGAAAAAGATCCACAGTACGTGGGTGGGATCTCAAGAACCGAAACATACAAGGGGTATCACTTTGATATTGGTGGCCACCGATTCTTTTCCAAATCAAAAGAAGTGGAAGATTTCTGGACGGAGATATTGGGTGATGAAATGCTGGAACGCCCCCGCAGTTCAAGGATCTATTACAATGGAAAATTCTTTTCTTATCCGCTCGCTGCATTTGAAGCACTAAGCAAACTGGGAATTTTTGAAAGCGCTTTATGTGTGTTAAGCTATCTCAAAGCAAAAATGTTCCCGGTAAAAAATCCGACCAATTTCGAAGATTGGGTGGTGAATCAATTCGGACGCAGATTATTTAATATCTTCTTTAAAACCTATACAGAAAAAGTATGGGGTATTCCCTGCAGTGAGATCTCTGCTGACTGGGCGGCTCAACGTATCAAAGGATTATCACTAAGCAGCGCGATCTGGAACGCGTTATTCAAACCCAAAGCTGGAAAGAGCAAGGATAAAGTGATCAAAACATTGATCGATTCATTCCGTTATCCTAAATACGGTCCAGGTATGATGTGGGAGACATGTGCGGAGAAATGCAGGCGGATGGGTGTGGAGATAACTATGAATTGTGGCGTAAATCATATATCACTAACAGATCGTAAATGGCAGGTGGATACAACAGACGGTAGAAGCCAGGACGGTTTCGATTATGTATTATCCTCAGCACCTATGCGCGAGTTGATAGCGCATGTATCGCCACGTTTTCCTGAACATGCATTTTCTTCGTCGCAACATCTTGGCTACCGCGATTTCTTAACGGTTGTACTTATCTGTAAAGATGAAGATGCATTCACGGATAACTGGATATATATTCACGATCCAAGTGTAAAAGTTGGACGTATACAGAATTTCAAATCCTGGAGCCCTTATATGGTACCCGATCCTGCCATGGCTTGTTATGGGTTGGAATATTTTTGTTTTGAAGGAGATGGCTTATGGACAAGCAGCGATGAAACATTGATCAACCTTGCCAAAAAAGAAATTCAGCAGATCGGCCTCACGCATGAGAGCGCGGTAGTAGATGGATATGTTGTGCGCCAACCCAAAGCGTATCCTGTGTACGATCATACCTATAAAGAAAATGTAGACGCCGTTCGTGAAGCATTGAAAGCTTACCCGGGATTGTATTTAGTGGGTCGTAACGGTATGCACAAATACAATAACCAGGACCACAGCATGATGACCGCAATGCTCGCTGCAAAAAATATTATTGCAGGAAAAGAATTGTACGATCTATGGGATGTGAATGAAGATGCTGAATACCATGAAGGCGGCGAAAGAGGAGCGGAGGAAAACGCGAAAATAGCTGAGCGAATGGTGCCGAGGCAGATAGTTAATAATTAAGAGTTAATAGTTAATAATTATGCCGAAAACCAAGCCTCTAATTATTAACTATTAACTCTTAATGCGAATCAATGGTTGAGTAGAGCCATAGGCTCGGTTCATTTTGTAGCAACGGATTTTAATCCGTTGTTCGTAATCCAGCGAAGTTAGAGAGTGCCGTAGGCACGGTGCATATATGGACCGAACCTACGGTTCTCACGGAATTTGCTGTCTTTTGATCAACGGATTAAAATCCGTTGCTACAAAATGTATCGAGGCTACGCCTCTGCAATCTTCCTCTTTTTGCAATTTCAACCTTGATTCGTATTCTCAATTCTTAACTAAGAATCATCGTCCCACTCCCGGCACTACCGCCAAACTCTCATTCCCTGTTTCATTCACAGATTGTACCGCGAAGAAATAATTATCTTTTGAAAAAGGTAAACGATATTCGAGGTCGGTGGTAAAGAATTTCTTTTGCCATACAGGGCTGGTGGTTTCACGCATTAAAACATAGTATCCTTTTACTTTGCCTGTTTTAGGTGCTTTCCAACTTAGGTAAGTATAGTTAGTCAATCTTCGCACTTCTACAGTTACTTCCTGTGGCATGGAAGGTGCTTTGGCAAGGTTGGCAAGATTGCTGAGGTTCATGCCGGTATTTTTACGGAGGTATTCAAAGTCCATGAATTCAACAAGATCGCCATACTGTATGCCATTCTCAAGTCTTACATTCTGGTGCTGGTGATAATAGTTCTCATTCATTTCTGTGATACGAACTGCAGCATAACCCACCTGCACATAGGGCGAATGGTCGCCGCCTCTTAAGAAACGATCATTTCTATATACCATCACTACTTCTAAATTCTCAACATAGCGTTCACCGATCTCTTTTACATAGCGTGCGAGTTGTCTTGCTCTGCCGTCATTTTCTAAACCGAGATCACGGATATTCTTAGCAACACGGCCCGTGTCCAATACAGACAATCCTTCACTGAATACGCGGATGCGGGTATTGTCAATGATGTTTGTTTCGCTACTGTTATTGCTGCCCATAATATCATTATTGAGATCAGCTTCAATATTCCATCCCTGCGCTTTTGCTTTGTTAGCCATATACGCGGCCCCGAGCAAGCCCTGCTCCTCACCACTTACCGTGATAAAAATAATAGTTGCCGGGAATTCATGTTTGCTCATGATCCTTGCACATTCAATGACAGCGGCGCTTCCACTCGCATCGTCATTGGCTCCTGGTGCATCACCGGTACTGTCTGTAGGGCTGCCGCGCATATTGTCAAGGTGACCACTGATGAGGAAGATGCGTTTGTCATTGGGGTCAGTTCCTTTTAAAGTGGCTACTACGTTGCCAAGAATAATATCCCTGCTAACCCTTCTGCCATCGGCCTTATAAGTGGTGGTATCAATGATCGCAGTTAAGCGGCCATTGCTTTGTTTCGCAAAATCGTTGAATTTATTCAGCACCCATTGCCTCGCAGCGCCGATACCACGTTCGGGACTGCTCTGCGTACTTAATGTATTGCGTGTACCAAGTTTTACAAGACTGGTGATATAGGATTTCAATGAATCCGGTGATATCTCTTTCACCATCTTATCGATCTCCGGATCACGATTAATGGTTGTTTGAGCGATAGCCGGCCTTGATAAAACCGCCAGGATAAATAACGAAAGAATGATTTTTCTCATTGCGTACAGTTGAAGGCTAAAGTTAAAGCGAATATCGAATATTGAACAAGGAATATTGAATTTTGAAGTGAAGCTGCCGTAGTGGTAGCCTGTTAACAGTGGCGGATATCCTACTTCAACATTCAACAATTCTTGATCAATATTCGTCATTCAAAGAGATCGCCTGCGAGGTATTTCATTCCTGAGTCACAGGCAACAGTTACGATAGTATGGCCCGGTCCGAGTTCTTTTCCGAGCTGGATGGCGGCGGCAACGTTGAGTCCGCTGGAGGTTCCGGCAAAAATGCCTTCCTGCGTGGCCAACAGGCGGGCAGTTTCTCTGCCTTTGTTTTCGTCGATAGCGAGCGCTGAATCGTATCCGTGTTTCTCCAGCAATTCCGGCATTCTGCCCGTGGCGGTTCCCTCAACCCGATGACTTCCTTTTTCGCCTTTGGTTAGAAAAGGTGATGATGCAGGTTCCAATGCAATGATCCTGGTATCCGGATTGTGTTTTTTCAATTCGCTGCCAACACCGGTCAGCATACCGGCAGTACCAACGGCCGCGCAGAAAACAGTAATGGGTTCATTCATTTGCGCGAGTATCTCTATTCCGAGTTTACTGTATCCCGTGAGTGCATCTTCATTTACGAATTGCTGTGTCCAGTAGGCGCCTTCTTTTTGAAGTTGCAAAACCCGTTGTTCCATCCGGATAAAAAGATCAGGAGTGATCCTTCCCTCAACAGACGGCACGATCTCCACGTCAGCGCCAAATAATTTTATCGTTTGTATTTTTTCTTTGGCAAATGCATCAGAAGTAATGGCTTTTAAACGGTGCCCTTTTACTGCACAAACAAAAGCAAGCGATGTACCCGTACTGCCACCTGTGTATTCGGCAATCAGTGTACCGGGTTTGATATCGCCTCTTTTTTCGGCTTCCTCAATGATAGCAAGTGCCATCCGGTCCTTATAAGATCCGGTAGGATTATAGTACTCAAGCTTTACATAGATATCGGCATAGCCTGCAGGTACGATCTTCGATAGTTTTACCAACGGTGTGTTTCCGATGGTTTGCAATATGTTGGCGCTATAAGTGGATGACACGTCCGGTGTTTTGCTAAAAGTAAAGAATAAACGTGTACTGTAATTAGCTGCTCACAAACAATGAGAAAATGAGTACCTTACTAACTACAAGACCAAAACAAGATGAAAAACATCCTCTCTTTCTTATTTATTTGTTTGCTGGGTTTCTACGCTGGTGATGCTTGTGCCCAGGCAACACCGCCTGATACGGTTAAAACAGGGATCTATATCACCAGTATCCACGATATTGATTTCAAACAGAATGAATATACGGTCAACCTCTGGCTCTGGATGAGGTATAAAGTGAAGAAGTTTGATTTTGTACAGAACCTTGAGATACCACAGGCAAAGAGTTTTACCAAATTATATTCCACTGTGGATACTTCACATGGCGGAGTGTATCTGTTGATGAAACTTCAATGTATAATGAAAGATTCCTGGAAAATAGGCAACTTTCCGTTCGATAGGCAAAGATTGCGTCTTGCACTTGAAAACTCGCAGTATGATTCCAAAGCATTGATATTTGCACCGGATACCCTTGGCAAACATTTTGACCCAAGGTTTACTTTGCGGGGATGGAACATCGACAGTTTTGATGTATCTACAAACATAAAAATGTACGAGACCAATTTTGGTGATACCAGTATTGCCAAACCACATACCGAATACAGTTCTTACCGTGTGCGGATCGGCATCAGGCGTGATGCGAGCGAACTGTTCTGGAAAATGTTCCTTGGTATGTATGTAGCCTTCCTGATCTCTTATATCTGTTTTTATATACACGCCGATAATATCGACTCACGTTTTGGGTTGAGTGTCGGTTCTCTTTTTGCTGCTATCGGCAATAAATATATTATTGACTCCTCGCTGCCGGAATCAACGTCCTTTACGTTGGTGGATCTGTTGCATGGCATTACTTTGCTTTTCATCTGTTTGATCGTTGGGGCTTCTGTGTATTCGTTACGGCTGGTTAAGAAAAATAAGTTGCAACAGGCGAATCGTTTTGATTTTATTGCCGCGCAGGTTTTACTGGTTATTTATATTGGCTTGAATGTGTATTGTATTGCGAATGCGATGAAGGCGGGGTGAGGTTTTTTCACGCAAAAGCGCCAAGGAGCAAAGGCGCAAAGATTTGTTTGCATAAATAAAAATGAAATGCAGCATTGGGCGATTATACGGATACTATCACTCTTCCCTTTGCACCTTTGCTACTTTGCGCCTTTGCGTGAAACCTCCTTCACAAACTTATCTTGGTCTGCGAAAAAAGAATTCGATTCCTAATATCGTTAGAACCCCTAAGGTGTATGCAACGATATCATTCCATGAAAATGAATTGCCGATAAGTGTATTTGCGAGCTTTGAATCCTGCAGGCCAAGCATACCAACAAGCTTAAAATATTGCAGTGTTTCGATGGCGTATGAAAATAGTAGTGTTATCAATGCGCCTATCCAGACAGGGGCTGAAATAAAACTCATCCAAAAACAATAGATAAGCATCACCACCAGATAATCACCAAAATAAGGGCGGATGAAGTTATCATGTGCATATACAGCGATCAGTACTTCAATGATGAACAGTAAAATAGTAAGTAGAAAATATTTTTTGTTGAAACGGAAAAAGCGCATGATCGTTGGATTAAGATTTACGTGTTGTGTTATTAACAAAGATCTATAGAAATGCGCGCGTCTCTCTGTGGAACTCCGTGTTCCCTGTGTCTCTGTGGTGAAAAAAATCAAAGCGAAGGCTTTACCACGGAGGCACGGAGTACACGGAGTTTCACAGAGAAATTTAATAGCACAACATGTTAAGATTTAATAACCATATTTTTCTTTCCACCGCTCCCTTAAAAATTTCCGCAATTCATTCTCGCGCGCATTGTTGCCGGGATTATAGAAAGTAGTGCCGATGAGCTTTTCTGGTAAATATTCCTGGTCGAGAAAATTGCCTTCTCCTTCGTGGGAATATTTGTAACCCTTTCCGTAGTTCATATCCTTCATCAATTTGGTTGGGGCATTGCGGATATGAAGAGGAACAGGTTGATCTCCGTGTTGCTGAACGGCACCAAGCGCCGCACCAATCGCAACAACAGCGGCATTGCTCTTGCTGCAAGAAGCCAGGTAAGTAGCGCATTGCGATAAAATGATCTGGCTCTCGGGATAACCGATCTTGGATACAGCATCGAAAGTTGCATTGGCAAGAAGTAAGGCATTGGGATTGGCATTACCGATATCTTCACTCGCAAATATTAACATGCGGCGCGCAATGAACTTTACATCTTCACCACCTCCTATCATTCTTGCCAGCCAGTACACGGCTCCATTGGGATCGCTGCCACGCATGCTTTTGATAAACGCGGAAATGATATCGTAATGTTGTTCTCCTTGTTTATCGTAGAGTGCGATTTTTTTCTGGGCAACCTGCATCACCATATCGTTGGTGATAGTTAGACTTTTGGAAACCCGGGAATTTTCAAAAAGTTCTGTTTGCACAACTAATTCAAGGAGATTCAGCAATTTTCTTCCATCACCACCCGAAATATTCAACAATACCTCGGTTTCTTTTAGTTTGATATCTTTTTCTTTCAGGATCTCATCTTTGTCAATGGCCTGTTGCATCAATTTGATAAGATCTTTTTCCTGTAAGGGTTTTAAAACATATACCTGGCAACGGCTAAGCAAGGCACTGTTCACTTCAAAGGATGGATTTTCTGTGGTGGCGCCGATCAGGGTGATGGTTCCTTTTTCAACCGCGCCTAATAGTGCGTCCTGTTGCCCTTTGTTGAAACGGTGTATCTCATCAATAAATAAAATAGTGCCTGTTTGCTGTTTGGCCTGTTCGATCACTTCCCTGAGATCTTTCACGCCGCTGCTGATTGCGCTTAGTTGAAAATGCGGAACCTGTAAAGCATGTGCAATAATATTTGCGATGGTTGTTTTGCCTACACCGGGAGGTCCCCACAATATCATAGAAGGCACACGGCCCTGTTCTATTGAGCGGCGCAAAATACTGCCTTTGCCTGTCAGGTGTTCCTGCCCAACAAGATCGTCCAGTGTTGCCGGGCGCATTCTTTCTGCCAATGGGATATTACTGTTCACACCTAAAATTAGTGAAAATCCCGCAGGGCTTTGGAAGGGTTTTGTTAAGCTGGAACTTATTCGGGTTTGGTAGCGTTGAAAAGGTGGCCATACATTTTCAGGAGCCTGAAATTAAGCTGAATATGAACTAACAAAAAAATAGCGAGAAAGAACATGAACCAAGCCATTCCTTTCATTATGGTCATGAACAATGCAAGATTCAGCATTGACGGAATATTCGGCTGAGCCTGCATGAACTGTGAAACATACTCTCTCAATGTAAGGTCATTTGTAAAAAAGATACTCAACGCATTTAATAAGAACATGATGCCCATAAAGGATGAAACAAAAGCATTCACGCGTATCCAATCGCGAAGGCTGGGTTTGCATTGGCGGCCGGTATCTATTCCTTTCAAGAGAAACTGAAGACTTACAAAAGTATAGATCACAAAAGCGCCAAGGATGAACGCGATCAGTAAAAGCGCCGGATTGGCCAGGGCACTCAAGAGGAAAAGAATATCCATGAACCCGAACATGGCGGCAATGGGCAGTAAAATAAAAGTAAGTATCCTGAAAATCGTGAGTTGTTTCATGTAGAACAGCCGTTATTGTTGTTGCTGCCCGGCAAATGTATCGATAATAATTTCAGGAACATCCGTGGCGGATTGCTTTTCCAGCTGCACATTGGTTAACTCTTCAAAAGTTACACCGTCTTCATATCCAACAGATACATATACGGAAAGTGATTGCCTTGCGGGTCCTTTGAAAGTTCCTTTTACCGGTGTGCAATCTATAAAGTTGCGGCCAACAGCAAGCTTTACATGGTGATTGGTTACCCATACATTGTTGGTAGGATCGATACCGGCCCATCCATAACCGGGTACATAGGCTTCTACCCACGCATGCGTAGCACCTTCGCCGCGCATGCCATTTTTATTGGGGCAGATATAGCCGCTAACATATCTCGCAGGTATACCCATCATGCGCAGCAACTCAAGCATTACATGTGCAAAGTCCTGGCAAACACCTGCTTTTTTTTCCAGGATCTCATCAACCGTTGTTTCAATATTGGTGATGCCTTTAATATAAGTGAAATGATTGAAGATGAACGAACAGGTATCTTCAACAATCACACTGATGCTTTTATCCGGGTGATTAAGTTGTGATGCGTATTGTTGCAATTGATCTAACGCTTTGATATGAGATGGCCGCATCAGTTCTATCAACTGCATATCATTGTCAAGATGTGGTACAATGTCTTTGGTATAGGTCATGGGAAGCAACTGCAGATCCTGCGGCACCAATGTCCTGATTAACAATTTACTTTCGATCACCATTTCGCGATGCGGGCGCAACACATTAAAAGTGCCTGTCTTGTTTCCCCAGTAATCGGTATAAGAAAATACTTCGGGCTTGTCGGTAATTGTAAGATCGTGCTGCAGTGTTTCCTGTTCGTGCGACTGGAAGGGGAAGATCATGATATTATTCATACTCTCTTTAACAGGCCTGTCGTATTCGTATTTTGTAATGTGGTGTATCTTAAAGATCGGCATTCGGTTGTTGTTTACGCATAAGAAAAATAGATCTGTCCCAGCATCGCACTAAAATCATTCAACTCTTTCCGTACCTGTTTTAAAAAAGGTTCCAAACCTGTTTCTGCTACCAGGGCAAGGTCAGAAAATTTTACCGAACTGTGTAACCTGCCAAATGCCCTGCTCAGTGGTGAAATGCCTTCTACAGGATTTGATTCAGTAACATCCCTTAAATATTTTTGTGCCCTATCCAATGAATAATACAAAGAACGCGGGAAATTTTTATCGAACAAAACCTGTTGTGCCACATTGCAGTTGTGGTTCAGGTTGCTGTAATTTTTTAGATGTAGTTCATAACCGGATAAGGCGAGTAACAGACTGCGCCAGTATAATATATCCTGTTCATTGGTGAAATCGTAGTTTACTTTTTTAAAGAATACATTGGTAAACTCGACCGTTAATAAACATCGCTCCACAAATTTTCCAAGATTCATATAGTTCCATCCATGGCCGCGCGGCATGGTACTGTCGGTAATACCCAGGAACTGATCGCTGCTGTTGATCAATGTATCAATGATCACAATGGCATCCGGCCCTGATAATTTTTCCGCTAGCGCGGGATGATTAATGAGATGGTATAAATGATTCACCTGTTCCCAAACTTCTTTGGTTATCTGGTCCTGTACGCCTCTTGCATTCTCCCTTGCTTTCGTTACAATTACCTTTAGAGAGTTTAGGTTCTTTGTATCGGTGAGTATGTATTGCAATACGGCTGTATCATTTTGCTTTAACACTTCAATTTCCGCTGGTGACAGCATCGTGAAGATCTTCAAAGCAGGTTCCCAGGTAATACCGCTGGCCTGTACTTTATCAAATGACAAAATATAACTCGTCTTCAGCAAACGTAACATGCCATCCGCTCTTTCCATATAGCGGTGTAGCCAAAATAAGGAGTCTGCGATTCTACTTAGCATTGGGTTCTTTGGTGTTTTGGTTTTACTTGGTAGTATTGTTTTATTTGAAACGTTTGGGGTTTGGAGTTTCGGGTTTGGGGTTGTTTAACTCCCAACACCAAACTCCAAACTCCTCAGTCTATGACCCACGTATCCTTACTTCCTCCACCTTGTGATGAATTTACAACCAGTGAGCCTTCGCGCAATGCAACTCTTGTAAGGCCGCCGGGAACAATTTCAATTCCGTTGGGGCCGCACAATGCATAGGGTCGGAGGTCTACGTGACGGGGTTGTAATTTTCCATCGAGTAAACAAGGTACAGTTGACAATTGAATGATCGGCTGCGCGATAAAATTTCTTGGATTTGCAAGAATCATTTTTTTTGCTTCATGTAATGCTTCTTTGGTAGCACTGTTGCCCATCACCATTCCGTAGCCACCTGATTGATTGGTTTCCTTCACCACCATTTTTTCCATGTGATCAAATACATGTTGTCGCTCATCTTCGTTTTTCATTTGATAAGTAGGAACATTGGAAAGAATGGGTTCTTCATTCAGATAATACTTGATCATATCCGGAACGTATGCATACACGGCTTTATCGTCCGCAACGCCATTGCCCAGTGCATTTACGATCGCCACATTTCCCTTCCGGTAAGCACTCATTAAACCCGGCACACCCAATGCGCTATCAGGTCTGAATACCAACGGATCAAGGAATTCATCATCTACTCTTCGATAAATTACATCTACCTGGCTTAAACCAGCCGTTGTTTTCATATACACTTTCTGGTTATCAACCAATATGTCTCGTCCCTCAACTAACTGGATACCCATTTGTCTTGCAAGGAAAGTATGTTCGAAATAAGCAGAATTAAATACACCTGGTGTAAGTAATACAACAACGGGATTTTCTGTTTGCCTGGGTGATAGCGATACTAAATTGTCATGCAGCAACAACGGGTAATTATTGATCATCCGCACATTGCTGTTTGCTAATAGATCCGGAAATATGCGTTTGGTCACCTCCCTGTTCTCGAGCATGTATGATACACCAGAAGGTGTGCGCAAATTATCTTCGAGGATATAAAAAGTTCCATCGTCACCACGTATCAGGTCTATACCGGCAATATGCACATAAATATCGTAGGGAACCTGTATGCCGAATATCTCTCTTGTAAAATGCGGGCAGGTGGCAATGAGCGCAGCGGGAATGATATTGTCTTTGATGATCTGCTGTTCATTGTAAATATCTTTCAGGAAAAGATTCAACGCTTTTAATCGCTGTTTGATACCTGTTTCAACGTGTTGCCATTCAACCGCGGTAATGATGCGCGGGATGATATCAAAAGGGAAGATCCTTTCAATGCCTTCGTTATCGCTGTATACCGTGAATGTAATTCCCTGGCTCATGAACAATTCACTTGCGAGCTTGTCTTTCTGCTGCAGATCATGCAGGTTTAATTTACTGATGGCTTCGTGAATGGTATGGTATTGTTGCCTGATGCTCTCCGAATTCTTCATCTCGTCCCAGATATGGGGCACAACAGGGTATTGTTGAAAAAGGGTATCTCCGGTCATAAACAGTTGTTTTGTATGGTCAGGTACAAACAAAAAAGTTGCCACCCAAATGGCTTGGACGAGCAACTTTTCTAAGATAGGTAATTTTGAATTAACGGCTCTAATATCGCCAGAGATTCACAGATTTTATTTGCATAGCCATCCGGTAATGCTCATCCTGGGAAGATGGGTTAACAGTACTTCATGTTCGAGTTCGCTGCTTTTAAAGAATACTGTTTTCCTGTTGTCGGGTGTGATCATTTGTAAATGACCGGCATGGTGGATACATAGTTCCCCACCATCGCCTTGCTTCCAATCAGCATTTAAATACAGGATCATGGAATATTGCCTTTTTTCATTGTTACGGAACTGGTCTATGTGTTTTTTGTAAAAACTGTCTTTCCCGTATAAAGTGTAGTGGAATTCATAACCGGTGATCCCTGTATAACAGGTACTGTTCAGGTGGCTTACAAATTGATCCATCAGATCAAAAAAAGCGATCTCGTGCGGGTTGGTGTGTTTTCGATCAAGCCAGTAGATCATATCGCTTCTGAAAAGTTTATCCTTTACAATTAGGGTTTCATTTCCCGTTCCGGCAGCATGGAACAGGTCCTCTGAAAAATGGGCCAGTAAATTTTCTTTCAGGTGAAGGGCAAGGGATTCACTTAAGAAGTTATCTGAAATACCTACTTTATTATCTATGAAAGAGTTGATGAGTGTGTTGAAAGATGTTTCCAGGAAGGGAAGGTAGTCTTATGTGGGCAGAACTACGGCTATAAAAAAATGATACCCCGAAATTTTCGAGGTAGCCAACTAAAAAATTCAATTGCCACAGAATACACAGATTACCACAGATTTTTCCGTGCTCATCTGTGTATTCTGTGGCAATAAAAAAATTATGATTTCAAATTCAGCTTGATCTGCAACTCCTCAAACTGTTTATCATCTATCGTACTCGGTGCATCCAACATTACATCGCGGCCGCTGTTGTTTTTTGGGAAGGCGATAAAATCGCGGATACTTTCGCTTCCGCCAAGGATAGAACACAGGCGGTCGAAACCAAACGCAATACCACCATGCGGAGGTGCACCGTATTCAAAAGCACCCAATAAGAAACCAAATTTGTGCAAAGCTTCTTCATCGGTCATGCCGAGTGCCGCAAACATTTTTTCCTGTAATTCCCTTTGGTAGATCCGTATAGAACCACCACCAATCTCATTGCCGTTCAAAACCATATCATACGCGTTGGCCTTGATGTTTGAATAAGGATGCTCTAAATATTTATCAGCATTCTCGATCGATGGATTATTGTTGATCATCACCGAAATATGATCTGGCTTCGGCGAAGTGAACGGATGGTGACGCGCCACCCAGCGATTATCTTCTTCTGCATATTCAAATAATGGGAAGTCCATCACCCACAATAATTTGAATTCATCTTCTTTTCTGAAACCCAAACGTTTGCCCATTTCCAGGCGAAGTTCACTGGTGGCTTTACGTGTTCTTTCTTCACGGCCTGCTAATACTAAAACAAGGTCACCTGCTTCTGCATCTGCAGCGTCAGCGATGGCTTTTAATTTGTCTTCCGTAAAAAATTTATCTACGCTGCTTTTATAAGTTCCATCGGCATTGCATTTAATGTATACCATTCCCTGCATACCTATTTGCGGTCGTTTTACCCATTCCGTCAGCTCATCAATTTGTTTGCGTGTGTATTCGCTGCATCCGGGTACTGCAATAGCCAATACCGTTTCTGCATTATCAAACACACTAAAGCCACAATCTCCCGCACCGATCAATGTACTCTGTAAGTGGGCAATTTTAGCAGGGAAAGTATGCGCCGGAAATTTCAGGTTGCCGATCTTCATACCAAAGCGGATATCGGGTTTGTCATTGCCGTACATCCACATGGCTTCTTCCCATGTCATTCGTTCAACGGCTTCTGTATAATCTATATTCTTTACATCTTTAAATATTCGTTTGATCAGGCGCTCAAACATATTTAATATGTCTTCCTGTTCAACAAACGCCATCTCGCAGTCGATCTGTGTAAATTCGGGTTGACGGTCAGCACGAAGATCTTCATCTCTGAAACATTTTACGATCTGGTAGTAACGGTCATAGCCGCTCACCATCAACAATTGCTTGAATGTTTGCGGTGATTGCGGTAACGCATAAAATTGTCCCGGGTTCATTCTTGAAGGCACCACAAAATCGCGTGCACCTTCGGGTGTGGATTTGATCAGGAATGGCGTTTCAATATCCATGAAATTATTCTCATGCAGATAGTTTCTTGCAGAACGGTTCACGGCATAACGTAATTCTAAATTTTTCTTTACTGCATTTCTGCGAAGGTCAAGAAAGCGGTATTTCATCCGCAGATCATCTCCGCCATCTGTATCATCCTGGATGGTAAAAGGAGGGAGGGCGGATTTATTCAATATCTTAAATGACTTAACGGCTATTTCAATTTCACCTGTTGCAATATTTGCATTCTTGCTGCTTCGTTCAGAAACAATACCGGTTGCCTGCAAAACAAATTCCCTGCCCAATGGCTGAGCATCAAGTTGCGCGTTCAATTCTTCTCCAAACAACAACTGGGTAATACCATAACGGTCGCGCAGATCCACGAAAGTGATGGCGCCGAATTTTCTTACTGTTTGAACCCATCCCGCCAGGGTGGTTTCTTTACTTACATCACTGATCCTTAATTCTCCACAGGTGTGCGAACGATACATAGAATTTACAATTGCTTGGTTTAAAAAACATCGGAGAAAAGACCATGGACTATAGTCAATAGTTCATGGCTTTTCCGGACGGCAAATATAGCCGAAATGCCGCAAGCTGCCGGATTTAGCGCATTTGGCATGCAAAAATGCGGGCAGAATGTGAATTTGATAGCATCTTTGCGCTCATGACCAATGCCACCGTAACGCCGAGGGCCAACCGTGCTGCTGTTGCTGCATTCTTTTTTATTGTTGGATTGAGTTTTGCCAGTTGGGCCAGCCGCATACCCGATATCAAAGCAAAGCTGCACTTGAATGATGCAGCTTTGGGAGGACTTCTATTCGCTTTACCGGTGGGGTCGATGGTTTGCCTTCCTTTTGCGGGCTGGCTGGTGGCAAAATACGGAAGTAAAAAAATAGTCACCATTGCTACTATCTGTTACCCGATCGCATTGCTCGCTATCGGCCTGGCAAATTCGGTTTGGGAACTGGTGCCTATCGTATTTTCGTTTGGCTTTCTGGGTAACCTGTGTAACATATCTATTAATACCCAGGCGGTAGGCGTTGAGTCTTTATATGGACGTTCCATCATGGCTTCTTTTCATGGACTCTGGAGCCTGGCTGGGTTTTGTGGTGCAGCTGTAGGCACTTTTATGATCTCAAAAAGCATCCCACCCTTCTGGCATTTTCTTGTGATCTGTGTAGCGCTTATTGTCCTGGTGATATACAGTCAGCGTTTTGCATTGGCAAAAGATGCGACACATCCCGACCAGCAGCTCTTTGCTAAACCTGATAAAATGTTGTTGATGTTAGGACTGATCGCATTCAGCTGTATGGTTTGCGAAGGAACCATGTTTGATTGGAGCGGTGTTTATTTTCAAAAAGTAGTGGAGGCACCTGTAAAATTTACCACGCTGGGTTATGTAGCTTTTATGGGAACCATGGCCGGTGGAAGATTTATTGGCGATAGGGTAGTAACGCGTTTTGGAAAACAAAAAGTATTACAGGGAAGCGGGATCACCATAACAACCGGGTTATTGATCGCCGTGATCTTTCCGCATATTGTTACGGCGACGATCGGTTTTTTATTGGTCGGCATTGGCGTTTCATCTGTTGTTCCGCTGGTATACAGTGCTGCAGGGAAATCAAAAAAATTATCTCCCGGTGTGGCATTGACTGCTGTTACTTCTATAGGATTTCTTGGGTTTCTTCTTGGCCCGCCTATCATAGGATTTATTGCGCAGGCATTTAGTTTGCGTTGGTCGTTTACACTTATTGCCTTGCTTGGATTTTGTACAACCATTCTTGCGTCTTTAATAGATTGGGATTAATCTTGTTATACCTGACTTAAAGCTGGAGCGCAAGGCCAGCAAGAAAAACCTGGCGTTCTTTGCGTAATCTTCGCGCACTTTGCGTTACCGTTTTTTCTTTCTGTTAAATATTCTCTAAAAGCCCCCACTTTTTTCCTCCAACGATTTTCTGGTAGAAGAATTGAATATGTGTGTGTGAACCTTAAAAAGAATTGTATGAAAAAAGTTTTACGCTACATTCCTTTACTATTAGTTGTACTGTTTGCTCAGAGTTGTATGAAGACAACCGTTGTTCCCAATGACGCGCCTGTTACGGGATCATGGGTGTTGACGGAAACAAAACAAAGCACCGGTAACGGCTGGTATTATTTTAATTCAGGACTTGAAGCAGGCGTTTTCGATTTTTATAATGATGGCGCTGCACAATATGATGATGGCCACGCGGTAATGACCGGAAACTGGAGCCTCCGCACAATTTCATCCGGTTACTATGATGAATATGGAAATTATTACAGTGATCTCCATGATTCATTTGAGATCCATGTCTACGACAGCTACACCCATAGCTCCGCCGACCTGTATTTTGATGATGTGCGTTTTACGGGGAATAAAATTATTGCCACGAATTATTATGGTGGGGTGATTTCGAAGTATGTGTTTAGTAGGTACTAGATGCTGGATGCTGGATACTAGATACTGGATGCTAGATCACTTTATTGCTTGGTGTGCTTTCAGTATCCAGTATCTAGTATCCAGCATCCAGCATCTAGATTATCAAATGCGGTACAAACCTGCTCTTGTTATCCGTTACCAAAGTATCTGCTTCGCGAATGCCAATGCCTGCAGGTTCCTGGCCGATGACCCAGCTGCCAATGACAGGATAATGATCTGAAAAATTGGGTAGCGTGAACAGGTCCTGATAAATAAAACCTTCGGCTCCATATTCGCCACTTGTTTTTTGCAGAGAAATATTCTTCATCACCATATCTATATTCGCACCTTCTCTTGAAAGGATCGGTTTCTTCACATAGTTTGTGAGTTTGCCTTCTTCAAAATAAGCAGGCAGTAAATAAGGACAGTCAGGATACAACTCCCATAGTATCGGTAATATTGCTTTATTGGATAAGATCATTTTCCATGCGGGTTCTATCCACAATGCATGGTTGGTGTCTTCTAAAATATGTTTACCGAACTCATCTTTCAGTAACCATTCCCATGGATATAGTTTGAAAATGTTTTTGATCGGCTGCCCTTCTAAATCAACAAACTGTTTATTGTCTGCGTCCCATCCCAGGTCATCAATAAAAACAAGTTTGGTTTCGAGCCCCGCCTGTATCGCACAATCGCGCATGTATTCAATATTGGTAAGATCTTCCAGCGTTTCTTTCAAACAGGAAAAATGTAATGTGCCGGGATTGAGGTAGGTCTTTAGATATTTCCAGTATGCGATCAGTTTTTCATGCACACTGTTGAACTGGTCCTTGTTTTTATCAAAATCCTGCAGCCAGAACCATTGCACAATGCCGGCTTCGTATAAACTGGTGGGTGTATCTGCATTGAATTCCAACATTTTTAATTCACCATTCTTATAGCAAAGATCAAAGCGTCCATAAATGGCAGGATGATCCTCCGTCCAGCTTTTTTCTATTTGTGGAACGATCCAGTCGGGGATGCCGAATTTGCTGTACAGGTTATTATCCATCACATGCTGCACGGCGCCGAGACAAAGATCCCAAAGTTCAATAGTAGCTTTTTCAATGAATAGTATTTCGCTCATTTCCATTTCATAATACACACTCTCATCCCAATAAGGAACATTGGTTGTATGAAAACCAAAGCCCAGTTTTTCAACTTCTTTCTGCCAATGGTTGCGTGGTGTGATTGTAATTCGTTTCATAGTCTCCTCCATTCACCCCCCAGCCCCCTAAAGGGGGAGTTGGGTTACTTGCTTTAAAAAAAATAATTTATCAATTTATTGCTTGTCATCCTTAAGACGTTTTTTAATTCCCCCTTTAGGGGGTTAGGGGGTTTAACTTCCCACACTATACCCCCCTCTTCCAAATCCACCTCTTGTTACAGCCCCTTTAAATCCATTGCTGCCGATATTCGACATCGGGCTGATGGCCCCGGAATAATATCCAGCCCGGCTATATACGCCATTATTATAATTACCATAGGGCCTGAAAGCATAATACCATAACAAAGCGGTGCCTATACCCCCACCATGATGGTGAACGCGGGTATAAGGAGCGGTTGAGTCACTTCTCACGTGCACTTTGCTGCTTTCTTCCCAGTCTGATTCCGGTTTCGACTGGTTGCACGATGCAAGCGCTGCGGTGATCAGAACCAGTTCTATACATTTCGATTTTTTCATGTCGGTTCTTTTACTTAACGGTGATGAAGATCTCGTAATCCTTTTTCACGCGCACGGTCTTTTTATCACCGTCCTGGTTTTCTGCATCCGTGGTGGTAAAGCCGAGTGAAGGCAATGTATCCCTATACACAACAGTTTTTATTTCCTGGTTCTTTGCCCATATTTTATGGGTTGTAACCAGTATATCGTAGGTGCTGTCTAAATGTTCTACCAGTACGGCAGTTTCAACAGAACCTTCTTTGTTCACGGTTTGGGTGATATCCTCATTCTTTTTATCCTCGCAGGAGAAAAACAGCAGAACAGCTGCGGCTCCTAAAATTGCTAAAATGATCGGTTTCATTTGGGTATGCATAAGTTGTCAGTTTACAATTTGGTTAATACGGTTCCTGTGCCCCGAATTTGCGGGGCAGTCCATTGGAAAGATAGAAAGTAAATATTAGTTCACCGGTGCGATATACGTATATCACCCAGCATTAAATTTTACCGTACTGTCTTTGGCCGGAAATGGTTGAGGAACGGGAGGAACTAAATTCCTGGTGGCTTGATGTGCTGACGAAATCTAAAAAGCAGAGATTCGGGCAAGTGGTTCATATGTCATGGGAGCGAGGCTCCATTTACTTTGATACAGTAAATATATATGCATGAGGGGCAGATTATAAAGGGGAACCGTGTCAAGCGGAATACGTGGTTTCACAAATGGTAAAGCATGTGTGATGAATGGTAAAAATTCCATTTTTCCGGCAAATTTGTCACATTGTTTCAAATTCGTTCCTGTGACGGGGCTTCCATATGATGTAATAGAATGCCAGTATCAACACGCCGATCCCGAATGGTATGATCGCGAGATGCTTGAAAGTATATTCCCCGAATAAGTGCTTTGTATCAAATCCCATGAACTCGCTGATCATCCAATAAGAATTGGCGGTGATCCAGACCGTGATGGCAAGATTATGGCAGAGTTCAGCCATGAATTGTCTTGTGCGCCATGCTATGATGATAGAAACGATCAGCGTAGGGAAGATCATCGTGATCCCCAATGGCCGCCAGACCATGCACCAGGCGACATCTTTGAACAACCAGAAAACGATATGGAGGTTTTCCATTTTGCGGTAGGAAACGGGGATAGTGTAGGTGGCGGGAGTTTCTGTGGGCATTGCGGTTTTGGTTTTTTTTTGCCACAGAGGACACAGATTAACACAGATTCTTTTCTGTGTTAATCTGTGTCCCCTGTGGCAAAGATCTTTGGTTGCATTAAAAATAAGCAAACCCTATTTTCCCCGGTTCAAAATTTTTGAGAATCTCCTCACATCAACCTGGGGAGTTAACGGGGTATCGTTAACAAGATAACCGGCAAGTTCTTTTGAAAAATAAGGTGCGAGGGAGCAGCCTTTTGTTCCCATGCCGTTGAATAAACCTACAGATACAGTTACCGGGTGTAAACCCACGAATGGCCTTCGCTCCATATTGGCGGGTCTTTCGGAGGCAAGATGATCCACTATTTCAAATGGGAGCTTCAGCCAGTGATTGAGCTGGTCGGTCACTTTTTTTCTGAAATCGGGCGATGGGTCCGTATCTGTAAAATCCCATTCGTAGGTTGAGCCGATCCAGAAAAGATCTTCTTTCCAGGGAACGATATTGATGCCCTGTTTGTAAATGTTTGTACGCGGCAGGCCGGGAATGCTGGCAATGATTGCTTGTCCTTTGTTGCGGGCATAAGGTAGGAGATGGAAATAGGGATTGTCGAAGCCGGCAACTCCTTCACAGAAAATTATTTTTTGTGCGGTGATGTTTTGATAAACGATATGGTCGTCGGCTACTTTGCAATCTTCCCAACGGAAAACTTCTTCCAATAATATTTTTTCCTCCTGTAGTTGTGCGCGCCATTTTGAAAGAAGTCTATTAATATCGATCAGCCAGCAGGGATCAATTTCGCCGAGACTGAAATCGTAATTAAAATATTTTTTCCAGTGATCGCTATCTTCCGGAATTCGTAGATATTCTTTTTCGATGGGTTGTCTTTCTGCAAAAGCCAATACCATTTGCGGGGTGGGATGGAAGTCGAGGATATTGCATTGTTGTACCAGTGATACGCCTAACTCTTTTCCCCATTCATTATAAGCGTTTACTGCAAAGGGCATCAGTTTTTCTATCTCCCATGTTCTTACCATCCTCCTGCCCGTGATGGGATTGATGACACCACTTGCTACTTTAGATGCTGTAAAGGGTTTGTTTTCATCGATAACTATCACCGATCTTCCTGCGCGCAAAAGATCGCGGCTGAGAAAACTGCCGCTGATGCCCTGGCCGATGATGAGATAGTCAACATTCATGGATGCAAAGATGGAGTAAAAAGAATTTCGATAAGAGGTTAAGAGAAAAAGAGCAAAAGAGAGATCCTCCTCCTTTTCTCTTTTTCTCCTGGCCTTCTCTTACCGAAATTCTCTTGCAATAGAAGAAGAACGAAGAAAAGAAGCGGCTGTAAAAAGGATTTCCCTAAGAGGTTAAGAGAAAAAGAGCAAAAGAGAGATCCTCCTCCTTTTCTCTTTTTCTCCTGGCCTTCTCTTACCGAAATTCTCTTGCAATAGAAGAAGAACGAAGAAAAGAAGTGGCTGTAAAAAGGATTTCCCTAAGAGGTTAAGAGAAAAAGAGCAAAAGAGGGTGATCTCTCCTTTGCTCTTTTTCTCCTGTCCTTCTCTTATGGAAATTTCAGGCAATAGGAGAAGAACGAAGAAAAAAAGCGATCTCGAAAATGCAAGTTGTCTTCTTTTCTTCGTTTTTCTTTTATCGAACCTATTTCGCTACGCGGATCTTGATCCCCTCTGAATGGCTCGTGAACTCAGGCGCATACATACATTGAATAGTAGCAATACCTACTGAGAATATGCCTGTTTGTGTAATGAACAACGGGTAATCAAACACATAAGTTCCTTTTCGTAAATGATCGATAAAGAAATTGGTGCTGGCATCTTTGGTGCTTTCGTAATAACCCAATCCATCCTGCCATTTGTAAGCGCTTAAAACGTTTACCGGCTCCATGGCAGCGGCGCGCATATCTTTCAGGTGTAAATAGTCCATATCGCGATCACTGCGAAGTTCTATGCGCACGACTATTTTATCGCCTGTTTTTAGTTCCTGGTTTTCTCTTACAGGGTCGAGTACTTTTCCTTTGTCTGTATTTCTTTCAACAAATAATTTTTTGTTGAGAGATAGAGGTGACGCGGCAGATGTGATCTTATCCATGTCCTCAAAATATTGCCAATAAACGCTGCCCCAGCTGGGGGAAGAACTGATTTTGGAATTTTGAGATTGAGAGATTGGCAAATTGATTGATACCGTCACATTGCCCATTTCCGGTTTTACTTTTTCTCCCTCTATTCTTTTTTTGAAGTAGCCCGTGGCAACTTCTGTTTTTTCGCTGGAGCTGCTGATAACCGTTTTGCCTAGTTGGATGGTTACTTTTTTATCTGTATTCAACCAATCGCTTCCATTTAATAATAAAGCATAGCAGGCGTCAGCTGTCGCGATGGTCGTTCTCCAGTTGGTGGTTTGTTTGTTCAGGAGCAACCATGTTTTCATGGAATTGATATTCTTTGTGACAGATGCATTTTTCTGATCCGTATTGATCTCAGACATAAACGCGATCATCATGCTTTGGTGTTCAATGGGTGATTGATACCAGAAACCTGTATACGACGATTTCCAATACATACCCTGCTTTGGATCATTGACGGCGTTTTCCAACAAAGCGGGAAGAATAGTTGTTGTCGCAAATTTTTCTTCACTATTTCTGAAGTAGATTAACCCAAGTTCCGCTTTGTAATAACTATTCTGTTTAACCCAGAATTGTTTGCCCTGCGCAAAATAGTAATCATATTCTTTTGGTGATCGTTGTGCGACATCCCTGAAAAAACTACGCATGTATAAATAATCGATCTGTGTGGATGAAATATGCTGTATGCCCAGGTCGACTTTGTTTTTTACGAGCCATTCATAATCCTCAGCAATTTTTCCATCCATATATTTCAATGCATTTGATAATACTGTTTGTATGCGTGCAGTTGTTTCCTGAGATAAGGCGCCCAGGCGTTTCAACTTACCAATGCCTGTTAAAATATAATTGGTCATATACCTGTCTTCATTGCCGCCCTTGAACCAGGAGAAGCTGCCGTTTGACAATTGCATGCCAGCCAGTTTCTGGATCAATGCATCTGTCTGGTTGCCAATTTTCACGAGGTCAAATAACAAACTGATGTTTTTCTTTTGCTGTTCTTCGCTCTCTGCCTGCATTACCCATGGTGTTTCCTGTAATAGCAGTTGTTTGAGTTCCTCATTTTTCTGCAGGTTACTTTTTAAGGAACTGCTGTCTGCCTTCCATTGTTCAAATACCTGTTTGATGCGCGGATTTTTGTTCACGATATAAGAGGCCAATGCATTTGCATAAAAACGGTTGAATGTTTGTTCAGCGCATTCGTAAGGATATTCCATTAAATATGGCAAAGCCTGCACTGCATACCATACGGGGTTAGAAGTATACTCAACAGTTAATGCCTGGTGCGTAAGGCTCTCACTTTTATTATGCAATAATTTATCAAAACTAAAATGCCTTGTAGAATCGTTTGGCAGGTGCAAAGGCAGGCTTTCCGTAACCAGCATGCGATTGGTAACAATAGGTAAAGTATTTTCTTCGCCATCGCTGAATTCTCCTGCCTTTGCTTTGATACGCCAGGTAAGCGCGCGATTGTAACCAAAAGGAATTTGTATCGGAAACTTGATGGCAAAACTCTGGCCCGCTTCCACCGTAAAGAACTGGGCAGGAAAAACATTCTGGAACCATCCATCTACCGATGTGTTGCTGACTGGATCGATCAGTTCCAGCGTTGCCTGGCCAGTAATTTCTTTATCGGTAAGGTTTACAATTTTAGTGCTGAATTCCATATTATCTCCTTCACGCATAAATCTTGGCGCATTGGGTTGTACCATTAATTTTTTCTGCGTGACGATCGTGGTACTGTAACTGCCGAACGCGAGATCTTTTGTATGTGAAAGGCTCATCCATTTCCATTGCGTTAATGCTTCGGGCATAGTAAAGCTGAAACTGTATTTGCCTGATGAATCGGAATATAGCTGCGGAAAGAAAAATGCTGTTTCATTGAAGTTCTTTCTGATCTGCACCGGCGCCTGCGCAGCTTTGGTGGTGATGACTATTACCCCGTTTGCTCCACTGCTTCCGTAGAGAGCTATTGCCTCCTCTGTCTTTAGAACGTCGATCGAAGCAATACTGTTTGGGTCGATATCACTGATGGATGACACTTTTTTCCCATCAACAACATATAATGGTTGAGGCCCGCTACCCACAGAAGCTGCCCCACGTATTTGTAAAGAAGAATTGGATTGACTATACACTTTATCCATATCGCCACCAAAATTCGATGACACTTCCATAGCCATAGCCGGCATTTTTTTCATAAGATCTGTGGCATAAGCGTCTGATGAATTTCCATTAAATGATTTGTAATCACGGGCAGAAAAAGTGACAGTATCACCTTTCCATCTTCTAACATCACTATTCAGTATTTCAAATGCATTTACTGTTAAGTGGTCATAGGTTACCTGCGGCTGAGGCACATAGTTTCTTCCGATATTATTATCCATCCCATCCTGGAGCGTAAAATTATTAATGCCCTGGAATGGATACTGTGGTGAGCCATAGTTCCAAATATTGGGTACCGCCCAGTTATTGGGTTGCCCAAACTGGTCAAGCGAAGCATCATACATACCGGTTAATAATTCTGCCGCTACTTTTTCGCCTTTGTTGCCTTGCACGGTTACCGTCCATTTTTCAGCAGAACCAGGCTCAGCTTTATCGCGGTAGCTCGAATAACTCACCTGTAATTTTTTATTGCTCCACGGTACATTAATATTAAACTGCATTGTATAAACCCTGTTGTCAAAAACATAGGCTTCACTGATCATCACACCACCCCTGTCGTTTTCGGTTGGCGTGTATTGAATGGTTCGCAACCCGGTTTTCCTGTAGTTGTATTCAAATGAATTGGTGCCCTGCTGTCTTTTCTCCGTTTTACTGATCACAAAAACATTGTTCGCAGAAGTCCCTGTTATAAAAGACGCGGTCTGTCCCGGTTCAGTGAGCATACCCGTATTATAATTAAACATGTATAATGGTATAGGCAACTGATCCGTTTTCCTGCTAAACAACTGCACATACCTTACCTGTTTTACATCTTCACCGTATTTGTCTTTTGCAGTGGCTTCTATTTTATAGTATCCTGCTGCAAGTGCTCCATCCGGAATATTATATGCATCGTTGTCTGCCGTGTTCACCGTAGCCGTTAACACCGCTTTTCCTGTGGGCCATGTGAGGTAATTACTTTCATTGGCATATTCATCAGTTGGAAAATAACGGGTGAATTCTTTTTCTGAATACACAAACTGGTCGGGTTGCTGCCAGTATCTTTTTCTTACCAATCTCTGGGGTGCACTTAAAGGATAGATAGTGAGCTGTACTTTGGCCGGTTCTTTTTCGTTAGATAAATTAGTGGTAAGAATATTTATTTTTTTAAGGCTATCGGTTTCGGTCAATGCAGGTGCATTTAGCTGTAGTAATAAAGAACTAAATCCTGTGGTGACCTTTGTGTTTGCCGTGCGTGTTTCCCCATTGAGATCTGTAACATTCGCACTGACCATAAAATCAAATAACGGGTCACCATCGCGGCTTATGATATCATCGGCTTCTGCTTTGAATTTGATCGTGAATTTTCCTTCTGCATCTGTTACCATTTCTCCATGACTGATCTCGCGATTGGCCGAAGGCAATGGCCTTCTCCACCAGGGATCCTGGTAGCGCGCATTGCGCATTACGTTGTAGCTTACCTTGGCACCAGAAATAAAATTGCCTGCATAGGCTTTGGCTGTTCCTGTAACAACAATCGTATCATTCAAACGATAAGCGCCTTTTACTGTTTCAAAACTGGCACTGAAATTTGGCCGTTTGTATTCTTCTACGGAAAAACCTGTGCTTGAATTATTGAATCGTACAGGTACTTCAATCGTAAATCTACCTGTCAAGTCATTTTGCGGAAGCACAAATTTTCCAGTGAAAGATCCATAGCTGTTGAGTGCGAATTTTAATGAATCAATGCGTTTCTGGTTTACGTTTTTCAAGTAAACCCAGCCGGAATCTTTGCCGGTAACAAGTTTACTAAGTTTCGTTTTGAAATCGCGTGTTACTGCAATGCCTTTGAAAAAAACGGTTTGCCCCGGCCTGTATGTAGCGCGGTCAGTAAAAAAGAAGATCCTGTTCTGCGTACCTTCTGCCTGCGAAATGATGGCATCATTTAGATCCTGCGGATCATCGGTATTATCGTAGTAAGTATTGTAGTCATTTTCTTTGAACAACAAATGGTCGGTTGTTGTATTGAACAGGTATCGAAAATTACCATTCCGCACCGGGTTGAACCTGAAGCGCCCATTCTTATCAGTTATTTTCACAATGGTATCGGTCACTGTTTTTTGGGTGCGGCTAACATATTCCTGTTTCAGGATCGATACTTTTACATCAGGCATGGGTTTGCCATCTTCCCTGTTCAGCACAAAAAAATCATTTCCATTTCTTATGTAGCTGATATTGGATACATAGAAGAATTGCAGGCATAATTTATCACTGGCTTCACTGAAAGAACTCCCGGTTGAACTGAGTAGTGCATATTCGCCAACAGGTAGCCCGTCTATTTTTATTTCGGTTGTATGCGACTGGTGATCATCGGTTTTCGGCAATGTTTGTGTAAATGTTTGATAAGGCGTTATAGCCGTTACATTTTTCCAATAATTGGCACTGTAGGGATTGTCGCGAATGTCTTTTGCAGGATCTATGCGAATGATCCTGCCGAATAAGGTATCAACGTTGCGATACCTGACCAGGGCCCTGAAATCTTTTTTGATCACATTTACCTTTTCAGTTTGTGTATGAAGTTCCTTTCTTTTTATTTCATTCAAAAGGTTCTGCATGGCAGCCGTTCCACGCGTTGTGTCTTTAAAAAGCGGCAATACTTTTTCAATGATATTTTTTGCTTTTACATAACTGTAGCGGTTTGAGGTATCACCGAAAGGCTGGTAGCCCAATGCTTTGTTGGATTCATTTCTTGCCAACAAGTACCATGCCTGCGCAGCACCGTTGGTTGTTGGATATTGCGCCGTGATCTCTTCGAGGGCAGCTACATAAGCTGATTCTTTTTTGGAGAAATTCGCCTGCAGGTACACCCATTCAATACGCGATAAATTAATATCGAGCAAAGCTTCTTTGTCCGCATCATTCCTATGAAGTGCAATTAATTGCTGGTACAAACGAAGGCTTATCCATTTTTGAGCACTGCTGTCTTTGGTTGCAAATACCGAATGGGTAAACACATCCATCGGTCCCAAAGTATTGGGGTCGTTGATGGTAAAAGAGTTTACCGGTTTAGTGGGATACACATCACCTGATTTAAAATGATCGAGTGCATCATTGGCAAGGAGATCGTATAATGTGGGCCTTAGCTTTCGGCTATTTCCCGGAATGAGTATTGCACTATATGATTCTACACTCTGACCTTGTAATAAGTTCTTTTTTTCCAGTGAGCGAAAATAATTGGTGGTGATGGCGGAGGTAAGGTCATCTAATGACCAGGTTGCGAGATCTTCTTTTTTGACAGACTTTGTTGTATTTTGCCTGCCATATAATTCATAGCGGTGGTTATAATAATATTGCTTGTATGATTTCGCCAGTAAGGCGTAAAGGATGGCTTTTTGTATCTCGTCTGTTGTACTATTTATTTCCGACTGGATGGTTTTGAATATATAATTGGGATCGGGCACATTGATCCTGTCCTGCAAAGAGAATTGATAAATAAGCGCTTTGATCTGCTGCGCAGGTAATTTCCGCTGTTTTGCTTTTTGGTAGAGGCTGTTTGTTTTTTCAAGCGCTGTACGCGTAAGGTCTCTTTTACCGAGCAGCGTATCTATCTCCAGCCATTCTTTATGAAAAACCGTATCCGGTATTTGAGCATGACTCGCGAATGATGATCCCAGCAGAAAAAAAAGTGTAAAAATGCGTGCTCTCATGTATTGAATTTTCAATTTACAAATAACCTGTTTTCTCAAGATGCAGGTACTGTGCGTAATACATACAAGGTACAGCCTCTTAACAAAACATTTTTATCCACCCTAAACCGTGCCAATAAACAATTTAAGTTAAGAGTTAGAAGACTGAAGACTGGAATAGGTCACCGCATTTTGCAAGTCGGTAAAAATTACAGCTACTCATTCCAGTCTCCAGACTTCTGACAAACAGCTTTCTACCCAAATGACATTCTTCCGGTAGGGTCATAAAAAAAGTCCCCCAACAATACTGTGGGGGGACTTTTTTATATCAAATGCTTATTTCTTTAAAATCGCTGCCATCGTTTTACCGATGTCTGCAGGACTCGCTACCACTTCAATACCACATTCGGCCATGATCTTCATTTTAGCGGCGGCAGTATCATCAGCACCGCCAACGATCGCTCCTGCGTGACCCATGCGGCGCCCGGGAGGTGCGGTCTGACCGGCAATGAAACCTACTACAGGTTTTGTTTTATTTTCTTTGATCCATCTTGCGGCTTCGGCTTCCATGCTTCCGCCGATCTCACCGATCATGATGATACCATCGGTTTCGGGATCGTTCATTAATAATTCAACGGCGTCTTTGGTTGGTGTGCCAATGATCGGATCGCCACCAATACCGATCGCTGTACTGATGCCTAAACCTGCTTTCACCACCTGGTCGGCAGCTTCGTAGGTTAGTGTACCGCTTTTAGAAACGATACCGATACGGCCCTCTTTGAAGATAAAGCCGGGCATGATACCCACTTTTGCCTGGCCGGCAGTAATTACACCAGGGCAGTTTGGCCCGATCAGTCTTGTATTCTTTCCCAACATATAGTTTTTCACTTTCACCATATCCTGAACAGGAATGCCTTCGGTGATGCATACTACCAAAGCAATACCCGCATCCGTAGCTTCCATGATCGCGTCAGCAGCAAAAGCCGGCGGTACGAAAATGATGCTTACATCAGCGCCTGTTTTTTTAACCGCATCGGCAACTGTATTGAATACGGGCCTGTCAAGGTGAGTAGTACCTCCTTTATTTGGCGTAACGCCACCCACCACATTTGTGCCATATTCAATCATCTGGGTTGCATGGAAACTGCCTTCTGTACCCGTAAAACCCTGAACAATGATCTTCGAGTTTTTATTCACTAATACTGCCATGGTAAAAATTTCTGTTAGTTTGGAATTTGCGGCAAAAATAGGCTAAAAGAGGGTTGTGTTTGTGTTTGAACAGTAAAGTTTCCCTTTTTTTTCGGCTATTGAGAGCGACTGCCATTGCCGGGAAAGAATTGGTTGTATTCAAAACTCAGGCTGCCCCAGTAACTCTGCCATTGCGCCTCTTTATCGTCGGACGTGCGTTCCATATAAACACAACTGACCATATACGGGCCGGGATGTCTTACGGCAGTGATCCATCCCCTTTTATCGGTCCTGAAGGTATCTACCTGTACAGGTTTTCCCGGAACATAGTACCAGGTCTTTACTAAAGCACCTGCCAAAGGATTGTGTTGAAACAAAACGCGGAACCTCACTTTTACCGGGCTGGTACTGGACCTTCCAATGGGAACCGAATAAGGATTTTTTTCAGGCAATATATCCAGTGGCAGAACGGTTGGCTGCGTACACGCGTCGGTCAGTTTATAACCTGCCTGTAGCAATGTTTTAATACTGCGCTGGTAATGCTCGGTACTTTTTTTGTCTTCTTCGTGGTTCTCTTTGCGGTAGATGGCAATATTGTCTAAACCATCTTCCCTGAGGTATTCATTGAACTTATCAGCTTCTAAACTGATGAAAGAATTGGTGCTGTTAAAAACGACCATATGCGTACCCTCTTCCTGCAAAGGCAACTGCAAAGAATCTCCTTTATTCATAGACAGGTAGCCCGAAACATCCACTACATTGTCTGATGGTGTATAATGAAATAATTGCTGCACTTTCTCCCTGTTACCGCTCCAGTTCTCTCCATGGAAATTCTCGCCCACCATAAAATGTATCCTCGCCACTTCGCGGATGGAAAAAAAGAACTTCTGCGGAAGGAACCAGAATTCATGTGCTAACGCAACAAGTGAAACAATGGAAATGGCGGCAAGCAGGAATATTTTTTTCACAACTGCAAGGTAGGGGAAAAGCTGTGAGCCATGAGCTGTGAGCCGCGAGCCGGTGCTCATAGTTCACAGCTTTCTTACGGTTGGTTGTACTTGCCAACAAAAAAACGGCGCTACTAAATAGCGCCGCTCCCCAAGCTCATAGCTCATGGCTCAAAGCTCACAGCTACTTACAGTTTATAAAATGCCCTGGCATCATTGCCACTTCTCGAAGTAACTCTCAGGAAGTAAGGACCATGATAAAGATTTCCCGTATTGATCTCTATGATATTATTTCCCTGTAATAATAGTTTCTTGATCGTCATTTTTCTTACACCATAAATATCATAGATAGAGATCTCTGCTTCCACATTACTGTTCCTGCTGAAGATAGTGGCAACCATTCTTGTCACAACAGGATTTGGATTGATGCTTATGATCTTCAGGTAATCTACAGAAGCCTGCGGTGTGGTAACCGTATCCTGAACCGTTACCTGTTTGCAGGTTACTGCTGCGCAGCCATGCACTGTTTTCACTTCGAGGCATGCGGTATAGATGCCGGCCATTGGATATTCTTTTACAGGTTTGATCTCGTTTCCTGAAAGAACTGTGTTATCACCAAATTTCCAGTTGCGTTGTATAATGCTGTCACCTGCCTGTGATCTGCTTAGGCTACTATTGAACTGTACTTTTTTCAGGCTGATCCTCTCTGCCGTAAACTGTGCTTCTACATTGCAAACAAATGGCGGAGCAAGTGTGATGGTAATGGTCTCACTGTATTTACTTTCACAACCATTTTTTGTTTTGATATAGAACACTACAGTGTACTTGCCTGCTTTTGTATAGTTGTGATAAGGGTCAACGTTGCCCTGTATAGCTGCACTGCTGTCGCCGAACAACCATGTGCGGCTGATGATGCTGTCTCTTTCGCCCGCACCATGTGATCCGGTACTGTTGAATTTAACTGTGCCGTTCTGCATGCTGTAAGTAAACACTGCTTTACAACCGGTTGGCGGTGGAGGCGGAACAATGGTTACAGTTTCACTGAACTTACTTTCGCAACCTTTTTTGGTTTTGATCACCAGGTAAGTAGTGTAGGTTCCGGGTTTTGCGTAAGTATGCGATGGTGCGGTCACGTTTCCGCTTAAAGATACGCTGCCAGAATTATCTCCAAAATACCAGGTACGGCTGATGATGCTGTCGTCGGCAGAGGTGCCTACGGACGCCGCGCTGTTAAATGATACTGTTGAATCTTTTACTGTAACCGTAAATACCGCTTTACAATTGGTTGGTACCGGTGGTGGCGGGATCGTAATTTTTCCCACATATTTACTTTCGCAACCTTTCTTTGTTTTGATTACAAGGGTTACAGAATAAATACCTGGTTTGATCTGGCTATATGGATAAGACGGGCTCACCACATTTCCACCTAATGATACATTGGTTGAACTATCTATATAGTACCATGTGCGGCTGATGATGCTGTCATCAGGTGAAGTTCCTGTTGATGCAGAGCTGTTAAATGTGATGACTGAATCCCTGATAGTGTATGTAAATGTTGCTTTACAATTTGTTGGTGGTGGAGCAACTGAATCGCGCAGCGTAAAGTCGAAACAATATTTGCTTTCACAACCTTTCTGTGTTTTGATGTACAGGCAGGCAGTATAAGATCCTGCTTTTGCATATACATGCGATGGGTCAACACGGTTGCCGGTTAATTGCGCAGAGTTATCGCCAAATATCCAGGTGCGACTGATGATGCTGTCGCCTGCTCCTGTAGAAGATGAATTAGCGCTGTTGAACTTAACAGTCAGTGCCTGTATAGAAGTTGAGAACTGTGCTTTACAATTTGTTGGTGTTGGAGGAACTGAATCGCGCAGCGTAAAGTCGAAACAATATTTGCTTTCACAACCTTTCTGTGTTTTGATATACAGGCAGGCAGTATAAGATCCTGCTTTTGCATATACATGCGATGGGTCAACATGGTTGCCGGTTAATTGTGCAGAGTTGTCGCCAAATATCCATGTGCGGCTGATGATGCTGTCGCCTGCTCCTGTAGAGGATGAATTGGCGCTGTTGAACTTAACGGTCAATGTTTGTATGGAAGTTGAGAACTGTGCTTTACAATTTGTTGGAACAGGTGTGGTTCCAGGCACTGTATCGTGGATGGTAAGTGTGAGGCAGAATTGTTTTTCGCAACCTCTTTTTGTTTTAATGGTTACGCATGCATAGTAGGTGCCGGTGTCTTTGAATTCTTTTAAAGGATTTACCTGGTTGCCATCTAAAGAAGTTCCGTCGCTGAATTTCCATATGCGCTGGAAAATGCTGTCTCCTGCAGCAATGGTCGTCTGACTATTGTTGAAACGGTATTTTCCGGGTGCAAGTTTCTCAACAGTGATCACCGATTCAATTCTGCAATCATTGGAAGGGGCTGTGTATACAACAGGTTGACAATAATTGCTTTCACATCCTCTTTTTGTTTTGATAGTAAGACATACATTGTATGTACCTGATTTTGTATAGGTATGTGATGGATCAACCTGGTTGCCGCTGAGTTGTGCGCTGCTATCGCCAAATATCCAGGTACGGCTGATGATCGTGTCGCCCGCAATTGTGGAAGAGCCTGAAGAATTAAATTTCACCCCGGCAGAACTCACGGTGGAGGTGAAATATGCTTTACAGGTAACCGGAACCGGGTTTGATATAGTGGTGCAAATAATAAAATTACTTTCCACTGTAGTATTTGGACCAACAGCAGGATCGTGTGTGATCTTTGTGCCATTGCAGTTCTCAACAACAATGATGAGTTTACTGATGTTACCATTGCAGGTAAGCGTATCTATATAGTAACCATTTGGATTGGTGGTAACTGTATGTGAGAGTAAGCAACCTTGTGTACTATCGGTAGTATATATTCTTACAGTTTTATTTGCGATCGCGTGGTTCGCGGAATCTTTTACTGTGCCTTTTACGATCACTGTATTAGCGAACAGCTGAGCCTGTAGAAGGAGACCGAAAGCGATAAAAAGAAAGCGTAAAGTTTGTTTCATAAAATTGATGTTGGCTGTAATCTTAGATACCCGCACGTTTCTGATTGCAGCCTGTCGCCTCCGATTTTTTTAACAGGTTTTTTCAATCAACCTGTGTTTTTGAGCGATAATGCCTCAAAATCAGCCTTTTCTCTATTTCCCCCGCAATCTCTAATTAAAAAGGGCTTTCGTCTTTTTTTGACCGCCAATCCCTACTTTTGCGCCTGTTCGAAAGCTATACATCTAAAAAGAAAATACAATGGCAACAACATCCGACATCAGCCGTGGCATGATCCTTAAACTGGACGGCAGTTTATATTCTGTAGTGGAATTTGGTGAGAACAAGACGGCACGCGCCGCAGCAAAAGTGTGGGCCAAACTAAAAGGGGTAGATAATAAACGTTCGATAGAGAAAACCTGGAACAGCGGTGAGAATATCTTCCCGATCCGTGTTGAGAAAAAAGCTTTCCAGTTCCTTTATAAGGATGATACAGGATATAACCTGATGAACAACGAGACCTACGAACAGATCTCATTGGCTGAAGAAATGATCGATTCACCCCAGTTCCTGATGGATGGATCGGAGGTATTTGTATTTATTAATACAGAGACCGAACAGCCCATCGGCGCCGAACTTCCTGAAAAGATCGTTCTGAAGATCACTTATTGCGAACCAGGTTTAAGAGGCGATACTGCAACCCGCGCCCTGAAAGCTGCTACCGTAGAAACCGGTACAACCGTAATGGTGCCGCTTTTCGTAGAAGACGGCGAACTGATCCGCGTGAATACAAAGGATGGCTCTTATGTGGAGCGTGTGAAAGAAGAGAAATAATTATTGCTGATAATATTTGAGAGGCTGTCTTAATTATAGGCAGCCTCTTTTTTTGTGCGGACAATGGCACGCGGATAACGCGGATCAAGCGGATTTGCACAGATCAGATCAGCTTTAATCCGTTTGATCCGCGTTATCCGCGTGCTATTTTTGGGTTTGAACTATGCTCAGGCCCGATTTTATGGGTATATTATAGGACTAATTCTGCAAAGTTCAGAAATAAAGAAAATCCCCGTTTTTATCAAAAAAGCCCTATTTTGCCCCACTATTTGACCGAAAAATACTGTTTTTACCCCTAAAATTGCCATTTATGGACTTAAAGCAAATTCACGAATTGATCAAGATCGTCAACAAAAGTAACATCGGCGAGATCAGTATAGAAGACAAAGATGGTAAGGTAACCATCAAGCAAAAAGAGGAAGCGGTAGTAACAGTAGCAGCACCTCAACCGCAGGTATACACTACGGCGCCACAGCCGGTAGCAGCTCCTGCAGCCGCAGCAGCGGCCCCTGCAGCACCGGCCGCAGCGCCGAAAGCCGATAACCTTGTAACCATCAAGAGCCCGATGATCGGCACTTTCTACCGCCGTTCATCTCCCGATAAACCTATACTCGCAGAAGTTGGAACTGAGATCACACCGGGAAAAGTAGTATGCATCATTGAAGCCATGAAACTGTTCAACGAGATCGAAAGTGAGATCAAAGGAAAGATCGTGAAAGTTCTTGTAGAAGATGCGAGCCCTGTTGAGTATGATCAGCCTTTGTTCCTTGTAGAGCCAGCTTAGTAATTTGAAAATATGGCAATTTGAAAATTTGAAAATGAAAGAACTCATTTTTAGATTTCTCAACTTCTAAGCCACCTAATTTTCAAATTTTCAAATTTTCAAATTAAAAAGATGTTTAAAAAAATATTAATCGCCAACCGTGGAGAAATTGCACTGCGTGTGATTCGTACCTGCCGCGAGATGGGCATTAAAACGGTGGCCGTTTATTCTACTGCTGATAAAGACAGCCTCCATGTGAAATTTGCTGATGAAGCCGTTTGTATTGGTAAACCTGCCAGCGCTGAATCTTATCTGAATATCCCTCATATCATGGCTGCGGCCGAAATCACTAACGCGGATGCAGTGCACCCGGGTTATGGATTTTTGGCAGAGAACGCAAAGTTTTCACAGATCTGTGCTGACCATGGTATCAAATTCATCGGGCCAACACCTGAGATGATCAATAAGATGGGTGATAAGATCACCGCAAAAGATACCATGATCAAAGCCGGTGTTCCGGTGGTTCCGGGTGGTGAGGGTTTATTGGAAAGTGTTGACCAGGCGAAATCATTAGCGAAAGTAGTTGGCTATCCGGTAATATTAAAAGCCACTGCCGGGGGTGGTGGTAAAGGGATGCGCGTGGTTTGGGAAGAATCTGAAATAGAAAAAGCCTACAGCACAGCCAAACAGGAAGCTGCCGCTTCTTTTAAGAACGATGGTATTTACATGGAGAAATTCGTGGAAGAACCAAGGCATATCGAGATACAGGTTGCCGGTGATCAGTACGGAACCGTTTGCCATATGAGTGAAAGAGATTGTTCTATCCAGCGCCGTCACCAGAAACTGGTAGAAGAATCACCATCTCCTTTTATGACGCCCGAGTTAAGAAAGAAAATGGGAGAAGCGGCTATCAAAGCCGCATCAGCGATCAATTACGAAAGTGTTGGAACGATCGAGTTCCTGGTTGATAAGCACCGCAATTTTTATTTCATGGAAATGAATACCCGTATCCAGGTAGAACATTGCGTTACGGAAGAAGTGATCAATTTTGACCTGATCAAAGAACAGATCAAAATTGCGGCTGGCGAGAAAATATCAGGAAAGAATTACGAACCGCAGATGCATGCCATCGAGTGTCGCATCAATGCAGAAGATCCATACAATGATTTCCGCCCTTCACCGGGTAAGATCACCACATTACATACGCCGGGCGGGCATGGTGTTCGTGTAGACAGTCATGTATATGCTGGTTATGTAATCCCTCCTTATTATGATTCTATGATCGGCAAGTTGATCACCATCGCCCAAACACGAGAAGAAGCGATCGATACCATGTACCGCGCATTAAGCGAATACGTGATAGAAGGTGTGAAGACAACCATTCCATTCCATTTACAATTGATGCAAAATGAAGATTTCAGGAAAGGAAATTTTACAACGAAATTTTTGGAATCGTTTAAGATGAAATAAGGCAAGGTCAAAATTAAAAAGTCAAAATTAAAAAGTCAAAATTAAAAAGTCAAAAGTCAAAATGGAGACGTCGCATTTTTGACTTTTGACTTTTTAATTTTGACTTTCTAATTCTTTCCAGGATACAACTGGTGCTCCTTAAAAAACTGTATCACCGTTTCTATCTGCGCCTCGCTTAAACCGGCGGCCCTGTACCTGTTCTCTCTCTGTTTGTACATCGCAACCGTTCTGCGTACCCTGTTGAAATCAGTTTCAGGTATCGCTGAAATATCCAGCGCTTCTTTTTGTTTCCAGACCTCCGTTTCAAACAACTGATCAGCCATGCGGCCGTTTCCTGTTTCGCCCAATGTCTGGATCAGTAATTTTCTCCAGGGTGTTTTAAACAGCAGCAGCGCACGTGGTGCTGCCAATGTATCATATGCATGATTAACGGTTAGCTCAGTGGCGGGGCATGAGCTGGAGCGTTTGTATTCTGCGATAGCTTTTGCCTGGTCAGCCGATAAAAATGCTTTGTATTTTTTGGTTACTTCCTGCTGCAATTCTCCTGCGGTTGCAAAGCGTTCGTTGGTGTTTGCATCGATAGTGATTTGTTGCTGTCTTGCCCATAGATCAACCTCGGCGATCTTGTCGGCCGTTTCCGGCGAGATCTTAAATTGTTTGATCAGTTCAGGTTTATCGCAGAAACCGAATAGTTCTTTTAATTCTTCAGGTGTGCGTTTTACTGCATCCTGCGCAAATAAACTGCCCGTAAAAAAACAGCCTGCAATAACAACTATTAAAATGATTTTTTTCATATGCATTAAATAAGTTGTCTAAAATAAGCAGATTTCAAAACATCAGTTCGTTAAAATAATAACGGCGCTTCAATGGAAGCGCCGCAATTATTTAGAACAATGCCGGTAAATTATTTACCGCCACCACCACCTGGGCGTCCACCACCACGACCCTGAGGCATTGCATCAATCACTTTTTTAGCGAGCTCAGCACCTAAGGCTTTTTCCAGTCTTTTGTTTCTTGCTTCTGTCCATGTTTTCATTGCTTCCTGACGAGCTTCAGGAGCCATGTCGCGCATGTTACCCATTGCGGTCCTGTCCATCAGGATAGCTACAGCTGAATCGGTCTGAACGGCTGTAAGGCTCAATGGTTTCAATTGCTCTTTCATTGCAGCGATACGCTCCTCAGGAGTTCTCTGCTGGCCACCGCCGCCACCTTGAGCCATTACTGTTGTCATAGAGCAGCAAAGTACTACTGCTGCGAATGCGATTACTTTTTTCATACAAGTACGTTTTATTTGTTTTTAAGAATAGGAAAAGTACTGCTTTTGTTTTTCTCTTCCCAAGTTTTTTCGGTGGATGGCTCTCTAAAGTCGGCATTCCCCAATTAACATTTTCTTAATGTGGGGAAACAAAAAGCCCCGTTCTTTAGAATGAGAACGGGGCCTATTAGTTAGGGTAAAAATTTGTTTATCGTAAGAATAACATTTCGCGGTATTTAGGCAACGTCCAGATATCGTCGTCCACCAGGTGCTCCAGTTTATCCACACTGTATCGAATCTCATCGAAGAACGCGGCTTTTACCTGGCTCTCGTAGGCAATCGCCTTGGTGCGGGTGTCGGAGATATTGTTTACGATCTTGCGTGCCTCAACCATTTCATTTACTTTAACGTGAATGATCTGGATATGGTCGCTCACCGATTTCAATATTTCCAGTTGGCTCTTATAAGCGCTTTCAGGTAGACCGGCTGCTTTCAGTCCATTGATATTCGCCAACAATTCGTTCTGGTATTTGATCGCAGACGGTAATATATGGTTGATGGCCAGGTCGCCCATGATGCGGGCCTCGATCTGTACCTTCTTGATATATTTTTCCAGTTCGATCTCATGTCTTGCTTCCAACTCAGTATGTGAATACACACCGTTTGATTCAAACAGTTTTTTGGCTTTGTCTGAAACCATTGCATCCAGTGCAACCGGTGTAGTTTTCAGGTTAGGCAAGCCGCGGCGTTCTGCTTCATGATGCCACTCATCGCTGTAACCATCTCCTTCGAACAATACTTTTTTGCTTTCTACAATGTATTTCTGGATCACCTGCATAATGGCGATCTCTTTCTTATCACCTTTTTCGATCAGGGCATCCACATCGATCTTGAATTTCTTCAGGGTATCAGCCATGATGGTATTTAACACGGTCATTGAGATCGCACAGTTGGCAGAAGAACCCACCGCGCGGAACTCGAATTTGTTACCGGTAAATGCAAAAGGAGAGGTCCTGTTACGATCGGTATTATCCAGCATCAGTTCAGGAATGCTCCTGTGAAGATCCAGTTTCAGTATTGCTTCGTCCTGCTCGTCAAACTTGGTGCTTACCCTTGTTTCCACATCAGACAATACTTTGGAAAGATATTGGCCAACGAAAACAGAGATGATCGCAGGCGGCGCTTCATTCGCTCCCAAACGGTGATCGTTCGGCGCTGAAGCTATCGCTGCACGCATAATATCTGCATGATCATGAACCGCTTTAATAATGTTCACAAAGAAAGTAAGGAACATCAGGTTAGTCTTTGGCGTTTTACCGGGTGCTAAAAGATTCACACCTGTATCTGTAGCCATGCTCCAGTTATTGTGTTTACCGCTACCGTTGATTCCGGCAAATGGTTTCTCATGCAGCAATACCACTAATTTATGGCGTTTGGCCACGCGGCTCATCACATCCATTAATAAAGTATTGTGATCAACTGCAATATTTACTTCTTCAAAGATCGGTGCGCACTCAAACTGTGCAGGCGCTACTTCATTGTGACGTGTACGTAATGGAATACCTAATTTATAAGCTTCCTGTTCGTAATCACGCATGAATGCATAAACCCTTTCAGGAATAGAACCAAAATAATGGTCCTCCAACTGCTGGCCTTTTGCAGGAGAAGCGCCAAAAACGGTGCGGCCGCACTGAACAAGGTCAGGACGTGCATTCACCAGGGCTTCATCGATCACAAAATATTCCTGTTCCCAGCCGAGTGTAGCGGTTACTTTGGTAACGTTCTTATCAAAATAATTGCAAACATCAACAGCAGATTTATTCAATGCTTCCAACGCTTTCAGCAATGGTGCTTTGTAGTCCAGAGACTCACCGGTATATGAAACGAAGATGGTAGGAATACACAAGGTTTTGCCTTTGCCGATCTCGATAATGAAAGCGGGTGAAGAAGGGTCCCATGCAGTATAGCCGCGCGCTTCAAAAGTTGCACGCAAACCACCGCTCGGGAAAGAAGATGCATCAGGTTCCTGTTGGATAAGTGCAGCGCCATCAAATTCTTCGATAGCAGTGCCATCGCCTTTCAGTGTAAAGAATGAGTCATGTTTTTCAGCAGTTGTTCCTGTCAAAGGCTGAAACCAGTGTGTGAAGTGGGTAACCCCTTTGGCTTCTGCCCAGGCACGGATGCCGTTGGCTATCTGGTTGGCAACGCTGCGGTCAATTTTTTTACCACCGCGGATACTGGTGATCAGGCTTTTATAAGCTTCATCACTTAAAAATTCACGGGCGGTTCTTACAGTGAACACATTCTCGTTGAAGATCCCGGTGATTTTTGAGGCCGTTGGGGTTGGTACTCCAGCCGGCTCATTGGTAATATTACCAATCGCTGAAAATCGTAAAGACATAAGTTGAAATTTTATTTGCGCTTCAAAATACGCCTAAAAACTTCGTAAAATCAAGCATTAATTATTTTTTTCTTGAAAAAATGCTAAAAATGTGGAAAAATATAAACATAGATTTATTTGTAATTTGATTTTCGCCCTCTTCGTACTTCATTCGTACCATATTCGGTATTCATTCGGTTCTGCATCGCCTTTTTTTCGACCCGGCTTCGCTCTTTCTTCGCTTTTGTAATGGTTTTGTTCGCCCTGCACCGAAGCAGGGGACGAACAAAGAGCGAAGAAAATACGATTTTGGTAAGAACCAGGTACGAGTATGCCCTACTAAAACACGGGTAGACGGATCTGCCGGGGAGGTCATGCACTTATTTTGTTCTGCTAAGTCAACCCGGAAAGTGTTCAGCGAGAATGTTGCTGACTATTCTTTAGATAGAACATTGATAAACAGTCATTTATTACCCCTTGCGTAAGCGGTGTAAGGCATCAGGTGTTAACCGGCTGCTTAGCTTTGCGCTGTTAACAATCACCGGCGAATGGGCTCGGTGGTAAACAGGAAGCAAATTCATGTAAAAACAACAAACAAAATGATAGCGGTAAACCGACGGAAGAGTATAGAACGGTACAAAATTCCGACGCTCTGTAACTTATCTTAAATCCATTCGTTTAACCAGGATCATTACCTAAATCAAACTGAATCTTTATGAAAAAATTAATCCTGGCAACAGCCTTATTGGCGGGCATAAATTCTTTTGCTCAATGGCCCTGGCAAAAAGTGGAGGGCAACGGGAACCTGAAAAAGGAAACCCGCCCGGCAAGCGGCTACACGTCTATCAGCTCATCAGGCGCATGGGATGTGATGGTTGCTTATGGTGAAAGTAATAGTATACAGGTAGAGGGTGACGAAAACCTGCTGGAATATATTTCAACAAAAGTGGAAGGTGGCAAGTTGTCTATCAAAACGACAAAAAATGTGAACCTGCGTTCAAGAAACAAGATCACTATATATGTCTCACTTACACGTCTGACGGGCGTATCGCTATCGGGAAGCGGTGATATTATCGGCGATGGCAAATTCAGCAACGATGGTAAAACCGATTTCAGTGTATCCGGCTCAGGCAACATTAAAATGACAGTTAACAAACTGAACAATGTAGATGTTGGTGTTTCAGGAAGCGGCAGGGTACGTTTATCGGGTTCCGCTAATTCGCTGGAGGTAAGGATCAGCGGCAGCGGTAATGCAGACTGTGGCGAACTGATCTGTGACGATGCGTATGCACATGTAAGCGGCAGCGGAAATATAAAGATCAATGCAAACAGGACCGTGGATGCCAATATCAGCGGCAGCGGAAATGTATCATACCGTGGCGCAGCATCTGATGTAAAGAAGCATGTGTCGGGGAGTGGCCGTCTTTCAAGAGTGTAATAGTTTGTGGTTTGTAGTTTGGGGTTTGCAGTTGGGGTTGCTGCAATTTGTAGCTCATCCTGCATTGAAAGAACCACAAACCACAAACTACAAACCACAAACTTTCTTACCTTCGCGGCATCATGGAAATAACCGCCAAAACCGCCGAACAATTACGCTTGACAGCTGATGAATTTGAACTCATCAAACAGAAATTAGGTCGTACCCCCAACTTTACAGAGTTATGTGCTTTTAGTGGTATGTGGAGTGAGCACTGCAGCTACAAAAACTCGATTAAGTGGTTAAAAACCTTACCGAGAGATGGCGGCCGTATGCTGGTTGCCGCCGGTGAAGAAAATGCGGGTTTAATGGATATGGGTAATGGTTTTGGTGTGGTATTTAAAATTGAAAGCCACAATCACCCAAGCGCTATTGAACCTTTCCAGGGTGCAGCAACAGGGGTGGGTGGTATCCAGCGTGATATTTTTACCATGGGCGCAAGACCCATCGCTTCATTGAACAGCCTCCGTTTCGGGAACCTGAAAGATAAAAAAACACAACGTTTATTAAGTGGTGTAGTGCATGGCATTGGTCACTATGGAAATTGCTTTGGTGTACCAACGGTTGGTGGCGAAGTATATTTTGAAGATTGCTATCATACCAATCCTTTGGTAAACGCTATGAGCGTCGGCATTATGCAGGCAGATAAAATGGTAAGCGCTACCGCACTGGGCACAGGTAATCCAGTTTTTTTTGTGGGCAGTGCAACAGGTAAAGACGGGATAGGCGGAGCTTCATTCGCATCTGCTAATATTACTTCTGATAGCGTGGAAGAATTACCTGCAGTACAGGTGGGCGATCCTTTCCAGGAAAAGAAATTACTGGAAGCGTGTTTGGAGGTGATTGAAACAGGAGCGGTGATCGGCATGCAGGATATGGGTGCTGCAGGTATCATTTGTTCCACTGCAGAAATGAGTGCAAAAGGTGGGGTAGGTATGCGCATCGATCTCGATAAAGTTCCCACGCGTCAAAAAAATATGAAAGCCTGGGAGCTTTTATTAAGCGAGAGCCAGGAAAGAATGTTGGTGGTTGTGGAAAGAGGAAAAGAAGAAGCCGTATTAAAAGTGTTTGAAAAATGGGACCTGAGCTGCAGCGAAATTGGCCAGGTAACGGATGATAAGCTGTTGAAATTTTACATGCATGGTGAACTCGAAGCTGAGATCCCTGCATATGAATTGGTATTAGGCGGCGGTGCTCCGCAGTATACAAGAGAATACAAAGAACCTTCTTATTTCGGAAAAATAAATGCGTTTGATATCAACGCTGTTGAAGATGTAACAGATCTCAAGGCAACAGCAGAGCAAATGATACAGGTTCCCAATATCGCATCCAAACGTTGGGTATACACACAATATGACAGTATGGTAGGGGCAGCCAATGCATCTACGAATGCACCCAGCGATGCATCTATTATCCTGGCAAAAGGAACAGGCAAAGCATTAGCCATAACAGTTGACTGCAACAGCAAATATGTTTTTGCCGATCCTTATAAAGGAGGCATGATCGCCGTTGCAGAAGCTGCAAGAAATATTGTATGCAGTGGTGGTGAACCGATAGGTGTTACCAATTGTCTCAACTTCGGCAATCCATATGACCCAGAAGTGTATTACCAGTTTGTAAAAGCAGTAAGCGGGATGGGTGATGCCTGTCGTAAATTTAAAACACCGGTAACCGGTGGTAACGTGAGTTTCTACAATCAAAATCCCGATGGGCCGGTATATCCTACACCAACCATTGGGATGGTCGGTATACTCGATGATTTCGCCAACCGCATGACACTTAATTTCAAAGAGGCCGGCAACACGATACTTTTATTAGGCAAACAACAAAATGATATTGGCTCTTCAGAATATTTACACAAACTGAAAGGAATTGAATATTCTCCCGCTCCTTATTTTGATCTGGATGAAGAATTGGCAGTGCAACAGTTTGTTGCAAACATCATAACAAACAAACTGATCCAAAGTGCACACGATATCAGTGAAGGAGGATTGGCGATTACTTTACTGGAAAGCGGGTTCACTGATAATCTAGGTTTTTCCGTTTCTGCAAAAACAGCATTAAGGAAAGACGCGTATTGGTTTGGTGAAGCGCAGGGGCGTGTGGTTGTTTCCTGCTCAACGCAAAACGCTGAACGCGTAATGCAAAATGCCAAAGACGCAGGTGTTGAAGTAACAGAACTTGGAACAGTTACAACAGGTAGCATTGAAGTGAATGGTGAGAATTGGGGGAATATTAGCGGGTGGAAAAATAAATATGATACGGCGATTGAGAAGCTGTTGAACTAGGATTGTGAACGCCTAAATGTAAGACGCGGCCGCAAACCGGAGCCGTCATTGCGAGGCACGAAGCGATCTGTGCAACGAATTTTATTCTGACTGCAATTCGAGATACAGATTGCTTCGTTCCTCGCAATGACGTTCAACTTCGAAATTCACGCTAAAAATGCTTCACTTCAACATTCAAAATTCCTTATTCAATACTAAATAAGCTCCCGCCAGATGATAGATCAAAATTCAACAAACATTTCAAACTCCCCTTCAGGGGCTGGGGGTATCATCGTAACCGGCGCAGCCGGCTTCATCGGCTCATGCATGGTGCAATACCTGAATGATAGTGGCTATACAAACCTGGTATTAGTAGATGATTTTGGCATCGAAGAAAAAAGAAAGAACTGGGAATCGAAAAACTATTCATCCATTGTTGAACGATATAATTTATTCGATTGGCTGGATGCCCATCAACCCAAAATTGAAATCGTTATTCACTTAGGCGCCAGGACCGATACCACTGAATTTGATTATTCCATTCACGAAGAATTGAATGTGCAGTATTCGAAAGATGTATGGAACTATTGCGCAACCAATAAAATTCCCTTGATCTATGCTTCTTCTGCAGCCACCTATGGCTCAGGTGAATTAGGATATGATGATAACCATGAAGTAATCGAAAAATTGCAACCCCTTAATCCATATGGCATCAGTAAAAATGAGTTTGATAAATGGGCGGTGAAAGAAGCGTTTACCAACCACCACGCTCCACCATCATGGGCAGGCCTAAAATTCTTCAATGTATACGGCCCGAATGAATACCATAAAGAAAGAATGGCAAGTGTGATATGGCATGCATTCAACCAGATCAAAAAGAGCGGCGTAGTAAAATTATTCAGGAGCCATAAAGAAGGCTTTAAAGACGGCGAACAGCTTCGTGACTTTGTGTATGTGAAAGATGTGGTGAATGTGATCGGGTGGATGGTTCAGTCCATGGTCCATGGTCAATGGTCCATAGACAAGAATGGTATCTACAATTTAGGCACTGGTACGGCCCGCGCTTTTAATGATCTTGTAAAAGCCACTTTTGCAGGGTTGGATCTTTCAGCTAATATTGAGTTCATTGATATGCCTGAAGACATCCGTGATAAATACCAGTATTTTACGGAAGCCAATATGAAAAAGCTACGTTCGGCCGGTTATACAAAAGAATTTTACTCACTCGAAGCCGGTGTTGATGATTATGTTCGCCAATATCTGCGTACTTTGAAATATATTTAGTCTATATTATTTGTAGACAATAAATCAAGAAAGTGAAAAGTGAATAGTTAAAAGTTAAGAGTAAGCACTCTGAAATTTTAGTTTTCACTATTAACTATTCACTTTTAACTATTAACTATTCTGTCATGACGAACAAAAAAATAGCCATCATCGGCGGCGGCAACCTCGGCGCAGCTATGGCGGAGGGATTGGTAAGCAGTGGTTTTGTATCTGCGGATCATCTTATGGTTACCAGGAGAAATACTGCAGCACTCGCTTCATTGGCCGACAAAGGTGTTGTGATATGCAGCAACAATACCGAAGCAGTGAAATTTGCAGACTGGGTAGTGCTTGCTGTAAAACCTTTCCAGGTAAAAGACGTTCTGTCGGAGATACAACCTCATCTTGATGCGAAAAAACATGTGATCATTAGTGTGGTTACCGGCGTATGGATCAAGGACCTGCAGGAAATTATTGGCGATCAGTTCGTTCTTTTCCGCGCCATGCCCAATACAGCCATTGCCATTGGCCAAAGCATGACCTGCATTTATGCGCACCAGGCAAATGAAGAACAAACAAAATTTGCTGCGGGACTATTTGACCAATTAGGTAAGTCGGTTTTCATAGAAGAAAAACTGATGGATGCTGCCACCGTTTTAGGCGCCTGTGGAACTGCTTATGCCATGCGCTATATACGGGCGAATATCCAGGGCGGTATAGAGATCGGCTTCAGTGCCGCAACTGCTTCGCTGATCGCCGCGCAAACCGTAAAGGGAGCCGCCGAACTATTATTACAGAAAAACACACATCCTGAACAGGAAATTGATAAAGTTACCACGCCTAAAGGTTGTACTATCGCAGGTTTGAATGAAATGGAACACCAGGGTTTCAGTTCGTCGTTGATCAAAGGGATAGTTACGAGTTATAAAAAGATCGTGAACGATATGTGATCAATATAAGGTGCCTGTATCTGTGTCCAGTTGGTAAGTAAGCGCAAAAGCTTTTGTATAATCTTTCAACAACTGGTACGAAGTATTGCCGATATTGATCCCGTTAAGAATATCCTGCTTGATCCTGTCCTGCTGAATATTTCTTACGTGATAAAAATTAAAATTCTCTTTCGAGCGAATCAATTTCACAAAGAATCCATTTCCGGTATTCAGAAAAAGAAAGCTCCCATCATAATAACCCCATGATTTATTCGAGGGGATATGCTGTCCATCCTTAAAGGCAGTTAACTGGCAGGCATACATTTCTGCGCGATCATAATTTGAATACTGTTTTACCAGTTCCACACTATCACCCGAGATATTCTTTTCTAAAAAATCCTGGTAGCTGGCATATAGTCCCCGGGGCATTTGTTCAAAATGTGATACCTGTCGCATTTTGGAATTGTAATAATCATTAAAGTCGATTGGCGATTGCCAGTTATTGTCTGTCTCCATCGCTTTAAGATCCAGCTTGCCCAGGCTTTTTCTCAAAACTGCAAACAGCGAATCGGTCAGTTCGTTATACGCGTTTCCTTTGTTATACAATGTTGTAAAACTACCCATGATCTTCTGCTGAGGGTAGTACCCCAGGTTAAAAGAACTGTATACATCAAATTGATAATGCAAACTGGTCCGGAGTTTTGGATTGGAAACGGAATAAAGTTCACTCACACTATTACTGAACCAGAATTTGCGGATCACGATCTCCAGCTGACGTGGTTGGTTACTATCGATACTGATATTTTTTTCAATAAAATTATCGTTGAACCAGCCCGACAGTTTTTTATCTAATTGCAGCCCCACTGTAGTGTATCCTTTTTTTTGCATATCACTCTCCAGGGGCATGAAACCTACCTTCTCATTATCTGCACGGGCATCTATCAAAATAATATTAGCTGCGGGCATCGGCAACTTAGTATCAGGTTTGGTATTTTTTGTGGGGATGCTGAAAATGGAAAAGGGATTGCTGGTTGATGCCAGGTGGGAGGCGGCTCCCGTTTTTTTTAGCACTGCCGCTGAATTTTGATCCTCGTAATTGTTCTTATCCAGTAATAACTGGCCCTTGGAAGGCGCGTTGTGGTTTACGGGTGTTGGGGAAGTCGAGTTACCTGTCGACCGCCGCTGCTGCGCGTTCGCATAGGCACAGAATAACAGAAGTAAAAGGCCCCAAAAAGATTTTTGCATAAAAAAACATCTTTCTAAATCTACAAAAACTATCTGTTATATGGTAAATATTCAGATGTTAACGGGCGATAAAAGAACGAATGCCGGCTAAGAGCCTCCAGGGTAGCTGCCGGGATGTAGTATTTCCCCCTATTTTCCAGAGATACACACTTTCAATTCACAATTTTGGTCTAAAGATCCATTCCCCGGGAAGACGCTTTTTTTTGAATAAATTTTTTGCTGTAGGTTTGTACGACCTCTGAAATTTTTCCCTTACACAGTTATTTTCCAAGGTCGATATTCTTTGATTTTTTTCGGTCGCAAAGGCAGTTCCCTGCTCTTTGCGACATTATTTTTTGCTTAGTGAACAAGGTGTAATGTGCCACCCAGCAAGTGGATTTTGTAGAACACCTGTTAATAGATTTAGTAATTAGAAACGTATCAACAATTAACCATACTATGGCCAAGTTTATTTTTGTTACCGGTGGTGTAACAAGTAGTTTAGGAAAAGGAATTATTGCTGCCTCGCTTGCAAAATTGTTGCAGGCAAGGGGATTGGGAGTTACCATCCAGAAATTCGATCCATATATCAACGTGGATCCGGGAACGCTTAACCCGTATGAACATGGCGAGTGCTTTGTTACAGAAGACGGCGCTGAGACCGATCTTGACCTTGGCCATTACGAAAGATTCTTAAGCATCTATACAACACAGGCCAATAATGTAACCACCGGCCGGATTTACCAAACCGTGATCAACAAAGAAAGAGCGGGTGATTTTTTAGGGAAGACCGTGCAGGTAGTGCCACACATCACAGATGAGATCAAGCGAAGAATGTTGTTGCTGGGCGAGGATAATAAATATGATGTGATCCTGACCGAAATAGGAGGTACGGTTGGTGATATCGAGAGCCTGCCATTTATTGAAGCCGTGCGCCAGCTACAATGGGAGCTGCCGGAAGAAGACGTGATGGTGGTGCATCTTACCCTGATACCTTATTTAAAAGCAGCCAAGGAACTCAAAACAAAACCCACACAGCACAGTGTAAAAATGCTGAGTGAAACAGGGGTTCATCCTGACATCATCGTTTGCCGTACAGAAGAACCGCTGAATAACGATATCAAAAGAAAGATCGCTTTGTTCTGTAATGTAAAACAGGAAGCTGTGATAGAAGCGATGGATGCGTCCACTATTTACGAAGTGCCATTGTTGATGCTGCGTGAAAAACTCGACCTGATCTGTCTGAAAAAACTGAACCTGACCGGCTATGGCGATCCTCAATTAGATAAATGGAAAGGATTTCTTGATAAATTAAAATACCCGCGCAGTAAAGTGACTGTAGGATTGATCGGGAAATATATTGAACTGCAGGATGCATACAAATCTATCCTTGAAAGTTTTATACATGCCGGCGCTATCAATGAAGTAAAAGTGCAGGTGGTGAATGTGCATAGCGAGTTTATCACAGCAGACAATGTAGCAGAGAAATTAGACGGACTGGATGGATTGCTGGTAGCACCCGGTTTTGGGCACAGGGGTATTGAAGGAAAGATCGTTGCCGTTCAATATGCACGCGAAAAAGGATTGCCGTTCTTCGGGATCTGTTTGGGCATGCAGATGGCTGTGATCGAATTTGCAAGAAATGTATTGGGTCTGACAGATGCGCACTCAACAGAAATGGATACTTCTACTTCACATGCGGTGATCAATATGATGGAGGAACAGAAAAAGATCAAACTGATGGGAGGTACTATGCGTTTGGGTTCTTATCCATGCGAGATCAAAGAAGACAGCCTCGCGCACGAGATCTATGGATCAACCATGATCAGTGAACGCCACAGGCACCGCTATGAATTCAACAATGATTACATGGAGCAGTTCGAATCGAATGGTATGGTGGCGAGTGGCAAAAATCCTGAATCAGGCCTGGTGGAGATCATGGAGATTCCGACACATCCATTCTTTATAGGTGTTCAATATCACCCTGAATTAAAGAGTACGGTTGAAAGGCCGGCGCCACTATTCGTGAGTTTTATTGACGCAGCTAAGAAATATAATGATAAAAAAAGTTCGTTTAAGACGACTTCTTTACAGGACGCTCTGATATAATTTTTTCACGCAAAGGCGCTAAGGAGCAAAGCTGCAAAGGATTTTCTTGGCGTCTTTGCTTCTTGGCTGCTTTGCGTGAAATTCCTTAACTTGAAGCATTCAAAAACTGAATGCAATGAGAAAATACATCCCCTTTTTAGCACTGTTGCTTTTTAGCACAACTATTAATGCCCAGGGTTTCAAATGGACACGTGATGGCGGTAGTTATTATACGAATGATGCCGGTGATATTGTAAAAAACGATCTTCCTTCTTTCGCGAAGACGGTTGTTGTAGCAAAAGCATTGCTGAAACCGCATCCTGATTCAAATGCATTGAACGTTCGTGATTTTTCTTTTTCGGAAGACGATAAAAAAGTATTGATCTATACCAATACCAAAAGAGTATGGCGGCAGGATTCGCGCGGGGATTATTGGGTGCTGGATCTTGCAGATAAAAAACTGAGACAATTAGGAAAGACAAAGCCTGTCTCATCACTCATGTTCGCTAAATTTTCTCCCGATGGAAAAAAAGTAGCGTATGTAAGCGAATACAATATTTATGTGGAAGATGTTGCGAGCGGAAAGATCACACCACTCACAACAGGCGGCACACGAAAACTGATCAACGGAACGTTTGACTGGGCCTACGAAGAAGAATTCGGTTGTCTCGATGGCTTCCGCTGGAGCCCCGACAGCAAAAAGATCGCTTACTGGCAGATAGATGCAAGTAAAGTGAAGAGTTATTTAATGCTGAACACAACAGATTCCATCTATCCTTTCGCAGTTCCTGTTGAATACCCAAGCGCTGGTGAACCGCCATCGCCTTATAAAATTGGTGTGGTAGATATTGCAACGGCAAAAACAAACTGGATGAGCCTTCCAACCGATCCGGTTCTCCAATCTTATGTTCCGCGAATGGAATGGGCGGGTAACAACACCCAATTGATATTACAACACCTGAACCGCAAACAGAATGAAAGCAATATCATGATCTGTGATGTGGTTACAGGCAGATCAAATTCGATTTATAAAGAAACAGATGCCGCCTGGGTAGAAGCTGCCAATTCATTGGCAGATAAATTCTGGTTGAGTGGGGGCAAAGAATTTATGTGGACAAGTGAAAAAGACGGCTGGCAACATCTTTACCGTATAAGCAGGGATGGGAAAAATGAAACACTGATCACAAAGGGAAATTATGATGTAATGAATGTTTCTGCGGTTGATGAGGCCGGTGGCTATGTTTATTTTTATGCAACGCCAGACAACGCCACGCAGCGTTATTTGTATCGCACAAAACTTGATGGAACAGGAACGGCAGAGCGCCTGTCTCCGGCAAACCAGAACGGAACACATAGTTACACAGTATCGCCTACCGGAAAATTTGCGCAACATTCCTTTTCCAATTATTATACACCTCCTTCAAGAGAATGGGTAATACTGCCGGATCATAAAACATTTAATGGCGATAATGTAAGTGCCGCGGTTGCAAAAGCTGATAAAAGCAAATCAAACATCGAATTCTTCAAAGTGAAAACGGAAGAAGGCGTTGAAATGGATGGCTGGATGGTGAAGCCGACAAATTTTGATCCATCAAAAAAATATCCTGTTGTATTTTTTGTTTACACAGAACCCGCCGGACAAAATGCAAAAGATAGTTACGGAGCCGGCAGCAATCGCATGTACAAAGGAAGTATGGCCGCCGATGGCTACATCTATATCACCATCGACAACCGTGGAACACCCGCACCGAAAGGGCGCGAATGGCGCAAATCTATTTACCGTAAGATCGGTCTCATGAACATCCGCGACCAGGCACTCGGTGCAAAAGAAATTCTAAAACGCCCTTACATGGATACATCCCGCGTAGCCGTATGGGGATGGAGTGGAGGAGGTTCTGCAACCCTCGACCTGATGTTCCAGTATCCTGAGATCTACAAAACAGGTATTGCTATTGCAGCAGTAGGGAACCAGCTCACTTATGATAATATTTACCAGGAAAGATACATGGGCCTGCCGCAGGAGAACATGCAGGATTTCATCAACGGTTCACCCATCACTTATGCTAAAAATTTAAAAGGACATTTATTGTATGTGCATGGAACGGGCGATGATAACGTACACTACAATAACGCTGAAAAGCTGATCAATGAATTAATTGCGAATGGTAAACAGTTTCAATTGATGAGTTATCCAAACCGTACGCACGGTATCTCTGAAGGAAGAGGCACAACTGCGCATTTGCAGCAGTTGTACACGGATTATTTGAGGATGTATTGCCCGCCGGGAGGGAGGTAGGGAATATTGAATGTTGAGCAAGGATTTTTGAATGTTGAAGTATGTGCTGCACATCTAAAATATGATAAAATATTTTTTAAAAACTGGAGATGAAGATGTTTCCAAAATGTTCTCTCCATATGTATGGCAGACTAATGGTTTGGCTACTTTGTTTGAAAGAACCTTTTTGAATAAAGATTATGGAGCTGATTTAAAACTGTTATTGATCATGTATTATGTCGAGGGAAGATTTGATATTAATGGACCACAAAATGCCAAGGTGAATAATTATTCAAATAAAAACAAAGATATAAGTGTAGCAATTGCCGTTACGCCTGAATTGTTTCACAACAAAAATGAATTTGAAAGAAGGAAGTTTATTGTTGACAGTACATTAAATGCGGTAAAACTAGTGCGTAATAAACTCGAAAAAAGAAAATTGGATATTGATTTCGACTTGTTAGTATCTGATATTACTATTGCATCTAGTGAGTTTTTAAAACACCAAAAGCTAATTGCTCCTTAGAGAATGTTAACCTGGTTTGCTGCATAGATAAATTGTATCAGGGTCAAAATCGATATACTCATTCCAGTGCAAAATGCCATCGGTTGCTTTCACCTTCATGCAAAACGATTCATCTTTCAGTGGCTCATAAACCGGATAATTCAGATAAGTGGTTAAATCAAATAGCCTAACTTCTCTATTAGTAAACATGATAAGCAATTGATAGTTCCCCTTATATTCTACTGATAATACTCTTGGGTTCATGTAAGTATACTTTAACGGGTCTTTTACAAATGTTTATATCAGTTAGGCTAATTTCCAGTTGATTGTTTTTTGGTTTCGTACTCAGTTATTCTTTCCAGTAGCTCATGAGCAAAAGCGGGATTGCTGAGAATATAATCGGTATCATCTGCTGGTTGAATAACAATATCAACCATTTGATGTGGAAACAATTTTTTTATTCCCTCTATAATATCAGCTGTGAGCATATCGGTATTTACCCTAATAGTTGTTTCCATAACTTGCCTTTAGCATAGGAAATGTACAATTTTTTTGTAACAGGTATGTTTCCCTGGTTTGCGTTCTCGTTCTATCGAAAAAAAACCGTGCCTTTGTGCCTTAGTGTGAAAATTAATTTTTCACACTAAGGCACAAAGGCACGGTTTTAAAATAAATTACCTGCCCTATAAATTCCTCTTCTCTACTTTCGGAACAACCGGCGCTTTAAACTCTTTACTCTTCAACATATTTTTTATTTCAGCGATCGCTCTTTCCAATTGCGGATCGATGCCTTTTGCCATTGCGCCGAGATCTTCGGGTACTTCAATATCCGGATCCACACCATGGCCCTCTTTGAACCATGTGCCATCCGGATTATAAATACGGAATGAGGGCGCTGTAAGCGTACCGCCATCAATCAGGTCAGGATAACCGCTGATACCGATGAGCCCACCCCATGTTCTTGTGCCGATCAATGGGCCAAGGTTTTTCTTTCTGAAATAATCAGGGAAAGCATCACCACCACTGCCGCTCCAGCCATTGATCAACATTACTTTGGGACCAAAATTTGCATATTGTGGCCATTGCCATGGTTTACCATCGCGGGTTGCCACGTACGATAAAGGTGTACGGTTAAGCATCTCAACAAAGCGGTCAGGAATTTGTCCGCCGTTATTAAAACGTTCATCAATGATCAATGCTTTTTTGTTCCATTGTGCATTGAATTGGCGCATCAGTTCACTCTGCCCGTCGAGGCCTGTGCTGGGTACATAAATGTATCCGACTTCGCCATTGGTAGCATCGTCTACACGTTTGCGCATGGTTTCAATCCATTCGAGATTGCGTAAACGGTATTCATCATCCATTGTTTTTACAACCACAGTTTTTGCACCTGTCCACGAAGCGGTTGTATTATACGTAAGCTCCACTGTTTTATTGGCAAGGCCCTGGAACGCAATATAAGGTTCATTGTCTGTTGTGATAGGAATGCCATTCACGGCCAGTACAAAATCACCTTCTTTAATATCACCACCGGCTTTATCTAACGGCGAATGCACTTCTGCATCCCATGCGGCGCCGTGTATGATTTTTTTGATCTTGTAAAAACCACCTGCTGCTTCCCAGTTCACGCCGATATATCCTACAGGATCTGATTTCACCCTTTCAAAATCTCCGCCTGAATGGTAGGTGTGAGAAGAATTTAATTCACCGATCATTTCACCGATAATAAAATCTACCTCCTCACGTGTCATGGCGCCTTCCAGCATTTTCATGTACCTGTCTTTTGTCAACGGCCAGTTCACGCCGTGCATATTTACATCATAGAAATAATCCCGTTCTATGCGCCATACATCTGTGAAGATCTGTTTCCATTCCTGCATCGGATCAACCGTCATCTGCATTTCATTCAGGCGAAGTGGTTTATCAAATTTCGCGCCTTCATCCGGCGATGCAACGGCTATGGCACCGGATCGTGATACAAGTATTTTTTCCCTGTTGGCGCTTAACTGGTAATCATCCATTTCACCCAGTATCGTTTTTTCTTCACGTTTTTCGATATCATAAAACTTGAGAGAATTTTTTCCATCAGCCGCTCCCGTGTTGGGTGAACGTGTGTACAGCACTTTGCCTTTTATTACGTTCAAGTTTCCAATATTACCTGCTGCAACGGGTAGTAATTCCATGCGTTGCTCCATTCCCTCAAAATCAATAACCACCGCATCTATTTTCTTTTCATCAGCAGGTTTGGGCTTTTCTTCTTTTTTTGTTGTGTCTTTTGACAGTTTTACCGTGTCTTTTGACGGAGGTTTCGGAAGTTCTTTCAGTGCCACTGTATCATTCTTAGGTGCCAATATAGAAGGCGTGGTTTTTTGAAGACTGATCGCTCCCAGCTGGGTGCTGTTGGCATAGATAAAAGTGTTGTCAGCATCACTGTAGTAAGGCTGAAAATTCTGGTTCGTTAATACAAATAAATATTTTCCATCGGGAGAGAATACAGGATTGGAACTGCTGTAAAATCCACTCGTAACCTGTCTTGATCTTTTCTCTTTTGTATCATAGATGAATGCAGCGTTGTGCAGATTTTCAAGATCGCGGCTGTAGGCGATCCAGCGACTGTCAGGCGACCAGCTGAATGTAAATCCTTCCATATTGCCGTGTGAAAAATACAGGCCCTGGTCAACATCAGTGGTAGTGCCTGCTGCAAGATCAAGTACTTTTATTTTTCCTGCTTTATCAATGAACGCAATCATTTTGCTATCGGGCGACCAGGAAATATTATAACGGTAGCCTGCTCCATAACTGGTAATTTTTTTAGCACTGCTCTCTTTGCCGGGCTCCATTGTCCAGAGTTCGTATTCTCCGCTTTTATCGCTCCAGTAGGCAAGCGTTCTTCCATCAGGCGACCAGGAAGGATAACGTTCGGCGATGCCTGAGCTCATGGTCAGATTTTTTACAAAGCCGTTTTCTGCAGGTACTGAAAAGATATCACCCCTTGCTTCTATCAATACTCTTTTTCCATCGGGACTGATAGCAGCATGTTGTACATAATTATTTACAGCTACAACTTTAGATTTCAATAAAGCCTGGTCGGTAACCACAGAAACTTTTACTTCTTTTGCCTGTTGTGTGGCAAATGGGAAAAGATATAATTTTCCGCCTGCTTCAAATACAATATCATCCGGCCCCTGGGATGGAAAATGCACATCATAGTCCGTGAATTTTGTTAACTGGCTGAACGATTTTTTGCTGATATCATATCTCCATAAATTCATCCGTATTTCCGGGCCACGGTCGCTGAGGAAATAAATATAATTCTCGTGCCACATCGGAAACTCATCGCCGGCATCACTGTCGGCACTGATATTTACTTCGGTTTGTTTTTCAAAATTGTAGATGCGTATATCGCCGTTAGTTCCGCCGCGGTAACGTTTCCAGTTGCGGCCCACCTGTGTCATAATAACCAGGGCCATCTGTTTTCCATCGGGCGAATAACTTCCGTATTCTGCGTAGGCTAAAGGAAGTTTTGTTTCAACACCGCCACCTGCAGGAACTGTAAAGAACTGGCTGAATCTTGCTTTGCCACTTTCCCTGCCCGAAGCAAACAGGATCTGTTTACCATCATTAGTCCAGTCAACAACACGGTCATTATAACTATGCGCAGTTATTCGTTGCGGTGTACCGCCAGTCACAGGCAATGTAAATACATCGCGGTTACCATCATATCCTGCATTAAAAGCGATCGTTTTTCCATCGGGAGAAAATTTGGGTGTTGATTCAACGCCGGGAGGTGAGCTGAGTCTTACGGCCATACCACCTTCTTTGGGCATTAGCCAGAGATCATTCGCATAAGTAAATACGATCTGTGTTTTAGACACATCCGGATAACGGAAAAGACCCGCATTGATCTGCGCAGTAACGCATACGCTGCATAAAATAAAAATGCCAGTGACAAAAAAGAGTTTTTTCATGTTAGTAGTTTTGGTCTTGAATTGGTAAGCGGTGGGGGGATATAAACAGTAAAATAAGAATATTTTTAAAAATGCCAAACAAATAACATTGTTCAGAGGATATTGCAGTGTATCTATCGTTTTTTTGCCACAGACGACACAGATTACCACAGACTTTTTCTGTGCTCATCTGTTTCGTCTGTGGCAATTTTATTTCTTCGATCCCCGCTTCAATATTCAAAATTCCTAGCTCAACATTCAATATTCCCTAGTTCTCCTGCTTCGTCAGCATGTCCCTCTTCATATCATCCCATAATCCATCAAAACTCTTGGTCTTTTCTTCTTTCCATGCCGCCAGTTGATCCATCATTTTTTCTTTTCTTTCTTTTTCTGTTTGCGTAAAAAAATCTTTGATAAAACCTGAGTCCTGCTCAAAGGCGGTTTGGTTATACAGTTCTTTTAAAGCCAGCTCGCGTTTATGATTATTTTGTGTGAGTTCTTTTTCTATCTGTTCACGTAACATTACTTTTTCGTCATAGGTTCCTTCGGGTAAAAGTATTTTCGAGATCACGGGCATTAATTCGATCAATAGTAAGATCATCACTAATAAATAATACCGGAAAGCCACTGAAGTATTGTTCTGGACCAAATGATTCAACGCTTCAATACGTGTGATAAAACCATCGTTCAATAAAGTTTCAAAAGATGCCTGCTCTTTCTGTATCGCAGCATCCATTACAAGCAAGGCACTGTCGGCACTGTGGATCTGTGGTTGGTATTCCAGCTCTTTTTGTTTGTAATCCGCATCTAATTTTTGGTATTCTCTTTGTTTGGCTTCTGCAATATCTTTCAAACCTATTTTTTTACTTCCACCTGTGCCGTCCGTTTCTGCAATAAATGCATCGCGCGCTGTGGAAACTTCTGCATAGCGGTTGTTCAGCTCCTGGCGTAAGCTGTTTTTCTTTTGCAGCAGGAGGTTCCTTTGTACATAGTAAACCGAGTCCTGTTTCTGGAGTTTATCTTTTTTGCGTTGCTCATTATCCAGCGAGATCTGCACATGAATTTCTTTATCGAACAAATACAACAAAGCCGGCTGCGCCATGAACAGGCCGATCACAAGCGCCAGCACACCTCTGAATGCCAATGGCAGAAATCTTTTTTTGTTTGACCGGCTGATGCCTTTGATCAGTGCCCTGTCGATCGTTAGAATGATGCCGCCCATGAACAGGCCCATCAGAACGGCGATTATAAGACTGCTTACTACCGTACTAAAGAAATAGGTCCAGGCAAGTGTGGCGAAGGCCCAGGTTCCTAAAACCGTCATACCTACAATGGCATAACGGTTCCTGTCGATCACGCAATCGGCGAGTATTTCTTTCTCGGCGGTTGATAACCACCACAGAAAACGGGTCCATTTACTGGGTACATAACCTTCCCTTTGGGAAATAGGGGTTGTATTTTCCTGCATAACAATGTTTTAGAAGCCTTAAATGTGGTAGAAGCCGGGAATTCCCTTTCGGTTGAAGTAGGAGGTATAAAGAAACGAGGAAAAACCTGGATTTTTAGCCTCCGGGTACCTTTTATCTCTATTTTAACGCGTTTGCAACTTGGCTGTGCCATTCTTGCTCCCAAATACTACCTTTGCGGCTCAATAAAATTTTGTATGAAGACGGACAAGAATACGGTCATTGGGTTTGTACTGCTGGGCCTTTTGTTTTTTATTTATTTCTGGTGGAGCAATAAACAGCAAGGAGAATTGCAGGCTGTTAAACAAAGACAGGAAGATTCTATCAGGCGTGTAAACGCTGCGAATATAAAACCAGCGGATACCCTAGCCGCCCGTGTGGATTCATTAAGAAGGGATTCTGCACAGCGCGTTTCTTCAGCCGGCGATTTTACAACCGCAGCTTTAGGCACCGAACAATTAGTTACCCTTGAGAACCAACTGATGAAAGTTACTTTCACCAGTAAAGGCGCCCAGGTAAAATCGGTTGAACTCAAGAATTACAAATCGGCAGCAGAAGGAAAGAATGTTGTGCTTTCGCAGCACAGTTCCCTTGGCTACAGTGTGAATACTTCCGCCAACGCATCTACCAGCACTGGTAATTTGTTTTTTACCGCGTCGCCGCCGGTTGTTAATGCAGATAAGAGCCAGACCATCAATTTTACACTCAACGCTGCCAACGGCGAGAGCATTACGCACCAGTATATCCTGAAAGATGATGCTTACATGATCGATTGGAACGTATCCATGACAGGTGCCGATAAATTATTGAGCCAGGGCCTGATGAATGTGAACTGGCGCGCAGAAACTTTCCAGCAGGAAAAAACGGCGCAGTATGAAAGACAGATGTCGAATATCTGTTTCTCAGAAGGCAATGCATTTGATTATATCTCTGCAAAAAGCGAAAGGAAATTTGAGAAACCTGTTCAGTGGATCAGTGTTGTACAGCAGTTTTTCAACAGTACATTGATCGCTAAGAATAGTTTCAACGGCGGACAGGTACAATGGATGCGCAAACCAGAGACTGATTCTACGAATGCATTGGCTACGGCCGATGTTGCTTTGCAGGTGAAATTACCTGTTGCTGCAGCTGTGAGCGTTCCTTTTCAATTGTATTATGGCCCGAGCGATTATAATATCTTAAAGAAACAGGCGCCCGATATGGATAAGATCGTGAACCTGGGACGTGATATGTATTCTTTTGTTCGCCCGATTAACAAATACATCATCATGAATGTGTTTGATTTCTTTGCAGGCTTTGTAAAGAATTTCGGATGGGTTGTATTGCTGCTTACTTTATTTATCCGCCTGGTAACTGCACCGCTTACGTATAGCAGTTATTTAAGTGGAGCAAAAATGAAAGTATTGCGTCCTGAACTGGATGTGATCAAAAAGAAATACGGTGAAGACAAGCAGGGTTTTGCGATGGAGCAGATGAAGCTCTTCCGGGAAGCAGGAGTGAACCCGTTGGGGGGATGTATACCCGCATTGCTACAGATCCCAATCTTCTTTGCGTTGTATAGTTTTTTTAACTCCAATATCGGTTTGCGCGGCCAGGATTTTTTATGGAGCCATGATCTGTCTTCCTGGGATTCCATCGCGCATCTGCCGTTTCATATACCGGGTTATGGCGACCATGTAAGTTTGTTTACCATCACCGCGGTGGCAACCAGCTTCCTGATCTCTATTTACAATATGAGCATGACGCCAACACAGGATAACCCTGCGTTGAAATACATGCCGTATATCTTCCCGTTCATGTTATTGTTCATCTTTAACAAACTGCCTTCGGCATTGACATGGTATTATACCGTGTCAAACTTAGTTACGCTTGGTTTGCAGTTCGTGATACAGAATTATATTATTGACCATGATAAAATCCTGGCCAAGATAGATCAGAAACGAAAAGCGCCGAAGGTGAAAAGTAAATGGCAGCAACGTTATGAGCAGATGATGGAGAGCCAGAAGAAATTGCAGGATATGAAGGATAAGACTCCGAAGAAAAAATAAGTTTAATGTGAATGGGAAGATTTGGAAACTATTATCATAAATAAATTCCAAATCTTCCCATTCAAACTTACAGGATCCCCATCACGGGGATTTTTTGTTTATCTTGAAGAAAATATTTCACTAAGAGAAGAAAGGAGAAAAAGAGACTACCTGGATTTACCCTTCTTCTCTTTTTCTCCTCTTAGCGAAATTCTAAACAATCGATATGAAACTTATATTTTCTACTCTTACTTTTATCTTACTAATGGTTACGCAAACAACCGCACAACGTGTGGTTGCGGATTGTGCTATTACCTATTCCATCAGCACAGAAGAAGGCAGCACTGATAAAAATGTGACAGAGTCACTAAAAGCGAGTACCAAAACAGTTTACATCAAAGGCAACGACAGCCGTACTGACCTGGTGAGCCCTTCTTTCACCCAATCGTTACTCTATAACAAAACAACCGGCAATGCAGTGATCCTGCGTGAATTTGGCAATAACAAGTTCATGACCAAACTGGACAATGCAAAATGGGTTTCTGAGAATAAGAAATACGAGGGAATGAGTGTTGCTTTATCCGCAACGGAAACAAAAACCATTCTCGGATATGAGTGTAAGAAGGCGGTGATACAAATGAAAGACGGCAGTGCTTTTACATTATATTATGCAACAGCGATCGTGCCTTCGGTAAAAGAATTTGAATACCAGTTCAAAGATATTCCGGGTTTTGTGCTTGAATTTGAATCGCAGGAAACAGATAGCAAGAAGATAAAATATACAGCTACCAAAATAAACCTTAGCCCTGTTCAGGCATCACGTTTTGAGGTTCCAACCAGCGGTTACAGATTGTTGAATTAGTGTTGTTGAGGAGCAGGCGTCTTAAACTTAGGCGTCTTTACTTTGATCTTGTAAGGATATACGTAGGAAGTGTTACCATTATCAAAACGTAACATTGAAATTCCTTCAGAAGAGCCTGATAAAGATTGAGGACCCTTGTACTGAAGGCTTGATTTCATGGAAGAAAAAGACAAACCTTTATGAGAAAATGCACTCAGGTTCTTTAAAGAGAATTTGGTTGTTTTCAATTTCTCGTCAGCGATACCTGTAAATGAGAACGCAGCAAAAGCTACCTGTATACCCATCACAAGGAGGGCAACAAAAGCAATTTTTTTTATGTATGGCTGTGTCTTCATTCGGAACAAAGATACTATTTTCTTAAATATCATACAATTCTTCTTAAAAATGAGACAATTGTCATTTTATTAACAAACGTTAACAATAATTAATTGCCAAAAACATGCCAGAAACTTGTTTTTTGTCATAAATTGTATAAACCTAATAGCCAATGCGAGAGAATCCGTACCGCGAAGACCGCGAAGAGCTAAAAGAACTACTCAGACAGTACCAGAACCTCAAGAACGGCAGAACCCACTCTTTCCTTGAAGAAGACGCTTTTGAGCGTATAATCGACCATTTTGACGAAAAAGATGATCTTCCGGAAGCGCTTGAGGCCGCTGAGACCGGTTTGTCGCAGTTTCCCTACTCTTCCCAATTAATGATCAAAAAGGCCGATCTGCTGTTAGCAACCCGCAAGTACCGTGACGCCCTGGATGTGCTGGAAGTGGCAGAATTATACGATAGTAGCGACCTGAACCTATATATTTTAAAGACAGATGCTTACCTGGCGCTTGACCAACAGGCAAAAGCCATTGAATTGCTGGAAACAGCCTTATCCTTATTTGACGGGGAAGAAAAAATAGACCTTTTGTTTGAACTGGCTGATGTGTATGACGACTACGAAGAATTTGATAAAGTATTTGATTGCCTGAAACTGGTGCTGGAAGCGGAGCCAAATAATGAGGAAGCACTGTACAAGATCTGTTTCTGGACAGACTTTACCGGCCGCAACGAGGAAAGCATCCGTTTACACCAGCAGATCATTGAAGAATTTCCTTTTAGTGAGCTGGCATGGTTCAATCTAGCTGCAGCTTACCAGGGATTGAAACTCTATGAGAAATCAATTGACGCCTATCAATACGCTGTAGCGATCGATGAAAAATTCGACTACGCGTATCGCAATATGGGTGATGCCTATCTCCGTCTTAGAAAATATAAGGAAGCGATAGAAGTATTGGAGAAAGTGCTTGAGTTAACCAGGCCGGAAGATGTGATTTATGAGGCTATTGGCCATTGCTATCACAGGATGGAGAACTATGCGCAGGCGAGGTTCAATTATAAAAAGGCAGTGCATTTAAATCCGGATGACAGCAAACTGCATTATAAAATTGCGGTTACCTATATGCTGGAAGAGCAATGGCAACCGGCCATCAAGCAATTAGATAATGCCATGCGCATTCATCGTACTGTTCCTGAATATAACCTGGCGATGGGCGAGTGCAAGATGCACCTGAACCAGTTCAAAGACGCGATCCAGTATTTTGGAACCGTGGTTCGCCATAAAACAAAGAATGTGGCGGGTTGGGAAGCGTTGATCCGCTGCCTCATCAAAGCCGAATTTTTTGATGAAGCGATCGAGCAATGCAATGCGGCCATGAAAGCAACTGATGGTAAACCGGTATTCCTGTTCTACTACAGCACTATTTTATTTGCACAGAAAAAAACAAAAGAGGCGCTGCTGAAACTGGAAATGGCGATGGAGAAAGCCCCACGACAATTAAAAAAATTCGTAGAACTTAACCCATCCATACTCCAGAATAACCAGGTAGTTGATATCGTGGCCCGATATAAAAAAGGTAAAAAAATATAGTCTTTTGGTTTTCTTATGAAAAGGTGAATTATACAGTCGCCTGATTAACCTATTTTTGCCGCGGAAATAAAGTAATAGCCCCATGAATTTTAATCTGACACAGATACCGGAACGTACGGCCCAACCGAGGACAGCCGGTTTAACAATGGTAATGGACAAGGGCCTCAGCATTAACGAGGTGCATGATTTTGTAAGTGTAACGCGTCCGCATATTGATATTGTGAAGCTGGGATTCGGAACATCGTTCGTAACGCCAAACCTGCGTGAGAAAATAGAAGTATACCATTCTTATAATATCCCTATTTATTTTGGCGGAACCTTGTTCGAGGCCTTTTTGATCCGCAACCAGTTTGATGATTATATAGCTGTGTGTAAGGATTATGGCATCAGCTATATTGAAGTGAGTGATGGGTCTATCACTATACCACACGCTGAAAAATGCGGGTATATTGAAAAATTGACTAAACATGCCACCATATTGAGTGAAGTGGGAAGCAAAGATGCCGCGCATATTATTCCTCCCTATAAATGGATCGAACTGATGCGTGCGGAACTGGAAGCGGGTTCTTCTTACGTGATCGCCGAAGCGCGTGAAGCGGGTAATGTAGGGATCTACCGTGGCAGCGGTGAAGTGCGTGAAGGACTGGTGCAGGAAATTCTTACACAGATCCCGGAAGAAAAAATTATCTGGGAAGCGCCGCAGAAAGCGCAGCAATTATATTTCCTTGAGCTGATCGGCTGCAATGTGAACCTCGGTAATATTGCGCCGCATGAAGTAATTCCATTGGAAGCCATGCGTATCGGGCTGAGGGGAGATACCTTCGATCTTTACCTCAATAAAAAATAAACCATGCGACGCTTTGGTTTACTGGGTTATCCTCTAACGCATTCTTTTTCGCAGAAATATTTTACCGAAAAGTTTGAGAAGTTAGGGTTGACCGATTGCGTGTACGAGAATTTTTCGTTGGCAAGTGTTGACGAACTTCCTGCTGTTTTAAACGAAAAAAAAGATCTCCGCGGTTTTAATATTACCATTCCTTATAAAAAACAGGTGATGGCTTTTTTGCATGAAAGCACCGAGGCTGTAAAAACGATTGGCGCCTGTAATTGCATTGATATTCGTGATGGTGTTTTCACCGGCTACAACACTGATGTAATAGGTTTCGAACAATCGATCTCTCCATTTCTAAAACCAAACCATACCAAAGCATTGGTGTTCGGAACAGGCGGCGCTTCCGCTGCTGTTGTTTTTGTTTTGAAGAAGTTAGGAATTGAAGTGCAATATGTATCGAGAATCGCTTCTAAAGACGCGATCGGTTATGAAAGTATTGATGAGGCGATGCTTGCTTCTCATCATTTGCTCGTAAATACTTCGCCGGTGGGAATGTACCCGAATGTTGATACGTATCCTGCAATTCCTTATCAATTTCTTACAAACGAACATCATTTGTATGATCTTGTGTATAATCCCGCGGAGGCTAAGTTTTTAGAGAAGGGTAGGACGCAAGGTGCTACCGTGCAGAATGGATATGAGATGTTGATTTTACAGGCGGAGGAGAGTTGGAGGATATGGAATGAGGAATAAGAATTAATCGTGTTTAATTAGAAAACGTTCAAATCTAAACTCTCGTCTTGTTTTCGTAATTTGAAAAATTGGAATATTCTTCATTTTGGCAATTGAAATAAGTTCATTCTTACTTTCTTTATCCACCCACAGTCCCAGTATTATTTCAGAAATGCATTTCTCAGTTAAAATTAACTTTTTTTCTTCCAAACTTGGAGGATTAGGTTCCCATAATTTTACGAACCTGTATTCTTGTTCATATTCCCAGTCTTTTGCTTTCGTATGACTTTCAATGAACATAGATTCCAATGACGCTGGGTCTAAAGGATTTATCTTGGGAAATTCATTTCTGTATTCAACAGCTCCCCAAAGTCCGAAATATTGTAATTTTTCTATTTCAGTAGAATTAAATCCAAGACATATGCCGGTATGACTAGTGCTATAATGTGTCCACATCAATATACTATCCCATCGTTTACTAAATGAGCAAATCCCATAATGTCTATCAATCATTGAATTTGTGTGCAAGGCGTACTCGAACTCCAGAATTTTTTTATGTTCTTGGTTAGCAAATGCAATTTTTAACTCAGCGATTTTATTTTGAATATTAATTTGATTCTTTACAAGAGTTGGCAGAGCGCTTTCGACAAGATATAATATATACGCTTCTTGTTTTTCTGAAGTGTCCAAAAATGTATAATCGGGAGGTATTTTAAAATCGAATGGATCATTTATTTCTCCGACCGTCGGAATGTATAATTCATTGGATAGGACGATGCTTTTGTGGTTCGGATTTTTCCAATCGCGATATTTATATAATGTGAAATTGGGATTCAAAATGTCAAATTTGTTGATGCGATAATTTTTTTACCACTTCCGCAGGTACTGCAACTATCCTCTTCTCGGCATAATTATAACAAAGCATCCCCGTTTTCGCTTTGCCTGCCAAAGTAATTTCTTCGCCACTAACAATCTCCATCTTATAAAAAAGATCAAAACCCAATTTATCAAAACCGCCTGCTGCAACGGAGATCTTTATCGTGTTTCCATAGTTCAACTCTTTTTTAAATTCAATCGCCACATCTGCCATGATCAACCCGATTCCTTCTATTTCTAATTCTTTATAACCGTGTGAGATAAGAAACTGCTGCCTTGCTTCATGGATAAGCGAAAGAAAACTATCATTACCCACATGCCCGCCATAATTCAGATCCGTTACACGGATAGTGATGGTGGTGGAGAATTTGAAATTTTCCGGCAGGTCTATTTTGATGCGGTTCATGTGCGCTGGTTATTTAAAAAATGGATCAGTTTGGCCACTGCTTTCTGACGATGACTGTATTTTGTTTTTTCTGCCATGGTCATCTCGGCAAAACTAACGGCAGCGCCGGTTGGGATGAAAATAGGATCGTAGCCAAAACCTTCCACGCCTTTCTGATCTTCTGAAATATGTCCTTCACAAACGCCTTCGAATAAATATTCTTTACCGTCTAATATTAATGATACCACGGTCCTGAATTTTGCGGCGCGGTTATTTTTTCCTGCGAGATTGCGTAACAGCTTATCAATATTATCCTGGAAATTTCTTGTGTCTCCCGCATAGCGCGCGCTTTTAACACCGGGTTCGCCGTCCAACGCTTCTACTTCGAGGCCGGTGTCTTCACTAAAACAATTCTGGCCGGTCATCCGGTGGATGGTTTGTGATTTTTCTGTGGCATTGGCTTCGAGCGTATCATGCGGTTCGGGGATATCGATATTGATGCCTGCTTCTTTTAAAGTGATGATATCGAATTGCGGGCCGATCACAAAGCGGATCTCTTCAACTTTGTGCTGGTTGTTGGTGGCGAAAATTAAATTCTTCTTCATAGTTCTTGATTTTTTTCGCAGAGTTACACGTTGAACATTTTTTTAAGACAGAGCCAGAGCTTACTTTTTTCAAGTTTCGCTTCCTGGCTTGTGCCTAACATTTTATCGAGCGATGGCCCTAATAGAAACTGACGGCTGTCATATTTCTGAACCTGGTAATGCGGAACAGTGAACGGTAATTGAATATCCTGCGCAGTTACCCCGAACAGCAATAAGAACGCGGGCGATAGCTTTTCCTTCAAAAATGTATAATCAACCGGATCGTTATGATAATTTACAATGGCCACATCCCCGAGATTGAGTTTACAGGCACCCAATATGGCCGAAAGAAATTGTAAAGAATCATCCTGCAGGTAAACCGCCTCTTTTTCGTTCACCAAAAGCGTAATTTTTTGTAAATTGCTGCCCAGGTACCATTGACGTTCGGCAGCCGGAACCTCTTTTTTCGGCGGTTTTCTTTCTGTCTTCGGTTCATCACCAGCCAAAACGATGCTATGCTTGTATAGGTCGGCTATTAAAAAGGCCGGGAGCTGGATATTTTCTTCATTCATACTGTGGATAAATATTAACAGTCGTTAGTTTTCAGATTTTTTGTTTATTTGCGTTCAAATATAAAACTATGGTAGCAGCAGCAGGCATAAACATTACAAAAGTTGAGACGAGCAAATTGAAAGAAATGAGCCTCGAAAACCTCCCCTTTGGCCGTTATTTTACGGACCATATGCTGGAGGCGGATTACGAGAACGGCGAATGGAAAAATGTGGAGATCAAACCTTACCAGCCACTCCTGCTCGAACCTTCCCTGGCGGCACTGCACTACGGACAGGCAATATTTGAGGGCATCAAAGCATATAAAGATGATAACGGCAATGCAGCCATTTTCCGTCCCTTCGATAATTTCAAACGTTTTAATATTTCTGCCGAAAGGATGAACATGCCCGTTGTTCCCGAAGAAATATTTATTGAAGGCATGCGGATGTTGATAGAACTGGATAAGAACTGGATCCCTTCTTTACCGGACCATTCATTGTATATCCGTCCTTTTATGTTCTCGTCAGATCCTGTGATCGGTGTGAAACCGTCAGATACTTATAAGTTTCTTATCATACTTAGCCCTACTGGCCCATACTATTCAGCACCGATGCGCATCTATGTTGAAGAGACCTATACACGCGCAGCACCGGGTGGTGTTGGTTTTTCAAAGAATGCCGGTAACTATGGCGGCAGCATGCTGGCAACAGCGCTTGCTAAAAAACAAGGCTACGACCAGGTTCTCTGGACAGATGCCTTCGAACACAAATACCTGCAGGAAGTAGGTACCATGAACGTATTTTTTGTGATCGGTGATAAAATAGTTACCCCGTCACTCGAAGATGGAACCATTTTAGCCGGCGTTACCCGCGACAGCGCTATCACAGTGCTGAGAGAAGAAATGGGCTTTGAAGTGGAAGAAACAAAGATCAGTATCGATGAATTGATAGAAGCCCACAAGTCGGGCCAACTGCGTGAAGTATTTGGTACAGGCACTGCAGCAACCATTTCAATGATCAAAGAACTGAAGTACAAAGATTATGTAATGCATTTTGATACCGACAGCTGGAAAACGGCTCCCGAACTCAAAACCCGCCTCAACGCGATCCGCAATGGGAAAGTGGCGGATGTGTATGGATGGATGATGAAGATTTAAGAATATTACAAACACGAATTACACGAATTAGAACGAATTATACGAATTGGAAGGAATGATCAACAATTTGTTGATTAGTCATATGGTATTAGGAGCTATTTGTTCTAATTCGTGTAATTCGTGTTGATCTAGTTCGTGTTGAAATTTCAATCTTTGATTATTTTTCTCGTACTGATCTTATCTCCCGACCGCACCTCCAATAAATAAATCCCGCTCACCAATTCACCTACAGGAATGATAAGCTGCCCATCTTTTTGCATACCAAGTTGGAAAGTTTTCATTGGCTTTCCTGAGAGGTTGAGAATCCTGATGGAAGTATTTGCTTTTTCGGGAGCAGAATATTGAACCATTACCTGATCTCTCGCAGGAACGGGATTTACCTTCACAATGATCCTGGGTTTTATGATCGCAGTATCTGCCGGTTTTTTCGGGCTGATTATTTCAAAACGGTTGTTACCGGCGCTCGCGGTATCATTGGTTATTGTAAAACGATACGCGCTGTCTTGTGTAAGATTCATCCATTTGTTTGCATATTTATCGTGGAGCAGTAAACCATTAGCGGGATCCAGTTTTTGTTTTGCTATACGGATACTGAATGTGCCAGGTTCATTTGCCTGTATGCCAAGGGGGATTGTTGAATTATTATTCAGCGGCCGGGCATCAATGGACAACATTCGCTGTTCCCTGCTGAGACTGTAAAAGTTGACATCGTTGTTCAGGAATTTTTCTGCATCATTTTTATCGAAACCGGTTTTTGCGCTATCCATTTGTATGAGTACGATCCTGTCCCAGAAGATGGTATCTGTTTCTAATCTTAATTCAATATAAGAGAGATCATCCGAAAGAAAAGGGAGAACACTATCTGCAAGCGCATCAGTTGATTTGCTTTGTTCTGTAAGCAATAGTTTGTTATCATTATTTCCATTTGATCTTGCAATAAAAGCACCGAATGGCGGCAGGATATTTTTATTCTTGAATGAGAAACTGGTGTAGCCGCCCTGTTTGCCCTGCAAAGGATTCCATAGCCAAAAATAATTTCCGATATCGGCGCCGCGGCTCACACGCGACAGATCAATATTGGATACAAAAGGGTTGGCAAGTACATGATAATTTGAATAATCATTTTTTTGCAAAAGAATTTCCTGATCGCCGGTATTAATGTTGCCTTTTAATTTCAGTGTAACTGATCCAGGTAGATATGTGCCGTTCTTTCCATCGCCGGCGGGTGTGCCGTCTAATCCTTCACCGGGCCTTCCTCTCATTAATAAACGGATGCACGCATATTTTTTCCACACATTGTCAATTGTATTTGTAAAGGGGATCCAGCCTGCATCAATTCCCGTTGAATCATTTCCTAAAAATGCATCATACCTGAATGCAGAAGGTTGATTGGTGGCAGTAGTAATAAACCCGTTGACCGATCCGTTATCGCCCGTAATGTCGAGGCTGTCTTTGATCATTTGCAAACCTTGGTCATTAGCAAAAGGGTTGCCTAATAAATGAAACCTTCTTTTTCCACCCTTGAGCAGATGTTCGAGCCATACATTTCCCTTCACCGCCGTTCCGTTCGCAGAGGCGGCTATTCGTGCGTTTGTTTTCAAGGTGAGATGATCGTTGCTATTTAGGGTCCCGTTGTTTAGTAGTAAGGATCCTGTAATTATAAGATCATCAGCCAATAAAACACCGGATGCATTGTTGATTATCAAATTTTGTACGGTACCCTTCTCAAACAATTTTCCGTTTATAGTTTGTAGAATGGAGCCGGTGAAAGTAATGCTGCCGTTTACCGCATTAATAGCATTGTTATCGGCATTGATATTTCCATTCAATTCCAAAATGCCCTTGATGGATAAATGTGTATTGGCTGTAATCACAAGCTGGTTACATCTTGCAGTATCAGTGATGAGGGGTTCATATAAAGTATTCGCAGGAATCAATAAATCACTTGTACTGTTCGGTAAAGAATTGCCGCACCAGTTCTTTGTGTTCTGCCAATCATTATTATAGTTCCCGGTCCACAGGCCTGTTTTTAATACGGTGATCTTTATGGTGTTTGATGTATCACTACAGGCCCCGGAGGTTATTCTTCTTCTAAACCAAGAATTGCTATTTAACGGCGATGGAGAATAATTCGCTTCGCTATTTGCATTTGTTGCGGTATTAAAATGTGATGAGTCGATAGCTGTTGTTGTTTCCCAGATATATTTATATTGACCATTGCCGCCAACAGGCTCCGTTCCGGAAAGAGAAGAAACAGTTTGGCCGACGCATACAATTTGTGCGGACCCTATTGTATTATTTTGTAAAGGCGGTAATATATTTAATACGATCATCTTCTGTGATGTATTTACACCGTCCGTGATCTCAGTAACAACGCTATCCATCCCGAATTGGCCGGTGTACGGCGTGTATTGTATACCTGCAGGGATAATATTCTTGCCAGTTGAATTGGCTGAATAAACCAACAGAGAGATCTCTCCATACTTCGGCTTGTTTTTTATTTTCCAGCTCACCAGTTCTCCCGCTTCTTCATCTGTAACAGCAAATGCATTTGAGATAGAAACTGCGGCACTATTGGTGCAGAGTTGGATGGTATCTGTTTTGATGATTGTAAACACAGGAGAAACCGCATCAATTTTAACATTGGATAGCGGGCCAATATTTTTTAAACCTACCGACGCGATGTTCCCGGCATTATCAGTAAACATATTGTTATTTAATAGAATCGATGATCCGATACTAACGCCATTCTTATCAAGATCACCATACTGAACGATATAGGTAAAGAGAAACTCACTACTTCCCGATCCCTTTACATACCACATATTTTTCACAGTGTTGCCAATGGTTATTTTGATGGTTGGTGTATCTTTTATAGTATGCAGGTTAACGGGTTCAGAAAAGTTCAGGGTAAAACCAAGCGTATCGCCCGCCTTATAAGTTCGATCAGTAGGAACGTCTACACTACTGATAACTGGTGCAACGGCATCCACTACAATGCCGGTTGTATTGATATCAGGCAGGGCAAGTATCGCGTTATTGCCAAGGGTGCTTTTGATCGTGCCGCTATTAAGTGTGATTGAAGAATTGAGTTTGATGCCATCCGTATCATCATCGCCGACCTGTATGATGTATGCAAACTGCAGTGAGTTTTTCTGAGAATTATTTATATAAACTGCTTGCCGGGGTGTTGCTCCGATTGTGATCTTTAATGATGGCAGACCTCCCGTGGTTGTAACAAGAACGTTTTCACTATACCTTGCATAAAATCTGAGCGTATCACCCGTTTTATAAGTTCCATTTCCCGGAACAGCAAACTCATTAACAAACGGGATCGGTGGATTGACCTGTATACCTGCTATTATCCCACTATTGTTTAAAATAACGGGTGCAATATTGCCAACGGAATCTTTTATTGTAAAGTAGCTATCATTAAGAACTGAATTTAATTGAATACCATTAGTGTCAATATCATCAGCCTGCACCATATACCTGAATAGCAAAGCACTACTTCCAGATCCGTTGGCGTACACTGCATTTCTGATCCTGTCGCCAATGACTATTGACAGCAAAGGCAGATGTTCATTAATTGCTATAAAAACTTTTTTAGAATACGCGACTGTGAAATCCAGGTTGTTTCCGGTTGTATAAACTCCTGGTGCCGGAAGACTGATGCTATTAATAGCTGGCGACACCGCATCAATTTTAATATTAGAAAGAGAGGCTGTTTTAAAAGTTAGAGATGCGGCATTGCCTGCCTTATCTGTGAGCGCAGTGTTGAATAGCATTATTGATGATCCAATGCTAGTTCCGTTCTTATCAATATCACCTGGTTGAATAATATAAAAGAATGTTAGTTCCTCAGAACCCGAACCTTTGTTGTAGGCTAAATTTTTTTCTTCAGTCCCGATAGTTATCTTAATTACAGGCGTATCTTTTTTTATCTCTAAGATAACCGGTTCAGAAAAATTCAGAACAAAACCAAGCGTATCGCCTGCTTTGTAAGTTCGGTTGGCAGGTGCCTGGACGTTATTGATACTGGGCGATACTGCATCGACCAGTATGTCATTAGTATTAACAGCTGGTAGTGTGAGCAAGGCATTGTTTCCAAACTTGCTTCTGATCACACTATTGTTAAGCGTAATGGAGGAGTTTGGTTTAACGCCATCTGTATCTTCATCACCCTTCTCTATGGTATAGGCAAAACATAATGTAGCTGTACCGGAACCATCAACATATACGGCCTGATTTGATGTTGCTCCGATAGTGATCTTGAGAGAAGGGATGCCAGCAGACGTTGTTACAAAAACATTGTCATTATACTTTGTATAAAATTTCAGGGTATCGCCTGTTTTGTAAATCTCTTTCTCAGGAACGGTTACTTTTTCAATAAACAGGATAGGAGGATTTACCTGTGTGCCTGTTACGACTCCGGTTTTGTTTAAGGCTGTTCCAGCAACGTTGCCGACGGAATCTTTTAGTGAATAATAGGGATCATTCACAGGCGATTGCAATTGTATACCATCAGTATCAACATCATCAGCAAGCACTGTGTACCTGAATAAAATGGTGCTGCTTCCGGATCCGCCGAGGTATACTGCGTTTTTTATCCTGTCGCCAATTTCAACAGAAAGAAAAGGCAGATGTTCGTTGGCCGTTACGAAGACCTTTTTGGAATAACTAACTGTGAAATCAAACGTATTCCCCGTTGTATAAATTCCCGTTGCAGGAAAACCAACGTTGTTGACTACGGGTGAGACAGCATCGATCTTTATATTTGAAAGTGAAGAGTTTTTAAAATTCGACGAAGCAATATTTCCTGCCTGATCGCTAAGTATACTGTTGTACAATTGTATAGATGAGCCTATACTGAGTCCATTCTTATCAACATCGGTGGGTTGAATTATATAGTTGAATGTTAAAGCACTTGATCCAGAACCTTTGCTGTAAACAATGTTTTTCTCTTCGGTTCCAATGGTTAGTTTTATTACAGGCGTGTCGGTTTTTATGGTCAGGACTACCGGTTCAGAAAAATTCAAAACAAAACCAAGTGTATCACCTGATTTATAAGTCCGGTTAGCGGGCAACTGTACGTTATTGATAACAGGCGAAACTGCATCGACCAATATACTGCCTGTATTAGCGGCAGGCAATGCGACTATTGCATTATTTCCGAGAATGGTTTTGATCGTGGCATTATTCAAACTGAGTGAGGGGTTCATCTTTATCCCATCTGTATCTTCGTCACCGCTCTGTATAATATAACTAAACTGCAAAACATCCTTTGAGGAACTATTTATATACACAACCTGTTTAGATGTTGACCCGATAGTGATCTTCAGCGAAGGGATTCCATTCGTTGTTGTAACAATAACGTCTTCATTATACCGCGCCGAAAATGTAAGTGTATCGCCGGTTTTATAAATGCCGTTTCCCGGAATGATCAGTTCCTTTATAAAAACAATGGGTGGGTTGACCTGCGTACCCACTATAATTCCACTCTTGTTCAACAAAGCAGAAGCGTTGTTTCCGATAGAATCTTTTACCGAAAAATAATAATCGTTCAGAGATGCGGTCAGCGCTATACCGTCAACATCAATATCATCAGCCTGAACCTTATACCTGAATACTATAGAATTGCTTCCCGACCCATTGATGTATACCGCATTCCTTGTTTTGTCGCCTATGCCAATAGAAAGAAAAGGTGGACGATCACTTGCTGTAACGAAAACTCTCTTCGAATAACTGATGGTAAATTCAAGATCGTTGCCTGTTGTATAAATGCCAGCCGCCGGTGAACTTACACCAGTGATCAACGGTAACACTGCATCAACTTTGATATTTGAAAGAGAAGATGTTTTTAAATTAACGGAAGCCGTGTTCCCTATTTTATCCGTTAGTGTGCTGTTATACAATAGTATTGCTGAGCTAATACTGAGTCCATTCTTATCAACATCCCCAGGTTGAATAATATAGTTGAATGTTAAGCTTGTTGATCCCGAGCCCTTGCTGTAGACAATATTTTTCTCCTCCGTTCCGATGGATAGTTTGATCAGAGGCGTATCAGTTTTTATATTTAAAAAAACAGGCTCAGAAAAATTCAAAACAAAACCAAGTGTATCACCCGTCTTATAGGTTTTATTGGCAGGAACCTGTACACTGGTGATAACGGGCGAAATCGCATCAACCAATATGCCATTTGTAGTGATACTGGGAAGGCTGAGTATTGCATTGTTACCAAGACTGGTTTTGATCGTGCCATTGTTCAACGTGACAGTAGCGCTGAATTTAATTCCATCTATATCTTCATCTCCGGCCTGTATGATGTAAGCAAACCGGAGGATGTTGTTAGCTGAATAATTGGTATACACAGCCTGTCGCGATACTGATCCAATCGTAAGCTTCAACGACGGAGTGCCATTGCTTGTTGTAACAAAAACATTCTCACTGTACTTAATTATAAATGCAAGTGTATCACCTGTTTTGTAAGTGCTGTTTTCGGGAACGATGATCTCGTCAATAAAAGCGATCGGCGGATTTACCTGTGTACCTGCTATTGTACCGCTGTTATTTAATATTACGGAAGCACCGTTGCCGGCTGAATCTTTTATTATAAAGTAGTCGTCATTTAAAGCAGAGATCACCTGTATCCCGTTAGTATCAAGATCATCAGGCTGTATGGTATATCTAAATAAAAGCGAATTGGTTCCTGAGCCATTAATGTATGCTGCTGCTTTTACCCTGTCGCCAATTATGAGCGAAAGAAAAGGCAGATGCTCGTTGCCCGATACAAAGACCTTTTTTGAATAACTGATCATGAGATCCAAAGTATTTCCTGTTGTATAAACACCCGCTGTGGGAAAAACACTGGAACTGATAACCGGCACCACCGCATCGATCTTTATATTGGCGAGCGAATTGGTTTTGAAGCTAGTTGATGCAGTGTTGCCAACTTTATCTGTAAGCGCACTAGTGTATAGGAGTATTGTTGAACCGATAGTAATGCCATCCTTATCAAGATCACCCGACTGAATAATGTAAATGAATGTGAGCCCCGTTGAACCTGATCCTTTGCTGTACACGATATTTTTTTCTTCTGCCCCAATGGTTATTTTTATGACAGGTGTATCTGCTTTCTGCGTAAGGAAAACCTGCTCAGAAAAATTCAGTACAAAATTCAGCGTGTCACCTGATTTATAGGTGCGGTTGGCGGGAACTTGAACAGTACCGATCACAGGCGCCACCGCATCTACCAGTATGCCGTTCGAAGCCGCCGGATTATTTACCAGCAAAGGTGCATTACCTGCCTGTGCGTCTTTGATGCTGCCATTGTTAAGCGTAAGGGAATTGGCGATCTTAATGCCATCGATATCTTCGTCGCCCGCCTCTATGATATAGCTAAACTGCAAAGTGTTCGTTCCAGATCCAATTGTATAGGCCGCCTGTTTTGTTGTTGATCCGATCGTGAGTTTTAAGGATGGCGTTCCATTGGTAGTTGTAACAAAAACGTTTTCATTGTAAGTAATGTAGAAGTCAAGCGTATCGCCTGTTTTATAAACATCATTGGCAGGAACGATCATTTTTTCAAGTGATATGGTAGGAGGGTTTACCTGTATTCCTGCCATGCTTCCTGCATTGTTCAATATTACAGAAGCACGGTTGCCGACTGAATCCCTGATCAGGAAACTGCTATCACTTAACGAAATCAATTGCGGGCCATCAACATCAACATCATCCTGCTGAATGGTATATCGGAACAACAAAGTATTGCTTCCTGAACCATTGACCAGCGTTGCATTTTTTAATTTGCTTCCTATGCCAATGATCAATGAAGGAACGGCAGAACTGTTTGTTACAAATATTTTTTTTGAATAGCTTACGATAAAATCAAGAATATTCCCTGTTTTATAAATTGATGCAACAGGAACTGTTACACTGCTGATCACTGGGATCACAGCATCAATTAAGATCTCTTTTGTTGCCAGTGTATTATTGAAACTGACTATCGCATTATTTCCGGCGCTGTCTTTTATGACGGCATTGTTGTGTGTAATAACGCCTGCTGTCCTGATACCATCATTATCGAAACTGCCTGGTGTAATGATATATCGGAACAGCAAACTATCTGATCCGTTGCCGCTAATATTCACTGCCGTCCTCGTGCTTGTTCCAAAAGTTAGTGTGAGAGATGGAACGCCATCGGTAACCATTATCTTTTCATTGAACCTGCAGGTAAAATATAGTGTGTCGCCTGCTCTATAAATTCCGTTCGCCGGGTTTTGAATGAATAAAACAAATGGTTTGTTGGCATCGATCCCGTCGGATGATTGTTTAATGCTTGATTGTAAAAGCGTCGTATTTCCAGCTACATCCATTAGTGAAATGGTGAAAGGAATATCATTTGTTGCCGCTATATCATCGCCGCCATTGGTAATAAAAAATATAGCTGTGTAGGTGCTGTCATTTTTTTTGCTGAATTCTGATAGATTGAATCCATCAATATTTCCAACACTCATTTTATATATATCAGGATCGGGTTTAACGAGAAATGTAACAGGTATGGTATCGCCCACCTTCATGGCCCTGTCAGCAATACTGATCTTATTTATTTCGGGAGATGTTCTATCGATCGTATAAAAAGTAGAGGATGAAAAAGGTTTATTAAATACCGGTAGCGATAAGCCTGCATCATTGATAAAGTTCAGCCCCAATGTTCCACTTCCTGTTCCTGTGTTTACTGTGATTGTAAATGTATTGGCTGCGCCTGCAATACTTGTGATGGCAGCGGCTGCAATGCCATTAGTTGCGAGAGAAAAATTAGCGGCAGTTAATCCCGAAACATTTTGTTCAGTTTTTAAAATATACGCAACCGTTATAGCATTGGTGATGGCAGTTGATATAGTATTCAGCGTGGTAATAATTGTTGGGGTAGTAAACCTTATCGTATCTCCATAGGCAATGCCTCCAACATTTATCGCGTAAGCTCTTACATAAACAATATTTCCTTGCGGCAGCCCGGATACCTGTTGTGAAAAATTTCCAATACCATTTCCCATTGAGAATTTATTGTTGGAGATGGTAGGTATCCCACTCAACGACCACACGATCCCTCTTTCAGTAACGGCCGCACCACCGGCCGCAGAAACATTTCCACCCAATACCGCGGTATTAGTTACAATTGATGACGCAGCAACTGTAGTTACGGTTGGCAATGCAATAAGTGTGGTAAAATTCTGAATGGTGCTTGTTACCGTTCCATTCTGGTTCACGGCTTTGATTCGGAAATAATAAGTAACACCTGATGATAAACCGGATAAACCTGCTGAAATATTGGTAGGTACTGAACCAGCTAGTAGAGTATCGGGTGAGGGATGTATGGTGACCGCTGAAGTAAATGTATTTACCGTATCATATTCAACCAGCAGGGAAGTAGGCGCAAAATTCGCGTTGATGGACCCGTTCAATTCGGCGGAATTTGTCGCAATATTGGTAACGCCCGCATTAATGATAATGGGTGGGCCGCTTACCAAAGAAGCGGAGAAGCTCAGATTATCCAGCGCCATCACATCATCACTACCCGATTCGTCGGCATCATCCCATCGGAATAATAATTGCTCGCCGGCTTTCCAGGCGATGCCGTTTACCGTATAAGAGACCGTTTGCCTGTTCTCCGGCAGGTTGCCATTCAAACTTGCTGCGGAAGCGGTGGTAACGACCGAACTGAAATTGAGATTCGGCTCATCCAGCAAACCGGGTTGATCAATATGCGCGATCAGCCCGGTTTTATAATGAAAGGCCCAGGTATTTTTTGTTGTTGATCCTCCTTTTCGCCATTGCTCGGCTGTAAAACTGATCGTAAAGCTGTTCAGGATATTGCCGGTTTGATTTGTCAGCACAAGTCCCGTAGCATAAATACCGCTGCTGGATGCCAGCGAGCCAAGGGCTCTTTCCGTGGATCCCGAGCTGCCCAGGCTATACACACCATTGCCGGTAGAAGAACCTGTTCCCGTGGCAAAAGCGGCGTTGGTATTACTGCCAGTACTCATCAGGAGTTGCCAGCCGGAGAGATTGGTGCCGTTAACCGGGCTGCCACCGAGGTTGAACGGGCCCTTCCCCGACAGGCTGAAGGTTCCACTATTAGGTAGGCCATCAAAATTTTGGCTATAAGTGCTCCCTGGCACTGTATAAACAACGGGGGAAACCGCGGCCTGGCCAAAGCAGGGGGAAATGCGGACCGCAGCCAGTAACACAACAAGGGGTATCATTCTTCTCATAAAACATCCTTTTTAATTGATAATTAAATGGATCCAGCTTATGAGGAGGTTACGGCATCAAATTAAAACAGCTTTTCGTAGCTGCAAACACAGGAGGGGAAATCGGGTGATAAAACAACGCCCTGCCGGTATTTATACCATCATTTCGTAGTTTTACCCACATTCTCAAAGGTGGTTTACACCTGATTTGGGGAAATGAGGCATTGTTTTGCTGTTTCCTTGCGAAAACTTTGGAAAACATTTTGGTTTTTCCGTTTCAGCCATTACCTTTGCCGTCCGAAATTTTAAACGGATTAGAATGCCTACAATACAGCAATTAGTAAGAAAAGGTCGCGAAATTATCAGGGCTAAGAGTAAGTCCAGGGCCTTGGATTCCTGCCCTCAGCGTCGTGGTGTATGTACACGTGTATATACCACTACACCTAAAAAACCAAACTCAGCCCTACGTAAAGTAGCGAAAGTGCGTTTGACCAATAAGATCGAGGTGATCGCCTATATTCCGGGTGAGGGCCACAACTTACAGGAGCACTCAATCGTATTGATCCGTGGTGGTCGTGTAAAGGATTTACCGGGTGTACGTTACCATATTGTACGTGGCAGCCTTGATACTGCCGGTGTGAAAGACCGTAAGAAGAGCCGCTCTAAATACGGTACTAAGAAAGAAAAAGCGAAAAAATAATTTCTCAATAAAAAGGCTGAGTAAAGTTTTAATACTTGAAGAAATTCAGCCGAAAGTAAAAATTAGAACATGCGTAAAGCACAAGCCAAAAAATTACCTCTCGCACCGGACGGACGTTTTAACGATAAACTGGTTACCCGTTTTATCAATAACCTGATGTGGCAGGGTAAAAAAAGTACTGCAATCAATATTTTCTACGATGCAGTAGATAAAGTAAGCAAAACAACCGGTGAAGACGGGTATGAAATGTGGAAGAAGGCGGTTCAGAATGTTACCCCTTCGGTAGAAGTGCGCAGCCGCCGTATCGGTGGTGCTACTTTCCAGATCCCAGCTGAGGTTCGTGCTGATCGCAAGATCTCTTTGAGCATGAAATGGCTGATCCGCTACAGCCGCGAAAGGAACGGACGTACTATGGCCGATAAACTGGCTAATGAGATCATGGCAGCTGCAAAAGGCGAGGGTGCCGCTTTCAAAAAGAAAGAAGATACCCACCGTATGGCTGAAGCCAACAAGGCTTTCTCACATTTTAAAGTATAGTAAAAAGATCTATATAATATGCCTAAGGCCTTGGAAACAGGGCCTTATTTTTTTGCCCTAACTCACCTGCAATACTTTTTCCGTGCAATATCGGGACTTCAACGACGTTTTGAACAGGTGAAATCACTACAAATCACAAAAAAACAAGGGTTTCCCCTACAAGCCACTACAAATTGGAGTGGGAAAAAGCCCGTAAAATCACGGTATTTTGGAAGAAATTTCCCGGTAGGAGTGAAAAATCTCTGTTTATTTTTCATCTAAGTTATTGATTATCAATTATTTTTTGATCGGAACAAGTTTTTTTTGAAAAAAGGTCGACTATTTATTACACATGTCGTCTTCGCCCCCTATCTTTGTAGTGTTATCACTACCGACAGTAAAGCATCACCCGGCAAAGAGAAAACATCCAATCCAAATATCCTTGTAAATGCCAGTCTTTACAATCCAACTTATTCCGACTCTTTGTTTCGAATGGAAACTCTCCTCGCAAAGATTCGTACATCCTCTGCAAAGCCCGTTGATCAACGGACTTTTTAAGCTGCAAATCGCAGACGAAAAGAATCCTGACTGATAGTAAAGATCATCAAGAACATTTCAAAAGCGATTTAAAAAAAATAATGAAAACTACACTCACCTTTTTAACCATCCTGATCTGCTCAATCCTCGCAACAGGATGCAGCAAGCCAGACGAAGTTGTTCCAAACGACGTTCGTGTTGCCAGGCTGTTAACAGGTGTTGGCAATAAGGTTTGGCATTTGAAAAAAGTATACACTAACAATGTTGAGCAGGTTCTTACCGGGTATCAACTGAGCTATACAAAAACTTACACAGTATCACCAGGCAAACAGACTTCAGGAACTTTTACCAATTCAGATAATTTGTTCGGTACATGGGCAATGTCTGACGCGGGTAACAAGATCGAAGAATCTTTTGTTAGTGGCGGCGGACAAGGTTTCATCCTTCCTTATTCAATCAACGAGATCACAGAAACCACAATGGATGTGATGTACAGTTCTAATGGAAAATTAACAAGAGAAGTTTATTATGCGTATTAATAAAGGAACATATCTCGTCATCGTTATGCTGTTTGCCTGTGCTACAGGTATGGCACAGACGGCGACTCCTTTTATTATGACGCCTATTGCTATAACATCAGGTACAACCTCAATGGTTGGTGGAAGCCCAATCGTATTTGACGGAAGCGGCAAATGCTTAATTGTTTCGACAGGCGGCCTTCGCGGGTTTGAAACAAGGATGAACAGCAATGGTAAATTCGGTGCTTCATGTGAAGAAGTTGCACCGGTTGCAACTCCGCTGATCAGCTTAACATCGCTGAACGTTTACCCTAACCCTGCTCACACCTTAACAACCCTGAAATGTGAAGGCCAGTTTGATGTGAATTTGTCTGCTTTGATCAGGGTGATCAGCATGGATGGAAAGATTATGATGAACAAGATGGTTCCAATGAAAGAAGTGAAAGCGGGTTATGTGATAGATGCCAGTAGTTATGCAGTGGGAACTTACGCAGTTACATTGGATTTCATGAATCAGCACGGTGCAACGAAATTGATCAAACAATAATAGCGCAGGGAAACAACGGTCGACTTTAAATCGGTATCTTTGTAGTATGACAACTACGGGCTTTTACGGATACTTCCCTGTTATGAAAACGGTTTTTTGTGGCAATTTGCCGGTTAATAAGGTCTACATATCCTATGAAAACCCACCTTTTAACCAGGTGTCCTATGAAAAACTATTTTTTAAAAGTAGTATCCTATGAAAAACTATTTTAGGAATTCCTATTATGGGGGTAATATATTGTAACTTATGAACGTTTATATTTAATATTTAGCTCATATCAATAAACCATGAAAACTGCTTTGATCAAAAACTTACTGGTAGCATGCCTGGTAGTTATTGCCGGCAGCGCTATTGCCCAACCCCCTACCTCATTCAGCACAACCTCTACTGCGCTTGATCCGATCGGGAATGTTGCCAAGAACAGAACGATCTATGTAAAAGATATCATTTATCAAAATTCGGCGATCGGTGGTGTAAAGGTTTGGGAAGAATCGCATGTTACCACAACCAACGCAGACGGGATCTTTACCATCTATATTGGGGCCGGTAACAAAGCGCCGGGCGTAACACTTAAGGACATTGGAGAGATCGATTGGGGCAATGGCCCTTTTTTCATTAATTACAAGGTTGCTGTTGCTCCCTCTATTCCTGCTTCGTGGTGGATTGCGGCAGATAATTATGTTGATGTGGGAACCTCACAGTTGCTGAGTGTGCCTTATGCTTTGTTTGCTGGAAATGCCAGTGTTACCAATGTAACTACAAGTATCCAGCCCGGTCCGCATAATACCTTCCTTATCACAGATAGTTTGGGTAATGTGAACTGGCAAACACCTCAGGCTGCACAACAAACGGTTACCACGATCACGAATTTAGCCGTGAATTTGATCAAGCAAACGGGTAAAGCACTTTCCATTGAACCAAATACAACCTCGGTGGTTGAAGTAGAGGTAACTGGTGTGGTACCAGGAGACCCGATACTGGTTACACCACAGGATAATTACAAGGATTGGACAATATATAGTTCATGGGTTTCGCGGCCGAATTTTGTAAGTGTGCGGTTTGCCAATTTTACAGATAAACAGGTGGACGTGGAAGGAACGCAGTATAAGATAGTGGTTGTTAAATAACACGAGCATTTAGTTTTTATAAAAACCTATTTGATCAATTGTATAAAACGTAGTTTAACGAAGAAACAACATTGATAGTGAGTAACCTGAGAAGAATTTATTCTAAGCATGTCATAGGAATCTGTGTCATGCTCTTCTCATTGGTATATACTGCCGATGCGCAGAGCTTTGGGGATAACCTTGGTAAACACAAGGCGAGCCAGGATCTGAATATGAGCAGTTTTAACCTCGTTAATGCCGGCGGTGTACTGATTGGTACCGGTATGATTCTTAATGATAATGTGGCGTTGCAGGTTGATGGAAATGGAATTAATAAGGCTATGCTCATACCGCGTATTTCAGATACTGCCAATATACCGGCGGCCGCTGCGATAAACGGGATGATGGTTTATCAAACAAAAGATGATGCCTTCTATTTTCACCAGGGTTCAGCAATTAATCCGGCAACCGGCCTCCCGGGGAAATGGGTAACTTTTGGAACTTTTAGCAGTGCAAGCGGAGTTACCAAATTGAACGATGCTGCGGGAAGCCTTTGGATCAAAAAAGGAGCAGGAGCTGACAGTTTAGGTATATCAATAGTGAAGGACGGAGACACATTGCGGATCATTGCGGACTATACTGCTGCCATCTGGAACGCGAAGCGGTTGATGGGCAATTTAATTTCAGGAACACTTCCCACCAAGGGGCAGGTATTGATATGGAATGATGTTCTTACGCAATGGGAACCTGGTAAGGTTTCAGACCTTGTTTTACCAACTGTTAAGGGTGGCGATACGATCATTACACTTAAAAACGGTTCGTTGCAATATAGACCTGCGAGCGATTTTGTTTTTGTTACAGATACTTCAGCAATGCTCAGCGGGCTCCTGCATATCTCTGATACTTCAGCTTTACTCAACCGGCTTTTACATATAAGCGACACTGCCGCCATGTTGAGCGGCTATGCGCGTTTAGGAAGCATTGCGCCGGCCGGCGTTACAACAGTTTCCATCGTTAATGCCAATGGTATTTCAGGTACTGTAGCCAATCCAACAACCACGCCGGCTATTACACTTAGTTTGGGAGATATTACACCTTCTTCTGTAATCGCATCGGGTTTATTATCAGGATCAAGTTTGGCTGGTACGATCATCACACCCGCACAACCCAATATCACTTCTTTAGGCACACTTGCGCTATTATCGGTTACGGGAACCGTCAGTACGGGTACGATCAGTGCCGTTAATGCGAACATCACGAACCTAATCGGCCTTGTTAACCTAACCGCAACTGGAAATATTTCTGCGAATACGATTGCTGGTACCTTAACTACGGGTAGCCAACCAAATATCACATCAGTTGGTACATTAACGGGACTTACAGTTTCGGGAACAGTATCGGCAAATGCGTTAAGTGCAGCAACAGCAACGATCAGCAATCTTAATGGTCTTGCTAATCTTACAGTAAACAATACGATCAATACAAATAATCTTGCAGCAACAGGAACCGTATCGTCAAGTATCTTAAGTGCAACAACGGCATTTATTACCAACCTGGGTGGACTGGGAAATCTTTCTGTAACGGGAAATATTTCTGCAGCTACGATCAATGGAACAATCACAACTGCTAACCAACCGAATATTACAACTGTTGGAACACTTACCGATTTAACGGTAGCAGGTAATGTAAGTGCCAACACATTAAGTGTATCGTCCGGAACAATAGGCAACCTTACTGTACCAGGAGTGATAAACGGAGGAACATTCAGTGGTGCATTATCTCCGGGTGCGTTGAACAGCATTACCAATCTTGGTAATTTAAGCGCCATCACAGTAAGCGGAAACATAGCAGCAAATACGATAAGTGTAGTTACAGCAACCATCAGTAATTTAGGTGGGTTACAAAATCTTACGGTAACAAATAATATCGATGCAAGAACGATCAGTGCAACGATCACTACTGCCAATCAACCAAATATCACAGCAGTTGGAACGCTGACCAATTTGACAGTTGCTAATTCGATTAATACAAATAATCTCAACGCATCAGGAACCGTAGCGGCAGGTGTATTAAGTGCAGCGTTAGCGAACATCACCAGCATTAACGGTTTACAATCACTAACGGTAACAGGTAGTGCGGCTGTAACAGGAACTGTATCAGCGGCATTGTTGAGTGCAACTAATGCGAGTATTACCAACATCAGCAATTTACAAAGCCTTGCAGTGGTTAACACAATCACTTCGGGTTCGATCAGTACTGTTAATGCAACGATCACTAATCTTGGTGGTTTATTAAATCTTACTGTAACCAACAATATCAGTGCGGCCACCATCAGTGGAACAATCACAACTGCTAACCAACCGAATATTACAACTGTTGGAACACTTACCGATTTAACGGTAGCGGGCAATGTAAGTGCCAATACATTAAGTGTATCATCCGGAACGATAGGAAACCTGACCGTGCCGGGAGTGATAAACGGTGGAACATTCAGTGGTGCATTATCGCAAAGCGCGATGAACAGTATTACCAATCTTGGTAATTTAACCGCGATCACAGTAAGCGGAAACATCACGGCAAATACGATCAGTGTAGTTACAGCAACCATCAGCAATTTGGGTGGATTGCAAAATCTTACAGTAACGAATAATATCGATGCAAGAACGATCAGTGCAACGATCACTACTGCCAATCAACCGAATATTACATCAGTTGGAACACTGACCAATTTGACAGTTGCCAACACAATCAATACAAATAATCTCAACGCATCAGGAACTGTAGCTGCCGGTGTATTAAGTGCAGCATCTGCAAACATCACCAGCATCAACGGTTTACAATCACTAACGGTAACGGGCAGTGCGGCGGTAACCGGAACTGTATCCGCTGCTTTGTTGAGTGCAACTGATGCGAGTATTACCAATATTAATAATTTACAAAGCCTTGCAGTGGTTAATACCATTACTGCAGGTACGCTTAGTGCAGTTAACGCAAACATCACTAATCTTGGTGGTTTATTAAATCTTACTGTAACCAACAATATCAGTGCGGCCACCATCAGTGGAACAATCACAACTGCTAACCAACCGAATATTACAACTGTTGGAACACTTACCGATTTAACGGTAGCGGGCAATGTAAGTGCCAATACATTAAGTGTATCATCCGGAACGATAGGAAACCTGACCGTGCCGGGAGTGATAAACGGTGGAACATTCAGTGGAGCATTATCACAAAGCGCGATGAACAGCATTACCAATCTTGGTAATTTAGCTGCGATCACGGTAAGTGGAAACATCACAGCAAATACGATCAGTGTAGTTACAGCAACCATCAGTAATTTGGGTGGATTGCAAAATCTTACAGTAACAAATAATATCGATGCAAGAACGATCAGTGCAACGATCACTACTGCCAATCAACCGAATATTACAGCAGTTGGAACGCTGACCAATTTGACCGTTGCCAACACAATCAATACAAATAATCTTAACGCATCAGGAACCGTAGCAGCAGGTGTATTAAGTGCAGCGTCTGCAAACATCACCAGCATCAATGGTTTACAGGCATTGACGGTAACGGGTAATGCAGATGTAACGGGAACTGTATCGGCTGGTTTGTTGAGTGCTGTTAATGCGAGTATTACCAATATCAATAATTTGCAGAGCCTGACAGTAGCGAATACGATCACTGCGGGTACGCTCAGTGCGGTTAATGCAACGATCACCAATCTTGGTGGTTTATTAAATCTTTCGGTAACCAATAATATCAGTGCCGCTACGATCAGCGCAACAATCACCAATGGAAACCAGCCGAACATTACTACCATTGGAACCCTGGCAAATCTTACAGTAACAAATTCGATCAGTACAAATAATCTTACAGCAGCGGGAACGGTAACGGCGGATGTGATAAGCGCAGTAAACGGAAGGATCAATAACTTAATAGTACCTGGAACAATAACGGGAGGAATATTCGATGGTGCTTTATCACCCGCCGCTCAAAACAGCATTACTGCATTAGGTAACCTTAGTGCTATAACCGTAAGCGGAATAGTAACCACATCAACGATCAGTGCTGTCACTGCATCGATCACGAATCTTGGCGGATTACAAAATCTTTCGGTAGCTAATAATATCGATGCAAGAACGATCAGTGCAACGATCACAACGGCTAATCAACCGAATATCACGAATGTTGGTACGCTGGTTAATCTGACAGTAGCTAATTCAATCAGCACCAATAATCTTACGGCATCAGGCACAGTAACGGCAGGTGTATTAAGTGCAGCCAATGCAAACATTACCAATATCAGCGGACTGTCAAGTCTCTCGGTTACAGGAACTGTAAATGCGGGGGTATTAAGTTCGGCACTTGCGAATATCACGAGCATCAGCGGATTACAGAATCTTACAGTTACCAATTCGATCAGTGCGGGAAATATTACCGTGTCGGGTACAGTAACAGCAGATGTGATCAGTGCCATAAGCGGAAGGATCAATAACCTTACAGTACCTGGAGTGATAACAGGCGGGTTATTCGATGGTGCATTATCAGGGGCTGCACAAAGCAGCATTACTGCATTAGGTAATCTTAGTGCCATAACTGTAAGCGGAATTGTAACAACATCAACGATCAGTGCTGTTACTGCATCGATCACGAATCTTGGCGGATTACAAAATCTTTCAGTAGCTAATAATATCGATGCAAGAACGATCAGTGCAACGATCACGAATGGCAATCAACCTAATATTACAACTGTTGGAACGTTGGTAAACCTTACCGTAGCCAATTCGATCAGTACGAATAATCTTACAGCGGCAGGCACGGTAACAGCAAATACATTGAGCGCTGCCGTAGCAAATATTACGAACATCAATGGATTGGAAAGTCTTTCGGTTACGGGAACAATAAATGCTGGCGTATTAAGTTCGGCACTTGCGAATATCACGAGCATCAGCGGATTACAGAATCTTACAGTTACCAATTCGATCAGTGCGGGAAATATTACCGTGTCGGGTACAGTAACAGCAGATGTGATCAGTGCAATAAGCGGAAGGATCAATAATTTAACTGTACCTGGAACAATAACGGGAGGAATATTCGATGGTGCTTTATCACCCGCCGCTCAAAACAGCATTACTGCCTTAGGAAATCTGAATGCTATTACTGTAAGCGGGATCATAACGACTGCAACGATCAGTGCGGTTACGGCATCGATCACGAATCTTGGTGGGTTGCAAAATCTTTCAGTAGCCAATAATATTGATGCGAGAACGATCAGTGCAACGATCACGAATGGCAATCAACCTAATATTACAACTGTTGGAACGTTGGTAAACCTTACCGTAGCCAATTCGATCAGTACGAATAATCTTACAGCGGCAGGCACGGTAACAGCAAATACATTGAGCGCTGCCGTAGCAAATATTACGAACATCAATGGATTGGAAAGTCTTTCGGTTACGGGAATAGTAAATGCGGGAAGATTGAGTTCAGCACTTGCCACTATAAGTAGCATCACCGGTTTGCAATCTTTAAGTGTAACGGGAGCTATTGAAGCGGGAACGATCAGTGCGAGCATCACCACAGCGAACCAGCCGAACATCACAACAGTCGGAACATTAACGAACCTTACCGTAGCGAACTCTATTGATGCAGCGAGCGTGTCAGCATCAGGAACGATAGCATCTTCCCAGATGACTGCCTTTACGGGAACGTTCAATAATTTAACTGTACCTGGCACGATCACGGGCGGAACTTTCAGTGGAACTTTATCTGCGACTGCACAGAACAGCATTACTGCATTAGGAAATCTATCAGCCTTAACGGTTAACGGCAGCATTTTTGCTAATAACTTAACTGTATCTGGCACAGTAACAGCCGGAACCTTAAGTTCAGCGCAGGCGAACATTACTAATATTACCGGTTTACAAAGTTTAAGTGTAACGGGAGCTATAGAAGCAGGAACGATCAGTGCAAGCATTACCACAGCGAATCAACCTAACATCACAGCCGTCGGTACACTGACCAATCTTACTGTGTCAGGAGTGATTGATGCATTTGGGCTGTCCGCATCAGGAACAGTGAATGCAACCACCTTAAGTGCGACCAATGCGAACATTACCAATATTAACGGACTTGAGAGCCTGACGGTAACCGGAACGGTAAATGCAGGAAGATTGAGTTCAGCTCTTGCAACAATCACCAGCATCACAGGTTTACAATCATTAAGTGTAACTGGCGCGATAGAAGCAGGAACGATCAGTGCAAGCATCACCACAGCGAACCAACCTAACATCACAACAGTTGGTACACTGACCAATCTTACTGTATCGGGATCTATCGATGCAGCGAGCCTGTCAGCAGTAACAATAGCAGCATCAACCGTAAATGCATTTAGCGGAACGTTTAATAATTTGACTGTACCAGGACTGATCAGTGGCGGCACCTTCAGCGGAACACTGGCTCCTAATACTTTAAACAGCATCACAAGTCTCGGTAACCTGACAGCCTTAACGGTTAACGGAAGCATTTTTGCCAATAACTTAACTGTATCAGGAACTGTAACAGCCGGAACCTTAAGTTCAGCACAAGCGAACATTACTAATATTACCGGCTTACAAAGTTTAAGTGTAACAGGAGCAATAGAAGCAGGAACGATCAGTGCGAGCATCACTACTGCCAATCAACCTAACATCACAGCAGTCGGTACACTGACCAATCTTACTGTGTCAGGAGTGATTGATGCATTTGGACTGTCCGCATCAGGAACAGTGAATGCAACCACCTTAAGTGCGACCAATGCGAACATTACCAATATTAACGGACTTGAGAGCCTGACGGTAACCGGAACGGTAAATGCAGGAAGATTGAGTTCAGCTCTTGCAACAATCACCAGCATCACAGGTTTACAATCATTAAGTGTAACTGGCGCGATAGAAGCAGGAACGATCAGTGCGAGCATCACTACAGCTAATCAACCCAACATTACAACACTTGGTACACTGACCAATCTTACAGTATCGGGATCTATCGATGCAGCGAGCCTGTCAGCAGTAACAATAGCAGCATCAACAGTAAATGCCTTTAGCGGAACGTTCAATAATTTAACTGTCCCTGGTATGATCACCGGTGGAACCTTCAGTGGCACATTGTCGCAGACTGCGATCAACAGTATCACGAGCTTAGGTAACCTGAACGCACTGACAGTTAATGGCAGCATCTTCGCCAATAACTTAACTGTATCTGGCACAGTAACAGCCGGAACCTTAAGTTCAGCGCAGGCGAACATTACTAATATTACCGGCTTACAAACATTAAGTGTAACAGGCGCAATAGAAGCTGCAACATTGAGTGCGAGCATTACCACAGCGAACCAGCCTAACATCACAACAGTTGGTACATTAACGAATCTTACAGTATCGGGTGCGATCACTGCATCGGGCACAGTAACAGCCGGAACATTGAGTTCAGCAACTGCGAACATTACTAATATCAATGGCCTTCAGAACTTAACGGTAACGGGCACAGTAAATGCAGGTACTTTAAGTTCTGCATTGGCAACGATCACCAGCATCACAGGTTTACAATCATTAAGTGTAACTGGCGCGATAGAAGCAGGAACGATCAGTGCGAGCATCACTACAGCTAATCAACCCAACATTACAACACTTGGTACACTGACCAATCTTACAGTATCGGGATCTATCGATGCAGCGAGCCTGTCAGCAGTAACAGTGGCAGCATCAACAGTAAATGCATTTAGCGGAACGTTCAATAATTTGACTGTACCAGGACTGATCAGTGGCGGCACCTTCAGCGGAACACTGGCTCCTAATACTTTAAACAGCATCACAAGTCTCGGTAACCTGACAGCCTTAACGGTTAATGGCAGCATCTTCGCCAATAACTTAACTGTATCTGGCACAGTAACAGCCG